>JAKATG010000040.1:0-28333 GCA_021828105.1 Pseudomonadota bacterium
CTGCGGCGCGATCCGCACCCATTGGGTGTCGCTCAACATTAATCGATTCAAGGCTGATCTCCATTTTTCAGCCTTGAATCAATTTTCTGCTGATTTGGGAATCCCCTGATTGTAAACAGGCCCTAGTGAGCCTCGAAGAGCCGATCAAGCGTCAAACAGGTTCACCTGTCACACCCAGTCCTCGAAGGGGAAATTGTCGAGCCGCTTCGTCCCCGTGTCGGTGACGACGACCTGGATCTCGAGCTTCACCGTCTCGCCCGAGCGCTTCGAGCCGGTGCAGCTTTCGACGCACAGGCACATGCCGGGCTCGAACACGCCGTCATAGCCCTTGCCCCGGTCCATATCGACATGCGTCGGGACTGAAGGATATTCATCACACAGGCCGACGCCATGCAGCGCCACGCCATAGCGGTTCTCGTGATATTCCTCAGGGATGCGCAGCGACTTCTCGTTGAACTCGCGGAAGCTCATGCCGGGCTTGATGATCGACCAGTTGTGCATGATCTGCTCGAGCGCGAAGGCATAGATCTCCTTCTGGGTCGGCTTCGGCTTGACGAGACCGATGGTCCAGGAGCGCGAGAGGTCGGCGCAATAGCCGTAAGGGCCGATGAGATCGGTGTCGAAGGAGAGCATGTCACCTTCCTTGCCGACATGGGCGGAGCACTCCTTGAACCAGGGGAAGGTGCGCTCGCCGATGGCCAGGAGCCGCGTCTCGATCCATTCGCCGCCATTGCGGATGTTCTCGTAATGGAGCTCGGCCCAGATCTCGTTCTCGGACTTGCCGGCAATCGAATTCTCGCGCATACGCCACATGCCGGCCTCGGTGACCTTGATCGTCCAGTCCATCATCTCGAGCTCGTCCGGCGACTTGATCATGCGCGCCGTTTCGGTCAGCTCCTGGCCCTCGACCAGGGTGATGCCGCGCTCGCGCAAGAGATCGACGCCCAGAGGCTCCATCTTGTCGACGGCAAGCCGCATATTGCCGCCGCCATGCTGGCGCACGAGGCCTGCGATCTCGTCCGCCCACTTCCTGGCGCTTGCCTCGAGATTGGGGCCGCTCGAGAAATAGAACCAGCCGATGCACGGGCGCACCTCGTCCACCATGGGCAGGCCTTCGGCCAGATGCATGGCCTGCGCATATTCGAAGCAGATCGTCGGGCCATCGGCGCAGATCAGCGCATAGCGCGAGGCATTATGCATGGTCCAGATCTGCATGTCGGAGCAGTCGGTCGCATAGCGGATATTGAGCGGGTCGTAGACGAGCAACGCCGCGCAATCATGCTCGATGAGCTTCTGCTTGATGCGGCCATGGCGATAGGCCCTGACGCGGGCGAGCGTCTCGGGCCTGATCGGATCCTTCAGCGGCTTGCTGCCGGCGTCGAAATTGAGATAAGCGGGCTTGCGCGGATCGCTGAAGACTTTCACATCCATTTTCTTTTTCTCAGCTCAGATTTTGCCAGACGAACAAGGCGGTGAAGAGATCGAGATGAGCGCCGCCGCCATTCTTGTAGAGCGTGATGTCCTCAGGTTTGCGGTTCACGTCATACCCATCGCGGCAGAGCTCGAATAGATCGGCTTCGATATCTTGGCGTCGAATGATGCCGCGCCGCAAGGGGTCAGCCAGATCACCAGGCTGATCGATGGCGAACCAGCGGCTGTCGACAAAGAGGCGGGCTCGCTTCACCGCCTCATCGTCGGCCTCGCGCATCTCGGGCGTGAAGGCGCCGACGAGGTCGAGATGGGCGCCGGGCTTGAGCCAGGCCCCCTTGACCACGGGAGACGTCGCCGCGGTGGCGCAGCTCACGATGTCGGCTTCCCGCACCGCCGTCTCCAGATCATCGGCGACCTCGGCCTTGAGCCTCGCGGCCAGTTTCTCGGCCTTGGCGCGGTCGCGGTTCCAGATCAGGACCCGATCGATCGTGGGCCTCAGAGCCCGATGCGCATCGATGAGATAGGGCGAAAGCGCCCCGGCCCCGACCATGACCAGGCTGCGGGAATCGGGCTTCGACAGGAGCCGCGACCCCAAAGCGGAATCGGCCGCCGTCTTGCGGTAGGTGAGTGCCGTCCCGTCGAGGACGGCCAGCGGCTCGCCGTTCCTGCCGTCGAACAGCGGATAGAGCGCCTGCACCGACGGCAACTCCCGATTGCCGGGAAATACGGTGACGACCTTGGTGCCCATGGCGATGCCGGGTTGCCAGGCGGGCAGGTTGAAATAGGTCTCGCGCTCGCCCCTCCGCTCGGCATGGAGCTCGGAACGGTCAACCTTGGGCTCAGGCCCCTGATGCGCCTTAAAAAGCGCATCGCAGAGCTTCGTCCAAACGCAGATGCGATGGACGTCGTCAGAGGGTATGAAACGCATCAGGAGATTCCGGGCCCGGTTATTTCGCGCAGGAGCTTCTTATAGATCGCCTCGGCATAGGCGGAATAGTCGTCCGCCGGGATGACGAAATTGCCCTGGCCGCCGACGACATTCTCCTCGAAATATTTGTCGAGCGTCGGCCATTCGTTGAGGATGGTCAGCGCATTGATGGTGATGCCCATCTTCACCACCTTGTTGCGCGACAGCGCCACCGGCGGGCCGATATTGTTGCGCCCGTCCGAGGATATGTCGATTACCCGGCGCGGCGAGGCGGGCGCGTCGTTGAACAGGCTCGCGGCATATTCGATCGCCATCGAGATCGAGGTGCCGCCTTCGGCGAGGCGGCGCGGAATTTCCATGAGCGCCGCTCCCAGGCGGTCGGCATCCTTGTCGGTGGCGATGATCGTCCAGGGCACGATCACCATCTGATTGGCTTCGTCCGACCATTGCATGGCGACGACGGCGATGCGGCCGTTCGGCCCCTTGGCGATCGCTTCCTTGACTTCGGGATGCATGAAGGCCTGGCCCAGGCCCTGCATCTGCAGGCGGAACTCGTTGGCATCGACGCTGAAGGAACAGTCGATGGCGAGGACGAGGGTCATGTCGACCTCGCCCGTCTGGGCAACGAGCGGAGCACGGTCGGAAGCACTTGCCAAAGTGAGACCGAACAGCAGGCAGAGAAAGGCCAGCACACCTCGCTTGGGCATGGAACCTCGATTCGCGGCCAATGCCTTATACGCAATCTTATGGCTTCGGTGACCTGTAGGTAAAGCTGCAAAGCGCAGACAGAGTTTCGCCGCTGACAAGGTCGGATTTATGGCCGTGACGTCGCGATTGTCGCCTTGCGCCCCCGGCAAACTGGCGTAGATTGCCGGTTCCCGTCCGGACACGCAAAAAAGAGAGAAAAATGATGAGACTGCCGCGCCTCGTTTTGTCGAGCCTTGCTTTCGCGACCCTTCCCACCGCCGCTTTTGCCCATACGGGTGTCGGCGACACGAGCGGTTTCGTCCATGGCTTCATGCATCCGGTCGGCGGGCTCGATCACGTCCTCGCCATGGTGGCGGTCGGCCTCCTGGCGGCGCGCCTCGGCGGCCGGGCCTTGTGGCTGGTTCCCCTCTCTTTCGTCACCATGATGATCCTGGGCGGCGTGGCCGGCGCCAGCGGCTACGGCATGCCCTTCGTCGAATTGGGCATTTCAGGGTCGATCCTGGTGCTGGGCTTCGTCATCGCCCTCGGCCGCCAGCTTCCGACCGGCCTCGCCATGGCGCTGGTCGGTTTCTTCGGCATTTTCCATGGCCATGCCCATGGCACCGAAATGCCGGTCGATGCCCAGGGCTTCGCCTATGGGGCGGGCTTCGTGCTGGCCACCGCCCTCCTCCATGCGGCAGGCTTGGCGCTCGGCCTCGGCGCCGACCGTCTGGCGGGCGCCTGGAGCGCCAAGGCCAGCCGGGTTGCCGGGGGCGCCATGGCCGCGGCCGGCGCCGGCATCATGGCCGGCATTTTCTAGCCGGGCTTGACGTTCGGCCCTCAAAGTCCGACATCTGGAGCGTTATGAATACTCCGATATCGCGCCCCATTTCCGCTGGCCCCGCCCTGGTCGACCCCTTCGGCCGACATGTGACCTATTTGCGGGTCTCGGTGACGGACCGCTGCGACTTCCGTTGCGTCTACTGCATGGCGGAAGACATGACCTTCCTGCCCAAGAAGGACCTCCTGACGCTCGAGGAACTCGAGCGGGTCTCGGAGGCCTTCATCGCGCGCGGCGTGCGCAAGATCAGGCTCACCGGCGGCGAGCCCCTGGTGCGGCGCAATGTCATGTCGCTGATCGAAAGTCTGGGCCGGCATGTGAAATCGGGCGGGCTCGACGAGCTCACCCTCACCACCAATGGCAGCCAACTCGCCCGCTTTGCGGCACAGCTCCATGACCATGGGGTGCGGCGCATCAATGTCTCGGTCGACACGCTGGACGAGCAGAAGTTCCGCACCATCACCCGCTGGGGCGACCTTAAGAAGGTGAAAGAAGGCATCGCCGCCGCCCAGAAGGCCGGGCTTGCCATCAAGATCAATGCGGTGGCGCTCAAGGGCGTCAATGACGACGAGATCCCAGAGATGATCCGCTGGGCGCATGGCGAGAGCATGGACCTGACGCTCATCGAGACCATGCCCTTGGGCGACATCGACGGCGACCGCACTGAGCAATATCTGCCGCTGTCGGTGCTGCGTGCCGGTCTCATGGACCAGTTCACGCTGGAAGACATCCCCTACAAGACCGGCGGCCCTGCCCGCTATATGCAGGTCAAGGAGACGGGCGGACGTCTGGGCTTCATCACGCCCCTCACCCATAATTTCTGCGAGAGCTGCAACCGCGTGCGCCTCACTTGCACCGGCACGCTCTTCATGTGCCTCGGCCAGGAAGACGCCGCCGACCTCCGCGCACCTTTACGCGCCTCGGAAGGCAACGAGCTTCTCGATGCGGCGATCGACGAAGCGATCTCGCGCAAGCCCAAGGGTCATGACTTCATCATCGACCGGCGCCACAACAAGCCGGCGCTGTCGCGCCATATGAGCGTCACTGGCGGGTAGACAAGGCTCTGAGCCGATCGCTCGCGGCTCCGCAAATACAGGGAAGATTCAGGGTAAATCCTGAAAAATGAGAGCCCGGACGCCTGCAAATTTCAAGGATTGCTCTGAGCCGTGATGCGCTCTTGATACTCCCGCTCGCGCTCCGGCCATGTGCTCTTGATGAAGGCGATGATCGCCGCGATCTCGGCATCGCTCACCACCTTGGCAAAGGCCGGCATATCGCTTTCATAGTCCTCTCCCGCATAGGGCTTGAGCCCGTTCTTGGTGATGCCGACCAGGACATGGTCCGGGTGATGCCATGTATGGCCGGACGCATCATGCGGCGGCGCCGGAAGCCGGCCACTCGGCAAACGTGTCTGCCAGTCGGGTTGGCCTTCGAGATTCCGGCCGTGGCAGCGGGCGCAATGGATGGAATAGAGGGACCGCCCGAGGGCGATCCCTTTTTCGTCAACCACCTTGCCCACGGCAGTCAAGCCAAGGGCGACGAACCCCATGACGAGGGTGGCCATTGTCAGCGCGCATAGACGCATCAATCCGCAGCTTTGCCGAAGGGCCGCCACGATTTTCCGCCGTCATGGCTTTCAAGAACGTCATTCGTCTGGGTCGTCAAAGCGAGGTGCTGCTCGTTTGTGCCGTCGATCGCCAGATGAAGCGGGATGGCTTCGCCAAAATCGTTCGAGAGCACCTCCCATTCGCCGGCGCTATCCTCGACGGTTTTCATCAGGCCCTTGCCGAGCACGAAGGCAAAGACGGACTTGCCTGGACCGGCTTTGACCGTGCTCACCACCGCACCGTCGAAGGCCAGCGGCACCCAGGACGCGCCCGAATCTTCCGACTTGTGAAGTCCGCTGCGGGTCGCCGCATAGAGATGCCCGGTCTTTGCGGATGACGCCGCGAGCGCGATGAGATCGGCCGGCGGATTGCCGGCGATCGCCCAGGTCGCGCCCCCGTCGCGGCTGACCTGGATCTGTCCATAGGCGCCATAGATCGTCCGTGGATCGACGAGGCTCACATCCATCTGGTGGAAGTCGACCGGACCGTCGACGCCCGGGGAAAGCTGCTTCCAGTTGGCGCCGCCATCGATGGATCGCAGAAAGCCCGAATTACCGCCGGCGGCCGGATGTCCGCTGGCATAATAGCTCATCGCCTGGAGGGGGTCCGGCGAGAAGCCCATGAAATCCTGGACCGGCGAAACCCTAATCGCCGTTCCATCCTTGTCCACGGCATAGACGCCGTGATGCGAGGCCAGCAGCAATATCGCCGAGCCTGAGCGGACAAAGGCGATGCCATGATAGTGCGTGTGCTGTGCAAGCTCGGCGAGCGTTTCCGCTCTAGCGGTCCCGACAATGCTTGCGCAGGCGACAGCGGCTGCGATCAAAAACTTGAATGGCATGAGGAGAACTCCTGAAGATTTCAGTGAATGTGATCTTTGCCGCCGCAACCGTCGGACAGGTCCCACACCCTGGCGAGCTTCGGGCCATCGAAACCATGGTCGCGGACGAGCAGCTTGCCGAGACCCCCATAGACATGCCAGCGCCAGCACTGGCAGCAGCACGGTCCCTTCTCCGATGCGATGGTCATCGCCTGATCATAGGCCTCCTGCTGCTTGGGCTTGAGCGCGATGCCATAGGCCCCGAGAAGGCGCTTCGCGAGTCCCGCTTCGATGTCATAGGGATCGGGTGGAATCTCGGCGATGGCCGCATGAGTCTTGAGGCCCGCGATCTGCTCGCGATAGCGATGCAGGTCCATCGGGCCACAGCATGAGCCCTGGAGGCGGGCGTTATCCGAGAGCGACGGAATCGAGTCGAGGAATGCCTGCGAACAGTTCGAGTTGCCGTTCTCTTTGAGAAACTCGAATCGCATCGAAAGCGGTTCTGCGACAACGCTGGTGGGAATGCCGAAGAGGGGGATGGACAGACAAAAGCGCAGCATGTCGCGACGCGTCGTGATTGCGGGAGTGAAGTCAGTCATGCTGACGTCTCCTTGAAAAGCCGATTGAAAGAGGGATGAGCTGCCGGTCGTGAAGCTGGCGGCCGCTCGGCTCCGCCCCGTGGCGGATATGTATCCGGCCAAGCTTACCCGGGAGAGACCGGCGGCGCCGTATGCCACTCGGCTGGATGCCTTGCTGTGCCGAGGATGTAGCGGACTGGCTCGGTCACGAAGACGTGAATATAGTCCACTTCACTTGCCATCATCTGGCAACTCACTTGCGTACAAGCCGCCAAGGCCATGTCGGCCTTGGGACACATCTCGCAATCCATGGTATGCGACGGGGAAGCGGCGACAGGGCCTTCCGCCATCGATCCAACCACCTGCGTCACGGCTGAAAACGGCGAGACGATCGCCAGAACCATGGCGAGCACTGCCACGGCCACGAAGATGTGAACTGAACGCATGCTACGCTTGGACATGTTGTTCCTGTCGATCCGACCTTGGCAATTCCGGACGGCGCGGACAAGTGCAATTTTCGTCGCTTGCGCGACCTTGACGATCATGGCGGATGAGCTTCAAACTGCGCGCACCATGACAGAGCGATTTGGCGCATTTTTGCGAGTATTGGGATTGGCCATTCTGCTCCTTTTCCTTGCCGTGCCGCTTTCCTGGACCTCGCTGACGGCCAGTCATGCCGCCGGCCTCGCCATGAGCATCGATCTCGAGCCCTGTTCCGGACAAGACAAATCGATCGCGGGCGAACAGTGCTGCTTCGTCTGCCCGCCTGTCCTATTTGCACTCCCTGAACGCGGCGGCGAGCCGAGCCCGCTTATTTCCGCCACCTCCCTGCCCGCGCCTGAACGGGCGCAAGGCACCGATCCCGAGCCTTTGCGACGGCCGCCGCGCAGCTAGCTCTCGATCGACCTTTTCGGAACCTAATCCCAGAAATCACATTGCCGCTCAGGCGTGCAATCTCAAGGAGTCTTGTCATGACCCTCAAGCTCATGAAGCTGATCGCCATCTCCTGTCTCATTGTCGGCGCAAGCGCCGTCACCGCCCAGGACACCGGCTATCGGAATGAAATGGAGATGGCCCACAAGAAGATGATGGAAGACATGATGGCGATGAAATCCACCGGCGATCCCGACAAGGATTTCGTCATGATGATGATCCCGCATCACCAGGGCGCCATCGACATGGCGGAGGTGGAGCTCAAATACGGCAGGGACCCGGCGCTGAAGAAGATGGCACAGAAGATCATCGACGCCCAGCAAAAGGAAATCGACGAATTCAAGAAATGGGAAGGCGCGCATCACTAGCTGCTCGCCGGTCACCGGCCTCACGCGCGAGCGTGGGGCCGATCCCATCATTCTCTGTTTTCCGCCAGGAATTGATCCATGACCCACGACCACCAGCATGCCAAGCACCACGGTCATCCCTATCTGCGTCTCGTCGCGATGTTGGTCCTCTCCTTCATCGCCATGTACGTCCTGATGTACGCCATGGTCGACAAGCTTGAAGATGCGCGCGCGAACTGGAATCAGGCCTATATGGCGGCCTTGATGACCGCGCCGATGATCGTGATCGAGCTCCTGCTCATGAGCGCCATGTACAAAAGACGTGGGCTCAACCTCGCGATCATCGGTTTGAGCGTGCTCCTGCTGACGCTCGCCTGGTTCGCGATCCGCAACCAATGGGGTATATCGGACCGGCAGTTCCTCCTCTCCATGATCCCGCATCATTCGGGTGCCATTCTCATGTGCCGGGAAGCGTCCTTGACGGACATCGAGATCAAGAACCTCTGCAACACGATCATGGTCGGCCAGCAGGCCGAGATCGACCAGATGAACGCCAAACTGGGCTCGGCAAACTAGGTCCCCGCAATATCGGGCGGGCTGATTGCATTCCGCCCCTTCATGCTATATCCTATGGGGGAGGATAGGATATAATCAATGAGCGAGAAGGCCGTACACCGATCCCACCCGGCGATCATCAAGCGCCTCAAGCGCGCCGAAGGTCACCTGCGCAGCATCGTGGAGATGATGGAAGAGGCACGCCCCTGCCTCGAGCTCGCGCAACAGCTTTCGGCGGTCGAGAGCGCGATCCGGCAAGCGAAGAAGACCCTGATCGAGGATCACCTCGATCATTGCCTGGAGGAGACCGTCGGCCCCCTCCCCCGGGAGCGCCGCAAGTCGATCGACGAGTTCAAGGCGATCGCTAAATATCTGTGAGCCGTGATGCCGTCATTCGCCGAACTCCTCCAGCAAAGCTCGGCGCATGCCTGGCTGTTCATACCGAGCGCCATACTGCTCGGCGTCCTGCACGGCCTGGAGCCGGGCCATTCGAAGACGATGATGGCCGCCTTCATCGTCGCCATCAGGGGCACTGTCGGTCAGTCCGTCCTGCTTGGCCTCGCCGCCACCGTCTCCCATACGATTGTCGTCTGGGGAATTGCCCTTGCCGGCATGTATGTCTGGCAAGGATTGGATGCCGAGGCCGTCGAACCCTATTTCCAGATGGCCTCCGCCGTCGTGATCGTCGGCATCGCCCTCTGGATGATGTGGCGCATCTGGAAAGACCAGGCGCATGACCGTCATCGCCATGACCATCACCACGGGCATCCGCATGATCACCATCACGCGCATGGCCACAATGAGGAAGAGGCGCTCCAGAACATCACCGGGGAAAGCGCGCATGAGCTGGCGCATGCCCAGGATATCGAGCGCAGGTTCTCCAACAGCACCGTGACGACCGGCCAGATCGTGATGTTCGGCTTGACCGGCGGCCTCATCCCTTGCCCGGCGGCGATAACCGTCCTGCTGCTATGCCTGCAGCTGAAGGCCTTCGCGCTCGGCAGCGTGCTGGTCCTCTGCTTCTCGATCGGCCTCGCCATCACCCTCGTCGCGGTCGGCGCCGCCGCCGCGCTGAGCGTCGGCCATGCCTCGCGGCGATGGACATGGTTTGCGACGATGGCCCAGCGCGCGCCCTATCTCTCCAGCCTCCTGATGATCCTGGTCGGCCTCTATATGGGCCTCCATGGCTGGTCGTCCCTGGCGTGATGTTCTGATCGCTATTTCGATAATACTAGAAACATCGATTGACTGCCTGTCCAAGAGGCGTTACATCTGCAGCCATGAAACTCGACGACGCCGCCACCCAGCTCGAGGCTTTGGGCAATCCGACCCGCCTCACCATCTACCGCACCCTCGTGCGCGTGGGGGAAAGCGGCCTGCCGGTCGGGCAATTGCAGGCGCGGCTCGGCGTCGCCGCCTCGACGCTCTCGCATCACTTGCAGAAGCTGATGCAGGTCGACCTCGTCACCCAGGAGCGGCAATCGACGACGCTCATCTGCCGGGCGAACTATCCGGTCATGCAGGCGCTCGTCGGCTTCCTCACCGAGGAATGCTGCTTCGAGGAAAAGGAGAAATCCTGCCGGCCCACCGCCGCCTAGTTTTTTTTTGCCTTTGTACTTCGAAGTTTCTAGAAATTTGGAGATTGATGTCGCCATGAGCCAGCCTCTCCCCATCGCCATCATCGGCGCCGGCCCCATTGGTCTTGCCGCCGCGGCCCATCTGAGCGCGCGCGGCGAACGGTTCCGCCTGTTCGAGAAGGCTCCGGTCGTCGCCGCAAACTTGCGCGATTGGGGCCATGTGCGGCTGTTCTCGGTGTGGGAGCAATGTATGGACGAGGCGGCTGTGGCCCTCCTCGAGCGCAATGGCTGGATGTCGCCGCCCTTGAACCGGCTGCCGCTCGGGCGTGACCTGGTCCAAGACTATCTCGAGCCCCTGGCGGCGACGCCGGAGCTCGCCCCCTTCATCGAAACCAATACCAGCGTGATCCACATTTCGCGCCAGGGCCTCGACCGCATGACCACGCGCGAGCGTGACGCCCGGCCCTTCGCCCTCACGATCCGCGATGCGGCCGGCAATGTGAGCGAGGTTCTCGCCCGCGCCGTCATCGACACGTCGGGCACCTGGCAGACTCCCAATCCCTTGGGCGCCCATGGCTGGCCGATCGAGGGCGAGGCGGAATTCGCCGACCGGATCGCCTATGGCATTCCCGATATTTCGGGCGCCGCCCGCGAGAACTATGCGGGCCTCCGCACCCTCGTCCTCGGCAGCGGCCATTCCGCCGCCAATGCGCTCATCGATCTCGCCAATGTCGCCGAAGAGGAACCCGCGACCACCATGACCTGGGCGGTGCGCGGCAACTCGCTCGCCAAGATCTTCGGCGGCGGTGCGGCAGATCAGCTTCCTGCCCGCGGCGCGCTCGGCGAAAGGCTGCGCGGCCTCGTCGAGGAGAAGCGGCTGGCAATCGAAATGACCTTTGCCGCGCAGCGGCTGCGGATGAACGGCAATGGCGTCCTGGTCGACGGCCTGACGCCTGAGGGCAAGCGCACCATCGGTCCCTTCGACCGCATCGTCGCGGCGACCGGCCAGCGTCCGGACTTCGCCTTCGCGCGCGAAATCCAGCTCGATCTCGATCCGGTCGTCGAAAGCAGCCGCACGCTCGGTCCTCTGATCGATCCCAATCTTCATTCCTGCGGAACGGTGCCGCCGCATGGCTGGCGCGAGCTCAGCCACACCGAGCCGCAATTCTTCGTCGCCGGCATCAAGAGCTATGGCCGGGCGCCGACCTTCCTGCTGCTGACCGGCTATGAGCAGGTGCGCTCGATCGCCGCCCATCTCGCGGGCGATGAAGCGGCAGCCAATGACGTGCGCCTCGTCCTGCCCGAAACCGGTGTCTGCAATGCAACGCTGGAGGATGTGGCTCCGGGCGGCCTGTGCTGCGAAGGTGCTGCGCCGGAAGCGCAGGAGCCCTGCTGCGCAAGACCGGCCGAGGCGCAGGTGACGGCCTGCTGCGGCGAAAAATCGAAGAGCGCCTGCTGCTGAACCATGGTCGATGACTCGGTTCCCGCGCCTCATCGCGCCGCGTCTGGCGATCGCTGGTCCCTCGCCGTCACCGTCATCGGCCTCGGCATCACTCAGATTCTGGGCTATGGCACGCTCTATTACGCTTTCGCCGTTCTCGAGCCGCAGATCAGCCGCGACTTCGGCTGGCCGTCCTCATGGTCCTTCGGCTGCCTGTCGCTCGCTCTGCTGATGGGCGGGCTCGCCGGCCCCTGGGCCGGTCGCTTCATCGACGAGCGCGGCGCCCGACTGGTGATGGCGCTCGGATCGGTCGCCTCAGCCGCAGCCCTCGTCCTTCTCTCCTTGTCCCAGAATCTCGTCACCTTCGCGCTCGCTCTCATCATCGTCGAGGTCACCTCGGTTCTCGTCCTCTATGACGCGGCCTTCGCCGGCCTCTCCCAGGTCGCCGGCAGCAAGGCGGCGCGGCGCGCCATCACCCAGATGACGCTTCTCGGCGGATTCGCCTCGACCTTCTTCTGGCCGCTCACCCATTATCTCAACGAGCAGATGGACTGGCGCTCCGTCTACCTGATCTTCGCGCTCATCCATCTCGGCCTCTGTCTTCCCCTTCACCTCGTCGTGCTCGGCAAGGCGCGGCCACCCGCCGCCGATGAGACGGCAAGGCGGGAAGACCCGAAAGCCGACGATCCGGTCCTCGAACCGGCCCAGGGTTTTCGCGCCATGCTATGGCTCATCGCCTATTTCTGCCTGACCGGCTTCGTCTATTCGTCCTTCAACATCCACTGGGTGTCGGCGCTTCAGCAGGCAGGCTTCACGGCAGCGGTCGCGGTGGGCGTCGGCGTGCTCATGGGCCCGTCGCAAGTAGCGATCCGTTTCCTCGACATGGTCTTCGGCGGGAACCTCCATCCTTTGACGACGGGCGCGATCTCCTCCGTCTTTCTCGTGGTCGCGCTCGCCGCCTTGCTGGCATCAGGCGTCGGCGTTGTCGGCGCCGTCGTCTTCGCCATCCTCTTCGGCCTGAGCCAGGGCCTGTCCTCGATCGTCAGAGGCACGATCCCCCTCGTCCTCTTTGGCCGCACGGGCTATGGCGCGCGCCTCGGCCGCATATCGGCGATCAGCGTCGCGGTGAAATCCTGCGCGCCTTTCGTCTTCGCTCTTCTGATCGCGAATGCCGGACCCGCTTTCGCTTTCAGCGCCATGGCGGCGCTCGCTGCCTTGTCGCTCATCACCCTCCATTTCATCCCACGCCCGAGACTCCCATGCTGATCGACACGAGCCTGCCCAACATCGTCCATGACGTTTTCATCAAGCCCGACGCTCAAAAGCTCGAACGCGAAGCGACGGGCTCGCGTCCCCGCATCCTGCTTCTCTATGGATCGTTGCGCGCCCGCTCCTACAGCCGGTTCCTGACAGAGGAAGCAGCCCGCTTGCTCGATAGCTTCGGCGCCGAGACCCGGATATTCGATCCCTCGGGCCTGCCGCTGCCCGATGATGCGCCGGCCGATCATCCGAAGGTGCGCGAGCTTCGCAGCCTCACCCAATGGTCCGAGGGCCAGGTCTGGTGCTCGCCGGAGCGCCATGGTTCCATGACCGGCATCATGAAGGCGCAGATCGACTGGATCCCCTTGTCCGTGGGCGCGGTCCGTCCGACCCAGGGCAAGACACTGGCCGTGATGCAGGTGAGCGGCGGATCGCAGTCCTTCAATGCGGTGAACCAGTTGCGCGTGCTCGGCCGGTGGATGCGCATGATCACCATCCCCAACCAGTCTTCCGTCGCCAAGGCCTATGAACAATTCGACGACAGCGGGCGAATGAAGCCTTCCCCCTATTACGATCGCGTGGTGGATGTCATGGAAGAGCTCGTGAAGTTCACCTTGCTGACGCGGGGTGTCTTTGACTATCTGACCGATCGCTACAGCGAAAGAAAGGAAGAGGCCGAGAAGGCGCGCGCGCTGGGCCGGCACCTCAAGGCGATGTGAGCGTGACTCGACCCGAACCGCGACCAGCCCTTGTCATATGCACCCTCGGCGTCTTTCAAATCCTCGCCTGGGGTTCGTCATTCTATCTGCTGGGCGTTCTCGCTCCCGCCATCACGGCCGATACCGGCTGGCCGCCGGCCTTGGTCGTCTCAGGCCTGTCCCTCGCTTTGCTGGCGGCGGGCATCGTATCGCCCAAGGTGGGCCGCACCATTCAACAACATGGCGGCCGGCCGGTGCTTGCGACCAGCTCGGTCCTGCTCGCCGGCGGACTGATTGCCGTCGGCCTCGCCACCACACCGTGGATATATCTCATCGCCTGGCTCCTGATAGGCCTCGGCATGGGCACGGGACTTTATGATCCGGCCTTCGCGACCTTGGGCCGGCAATATGGTCAGTCGGCACGCCGCATGATCACCGCCGTGACGCTCTTCGGCGGTTTTGCCAGCACCATCTGCTGGCCGATCTCGGCGTTTCTCCTGGAGAAGGCCGGCTGGCGGTCGACCTGTTTCGCCTATGCCGCGGCGCATCTGAGCATCGGGCTTCCCGCCTATTGGTTCCTGATGCCGAAGTCGGTGCCGTCGCTGGCGGGGATCGCGAATTCATCCGAAGCAGCCTCTCGCGAGCTTCCGGCGGACAGGCAGACCGTGGCCTTCTGGCTGCTCGGCACCATCCTCACCGTCGGCGCTGCTATCCTCTCGCTCGTCGCCATGCATCTCCTGGTCCTGCTGCAGGAGCGGGGCCTGGGCCTTGGCATGGCGGTGGCGCTCGGCGCGCTGGTCGGCCCCTCGCAGGTCGCCGCCCGAGTGGTCGAACTGCTCGCGGGCCGGCGGTTTCATCCCGTATGGACGATGCTCGTCGGCGTCGTTCTCCTGGCGCTGGGCATCACCCTGCTGTGGCTGGAATTCCCGATCATCGCCCTGGCCCTCATCGCCTATGGCGCGGGCAATGGCATCAGCTCCATCGTGCGCGGCACTGTTCCGCTGGCTCTGTTCGGACCCGGCAATTATGCCATCCTCATGGGCCGTCTCGGCCTGCCGATCCTGCTTGCCATGGCCGCGGCGCCGATCCTCGGCACTGTCCTGATCGATGCCGGGGGCGCAGCGCTGGCCTTTGCCGTGCTCGCAGGCATGTCGCTTGCGAATATTCTGCTCGTCGCCGCCTTGATCCGTTGGTCGCTTCGCTAGATTTGGGCCTGGAGCCACTGGCGGAAAGCCTTCATGGCCTGGGTCTCGGCGCGTGATTTCAGCCGTGTCAGCCAATAGCTGCCGATATCGGCGGTGATCGCGAAAGGTTGGACGATCCTTCCGGCCGCGATGTCGGAAACGAACATGGCGACCGGTACGAGGGCCACGCCCACGCCCCGCGCCGCCGCCTCCACCAGCGTCAATGACGAATCGAACATCCAGCCGCGCAGATTGGGCGGTGCTATCCCTGCCGCCTTGAACCACAGCGGCCATTCATCGATCCGGTAGGATCGCAACAGCTCGACATGGGCAAGATCCGCGGGCTTGCGCAGGCGCTCGCGCAGCGTCGGCGCGCATACGGGAGACAAGGGTGCTGCCATCAGATGCAGGGCGTCCATTCCCTGCCAGGCGCCGTCGCCGAAGCGGATGAAGAAATCGAGCCCGTCAAGCAGGACGTCGGAACGGTTGTTGTTCGTCTTGAGGCGCAGATCCACATGCGGGTGCTGCGCCTTGAACGCGGCGAGGCGCGGCATGAGCCAGCCGATCGCGAAAGTGCCGACCACGCCGACGGTCAGTATTTCGCGGAAATTGCCTTCCTCGAACTGGCTCAAACTGGCGCTCATCCGGCGGAAGGCGTCCGTGAGCACCGGCAGCAAGGCCTGTCCCTCATCGGTGAGCGTGATGCCGCGCGCCAAGCGCTTGAACAAGGTCACGCCGAGGGCCGCTTCGAGCGCGTTCACCTGATGGCTGATGGCCGTCTGCGTGACGCGGAGCTCGAGGCCGGCGCGGGTGAAGCTCAAATGCCGCGCCGAGGCCTCGAAGGCGCGCAGGGCGTTGAGCGGGAGCTGTGAGATTTCCATTGTCGGTCAAGACCAAGTTTAGCTCATGTCTGAACCGAGAATTGATCGTTTGTCTAGGGCAACGCTTATCTTCATAGTTCACTTCCGAGAGATGCCGCTGACCCAACGATAGGGGTCGATGACATCGCTTTTCTCCGACACCCATTCTGAAATGGAAGGCAGGAATGACGATAATGTTGTCCCGTCGGCAAGCCCTTGCCGGCAGTTTATCCACGATCCCGGCGCTTGCCGCATTCGGCGCGGGCGCACAGGCTGAAACCTCGCAAGATGCCGCGGCGAAGCTCGCGGCCCTCGAAGGCCGGCATGCCGGCCGCCTCTGCGTCAGCATTCTCGATCTGGCGAGCGGCAAGCGTGTCGAGCACCGCGCCCATGAGCGCATCCTGATGTGCAGCACCTTCAAGGCACTGGCCGCGGCCCTCGTCCTCTCTCGCGTCGATAAAGGAGAAGAGAAGCTCGACCGGCGCATCACCTTCGCGAAGAAGGACATCCTGCCGGCGTCATCCGTCACGCAGGCGCATGTCGGCGAGCCCGGCATGACCATGGCGGAGCTTTGCGAAGCGACCGTGACCCGCAGCGACAACACGGCCGGAAATCTGATCCTCGCCAGCTTCGGGGGTCCTGCGGGGCTGACCGAATTTTTCCGCAAGCTTGGCGATGATGTGTCGCGTCTCGATCGCATCGAGACCGAGCTCAACTATCATGACGGGCCGGACGATGTTCGCGACACGACGACGGCCAACGCGATGCTGGAGAATCTGCGCAAGCTCCTTTTCACCGATTTCCTCTCGGGTCCCTCGCGTTCGCAACTGGCGGCATGGCTGATCGCCACCAAGACGGGCGACAGCCGCCTGCGCGCCGGCGTCCCCAAGACCTGGCTCGTCGGCGACAAGACCGGCACCAATGGCGACAAATACGGAAACGCCAATGACATCGCCGTCCTGTGGCCGCCCGACCGGTCGCCGCTCATCGTCACGGCCTATTGCGAGATCCCGGCCATACCGGCGGATGAACGCAACGCCGTCATTGCCGAGATCGGCCGGATCGCCGCACAGATCTGAGGAGCTCAATCAGCGCGGCTCGACCACTTCGCCATCTTCCTTGACGAAGCGGCCGATGGCGGGATTGGGCAGGATGTCGAGTACGGCTTCCGACGGCCGGCAGAGCCTGACACCTTTTTCGGTGACGACGATCGGACGGTTGATGAGGATCGGATGCGCCAGCATGAAATCGATCAATTCGTCATCCGTCCATTTCGGATCGTCGAGCCCGAGCTCATGATAGGGCGTGCCCTTCTCGCGCAGCAATGCGCGCACAGGGATATCCATCGCGCCGATCAGCTCGACCAGCTTCTCGCGGCTCGGCGGGTCTTTCAGATATTCGATGATCTTCGGTTCCTCGCCGCTCTGGCGGATCATCGCCAAAGTGTTGCGCGAGGTGCCGCAGGCGGGATTGTGATAGATCGTGACGGTCATGGGCGGACCTTACGAGCGGAGGGGACGGCTTCGCTTTCCGGACGCAGCAGCCACGCCATCAACAGGAAACCGACGACGGCGCCGACCAGTTCGGCCACGATGAAGCCTGGCAAGTCGCCCGGACGAATCCCGGCGAAAGTGTTGGTCAGCGACCGGGCAATCGCCACCGCCGGATTGGCGAAAGAGGTTGAGGCTGTGAACCAGTAAGCGGCGGTAATATAGAGGCCGACGAGCCACGGCACCGACGCGCTGGCGAACCTGATGCCACCGAGGATGGTGGCGATCAGTCCGAAGGCGGCGACGGCTTCGGCGAACCATTGTGCCCCGCCGGTCCGCGTGGTCAGCGAGGCTTCGACGAGAGGAAGCCCGAACATCAGATGCGCCGCGATCGTGCCGGCAATGCCGCCGGCGATCTGGACGATCGTATAGAGCGCCGCCGTGCTCCAGTCGATGTCACGTCTCAGGGCGAAGACGAGCGAGACGGCGGGATTGAAATGCGCGCCCGAAATCGGCCCCAGGATCGTGATCAGCACCACCAGGATGGCGCCCGTCGGCAGCGTATTGCCGAGAAGAGCGAGGGCCGTGTCCGCCGTCAGCTTGTCGGCCATGATGCCGGAGCCTACGACGGTTGCGACCAGGAGACCCGTGCCGAGAGCTTCGGCCGTCAAGCGACGGGAAAGATCAAATCCGTTCATTTACTGCCTTCCGCATCGACGGGTGCTTTGTCCTTGCCAATACTGATCAGGTGCTGCTGCAGGCTCAGCCTGTCAAGGGAGGACATCGGCAGGTTGACGAAGGCGCTGATCCGGTTGCGCAACATGCGATAGGCTTCGGCGAAAGCAAGCCGTTTTTCGGCTTCATTGCCTTCGACCGCCGCTGGATCCTCCATGCCCCAATGCGCCGTCATGGGCTGGCCGGGCCAGACCGGGCAGGCCTCATTGGCCGCCTCGTCGCAGAGGGTGAAGACGAAATCCAGACTCGGAGCTCCCTCCACCGCGAACTCGTCCCAGTCCTTGGAACGGAGATTTTTCGTCGGATGATTGAGCTTCTTGAGAAGATCGAGCGTATAGGGATGAACGAATCCCTTGGGCGTGCTGCCCGCGCTGTAGGCCTTGAACTTGCCTATGCCTTCCCGGTTCAGAATGACCTCGCCCATGATCGATCGCGCGGAATTGCCGGTGCACAGAAACAGCACGTTGAATTGACGGTCACGCATGACGCTTCTCCTTCGGCGCACAACACGGGGTGAGGCCTGAAATCAACGGCGCGCAGATTTCGGGATGGCCGCCACAACAATCCTTCGCCAGATATGTCAAAGCCTGGCTCAGGGTCGCGAGACTGGCGCGATAGATGATGCTGCGGCTTCTTCGTTCCCCCCAGGCGAGCTCCGCCCGCGTCAAGATCGCCAGGTGATTGGACAAGGTGTTGTGAGGGATGCCGAGCGTCTGCGAGATTTCCCCTGCCGCGAGGCCCTCGGGCTCGGCTGCCACCAGCAGGCGAAACACCTCAAGGCGCGTCGCCTGCGCGAGACAGCCCAAAACATCCACAACCCTGATCTTGTCCATATGTCCAGATATGCCGACATATATTACAGTTTTGTGACATCCACGCGCGATCGGGCGCGGCGTTCGTCCTCTCTGTCGATCTCATGAGCCTGTTCGCGCGTGATGCCGAGATCATCGAGCAGATGATCCTCGAGTTTGGACAGAGGCTGACTTCTGCGGCGATTGCCCCGACCATGCAATGTGCGCCGGAGCGCCGACATGATTGATCCGAGCAGACCATCTCTCACGGCAGCAAGGCCCAGGCCGCGTCAAAACCATAGCCGATGGCCAGTGAACCGACCGTGGCCAAAACAACAAACAGCGCGATCGTCGCCGGCCTCAGCACCGCCACGACGGCCATGACACCCCAGATGCTGACCGCACCGCCGGACACAAGAAACGCCATCGCTGCGCCGGGCGACATTCCCGCATCGAGCAATCCGCGAACCAAAGGCAGCGCCGCATAGCCATCGAGATACATCGGTACGCCGACCATGACGGCGAGCGGTATCGCATAGGCCGACTCTTTGCCGACATAGGTCGCCAGGAGGTCCGGCGGCAGCAGGTCGCGCAGCAGGTGTTCTGCGGAGAAGGCGAGACCGAGACAGAGGCCGATCAGCCTGGTCATTGCCAGGAGCTCGCCACGGAAGACCTGCATGCGGGCAGGCTCCCGCCAAATCTGGAAGGAGAAACGCGCCGGCAGGCAGGAGCAGTATTCAGCGCTGCGGGAAGAGCGCAGCGGATGCTCGACCGCACTTGTCCCGGTCAACGCCGCCGTGCCTGCCCCTGCAAACAGGCCAAGGGCAAAGGCCGCGATCGTCTTTCCAATCGCGAAAGCAGGGCCCAGCACCGCCCAAGTGACGGCGAACATCGCAGGGTCGGTAATGGGGGACGAAAGCCAAAATGCCATGATGGGCGCCAGGGGCACACCGGCTGCCAGGAATCCGGTCATCAATGGAAGCACGGTGACGCCGCAAACCGGTGTGACCGTGCCGATGGCCGACGCGACCACGATGGTCGAGACCGGCCGGCCGGCAAACCACTTCGCCGACACGGCGCCGGCTCCGCTCGCGGCGACCCAGGCGGAAAGGACGATGCCGATCGCGATCGTCGGCGCCACGTCCCAGAAATTGACCAGCACGAAGCGCAGCGTCGCATAGGTCTGTTCGGGCCAGGTCAGGCCAAGAACGACGGCGCCCATTGCAGCCACCGACCAGAGCACCGGCTTGTTCAATGCGGGAAGGGCAATATTCATTGCAATCAGCCTAAGAGCCCTCTTCCCATTTGAAAAACAAATAGTATAAATACTAGATATGAGAAAAAACGATATGTTCTTGCCTCAGTTCGACAGCGACCTTTTACGCAGCTTTCTGGCCGTCGCCGAAGCCAGCAGCGTGAGCGGTGGTGCCGCCCGGTTGTTCAGAACGCAGTCCGCCGTCAGTCTCCAGGTCCAAAAGCTCGAGCAAATCGCGGCACAACAGCTGTTCACGCGTCACGGGCGCGGCGTATCGCTGACCCCGCAAGGCGAACAGCTCCTGCCCTTTGCGCGGCAGGTCGTCGAAACGCTCCACCAGGCCCTCATCGCCGTGCGCGGCCCAAGCGACAGGAGCGAGATTCGATTTGGGATGCCCGAAGAATACAGCGACACCCTGCTGCCTTCGATTCTGGCCGGCTTCACGCAAGAACAACCCGGCGTGCGTGTCCTCATGCGCTGCGGCTCCAGCGTCGAGTTCCCGCGTGCGCTTGCGGCGGGCGAACTGGATATCGCCCTTCACGCCCCCGAGATCGTCAGCGCTGACGATGTCGTCGTTCGTCGCGAGAGTGCCCTTTGGGCTGGATCGGCCTTCCATGAGGTCGAGAACCGCCGCCCCTTGCCTGTCGCTCTGTTCGATAGAGCTTGCTGGTGGCGCGAGCGCTGTCTCGATCTGCTTCAGAAAGCCGGCGTCGACTACGAAATCGTCTGCACCTGTGAGAGCGTCGCCGGCATCCGGGCGGCGATCTCGTCCGGCATCGCCGTCGGCGTCTTGCCGCATAGCGCGTTCACCGATCGGATCAGGCGCCTGTCGAAGACCGACCTCCCCCAGCTCGGTGAAACGACCCTTGTCCTGACGCGCTCATCAGCCGCGCCGGCTCGCCTTGCCGACAGCCTGTCGGCTATTTTCTTGAAGGCGTTTCGAATGCTGGAAACACCAGCCTAGCCGTTGTGCGATGCAAAATCCGGCACGAGCGGGTTGTCGCATTCGGGTGGAGTTGGAACCGGGCCCACCACGGCCTATCATCTTGTCATGCGCTATCCGTCGAGCCCCATCGCCAGACGAACGAGGGCATACAAGGCCAGACTTTCGCGGCGTATGTTCATGGCCGGTCCTGCCGCCCTCATCGGCGCGATGGCGACACGAACGCATGCCGCCGAGCAAAGCCTCAATTTCGGTCTGACGCCCGTCTTCCTGACCAACGATCTCGAGCTGCTGACGAAGCTCAAGTCCTATCTCGAGCGCAGCACCGGCTATGCGGTCCAGCTCGTGCAAAGACGGACCTATGAGGAAATCACCTCCCTGCTCCTGTCTGGCCAGCTGCATGCCGCATGGATTTGCGGCTATCCCTTCGTGCAGTATCGCGACCGGCTGTCGCTCGTTGCCGTGCCGGTGTGGAACGGGAAGCCGCTCTATCGGTCCTATCTGATCATTCCCAAGGACCGGGATGTGACGACCGTCGAGCAATTGAAGGGCGATCTCCACGCCTTTTCCGACCCGAACAGCAATTCGGGCTATCTGGTGACCGCCGCGTTGCTCGCCCGCCAGAAGCTGCGGCCGGAGCAGTTCTTCCGGCAGACCTTCTTCACCTACGGGCACCGGAATGTCGTTCGGGCCGTCGCCGCCGGACTGGCGCAAAGCGGCAGCGTCGATGGCTATGTCTGGGAAGTGATGTCCGCCATCGAGCCTGATCTCACGAGCCGGACCAAAATCCTTCGCGAATCGGAACTGCTCGGCTTTCCGCCGATCGCCTGCACCAGCATCGAGCGGCAGAAGGACAGCGTCGTCGCCGTCAATCGAGCGCTGGTGGACATGGCGTATGATCCGGAAGGCCGCGACATCTTGCGCCTGCTGCGGCTCGACGGCTTCAGCAATCAAGAGTCGCGTCTCTTCGATACGATCGCGGAAGAAATGACCCTGGTGCGGAGTCTCGGAGCATGACCGGCGGCCAGCTCAGGGCGATCGTGAACCCCCTGCAATGGCCGATCACGGTCAAGGTCCCGATGTTCGTCGTGCTGCTGATGGTCATCATCAGCGCCGTCCTCACCAATCGTGTCCTTGCCAGGCTCGCGGAGACACAGGAACGGCATCTCGGGCAACTCGCCTCGGCCTATCTCGACGGTCTCTCGGCGTCCCTCATCCCTTCGGTCGTTCGCGAAGACATCTGGGAAGTGTTCGACATCCTCGACCGCTCGCGCGAGCGCTATCGCGGCCTCAATGTGGAATGGACGGTGGTGACGAACGGGAACAATCGCGTTCTCGCGGCGAGCGATCCCGTCCGCTTCCCCTCGGACAGGCCACTCGGGCAAGACATGCTGTCCTGGTTTCCCGGTGCGGGAGTCGAGCTCGCGGAGCAATTGACGACCGCCTATCTCGCACGGCCCCTGACCTATCAGGATCGCGAAATAGGCCACATATACGCCGTTGCCGACATTCGTCCGCTCCTTGAGGAACGATCCGAGGTTTTCGCGACCCTCGTCCTCACCAACGTGCTTCTCACCGTGGTGCTCGCAGCCATTGGCTATTACGGCGTGCGCCGCATGGTTCAGCCGGTCAGGATCCTTTCCGTGCATCTCGACCGCAGCACCCAGGGGCCGCTCGAATCCATCCCCGAAACGGCCGTCGGCTCCCATGGCGGTGAATTCCGCCGGCTCTTCACACGCTACAATGCGCTGGCGCGCGCCGTGAACGAAAGAGAAGAGCTGACGGCGAAGCTCGCTGAAGAGGAGAAGCTCGCGAGCCTCGGGCGGCTGGCTTCCGGTCTCGCGCACGAGATCAATAATCCCTTGGGGGGCATGTTCAACGCGCTCGATTCGCTGCGCCGCCATGGCGATCGCGAAGGCGTCCGCGCCACCTCCACGCGGCTTCTCGAGCAGGGATTGGCGGGCATTCGCGACCTGGTGCGATCGACATTGGCCGTTTACCGCGACGACGGTCGCGCCCGCAACCTCACGCCCGGCGATATCAACGATCTGCGGCTGCTGATAGAACCCGAGATCAAGCGCAAACGCCTGGACGTCCGCTGGGCCAATGAAGTTGCGGCGTCCACGCCATTGCCGGCGGCGCCGATACGCGATGCCATCCTCAATATCCTGCTGAACGCGTGTGAGGCCTGTCCCGAAGGCGGGACGATTTCGCTCATGGCGCGCACCGACGGAAAGGCTGCGCTCTTCGAGGTTGCAGATAGCGGTCCGGGGCTGCCGCGTCATCTGAAGGAATATCTGGAGCGCCCGGACGCCGGCTCGCCCCCGCTCGGCCGCCGATCGGGCCTCGGTCTCTGGATGGTCAAGCGCCTCTGCCAGGAACGGGCCGGCAGGGTCTATGCATTGGACAGCGATCATGGCGGCACCCTCATCAGGCTGGTGATGCCGTTTGCGGATGAGGAGCTGAAGCATGTCGCTTGAAGGCCGCATCATCGGGCTTGTCGAGGATGATCCGATCATGGGGGAATCGCTGGTCCAGAGCCTGTCGCTGGAAGGCTGCCACGTCGACTGGTGGACGACCGGCAACGAGGCGCTCCGCGGTTTGCGCGCCAGCAGCCCCGATCTCGTCGTCTGCGACATATGCCTGCCGGATACGAATGGCGAAGCTCTCTACCGGCAACTGGCGGCAACGTCCCTCGTCCCGCCTTTCCTGTTCGTGACCGCCTTCGGCAATATCGATCAGGCGGTATCGTTGATGCGGGCCGGCGCCGGCGACTATGTGACCAAGCCTTTTGAGATGAGCGGGTTCATCGAGCGCGCGCAGTCGCTCATCCAGCGCCATCCGATTGGCCGGAAGGAGGATGCCCTCGGCATCTCGGCCGCCATGCGGGACGTCGAGACGGCGATCCGGCGGATAGCCAATCTGACGAGCCCGCTGCTCATCACGGGGGAAACCGGCAGTGGAAAGGAAGTTTGCGCGCGGTTCCTGCATGGTACCTCGGCGCGTTCGAAAGAGCCGTTCATCGCCGTGAACTGCGCCGCCATCCCTTCGGATCGCATGGACGTCGAGCTGTTCGGCAGCAAAGGCTCGGGCGGGCAAGGTTTTCATCGTGGCTTTGCCGAGCGGGCGCGCGGCGGCATTCTCTTTCTCGACGAGGTCTGCGAGCTGCCCTTGGGCCTCCAGGCCAAGCTGCTGCATCTCGTCGAGGCGCGCGAATTCCACCGCCTCGGCGGCGAGCAGCTTGTCCAGTTCCACGGCCGCATCATTTGCGCCACCAACGCCAATCTGAGAGAGGCCGTGGAGCTCGAGAGATTCCGGCGGGATCTTTATTACCGGATCAATGGCATTCGCATCGAGGTTCCGCCGCTCAGGCAGCGCGCGGAAGACATCCCTTGGCTGCTCGACCTGTTCTTCGAGCGTTTCAAGGGCGACGGGCAGAGCCATCTGCGCGGCATCAGCACGATGGTCCATGAAATGGCGCATGAGCATGCCTGGCCCGGCAATGTGCGCGAATTGCGCAACCGGATGGAACGCGCCGCCGCCATGGCCATGGGCGACTGGATCATGCCGGCCGACATGTTTCCCGACTTCGAATCCGGCTTGCATCCGATGCTGGCCGCCTTCTCCACTCTGGCCGAGGTCCGCGAATCCGCCGAGCGCCGGCAGATCGAGCGCGCGCTCAAGCAGACCGATGGACAGATCATCGAGGCGGCGAAGCTCCTCGACATTTCCCGCACCACGCTGTGGGAGAAGATGCGACGGCTCTATATCTCCGGCTACAACGAGTAACGGTTCGGAAATCCCGACCTTCGGCACTGCGTCATGTTCGGATTTCCGAACATCGCTTTTGCCAAAGGGTTGATTTTGCGGCTGTCGTGTTCTTGTGCACTGCAAAAAGGCCGCGCCGTCCCTGACGCGTAGCATCCCACAATCGCACAACTCGTGTGCAGTGGGAGGTCGTCATCATGAAGCGATGTGACAAGCTTGCGGAAGTCGGACGTCGTCGATTCCTGTCGGGGGCATTTGCGGTGGCTGCGGCTGTCCCCGCGGCGTCTGTCTTTCCAGAGAAGGCAAAAGCCGCGGTTCCTGGCGCGAGAGTAAACTACCCGTCTAACCGGCTTGCCAATATTTCTGAACTCAAACCGGATGAAGCATTGCAAGTGAATTATCCGGACGAGGACGCGCCTGGTGTTCTCCTCAAGCTCGGCAAGCGCGTGGAAGGTGGTGCCGGACCCGACGGCGACGTCGTCGGTTTTTCGACCATCTGCCCGCACAAGGGCTTCCCGCTCAACTATAACGCCGAAAATCACACAATGAATTGTCCCGGCCACTATTCAGTCTTCGATTGCGAGGCTGGAGGCCAGGAAGTGTGGGGCCAGGCGACACAGAACCTGCCGCAATACATGCTGCGCGTCGATGGCAAGGGCGACATCTATGCGGAAGGCATCGATGAACTCCTCTACGGCCGTCTGTCCAATGTGCTCTGAGGGAGGAAGCCATGGTATTCAAAAGTAATATAGGTCGTCTGCCCATCATTCCCGCAGACGCCAAAAAGTTCAACGTGACCTGTCATTACTGCATCGTGGGCTGCGGCTATCACGCCTACACTTGGCCCGTGAACAAGCAGGGCGGTACAGCGCCAGGCGAAAACATCTTCGGCGTCGACCTGTCGAAACAGCAAGAGCCGGATACGGTCGCATGGTACTCGCCGTCCATGTACAATATCGTCAAGCAGGACGGGAAGGACGTGCATCTCGTCATCAAGCCCGACAAGGATTGCGTGGTGAATAGTGGGTTGGGCTCGGTGCGTGGCGCCCGCATGGCCGAGAATCGTCGTTCCGACATCACGGGGACGCAACAGCAGCGTCTCACAGGGCCAATGATCTGGCGCTACGGCACTTGGCAGCCGACGAGTTGGAATGACGCGCTCGATCTCGTGGCAAGAGTCACCGCACGCGTCATCGACAAGGATAATGAGAACGATCTCTTCGTCTCGATGTTCGATCATGGCGGTTCGGCCGGGGGCTATGAGAACACCTGGGGCACCGGCAAGCTTTATTTCGGTTCGATGAAGGTGAAGAATTGCCGTATTCACAACCGGCCGGCCTACAACTCCGAAGTCCATTCGACCCGCGACATGGGCGTTGGCGAACTTAACTACTGCTACGAGGACTATGAGTTGACCGATACGATCTTCCTGATCGGCGCCAACTCGCTCGAGACTCAAACCAATCTCTTCCTCAATCACATGGTTCCGGGCATTCGGAAAGGGGCCAAGGTCATCATCGTCGATCCAAGGCGGACGGTCACGGTCAATGCCTGCGAGGTGGAAGCTGGCAAGGACAACGTCCTCTACCTGCAAATTACTTCCGGTACCGATCTCGCCTTGTTCAACACGCTCTTCACTTACATCACCGACCAGGGCTGGATCGACAAGGACTTCATCGCCAACTCGACCTTCCCGGGCGACGTGGCGCAGCCTCAGGATGAAGCACACCCCGCGGCGCTCGGTGGCTTCGAAGCCGCGCGTGCCGGGTGCAAGATGTCGCTTGCCGACGGCGCTAAGATCTGCGGTGTTTCCGAAGCGGATATTGTGAAAGCCGCCGAGTGGATCGCCAAACCAAAGGATGACGGTTCGCGCCGCAAGTGCGTGACAGCCTATGAAAAAGGCATCATCTGGGGCAACGACAATTACCGCACCATCGGGGCGCTTGTGAACATCGCGCTCGCCACCGGCAATGTCGGCCGCGAGGGAGGCGGTGTGTGCCGACTTGGCGGCCATCAGGAGGGGTACATGCGGCCGTCTGATGCCCATGTGGGTCGTCCGGCCCCCTACATCGATCAGTTGCTGATCGCTGGCGAAGGCAAGGTGCACCATGTCTGGGCCAACGACCACTACAAGACGACGCTGAACGCCAGTGTGTTCAAGCGGGAGTACAACCGCCGCACCAATATGGTGAAGGAAGCGATGGATGCGCGCCCCGGAGCCACCCGCGAGGAGTTGGTCGAAGCCATCGTTGCAGCGATCGAGGCCGGTGGTCTCTTCTCGGTGAACATCGACATCGTTCACAGCCAGATCGGCCAGGCGGCTCATGTGATCCTGCCGGCGGTAGAATCGGGCGAGATGAATTTGACTTCCATGAATGGCGAGCGGCGCATGCGGCTGGTTGAGAAATACATGGATGGCCCCGGTTCGGCCAAGCCTGACTGCCTGATCGCTGCCGGCATCGCCCAGCACCTCGAAGCTGTTCTGCGCGAGCAAGGCCGCAATGAGTACGCAGACCAGTTCAAAGGCTTCGACTGGAAGACCGAGGAAGACGCCTTCATGGATGGCTACTATGCCAACACCGGCAAGATCGTCACCTATGAGCGACTGCGGGCGATGGGCACAAACGGCGTTCAGGAGCCGGTCGTCGACTTCAAGGATGGCAAGCTGATCGGGACGAAGCGTCTCTATGCGGACGGCAAGTTCGACCGGCACGGCCGCGATGACAAAAAGGCGTTATTCCTTGCTGGAGCTTGGCGCGGGCTTCAAGCGCCGGGCAAGGCCTCGCAGCGGGACAGCTATGCTTTTCTCATCAACAACGGTCGGTCCAACATCAACTGGCAGAACTGGTTCCTCGACAGGGACAACGACTTTGTCTCGGACCGCTTCCCCTATCCCTACATTCAGATCAATCCTGAGGACATGAAAGATCTGGGGCTCAAGGCGGGCGATCTGGTCGAGGTCTACAACGACGTCGGTGCGACCCAGGCCATGGTCTATCCCGAGCCCACGGCCCGGCGAAAGGAGACGTTCATGCTCTTCGGCGCCGAAAGCGGGGCACAGGGCAACGTCGTCAATGCCGGAGTCAACGAACTGATCCTGCCGAACTACAAGCAGACTTGGGCGAACATCCGGAAGATCTCGGATGCGCCTGCCTCGGTGGCGAACCTGTCGTTCAAGTCCTGGAATTACGCCGCCTCATAGCGATGTTAGCGGTGCGGCCTGGCAGTCTATGCCGGGCTGCATTCTGATTTGTGGTTTGCCGGGGTCGCCCTGATATGAATCTGATCTCCCAGCCCTTTGTTGCGGCCGGTGCTGCGCCGATGATCGATTCGTTCGGCCGCACCATTACCTATTTGCGCGTTTCGGTGACCGATCGCTGCGACTTCCGCTGTGTGTACTGCATGGCGGAAGACATGACCTTCCTGCCCAAGAAAGAGCTTCTTTCGATCGAGGAGCTTGAAAGAATTTGCGAGGCGTTCATCGCGCGCGGCGTGCGCAAGATCAGGCTCACCGGCGGCGAGCCCCTGGTGCGGCGCAATGTCATGTCGCTGATCGAAAGTCTGGGCCGGCATGTGAAATCGGGCGGGCTCGACGAGCTCACCC
>JAKATG010000041.1:0-26500 GCA_021828105.1 Pseudomonadota bacterium
GGTCACTGATGCTGCGCACTCTGTCCGCCATAGCTATCTCCCAACCTTGAATTTCGTTATTTCATTATCCAAGCAATCTTCTCTTTTGATAGGACTCACCCCACTGCAAAGGTCCACGACCCTCAAAGCAATGAGCTGCGTTAGGAAATTGTCGGCGAAAGAAAGGCCATTTACTCGTTGATCAATGATCCCAAAGGATTTTAAAAACTGCTTGTGAAGACAAGCACTAACGTCCTGATTATCTCGGCCAACAAAAATATAGGCAGTTTGTATTCGATCCGGTCGATTTGGATCTCCCTCAGAAAAGAATTCGCACGAAGCCGGAGAGAGATTCCGTTTGTTGCGTTCTATTGTCTGTCGGGCAAATGGAATGTGCTGTGCTAGAAATGCAATTTCACCTTCGTCAAAATCGCGAGCGATAACGAGTTCCGATCCATCGTCGGATAACTGGTATGGTTTATCTGCGACATAAACAAACTCAACAACTCTTCCGAGTAACTGCAGTTCAAAAAACAGAAAATCTGAGTAATCATCATCTTTCTGCCTATCCAATATGAATAGGCCGATCCGCTTTCCAATTCTCGGGATATTTCCGGTTTCGTCGCGCGATTTTTCTATTAGCGCCCGAACTGAACCAGCGCTCACTGACAAACCATTGTCCATGTCATCTGCTGCGGCCCTCAGCGTCAACTGAATCCCAAAAAGCAGCGCGACTATTAGTAGAGATATTTTACGAGCGCCCATTGATCCAACTTGATCAATGTAAAAGCGAATTCTCTCCAAAAAAGCGGTTATCTTGGAATTTCGTAAGCTAAGACGTAACTGCAGAGTATCGTATCGGTTATCTGCGATGTTAACGTTCACCAGCGCATCGTGATGATCCGACAGCATGCCGCCCCTACTGCCCTTTATCGTTACGGTATGGTTGCATTAAAAACATTTACGCGCAATAGGCGCAGGACCTGCGTCGAAAAAAAAATATACTCACAATCTGTATGAGGCATTCGTTGCAATCGCGCGGCCGCCTCGTTTGAGTAATGAGACTGATCGATCATGGAGACGACGTGCGTCAGCCTGTTAACTCTAAAGCTGCCGTTGTACCTAACACAGATATTGGCCTTAGGATCACAGGTCGGCTATCGTTCTGTGTGAATAGTGCGTCGATTTGCTGAAGCGTCAAAGTATCACGGGCGGTGGGGTACTACATGTATAGTGAACGCCTCTCAGGGCCTGGGTTTCTGTTCTGTATCATCATTTTTATTCTCATGTTGACGAGAGAAGGCGTTGCCGAATCCCCTCTCGATGACGACATTCACATCTCGGCAATAGCGGAGTTCTACGCGATTCATACTTGTCCGCATCTGAAAGGCCATAACGCCTTTGCCGTCGGCCCGGGCGGATATTGGGCCGACTCCTTTGGCAAGCCCTCAATCAACACCGCCACCAAAACCGCTCTCAAGAGCTGCACCGCCGCCTTGCGCACATCCTCCTATAAGAGCCTGGCCCGGCGGGAATGCGTCCTGTTCGATATCGATGGCAAGCGGACCGGCGGGGCAACGCCGACAGGTATCCCCTTTGGCACCGCTGCCAAAGGACCAGACCTTCCTTATGAAAAAGGTGATCGCTGGGAGCCAACCGGCACTGGCCGTCGCGGCACTCTTTTGCTGCTCCATGGCTGCAACAGACTCGACAGCATCGACGGCTGGCTCAGATCCTGGATAAACTTCTACCGCACCAGCGGCTTTCGGGTGGTCAGGCCGGACAGCTTCGCCGAACCGCACGACCGCGAGGTTTGCGGGCATCCCGGCGAAGACGGCATCGACGCGCAGACGCGTAATCTGAAGCTTCGGGTCGCGCAGACCTTGCGGACGATCGCCAGCAGTGTTGGAGCAATACCGCAAATCCGCCAATCCCAAGGCCATTGCTGCTCATAAAAATGGCGCATGGTCCTGGTCCGGAGGCGCCGAAAGCCATCTCGATGCCGAGGAGATGGCCTTGTTCGATTGCGACGAGCGCAGGGTTCGACGCCTTCAAGGAGACCTCGCACCAGCATGCCTGCGCGCTCGTCGATGTGAACGGCAAGAGGCTTGTGAAGTAAGTCAGGACTTCAGCCCAACGGTCCTCGGCCTGTCCCGTAGCTCTTCAGAAACTATCGGCGATCCACCGGCCCACCCGCCGCAAATACCCGGCTTCCTTGGCCTGCAACGCCTCGCGGGTGACGGCGGCGGCATGATGGACGTCGGGCTTGAGCGCGTAGTTCAAGAGCCCCATGGCGGTCGCGAAAGCAGGCGAACGGGCGGCTTCCGGCATGCCGGCTATGGGCAAGGGTGCTCCGAGCCTGACCTGCCGGTTGAGCCACTGGGAATTCGGTGACAGTGCACTTAATCGAAGGAATTCGGTGACAGTGCATTTAATCGCGATAGGAATTCGGTGACAGTGCATTTAATCGCGATAGGAATTCGGTGACAGTAGGAATTCGGTGACAGTGCACTTAATCGCGAGCGCGCCGCTTCGGCTTAGGCCCGCGTTTTTCGGAATTCGGTGACAGGAATTCGGTGACAGTGCACTTAATCGCGAGCGCGCCGCTTCGGCTTAGGCCCGCGTTTGCCTGGCATGAGATCTCGCCCGGTCTTGCGCTCGATCCGCCGCAGGAAGCCCGGCTCGCCCAGGGGTCGCCCGATCGTCTCCGCCGCCCTCAGCCTGCGCAAAGCATCCGCATCCGCTTCGTGCTTCAGCATCTCACCCATATCGGGAAACCGTTGCAAGACCGACCGCGTCTGCGTGAGCCCGTCCGCAGCGCTTCTTAGATAAGCGCGCGCGCTCGACCACCGCCAGTCTTGCGCCCGCCCAACGAGCCGTGCCCTCACCGGATTGAGCATCACATAGACCAGTGCCGCCGCAAGATGATCCTCGTCCATCACGGCGCAGCCGAAGCGGCCTTGCCAGAAATGGCCGATGCGTTTGCGCCTGGCATGGATGATGCCGGCATAGCGCCGATGGACCGGCGCCAGCGCGCGCCGCAAGCCGTCCTCATCGGAGGGTTCCAGAATCAGGTGAACATGGTTGGGCATCAGCACCCAGGCCCAGCAGGCGACGCCCGCGGCCTTCAAGCTATCGGCCAGGAGATCGCGATAGAACGCGTAATCGGCATCGACGAAGAAGGTGCGCTGGCGGCCATTGCCACGCTGAGTGACATGGTGCGGCAGGCCGGGGATGACGACACGAGCAAGTCGGGCCATGGATCCCAGGTTACACCGTTTCGGCATGCCCGTCAATTAAATGCACTGTCACCGAAATCCGCGTCAATTAAATGCACTGTCACCGAAATCCCTGTCACCTAAATCCGAACAATTAAATGCACTGTCACCGAAATCCGAAATCCCGCTCTCTTTGAGGCGGTACGTCCCGATGTCGCCCGGGCGATGCCGCGCGATGGTAAGGCCTATTCCGCCAACATCTTAAGTATCGCCTTTCGCAGCTTGCCGCGAATGCCCACATATTGCGTGGCGCATTTCCTGGTGTCATCGCAGTCCTTGCTGGAATATGCACCCGCCGGACCGTAGTATGTCCAAACACCAATCCCGATGAGCTCCGGGGCTTCGCCCGTCGACAGAACCGGACCCAGCAGTGTGGCTCCGGACGAGCCTTTGTCCGAATCGCAGTCGGTATAGTCGGAGGAAATCGACGCGCTCAGAATGCGGCATTTCCCTATGCTTGGCGTGGGATAGGTGTGGTTTTTCCAATTGAGCTGTCCCTGAGAAACCGCGATAACCTCTTGTCCGGGCTTCCGCGAGCGGCCAAGCCGATAGGGCACTATCCCAGCTACAGCCGAGCGGATCCTGCCGATCGTCCAGTCATTGTCACCGGTTGAAATGGCCTTCGGCTGAACCGATTTGCCGCGTATGAGAGTTTTCGCATCAATCTGGAATTTCTGCTTGCCATCGAATGACTCCAGATAACACACAAGCGGAGCCAGTTCTTCGTCGGCAGTGCCGAATATAACGTGATCGGCGGTCACGAACACGCGTCCGTCCCCAATCAGAGCGGCTCCTCCTGTCCCCCAAGGACAGACGATCCGGACACTGGCGCTGAAAAGTCTTTGAACCTCGCTGTCTTTCAGACCGCTAGCCGAGGCGAACTCTCCAAATGTCATTCGATCGTCGGACCCGATGCGGATTCCAAGCGCCGGAGAAGCCAAGACAAAACACCCGAGCGTAGCCGCTAGAGAAATCTTCCAAAACACCGGCGTCCCCATGAGCGCGAGTCAGGATAGCTTCATTATTTGCGTCAGTCCGAATGAATTATCCTGGGGACGCTATCGCTGGTCAACCGAACGCCGGCGGCTCAGAAACTATCGGCGATCCATCGGCCGACGCGGCGCAGATAGCCGGCCTGCTTGGCCTGCAACGCCTCGCGGGTGACGGCGGCGGCGTGATGGACATCGGGCTTGAGCGCGTAGTTCAAGAGCCCCATGGCGGTCGCGAAAGCGGGCGAGCGGGCGGCCTCGGGCATACCGGCTATGGGCAAGGGTGCCCCGAGCCTCACCTGCCGGTTGAGCCACTGGGCGGCGATCTCGCGCACCCCTGTCAGTTCGCTGCCGCCGCCGGTCAGGACGACGCGGCTTCCGGCGAGCCTCGCGAAGCTCGCCTGGTCGAGGCGCTCGCGCACCATTTCGAGGATCTCCTCGAGACGCGGCCTGATGATGCCGGTCAGCATCGATTTCGGCGCGTGATAGATCGTGTCGACGCCGCGCTCGCCGAGCAAGGGAACCGCCACCGTCTCGCGGTCGTCGAGGACAGTCGCCATGGCGCTGCCAAACAGCGTCTTCATCCGCTCGGCATGGGCGATGGTGGTCGAAAGCCCGCGCGCGATGTCGTGGGTGATGTGCATGCCGCCGACCGGGATGACGTGGGCAAAGACCAGCTGGTCGTCATGGAAGCCCGCGACGCCGGTGGTGGCCCCGCCCATGTCGATGAGCGTGACGCCCAGCTTCATCTCGTCCTCCGCCAGCACCGCGCGCGACGCCGCATAGGGGGCCACGACATAGTCGGCGACGGTCAGATGGCAGCGCTCGATCACCAGCGCCAGGTTGCGCAAGGCTAAGGGCTCGGCGGAGACGACATTGACTTCGGCGGTCAGGAGCTTGCCGAACATGCCGAGAGGTGAGGCAATTCCACGCGCGGCATCGAGATGGAATTGCGCCGGCGCCGTGTGCAAGGTGCGCCGCCCCGACTGATGTCCCTGCGCCAAGGCCGCGCGCGTCGCCATTTCGACGTCGCGCGCCGTGACCTGGCCGGTCTCGGTCTCGACCGTCGCCGCATAGGCGTTCGATTGCGGCTTGCCGCCCGCCACATTGACATAGACCGAGGTGATGGTGCGCTTCGCCATGCGCTCGGCCGAATCGACGGCGAGCCTTATGGCGCGCTCGGCCTGGTCGAGATCGACGATCGCGCCATGGCGCGTGCCGCGCGAGGCCTGGCAGCCGAAGCCCAGGATGCGCAAAGCGGAAGCTTCCTTGCCGTCGGCGGTGCGGCGGTTCTGGCTCACCACTTCGCCGATGATGCAGCTGATCTTGGTTGAGCCGATGTCGAGCGCCGCGACGAGACCGCTCCGGCCCGAACCCTGGCCCTTCGCCTCGCTTTTCACCGGCAACTCAACGACAGTCATGCAACACCCCTCTTCCGCCTACCAACCGCTAAAGCGTGATGGCTCTTCTTCGAGTCGCCATCGCGCTTTATCCTTCTGTTTGCGCATGATCTTTCCGGAAAACCGGCATCCACTTTTCCGGATCATGCGCTATTGCTGCTGGCTTACCTTGAACTTCTTAACATCCTTGTCGGGCGCAACCGGTGCGGCCAGCTCGACGATCATCTCGCCCGGCAATCTGAGATCGATCGCCTTGATGCCCTTGCTCAGGAGTCCCTGGGCGCGGTCGAGCCTGGCCAGTGTCATGAGCGCCTTGTCCGATCCCGTTTCCGGCAGGGCGATCGTCACGCCATTGTCGAGATAGAGCGTCCAGCGCCGCTCGCCGACGCGCGCCGCGGCGGCGACATGCTTCTTCACTTGCGGGACGGTCTCGAGCTCGTTCACGAGCCCCGCGACGGCGCGATGCGCCCCCTCGCCGGTGACGAGCAGCAAAGAGGCGAGCCGCTTGGGATCGAGCGTGCTCATCGCGGTCCCGGTCTGGTCGATGACATAATGGGCGCCGTCGCGCTGCCAGATGGCGAAAGGCTGCCTCTCGGTGACGACGATATCGAGCCGGTTCGGATATTTGCGCATCACCGTCGCCTGCGCGACCCAGTCGAGATTTTCGAGCAAAGCGCGGGCACGCACGGCATCGAAGCCGACCAGCGACCCGCCGGGCGTCACGCCGATGGCGGAGAGCAGCGTGTCCGGCTCCTGATGGACGAGCCCGGTGATGCGGATATCGTCCGCGGCGAAACCGAGCGAGCTTGCGAGCTGCCCCGGCAGCTTGCGCCACGGGCTGCCGTCATAATCGAGATGCCCGCCGATGACGAGGCCGTGGATGATCGAGCCGAACAGGAGCACGCAGGCTCCGGCCCTGGCGATGAACCGCGCCCTGAAGCTCGGGCCTTTGGGCGGCAGGCTGCGGAAGAACCAGAAAGCCCGGCGGCGTATGTGATTGAGGAAGTTCATCTGTTCACCGAAGCGTCATTGACCATCCAGGTCACCAGCTCCTCGAAACTGTGTCCGGCATGTTGGGCGAGCTCGGGGACGAGCGATGTGCCGGTCATGCCGGGCTGCGTGTTGATCTCGAGAAGGATGAGCTCGCCCTCACCGCCGGGCGTGTCGTCATAGCGGAAGTCGGCGCGGCTGACGCCTTTGCAGCCGAGCGCCTGGTGTGCCGCAAGCGCATAGTGCTGCACCTTGCGATAGACATCGCGCGGTATCTCCGCCGGCAGGATATGCACCGATCCGCCGGGCGCATATTTGGCCCGGTAGTCGTAAAAGCCGACGGCGGGCTGGATGTCGATGACGCCGAGCGCCACATCGCCCATCACCGCGCAAGTGAGCTCCTTGCCGGGAATGAAGCGCTCGGCCAGGACCTGATCGCCGAACAGCTCGCGTTCCTCGAGGATCATCGTCGCCGGGCCATTGGAGCTCAAATCGACGATATGGACGCCGACGCTCGACCCTTGAGCCGGCGGTTTCAGCACATAGGGCAAGGGCAAAGGATGCTGGGTCGCCGCGAGCTCGATATCGACGACCCGGCTGTCGGCGACCGGAATGCCGGCAGCGGCGAACAATATCTTCGATTTCACCTTGTCCATGGCGATGGCGGAAGCGCGCACGCCCGAATGGGTATAGGGGACCCCGATCGTCTCGAGGATCGCCGCCATGCAGCCATCCTCGCCCCATTTGCCATGCAGCGCGTTGAAGGCGACATCGGGCCTGAGGTCGGCCAGCACCTCCGTGATATTGCGCTTCACGTCGATGGGGGTCACCTGGAAGCCGGCGCGGCGCAGCGCGTCGGAACAAGCCTCGCCGGTCGCCAGGCTCACCTCGCGCTCGGCCGACCAGCCGCCCATCAGGACGGCGACATGAGTGAGTTTCGGATCGCGCATTGCCATCAGGCTCCCTCCGCCGGAGGGGCAATTGCATATGGAAACTGAGAGGCCTCGCCGTTCCTCCCCTTCTCCCGTTGCGAAGCAATGGGAGAAGGTGCGCGAAGCGCGGATGAGGGCTCTTTCGTGCAGTGTGATCCGACCTCAACGAGGATTCCTTGTTGAAACAAAGAGCCCTCACCCGGCCTTCGGCCACCCTCTCCCATTGCTTCGCAACGGGCGAGGGGGAAAATTAGCAATGGCTTGCCTGGTCCAGGAATTTTCATATGCGATTACCCTGCCCCCGCCGGAATGCCGATGCGCTTGATCTCCCAGTCGAGCTCGATGCCGGACGTGTCCTTGACCCGATGCCTTATGGTTTCGCCGAGCTCCTCGATCTGGGCCGCCGTGGCGCCGCCTTCATTGATGAGGAAGTTGCAGTGCAGCTCGGAAACCTTGGCGGGGCCGATGGAGTATCCGCGCAAGCCCGCCTGGTCGATGAGCTGCCAGGATTTATGGCCGGGCGGATTCTTGAAGGTCGATCCGCCGGTGCGGCTCTTGATCGGCTGCGTCGCCTCCCGGCGCTCCGTCACCTCGTCCATGGCGCGCGCGATCTGATCCCGATCCCCGGCCTCGCCCTGAAACAGGGCTTCGGTGAAGATGAAATCTTCCGGCGCACCGCAATGGCGGTACGTATACTGCATGTCGGCGTTCGACAGCACGTGCAGCGCTCCCCTCCGATCAACGGCCCGCGCTTCCACGAGAACGTCCTTGGTCTCGCGACCATAGGCTCCACCGTTCATCCGAAGCGCGCCGCCAATCGTGCCGGGTATACCTCTCAGAAAGGTTAATCCTCCGATACTATGATCGAGAGCGAAACGGGCGACCCTAACGTCAGGCACCGATGTTCCGGTTCTGATCCGGTGTCCCGGCTCCTGCTTCACCTCGCCAAAGCCTTTGCCGAGCCTGATCACCACGCCCGGCACGCCGCCATCGCGCACCAGGAGGTTCGATCCGACCCCGATCACATAGACCGGGACGTCATCCGGCGTCGCCTTCAGGACGTGCGCGAGATCGGCCTCGTCCGCCGGCGTGAACAGAACTTCGGCCGGGCCGCCGACCCGGAACCAGGTCAGGTCGGCGAGCGCGAAATTGGCTTCGAGCCTCCCCTTCGCCTTCGGCAATCGCTTGAGCAGCTTCTCGCCATCGAGAGTGACCCGCATCACGCACCTCCGGCGTCTAGGCAGCGCAGTCGCATGTGCAAGTCGAAAGGCCTCCCCCTCATTCCCCTTCTCCCGTTGCGAAGCAATGGGAGAAGGTGCGCGAAGCGCGGATGAGGGCTCTTTCGAGCCGTGTGGCCCAACCTCAACAAGGATTCCTGTTGAGACAAAGAGCCCTCACCCGGCCTTCGGCCACCCTCTCCCATTGCTTCGCAACGGGAGAGGGGGAACATCGGATGGGGCTCGCTCACTTCAAGAATTCTCATATGCGATTTCCCTGGATGTCGAGGGCCGCGAGTTGTTGCGGCAAGGCATAGGCCCATTGGGTGATGGTGCCGGCCCCCAGGCACACGACGATGTCGCCGGGCTTCACCAGCTCTTTCACCATGGCAGGCAATTGCTCGGGCGCATCGATCTTCTGCGCGCCGCGGTGGCCGCGGTCGCGCAGACCTTCGACCAGCGCATCGTGGGTGGCCCCTTCGATCGGGCTTTCGCCCGCCGCATAGACGGGCGCGATGATGACCGCATCCGCGCTGTTGAAGCAGGAGCAGAATTCCGAGAACAGCGACGAGAGCCGCGTATAGCGGTGCGGCTGCATCACGGCGATAACTCGCCCCTTGGTAACTCCGCGCGCCGCGCGCAGCACCGCGGCAATCTCCACCGGATGATGCCCGTAATCGTCGAACACGGTAACGCCATTGTGCTCGCCGGTGCGGGTGAAGCGGCGCTTGACCCCGGTGAAGCTCTTGAAGCCCGCCCGGATCTTCTCTTCCGTGATGCCGAGCTCGCGCGCCACGGCGAAAGCCGCCGTCGCATTGAGGGCATTGTGATCGCCCGGCATCTGCAAAGTGAGGCCGTCGACGTCATGGACCGTGCCCCGGTGCCGGTCGGTCACCCGCACGGTGAAGCGCATCTCGCCGTCGCTGTAAGAAGGATCGATGAGGCGGAGATCAGCCTGCGGGCTCCTCCCATAAGTGATGATGCGCCGGTCGCGTACCCGACCGATCAAGGCCTGGACCTCGGGATGGTCGATGCACATCACCGCGAAGCCGTAGAAGGGAATGTTCTCGACGAAAGCGAGGAACGCGTCCTTGGCCTTGTCGAAAGAGCCGTAATGGTCGAGATGCTCGGGATCGATATTGGTGACGATCACCACATCGGCCGGCAGCTTCACGAAGGTGCCGTCGGACTCGTCCGACTCGACCACCATCCAGTCGCCCTTGCCGAGCCTCGCATTGGTGCCATAGGCATTGATGATGCCGCCATTGATGACGGTCGGATCAAAGCCGCCGGAATCGAGCAAGGCCGCGACCAGCGACGTCGTCGTCGTCTTGCCATGCGTGCCGCCGACCGCGACGCAGGATTTGAAGCGCATGAGCTCGGCCAGCATCTCGGCGCGCCTGACGATCGGCAGGAAGCGGCCGCGCGCTTGGGCGAGCTCCGGATTGTCGGGCTTCACCGCCGAGGACACCACCACTACTTGCGCATCGCCGAGATTGCGGGCGTCGTGGCCGATCGATACGGCGATGCCGCTCTTGCGCAGCCTCTGGGTATTGTAATTGTCGGCGAGATCCGAGCCCTGCACCTTGTAGCCGAGTGTCGCCATCACTTCGGCGATGCCGCTCATCCCGATGCCGCCAATCCCGATGAAATGGATCGGTCCGACTTCGCGCGGGAGTTTCATTTGCTTGTCGTCTCCGTATTGGCCCCGTGCGCCAGGTCCTCGACCAGGTCGGCGAGGCGCTCGGCGGCGTCCGGCATGCCTTGCGCCAGAGCCGCACGCGCCGCTCCGGCAAGTTCATCGTCTTGATACCTGAGACGGGTCAGGAATGCAGCGAATTCTTGCGGGTTGAGATCGGCCTGCGGCATGACCCACCCCCCGCCCCTGCCGGCGAAGAATTCGGCATTGTGCAGCTGGTCATTGTCGAGCGCATGCGGCAGCGGCACCATGACGGCCGGGCGCCCGATGACGCCGAGCTCGGCGATGGTGGAAGCGCCCGAGCGGCAGATGATGAGCTGTGCATCGGCGAAGCGCTGCGGCATGTCGGCGAAGAAGGAGGCGAGCTCGAAGGCGATGTCGAGCGCGCCATAGGCGGCCTTGACGCGCTCGATGTCCTCCGGCCGGCATTGCTGGACAATCTTGAGGTTGCGCAGCACCGCTCTGGGCAGGAGCTTGATCGCTTCCGGCAGGAACTCCGCAAAAAACCGGGCACCCTGGCTGCCGCCGAAGACGAGGAGATTGAACGGCGCATCGGCCGCCGCCGGCTCATAGGGTGCCGCCTCCTTCTCGAGCACGATGCCGCGCACCGGATTGCCGGTATAGCGCAGCTTGTTCTTCGAGGCTTCCGGCAGCCGTTCCAGCGACGGGAAGGAGGAAGCGACCGCATCGGCATAGCGCGACAGCACGCGATTGGCGCGTCCCATCACGGCGTTCTGGTCGTGGATGCAGCACGGTATGCCGAGGCGCGAGGCGGCGATGACCGGCGGAAAGGACGGATAGCCGCCGAAGCCGGCAAGGGCGGCAGGATTCAGTTTCGCGAGGACGTCGCGCGCGGCCCGGTAGCCTTTGTAGAGACGCATGAGCTGCGCCGGCAAGAGGAAGGGTTTTGACGGCGAAATGGTCGCCGCCGGCACCAGATGCGTCTCGAGCGCCGGGAAGGAGCGGCCATAGTCGCGCACCCGTTCATCCGTCATCAGATGGATGACATAGCCGCGCCGGACCAGCGCCTCGGCCAGCGCCTGGGCCGGGAACAGATGTCCGCCCGTCCCGCCGGCCGCAAGGACGACGAGCCGGTTCGGTTCCTGGGCGTGAAGCGCCATGCGCTCCTCTCAAGCCGCCGCCGCCCGCCAGGCGGGATCGGCTTGGCTGGCGAGCGTACGCGAGCGCGCGAAGGCGAGCACGAGGCCCATGGCGAAGGCCATGCTCATCAGCGACGAGCCGCCATAGGAAATGAACGGCAAGGTCATGCCCTTGGCCGGCAGCAGCGAGACATTGACGCCCATGTTGATGACGGCCTGCAAGCCGAAGATCACGGCAAGGCCGCTCATCGCCAAAGCGGGGAAAGGATCGGGCTCCGTCTTGGCGCGGCCCAATATGCGGATGACGATGAAGGCGAAGAGCAGGATCAATCCCATGCAGGCGATGAAGCCGAATTCCTCGCCCACCACGGCAAAGGTGAAATCGGTATGCGAGTCGGGCAGGATCTGCTTGGCTTCGCCGCCGCCGGGACCGGCGCCGAACAGCCCGCCATTCTGGAAGGCCTGGGTCGCGGTATCGACCTGGAACGTATCGCCCTTCTCCGGATTGAGGAAGCGGTCGATGCGCGAGGCGACATGCGGGATCATATTGTAAGCAAGGAACACGCCTGCGGCGGCGAGCGCGCTGACGCCGAAGACCAGGATCCACGGAATGCCGTAGATGAGCAGGAGCGCGATGAAGGTGATGACGACCAGCGCCGACTGGCCGAAATCCGGCTGCAGCACCAAAAGGCCGACGAAGGCGCCGGCCAGCAGCAGGGTGATGAGGAGGCCCGGCATTTCCGGCTTGCGCGCATTCTCGGCCATGAACCAGGCCGCCATCACGATGAAGGCGGGCTTGGCGAATTCCGACGGCTGCAGGCCGATCGGCCCGATATCGATCCAGCGATGCGCGCCCTTGATCTCAGGGCCATAGAACAGGGCGACCACCATCATCGCCAGCGAGCCGAAAAAGGCGACGAAGGCGATCCGCCGCGCCTGCAAGGGCTCGAGCAGGCTGGTGGCGATGAGGATGATGACGGCGAAGCCCAGATAGAACAGCTGGTTCTTGAAGAAGTGGAAGGAGTCGAGGCCGAGCCTTTCGGCGACCGGCGGGCTCGCCGCCATGCTGATCAGCACGCCTGCCGCCATCAGCAGCAGGACGGCGCTCAAAAGGAGCCTGTCGACGGTGAACCACCAGGAGGCGAAGAGTCCCCGGTCACTGCGGCTTATCAGCATGTCCATTCCCCCTCTCAGTCATCCGGATGCCCGGCAAAGCGGCCACCGCTTTGACGAAGGCATCCCCCCTAACTTCGAAATTCCGATAGTGGTCGAAAGACGCACAAGCAGGCGACAGGAGCACGACGGCGCCCGAACGGCCGTCCTTGATGGCATCCTGTGCCGCGGCCTCGACCGCCTTGTCGAGCGTGCCCGTCTTGATGAAGGGCGCCTTGCCCCCGATCGTCTGGGCGAACTCGTCCGCCGCCTGGCCGATGAGATAGGCGCGCCTGATCTTGGGAAAAAAGGAACTGAGCGGCGTAATGCCGCCGGCCTTGGCGATGCCGCCCGCGATCCAATAGATCTCGTCGAAAGAGGAGAGCGCCTTGGCCGCCGCATCGGCATTGGTCGCCTTCGAGTCGTTGACGAAGGCGACGCCGTCGAGCCGACCGATCTCCTGCATGCGATGCGCGAGCCCGGCAAAGCTCATGAGCCCTTGCCTGATATCGGCAAGGCTCAGGCCCAGGGCGCGACCCGCCGCATAGGCCATCGCGGCATTCTGCCAATTATGCCGGCCCTTGAGCGCCGGCAATTGGCGCAAGTCGAGGGAGGCCAACTCCTTGCCGTCCCGGCGCTCCTCGAGGATGCCCTCGGGCGCCGACAGGCCGTTGTCGAGCGCGCGCTCCACCGAGACCGGCAGCACCGTGGCGCCGGTGTCGAGCTTGCGGACGATATCCTCGCCCCAGCTCTCATCGACGCCGATGATCGCGGTATCGCCCGCCGTCTGCCTGGCGAACAGGCGCGCTTTGACCGCGACATAATTCTCGATCGTTCCATGCCGATCGAGATGATCGGGCGTGATATTGATGAGGATGCCGGCATCGGGCTTGAGGCTCGGCGTGAGATCGATCTGGAAGGACGACAGTTCCAGCACATAGACGCGGTCCTTAACCGGCTGGCGCAGCAGGAACACCGCCGTGCCGATATTGCCGCCGACATCGACATCGCGTCCGGCGGAAGCGAAGAGGTGACCGGCGAGCGCCGTCGTCGTCGACTTGCCATTGGTCCCGGTGATCGCCACGAGCTTCGCGCCCGAATCCTTGATCTCGCGCTGGAAGATTTCCGTGTCGCCGATGATCTCGACACCGGCGGCTTTCGCCTTCTCGACCGTCCAGTGCGGCTTGGGATGGGTGAGCGGCACGCCGGGACTGAGGACGAGCGAATCGAGTTTCGCGAAATCCATGGCGCGGAGATCGCCGATGGCTAAGCCTTCTTGCTTCGCCTTCTCGACCGATTGCGCGTCATCGTCCCAGGCGAAGACCTGGGCGCCCCCGAGCCGCAAAGCTTCCGCGCAAGCGGTGCCGGAACGGGCGAGCCCGAACACCCCGACTTTCTTGTTCGCGAATGTGCGGGCGGGAAACATCCACGCCTACCTGAGCTTGAGGGTCGATAAACCGATCAGCGCCAGGACGAAGGCGATGATCCAGAAGCGGATGACGATGGTCGGCTCCTTCCAGCCCTTCTGCTCGAAGTGATGATGCAGGGGCGCCATGGCGAAGACGCGCTTGCCGGTGAGCTTGAAGGAGGCGACCTGGACGATGACCGAGGCTGTCTCGAGCACGAACAGTCCGCCGATGATGCCGAGCACGATCTCGTGCTTGACCGCGACCGCGATGGCGCCGAGCGCGCCGCCGAGCGAGAGCGAGCCGGTGTCGCCCATGAAGATCATCGCCGGCGGCGCGTTGAACCACAGGAAGCCGAGCCCGGCGCCCAGAATGGCGCCGCACAGGACCGCGAGCTCGCCGGTGCCCTTCACATTGTGGAGTTGCAGATATTCGGCGAAGACGGCATTGCCGACGAGATAGGCGATGAGGCCATAGCTGCCGGCGGCGATCATCACCGGCACGATGGCCAATCCGTCGAGGCCGTCAGTCATGTTGACGGCATTGCCGGCGCCGACGACGACGAACACGCCGACCGCCAGGAAGAAGAAGCCGAACTGGATGAGCACGTCCTTGAAGAACGGCACCGCCAGCGCGCTCGAGATCGTCTTGTCGCCGATGCCCATGAAGATGCCGACCGCGACCGCGGCGATCAGGACTTCCATCAGCAGACGGATCTTGCCGGAGAACCCGTCCGTCGTCGACTTCGTCACCTTGAGGAAATCGTCATAGAAGCCGATGGCGCCGAAGCCGAGCGTCACGAACAGGACCGCCCACACATAGTAGTTGGTGAGGTCCGCCCACAGGAGCGTCGAGACGAGAATGCCGGAGAGGATCATGAGCCCGCCCATGGTCGGCGTGCCCTGCTTCTCGACGATATGGCGCTGCGGCCCGTCGCTGCGGATGGGCTGGCCCCTGCCCTGCTTCACCTTGAGGAGCGAGATGATCGTCGGCCCGAACCACCAGATGAACAGCAGAGCGGTGAGGATGGCCGAGCCCGTCCGCGTCGTCTGGTAGCGGAACACGTTGAGGACAGAGACTTCGTCGGTCAGGCCGACAAGCAAGTGATAGAGCATTAGCGGCCGTCCTTGTCGGCTGGATGGAACTGTCCCCTTATGGCATCGACCAGCGGCCCCATGCGGCTGCCGAGCGACCCTTTGACCATCACCACATCGCCGGCTTTCAGCCCGCCCAAGAGCGGGGCCGCAAGACCATCCGATTTTTCGGCATAGGCACCCCGCCGTTGCGGCGGAATCTTGTCCCAGAGATGGGCCATCAGAGGCCCCGAGGCATATAGGACATCGACCTTGGCCTCGTCTACTGCGCCGGCGAGGCCGGCATGGAGCGCGGCGCCCTCGTCGCCGAGCTCCAGCATGTCGCCCAGGACCGCTATGCGGCGGCCGTTTTTCCCGGGTTCCGCCCGCTTGAGCAGCGCCAGCGCCGCGCGCACCGAGACCGGGTTGGCATTGTAGCTTTCATCGATGAGCAGGAGCCGTCCGCCCGGCGCCTTGAGCAGCGACTGCACGCCACGGCCCTTCGGCGGTTGCGCAGCGGCCAGCGCCAGGCTGGCGCGCGCCAGATCGGCGCCGGCAAGCTTGACGGCGGCGAGTGCGGCGAGGCTGTTGAGCACCATGTGCTCGCCCGGAATGCCGAGCTTGTAGATCACCTCTTCCCCCAGGATCGAGGCCGTGATGCAGGAGCAATCGGCATGGAGAGCCATTCTCTCGAGCTTCACCTGGGCATCGGGATGTTTGCCGAAGCCCACGACATCCCGGATGCCGGCCTTGCGCGCGGCGGCAACGAGCCGGTCATAATATTCATTGTCGCGATTGAGGACCGCGTGGCCTTGGGGCTCGACGCCCAAGAAGATCTCGGCCTTGGCATCGGCGATCTCGTCGACGGAGGAGAAATAGCCGAGATGCACCCCCACCACGGTGGTGATCACGGCGATATGCGGGCGCACCATCTTGACCAGCGGCGTGATCTCGCCCGCGTGATTCATGCCGATCTCGAACACGCCATAGGCCGTGTCCTTGGGCATGCGCGCCAGCGTCAGCGGCACGCCCCAATGATTGTTGAAGGAAGCGATCGAGGCATGGGTATAGCCCGAGGCGGAGAGCCCGAGGCGGAGCATCTCCTTGGTGCTGGTCTTGCCGACGCTGCCGGTCACCGCGATGATCTGCGCTTTCGACCGCGCGCGCGCCGCAAGCCCGATCTTCTCCAAGGCCTTGAGCACGTCATCGACCAGGAGCAAGGGGCCCGCTGCGGCCATCTCGTCCGTCGGCCGCGATACGATGGCAAGACCGGCGCCGGCTTTGAGCGCCACATGCGCATAGTCGTGGCCGTCGACGCGGTCGCCCTTGATGGCGGCGAAGATGTCGCCCTTGGCGACGCTGCGGCTGTCGATCGAAACCCCGGTCAGCGGCACCGAGACGGCGCCGCGCAATTCCCCGCCCGTGATGGCAATGAGCTCATCGATCGTCCACAGCTCAGCCATGATAGTCCTCTTGGGCGACCGCCGCTCTGACCGCATCATGATCGCTGAACGGCAGCACCTTGCCGCCGATGGCCTGGCCCGGCTCATGGCCCTTGCCGGCGACGAGAAGGATGTCGCCCTCTTCCAGCGCATCGACCGCGGTGCGGATGGCGAGGGCGCGATCGCCGATGTCGATGCCGCCAGGACATGCCGCCATCACTTCGGCACGGATCACGGCCGGATCCTCCGAGCGCGGATTGTCGTCGGTCACATAGGGAATGTCGGCGAGCCTCGCGACGATGGCACCCATTTGCGGGCGCTTGCCCTTGTCACGGTCGCCGCCGGCGCCGAAGACGACCGCGAGTTTGCGCTTCACATAGGGTTTCAGCGCCAGCACGGCTTTTTCCAGGGCATCGGGCGTATGGGCGTAGTCGACGAAGATCGGCGCGCCCTTCTCCGAATGCGCCACCAGATCGAGGCGGCCCTTGGCGCCTTTCAGCGATTCGAGCGCATGGACGGCGAGCACCTCCTCGCCGCCGGTCGCGATGACGAGGCCCGCGGCGACGAGCGCGTTGGATACCTGGAAGTCGCCGACCAGGGGCAGATAGATCTCATGCTGGCCGCTTGCGGTCGCCAGCACCAGGCGCTGGCCGAAGCCGTCGCGCTGGCTCGAGACGAGCTTGATGCCGGAGCCCTTCTCGCCGACGGTGAAGATCGTGAGGCCGTGCGCCTTGGCGCGCGCCACGACGTCCTTGGCGATATCGGTATCGGCGTTGATCACCGCCGTCGCCCCTTCCGGCAGCAATTCCGAGAACAGCCGCATCTTGGCGGCGAAATAATCCTCGAATGTCGCGTGATAATCGAGATGGTCGCGGGTGAGGTTGGTGAAGCCCGCCGCCGCGAGGCGCACGCCATCCAGGCGGAATTGCGCGAGGCCATGGCTCGAGGCTTCCATGGCGAGATGCGTCACGTGATCGAGTGCCAGGCCCGCCAGCGTGTGATGCAATTTCACCGGATCGGGTGTCGTATGGGCGAGATATTCCTCGCCCGCCGGCCCGACGATGCCGACGGTGCCGATGCTCGCGGCGCGAAACCCCATCGATTGCCAGATCTGGCGCACGAAGGCCGCGACCGAGGTCTTGCCGTTGGTGCCGGTGACGGCGACGACGATGTCGGGCTGGCTGCCGGCGAAGCGCGAGGCGATGCGGGCGAAAAGCTGATGCGGGTTTTCCGCCTTGATCAGGATCGGGCTCGCCTGCGGGACAGAAGCCGCCGACGTGCCGGCGATGACGGCGGCAGCACCCGCCTTGATCGCTTGCGGGATGAACTCGGCGCCGTCGACCTTGGTGCCGGGCAGTGCCGCGAACAGAAAGCCCGGCTTTACCTGCCGGCTGTCGGCGGTAAGGCCCGAAATCGCGGCATCCTCGGCACCCCGCGGCAGGGCTGCGTCGTCGGCGAGCAAGCGGGAAAGCAGGACGCTCATCGTCAGGTCCTCCCTTCCTTCTCCGCCTGCTTGGCGAGCGTCTTGCGCTCCTCCTCGGTGAGCACCGGTTCGATGCCGAGCAAGGGCGCGATGCGGGCGACGATATTGCCGCCGGTCGGCACCGCGTTCCAGCCCGAGGTCGAGAAGCCATAGGTCTCGGGCGTCGCCTGCGGCTCGTCCATCAATACCATGATGACATATTGCGGATCTTCCATCGGGAAGGCGCCGGTGAAGACGGTCAGGTTCTTGCTCTTGTCATAGCGCCCGTTCACGACCTTCTCGGCCGTGCCGGTCTTGCCGCCGATGCGATAGCCGGGCGCTTTGGCATTGGCGCTGCGGGCGCTGCCCTCGAGCCCGTTGAGCCGGAACAGATAGCGCAGTTTCTCGCTGGTCGTGGATTTTATCACCCGGTGCGCCAACGGCTTGGCGTCCGCCCGGTCACGTTTGAGGAACGTCACCGGGAGCATATTTCCGTCATTGAGCAAGCCTGCCACCACCTGCGCTCCTTGCAGGGGCTGTACGGCAAAACCGTGACCAAAGGCGACCGTCGCCTGGACCAGCCTGCCCCAGCGCTTGGGCAGGATCGGCTTGGCGTTTTCCGGAAGTTCCGTCACCAGCCGGTCCATCAGCCCGACCCGGCGCAAAAATGCCTGGTGCCTGGCCACATCGACGCCGAGCACCATGCGCGCGGTGCCGATATTGGAGGAATTCGTGAACACCTCGGGCAGCGACAGGATGCGCCGGGTCGGCTGGAAGTCGTGGATGACGGCCCGCCCGATCACCAGGGGCGCACGGGCATCGAAGCGGCTCGTGAGATCCGCCGTGCCATAGTCCAAGGCCATGGCGAAGGACACCGCCTTGATGACCGAGCCCAGCTCGAAGACGCCGCTCGTCATCCGGTTGGCCTGATCGAAGGTGAAGTTCTTGTTCTCTTGATTGGGATTGAAGTCGGGCAGCGAGACCAGCCCCAGCACCTCGCCGCTCTTCGCATCGAGAACGATGGCGCCGCCGGCCTTGGCATGGAATTTGGCGATGCCTTTGGCGAGCTCATCGGCGAGCGCATGCTGGACGCGCATATCGATCGACAGCACCGCGGGCCTCGCCCGCGTGTCATCCTCGGCGAGGGAAGCGGTATAGAGCGCGCCCTGATCGTCGAGAAACTTCTCGATGCCGGCGATGCCTTTGGAATCGAGATCGACATAGCCCAGCACATGAGCGGCGAGGCGTCCCATCGGATAGACCCGCTTGGTCTCGACCCTGAAGCCGATGCCGGGGATGCCGAGATTGTGGATCGCCTCGCGCTCCGCCGGGCTCACTTCGCGCTTGAGCCAGACGAAGGCACGGTTGGGCTGCACCAGCTTCTGGCGCAGCGATTTGGCATCGAAACCCGACACGGTGGCGGTGAGGAGCTCGACCGCTTCGTCGACATCGAGGATCTTGCGTGGATCGGCATAGAGCGAGAATACCGGGACGTCGGTCGCGAGCACCACGCCATTGCGGTCGACGATGTCGGGCCGCGGCACTCTCTCGCTGTATTCGACGGCGGTCTTCTCGGGGCGATCCTGCCACAGAGTGAGATAGCCGAGCTGGGCGCTGATCGAGGCGAAGAACAGGATGAAACCGAAGCTCACCAGACGCAACCGGTTACGCCCGGCGAGATGGCCATCTTTGCGGACACTGACCATCGTGGGCCTCACTCCATCGCCTTGAGAATGTCGCCGATCGCATCCTTGCCGTCCTCCTCGAGCTTCACCGGCGGCTCGGCGGGGATGCGCGTGGCGAGCTCGTTGATCTTGACGAATTGGTCGGGGGAGATGCGCTTGAGCTTCAGGTGCTGCTCGGCGAGCCGCTGCAGCCGCTCGGGCCGCACCAGGCTCGACCATTCGGCATTGAGCAGCCCGATCGTCTCCTTCTCGCCGGCGATCGCGGCATTCGAGCGGGCGATCTGGCGCTCGACGCCGCGAATGGAATGTTCGAGCGAGTAGAGCACGTAGGCGGCTGCGAGCACCGCCAGAACCAGGCATGCATTGAAAGCTCTGAGCATCAGTGGCGCCGCCCTTCGATCAGTGGAACTGCCAATCCTTCGAGGTCGAGTGGCAGGGCCTCCGCCCCGGTGCGCATACCGGCGCGCAGCTTGGCCGAGCGGGCACGCGGATTGTGCGCCGTCTCTTCAGCGCCAGGCTGCTGATGGCCCTTGAACAACGGGGTGAAACGCGCCGCACTTGCCGCCTCGCGTCCGGGCATATGGCGCGATGACGACGGCAGCTTGCCGCTGCGCTCGGCAAAGAAACGCTTGACGATACGATCTTCCAGCGAATGGAAGGTGACGACCGCAAGACGGCCTTGCGGCTTGAGCAACCGCTCGGCCGCCGAGAGTGCCCGCGCCAGCTCCTCGAGCTCCTGGTTCACATGGATGCGCAACGCCTGGAAGGTGCGTGTCGCCGGATGGATGCGCTCCTGCGGGCGCTGCTTTCCCGTCGCCTTCTCGATGGCGCGGACCAGCGCTCCTGTGGTGAGTATGGGCTCTTCGTCGCGCGCCCGCACGATCGCCCGGGCGATGGCGCGGGCTTTGCGCTCTTCGCCCAATATGCCGATGATGCGTGTCAACTCGTCGGCTTCGGCCCGGTTGACGACATCGGCCGCCGAGAGGCCCGCCTGCGCCATCCGCATGTCGAGCGGACCGTCCTTGGCGAAGGAGAAGCCGCGCTCCGCCTCATCGAGCTGCATCGAGGACACACCGACATCGAGCGTCGCGCCGTCGATCATGGTGATGCCGAAACGCGCGGCAAGGCTTTCCATGTCGCTGAAGCGGCCTTCGACCAGCGTCAGGCGGTCGGGAAAATCGGCGACGAGCGTCGCGCCGCCGGCAATCGCCTGCGGATCGCGATCGATGGCGAGGACCTTGCACTCAGCGGCGGTGAGGAGCCCTCTCGTATAGCCGCCGGCGCCGAAGGTCCCGTCGACATAGATGCCGCCATCGCGCGGCGCCAGTGCAGCGAGCACCTCCGCGAGCATCACCGGTCTGTGCCGGGCATCTGCGCTGGGCGATGAAGTCATGATTTCGGTACGGTGAACAGATTACTAATGCGAATGCGACAATGCTCCGTACCGCCTTAACAAATCGTTTCGACGGCGATGGCGTGACGGGATGCGGGGCAGGCTCGGACGGCTGGCAAGGAACGGCTCTAAAACAATAACTTGGAGCGGATCCTTGGCGCCGAGGTTGAGCCGCTTTGCCAAGCGGTTTCCTTAGGGAAAAAGGAGAAAACGCCAGCTGGCCTGTAAGCCGGGTTCTGTCCACGCCCTTTCGGGCGCTGGATGACCATTCATCTGGAACGCATGTCGCCATGCGCTTCGCGCGACCAACCCGGGCGGCAGGTTGGAAATGGACCCTGGGCCTTACGGCCCGCGCCGCCCCTATTCGGTCTTGCTCCCGGTGGGGTTTACCGTGCCGCGCCCGTTGCCGGCCGCGCGGTGCGCTCTTGCCGCACCGTTTCACCCTTGCTTCGGACGGATCTGAAGCGGTCTGTTTTCTGTGGCACTATCCCTGGGGTTGCCCCCGCCGGGCGTTACCCGGCACCGTATCTCCATGGAGCCCGGACTTTCCTCCCCGGAAGGCTTAAGCCTTCCAAGGCGGTCATCCGGCCAGCTGGCCCTCCAGAGGTAGGAGCTCGGCGACGCTCCGTCAACCCGGCCATGGAAATCCGAAAAAACCAATTGAATCCACGGCACCTCCCCCTATCTAACAGCCGTTCCAGAGCAAATCCCGCCAAAGTTGAAGACTTTGGCGATAAGGATTTGCTCCGGGATATTGATTTGGCGCGAATCCTTTTCGGCGAAGTGATTCCACTTCGCCGGGATGCGCGCTAGGGGACATGATGACCGCCTTTGCCGCCACCGCCGCCGCTTTTGACTTTGACGATCGCGCTCGCAGCCTTGCGCGGCTGAAGCGGCTGGCGCGCATCATGGACTCGGCACTTCACATTCCGGGCACACGCATACGCTTGGGCGCCGATTCGGCATTGGGCCTCATTCCGGGTGCCGGCGATGTGATCGGACTCGGCATTTCCGCCTTCGCTCTCATGGAGGCGTGGCGCCTCGGCGCGCCGCCCCAGCTCATTGCGCGCATGATCGGCAATGTCGCCATCGACACCGGGCTCGGCGCCATTCCCGTGGCCGGGGATATTTTCGACGTATTGTTCAAATCCAATACCCGCAATCTGAGGCTGCTGCTCGATCATTTCGAACGGGAATTGCGCGTATGAAGAACCTCGTCTGGATCATTGCCTGGTTGTGCGTCGGCCTGTGGACGGCGATCGCAGCGCTTGGCTACTGGATCATCGGCGCCGTGACCGGCCTTGCCGCCAACAATGCCGACAAGGTCGGCGGCGATCCCGAAACGGTCGAATTCATCAATTGGCTGGCGCTGCTTTTGCAGAATGTCGGAGAGATTGCCGCCGTCATCTTGTGGGCGATCATCTCGCTGGCGATCTTAGGGGTAGCCTGGGCCATCACCAAGTTCACCGGACGGTCGCCCGTCAACAGCTGAGCGGGTCTTACCCCCGTCCCGCAACTCGGCTATGATTCTTCGACGATACGAGAGGGTGATATGTGGCTGCGCTATGTGCTGGCCGCGGTTTTGGCTTGTGCGGCGATACCGGCACTGGCTCAGGAACGCGAATGGATTTTCGATACGGCCGATGAAGACGCCTATCTCGTCTTCGGCGTGCCCGAATCGGAGGATGCCGGCATCAGTTTCGGCTGTGCCTTGCAATCGGGCGAGATCCGCGTCTTTGTCCCGGAGGCCGGAGAAGAGCTGAAGCCCGATCATAAGATCAAGCTCACGATCAATGTCGGCGGCAAGGACTTCACCTATGACGCCCTGACGGCGCCCAATGAGATGGCGGCGACGACCAGCGCCGAAGCGCCGATCCCAGCCGGCGATGCGCTCTTCGCCGAATTGCGCAAGGCCGACCGCTTCACGGTGAAGACCGGAACGGAGGAGAACACCTTCCCGCTCGAAGGTTCCGATTTCGAAAGCCTGATCCGCGCCTGCAGCAAGAAGTAGGCGACGCGTTCACGCCACATCCGCTGCCGGCAAGGCGTCGATGAGGCGGCGCAGCGTCTCGATGGTCGAGCGGTCGGCGATGCCATCGATACGCGCCGGCCGAAAATGGCGCTGGAAGGCGGTGACGACAATCTGCGTCTCGCGGTCATAGTCGCCGGTGATCTCGATGCCATAGCCATAGAGCGCCAGCATCGCCTGCAGTGCCTCGACGGCATCGCCCGAGTCGCCTTGCTGCAGGAACTGCCCACCGCCCAGCCTGTGCGGCGGCACCCAATGGCCGAGCCCCTGTTCGTGGAGCTCTTTCCAGTCGAATTTCTCGCCAGGGTCCCTCTTGCGGCGCGGGGCTACATCGGAATGGGCGAGCACATGCTCAGGCGGGATCGCGTGCCGCGCGACGATATCGCACCCGAGCGCCGCGACCGCCGCCATTTGCGCCTGGGGAAAATCAGGATAGCCGTGATCGTGTCCGGGATTCTGGATCTCGATGCCGATCGAGGCGGAATTGATGTCGCGCTCACCCTTCCATAGCGATTGCCCGGCATGCCAGGCCCGCATATCTTCATCGACCATCTGGGTGATCCTTCCATCGACATCGACGAGATAATGACAAGAGACTTTGGAAGCTGGATCGCACAGCCAGGCGCAGGCCTTTTCGGCGCTTTCCATGTCGGTGTAGTGGAGCAGCAGGATGCGCACCGTCTTGCCCGCGGCGCGCGGGTCGACATTGGGCGAGGTCACGATGCGATGCCTGAGGGAGGTGCCTTTCACAGGCCGCGCTCCCGGGCGACCGTCTCATAGGCGGCATTGATGCGGGCGAGCCGGTCGGTCGCCACATTGATCATCTCGGGCGGCATGCCGGCCGCGATGTGCTTGTCGGGATGAAGGTCGCGCACCAGGCGGCGATAATGCTTGCGCACCTCATCGTCGCTGGCAAAGGCCTCGATGCCGAGGATGACATAGGGATCATCCTTGGCCGGCGCCAGATGCCGCGCCTTGATGCGGGCGAAATCGCGCGGTGTGAAGCCGAAGATTTCCGCGACGCTTTCGAGATAGGTCAATTCGCGCTCATGCACCGCGCCGTCGGCCTTGGCGATGTGGAACAGGCTGTCGATGACGTCTTCGAGCACTTGTGGGCGCTGGGCGAAGAGCCGGGCCAGCTGGCGCGCATAGGCGTCATAGCCCGCGACATCCTGCTTGGCGAGGTTGAACACGCGCGCCACGCCCGAAAGCTCGCGCTCGGGGACCCGGAAGACCTGCTTGAAGGCGACGATCTCTTCACCGGTGACGACGCCGTCGGCCTTCGCCATCTTGGCGCCGAGCGCGATGACGCCGATGGTGAAGGCGATCGACATTTCCGGATTGGAGCGTGGCTGCGAGATCTTCGCGAGGAAGGTCGAAACCGAGTCGCCAATGACGGAAATGGCCTGACTTATACGGGACCAGATGGACATGTGCGGTGCAGCATAATGGATTCGGCAACAAGCGCCAGCGGCCAGAAAAACTTGGGGCCCAGCCGGCTGTCATATGCTGACATCCAAAGCCATGACGCCTTGTCTGAATTTCCCCGCAATTGATGGGCAAGACATTCGTTGGATGACAAGGACTGCCAGATGAAACCATCGTCGATTATGCTCGCCGCAAGTCTCGGGTTCTTTGCAATGTTTCAGCCCGCCTCGGCGGAAGAAAAGTTCGACTGTGCCAGTCCGGAGAATATCGAGGTCGCCGACATCCTCAAGCCGATCATCGAGAAGGCCAAGCTGTGCAAGGGCCTCAAGCAGAAGGTCGATGCCGGCCTGTTCAAGGTCAAGATCAAGATCGACCAGACCAAGTTGGTGAAGGTCGAGAAGATCAACTACTGCACGTCGCCGGCGAGCCGGAAGATCGAGGCCACCGTTGCGGTGGAATGCGAAACCGACGACGGCGAAGAGGTGCATGTCAAACTCGCCGAGAGCTTCGATGTGGCGGTCGAGGTCAGCAACAAAACTTGTGCCGTGACGGATTTCAGGATCGAGCCTGAAGGCGATATCGGCAAGCTCATCGCCAAGAACGTCGATTTCAAGGGCAAGGTGCGCAAGGCGGTCGAGGAGCAGATCGCCAAGGTCTGCGACAGCGCGTCGTGACTATTTAAGAAGCGGCAAGAGACCGGCGCAAAGCCGGTCCCTTGGCAGGGCCTCATAAGGAATGCGCAAGCCCTGCCCCCAGACGGGCCCAGGCCAGGCGGCATCGGTCGCGAAGCGGGCGATGACATGCACATGCATCTGGCGCACGATATTGCCAAGCGCCCCGACATTGAGCTTGGTTGGCGTAAACATCCGGGCAAGCGCCTCTGCAGCCCTGCCGATCTCTTGCGCGAGCAGCGCCGAATCTTCAGGCTCGAGCTCGGTCCACTCTTCCAGTCCCGGCCGCCGCGGCACGAGGATGAGCCAGGGAAAGCGCGCATCGTCCATGAGCCGTACCTGGCAGAGCGGCCAGTCCACCAGAAACAGGCTGTCGGCTTCGAGGCGCTGAGCGAGCAGGAAGCCCTCGGTCATTCAGGGCTTCAGGACTTCTTCCAATAGTGGAAGGCCTTGAACACCGGGCGGTCGACATCCCGTCCGGTCTCGAGCAGCTGCTCGACATGCCAGGCGCGGCCGGCGACCCAGATGGTCGACCAGATGACCGGGATGAGGCCCAGCCCCAACAGCACATACATGACGATATCCGGCAACCCCAACAGCTGGGACAGCGCCCAGATGATGGCGGCGAAAGCCGCGCCGAGCTTGGTCACCGACAGGAGCACGACGCCCGCCGCCGAGAGGAAGCTGTTGAAAACGCCCATAGAATGGGAGCTGGGGGCCGGCTGGGCTTCGGGCTTGATGATTTCCTGATCCATGGCTCATGAGATAGTCCGCCCGGGCTCAAAATGCAAATCAGGCTCGATTCCGCCGGTCGCTGCGGGAACATCGAGGGCGGCGATCATCCCATGGGCGATTTCGCGCTCTCCCATGATCACCACATCGGCGCCGAGCTTGGTGAGATAGTCGACTTCCTCATCGGAATGAGCCCGGGCGATGATCCGAAGGGCCGGATTGCTGGCCCGCGCAAGCTCGACCACCCTTGTATCTGGAAGCTGTCGTCGAATCCTGTTCAAGGATCGACGTAGCGAGGGGCCTGGCGGCCGCCAGGCCCTCGCTCGGCGATGTCGCCCGTCCACCCTCCGGCTACAACCGTCGGGGAGCTTGGGATCTTCGCTGTTCTCACGCACAACCGAACAGTCGCTGGTTCACAGACGCAAGAACAAGGCAGGTTACCG
>JAKATG010000042.1:0-26409 GCA_021828105.1 Pseudomonadota bacterium
AGCGACACGCCACCCAACCGCTCGACTGTCCAATCCCAGTCGGCGTTCGTCAGTGATTCGTGAGTCATCCAACGTTGGAATCACAGACGATTCCGCACCGCAACCCTTATCTTAGCGCCTATGGGGTTAAACCCGGCCACAAGCTTTTCGGGCCGATGCTCCGGATTTTCCTCTCTCCCGTTGCGATGCAATGGGAGAGAGCCGCTTTTCTAAAGCACGAGCACCGTCGCCAAGAAGAGCATAAGTCCCATGCCGGCGATATCGGTGCCGGTGGTGAGAAAGATGCTCGAGGCAGTGGCAGGGTCGGCGCCGAATCGTTTCAGGATCAGCGGCACCAGCACCCCGAAAAGTCCCGAGGCCATGCAGGCGCCGGTCATGGCGAGCAGGATCACGAGGCCGAGGACGAGCGCGTTATGGGTGCTGTCGCCGCCGGACATCCAGTACATCGCGACGCCGGCGACGATGCCCGTCAGCAAGCCATTCATCGCCCCCAGGATCAATTCCTTGGTGATCAGCTTGCGCACAGGGTAGCCGTCCATGTCGCCGAGCGTCATTCCGCGCAGCGTGATGGCCAGCGCCTGGCATCCGGTGTTGCCGCTTTGACCGGCGAGGATGGGCAGGAAGGCCGCCAACACGACAATCTGGGTAATGGTGCCTTCGAACAGGCTGACCACGAAGCCCGCCAGGAACGCCGTCAACAGGTTCACCTGCAGCCAGTGATGACGCATCTTGAAGGCCCGCCAGATTCCCGTATAGAGGCGCTCTTCCTTGTCCACACCGACCATCTGGCCTGACTGCGCGCTGATCTCGATCGCCTGGCGCTCGAACAGGCGCCACCCGCGCACCACCCCGATCACATGCCGGTCGGGATCCACCACCGGGTATACGGGATAGTGCCGATGGATCGCCGCCTTGACGGCGTCGGTGAGCTCCATATCCGTCGTCAGCGCAAAGGGCTCGGGCAGCATCACCTCTTTGAGCGTCTGACCGGGCGCCGCCAGGATCAAATCGCGGATCACGGTCAGGCCGATGAGCCTGTCCTCCGCATCCGTCACGTAGATGTAGGTGATCTGCTGAGGCGTGTCGTGATGTCGCAGAAAGGCGATCGCTTCTTCGACGGTCGTGGTTTCGGGAAGCACGGCGAGCGCCGGGTCCATCATCTCGCCGACCGTGTTCTCGGTGACCTCCGTCAGGGCGGCCGAGGCCTGCAACTGTAGTTCCGGAGGCAGATAGGCCTTGATGCGGTCGACGAATGCCTGCGGCAGCTCGGCCAGAACCGCCCCGATGCGCTCAGGGCTCTCCTTCGTCAGCATTTGGGCTGCGTCCATAGGCACGCGCGCACGGACCGCGCGAACCAAGCTGGCAATGTCGTCTGGCTTGTTCATCGAATGCTCCCCGAGTTCCACGCACGATACGTTGATCAAATTTACGGCAATGTGAGTTTACGCACATTTCTACTAACAAGCGGATTGTATTGCGTAATTCACACGTATAAGCAGGATAATTACGCTGGGTTCAAGCTGGGAATCACTTGATGGCATATGTTGGGCGACTTGCGGGGGCTGGTATTATTTGTCTTTATGCCCTGACGACACCTATTCACGCGGCATCTCCAATTGGGAAAGTTTTCGCCAAGTCAGGATCGCCATCCGCTTCGGGCCCGGGCGGCAACCGTGCCCTCGCCGCGGGCAGCCCCATCTATGAAGACGACAGGGTCGTCACTGGCGGCGGCAATGTGCAGATCATCTTCATCGATGATACCAAGCTCGTCGTCGGGCCGAATTCGACGCTGGTCATCGACCGTTTCCTCATGCGTGGTGGCAAAAGGGCCCGCAAATTCTCGGTCGACGCGCTCAGGGGTACCTTCCGTTTCATCAGCGGGCACAGCGCCAAGAATGCCTATGACATCCAGACGGCCAACGCCACCATCGGCATACGCGGTACCGCCTTCGACTTCTCCGTCGGCCGGGCGACGCTCGTCGCGGTGCATACCGGTCGGGTCAATCTGTGCGCCTATGGCCAGTGCGAAAGTGTGGATGACCATTGCGGCGTCGGCCGGGCGGGCGGCGGAGCGGTGGATGAACTCGGCGGCCGTGCCAAGGGCCGGGCGGTCAGAAGCCTGCCCTATATCGCCAACCAGGGTGCGCTGGCACGGCCCTTCCGTGTCGATACCTCGTCCTGCCGATCGGTCGCGACCCTTTTCCAGAACTTCTTCGGGGGCGGACAGAACAGTGGTGGCCAGGGCCGCGGCGGCCAGCGGACAGGTGGCGACGAGGGCAGTTAGATATCACGTGATTTCCATCCGTTGGCCCGAAACCGGTAGGCCCGGACCGTGACAGGGGCAGGCGCGCGCAAGACCTGGGCGGGGGTGGCGACTGGCCTTGCCGTTCTTGTCGGTCTCTTGCTTTTGCGCGGCTATGACCCGCCGCTCCTGCAATATCTGCGCAATGCAGGCTTCGATCAGCTGCAGCGCATATGGCCGCGCGAGCGCCAGGAGCTGCCGGTCCGCATCATCGACATCGATGAGGCCTCGCTCGGCAAGCTCGGGCAGTGGCCGTGGTCGCGCAAACAGCTGGGCAAGCTGGTTGATGAATTGAGCACCTTGGGGGCGGCGGCGATCGCCTTCGATATCGTCTTCCCCGAGCCCGATCGCTTGTCGCCGAGCCGCGTCGCCGGGGATCCGGACTTGGTCGCCGGCCTGAGCCCTGCGGCGCGCGAGGAGATCAGCGCCACATTTCCCGACAATGACGAAATCTTCGCCGCGGCGATCAAGGGCCGGCCAGTGGTGCTCGCCTTCTCCAATGCTCCCGGCAATGCCCGCAAGACGCCGTCCAGGACCGCGGGCTTCGCCCAGACGGGCGAAGATGCCAGCAAGGCACCGCCCTTCATCCAAAGTGTTGCCGCCAATATCGAGAAGCTCGAAGCGGCGGCGGCGGGCTTCGGCGGGATCAATCTCGACCTTGCCCGCGAACAAGGCATCGCGCGGCAGGTGCCCATGCTGTGGACCGATGGGACGAACTTCTATCCGGGACTGGCGCTCGAGGCGCTGCGCGTGGCGCAAGGGGCGAGCACGATCATCGTCAACGCGTCGGAAACGACGGACGATGCGATAGAATCCATCAGGGTCGGCGACTTTGAATTGCCGGTCGCGGAGGACTCCAATTTCACCGTGCGCTACCGGCGCAATTCGCCCGATACCTATGTCTCCGCCTACCGGGTGATCTCGGGAGAGGAGCGCGAGGCGCTGGCGCCGCTGATCAACGGGCACATCGTCTTCGTCGGCACCTCGGCGGCAGGCCTTCTCGATGTGCGCACGACGAGCCTCGGGGAAACCGTGCCCGGCGTCCTCATCCACGCCCAGGTGCTGGAACAGATATTGAGCAACAGCTACCTCATCCGCCCGCAATGGGTGGGCGGCGCCGAGCTCCTGGCCTATGCCCTTCTTGGCGTCCTGCTCATCCTCATCGTCATGTTCCGCTCTCCGCTCTTCGGCACCGCCGCAGGCGGCGTGATGGTCCTGCTTCTCGCTTTCGCCTCGGCTTACGCCTTCAGATCGCTCGGCATACTGATCGATGCCACCTTTCCGGTCCTCGCCATGACCCTGACGTTCTTGGCGACGATCGCCTTCCGCCTCCTCGTCATCGACAGCGACCGGCGCATGCTGCGCAACGCCTTCGGGCATTTCGTGTCCCCCGATGTCCTGCACGAGATCGAGCAGAACGCCGATTCGCTCGAGCTCGGCGGCGAGGTGAAGGACATCACAGTGCTGTTCGTCGACATCCGCGGTTTCACATCCTTGAGCGAAACCCTGCCGCCGGACAATCTCGTGTCGCTCATCAACACGCTGCTCGACCGCTGGAGCAGCGCCATCATCGCCACAGGCGGCACGATCGACAAATTCATCGGCGATTCGATCATGGCCTTCTGGAATGCGCCTCTGACCAAGACCGACCATCAGTATCACGCAGCACTCGCCGGCCTCGGCATCCGTAAGGCGACCGCCGATCTTAATGTCGAGGAGGCCTTCGCCGATATCTTGAAGGAGCGCGGGCGATGGCCGCTGGAATGCGGTGTCGGCATGTGCTCAGGCCCGGCCTGCGTCGGCAATATGGGTTCGCAGACGCGCTTCGACTATTCCGCCGTCGGGGAGACCGTCAACATCGCGGCGCGCACCGAGACCGCGAGCAAGCGGGCCAAGTTCGATGTCGTCATCGCCGGTGAGCTCGGCGATGCAACGCAGCAGCTCGCCGTGCTTCCGGCTGGTCGCGTCGCCATGGCGGGCCGCTCGACGCAAATGCAGATATGGGCTGTTGTCGGGGACGAGGCGGTGGCGCAGTCCGCAGGCTTTGCGGAATTGCGCGCGGCGCATGAGGTCCTGGTCGAGAATCTCGCCCAGCAACGCGATGATCGGTTGACGGAGGATGTCCAGAAATGTTCGAATTTGTCCGAGCAAGTCGAGCCGCGCCTGGCCTCTTTCTACGCCACCATTCCTAGCCGCAAGGCCGACTTCGTCGGAATAACGATCGCGCCACCTCGCGACGCTAAGTAATCTTATTGATTGAACAAGCATTCGATTGCGTGGGCACGCAGTTGCGCAATTGTGCGTTGCGTCATCTTAATTATCTGTAGGCTGAAACAAACTGAAACAAGTGCGACATGCTAGCGGAAACTTGCTCTTTGCTTCGTGAAAAAAGTAGAGCAAGTAAGGACCGGGACAGGCCGAGTCGAATTGACGATCCACCGAAGTTCAATTAACAGCGGTGGTGTAACGAAGAACGGGAGAGGGGCTGTCCCGATGGCAGATACCGAGACCATCACGATCACATGTCCGCATTGCGGAGCGACATCCGCCAAGAGTTTCCCTTGGGCGATGACCCATTTCACCACACGCTGCACGGAGTGCCGCAAAGCCTATCTTATCGATCGGGCCTATCTGTTGCGTGCCATCCAGCGTCTCGACATCGCCTTGAAGATGATCTCCCAGGAGCGCCGCTAAAGCGCGATGACTCCATATCCAGTCGCTATCGCGCTTTATCGTCGCTCCTAACACCGACTGCGTGTCAGACCTCCAACACTGCCGACTCGACGGACGGTCGAGCGGGAACTTGGTCCAGCAGGATAGCGCCGAGCGCGCCGCGGAGGCGATGAATGGCCCAGGCCGGTTCGGAATCAGGGTAATGACCGCGGAGCATCAAACCGGGCGGGACGAGCAGGATGCCGGCGGCGGCAAAGGCCGCCCGGCTGGCGGCCCGCCCGGCATTTTCGGAAATTCCTGTGTAACGCCAAGCGCCTCGATGTCGTATCAGTGGGTAGACGGCCGCCTGGTGAACGCCTCTCGCGAGCGTGATCGGGCGTGAATTGCACGGGTCGGTTGAGCGGTCTAGCCTCCGGCCACAACCCAAGGACTGGCAAGATGTTGATCAAACGCAAGCTCGGCTGGGAAATTCCGGAAAGCCAGGTGACGCCGCAAGCGGTGTTCCTGAACCGCAGGTCGCTCATTGCCGGCCTTGCCGGTGCGGCGCTAGCCGGCGCCGGCATGCCCGCGCTGGCCGACGTGGACCCTTCCCAGGGGCTTTATCCGGCCAAGCTCAATCCCGCCTATAAGGATGCCGGCCGGGCGATCACGGACGAGCAATACAACGTCAACTACAATAATTTCTACGAGTTCGGCACGTCGAAGGGCATAGCCGCGGAGGCCGAGAAGCTGCGCATCCGGCCGTGGGAGATCGCCGTCGACGGCGAGGTCGACAAGCCGTTCACCATCGGCATCGACGATCTATTGAAGAAGGTAGTCCTCGAAGAGCGCATCTATCGCCACCGCTGTGTCGAAGCCTGGTCGATGGTGGTGCCCTGGTCGGGCTTTCCTTTGAAGTCGCTGGTCGAGCTGGCGAAACCGAAGACGGACGCCAAATATGTGCGCTTCGAGACCTTCAACGATCCGGAGATGGCGTCCGGCCAGCAGCCGGGCCTCTTCGGCACCATGCCGTGGCCCTATATCGAAGGCCTCACGATGGCGGAAGCGATGCACGACCTCGCTTTCGTGGTCACCGGCGCCTATGGCAAGCCGGTGGCGAAATCCATGGGTGCCCCGATCCGCATCCACCTGCCCTGGAAATACGGCTTCAAATCCATCAAGTCGATCGTCAAGGTGAGCTTCGTTAAGGAGCGGCCCATCGGCATGTGGGAACAGCTGCAAGCCTCCGAATATGGCTTCTGGGCCAATGTGAATCCGGCGGTGCCGCATCCGCGCTGGAGCCAGGCCTCCGAGCAAGTGTTGGGCACCGGCGAGCGTATTCCTACGCAGATCTACAACGGCTATGGCGAGTTCGTCGCTTCCCTCTATACGGGGCTCGAGAGCGAGAAGCTCTATATGTGAGCGTGAGAGCGTTGCCGAAAAAGAAAGGCCGGACGAAATCTGTCCGGCCAAGATATGGGCTTGTCCCGGTGAAGGGACGCTTCCGGTCCGGGTGAGGGTGGTCCGGAAACATCAGCGGAGCGATACAAGGGGAGGGAGTAACTTCCGCTGCTTGTGCATTCCCAATGAATGCGACGACTGAGAGGATGCGCCATTCGCTTATGTCAGACAAGCTGACACATCTCATGGGTGTCATGCTGGACTCGCATGGCGTTGCGTCCTGACGAACTTGGATAAGCGTCCAATCTAGCTCGCGCTAGCCGCATTTGTCGGAAATTGCGGCGGATTCTCGCCTTTCATGCCGCTCTTCTGATTTTGCATCGCTCTCCTCGACATCGCCATGCACCACAAGGGGCCCGCTCGACAGGCCAGGCAAAATATGGCCAGTGTTGCGGCATGAGCTTTGAACTTTTCTGGGCGCTGATGATCTTCACTTTCGTGATGACCTTCACGCCAGGCCCCAACACGATGATGCTGCTCGCCTCGGGCGTGAATTTCGGCTTTCGCGCCACCGTGCCCCACATGGCCGGCATTACGCTCGGCTTCGGCATCATGACGCTCATCGTGGGCATGGGGCTGGGCGAGATCTTCAAGCTCTATCCGCTGCTCTATATGGCGCTCGCCTATGCGGGTGCCGCCTACATGCTGTTTCTCGCCTGGAAGATCGCGACCACGGAAACGGTCGGTGAAGGCAAGGCGGGCAGCCGGCCGATGACCTTCCTGCAGGCCGCCGCCTTTCAGTGGGTAAACCCGAAAGCCTGGGTCATGGCGGTCACCGCGATCACCACCTATTCGATACCGAGCGCCTACACTTTCTCGGTGCTGCTGCTCACCGGCCTCTTCATGGCGATGGCGGTGCCGGGCTGCTCGGCATGGATCCTGTTCGGCTCGGGCCTCAGGCGCTGGCTCGGCAATCCGACTCGCCTGCGCATCTTCAACGTGACGATGGCGATCCTCTTGGTGCTCTCGCTCGTCCCCGCCTTCTGGCACGGTTGAACGGTTATCGTTTGGGCAAATAGCGTTTGTCCACCTTGCAGACATATGTGTATTTCGGATTGACCATCTGGGTGCAGCGCGCCTCGGCGATCTGGCCGAGCAGCATATAAGCTTCGGGCGCCGGGATCCGGTAACTCTCTTCAAGCCAGTACACCATCTCTTCGAAAGCAATCCTCAAGGCATCATCGAGCGGGCGGGCGCAGCCGACCGTGCAGATATGCGTCGGGGTTTCAAGGCGCGGCCAGATCAAGCGCTTGGGCGCGGGGCTCAAGCCGAGGCTGAGGCGCAGATGCCCGCGGATCTCAATGGCACCCATGCCGTTGCACTCGGCATCGCCCTGCAGCGCGTGGACATCGCCGCAATAGAGATAGGCCCCTTCCTGGAAGATGGGGAACATCACCTTGTTGCCGTTCGTCACTTCTTGAATATCGAGATTGCCGCCATGGGTTCCGTTGTCGATGGTGAGCACCCCGCCGGCGACGGGGGCGACGCCGATGACGCCGATCATCGGCTTGGCTTCGAGCTTCAGTGTATCGCTCCAGTGGACGATCCCCTTTTCGACCCGAACGTTGCGGTTCTGTATCCCGAATTCCTCGCGCCGGACCCAGTCGGGGAAGATGCCGATGCCCGGCCATAGAGCAGTGAAGCCCAGCCCATGGACACCGACCTCGATGACCTCGACCGTCAGCATGTCGCCGGGCTTGGCGCCGCGCACACGGATCGGCCCGGTCGCCGGGTTGCAGAAGGGCAGCGTCACGTCGGAAGGCTTGAGCTTTTCATCGAGCGAGTGAATCAGGTGGCCGCCGATATTGAGCTCGGTCTCGACCTCGAAAATCTCGTCGGTACCGACTTCGGCGACGAAGGAATCGGTCGCCGCCAGCGCATATTTGAGATCGCCTTTCCGGATAACCTGTCCTGCCATCGATCTTCTCCTTTATTGAGGAACCGTCGGGACGTGCCGGCAATCAGTGAGGACGCCAAGGGGTGAGAATCTTTTCGATCTTGCCGACGACATAGGTGAGACAGAGCGCCAACGCGATCGTGACGACGAGTGCCGCGAACACCTTGGGAATGATGTAGAGGCTGCCCGCTTTGAAGATCGCATGACCCAAGCCTTCCGACGACGACATGAATTCCCCGATGATCGCGCCGATCAAGGCGAAACCGACAGTGAGCTTCAGGCCGGCGAATATGTCGCCAAGGGAGGCCGGTACGATCAGCTTGCGAAATATGTGCCGCTTCGATGCGCCCAATGTCCGCATCAGATTGATCTGGTCGATATCGACACTCAGGGCTCCCTTGTAGGCGGTGATCAGCGCGACGACGACTACCGAGAGAGTCGCCATCGCGACTTTCGAGGCGAGGCCGGTGCCGAACCAGATGATGCAAATGGGAGCAAGTGCGATGATCGGGATCGATCCGAGCGCCACGATGAAAGGCTGCACGACCTGGGACACGAAGCGCGAGTACCATAGAGCGAGCCCGATCAGCGTGCCCAGGACATTGCCGATGACGAAGCCGAGCAATGTCTCCATGGCGGTCACCCTGGTGTCTGTCAGGAGGCTGCCGTCCTTCCACATTTGAACAAGAAAGCCCCAGACGGCGCTCGGTGAGCCGAACAGGAACGCGTTGAGCGCCGATTGCCGGGTAGCCAACTCCCAAGCGAAGAGCAAGACGGCAAGCACCGAAATCTGGCAGGCGAACACCAGCGCATTGCGCCGCAGGGCGCGGAACCTAATGCCGCCGCGGTGCGTGACGGAAGCGGCCGCCGCGACGGTGGGCGGATCGGCCTTGGGCTTCCGGGCAAGGTGCTGTTGGCTGGTGCTCATGCGTTGTGCCGAACCTCCAGCTCGCTCCAGATCGAGCGCACATACTGGTTGAACTTCGGCGACTCGCGCGCCGCCATCATGTCGGTGCGGTCGACATCGATGTCGATCTCGTGGATGGCTCGGATGCGCGCCGGCCTGTGCGTCAGCACGATGACACGATCGGACAAGGAGACCGCCTCCTCGACATCATGGGTGATGAGAAGGAGCGACCGGCGCTGGCTGCGCACCAGGTGCGCCATGTCGTTTTCGAGGATGAGCTTGGTCTGGAAATCGAGCGCGGCGAAGGGCTCGTCGAGCAGCAGGACCTCAGGCTCGTTGGCGAGCGTGCGTGCCAGCGCCGCGCGCTGCCGCATGCCGCCGGAAAGTGCGGAAGGATAGTAGTCGTGGAAGCCGGTGAGACCGATCATGTCGAGCAGCTTGCGCGCCTTCTCGGTCCTTTCCTTGATCGGCATTTTGTGGATCTCGAGGCCGAGCGTCACGTTTCTCAGCGCCGTCCTCCAGGGCAGCAGCAGATCCTTCTGCAACATGTATCCGACACGCTCGGGCATTCCGATGCTGGCGCCGCCATACCATAGAACCTCACCGGCGGTGCATGGCAACAGCCCGCAAAGAAGATTGAGCAGTGTGCTTTTGCCGCAACCGGATGGTCCCACGATGCTGACGATCTCGCCTTGCCCGAGGGTCAAGGACAGATCGGCGATCACCTCGATCGGAGCATCCGTCTCCTCGCCGAAGATCTTTCGAAGATTGGACACGACCAGCGGCGGATCGGGAAAATCCGCTGCCGGCCGGTTTGCTGTTATCCGATTCATGCCGACACCCTGGCTCTAGGTGTTGCGCGGCGGCTATTGCGGCGCCTTCACGTCTTCGGCCTCTTTCACGGCCTTCTCGGCGAAGGAATTGTCGATGACCTGCTCCATCGGAATCGAGTATTTCACGTTGCCGAGAAACTTCTGCATCTCCATGAGCTTGTTCCAGGCGTCGGCCTGCGTCACCACGGTCGCGGCCGGAATCTGATACTTGATCTCCGCGTCGATCGCCTTGTCGACGACGTCCCCCGGCAGATCGGGAAATTCCAGGCGCGCCACTTTCTTCGCATAGGCCGGATCGGAATAGACGAGGCGCCCGGCCTCCTCGAACGACTTTACCAAAGCCGCTACAATGTCGGGATTTTCCTTGGCATATTCAGGCAGGACCATGATGCCGGTATTGCAGAACGGGCCGACATAGTTGGCGAAGTCGAACACCACTTTCGCGCCCTGCGATTCCGCCGCCGCAACACTCGGCTGATAGGCGACCGCAATGTCGGCCTGGCCCGCCAGCATGGCCCCGATTTCCGTACCCGGGTTGACTTCGAGGATCTTGGTGTCTTCTTTCGGCTTCAGGCCATTATCGAGCAGAAGCTTCTTGGTGACGCTGAAGTTGGTGTTGGGCTCGGGCGACGTCACGACCGTCAGTCCCTTGAATTGCTTCGGGTCCGTCAAGACGGGCAGGTTCTTCGAAACGCCGAAATAGTGGGCCCGCTGCACGACAGTGCCGACGACAATGCCAGGTCCCCCGGCCTCGCGCGACATCTGAACCATCGTGGCGTCGCCGATGGCGAAGGGCGAGCTCTTGCCGAGCACGGCAGCGAAGGCCTGCGTGTCGCCCCCCGCTGCCGACAGATTGAGCTTCAGGCCGTTCTTCTCAAAAATGCCAGCATGCTGGCCGACATAGAGATTGATGTAACCGAGGTTGTGCACCGCCTCGACGAAATTGATTTCTTTTACGTCCGCGGCGCCTGCGGTGACCGTCCCCAGAGCCAATGCCCCGAAGACAGCTGTGCCAAACCAGTTCAGATAAGCCATTGTCTCCTCCTGTTGTTGTACTTCATGTCCAGGACTCCGCGAAGGCAGGTCTTGGATTCTGCTTGTTTTCAAGAACGGCCGATATTCAGGCCACTTTCACCTCGTCGGCTGTTTTCAAATTGCACAGGCTGTCGAGAGCGGCCTGAACACCGCCGCGGCAATAAGGCACTCCCGCCAGCGCCAGTCCCATTTCAACGCCGCTCAACGTGCCGGCCAGCATCAGATCGTTGAAGCTTCCGAGATGGCCGATCCGAAATACCGAACCTTTCAGCTTGCCAAGTCCGGCGCCGAGCGACATGTCAAAACGATCGAGGACGATCCGGCGAAACGCATCGGCATCGTGACCGCCAGGCATGACGACTGCGGTAAGCGAGCTCGAATATTCCGCAGGGTTGACGCAGAGGATGTCCAGGCCCCAGGCCCGCACGGCCGAGCGGGTGGCGCGCGCATGGGCGGTGTGGCGGGCGAAAATGTTCTCCAGACCCTCTTCCTGAAGAATTGCGAGCGCTTCCCTGAGCCCATAGAGGAGGTTGGTTGCCGGTGTATAGGGAAAGAAACCCGACTGGTTGGGGCTGAGCATCTCATCCCAGCGCCAATAAGATCGCGGCAATGCCGCGGATTGCGAAGCCGTCAGCGCCTTGCCGCTGATCGCATTGAAGCTGAGGCCTGGTGGAAGCATCAGGCCCTTCTGGGACCCGGCCACCGTCACGTCGACGCCCCATTCGTCATGCCGATAATCCATCGAGGCGAGTGACGAGACAGTGTCGACCAGGAGGAGGGCGGGATGGTGGGCGGCGTCCATCGCCTGGCGAACCGCCGGGATATCGGATGTGACACCGGTCGATGTTTCGTTGTGAACGCAACAAACGGCTTTGATCTCGTGGCGTTTGTCTTCCGCGAGCCGCGCTTCCAGCTGCACGGCGGGCACACCATGCCGCCAGTCACCCGGAATGAAGTCGACGGTGAGCGACAGCCGCTCGGCCAATTGCCGCCAGAGTGCCGCGAAATGGCCGGTTTCGAACATCAGCACCTTGTCGCCGGGCGAAAGCGTGTTGACCAGGGCAGCCTCCCACGCGCCCGTGCCGGACGCCGGGTAGATCACGACCGGGCCCGACGTCTTGAAAATCGCCTTCAGCCCCTCGAGGACGGCGGCCCCGAGCTTGGCGAATTCAGGTCCACGATGATCGATGACGGCCCGATCGACGGCGCGCAGGACCCGGTCCGGAACATTGGTCGGACCTGGAATTTGGAGGAAGTGCCGACCGGCGCGGTAAGACATCCACGCTATCCTTTTCAATTTGAATAATACATGCACTTGTCATTTCAACAAGTTAAACTCATTACTTATTGATTTTACTGGCATTTATTCGTAGTCCCTCTGTAGTCATCATTGCAAATGAATTATGCATTCAAAATTGAAGTCGCGGCCCGAATCGGCGATGATCCCTGAAAGCTGGCGAGGAGACGAAACAAGCGATGGAAGCTGTGGAGAGAGGATCGCGAATGAATTTGCCTAAACCGTCTTTGCCTTCCTCAGGTGCCATCCAGCGGCGCGCCTTGCACGATGAGATCATCGAAAAGCTGCGGGACATGATCAGCGAGGGCGAATTGCCGCCTGGGACGCGGGTACCTGAGAAGGTGCTGTGCCTGCGTTTCGGCGTCTCGCGTACACCGCTCCGGGAAGCGCTGAAGGTGCTGGGCTCCGAAGGCCTTGTCGATCTTCTGCCGAACCGGGGCGCCACCGTCGCAAGATTGACTCTGGACGACATCGAAGAAATGTTCCCGGTGATGGGACAGCTCGAGGCTTTGGCCGGCGAGCTCGCCTGTCAACATGCCACCGACGAGGAAATCGCCGAAATTCGGCTTCTGCACTCGCAAATGGTCCTCGATTACACGCGCTCGAACCGGTCCGCCTATTTCAAGGTCAATCAGGAAATACACGGCAAGATCCTGAGGGCTGCCCGCAACCAAACCCTGTGCAATGTTCATCGCGCGCTCGCCGGGCGTGTTCGCCATGCCCGCTACCTCGCCAACCTGTCGCAGGTGCGCTGGGCGAAAGCGGTCGAGGAGCATGAGCAAATCCTTGCCGCGCTCACCGCTCGCGACGGGGCTCGATTGAGCGCGATTCTCAAGCAGCACCTGGCGAACAAGCTGGAGGTCGTGCGGGAGAGCCTCTTGGGCGAGGGGATGGAGAAGGGCGGCGCTTAGCTGCTGCCGCGAGGAGAACGATAACAATGCCTGCAACTCTCAGCGCCAGCGAGGCGGCAACCGCGATCCGCGCGGGCAAACTGACGTCCGTCGATCTGGTTCAGCAGTGTATCGACAGGATCGTGAAGCTCGAGGACAAGGTTCGCGCCTGGTCCTTTTTCGATCCCGCCTATGCGCTCGAGCAGGCGCGCGACGCCGATCGCCGGCGCCAGGCCAAGGTGCCCCTCGGCGCGCTTCACGGCATACCGGTGGGCATCAAAGACATTTTTGACACAAGAGACATGCCGACCGAGAACGGTACCGTTCTTCACGCCGGGCGCAGGCCGACGGAAGACGCGACCGCGGTCGCGTTGCTGCGCGGGGCAGGGGCCGTGATCATGGGCAAAACCGTAACGACCGAGCTCGCGGTCTATTCCCCAGGCAAGACACGCAATCCCCACGATCCTGATCATACGCCCGGCGGCTCTTCGAGTGGCTCCGCCGCCGCCGTCGCCGGAGAAATGGTTCCGCTTGCGATCGGCTCCCAAACCAACGGCTCGGTCATCAGGCCTGCCGCCTATTGCGGCGTCTATGGCTACAAGCCGACGCGCGGGCTGATTTCGCTATATGGTGCGCTGGCGCAGTCCGCGCCGCTCGATTCGATCGGCATGTTCGCCCGCACCATCGAGGACCTCGCTCTCATCGCCGATCAACTGATGGTCTTCGACGGACGCGATCCGAGCCAGATCCCCTATGCGCGCGCGGCTCTGAGCGATATCCTTGCCCAGAAGCCGCCGACGCCGCCACGCATCGCTTTCGTCAAAACGCCGGCATGGCCGAAAGCGGCCGCGGAAACCCAAGAGGCATTCAGCCAATTTGCTCAAACACTCGGCAGCCATGTAACGGAGGTCGCGCTGCCGGATTCGTTCGACAAGGCCATCGATTGCCACAGCGTGATCATGCTGTCCGATCTCGCCAAGAGCTTCGCTCGCGAATATGAGCGCGGCCGCGACCAGCTCAGCCCGACGTTGCGTAATATGATCGAGGATGGCCAGAAACGCCTTGCCGTCGATTATAACCTGGCGCTCGAGCAGGCACGCCGTTTCTATCAAAGCCTCCAGCAGATCTTCGCCGACTACGACGCCATTTTTACGCCGGCGACCACAGGCACCGCGCCGCGCGGGCTCGAGGCCACGGGAAGTCCGATATTCTGCACCCTCTGGACGCTGACCGGTGTGCCGGCAATATCCCTGCCGCTGCTCAAGGGCGCAAGCGGCCTGCCTCTCGGTGTGCAACTGGTCGCCGCCAGAGGCGATGACGCGCGATTGCTGCGCACTGCCCGCTGGCTTGCCGGATACAGGGGTGCGGAGTAGAGCGCCGTGGGCGGATTGTCCTCAGTCCGCGCCGGGATCGCCGACAAGGCCCACGGCTTCAATTCCGCCGAGGACGACGCGTTCGTCATTGTCGGACGTGTCACCCGATGCGCCCACCGAGCCGAGCAAGCGTCCTTCCCGATTCTTCAAGAGGACACCGCCTGGCACAGGCACCAGCGCTCCGCCGACGACATGGCTCACCGCGGCGACGAAGGAGGGTTGCTCCCTGGCTCTCTTGCCGATCGAACGCGAGCCCAATCCGAGAGCCAGAGCGCCGTGGGCCTTGCCGTGAGCAACGTCGTAACGCCGCAACGACGTTCCATCTTCAGTCGCAGCAGCTTTTACCGCACCACGATCATCGAGCACGACAATGGCCAGCGGTTTCAGATCGAGTTTCCGGGCAAGAGAGACGGCTTCGGCGACGATGGCTTGCGCGACAGGCAGTGTAAGCCCCGACATGGGATTCTCCTTGTGTCCTGAATGAACGCCAGACTTCCCCTTTTTCGCGGCGCAATCAATGCCCTCTCAACCGGCAAGGGTGCGGCGCCGTGGCGAGGCCCTCCCCGGTAAAACCTGCCCTGGGTGCAAGGACCCGCGTAGCTGAAAAGCCTTTTGCAAATGGAACGACGATAGTACCTTGGATCGAAGAATGCGCTTTCCCGTCCTTGCAAGGGGTTGTCGAGTAATGTCCATCATGCCGAGTCTCGTGACAGCACGGGCTGGAGATCCTGCATATGCCCGAGCCGGCATGCTTCTGGCGCTCTTCCTGCTCGCCGGCTGCGGCGAGGAGGAGCAGGCCGGCAAGACGCCGCCCGCGCCGAGCCGCCCCGAGGTCGGCGTCGTGACCCTGCATCCGCAATCGGTCGCCGTCACCGCCGAACTGCCTGGCCGTACCGGCGCCTCGCTCATCGCCGAAGTGCGCCCGCAAGTCGCCGGCATCATCAGGGAAAGGCTGTTCCGGGAAGGCACCGAGATCAAGGCCGGCGATGCCCTCTATCAGATCGAACCGGCGAGCTATCAGGCGGCCCTCGATGCCGCGGTCGCCAGCCAGCAAAGGGCGGAAGCGGCTCTGCCGGCCGCCCAGGCCAAGGTCGACCGCATACAGACGTTGTTCAAGCAACGGGTCGTCAGCCAGCAGGAGCTCGACGATGCGCTCGCCTCGCTGAAGCAAGTGCAGGCCGATGTCGCCGCGGCCGTCGCGGCCGTCGAGAGCGCGCGGATCAATCTCAATTTTACCAGAATCACCGCGCCGATCTCCGGGCGGATCGGTCAGTCCTCGCTCACCCAGGGTGCGCTCGTGACGGCCGATCAGGAGACCGCGCTCACGGTCATTCGCGCGCTCGACCCGATCAATGTCGATGTCACCGAATCGAGCACCAGGCTGCTCGACATTCGCCAGGAGATAGCGGAAGGCCGGGTGAAAATCACAGGGCCCGACATAAAGGTAAGGCTCAAGCTCGAGAACGGCACCACCTATGCCGAGACCGGCAGGATGGAGTTTCACGAATACAATGTCGAGCAAGCTACCGGGACTTTCATCCTGAGGGCCCAGTTTCCCAATCCCGACCGGCTCCTGCTTCCCGGCATGTATGTGCGCGCCGTCATCGAGGCGGCCATCAGGGAGAACAGCTACCTGGTGCCGCAGCGCGCCGTCACCCACAATTCGAAAGGCGATGCGACGGCGCTCATCGTCAATCAGGAGGGCAAGGTGGAGGAACGCATCCTTGTGGTGCGCGGCAGCGTCGGCAACAACTGGATCGTCGACCAGGGTCTCGACGACGGCGTTCAGGTCATCGTCGAGGGGAACCACCTGGTCCGAATCGGCCAGGACGCGACCGCGGTCGAGGTCGTGATCGACGAGGCCACCGGCGAGATCCAGGAACGCAAGCAAGGAGCCCTGCCCACGCCATCGAAATTCGCCGGCAATGACGAGGCGCCGGTACCCGGCAGCCCGACCAAGGACTGAGGCGGCATCGCGATGTCGGCCTTCTTCGTTGCCCGCCCCATCTTCGCCTGGGTCATCGCCATCGTGACGATGCTGGCCGGGCTTCTGGCGCTCATGACCTTGCCGGTCTCGCAATATCCCCAGATCGCGCCGACCACCGTCAGCGTCAGCGCCAGCTATCCCGGAGCCGATGCGCAGACGGTCGAGAACTCGGTCACCAAGGTGATCGAGCAAGGCATGACCGGCATCGACAATCTCGACTATATGACCGCCACGTCGACATCGACCGGCCAGGCCAGCGTCACGCTCACCTTCACCAGCGCCGCTGATCCCGACATCGCCCAGATGCAGGTGCAGAACAAGCTGCAGCTCGTCACAAGGCAATTGCCGGCCATCGTGCAAAGCACCGGCATCAGCGTCGCCAAATCATCGACCGGCTTCCTCCTGGTCGCGGCCTTCGTCTCGACCGATGGCAGGATGTCGTCGACCGATATCGCGGACTATGTCGACAGCACCCTCAATGACGTGCTCAGGCGCGTGGAAGGGGTCGGCACGACGCAGCTTTTCGGCTCGGGCTATGCCATGCGCATCTGGCTCGACCCCGACAAGCTCGCCAAATACGCGCTGACGCCAAGCGACGTCTCGGTGGCGATCGCTGCGCAGAACACGCAAGTGTCGGCCGGCCAGCTCGGCGGCCTGCCGGCCCGCAAGGGCCAGCAGCTCACCGCCACGGTGACGGCGCGAAGCCGGCTGCAGACGCCCGAGCAGTTCCGCGACATCATCCTCAAGAGCTCGCCCGAAGGATCGCTCGTGCGCCTCATCGATGTCGCGACCGTCGAGCTCGGCGCCACAAGCTACACGACCTCGTCCAGCTACAACGGCAAGCCGGCCGCCGGCCTTGCCGTCAACCTGGCGACGGGTGCCAATGCGATCACCACGTCGGAAGCCGTGCAGGCGACCATCACGCGCCTCGCCTCGACTTTCCCGCCCGGCATCGAGGTCGTCTATCCTTACGACACGACGCCTTTCGTGCGGCTGTCGATCGAAGAGGTGGTCAAGACGCTGGCGGAAGCGATCGCGCTCGTCTTCATCGTGATGTTCGTCTTCCTGCAGAACTTCCGTGCCACGCTGATCCCGACGCTGGCGGTGCCGGCCGTGTTGCTCGGCACCTTCGGGATCCTGGCCGCCTTCGGCTATTCCATCAACACGCTGACCATGTTCGCCATGGTGCTGGCGATCGGTCTCCTCGTCGATGACGCCATCGTCGTGGTCGAGAATGTCGAGCGCGTGATGCAGGAAGAGAACCTGTCGCCCAGGGAGGCGACACTCAAATCGATGCAGGAGATCACCGGCGCCCTCATCGGCATCGCCACGGTGCTGTCGGCGGTGTTCGTGCCGATGGCGTTCTTCGGCGGCTCGACCGGCATCATCTACCGCCAGTTCTCGGTCACCATCGTTTCGGCCATGGCGCTTTCGGTCGCCGTCGCTCTCATCCTGACACCGGCGCTTTGCGCCACCATTTTGCGCAAACCCAAGGACCATGCGACGCAAAAGGGACCGTTCGGCTGGTTCAATCGCGGCTTCGACCGCAGCACCGCCGCCTATAGTGGCGCCGTCGGCGGCATCATCACCCGCGCCAAGCGTTTCCTCATCGTCTTCATCGCCATAGCCATCGCCATGGGCTGGCTGTTCTCGCGGCTGCCGAGCTCGTTTCTGCCGGAGGAGGACCAGGGCATCTTGCTGGCGAGCGTGCAGTTGCCGGTGGGCGCGACCCAGGACCGGACATTGCGCGCGCTCGATGAGGTGACGAACCATTTCCTCAATGGCGAGAAGGACGCGGTCGACGGCGTCCTCAGTGTGGCCGGATTCGGCTTCGGCGGCTCCGGCCAGAATGTCGGCTTGGCCTTCGTCAGGCTCAAGGATTTCGCTGCCCGCACCGCCCCTGCCTTGTCGGCGCGCGCCGTCGCCGGGCGCGCCATGCAGGCACTCGCCGCCGTCAGGGATGCCCGCATATTCACATTCGCGCCGCCCGCCATCCAGGGTTTCGGCACATCGAGCGGTTTCGACTTCTTTCTGCAGGATGTGAGCGGCGCCGGCCACGCTGCCCTGATGCAGACGCGCAATCAATTGCTGGCGAAGGCCAGTGCCTCGCCGCTTCTCGCCAATACGCGGCCCAACGGCCAGGAGGACGAGCCGCAATTCTCCGTCGATATCGACCAGGAGAAAGCGAGCGCCCTAGGCGTCAGCCTGGCCGAGATCAACGCCACGCTGAGCATCGCCTGGGGCAGCGACTATGTGAACGACTTCATCGACCGGGGCCGGGTGAAGCCCGTCTATGTGCAGGGCGCGGCCGATTTCCGCATGCAGCCGGACGATCTCGATCGCTGGCAGGTGCGCAACAGCGAGGGGACGATGGTGCCGTTCTCGTCCTTCGCCGCGAGCCACTGGTCCTACGGGTCGCCGCGGCTCGAGCGTTACAATGGCTCGGCGGCGGTCGAGATCCTGGGCCAGGCGGCGCCGGGCGTCAGTTCCGGCGTGGCGATGGACGAGATCGACCGGCTGGTCAGCCAGCTGCCGGCGGGATATGTCCATGAATGGACCGGGCTTTCGCATCAGGAGCGGCTTTCCGGCAACCAGGCGCCCGCCCTCTATGCCATCTCGGCGCTCGTCGTCTTCCTGTGCCTCGCGGCCCTCTATGAAAGCTGGTCCATACCGCTCGCGGTCATGCTGTCGGTGCCGATCGGCATATTCGGCGCGCTGGTGGCGGCGACCACTTTCGGCCAGACCAACGATGTCTATTTCAAGGTCGGGCTTCTGACCACCATCGGCCTTGCCGCCAAGAACGCCATCCTGATCGTGGAATTCGCCATCGAGAAGCAGGCCTCGGGCATGGGGCTCATCGAGGCGACACTCGAGGCGGCGCGCCAGCGCCTCAGACCCATCCTCATGACCTCCTTCGCCTTCATCCTCGGCGTGACACCGCTCGCCATCGCCAGTGGTGCGGGCTCAGGGGCGCAGAACTCGATCGGCATCGGCGTGATGGGCGGCATGATCGCCGCGACCGTGCTCGGCATTTTCTTCGTGCCGCTGCTCTTCGTCAGCGTGCGGCGCCTGTTCAAGGGCAGGGCCGGGTGATGGCTAGATCGTATCGCCCCAATCGCAACGGCGCGCCTGCTTGAACAGGGCGCCGTCGCGCTTGCTGACGGTGCGCTCGCTGAGCGTGCCGTCGGCGCAACAGAGCTTGAGATCGAGATGGCCCTTACCGGTCCGGGGTGGCGCCAGGATGCGCGCCTTGGCCGCCTGGCCCTCATGGCGGGAAGCGGCGAGATAGATGAATTTCTCGTCTTCCCAGGGCACATCGCCGCCTTTCGCCAGACGATGCAGGCGCGAGCGGGCCACGCGGCGCGCGAAATGGCACCAGTCGGGCGGCTCGACCGGACAAGCTTGGCGATGCGGGCAGGGGGCGATGATGTGGGCGCCATGCCCGATCAGCCGCTTGCGGGCGGCGAGGATGCGCTCCCATCCTTTCGGCGTGCCGGGCTCGACGATGAGCAGCGTATCGGCGGTCAGCGACCAGAGATCGTCGACCAGCTTGTCCCGCCGGTCGGCCGGCAATTCGCTCAAGACATAGGCGAGGCAGACGAGATCGCGTGAGCCTTCGATCGGGAGCTCGCGCAGGATGTCGGCGGATTGCCATTTGACCTGTTTGACGGAAGCCGAAGCCGCGAGAGTTTCTCCCCATTTGCGAATGGCGCCCGAGCTTTCGAGCAGTATTGCGTCTGCAAGGTCAGGCCAGCAATCGGCTGCCGCCCAGAGGACCGTGCCCGGTCCCGAGCCCGCATCGAGCAGACTTTTCGGCTGAAAGTCCGGCCTGAGATCGGCGAGCTTCGCCATCGCATCGCGGACAGCCGCGTAAGTGGCGGGAAGCCGCGTTGCCAGATAAGCCTTGGCGGCGAGATCGCCGGAAAGATGGAGCGCACCGTCGCGCGTCTCGCCGCGATAGCGTTCCGACAAGATCGTGGCCGCTTGCGTCAGTTCGGCGAGCGCCACACCCTCGAGCGCTTGGTCGACGGCCTGGCGCAGGGGGATCGGAAGCTCCATTGAAAGCTAGAAGCTCCACTCCTTCGCCTTCGCCACCAGGAAGTCGCGGAAGACGGTGACGCGCTTCGAATCCTTGAGCTCTTCCGGATAGACGAAATAGGTGTCGAATTGCGGCGTCTCGACCGGTAGGTTGACCTGCACCAGGCTCGATTTGTTGCCGACGATGTAATCGGCGAGGGACGCGATGCCGACGCCGGCTTCGACGACGCGTCGCAAGCCATAGGCGTTGTTGACGCGCAGGAACGGCCGCCTGATGTCGCCGTCGGCGCGGCCCGCCGTCTCCAGCCAGTTGATCGAGGTGAGATAGCTCGGCGCCTGGCCGAAGGTCACGATGCGGTGGCTGTCGAGATCATCGACCGACTTCGGCAAGCCGAACTTCTTGATGTATTCGGGCGCGGCATAGATGTGGTGATGCACGGTGAAGAGCTTGCGCTGAATGAGATCGGGCTGCACCGGGCGCCTGAGCCTGATCGCTACGTCGGCCTCGCGCATCGCCAGATCGAGCTCGCGATCATCGAGCATCAAGGTCACCTGGATCTGCGGATAGAGATCAGTGAATTCGGTGAGATGCGGTGTGAGCCATACCGAGCCCAGGCCCACCGTCGTGGTGATGCGCAACTCGCCGGTCGGCTTGTCCTTCGAATCCATGAGACGCGTCTGCGCCGCGGCGAGCTTGGCGAAAACGTCATGGGCGGTGCGATAGAGAACCTCGCCCTGCTCGGTGAGGATGAGGCCCCTGGCATGACGGTGGAACAGCGCCACGTTCAGATCCTGCTCCAGCGAGCTGATCTGCCGGCTCACCGCCGACTGCGAAAGGCCTAGATCGTGGCCCGCATGAGTGAAGGACCCCGCCTCCGCGACGGCGTGAAAAATCCTGAGTTTATCCCAATCCATAGCAATGCTGTTTCTTCTGTTTGCATTGCCTATCCCCGCAATGCTGTTGTCCCTACTCGGCCGCTTCCCTTATGTGTTCTTGCGCGGCGAGCCATTTTTCCACCTCGAGTGCCGCCATGCAGCCCATGCCGGCGGCAGTTACGGCTTGTCGGTAAATGTCGTCGGTCACATCGCCCGCCGCATAGACGCCCGGAATGGCGGTCGCGGTCGAGCGGCCGTCAGTGATGATGTAGCCCGACGCATTGAGCGGCAGCTGATTGACGAAGAGCTCGGTCGAGGGCTTGTGGCCAATGGCGATGAACACGCCGTCGACGGCGAGCGTCTGCACCGCTCCGGTTTTCAGATTTCGGATCTTGGCACCGGTGACGCCCTTGGGATCGTCGGCTCCTTCGACTTCTTCGAGGATCGAATCCCAGACAACCTTGATCTTCGGATGGGCGAAGAGCCGGTTCTGCAGGATCTTCTCGGCGCGAAAATGGTCGCGGCGGTGCACCACGGTGACCTCGCTCGCGAAATTGGTGAGGAACAGAGCTTCCTCGACGGCGGTATTGCCGCCGCCCACCACGACCACCTTCTTGTCGCGATAAAAGAAGCCGTCGCAGGTGGCGCAGGCCGAGACGCCGAAACCCTGGAAGCGGTGCTCGGAGGGAAGGCCCAGCCATTTCGCCTGGGCGCCGGTCGCGATGATCAGCGCGTCGGCGGTATAGACCTGACCCGAATCACCCTTGAGCCAGAAGGGGCGCTGCTTGAGCCTGACCTCGACAATGTGGTCGGAGATGATCTCGGTGCCGACATGGCGCGCCTGGGCCTCCATCTGCTGCATCAGCCAGGGGCCCTGGATGACATCGGCGAAGCCCGGATAATTCTCGACATCCGTGGTGATCGTCATCTGCCCACCGGGCTGGATGCCCTGGATCATCAGGGGTTTCAGCATGGCGCGGGCCGCATAGATGGCGGCCGTATATCCAGCCGGGCCTGACCCCAGGATCACGACACGGGCATGACGGTCAGTCATGGCTCACTCCTCAGAACTCGCCCTTCGCAGACCACCATGATCCGCCTCGGACAGAGACACGGGTTATATATAGTCTGGAGCGCTTCCCTACCGCCAAAGTCGGGCAGTTTCAGCAGAAAGCGCTCTGGTGATATGACGGTACAGCATAGCTTATTTAGGGGCATTCTCAACCCTTTGACTATCAGTTGTGCATAGCTTGGCGTAAGTGCAATGTCTCTTGCGCATTCTTGAAATTTTATTGCTATAGTGCGCCCCCATGACCGTCACGGGGCAGCTTGACGCCATCGACTGGAGGATTCTCAGGACCCTCCAGGACAATGGCCGCATCACCAATGTGGAACTCGCCGAAAAAGTGGGGCTTTCGCCGCCACCTTGCCTGCGCCGGGTCCGGGCGCTGGAAGAGGCGGGCTATATTGCCGGCTACCGGGCCATGCTCAATGCCGAGAAGCTCGGTTTCGAGATCATGGTCTTCGCCATGGTGGGGCTCAAGAGCCAGGCGGAGAGCGAACTCACCCAGTTCATCGAGCGGGTCAAGCGCTGGCCCCTGGTGCGCGAATGCTATGCGGTCTCGGGCGAGGCCGACTTCATGCTGAAATGCGTCGGCCCCAACCTGCATGCGATGCAGGACTTCATCATCAAGGACCTGACCGCCGCGGCCAATGTCGACAGCGTCAAGACGACGCTGATCCTGCGCCAGGAAAAATACGAACCCGGAATCCCGATTTCATGAGCGATGCCACGAGCACCATGAGCGGCACCTCCGCCAAGGGCTGGTTCAGCCTGACCTCCGCGGCGCTCACCGCAGTCGTGGTGGGCTTTGCCTCGACGATCCTGCTCATCATGGAAGCGGCCGACGCGGTCGGCGCCAGTCCGGCGGAGAAAGCCTCCTGGGCCGCCGCTTTGTGCATCGGCCAGGCGATCACCACCCTCATCCTGAGCTGGCGCTACAAGATGCCGATCATCACCGCCTGGTCGACGCCGGGGGCTGCCCTCATCGCCACCAGCGCCGGCGCCGGCATCGATTATCGCAGCGCCATCGGCGCCTTCCTCGCGGCGGGTGTCCTCATGTGCGTGACCGCCCTGTTCAAACCAGTGGCGCGCGCCATCGAGAAGATCCCGGCCTCGATCGCCGCCGGCATGCTGGCGGGCATATTGCTGCGCTATTCGATGGGTGTGCCGGGTGCGGCCATCGAATTGCCCTGGCAGGTCCTGCCGCTCATCATCATCTTCTTCGGCTTGCGCGTGTGGCAGCCGTTCTTCGCCGTGCCGGTCGTCGTCGTTGCCGGCCTCGTGCTTGCGGCCATGGCGGGCGCCTTCGATGCCGGCTGCTGCTCGTTCGCCATCACCCAGCCGGTCTGGACGACGCCCAGCTTCAACTGGCCGGTCATCGTCGGCCTCGGCCTGCCGCTCTATCTCGTCACCATGGCGTCGCAGAATCTTCCCGGCTTCGCGGTGCTCAAGGCCTCGGGCTATCAGCCGCCGGTCGTGGGCTCTCTTTGGGTCACGGGCCTGGGCTCGATCTTCTGCGCTCCCTTCGGCGCGCATCAGCTCAACCTTGCGGCGATCACCGCGTCGATCGTGACGGGACCGGAAGCCCATCCCGATCCGCAGAAACGCTGGCTCGTCGCCTGGCCCTATCTCATTCTCTACATCCTGGTCGGGCTCGCCGCGGCAAGCTTCGTCACCATATTGGGAAGCCTGCCCAAGCCGCTCATCACCGCCATTGCCGGTCTGGCGCTCTTTGCTCCCTTGCTCGGCAGCGCCACGGCGATGTTCAAGGAGAAGGAGCAGATCGAAGCGGCGCTCGCGACCTTCCTGGTCTCGGCGTCCGGCATTACATTCTATGGCGTGGGTGCTCCCTTCTGGGGCCTCGTGGCCGGTCTCATCCTGTACGGCGCGCGCCACATTCAATCGATAAGGCAGTTCAATGGCTAACGCACATGATTTCGCCTTCACCCGGCTTTCCGGCGAGAAGCTGCCGCTCAGCGAATTCGCAGGGAAAGCGATCCTTGTCGTCAACACGGCATCAGAATGCGGATATACGCCGCAATATGAGGAGCTCGAAAAGCTCTGGCAGGCGAACAAGGACAAGGGGCTCGTGGTGCTGGGCGTGCCCTGCAACCAGTTCGGCGGCCAGGAGCCGGGAACGGAAGCCGAGATCGGCGCCTTCTGCAAGAAGAACTACGGCGTGACCTTCCCGCTGACGGCCAAGAACGACGTCAAGGGCAAGGCGGCGCATCCCTTCTATCAATGGGCCGGCAAGGAAGCGGGACCTTCCGGCCAGCCCAAATGGAATTTTCACAAATATCTCATCGCCCGCGACGGCGCGCTGGCGGGATGGTTCTCCAGCGCAACGAAGCCGACCGGTCCCAATATCCGCAAGGCGCTGGAGAAGGTGCTCGGTTAAGCGCCGAGCGCCGTCGTTTCCTGCTCGAGCCTTGCGCGGTCGAGAATGGTGAGGCCGCCCCTGTGCAGGCCCACGATCTTCTCTCGCTTCCAGGCCTGCAATTGCCGGTTCACGCTTTCGCGGCTGGCGCTGACGAGCCCCGCCAGTTGCTCCTGCGAGGAAGGGATTTCGTCGCCGAATTCTTCCGACAGCGTCAACAAACGGCGGGCGAGGGCGGCAGCCAGCGGCAGCAAAGCCGCCTCGCCGACGCGCTCCTTGATCTGGCGCAGCTTGCCGCACAGATAGCCGATCACATGCACCGCGACTTCGGGATGCGCCTCGATGAAGGCGATGAAGCGCTGCGCGGCAGGCGGAAGATCTCGGAGGGCTCGACGACGAGCGCGGTCGCCATGCGCGGACCACCATCGAGGAAGCCGACCACGCCGAAGGTGCTCTTCGGTCCGAAGAGATTGAGCGTCATCTCCCTGCCTTCGGAGGAGACGATCGTCGTGCGCACCCGGCCGCTCTTGATGCCGTAGAGCGCATCGCCCGCCTCACCCATATGGAAGATCACCTCGCCCTTGCCATAGCGGCGCATGCGGCAAAGGCCGGCAAGCGAATGCGTGTGCGGCCCTGAGAGCTCGGAGAAGGGCTCGGTGCGCGCGATGATGGCGAAGACGGGATCGGACTGCAGCATGAACTCAACGCTTTCTGGCAACTTTCAGGGGCGCCGACTGTGAGCCAGGTCACAGTCGCGGCCGGTCTTTCTCGGCATCCTAGCACGAAATCCCGCGAGGTTTTACATGGCCCGATCTCTGAAGATGACATCACGGCACGGCGAAACCGCTGGGCGCGGCCGTTGGCTCGCGCGGCTGCTGGCCAAAATCAGGCGGCCGTCCGCCAGGATCGATCATCTGAACGAGCGGATGCTGCGCGATATCGGGCTTGGCGAGCGGGAGACGGCGAAGCTGCAACGGAATGCGCGCCGTGAACGGTTCGATACGCACTACTAGGAGGTGTCGCTTTGGATTACGCCGTCATGTTCGAGGACAATGAAGAAAACGCCGGAAAGCGCGCCGAGTTCATGAAGGACCATCTGGTCTTCCTGCGCTCGAACGCCGAGCGGATTTCGGCGGCCGGACCGGTGAAGGATACGAAAACCGGATCGCCGGCGGGCGGCCTGTGGCTGGTCAGCGCCGCGAGCCCGGAGGAGGTTATCGCGCTGGTGAAGGCCGATCCGTTCTGGCCGACCGGCCTTAGAAAATCATTCAGGGTCCTCGAATGGACGAAGGTGCACTAAGGCTTGTTTACAATCACTGGATGCGAGGAAGGCTGCGACGATATTGATGAAGCCAGCAAAGCATCTGTCGGTCTTTTCGTAGCGCGTGGCAATCCGGCGGAACGCCTTGAGATCGCAGAAG
>JAKATG010000043.1:0-26405 GCA_021828105.1 Pseudomonadota bacterium
TCGGGCCTCTGAGGCAAGCAGGACGGACTCTAAAGTGGGACGGTGCTGCGCGGCTCTCCGGAGCCGCGCAGTTTCATTTGCAATGGCGCGGCTGCTCAGCCTTCCTGCCGGCTGTCCGTTTCCTGACGGTCTATTTTGAGATCGTCGAATCTCAGAATCCCCCGCACCCTGAGATCGAGCTTGGCACGGGCATTGAGCTCGAGCCGCAATATCTGCGACGTGCAGCCCGCGTCCGGAATGGTGAAGTCGATGACGAACGGACCCCAGTCCCGTGTCCCCTTCATCGCGGGACTTTCTCCCATCATCTGTTGTCCGGCGGCATTGCAGTAGAGCCGCCAGACAAAGCCGCGATCGTTCTCGAGATTGTTGGCCCGGTAGGCGCCGGTCAGGCTGTAGCGTCCGGGCGGCAGCATCAACCGCTGATGGATGTTTCTGTACAGTATCTCTGAACCCGCAAAGTAGAGTTCCAGCACGGTGCCTCGATCGGCAGAGGTGTTGCGGACGGTGCGGGCGACCACGTTCCTTGTCGGCACGACGACCCAATCGAACGGTCCGAGCTGCGCGAGCTCGGCTTCGAAATCACCATTGTAGATATTGCCGGCACGCTCGAGCTGCGCCTCGGTCAGCGCATTGAGCCAGAAAGAATAAGCCTGATCGATGGCGCCACCCTCAATCAGCTTGCTGATGAAGGGCGCGAGCTCGGAGGACTGAGGCGGAGATCTGGTGGACCTGAGCTCGGTCATGAGCATCGACGCATTTTGCGCCGAGGCGGCCGAGCGAGGCATATAGGTCAAGAAGTCCTTTCGCCAGGAGGGGGCCTGGGCCAAGAGGTCGACCAGGACACGCCTGTTTCCGGCGTTCTGGGCCAAATCGAGAAGGGCGTCGAATAGTCTGGTGCGCCGGGCCGGATTGGACCGGATCAGTCCGTCCAGGCGCTCGAGCGCCTGCGGGAAGCTGTCTTCGGCGAGGAACCGGTCGACCGCCATCGCTTGTATTTCGACATCTCTTCGGGACCGATCGGCTGCAAGCGACAGGAGGCGCGCATAGTCGGCGGCAGTGCTACCGCCGCTGGAAGTCCGCCCCAGCAGATAGACGGCATAGCGATTCAGCGGGTCGGCGATGAAGCTTGCCACGTTGGATTGCCAGTCGCCGGGCGCATCGGGCGGTGGCGATGCTTGGGTCGAAGCTACGCTGGGGACGAGCTTCTCAAGAGAAGGCGGGCGGGCGATGTCGAGGTTCGACGCGTCGAATGAGACCATCGCCGCCGCGGCTATGATGAGCATCACGGCCACGGCGGACAGGGCGGCATGCTTGCTCGTGGATCTGTTCAAGTCAAAAAGCCCCTGAGATCGCCGTCATAGGGTCAATGCGGACGCCATGCCCGGCTTCGGCAGCGAGAACGCTGATGACGGTTGCGACGCTAAGGAGAAAGGCCGTCGCCGCCAGCAGCAAGAGGATGAGTGGCTTGACCTGCATGCTCGGCCAGGAAGCGGCCTGCGGTCGTTTCATCACGCTCTGCGCATTGGCTTGCGACCGCTTCGGCGCACGCGGCGCGCGCATGCCGCGATGCCGTCGCCTGCCGACTTGCTTGACGGTGGCGGAGGTGGGGGAGCCGCCGTTGATGGCATTCGCCGCGGCTACGACCTTGTCAAAAAGCGCGCTTTCCCATTTGTCCATGTTGCGGTCGGGGTGAAGCCACATCAAGAGCCATCGGCGATGTTCTCGCACCTGCTCCGCGGGGGCGCCAGGCGCAAGCCCAAGGGTGCGATAGTTGTCTGCGCCGGAAAACAGCATCGCCTGTTGCAGGAAGAAGATGCATGCCTCACGAATGTGAGCTTCGGAGCGTCGATATTTGCCTGCGAACTCCTGCGTGTGCTGGGACGATCCAGCGGCGACGCGCAACAGGGGCATCACTTCCGGCGGCAGTGGCCGCTTGCGGACGGTCTTGGCAAGGGAAGGCATCTCCCGCAGATCAAGCGCGATCTCGATGGCCGGTCGCTTGCTCAAGGCGCTTATTCCGCTGCGTTCTTGACCGCAAGTCTCGGCGCATCGCTCTCATCGCGGCTCTGATAGTCATAGCCGCCATAGGTATAGCCGTAGCCGTAGCCGACTTGCTTCATGTCGAACTTGCTCAAGAGTGCGCCCACTATGGGGGCGCGCGCAAATTGCAGCCGCTTCACGGCGACCTTTGCCGCTTCCCGCCTGGTCTCGTTTGCCGCCACCACCAGGAGCGTCCCGGAAACGTTGCTGGCCAGCAATGGCGCGTCGGCAAGGCCCATGATGGGCGGACCGTCGACCAGCACCAGATCGAAGCTTTCGGAAGCGAGGCTCAACAGCGACACGAGCCTGGCACCGGCTAGAAGCTCAGCAGGGTTCGGGGGAAGGGGACCTGACGAAATGAATGTCAGATCCTTGACGGTTGTCTCCTGCGCGACCTCCTGCGGGAGCTTGGCGCCGGCAAGATAATTGCTGAGGCCCACCTCGTTGGAGCATTTGAATTCCTTGTGCAGCGAGGGATTCCTGAGATCGGCGTCGATGATCAGCACCTTCATCCCGATCTGGGTGAATGCTTTCGCCAGGCTGGCCGCGGTCGTGCTCTTGCCTTCCGAGGGGCGCGAGCTGGTGATCAGGAGCGTCTTGGGCACGCCTTCCGCGGTCGAGAACTGGAGTGCCGTGCGCAGCGATCTGTACGCTTCCGAAACGCCCGAGCGGGCGTCGTTCAGCGCATCGGCAATGGCAACGCCTTGCGCCGGACGCGGTATGATGCCGATCACCGGCATTGCCAGGCTGCTTTCGACGTCCTCCGGCGACTTGAAGGTGTCGTCCATGTATTCGAGGCCGAACGCGCTCGCGACGCCGAGCACGGCTCCGGCAAGGAGACTGACCAGGATGTTGAATGAAAGCTTCGGCGATGACGGGACCGTGGGGGGCTGTGCCCGATCGACGACCGAGATATTGTTCGTTCCGACGCCGCCGGCGATGCCGATTTCCTTGTAGCGCTGAAGCAGGCCGTCATACAGCGTCCGGTTGGTATCGACCTCGCGCTGAAGGATGTTGTACTTGATGCTCCGGCTGCGCTGGTCGAGGACATCCGCCTTGGTCGAGTCGACCTGTTGCGCGAGCATGGCCTCTTCGGTCTTGGCGGCGTCATATTGGGCTTTGATGGATAGCTTGATGGCATTTATGGCTTCTTGAGCCTGCGCGTCGAGCTCCTTGATCTGAGCTCTGAGGCGGACCATCGCCGGGAAAGCCGGTTTGTACAGGCCGAGCTTCTGCTGATACTGGGCTGCGAGTTCCGCCCGGAGCTTCCGGTTCTCTTGGATCGTCGGATTGTCCATGATCTGGGTGAGGCCAAAGCCCTTGGTAGTCTGGGCCTGCTTCCACATGCCTTCCAGCCGGATCCGATCGTTGCGGGCTTCCAGAAGCTTGGTGTTGATCAGGGCGAGATCACTGCCCTTAAGGCTCTGCCGGTCGTCGAGATTGATGATGCCTTGCTGCATGGCATAGGCCACGAGCTGCGCTTCCGACTCTTCGAGCTTGATCTTGAGCTGTTGCAGCCTCTCTTCGAGGAATTTCCGGGCATAGGATGTCGCATCGTATTTGCGGTCGAGGTTTTCGGCGATGAAGGCTTCGGCAACGCCGTTGGCGACACGCTCGGTGACCGCGGCATTTGGATGCTTGAACGAGACCCGCACAAGCCGTGAATTGCGCACCGGCGTAACGACCAGTCCATTCTGCAAAATGCCTACGGTGTCTTTTTGCAGCCTGTCGACGGCGTCGGCTATCTCCGAACTCGTATCGGCAGAGGGGTTGAGCAGGGAAGCGACGACCGAGCGGACCCAGGCCACCGGCGACTGGCCTTGCTTGACGAGGAAAGCCTGATCATCCGCCAAGCCCAGGCTCGAGACCGTCTTTTCCGCCAGGGTCCGGCTCTGCAATAGCTCATACTGCGTTTGATAGAACTGGGGATCGCCCAGATTCTCGGTGGTCTGCAGCCCCTCGACCTGGACGACATCGGCCGCTTCCCGGTCGATCTGCAGTGTCGCTGTCGCCTGGTATATCGGGGTCATCAAAAAAGTCGCGACCATGCCGACAAGAATGCAGACGCCGGTGATGCCCAGAATGAGCCACCGGTGCTTGAGGATCACCCGCAGATATTTGCGCAGGTCGAAGCCGTCACCGTCGACCGCATCGGCGGCGAAGTCGTTATAGCCGTAGCGCGGATAGCCGACCGCATGTTCCGCCGCAAGCGCCGGCGGTGTGTGGTTTTCCTTGTCAGGTCCGGGCAGGGCGTTCGGATTACGCGGAAGCATGGGATCTCGCTGGGCTCATAAGAGCAATAGGCTGAACAGGCCTGGGATCGAGAGCGCCGACTTGATGTCCCGGAAGGTCGTGCGCGACGAAGACTCATCTACCATGACGACATCACCGGCTTTCAGCAGGGGATCGTCGGCTTTTCCGCTCCGGATGGCGTTAAGATCAAAACGAGCGGCCATCCGCTTGTTGTCGACGGTGCGGAAGACGAGTATGCCGCTTGGATCGGCAACATCGTTCAGGCCCTCGGCCAGCGCCACCGCCTGCAGCAGCGACAGGCGGCCTGTGGTTGCGAAAATTCCCGGCTTCTTGACCGCGCCGTCAACGGTGACGCGCTGGCTGGTATATTCCTTGACGAAGACCGAAACCTGAGGGGATTCGAGATACTTTTCGCCGAGTTTCCTTCCGATGGTAGATGCCAGTTCGGTTGTGGTCTTTCCGCCGGCCTGGACCGAGCCCAGGAGAGGCATCGATACAAGGCCGTTGTTGTTGACCTGAACAGTACGGGTCAGCTCATCGACCTGAAAGACCGAGATCTCGATGACGTCCAGAGGCGAAATCTTGTAGTCCTCCGGCGGAGGGACGACGTTCTTTCCCGCCGCCGTGGCGACGGTACCGGCGAATACCGCCTCGGCGCTGGTCTTGGCCGACCCTTCCAGGACCTTTGGCCCCCTCTCGTCCCGGTGGGATATGCGCTCGCCGCCGCTCGGCGGATCGCCCAGCTTGGGTCCGCCGCTGCAGCCGATCAGCACCGGAACGAGGAGTATCAGAGCCATTATCGATCGGCGGAACATCGCGTCCTTCCCCCGATCAGGCTCTGACGGCGTTGATGATTTGCTTCCAGACGGGCGTATGCGGGCGCGTCTCGGTGATCGCCACGGGCGCCGGCAGCAGGCCGGGATCGGTGTTGTCGAGGATGGCGGCGGGGCGCACATGCAAGAGGTTCTCCGCCTCGTCCCTGCCTACCGCCGTAGCGGCCAAATCATATGCATGCGAGAGGAGCGGCGGGCGCGATGTACAATTGTGGGCGTCGCTGGCGAGGACATGCACCAGGCCGTCCTTGAGCATGCGCTCCGCCCAGTATTGCGGGCGCTTTCCAAACCGCCCCGACAGAGAGCCGGCGGTTATCTGCATCCAGGTACCCGATCTCGCCAGATGGGTGATCAGCGGGTAGCGCGTTTCGATCCATGACAGCCGCTCGGGATGTGTCAAGACCGGGACGTAGCCCGCCATCTGAATGCTGAAGAGGCATTCTTCCAACCGCGGCGGCGCCACGTGATGCGGAGGCTCGAAAAGGACATAACGGGAATCGTTGAGCGTGAGGATCCTGCCGCGATGGAGAGCCGCAGTGAAGTCCGGTCTCATATGAGCGTCCGAGCCCACGACCAGCTTGAGCGGCACATCCGCTTCGGCCAAGGCCTTTGCGAGCTCATCGACCCGCGCGCGAACAGCGTTCGCCTCATTATCATAGACACCAGGCATTATGTGCGGGGTACAGGCCGTGATGGTTATTCCGTCTGCCACTGCCATGGCCGCCATTTCGAGAGCGGTTGCAAGATCACCGGCGCCGTCGTCGACACCTGGCAAGATGTGGCAATGCAAATCGATCATTCGTTCCTCAGCCCCTCCACCGCGCTACGCCGACGGTGCGAAAACGATGTTGCCCTGCTGAAAGGATTCAGCGCTCTCTCTTCAGTAAAACCAACTAAATCCCTGCGACCGTTATTAAGGCCGAACTGTGGGGATTTTGCGACTGGACGAGGATAAGCTCGCGAATACTTTTTCCCGCCGCGTGAATTACTCTGGGTAATATCCTTCGAGGTCGTCTCTCGGGATTTGCCTGTTGCACTTGTGACCAACGCGCAAGCGAATGCGAATACGCAAGCCATTGCCGTGGTTCGCAATGGATAGTCGACCAGCGAATGAGCCATGAGCAGCATCGCCGAGATTGACGCTGCCTGGACCAGCAGGCCATCCAGGCTGGTATCATGTCTTCGCCATGCTCGATAGGCTGTAGCAGCAAACCAACCGAGGAAAAGCAAGACGAGGACCATGCCCGGCACACCTGCCTCCAGCCAGAGCTCCAGCCAGTCATTGTGGGCATGGTTCACGTAGTTGGCGCCCATGTTCACCGGGGCCTCGAACATGGCATAAAATGGCACAAAGCTTCCAATTCCTGATCCGAAGGGGAAGACGCTGGCCGCGGCGCGAAGCGTGACTTGCGCGATGGTCAGCCGCCCGTCGTCAAGCGGATCATGCTCAAGCCTTCCCAATATGCCGATGAGTCCGAATTGCAGCATGACGCAGCTGCCCAGGAATCCAGCCGCCAAGACAACACGTGAAGCCAGATTCTTCCGGCCGTCCGCTTTCCGTCCGCGCCATGCGAGGAGAACCGAGGCGAGGATCGCCGCCATCGCCAGAACGAGACCGGCGCGCGATGCCGCCAGCCCGAGCCCGAGGATCAAGATGCCGTAAATCACCACCAGGAGAGCGACCCAGCCGAGCCGGTCCCGCCCTGTCGAGCGAAGCCTCGAGATCATCCAGGCCGCGATGAAGGGCATGACGGCGTAAAGAAGGGCCGCATAGTGGTTGCGGTTGGCGAAGAATCCCACCGCCGATGAAATGTTGGTGATCTCGTAGAGCCGCAATCGGCTCGCCGGACCGCCGGCCATTTGCGCCAATCCGAAAGAGACGCTGGCAATCCCAAAGCCGATGAGGACGAGAACCATGATGCGCCTTTCGGAAGGCCTTAAGGTAAGTGTAGCCAGGAAGACGGCGAAACACGGGAAGAGAGACAGCAAGCTGCGCAACGTCGCCGGCGGGCTGAGACTCAAGGGCATCCAGATGAGAGGCAGCTTGGCCGCTTCAAAGACGTCCACGACAAAGCCCCTGCCGGGCAGCGCCGTCCAAACGGCAGGGGGAAGCGGTACCAGCTGGAGCAGCGGCAAGAGAAAGATTCCGGCGCAGATGAGGAGGGCTCCTATGATCGGCCGCGTCAGGGGCTGATCAAGGATCAGGAAAGCGGCAACCAGCACGATCGGCAGGCTGAGCAACTCCAGGGTTGTGTTGAATGGCGGTCCGTAACGGGGAGTTCCTCCGGCGATGAGCGCAAGGAGAAAAAAACCTATTACGGATCCAAGCCAAAGCGTGCGATGCCCGCTGCCGACACTCGGTAAGACTGCAGCCCGGGGCTCGCTGGCTCTGCGCAGGCCAGCCAAGTGAGAAACAGCGATTAAGGGCTCTGACCCACGTCGTCGTCGTTGTTGTTGTTCTCGTCGCTGCCGGTGGTCGAAAGAACACCCGCTCCGATCGAGCCTGCGACGCCCAATCCGACTACGACCGCACCACCCGCGGTTATGACTGCGCCTTCACCGCCGACGGTCTGGCCATAACTGGACGACGTCGATCCGCCCTTGCACGGAGCTTTTCCGGCAATCGTCGTCATCGACGATGCGGTGAGCATGACATCGCATTCGGCAAGATAGTAATTGACCGTCGCCGATCCCTTCTCGCCGACCATCACGCGATCGCCCTGGTACAGTTCGGTGTCGCCGCGCGCCAGCACGAAGCCTTTGCCGCGATTAACATAAACTTTACCATCAACATCTTTGAGCTGGCCCATAGGCGAGGCAGCCAGCGCCGGGCCAGCCAACAAAACACCCACTACCAATGCAACCGAAAAACCCCGCATCGTTTCCTCCGGGAAACACCGTCAAGAAACCGCCCAACTGCAAACTACCGGAATCGGCAAAAAATGCAATCGCAGTTTTGTGCTAAATATCTGACGAAGCGTAAAAAAACGGCAGCTCTGCAGCGAGTCGCTATCACGCTTTCTGTTGGCTTGCGCATGATCTTTTATGAAAAACTGGTGGAATGCCGGATCATGCACGCCAGGCGCCTTCGTTTCGCAAATACCACCGATAAGTCGACTGCAAGGCATCTTCAAAAGGCGTTTGCGCCGTCCAGCCCATATCGGCCAGCCGGGAGACATCCATGAGCTTGCGCGGCGTGCCGTCCGGCTTCGATTTGTCATAGACGATGCGGCCGGCGAAGCCGGTGACCCGGGCGACCGCCTGCGCCAGCTCGGCAATGCTCATGTCCTCGCCGGTCCCGACATTGATGTGCGAGAGCATCGGCTCGGTGTTCGCCTCGTAGACCTCTCTTGGCAGGTCCATCACGAACAGTGCCGCCTCGGCCATGTCGTCGACATAGAGGAATTCGCGGCGCGGCGTGCCCGAGCCCCAGACCACCACCTCCGTGGTGCCGGCGCGCGCCGCTTCGTGAAAGCGGCGCAGCAGCGCCGGCATCACATGTGAGTTCTGCGCATGAAAGCTGTCGCCCGGGCCGAACAGGTTGGTGGGCATCACCGAGCGGTAGTCGACGCCATATTGCCGGTTGTAGCTCTCGCACATCTTGATGCCCGCGATCTTGGCGATGGCGTAGGGCTCGTTGGTGGGCTCGAGCACGCCGGTGAGCAGCGCGTCCTCGCGCATTGGCTGCGGCACGGCGCGCGGATAGATGCAGGAGGAGCCGAGAAAGAGTAGGCGCCCGACTCCGGCCGCATAGGCCTGATGGATCACATTGTTCTGGATCATCAGGTTCTGGTAGATGAACTCGGCCGGATAGGAGGCGTTGGCATGGATGCCGCCGACCTTGGCCGCCGCCAGGATCACGGCGTCGGGACGTTCGGCTTCCATGAAAGCGCGCACGGCCGACTGGTCCGTGAGATCGAGCTCGGCATGGCTGCGGGTCAGGAGCTCGATGCCATTGCGCGCGGCGAGCCGGCGCAGGATGGCCGATCCGACCATTCCCTTGTGTCCGGCGACGTAGACTTTCGCGTTCGGCATTCAGATTTCCATCGCCAATGGCACGTTGAACCCGTTGTCTCTGAGGAAGGCATGGCGTCCGGCGGCCTTGAGGTCTTCGGCCACCATCTCGGCGCACATTTCCCGGGCGGTGATCTCAGGCACCCAGCCGAGCTTGTCTCTCGCCTTCGACGGGTCGCCGAGCAGGGTCTCGACCTCCGCCGGGCGGAAGTAGCGCGGGTCGACGCGCACGACGATGTCGCCCGCTTTGACCGCGGGCGCGCGATCCGAGATGACGGCCTCCACCACCCCGTGCTCCTCGACGCCGGCACCCTGGAACCTGAGCGCGATGCCCAATTCCTCGGCGGTCCAGCGGATGAACTCGCGCACCGAAAATTGCCGACCCGTGGCGATCACATAGTCCTCAGGCCTATCCTGCTGGAGCATCATCCACTGCATGCGCACATAGTCTTTGGCGTGCCCCCAGTCGCGCAGCGCGTCCATATTGCCCATGTAAAGGCAGCTCTCGAGCCCTTGGGCGATATTCGCCATTCCCCTGGTGATCTTGCGCGTGACGAAGGTCTCGCCGCGCCGCGGGCTCTCGTGGTTGAAGAGGATGCCGTTGCAGGCAAAGAGCCCGTAGGCCTCGCGGTAGTTGACCGTGATCCAGTAGGCATAGAGCTTGGCGACCGCATAGGGGCTGCGCGGATGGAACGGCGTGCTCTCGCGCTGCGGCACTTCCTGCACCAGCCCGTAGAGTTCCGATGTCGAGGCCTGGTAGAAGCGGGTTCTCTCCTCGAGCTTCAGGAAGCGGATCGCCTCGAGCAGGCGCAGCGTGCCCATGCCGTCGACATTGGCCGTATATTCCGGCATTTCGAAGCTGACCGCCACATGGCTCTGGGCGCCGAGATTGTAGACTTCGTCGGGCTCCACCTCGCGCAGGATGCGCGTCAGGTTGGACGTGTCGGTCAAGTCGCCATAGTGAAGCTTCAGCCGCGGATCGGGCACATGCGGATCCTCGTAGATGTGGTCGATGCGCTGCGTGTTGATCAGCGAAGCCCGGCGCTTGATGCCATGAACCTCATAACCCTTCGCCAGCAGGAACTCAGCCAAGTAAGAGCCATCCTGGCCGGTGACGCCGGTGATGAGTGCGCGTTTAGTCGTTGAAGCCATTGTTTCAGTCTATCCTACAGTGACGAATTGCCCGACCTTGCCGAGATTCTTCCAGGCGAGCGCGGCAAGGCCGCCGACGCCGTTGCTGCGCAGCGCGCGGTAATCCTCTCGGCTCTTGCGGAGAAGCTTCCGCAAAGATTTGTTGCTTTCACCGCCGAGCCGCATCTTGACCAGGACTTCCGGAATATAGGCGGCGCGCAGATCCTCATGGCTGAAGTAGCGCAGGATCGCGTCGTAATCCGCCGCGATCCGGTAGCTCGTGTCGTAGACGCCGTGCCGTTCGAACACCTCGCGTCTCAGGAACAGGGTGGGATGCGGCGGCATCCAGCCGCGGCGCAGCTTCCGCAAGCTGCAGGTGCCCGAGCGCCAGCGGCGGACCACATGCGTCGCATCCGCCGCCGAGACATAGTCGAGATCGCCATAGGCCGCGAGGACACCGGGACCCTGCAAGGCGGCCGCGACCTTCTCGAGCACCCGGTCATGGGCGAAGAAATCGTCGGAATGCATCAGCCCGACGGCATCGCCGGCGGCGATCGCGATGCCCTTGTTGAGCGCATCGTAAATGCCGCTGTCAGGTTCGCTGACGACGCGCATGCCGGCATGGCGCGCCTGCCTGATCGCGGCCAGGGTGCCGTCGGTGGAGGCGCCGTCGATCACCAGGTGCTCGACATCGGGATAGGTCTGGCCCGCGACGCTGGCGATCGCCTGGGCGATGGTCGCCTCGCGGTTGTAGACGGCCGTGATGATGGAGAGCTTCATGGGGCAGGAGCAATGATCAGGGGCATGACTTCAGATCGACCGGCCGAGCACGCGAACCGGCGGGGCGCTCGCCAAGCGCTCGGCAACGAATTCGCGGTCGCGGACGAACAAGGAATTGTTGGCCGGAAGATCATTCGGCGATGCGGTCAGCTTTCTGGAGAACGGATCATAGTAACATCGCTGGAATCCCGCCTTGCCCAGCGTGTCGCTGATCCAAGGAGTCAGCGTCTCGATCTCGACGACCTTCAGATGAGGACGAGACAGCATCCGCGTCGCGCCGCGCAGGACATGGTCTTCATATCCCTCGACGTCTACCTTGGCCATCACCGGCGCGGCATCACGCGCGACGTCATCCAGCCGCCGCTGTTCGACCTGCTGCGTGGCGGGACCCGCGCCATTCGTCTCCAGCAGCACGCGATTGGTCGTATCGAGGCCCAATGTAAATGCGACATGTCCGGCATCGGGTCCGAGCGCCACCTGATGGATCGTCACCAAGCCATCCAGATCGTTGGCGACGACGTTCTTGCGCAAATGCTCCGCGGTTCTCGGGTCAGGCTCGAATGACCACGTGGTCGCCCGGCAGACCCCCGAGGCGAGAACGGTATAGGTGCCGATATTGGCGCCGATGTCAAAGAACAGGTCGCCCTCGCGCAGGAAATGGAGGGGCACCATCATATCGGCGAACTCATGCAGGCCGACATAGATATTGCCTGTCGCCCCCGTCATTCCGCGGCGAACGATCAGTCGCTGGCCGCCGATCCACTCGACATTCATCGTGCCGTGCAGCCGTGAGGCAAGCTGCCAAGAGGCGAAGCGCCGCCACGCCCCCAGCTGCGACTGTCGCGTAAGAGGGTGTGTGGCGATGAGGTTCTGCAGATTGCGAAGCGATCTTACGCCCATGAGGTCAAGCTATGCCTTCATCATCGTTGTCAGGCGGCGACGCCGTCGAGGGATGCTGTCCAAAGCGGCATGTCAGTCTGGTCGCCGAGGGCCGGCATTACCTGGACTTGCAAGCGCTGAACGACATCGTCCATTGTGGTGAAAACATCGCTCGCGATCAGGCCCGCATGTCTGAGAGGCGTTATCTCGCGAGTGCCGCTCGCGCGCAGATCGATACGCACGATCTCGGCGGGACTGCCGAGCGACTTCAGGGAAAGTTGTGCCGGCAACGCGCCGGTATAAGGCTTCACCACATCGACCACGATCCTTTGCGGCCGCAAGCGGAAGCCGACCTCAAAGAAGCTTTTCATTCCATTGGATGGCACCTGCCTGCTCGAGAACTGGAGGCGTCCGGGCTGGGGGTGCAAGGGATCTGTCAACTGCGTCGGGAAGGGAACGGTGGTGTCTCCCAGCCCGAAAGTGGTGACGCGGTAAGCATTTTCTCCGCTGTAGATCGCACCGTCGACAGTCACATCCGGCAGTTCCGGAGCATATAGGAGGTCGTCGATCTCAATTGGCGACAAAAATTTGCCTTGGATGCAGACGTCCTTTCCAAGTCGGTACGGCATCCTCGTCAGTCGCAGCGCCGCCGCTCCATCCTTGGTGTATAGGGTCATTCCGGGAGAAGCCACGCGCGAAAAATGACTTGTCTCGTATGCCGCCTGGGATCCGATGCCCAAAGTTTGGGAATCGACGACCTTGGATATCCTGATCGATCGCAGCCGATACGGCAGAAGCGCATATCGCGGCGGCTTAACAGAGAAGCGAGCGCCGCGGATCTCCAGTTTCTCGATCGCGTGATTGTTGTTGCCCATCAGGATCGTGGACGCCCCCGACCCATGACCCGCGAAGTTCCCGCCGAGGATAGCCAGTCTTTCAATGGCGCTGGCCGAGAATTCGCCGGTCACGGCGACATTGTCGAGGATGAGCTCCTTGCATCCGATGCCCTGCGCATGAGAGCCGAAGACGCAGTCGCGATAGACGACCCGATCCAGTACTTTGTCGGTTTCGACAAGGTTGGCGCGCGTGCGGTTGATCTCAGCCGTGCCGCCCTGGCTGATGTAAATCCCGCCGCCATCCGTGAACACGCCGTCCAACACGAGGTTGTCGAATCCGCAGAAAGTCAGTCGTCCATTTCGACTGCTTCCGGGCGCAGTCCACCTTTCGTTGGGCGCCGAGCCCAGGTTTCGAATGACGATGGAGCGCGATTGGCGGAAGTCCGGCCGGTCCAGCGATAGTATTCGAGGGCGACCCAGTCCGTTGGGAATCGTTCCATCCAGCCAGTCGGCGTCATAGTCGTAGCGGAGCCCGTTCTTCAGGCGGACAACATTGCCCCTGATGTCCTCCACCTCGTTATATTCGAAGAACCGCGGCGATGGCGGATAGCCCCCTATTGAAATCCGGTCAAAGCCATAGATGAGGACGCGCGCGCCAGGTGCGAGTGTCGTCCTGCCCGAATAAACGGCGACGCTCGAAGAACCCGCTTTGGCGCTACCGATCAACGCGCCGAAGTCATGAGGCGTCGACCGGCCGTGGTAGAGATTATGACCATTCGTGGAGAAGCAATCGGCAAACGCCAAGGCCGAGTAGTTCACAAGGAATGTTCTGTCGACCTTTCCACCGCGAAGATTCACGATCCGCGCGCCGTTTCCCTCGATCCAAATTCGCTCGATGCCCGACAGGAAGAATGGATTGCGATGCGTGTAGATCTTTCCCGCCGTCATCGCGCAGGTGAGAGTGCCGCGCGCCCGCGCCTGCCGCGCCATGGCGTACAGGGCATCGGAATCATCGCTCTTGCCGTCGCCGATCGCTCCGAACATTTCCGGGCGGACGATCTCTCCTTGCGGATGATCCTGCGCCTGGCTGCTTGCTGGTGAAAATCCAACGGAAGCGGCAGCGAGGACTGCGCTTTGGATGAATGAGCGCCGGGAAAGCAGGGACTGGTTCATCGCTCTATGGTGCCGGCCACCATTTCACCTCGATGACGGATGGTCGGGGTCGGTAGGTCGGCGTCATTCGATAATTTGACCGTGCGGGCTTCTTCGCTCGCCGGCGACAGGCTGATGCCGGTGCAGGCCCGGATGGCGTCGATGATGGATACTTTCCGCGTCGCGGCATAAGTCTCGATTTCCACCACCTTGGCATCGACCAGTGTGCGATACCACAGCCCCTGCATCAGATGAAAATACCAGCCGGATCTGCCATCGAGAAAACCGAGGCGGAAGACGTAGCGGTAGAGAAAATAGAACACTGCGCGCAAGCCTGACGGCAGGCTCATATACACGTGTTCCTTCAGGAAGCGCCGCCGCTTGGCTTGCCGGCTCGCGCCGCCGGAGGAAATGCCGTCGGACGGTCGGAAGCCATGCCTGTGATTGAGAATGTCGATCGCCTCGCGCGAGGCGTAGGAATTGTGCTTGGCGGTCCACCATGTCAGCGTATTCAGGTTGATGTCGCTTAAGACAAGGCCGGTCCTTGTCACCCCGCCCGCGACCTTGATGTGTTCATCCATCCAGCGCTGCTCGCAGCGCCCCCGTCCGTTGCGCCATAGGCGCAATTGCCAGCTCGGCTCGATGTCGCCGTGGCGGATACGGCGGCCCATGAAGTGGATGCGCCGTGCGACGAGCAGACCATCGACATCGGATGCCGCCTTCGACACCGCCTGCTGCAAGGTCTCGGCGCTGTCGGCATCGAGCACCTCGTCAGCATCGATGCGCAGCAGCCAGCCTGTCTTGCCGGCGAGGGCGTCGATGGCGAAATTCATCTGCGTGGCATAGTTGATCCAGGGGTTGGTCAATATCTGAGCGCCGTGCGACCGGGCGATTTCGACGGTCCGATCCTTCGATCCGCTGTCGATCACCGTGACGCTGGCGCACTGACCTTCGAAGCTCTTTATACAACGGCCGATATGCTGCTCCTCGTCGAGCGTGAGGATGAGCGCGTGCACTTCGGGCATAGTGATGGCGGAGACGCTCAAGCCGCGGGCTTCCGGACGATGGCAATCATGGATTTTGCCAGGATAGGTACACGCCCGGTTCGCAGAAAACGTATGTGCTCGAAGCCCGCTTCGCGAAGCAGCAGCCCCAAGGTGCGGAACGACCAGAATTTGATGTGGCCGTGGTCCCAAAGCGCGGTGAAGTGATTGTCCAGCTTGCCCGACAGCGCCAGCGCCAGGTTCTTCCAGTAGCCATGGTAAGGCGTCGAAACCAGCGCCAGGCCGCTCGGCTCAACGAGATCGAAGAGAGTGCGGGCATAGTCGCGTGGTGCATAGACATGCTCGACCACTTCCAGGCTGATGACGACCGGAAAGCGGCCGAAACGGGCAACGAGATCATCATAGGCCGAGCCGGCCTCGAGACGCAGATGAGGAAATGCCGCCTTGGCTTGGGCAATGCCCTCCACGGAAGGATCGACGCCGCAAACCTCATAGCCGTCCTCGGCCAAGGTGGCCGCGATGCTGCCATTGCCGCAGCCCAGATCGAAAACTCTTTTTTCGTTCCCCTTCGCATGGAAAGCGGCCAGTTGGGAGCGAATGGCCGGCAGAAGGATATCATGCGAGCCGGCATGGCCTGCATCCCTGAACCTGTATCCGGAAATGGCCTCAGCTGCCTTCACGAGGCCCCTCCATCCTCACGCCGGCGCAGCAACCTCGCCGGATTGCCGATCATGACGGCGCGCGACTCGACATCCTTCGTCACGACGCACCGCGCCCCCACAATGGCGCGCGTGCCGATCCGCACGCCAGGGCCGATAAATGCATCGGCGCAAATCCAGGCATCGCACTCGATGACGATCGGCGGTTTCAGAAGCGGCATGGTCGGATCTCGATAGTCATGCGTTCCCGCACACAGATGCGCACCCTGGGAGATGGTGACGCGCGGAGCCAGGGTGACGGGGCCGAGCGCATAGAGAATTGCCCGATCACCGACTGCCGCGTGGTCGGCGATCGTGAGGTTCCAGGGAATGGCGATCCGCACGCTCGGATAGATGTGCACTTCGCGCCCGATCCTGGCGCCGAACAGTCGCAGGAGAAGGCGCCGCCAACCCCAGAGCGGTCTCGGGCTCCAGGCAAAAAGCGGATGCGCCAAAGCCCATAGACCACGCCCCACCAGTTCCTTGCGCGACCACTTGCGCGCGCGCCGGTTGGCCGTGACATCGAGGCGGGCGTGCGTTGCGCGCTCACCGCTCGACCGCTGAAGATCAGGCCGGCTCGGCTGGCCTTCTTCCGAAGGCGCCTGGCTGGCGATGAAGGGGGACTGCAAGGACATTGCCGCGCCGAGCCTAATCCGTTCTCACGCAGGAAGGCCTGGATCCACGCCCGAGAACCCACGCATAGACGGCCGACATCTGTGCCGCAATCGAGGACCAGTCGAAGCGCTCTTCGACAAGCTGGCGGCCGCGATTGCCCATGGTCAGCCTTTCCGACTCCGGCAAATCGAGAAAAGCCGCAAGCGCCGCGGCGGCGCGTTCCGCATCGGCCACGATCTCGACCGCCGCTTTGGCCTCGAATCCCTCGGGCAGATTGCACTCGGCGGTCATGAGCACCGGCAAGCGATAGGCCCAAGCCTCCAATATGGACATCGGGAGGCCTTCGCTGTGGGACGGCAGGATGAAGGCATTCGCGAAGGCGAGGCTGGCGGCTTTCTCTGCGCCGAATTGCGGGCCGACGAAGCGCACCGTCTCGCCGAGATTCAAGGTGTTTGCCAGTTGCCGCAGCTCGGCTTCGTGGCCGCCTTGATCCCACCCGGCGATCATCAGGTGCCAAGACTTTGCGCGTTCGGGCGCCAGTAGGGGAAGGCGCGCCCATGCCTGCAGCAGATGGGCGAGGCCCTTTTTCGGATGCAAACGTCCGATGAACAGCATGATCTGTGCGCCTTGCGGCAGATCGGATGCCCAACGCGGCTTGTCCGGATTCTGCTCTGGCGCCGGCACGTCGATGCCGTTCGGGATGACCGCGACGGGGTTTGCCAAACCATAGCCCCGCATGGCTTCATACTCGGCGATGCTCAGGGCATGCAAGCAAGCCGCACGTTGCAAATGCCTATTCTCAAAGGCCCATCCGGCCAGCCGTTTCTTCCAGGCCGAGTTCCGCACCGCCCATGGATCGAGCATGCCCCGCGGCGATATCACCAAGGGCCGTTGCCAGCGTGACGCCCATCTCCGTGCGGCGACTGACGGATACATCCACAGGCCATGGGTGTGAATCAGGTCCAGCTCTGCCTCGTTCAGCGCCTTTTCGAGTTTTGGCGCATAGCCGAAGGCGCGAGGACCCATGCGCGCGTGAAGGTCGAGCCCGATGCTCTCCCAGTGCACGGCATCCGCATCCGAAAACTGATCGTTGATGGAGAACACCTTGACTTGGCATCCCGACTTTTTCGTTCCCCGCGCCAGGGACCGTACCGATGAAAACAGACCGCCGGCCTGGCGCGAAATGGACGCGGTCAGCACGCCGATCTTCATCTCCTTGACAGCATCCACAGCAAGCCTCTGTCCATAAAGCCGGATTGCCTCGGTCTCGCAGCCAGGGCCGTCTCCGCTGCCTGCCTCAGTCCTCGGCCGAACCTGTCCGGCGACCAAGCATCGATGATTTCCCGGCTTGCGCGCCCCATGGCAGCGCGGTCGCACGTGTCGGATGACACCTGCAGCATCAGTGCGGCCAGGGCCTCGACGTTGAGAGGATCGAATGTGTAGCCGTTGCGGCCGTTCTCGACGAGATCCGGCGCGCAGCCGCAGCGCTCCGACACCAGGACAGGCAGGCCGGATGCCATGGCCTCGTTGACCACCAGCCCCCACTGCTCGGTCGTGCTCGCATGCACGAAGACGCCCGCGTTGCCGTAATGAAGCGGCAGCTCGCCATACTGCACGAAGCCCGGCATGGCGAGCGAAGCTTCGAGCTCGAGCGCGGTGCGCATGGCCTCGAGCTCCGCGCGCATAGGCCCGTCGCCGAGCAGCACCAGCGGCCAGGCCGAGGCGCCGGCTGCCCGCCGGTAGCGGGCGAACGCTTCGACGAGGCGCGGCAGATTCTTCTTGGGGATAAATCGGGCGCTCGCCAGGAAGCAGCGGCCGCGCCAGGCCGGGTCGATGGCCTTATGCGTGTTGTCTATCTTGCTGGTCGTGACGGAGTCCTTGTCGAAGTGGTTGTTGTCCACGACGTCATAGCCGACAAAAATTCGATCGTGGGGAAGGCCCAGCTCCGCCAGATATGCCTGGGCCAGCCTTCCGCCACAAAGACCCGCCTGGAATAACGCCACGATCCGACGCTTCACAAGCTCCGTCACGGTGTGCCGGTGGAAATCAGTCGCGTTGGTCTCCGACATCACGACGATCGGCACGCCGCGCCTGCTCGCCCAATATGCGCCGGCAAGTGTCGCGGGCGACGACCAGCCCGGCAATGCGATCGCGTCAGGGCGCCAGGGAGCGACGCGACTATCATAGGCGGCCAACAGCAGCGACCAGTTCGACCGGCCGGAGCCGTCGTCGAGAAGTCTTGCATGCTCGACGCCCGGGGGAATGTTCGAAGCATTCCAGGCGTACTCCGTGCTTGTCGCGGCCACCTCGACGCCGAGAACACGCATGAAGCGGCCGGCAGCGGCGAGCCGCGCCATATGATAGGGTCCAAAATTATCGAAGGCGATGGCAATGCGCATGTGACAGTACCTGGCGAGTCTTACTTATTTGGTGTTTCTGTCCGGCAGGACTTTTTTTACCGTCGCGGGTGCGCCGGCAACCAGCACATTCGGTGGGAACTTCCCGCGCACGACACTGTTGGCACCGACGATCGTGCCGCTTTGAATGGTCGTCCCTGGTCCAATATATACGCCGCGGCCGATCCACACATTTGAGTCTATCGTGATCGGTTCGACCTTGAAGCCTTGTCCGCGAACGCCGGCGTCAGGACTGAACTGATGTTCCTGATCTCTGATCGAGACATACTCGCCGATGGCGACGTTGTCGCGGATGGTGATACGCTCCGCGGCCACGATGTGGCATCCGGTGTTGATGCTGCAATGGTCGCCGACGATGATTTCCGAGATGCGCCCGGCTTGGAAATAAACCGAATCGCCTATCATGCAGTCGTTTCCGATTGTGACATTGCGCATGGGCAATGGCAGGCGAACCCGTCCATGAAAGGTGGTTCGGCGCCCGATGTGCTTGTAGAATATTGGACACGTCAATCGTAAAAGGAAGCCTCGGAAGCGTGATAGCGGATCGATCATGTCGTCTGCCGCTCATCGGCATGGCCGGCGTTCCAGTTGCGCTTGCCCCAGCCGAGAAACGGCGCGAGGCTATACTCGAGGCGGTCTCGCGAGCATCGGAGCGCCAGGATGTGACGCGCATGCTCCGTCCTCTGCGCGAGAGACCGGTCGCTCAAAAGGTCTCGGATCGCGGTGATCCACGTAGCGATCTCCTTTCCCGCAACAGTCGATACCGAGGGCAGATCGGAAAAAATGCTTGCTGTCCGGCCGGTGGAGATAACGACCGGCGCCCCGCATGCTAGCGCCTCCATGCATGTGGTCTGTCCGGCACAGTGCGTATCGCGCGTGCTTGGCATGATGTTCAGCGCGCAGGTCTGGTACAGTTCACGCAGCTCTTCGAAGGAGATGCGCGAACGCAGTTCGAGCAGCGGATGCCGCTTTTCGTACTGGGCCTTGAGCTTCGGGTCATTGACGAGCCAGACGATCCTGAAACCACTCTCGGCAAGAGCCAGCAGCAAGCTCGGATCCCGATCATTGCTTCCGTTGCAAAACAGGAAATCGCTGCGGCCCGGGATCGGGCTGAAGGTGAAATAGTCCATATCGATGAAGAAGGGGACCATCACGGCGATGCGGCCGCTGATTGCTTTGACCTCTTCGCCGGTCGTCACATCGTTGACCAGGACATGCCGTGCGCGGCGGAGCATCCACACGAAGGCATGGTGTTTCCATCCCCGGCGCGCGGGGATGCCCCAGCACAGATAAACGAGCCCCTGATTGCTCAACGTCGCGGCGATGGCTTCCAGCGACGGCTGCCAGGCAAAAATGCGGGCTTTGCCGATGAGCGCGTAGCGCCAATCGCGTTCCGCGGCGCCGACTCCGCTCATGCTGCGGCTCAATAGATCGAGAAGACCATGCCACCTGACGGGAGTGACCTCTCCGGCGCGGCGTTCCGAGCTCTCCGCCAGCAGTTTCAGCCGCGCATGGCGATCGAGCGCAATGGGTTGCATGTCGTGCTTCATCGCCAGGATCTTCCCGCCGTATGAACCGGCAGCGCGGCGTGCCGTGGCCGCTGCATTCGCCACGGCGTCTCGGCAGCGCGCGGGGGCGGTACGGCCTGCCGCGGCTTATGCATCCTGTTGAGGATATACACCAGGATCACGCCGCAAGCCGGCAGATAAATGAACATCGTGAGATTTGGCAGGCCGCGAATGGACATATAGATGTAAAGCGCCATCAGCAGATAGGCTCCAATGCCGAGTGGAAACCTGACCAGCCTCAAGGAGTTGAACAGGATGAGATAGAGGCCGAGGCCGATCAGGGGCGAGAACAGGAAAGACAGTCCGCTCCCCGCCATGGCGACGACTTCGCCCAGAAACGAGATGGTCACGTATTCGAGTTTGAAATCGCCATAGAAGTCCTGGGTAAAGAGGGGTTTGCCCGGCCAGATCGCGCGTGGAATGGGGTTTGTGACGATGGTGTAGAAGAAAAACCACGGCGACCAGGATTCACTCGACTGGTCGGAATGTGCATAGGCGGCCAATGCACGATAGTAGCTGTCATCTTGGTGGTAGACGAGCGAGAACGAACCATCGTCGGTGGCGCTCGAGCCGCCGGCGTAGCCAATGGAGCGATACTGGTACATCGCCGACAACAGGACGGCGAGTATGCTTCCGACAACCGCGATCGTGGCGATACGACCAACCAGAGTGCGTTGTTTCAGAATGAAGAAGAATGCGATTCCGCCGAATGACAGGACGACCGGCGTGCGGCTCCCATTGGTGACGAGAATGGCGACGGCCAAGGAATAGCCCGCCAGGCTGACGAGACGGCCGATACCGCGCCCGGTGGCCAAAAGATAGGCAAGTGCCAGAGCCGAGAGCGGCAGCAGCAGGGTCGTCAGGGCAAAGACGAAGTTGCCGCCGTACTGCGCCTGGTCCCAATCGCGCTGGCCGCGCGGCGCCATGGACTGGCGGATCACTTCGTCAAGCGACCATCCGACCGTGCTGAAGCGCTTTGTCAGGTCGGCCGCGAGAAGGGCGATGGCCGCCAGAAAGATGATCCGCCGCAGGGCCGGTCCGACGGAGCGGTTCAACGCTGCTGATTGGAGGTATCGTTCCAGAACCGGATCGCGCACGAAGGCGGTTGCGAATACGATCGATGAGAGGATGGCCAGGATGCTGAGCTGATACTGAAAGATGTCCTCTCTCGACATGAAGATGAGATTCTGGTCCTCGTAGCCGCGCACGAGGAAGTCGCTCACCAGCACGCAGAGCATCAAGGTGAAGAGAAAATGCGGGTGCAGGTAGTGCCTGCTGCGCACGAAGCTGAAGGTCAGCGCTGCCAGCACGAACACCCAATGCAGGACGTATATGACGGATTCAGACAGCACGATCTTTGGGCTTCAGGATGCTCATTGTTTCAAACAGCAGCGCGGCAACGTCCTTGAGCCGGGGAAACAGCAGGCTGGCGATACCGATGCCGCTTTCGCGCGATACGGTCGCCGCGACCATCCCGAGCCCGGTCAGCGAGGCGATCACCAGCGCCAGCGCTATCCCCTGGACGCTATGCATCAGGGCGGCCAAGGCCGCGCCGGCGATGAAGACAACGATCATCGCAATGGTTGCGGCGGCCTGCTGCAGCGGACGGTTGCCGCCCTTCAGGACTTCTTCGAAAGGCCGCATCATGCTCCGCAGGCATGTGGCGGCTATGAGCAGGTGAACAATATCGAGCGAGCTCATATAGGCCGAGCCGAAGACCAGCGGCAGCAGCAGCGGCGCGGCGACCATGAGAAACACGCCGATCAAAGCGTTGATGAGCACCACCTGCCGCAGTCGCATGCCGAGCCATCGGGGATCCGCGTCGCTGATCGCCTCCTTCTGGGACAGCCGTGGAAAGAAGAGTGGCGAAATGGACTCGTTGATGATGGTCTGAAGTTGCGACATCGCCAGCGCGATGACATATATGCCCATGGTTCGCGCGTCGAACAGCAGGCTGAGCGCGACGCGGTCTATGGCGGACACGAGCCCCGTTACCCCGATCAACAGAGCGAACGGCCATGCCGCCTTGAATGTGGCGGCAAGCGCCTGCAAGCCGCCCGCCGATCGCTGCGACGGCGCGGCAGACACACCATGCTCTCCCCGGCGAACGAGAATATGGGTCGAGACAGCCGAGAAGACGGCGGCACATAGATATCCGAAGAGAAAGGTTTCCGCGGAAGACGTGGCCGTCGCCCAAAGCACGGCGGTAAGCCCGAGATACAGCAGCGAAAAACTGGCGCGCGCCCAGTTGTAGGTGGACAAGTTGCTGCGCCCGAGCTCGATCTGCACTTGCAGCGCGTTCCATGCGCTGAACGGCAGAATCAGGATAGCGCTCAGAGCGGTGGGGAGGTTCAGTCCGGCGAGACTCGGTACGGCTCCCGAGAACAGGATTGCCGCGCACAGCAGCGAGAAAACGATGCTGGTGACGAGAGCCGCCCGAATCCCGACATGATAATACAGGGCGGCTGCGTCTTTGCGCGCCGCCACTTGCCGCGCCAGATAAATGTGAACGCCAAGCAGGCCGATATTGGCCAGAAATGTCGGCCACAAGAGCAGATTGGCAAGATCGCCGCGACCGGCAGGATCGAGGGCGCGGGCCAAGAGGACACTCGACAGGAAAGACGCCGCGGCCAGGACGATGTTTATCCGCAGCAACCGCAGGGCGGGCGGCAGCCTCATGGCGCGAATCCCTGCCAGGAAGATACTTTATGCAAAAAGAAAATTGTAAACCCCGAGAAGATCGTCGCCTTCAGACTCTATTCTTCTGATCAGATCCGGAAGAACGGGTCGTGGCTTGTCTTCCACCGTCCAGCTTTCATAGCCGCGTGACCAGAACATCTCGAATGTGGATCTCAGCTGCGGATTTATGACCCTGCCCGAAGGTTGATGCCCGTGGACCTGGATCTCGATGATCCATACCGGCCTCGGCTGCTGATCCAGCAATTTTTGGGCCCCTTGCAGCACGGGAAATTCATGTCCCTCGATATCTATGAGCACGAAGCATCTGCGCCCGGAAAGCCGGTCACCGATGATATTGTCCAGCGTATTCACGGGAACCAGCTTGCTGTTGGCGCTGGCTGAGCCGGACCAGCCTTCCACCAGAGATGCCCCGGCCGCGGTGCCGTAGAGTCGCAAGATGCCGGGCTCGCTGCTGGCGGCCAGCGGGAAAACTTCTATGCGTTGCTCGAGCCGGTTCTCGGTGATGTTTGTCAGCAGATATTGCAGGTTCAGGGGATCGGGCTCGATTGCGATCGTCGCAACGCCATGGCTGCCGGCCAGGCAGCAGTAATATCCCTGATTGGCACCGACATTGACGAAGACGTCACATTTGCGAAACAGCTCTTGAGCCTTGGCTGTTTCCGCCGGCTCATAGCGGCCGTCTACGAACATGGGATTGCCGACGAACCGGAACCCGTATGGGGTAGCGTGAGCAGGCCGATGCAAATCTCGGCGGTCGCGCAGGGATCGATAGGTCCTGGCAACCGTGGGGATCCGTTCGACCCAGGGTCTCAGGAGACGTTTGGCTACGGCGATCATTGAGTGATTACAGTACTCGTTTGAGGGGCCGCGGCCGCGAATTCGACCGTCGGCTCGCTATGCCGCCGGTCCGGGGAGCGCGGCGCATCGCTGAGCAGGCGATCGAAATACTCGATCGTGCTCCGCAATCCGTTGCGCAGCGCGATCGTCGGCTGCCAGCGAAGCTTTTCCCGCGCCAGTCCTATGTCCGGCTGACGCTGCCTGGGATCGTCCACCGGCAGTTCCGCGAAGGTGAGCTTTGACTTCGACCCTGTCATCTCGATGACCGTCTCGGCGAGCTGGCGAATGGTGAACTCGCTCGGATTGCCGAGATTGACCGGTCCGGTGAAGTCGCTCGCACTGTCCATGAGCCTTATCAGGCCGTCGACCAGGTCGCTGACGTAGCAGAAGGAGCGCGTCTGCGCACCGTCGCCATAGATGGTGATGGATTGGCCCTTCAGCGCCTGCACGATGAAGTTGGACACGACGCGTCCGTCATTCGGATGCATCCGCGGGCCATAAGTGTTGAAGATGCGCGCCACCTTGATCTCGAGCGCATGTTGGCGCCAATAGTCGAAGAACAGCGTCTCGGCGCATCGCTTGCCCTCGTCGTAGCAGGAGCGTGGCCCGATCGGATTCACGTTGCCCCAGTAGGTCTCCACCTGCGGATGGATCGCCGGGTCGCCGTAAACCTCGCTGGTAGACGCCTGCAGAATGCGGCAACGCAGTCGCTTGGCGAGGCCGAGCATGTTGATGGCGCCATGCACGCTGGTCTTCGTCGTTTGCACCGGGTCGTGCTGGTAATGGACGGGCGAGGCGGGGCAGGCCAGATTGTAGATCTGGTCGACCTCGATATAGAGCGGAAACGTCACGTCGTGACGCAGGAGCTCGAAGCGGGGGGTGCCGATCAGGTGCTCGACATTGCGTTTCGAGCCGGTGAAGAAGTTGTCGAGACAGATCACCTCGTATCCGATGTCGAGCAGCCGGTCGCATAGATGCGATCCGATGAAGCCGGCGCCGCCGGTGATCAGCACTGTCTTGCGATCGGACGGCCCCGATCGGATCTGGGTTTTCTGCATCACGCTCCCCGCTGTGTTGGAAATTGATAGACGGACATGACCGGAAGAAATCGCGACAAAGGCGCTACCGGGCGCCGGAGCCGGTCACCATGGTCTCGATCGTCCTGAACACGATGACGATGTCGAGCCACGGCGAGAAGTTCTTGATGTAGTAGAAATCATATTGCAGCTTCTCGAGCACATCGCCGACCTCGCTCACGTGACCTTGGTTCACTTGCGCCCAGCCGGTGATGCCGGGAATGACGATGTGGCGATAGCGATAGAAGGGCAGCTCGCTTTCGTACCATTCCGACAAAGCGAGTGCCTCGGGCCTGGGCCCGATCCAGCTCATCTCGCCACGCAGGATATTGATGATCTGCGGAATTTCGTCGATGCGCGTCCAGCGCAGCCAGCGACCGACACGGGTGATGCGAGGATCCCCTTGCTTGGTCATCGCCGCCTGGCGCCCATCCGCGCCGACCTGCTGGTCGACGGTCATGGTGCGAAACTTGTAGCAGGTGAAGATGCGGCCGCGGAAGCCCATTCGCTGCTGGCGGAAAAGCGCAGGGCCAGGACTTTCCAGGCGAATGATCAATGCGATGGCCAATGCCACGGGCGTGAGCGGGATGACCAGGAGTGCCGCCATCAGCCAGTCGGCGATGCGCTTGCACTGGATGTAGAACGAGGCGGGATTGAGCGAGCCCAGTGTGTTTTCCGACAGGTGCTCGATCTCGACGCGGCCGGTCAGAGATTCGCGCACCTGCTTGACGTGATAGACGGGTATGCCGGAGAGCGCGCTGTCGGCAATGTAGCGCTCCCATTCCGCCGAAAGGTCGGCCCGGAGGTCTGCGATCACGGCCTGCACCTCTCCGACGCTCACATGGGGGGAGGGAATATAGGACCAGATCGCGCGTCCAATAGCCTGCAGCCCGGCCACATTGCCGCCCGGCACGACACCGAAGCGATAGATTTCCAGCCGCCGGGTGACGAGAGTGAGGCCGAAGTACCATAGCACCGACAATGTGAAGGATCCTGCCGCCTGCAACCTGTTGTAGTCGAGGCGCAGGAAGAAGATGGCCATGAACACCAGTCCGTAGGTCAGGGCGAAGGTGGGGAGGATGTAGCGCGAAGCGGCCGTGCCGGGAAAGGAGCCCAGCCGGCGGTAGATCGCATAGCCCAGAAGATGAGCGATGACCGCCGCCACGACCGTATTCTGCACATTGTCGTAGGGGAGGACGCTCTGATACTTCGCCATGCCGACGAGGAGCGGCAAGCCGATGGCGCAGGCAAGGCCGCCGGGGAGTTGGACGCGGATCCTGAGGAGCGGATGCCGTTTTGTCCGCTGGACCCCGCTGCTTCTGGCGCTTACGCCTGCGCCGGCGGTGGCAAATCCAAACGACTCTGGCTTGGCATGATCGGTCATGGCGCTTCCAGCCCTGGTACGAAGAACTCACTGACGGCGCATGGCGCTGTTCTCTCCGGAATATGCGTCGCTGCGTGGGATTTCTTATTGCTACGCATGGTAATTTTTGTTAGGATGTTTCAGTTTTTAGTTGGAATTTTGATACGGAAAAATCGCGAAATAGCGAGACAAGAAACGAAAGCGCCATG
>JAKATG010000044.1:0-26157 GCA_021828105.1 Pseudomonadota bacterium
TCGCCGAGCGAGGGGCCTGGCGGCCGCCAGGCCCCTCGCTACGTCGATCCTTGAACAGGATTCGACGACAGCTTCCAGATACAAGGGTGGCGCGCGGAATGCGCGACGGGTGGGGTGTCTCCGCAAGGGAGGTCTCGCAAGCAAGGCATTTGCAAGCTCTTCAGTCCAATCGCTGAACACGTGCCGGCTGAGAGACCCCACCCGGCCGCCCTGCGGGCGCCCACCATGCCGCGACGACGAATGAATTGGCGAGCGCGCATTCTACTGTTCCCATTCATCACGAAGGCCGCGCACATAAGCATCGACCTCAGCCTGTGAACGATAGCTCCCTACCGTTCCGATGAATGACGTTAGAGATCTGCGCTCACCTAGCCCCTGCCTCACGGCAACAGCTGCGCTCAGAATGGCGCGCACTTCAGCCGCAAATGCATTGCCATTGGCTTTCGCCCGAGCTTTGATCAATGCGATGACCTTATCATCCACGTTCCGTACAACGATCTGTGCCATTGTCGGCTCCTTTAATCGGAAGGCTAATACATCTTCCGCTTCCCGTCGGCCGCGAACTCCTTGATCGTGTCGGCATAGGTCTCGAAGCGGTCGCGCAACTTGAGGCGGCGCGCCTGCGCAGCGGTGATGAGCTGCACATGCGGCGCGCGGTCGAGCTCGCCCGCCATGTTCCAGCAGTCCTCTTCGGCGGTGATCCAGTCTTCCGGGCGGTAGGCGCCGATGTCGAAAGGCCGCGACACGCGCCGCAGGCTCTTCTTCGGTCCCAATATGTATTCGTGGAAATAGGACATGGCGAGCTCGCGCGGGGTGCGATAGACGGGGTCGCGCCATCTGAGCCAGATGGAATTGCTCTTGGAGATGGCGCCCCAGAAGCGCCCGCGCCGGAACAGCGCCAGGACATGATCGTCATCGCCCCGCGCCTGGAAATCCATGAGGAGTGCCGGCGCCCCATGCAGCATCAGCGCGCAGGCCGCGATGAAGGCGCCTTCGATGCAATGGCAGCAATTCTTGCGCAGCGCCATGCGCACCGAATAGCAGGTATCGCCATCGGGCTCGGCATTGCTCGGCATGTTGGTGATGAAGTCCTGGATCTTCTCCGGGCTCGAGAGCCTGGCGAAGACCGCTCTTTCCTCTGGCGTCAGGCCGATCTCTTTGGCGAGCCCCCGGTCGAACGCCATTTCACATCCTGTCGCCGCCGACCGAGAAATCACGCCTGGCCGAGAAGATCGACACCGTATAGCCCGCCACCACATCGACCAGCGCCATGACGGTGAGCATCAGGAAGGCGGGCGTACCGAAGGCCTGGACCAGCAGGAAGACGATGAGGGCGATGATGAAGGTCGCGGTCGACAGCATATGGTCGATGACCGTGCCGGCGCCGAGCCGCGCCGATTTGATGACCTCGAAGAACAGCGCCACGAGCCCGGCGATGACGATGACATCGCCGAAGGTCAGGAACAGTTCGGCGCCCGAGGGCAGCACCCAGTCCATGAAGGCGGAACCTGCGGAAAAATTCGGATTGATGGCGAGTGCCGTGTAGATGACCATGACGACGGCGATGAGCGGAAGGGCCAGGATGAAGCGCATGAAATATCCTTTTCTGCAGTGCAAATTGAACTGATTTGCAGAATGGGGAAACCCATCATATTTTAGCAATACGGGGCTCCTATATTGTTCTTTATTCCGAACGATCGTTCGGCTATAAAGACGAAAATTACGCACATGGAGGTTTGAATGGCACTACAACTTGGCGATGTCGCGCCCGATTTCGAGGCTGATACCACGGAAGGGCACATCAAATTCCATGACTACATCGGCGATTCCTGGGTGGTGTTCTTCTCGCACCCCAAGGATTTCACGCCCGTTTGCACCACCGAGCTTGGCGCCATGGCGCGCATGAAGCACGAATTCGACAAGCGCAAGACCAAGCTCATCGGCATATCGGTCGATTCGGTCGAGGACCATAAGCGCTGGAAACAGGACATCAAGGATGCGACCGGCGGCGAGGTGAACTACCCGATGATCGGCGATCCCGATCTTTCGGTGGCCAAGCTCTATGGCATGATCCATCCCAATGCCACCGGCAATGCCAAGGGCCGCACCGCCGCCGACAATGCCACGGTGCGCAACGTCTTCGTCATCGGTCCCGACAAGAAGATCAAGCTCATCATCACCTATCCGATGTCCACGGGCCGCAATTTCGACGAGGTGCTGCGCGTCATCGATTCGCTGCAGCTTACCGCGACGAAGTCGGTGGCGACGCCGGCGAACTGGAAACAGGGCGAGGACGTCATCATCCTTGCTTCCGTCTCCGACGAAGCCGCCAAGGAGAAATTCCCCGGCGGCTGGAAAACCATCAAGCCCTATCTGAGGCTCGTTCCGCAACCAGGTGCGAAATAGATCTCCCTGGACGGCCACCTTCAAAAGCCCGGCCTCGCGCCGGGCTTTCTTTTTTTGTGGCCAGTCAGACGAGATCGCCCAAGGCCTTGATCAGCGGCTGAAGCTCCTTCTCATAGCGCCGCCAGCGCCCGACCGAGGTCTGATAGATCGGGTTGCGGACCTGGTTGCGGCTGAAGGTCCGGACCGCCGCCGTCGCTTCATGGAAGCTCAGGCAAGCCGGATCCCAGGGAAGATCCAGGAAGGCGATAAGCCGGCGGACCTCGTTATCGAAATCCCCCGTCAGCTTCTCATAGTCGAGATCGAGGAATTTGAGCGGCAGCACCTTGCGCCAATGCGCCATGAGGCGCGCATATTCCCGGTAATAGAGGCCGAGCGTCTCGAGATCCCTCGAATAGCCGTGTTTCTCGTTGAGCCTGGTCTGATAGCAGGAAAGGCACGTGTCGATGGGGTTGCGCCGCAAATGCACGATGCGCGCCTCGGGCAGGATGAGCGCGATCAGCCCGAGCAGCTCGAAATTATGCGGCAGCTTGTCGACGATGCGGCGGGCATTCGGTGCGAAGAACTGCAGGAGCTCGACATATTTTTCGCCGAGCATCGTCATCTCGACCTCATGCTTGGCATCGATGGTGGTGAGGAACCGGTCGCTCGCCTCGTAATAGTGGAACCCCTGGCCCACCTTCCACAGCCGGTCGAGCTCGCCGGCGCCGCCCGCTTGCGGATGGCGCGCGATGATCTGCTCGACCAGGGTGGTCCCTGAGCGCGGCATGCCGATGACGAAGACCGGGATATTGCTGCGCGTGGCCATGGCCTGGCGCGCGGCAAAGGTCTCCGGCGTGAAACGGGCGATGACCGCGTCGACCCAGGTCCTGTAGCGCTGGAGATCGAAGGGCGCCTTGTCGGCTTCATTGGCCGCCCTGAAATGGGCGAACGCTTTCGGATGATCGCCATTCTGCTCATAGATCTTGGCGGCGCCATTATGCAGCGCATTGAGGGGGCGGCCGGCGAAGGCGCCCGAGGCGATCTTGGCTTCGACCGCGGCGAGCAATGGCGAGGCGAGATCGTGCTTGTCATTCGCCGCCAGGCGATGGAGCGCGAAAACGCCGATCCTCGGGTGATCGCGCAGCGCCTCGAAGCAGCCGCGCGCTTCCTCTTTCTGGCCCAGCATGTCGAGCGTCTTGCCGAGCGCCCATTTGTAGTCGGCATTCTGCGGATCGGCGCGGCAGGCCTTCTCGTGATAGGGCAGAGCGAGCTCGGGCTTGCCGGCCATGCGATAGAACTCGCCCAGGAGCCACGAAGTCTTGATCAGCTTGGGATCGATCGAGAGCGCCCGGGTGAGCGGCGCCTGCGCCAGCTCGATCAGGCCGAGATCGAGATAGGCGCAGCCGAGATTATTGAGATAGACGGCGTTGCGCGGCTCCTTGCGGGCCGCGAGCTCCAGATACTTGACCGCGGCCCCCGGACTCTTCCGGTTGATCAGGACGGCGCCCAGGATATTGTTGGCATCGGCATGATCGGGATGGTTGCGCTGCACATGGCGCGCCGCCGCTTCCGCCGCCACGAAATCGCGCCGGCCGAGAAGCGCCAGCACCTGCTTGAGCTGGGCGACGACCGGATCGGGACGCTTCAAGGGCTGGGGCGGCGCCATTTTCTCTCCACTCGACAAAAACCGCGCGCCCTCTTAACACGGGCGACAGGCCCACTGTAAGATGCTGATCATGAAACTCCATGGCGATCTCGTTTCCCCGTTTTTCCGCATGTGTCTCGTCACCGCCCACGAAGTGGGCCTGGCCGGCAAGGTCCAGCCGGTCGAGACCAAGGTGACGCCCGTCACCATCAATGCCGATCTCACGCAGCTGTCGCCGGTCGGCAAGATCCCGGTCCTCGTCACCGACCACAATCATCCGATCTATGACTCCCGCGTCATCATCGAATATCTCTGCCATGTGTCCGGCAACAAGACGCTGATTCCCGATGACGGCGTGAAGCGCTTCCGCGTGCTCACCCTCGCCGCCTTGGGCCAGGCCATTGCCGAAGCCGGCGTCGGCCAGCGCTATGAGACGGCGGTGCGCCCGCAAGGGCTGCAGTGGCGCGAATGGATGGATCGCCAGCATTTGCGGGTCAAGGCCGAGTTCGACGATCTCGAGAAGGCTTGGGAAAAGGACCTGCACGAGGTCACGGCGGGCTCGATCGCGGTCGCCGTCGCCCTGGCCTATCTCGATTTCCGCCTCCCCGACTGGCCGTGGCGCGACAACCGCCCGAAGCTCAGGGCCTTCCACAAGGCCTTCTCGGCCCGCCCCTCGATGCAGGCGACCGCTTTGAAGCCGGCTTAGGCGCGTGATCAGGAAAAGTGGGCACCGGTTTTCCGTCCGATCACGCGCCAAATTAAGAAGTCAGGGTCCCTTCCAGTCCAGCGCGCAAATCTCGGCCGAACGGCCTTTAAAATCCCAGTTGCGGCCATGGCCGCGGAAGCGGCTCTTGATCGCCTGCGCCACGATGATCTGCGGCCCGATCCAATATTGGCTGTTCTCGATCGTCGTGTGCTGCCCCGCTTCCTTGCCGGCGATGGGCGCGATCTCGCCGTCGATGATCTTGGGGATGGTGAAGCGCCGCGTCGCACCTTCGGTCTCGTAGCGCACGTCTTCCTGCCACACGCCGAGGAAGCGGCCGACCAGGATGGAGAGGAGATGCGTGGTGCCGCCCGCCTGCCCGGTCATGATCCGGGTCAGCGCCTTCACCTGGTAGATGTCCGCCGCATTGTCGATATAGACACCGGCACTCCAGTTGCCGCGGCTCATCTGGCCCGGTATCTCGATGATGAGGCCGAGATTGATGCCGGAAAGGCCGACCTCGCCGAATTTCCCGTCATCGATGCGGATGCCGCCCCAGGTCTGGCAATAACCTTCCGTAGGCGGATGTTTTCCGAGCGAGAGCACGCAGGGACAGAAGACGGTGCAATTGCACGACAGGATCAATTCGCCTTTGATATGCCAGGGCTCACGAGCCATTAAGTTCTCCTAGATGAAAAGCATGAGAAGGCCGGCGCCGATGAGACCGAAGCCTAGGCCATAGGACAAGGGTTTGGGCTCGGCGAGGGTCTTCTCCAGCACCATGACAAGGCCGATGAAGGCCATCCACAGGATATTCATGAGGCCCGCCACGAAGCTCAGCGTCATCAGTGCCCAGCAGCAGCCGAAGCAGTTGAGTCCCTGATCGAGGCCCATGCGCAGGACGCCCAGGGGCCGGTCGCTCCATTGCGCCAGGAAATAGGACATGGGGGCGCGGCATTTGCTGAGGCAGGCATGCTTGAGCCCGGTGAACTGATAGGCGCCGGCGCCGATGAGGATGAGCCCGGCGAAACGGCCCTGGAACTCGCCCGCATAGCCCGAGGCGAGCGCCGTCCATTGCGCGATCGAAGCGGCCAACGCGAAGCCGATCCACACCGCGCCATAGCCCGCGGCGAGCCACAAGGGCGATGCGATCTTGATCTGCTTCGCCTCCGCCGCCTCGGCGATGTCGAGATAGGTCGAGAGCATCGGCGCCGCCGAGGGGATCATCATGGCCAATGTCATGGCAAGCCACAGTGCCGCGACTTGCGCGAAACCGGCGCCGGGCTGAGGCGCGCACAGGAGGCTCAGCCACCCCGCAAAGGAAGCGCCGGTCGACATCCAGAGCGTGAGGCCCGACACCGACAGGATGGTGGCCAGGCACAGGGCCATGAACAAGCGCGGCCAGCTGGTCGAATGTCTGAGGATCAGGTCCATGGGGCGAAGCTACCGCGACATTGCTCGCTCTTGAAGCCCCTTGCGCGGGGTCGCATTGTGACCTGATGTCAGAGCATGCCGATGTCGATGTGATCGTTGCGGGTGCCGGCCCCGCCGGCCTCGTCGCGGCCTGCCTTGCGGCGGCCGGAGGCTTCACCACCGCCATGGTCACCGGCCCCGAAAGCACGCGGCCCGACCCCCGCACCGTGGCGCTCATGATGCCCTCGCTCGCGGTGCTCGAAGCGGCGGGTCTGTGGCCGGGAACGCTAATCGAGATCGCCGCGCCTTTGCGCAAGCTGCGCCTCGTCGATGACACGGGCGCCCTCTTCTCCGCACCGGAACTGGTTTTCTCGGCGCGCGAAGCGGGCCTCGAGGCTTTCGGCTGGAACATCCCGCTCGCGGTGCTGAAGCCCGCGCTCGAGGAGCGCGCACGTGAGCTCGGCGCAGAGTTCCGTCGCGCCAGTGTTTCCGGCTGCTCGGTCAAGGGCGGGATCGCCACCCTCGCTTTGGACGATGGCACGACGCTTGCAGGCCGGCTCGTGCTCGCCGCCGACGGCCGCCATTCGCCTTTGCGCCAGGCGGCGGGGATCGGCACCGTCACCTGGTCCTATGAGCAGACGGCGATCGCCGTGAGCTTCGCCCATTCGCGACCGCATCACGGCATATCGAGCGAATATCACAAGCCGGCCGGTCCGTTCACGACCGTGCCCTTGCCGGGACACCGCTCGTCGCTGGTCTGGATGGAGAGGCCAGAGCGCGCCGATGCGCTCATGGCCCTCGACGGCAAGGCGCTGGCGGCCGAGATCCAGGCTATGAGCCATGGCGAGCTCGGCCTCGTCAGCGACATCGGCCCGCGCCAGTCCTTCCCCATGTCGGGTGCCCGCGCCGAAACTTTTGCCCGGCATCGCGTGATGCTGATCGGCGAGGCCGCCCATATCGTGCCGCCGATCGGCGCCCAGGGCCTCAACATGTCCTTCCGCGACGCCCATGACGCCGTCGCTCTGATGACCGCGGCGCGCGACAAGGGCGACGATTTCGGCGGCGACGCGGTCCTGTCTGACTATGATGGGCGGCGCCAGCGCGACGTGCGGCCGAGGCAAGCGGTCATCGATCTGATGAACCGCTCGCTGCTCTCGGGCTATTTGCCGATGGATGCGGGCCGCGCCGCGGGGCTTGCGGCGCTCGCCTCTTTCGGCCCGCTGCGCCGCTTCGCCATGACGATCGGCCTCGGCGGATCCTCTATCCCGCCTGCAGCAGATAGATCAGCAACGGGATCGTGATCCCTGAGATGATGGTGGTGATGAGCACCGCGGTCGATGCGCCTTCGATATAGGCCTTGTACTGGCTGGCGAGGATGAAGGCGTTGGAGGCGGTCGGCAAGGCCGCCATCATCAAGGCGACGTCGCGCCACAAGGGATCGAGGCCGGGCACGATGAGGCTCAGAGCGGCAAAGGCGATGAGCGGCTGCACGATCGTCTTCATCCCGGCGACCAGCGGCATCTCGCGCCCGATGCCGCCGAACTTGCGGGCGCCGACCGTGACGCCGAGCGCAAAGAGCGCCACCGGCCCCGCCGAATTCATCAGCATGGTGAGGATCGTGCCCAAGGCGCCCGGCGCCGTGAAGGAGAAGGCCGATGCGATGCCGCCCAGGATCGTGGCGACGATGAACGGATGGCCGAGCACCCGCTTCACGATGCTGAGGCCGATCTCGCCCCAATGCGCATCCTCGTTGCGCTCATGCGCGAGCGTCGCGAGAAACGCGGTGAGGGTGAACTGCAAGGCGCAGTCGAAACAGAAGACGAGCGCTGCCGGCACCGCGGCCTCGGGCCCGAAGAAGGCGACCGCCAGCGGCAGCCCCATATAGCCGACATTGCCGTAGCTGCCGGCCGTGCCCTGCAGGACCGCGACCTTGAAGGTCGTGCCGAGAAGCCGCCAGGAGACGAGGAACACGGTCATGAAGGCGACAGCCGTCGCGGATGCGGTGGCCGCGACATAAGGCCAATCGATCAGCTTCTCGAAGGGCGCTGCCGCTACGACAAGGAAGATCAAGGCCGGCAGCGCGAACCAGATGAGAAAGATGTTGAGCCATTCGAGGCCCTGATCGCCGACCGCCCAGATACGGGCGGCCGCGACACCAAGCACGACAAGGCCGAAAAACGGCAGAGCGAGATCGAGAATTTCGGCCAATAGTTACCTCTGGCCCCTCCTTAATGGGAGGCAATTCCCTTTTCAACAAGCGACTCACTGCCCTCTTGCCTTTACGGTCAAGGCTTGTCATCAAAGGGGCTATGACGGGCGAAATTCCCCAGGCAAAGTTCCGCATCGGGCAAGTGGTCAAGCATCGGCTGTTCCCGTTTCGCGGCGTGATCTTCGATGTCGATCCGGTCTTCAACAACACCGAGGAATGGTGGCTGTCGATCCCGGAGGACATCCGCCCGCGCAAGGACCAGCCCTTCTATCATCTCTTCGCCGAGAACGAAGAAACCGAGTATGTCGCCTATGTTTCCGAGCAGAATCTGCTCGACGACGAGACCGGCGAGCCGATCCGTCATCCGCAGATCCGGGAATTCTTCGAAGGCTTCGATTCGAAGAACAGCCGCTATCGGCTGCGCGGCGCCCGCAGACATTAAATCTGCCGAGCCGGTCATCATTTTGGACGGTTTCCCGTTGCAATCGTCCTGACCCGGTCCTTGCAACCGAATCGGCGAGTTCCTTTCATGGCCAAGATCTGGATCTCCCGCCTCTTTGTCGCGGCACTCGCCTGCCTCGCGGCCGCGGGCCCCGTCACGGCCGAACCGCGCCACGGCATCGCCATGCATGGCGAGCCGGCCTTGCCGCCGGGCTTCGCGCACCTGCCCTATGCCGATCCCTCGGCGCCGCAAGGCGGCCTGTTGCGCCTGGCCACCACCGGCAGCTTCGACAGCGTCAATCCCTTCATCGTCAAGGGCGAGAAGGCGCTCAGCGTCTCTCCGCATGTCTTCGAAAGCCTGATGAGCCGCAACTATGACGAGCCCTTCACCGTCTATGGCCTTCTCGCCGAAAGCATCGATGTGAGCCCTGACCGCAGCCGGATGACCTTCGTGCTGAGGCCCCAGGCGCGTTTCTCCGACGGCAAGCCGGTGACCGCCGCCGATGTCGTCTTCTCGCTCGAGACCTTGCGCGATCACGGTCTGCCCCGATTCAAGACCTATTATTCCAAGGTCAAGAGTATAGAGACGCCGGATTCCCGCACCATCATCATGACGCAGGACGAGGGCGACCGCGAATTGCCGCTGATCATGGGGCTGATGCCGATCCTGCCGAAGCACCATTGGGAGACCCGCAATTTCGAGGCGAGCACGCTCGATGCGATCATGGGCTCAGGGCCCTATGTCCTGGCTGAGGTCAGGCCGGGCGAGCGCATCACCTACAAGAAAAATCCCGACTATTGGGGCAAGGCGATTCCCTACAATCGCGGCCTGTGGAATTTCGATGAGCTGCGCGTCGATTATTTCCGTGACAGCAATTCGGCTCTCGAGGCCTTCAAGAAGGGCCTCGTCGACGTCAGGGTCGAGACCGATCCCGGCCGCTGGTCGCAAGCCTATGACTTTCCGGCGGCGAAGGCGGGCAAGGTCGTGCGTGAGCGGATCGAACAGAAGACGCCCGCCGCCGCGAATGGCTTCGCCTTCAACACCAGGCGGCCCTTGTTCGCCGATCCCCTGGTGCGCCGGGCCCTCGTCGAAGCCTTCGACTTCGAATGGTTGAACGCCAACATCTTTTCCGGCCTCTATCGCCGCACACAAGGCTATTATTCGGGCTCGGAATTGTCCTATCTCGGCCATCCGGCCGATGCCCGCGAAGTGGCGCTTCTCGGTGCCGATGCCTGGCGCATCGATCCGCAAATCCTCGACGGCAGCTATGAATTGCCCAGGACCGACGGCTCGGGCCGCGACCGCAAGATGCTGCGCCGCGCCGTGGCGCTGCTCAGCGAGGCCGGCTGGGAGATCCGCGGCGAGACGCTCGTCAACCGCAAGACCGGCGAGGCTTTCGCCTTCACCATTTCCTGCCTGAGCCGCGAGCAGGAAAGGGTTGCGCTGCATTATCAGCGCACGCTGCGTCAGATCGGCATCAGGGTCACCATCCGCACGGTCGATTCCGCCCAGTTCCAGCGCATGCTCGACACCTACGACTTCGATATGCTGCCGGTGATGTGGTACAATTCGCTCTCGCCCGGCAATGAGCAGGATTTCTATTACGGCAGCGCCGGCCGCGACACCAAGGGAACGCGCAACTATCCGGGCATCGCCGATCCGGCTGTCGATCGCATGATCGAGGCTCTGCTCAAAGCCACGACGCGCGAGGATTTCGTTGCCGCCGTCCGGGCGCTCGACCGGCTCCTGGTCAACGGCTTCTACATCGTGCCCTTCTACAATTCCGGCGGCCAATGGGTGGCGCGCTGGACGCGCGTCGGCCGGCCCGACCGGCAGCCGCTTCCGGGTTTCGAGGACGCCACACTATGGTATGCTAGACCATGACCAAGCCCGCGAACGATCCCATCACCATCGACGTCGTCTCCGATGTCGTCTGTCCCTGGTGCTATGTCGGCAAGCATCGTCTGGAACAGGCGCTCGCCATGCTGCCCGGGCGGAAATTCGCCGTGTTCTGGCGGCCCTTCCAGCTCGATCCCACCATCCCCAAGGAAGGCATGCCGCGCCAGACCTATCTCGAGCGGAAATTCGGCCGCGAGCGTCTGGCCAATCTCCACAAGCCCCTGATCGAGATCGGCAAGGCCGAGGGCATTCCTTTCGCCTTCGACAAGATTACCCGCTCGCCCAACACGCTCGACGCCCATCGCCTGCTGCGCTGGGCGCATGAGGCGGGCAAGCAGAACGAGATGGCGGACCGCCTCTTCGCGCTCTATTTCGTCGAAGGCGCCGACATCGGCAGTAGCGATGTGCTGACCAAGGCGGCGGCTGACGTCGGCCTCGACGCCGCACTCGTGGCCCAGCTCCTCGGCACCGAGGCCGATCTCGATCCGGTCATCGCCGAGATCAATGGCGCCCAGAAGATGGGCATCGGCGGCGTTCCCACCTTCATCCTGGCCGGGCGCTTCGCGCTTTCCGGCGCGCAGCCGGCGGAAACGATCAAGCGAGCCATCGAGCAAACGGCATTAACCGCCCGTTAACCATCGAGGCGCAGCGTGATCATTGGGAAAAGGGGAGATTCTACCCATGTCACTCGCCTTCTTGATCGGCGCTGTGGTTGTGACCGTCATCGGCAATGTGGTCGCCTTGCGCTTCTTTCTGACGCGCCCGCTCGATCTGACCTTCGAGGAGTAGCAACCGACGGGACGGGACTACATGGCCGCCCCTGAGGCGGCCATCCAGCCTATTCGTGGGAGTGTCGTCACGCCGCCAGCTTGACGAGCTGCGTCATGATCTGGCGCGAGCCTTTCAGGCGCTCTTCGGGCGAGTCCCATGAGCGCATGATCACCAGCTTCATATCCGCCGCACGCAATTTGGCGAGCGTGCCCTGCCCGGTGATCCATTCGACCAGCGCCTTCGGATTGGCGAACTGATCGCCCCTGAAGCCGATCACCGCGCCCTTCGGTCCCGCATCGACGCTCGCCACATTGGCCTTGCGGCACAGGAGCTTGATCGACACGACGTCGAGCAGGTGCTTCACCTCTTCCGGCACGCGCCCGAAGCGGTCGTGCAATTCGGCGCCGAAGCCGTCGAGATCGCTTTCTTCCTGGAGGTCGGCGAGCCGCCGATAGAGGCCCAAGCGCAATTGCAGATCGGGCACATAGGTCTCGGGGATGAGCACCGAGGTGCCGATATTGATCTGCGGCGACCAGGTGCCCTCGCTTTCGAGCGTCTCCTCGCCGGTGCGCAACTTGGCCACCGCCTCTTCGAGCATGGTCTGATAGAGCTCGTAGCCCACTTCCTTGACATGGCCCGACTGCTCTTCGCCCAAGAGATTGCCGGCGCCGCGGATGTCGAGGTCGTGGCTCGCCAGCGTGAAGCCGGCGCCCAGTGAATCGAGCGACTGCAGCACTTTCAGGCGCTTCTCGGCCGCCGGTGTGAGCGTGCGGTTGGCGGGCGTCGTCAGCAGCGCATAGGCGCGCTGCTTGGCGCGTCCGACGCGGCCGCGCAGCTGATAGAGCTGCGCCAGGCCGAACATGTCGGAGCGATGGATGATCAGCGTGTTCGCGGTCGGGATGTCGAGGCCGGATTCGACGATGGTGGTCGACAGCAGCACGTCGAACTTGCGGTCGTAGAAGCCGCTCATGATGTCTTCGAGCTCGGTCGGCGCCATGCGGCCATGCGCCATGCGGAACTTGATCTCGGGGATATGGCTGCGCAGGAAATCCGCCTGCTCCTCGAGATCGGTGATGCGCGGACACACATAGAAGCTCTGGCCGCCGCGATAATGCTCGCGCAGCAGCGACTCGCGGACCACCACGGGATCGAAGGGCGAGATATAGGTTCTGACCGCGAGGCGATCGAGCGGCGGCGTGGTGATGAGCGAGAGCTCGCGCACGCCCGACAGAGCGAGCTGCAAGGTGCGCGGAATGGGCGTCGCCGTCAAAGTGAGCACATGTACATTGGCGCGCAGCTCCTTGAGCCGCTCCTTATGCTTCACGCCGAAATGCTGCTCCTCATCGATGATGAGGAGGCCCAGGTCGCGGAATTTCACGCTCTCGGCGAGGAGCGCATGGGTCCCGACGACGATGTCGATCTCGCCCTTGGCAAGCCCTTGCTTCACCGCCTCGACCTCCTTGCGCCCGACGAGGCGCGAGGCCTGCGCCAGCCGCAAAGGCAGGCCCTGGAAGCGCTGGGTGAAGGTCGCATAATGCTGGCGCGACAGCAGCGTCGTCGGCACGACAACCGCCACCTGCTTGCCGTTCATGGCCGCGACGAAGGCCGTGCGCAAAGCCACTTCCGTCTTGCCGAAGCCGACATCGCCGCAAATCAGCCGGTCCATCGGCCGGCCCTTTTGCAGGTCTTCCAGCGTCGCCTCGATGGCGGCGAGCTGGTCTTCCGTCTCCTCATAAGGGAAGCGGGCGCAGAATTCATCATAGAGCCCGTCGGGCGGCGGCATGACCTCGCCCGCTTTCAGCTCGCGCGCCGCCGCCGTCTTGATCAGGTTCTCGGCGATCTCGCGGATGCGCTCCTTGAGCTTCGCCTTCTTCGCCTGCCAGGCGCCGCCGCCCAGCCGGTCGAGCTGCGCGCCTTCCTCATCGGCGCCGTAGCGCGACAGGAGCTCGATATTCTCGACGGGCAAGAACAGCCGGTCATTGCCGGCATACATGATGAACAGGCAGTCATGCGGGGCGCCCTGCACCTCGATGGTCTTGAGTCCCTCGAAACGACCGAGCCCATGATCGACATGGACGACGAGGTCGCCGGGAGCGAGTGCGGACAGCTCGGAAATGAAATCAGCTGCCTTGCGCGCCTTGCGGCCGCGCCGGACCAGGCGGTCGCCGAGAATGTCCTGCTCGGAGAGGATCGCTAAGTCCGCGACCTCGAAGCCCGCTTCGAGCCCCAGCACCATGATCGAGACGATGTCCTGCGGCCGCTTCAGCACCTCGGCCCAGTCCTTGGCGGCGGCGAGCGGTGCGAGCTCGTGATCGCGCAGGATGGTCTCTAGCCGCTCGGCCGAGCCTTCCGTCCAGGTGGCGATCACAACTCTCTTGCCGGCGGAGCGCAGCGCATTGGCGTGACCGCGCACTGCCTCATAGACATTGGCGCCGGCCTCGGCGCGCTCGGCGGCGAAATTACGCCCCTGCCGGCCGCCCATCGAGAGGACGGGCTGGCCTCCCGTCTCCGGCGTCTCGAAGGGCGTGAAGGCGAGCACCGGCCGGTCGGCCAGGCGCTCGGTCCACTCGTTCAGCGTGAGGTAAAGCGCATCGGGCTTGAGCGGCTTGTAGGGTGCGGCGCCAAAAGTCTCCTGGGTCAGCGCCTCGCGCCGCGCGTCGTAGAATTCGGCTATCTGCTCGAGCCTGGCGCTTATCGCCTCGTCCGCTGAGTGATCGAGCGAGACGGCGCCGTTCGGCACATGATCGAAGATCGTCGCCAGCTTCTCATGAAAGAGCGGCAGCCAATGCTCCATGCCTTGATAGCGCCGGCCATTGGTCACCGATTCATAGAGCGGGTCGTTGATGTCGAGGCCGCCGAAGGCCGCCGCATAGGAGGTGCGGAAGCGCCCGATCGTGACGGGCGTCAGCAGCACCTCGCTCGCCGGATGCAGCACCAGCGACCGGAGCGTTCCGGTCGAGCGCTGCGACTGCGGATCGAAGCGCCGGACCGATTCGAGCGCATCGCCGAAGAAATCGAGGCGCACCGGACCTTCCGCTCCCGGCGGATAGATGTCGATGATGCCGCCGCGTATGGCGAAGTCGCCGGCATCGACCACGGTGCCGGTGCGCGAATAGCCGTTATGCTGCAGGAAGAGCTGCAGCTTCTCAGTATCGACATATTGCCCGGGCGCGGCGCTGAAGGTGGTCTCGGCGATGAGTTGGGCTTGCGGCAGCCGCTGCAGCGCCGCATTGACGCTGGTAAGGATGATGCGCGGCTTCGCTGAGCCCTCCGCGATAGAAGCGAGCGCCGCCAGGCGCCGCGCCACGATGCTCGCCGCCGGCGATACCCGGTCATAGGGCAGGCAGTCCCAGGCCGGGAAAGAGATCACCTCGACATCGGGCGCGAAGAAGGCGAGCGCCTCGGCGAGGCTCGCCATGCGCTGGTCGTCGAGCGCCACATGGATGAGGGGCTCGCCCTTGAGAAGGCGCGCCGCCTCGGCCGCCGCCATGGCGTCGAGCCCTTCGAGGCAACCCGACACGATGCTGCGCCCGGACAGGCCCAGGCGTTCGGTGAGACGTTTTCTGTCGATCATGGTCGGTAATCGAGAAGCGCCTTGAGCGTCGCCGTCACTTGCCGCTGCGGCACCGGAACGCCGCCCAGGATCCAGCCCATCAGCTCGTGGTCCGGCAGGCCGATAATGGTCTCGAGTTCGTCGAGTTCCGTTGCGCTGAAGCGCTCGACGTGGCTCCTGGCAAAACCGCCCAGAAGCAAATCCATCTCGCGCGTGCCGCGATGGCTGGCGCGCCAGAGGAGCCGCTTGCGGCGGGCTTCGACGGTTTCCTTTAGGGTGGTCATGGACCGCCCTGCTTAGCGGCTGAGAGGGCTTCGCGCAATCACTTGCGCGATGACTGCTGACACAGGAAATTGGGCCATGCGCCCTAATCGCCTCAATCCCCTCTTTGCCGCCGCCACGAGCCTCAAGGGCATCGGTCCCAAGCTCGACAAGGTCTTGGCGAAGCTGCTGCGCCCGGGGGCGCCGGCCAATGCCGAGGCGCGCATCCTCGATCTCCTGTTCCATCTGCCCTCCGGGCTCATCGACCGGCGCGAGCGCCCGCGCCTCGATCAACTGCCCGAGAAGGGCATCGTTACCGTCGAGGTGACCGTCGGCAAGCACCGCCCGCCGCCGCCGCATCTGAAGCGCCTGCCCTATCGCGTCGAGTGCTTCGACGACACCGGCACCTTGACCCTGGTATTCTTCCACGCCTTTGCCGATCATCTGCAGCGCATGCTGCCGCCGGGCGAGACGCGCTTCATCTCGGGCGCCGTCGACTGGTTCCAGGGTTCACCGCAGATCGCTCATCCCGATCACATCGTCAGCCACGAGGAATTCGCCAGGCTGCCCTTGATCGAGCCGGTTTATCCTTTGACCGCCGGCCTCTCGCCCCGCATCCTCGGCCGCGCCATAAGGGCGAGCCTCGAGAAGATTCCGTCTCTGCCCGAATGGCAGGACGAAAGCTGGCTCAAGCGCAAGGGCTGGGGTGATTTCTCCACCTCTTTGCGCAAGCTGCATCAGCCCGCGACGCATGACGATCTGAACCTCCTGACGCCGGAGCGGCTGAGGCTCGCCTTTGACGAGCTTCTCGCCAATCAGCTCGCTCTGTCGCTGGTGCGCAAGCACATGAAGCGCAAGGCGGGGCGTAAGCTCGCCGGCACCGGCGATGTCAGGACCCGCATCGTTTCGGCGCTGCCCTATTCGCTGACCTCCTCGCAGCAGACTTCGCTCGCGGAAATCCTGCGCGACATGGCGGCGCCCGAGCGCATGCTCAGGCTTCTGCAAGGCGATGTCGGCTCGGGCAAGACGGTGGTGGCGCTTCTGGCGCTCGCCACCGCGATCGAAACGGGCACGCAAGGGGCGCTGATGGTGCCGACCGAGATCCTCGCCCGCCAGCATTTCGCGACGCTCACGCCGCTGTGCGACAAGGCCGGGCTTCGCCTCGCTCTGCTCACTGGCCGCGAGAAAGGCCGCGCCCGCGACGAGCTGCTCGCCGCTTTGGCCGCAAGCGAGATCGACATCCTGGTCGGCACCCATGCGCTGTTCCAGGAGGGCGTCGAATTTCGCGATCTCGGCCTCGTGGTCATCGACGAGCAGCATCGCTTCGGCGTCCATCAGCGCCTGGCGCTGCAGGCCAAGGCGCAGAATGCCGATCTCCTGGTCATGACGGCGACGCCGATCCCGCGCACCCTGGCGCTGACCGTCTATGGCGACATGGATGTCTCGAAGCTCACCGAGAAGCCCGCCGGCCGTCAGCCGGTCGATACGCGTGTTCTGCCTTCCGAGCGCATGGACGAGGTCATCGAGGGCTTGCACCGCCTGCTCGCTTCCGGCGGGCGGGCTTATTGGATCTGCCCCTTGGTCGAGGAGAGCGAGCTCGTCGACCTCGCCGCCGCCGAGGATCGCGCCAAGGCCTTGGCCGCGGCCTTTCCGGGACGGACCGGATTGATCCATGGCCGCATGAAGGGCTCCGAGAAGGACGCCGCCATGGCGCGCTTCAAATCGGGCGACATCACCCTCCTCGTCTCGACCACTGTGGTCGAGGTCGGCGTCGACGTGCCGGAGGCGACGGTGATGGTGATCGAGAATGCCGAGCGCTTCGGCCTGGCCCAGCTCCATCAGTTGCGCGGCCGCGTCGGGCGGGGTTCGGGCAAATCGACCTGCCTCCTCCTCTATCAGGGCAAGCTCGGCGAGACCGCCAAGGCGAGGCTCACCATCATGCGCGAGACCGAGGACGGCTTCCGCATCGCCGAGGAGGATCTCCGCCTCAGGGGTGCGGGCGAGATGCTGGGCACGCGCCAGGCGGGCCTGCCGGTCTTCCGCGTCGCCGACATCGTCGAGCATGCCGATCTTCTCGCCGCCGCGCGCGACGATGCCGGCCTCATCCTCGCCCGCGATCCGAAACTCGAGACGCCGCGGGGCGAGGCCTTGCGTTCTTTGCTCTATCTCTTCGAGCGCGACGACGCCGTGCGTCTGATCTCGGCGGGGTAAGACGCCCTCCCTCCCATTTCCCCTTCTCCCGCGCGGAGCGTGGGAGAAGGTGGCCGAAGGCCGGATGAGGGCTCTTTCGCGCAAGCACTCAGATCTCGACGAGTATTCTTTGCTGAGACAAAGAGCCCTCACCCGCCCTGTCGGGCACCCTCTCCCATTGCTGCGCAACGGGAGAGGGGAAAATCTGGGTCGGAGCTTCGGGATATTAATCAGCCTACAGACTATTTCGCCGTCGCCTCGGTCCGTGCCGCCTTCTTGCGCGCCGGTTTTTTCTTCGCCGGCTTGGCCGCAAGCTTCTGCGCGGCTTCCTGATCGCTGTCGGCTTGCGCCGGCTTTGTCTCTACCGGCTTCTCCAGAAGCTTCTGCGCGACGTCCTGATCGATATTGGCGCTCGCCGGGATCACCTTCACCGGCCCCTCCCCTTCCGGGAAAACGAGGCCCATCGAGATCACCAGCTTCGCCGCGTCCTCGACCGGCATGTCGATGAGCCTGACATCGGCCACATCGAGGAAATAGACATAGCCCGAGGTCGGGTTGGGCGTCGTCGAAATATAGACCGCATACATGGGCCGGCCGGGCTCGAGGCCGATCTGTCCGCCATCCACCTCGCGCGAAACGAAGACCAGCGAATAGATGCCCTTCCTCGGCCATTCGATGAGGCCGACATTGCGGAAACTCGCCCCCGACTGCGAGAACAGCGTCTCGAAGATCTGCTTGGTGCCCTTGTAGACCGAGCGCACCACCGGCGTGCGGTTGAGCAGCCGGTCCCAGAAGTTGAGGATGGTGCGTCCGACCAGGTTGGCGGCGAGCGCGCCGATGACCGTGATGCCGACCAGCGCGAAGATCAGTCCGATACCGGGGACTTTGAAGGGCAGATAGCGGTTCGGATCGAGCAACGGCGGGATGATTGGCCGCAGCCAGGCGTCGAACAGGGTCACGAACCAGTAGGTCGCCCACAGCGTGATGGCGATTGGCGCGGTGACGACGATACCGGCCAGGAAATAGGTTCTGAGCCTGCCGGCAAAGGAGGTTGACGTTACCGGCGCCAGCGGTTTGGGCTTATCCGAGGTGTTCTGCGACAGGGTCATGCCCTTTTGTGCATGACCGGCGGGCTCGGTGCAAGCCTGTCACGGCGTCGCTCGCCGGTCCCCTTGTGCAGCCGAGCCCCGCCTGTAACCATGGCCCGGCTTAACCGTATCTCTGCCCATCGAAAATCAGGAGAAGCCCATGAGCGCGGCCAATATTGCCTTCGTCAAGAGCCTCTATGCCGCCTTCGGGCGAGGCGACATCAAGACCGTGATTGCAGGCTTGGCCCCGGACGTGGATTGGTTCGTGAATGGGCGCCACAAGGACTATCCGATCTTGGGCAGTTGGAAGGGTCAGGCGAGCGTGCAGCAGCTCTTCGCGAGTGTCGCAGAACAGCAAGAGACGATCGAATTCTCGCCCATGGAGTTTTTCGCTGCCGACGACCGCGTCTGTGTGCTTGGCCATTATGCGTGGAAGATCCGCAAGACCGGTCGATCGGTGGCAGCCGACTGGGCGCATATTTTCACCATCGGCAGTGGCAAGGTCGTCAAGTTCCGCGAGTTCACTGACACCGCGCAGTTCGCGGAGGCTTATCGCTGAGTGAACTCAGGAATCGGCCTTGCTGACGAAGCACGACACGCCGCGCGATTTAAGCTTGCCGCAGGCGGACTTGGCATCGTTCTGGGAGTCGAAGCCGCCGACCCTCAGGCGGTAATAGATGCCCTTCTTGCCGAGATCGGCCTTGATGACGATGGGCTTCATGTCATTGAGCGCCTTGTGGCGGGCCTTGAGCTTCTCCCAGGTACCCCAGGCGACCTTCTCGTCCCGGGCGGAGGACAGTTGGACCGACCAGCCGGTGAGCGGCGTGTCGCTCGACTGGGTGGTCAAGTCGTCGTCTTGGGTCGGATCGTCCGCTTTCGCCTCGGCCTGTTCGGCGGGCTCGGCCTTCGCCTGCGTCTTGGGCTCGGGCAGCGCTTCCACCGCCACGATCTGCTCGGTCTGCGGCTTGGCCTCGACCGGCTTCGCTTTGGCCTCATTGGGCTGCGGAATGGCGTCGGCCTCGAGCGTGTAGTCGGCATTGGCCTCGGCCTGCGGCGCTTCCTGCTGAGCGGCCGCGGGCTCCACCACCGCGACCTGCGGGCCTTCCTCGGGCGGGATGCGATCGTCGATGAGCTTGGCCGGCTTCACCGGCACCGCCTTGACCATTTGCACCGGCAGGTCGCCGACGAGCTGCATCGGCGGCTTCACCGCTTCGGGCAGCGTCTCCTTGCGCACGACCTGTTCGGGCGAGGTGATGGAGGCAGTGATGAGCTCCGCCTCGGGCTGGACCGCGGCATCGGCGACGGCCGGCAGCGCGCCCATTTGGGCAAGCTTGATGCGGGCGGGCTCGAAGGACGGATTGGCGGCGATCGCCTTGTTGAGCGAGGCCTGCGCGTCGCCCGGGCGACGCAGCGCCTCATAGGTGAGCGCCTCGCCGTAATAGGCGAGATGCGCTTGCGGATGCTTGAAGCGGATGGCCTTTTCGAAATCGCTGAGCGCGAAGAGATATTGGCCGTTGTCGCGCAGGATGGTGCCGCGCAGATAATAGGCATGGGCGAATTCCGGCTCGAGGAACAGCGCGCTGGTGAAATCCTCGATGGCGAGCACCGGATGCTTGAGCTTCTGCTGCGACAGCCCGCGATTATAGAGGGCGGTGGCGCGCAGCTTGCCGCTCATCGCATCGACCCTGAGCGCTGCCGTGTAATCGTCGACGGCGCGATCATGCTCCTGCGCCTGCTGATAGGCGAAGCCGCGGTTGATGAGCGCATTCGCCAGTTGCTCAGGGCTCAGCTGCCGCGACTCGATCGCCTCCGAATAACCGGCGATGGCGGTTGCGGTATCCCCCGCCTGCAACGCTTCGCGCGCCGCGATGGAAAGATCGAGGGGTGAACTCTGGTTCGCGGCGATCGCACCGTTCACCGCCGCAGGCGCGGCAAGAAAAGCGGTACACACACACGCAAGCAATACTGACCGGACTCTCATGAGGCATGAGAGTGGATCATTAAGGTTAAAGCTTAGCTAAGGGCAGTACGAGGCCACTTTTCAAGCCACCCCTCACGCTGAGGTGCCCGGCGAAGCCGGGCCTCGAAGCGTCCCTCAAGATAGACCGAGACTGCTGAAACACACCCTTCGAGGCTCGCTTCGCTCGCACCTCAAGGTGAGCGCAGCGCGACCGCTCCCTATTCCACCGTGACCGACTTGGCCAGGTTGCGCGGCTGGTCGACGTCGGTGCCCATGAAGACGGCGGCATGGTAGGCCAGAAGCTGCACCGGAAGGGCATAGAGCAAGGGGCTGAGGAACGCATGGGCCTTGGGCACCCTGATGCGCCGGAAGGTCCGCTGGCCATGGGCCTCGATGCCGCCATCATCGGTCAGGAGCACGATCTTGCCGCCGCGCGCCGCCACCTCTTCCATGTTGGAGACGGTCTTGTCGAAGAGATCGTCCTGGGGCGCGATGACGATGACCGGCACATTCTCGTCGATGAGCGCGATCGGCCCGTGCTTGAGCTCGCCCGCCGCATAGCCCTCGGCATGGATATAGGAGATCTCCTTGAGCTTGAGCGCGCCCTCGAGCGCGATCGGATAGTTCACCCCGCGCCCCAGATAGAGCACGTCCTGGGCGTGGGCGATCTCGCGCGCCACTTCGGCGATATGCTTCTCGTCCTTGAGGATCTCGGCCATGTGGCGCGGCGCCTCGGTCAGTGCACCGATCAATTCGCGCTCCTGGTCGCGGCTGATGGCGCCCCGCGCCTTGCCGGCGGCGACGGCAAGGGCCGCGAGCACGGTCAGCTGGCAAGTGAAGGCCTTGGTCGAGGCGACGCCGATCTCAGGTCCCGCATAGGTGCGGATGGCGGCATGGGCTTCGCGCGCGATGGTCGAGCCCGGCACGTTGACGAGCGCCAGCGTGTCCTGGTCTTGCGCCTTGCAATAGCGCAAGGCCGCCAGCGTGTCGGCGGTCTCGCCCGACTGCGAGATGACGATGGCCGCCCCCTTCTTCGGCATCGGCGCCTCGCGGTAGCGGAATTCGGAGGCGATATCGACTTCCGTCGGCAGCCTGGCATAGCGCTCGAACCAGTATTTGGCGGTGAGGCCGGCGAGATAGGCCGTGCCGCAGGCGGTGATGGTGAGCCGGTCGAGATTTGCGAAATCGATCTTCACTTCACTCGGCAACCGCGCCGCCTTCTCGGCGAAATCGGCATATTCGGCGAGCGTATGGCCGATAACCTCAGGCTGCTCGGCGATCTCCTTGGCCATGAAATGGCGGTGCTTGCCCTTGTCCGCCATGAAGGCCGAGGCTTGCGTAAAATTCATCGGCCGCACGATCTGCCGGCCTTCGCCGTCGCGGATCTCGATCGAGTTGCGGGTCAGCGCCACCCAGTCGCCGTCTTCGAGATAGGTCACCCGGTTGGTGAAGGGGGCGAGCGCGATCGCGTCCGATCCCAGATACATCTGGCCGTCGCCGTGACCGACGGCGAGCGGCGCTCCCATGCGGGCGCCCACCATGAGATCGTGCTCGCTGGCGAAGATGACGGCGAGGGCGAAAGCGCCTTCGAGCCGCTTCAGCACCTTGGCCACCGCTTCCTTGGGCGGGACTCCCTTGGCCCTTTCGCGCGCGATCAGATGCGCCACCACTTCGGTGTCGGTCTGCGAAGAAAAGACGACGCCCTCCTTCAGGAGCTCGTCCTTGAGCGGCTTGAAATTCTCGATGATGCCGTTGTGGACGATGACCACATCGCCCGAGACATGGGGATGCGCATTGGGCTCGTTGGGAACGCCATGCGTGGCCCAGCGCGTATGGCCGATGCCGGTCGTGCCCTTGAGCGCGCTCGCCTTGAGCTTATCTTCGAGATTGTGGAGCTTGCCCGGCGCCCTGACCCGCTCGACGTGGCCCTCGCTTTCGATGGTGGCGACGCCGGCCGAGTCATAGCCTCGATATTCGAGCCGCTTCAGCGCCTCGACGATGCCCCGTGCGACGGGCTCGGTGCCGAGGATGCCGACAATGCCACACATGCTTAAGCCCCCTTGTCCTTGCGCTTCTTCGCCGCCTTCAGCTCGCGATATTTCCTGGCCCAGCCGTCCTTCACCGCCTGCTGGCCGCGGGCGATGGCGAGCGCATCCTTGGGCACGTCCTTGGTGATGACGCTGCCCGCCGCGATATTGGCGGCATCGCCCACCTTGACCGGTGCCACCAGCGCCGTGTTCGACCCGACGAAGACGTCCGCACCGATCTCGGTGAAATGCTTCTCATAGCCGTCGTAATTGCAGGTGATGGTCCCTGCCCCGATATTGCTGCGTGGGCCGACGCTCGCATCGCCGATATAAGTGAGATGATTGGCTTTCGCCCCTTCGCCGATCTTCGCCTTCTTCACTTCGACGAAATTGCCGATATGGACGTTGCGGCCGATCTCGGCGCCGGGCCTCAACCTCGCGAACGGGCCGATGCGCACGCCATCCGCGATCTTCGCTCCTTCGATATGCGAGAAAGCGAGTATGTCGACATTGTCGCCGATGACGACGTCGGGACCGATGACCACATGGGGCTCGATCGTGACATCCTTGCCGATTTCGGTATCGGCCGAAAGGAACACCGATGACGGATCGATCAGCGTCGCGCCATTGTTCATGGCATTGTGGCGGTAGCGTATCTGCAGCAGGCTTTCGATCTGGGCGAGCTGGGCGCGGGTATTGACGCCGTGCACCTCGGCCTCAGGACATTCGGCGAGCGCCACCTTGAGCCCCGCCGCGACGGTGAGGCCGACGAGATCCGTCAGATAATATTCGCCCTTGGCATTGTCGTTGCGGATCTTGGGCAGGAGCTCCCACAGGAGTTTCGCCCTGACCGCGATGAAGCCCGAATTGCACAGATCGATGCGCCGCTCATCGACCGTGGTGTCGAGCTCCTCGCGGATGGCGATGAGCTTGCCTTGGCGGTCCTGGATGAGCCTTCCATAGCCCGTGGGATTGACGGCCCTGAACCCTAAGACGGCGAGCGGGCTCTCCTCGCTGACCGCATCCGCCAGCGCCCGGATCGTCTCGCTGCGGATCAGCGGCACATCGCCATAGAGCACCAGCACGGTGCCCTCGAAGCCTTCGAGGCCGTCCTTCGCGATGCTCACCGCATGGCCGGTGCCCTGGCGCTTCTCCTGGATGGCGATGACGGCTTCCGGCACGACCCGCTTCGCTTCCGTGCCGACCTCTTGCATGTCGGGCCCCGAGATGACCACGGTGCGCTCGGGCCCGGCCGCCTTGGTCGCATGGAGCACATGGCCGAGCAGGCTTCGCCCGGCGGCCCTGTGCAGCACCTTGGCGAAATCGGAACGCATTCGCGTACCTTTCCCAGCGGCAAGGACGATGACGGCGATCGGCGACGGATTTGGCATGGCGCGAGGCACTCTCCGAAACGGGCGGCACGATAGATATCAAGGCTGAACAGTCTCTTACAGCAAAAGTCGTGCCCTTATCCAAAGGCGGCATTGAGGCGTTGACGGCTTTCAGAGTGCTTCCCGCCAAAAGCCTGCCCCGGACCCGATCCGGGGTTGCCCGACTTTGGCGGCAAGGAAGCGCTCCCAAACATGCAATAGAGCCTTATCCCGTTTGGATGTTTGATCGACCGGGAAAGGCTCTATTGACCCTGGGGGCCACGGCAACTATGGTCCGCCCGCCTTATCGGTTGGGCCCGTAGCTCAGTGGCAGAGCATCTGACTTTTAATCAGAGGGTCGATGGTTCGAACCCATCCGGGCTCACCAAGGAAAACAATAAGTTAGCTGGAACTCACCTCAATAGAAGACTCCAACAGGCCAACGGGGTAACGAACCGGGTAACGAGCCCCATGGATCGCAAGGACATCACTTTCGCACAGGCCGAGGGCGCTGAGCCACTTCCTTCACCGTTGAAGCCGAAGGAGATATCGCAAGAACTACGTGCCAAACTCTGGCTGGCTAGGCCCCGCCCTCAAGGCTCTGGAAAAGCATGGCTACATTAGCGGCGTCCTTAAGAGTAGTTTTGGAAAGATCTACGGATATTCAAACGCTGAAGAGGGCATCCGGCATCCCTTGTTGGATGAGGGCTCGGCGAAAGTTGACGAGATCGACGCCCAATTTATGTTCGGCGCCTGCGCCTCGTTCATCTCGTATCTGGTCGCGAAGGGCCGAAAGACAAAGATCGAGATCAAGTAACGGTCGCGAAGCGAATGTCCACCTTCAAAGACACCATCATGATCCGCGACCGCCCGCACGATCGAGCCGTCGAACGTGCGGGAGCTAACCGAAAAGGCCTGGCGCTCGGTGAACAAGCAGATCACGATCGGGGGGCGTTACGGTAAAGGTCAGAGCATTCAGGCGATAGCGTCCCGATGAACTTCCATCATCATCAAATTGACTGATCGTCGAAACCCGGCAAAATTCGACATGGAACGTGGGCTAAAAGTTCCTAATGCAGGAATCCCTGATTTAGATCCAAAATAATCGGGTGAAGTGAGACATGCGTAGCTCGGCTCCCCACACCGTGGATCATGCCTCTGACGGAATGTCAGAAAAAACCGAGTCCAAGCTTTCGAGGAAATATCACGAAAGCGGCGTCAGAGACCGTGCACCACTGTCGGTCGCCCTCCTCTCGGTCGCCATACAGGAACTTCCGTCCCCGATGGGGTCAGGTATCAAATTGGCTTTTCAGGAGTCATTGATCTTCGTTCTGATGGTCGGAGGCATCCTGCTGTGCGCCTTGCTCGCTGCGTCGGCCCGGACCAGCAGATTGGCCGTCGCACTTTTTACCGCGATCGCGGTCATTGCGATAATGCCGGATTGGACCAGCAATGCCAATCATACCTGGCTTGCCCTTTGGACCATCCCCGTAGCTGTCCTGTTCAGGGAGTGGTGGAATTCGGACCTCTACTCATTCTATCTGAGGGCGACCCTTGGGATAGTAATGATCGCTGCGTTCTCCCAGAAGGTCATGGCCGGCACCTATCTCGACGGTTTTTATATTGAGTTTCTCAACGCGACTGGCTCGACGACGGAGAGAATGTTTTCAATTCTTTGCAGCGGCGATCCGACCGGTCCCTGTGTCTTCAATCAAATGATCGGCATCTTCATACTTGCCTGGCAGCTGATCGTCGGCGTCCTTCTGCTGCTTGGACTTAACTCGCTTATCTTTCTCGCCATAGAGATTGCCTTCCTTCTGGGGGCTGGAGTCTTCGCCGACGAGATGAATTTTCAGGTCCTGAACATCGCCCTGTTGTGCATCGTATTCCGGTTCGGCATGCCTCTCTGGCTGGGGGCTCTCAGCATTGCGCTTCTTGTGATCGACCTCTTCACAATCAGCACCCTTGTCGACCTTGTGGTCAGCCATGTTGGATAACATTGACATCAGGAAATGGATCATCGCCGGTCTGCTGATCCTTCATATCGCCTGGATCGGAAACCATATGCGCTGGGTTGCCAGCGGCCAAATAAATCCGTGGAAACTGGGGGGATACGCCATGTATACGATACCCAATTCCGAACTGAGGTTGGGCGTATATTTAGGGAATCGTCCGGACGCTCCTATCATCGTGAACACGACCGGGTATAATTTGGCGACCGACAACGTCTCCTTCGCCCTA
>JAKATG010000045.1:0-25817 GCA_021828105.1 Pseudomonadota bacterium
GTGGGATGCACCGCCATGTTCTAGCCGCGGCCATACATGCGAGATGCGACGCCATCATAACCACAAACCTGAAAGACTTCCCGGCGCACATTCTCAGCAAACATAACATTGAAGCAATCCACCCCGACGACTTCATACACCATCAATTCGGGCTGGATCAGGCCGCAGTGATCACCTCAGCCTATGAAGTCAGGGCCAGATTAAAAAATCCGCCAGTAACAGCGGACGAGTATATCGACATCCTCAGCAAGCTTCCGCTGCCCAAAACGGCATCGGAGCTGCTGCCGTTCAAATCTGTGATTTAGGAGCGTCGGTGAAAAAAGCTCCGGCCTACTTGCGCGGATAGAATTCCCTGCTCCCCACTTAGCCCGTTTGCAGGCAACCTTCCGAAATTATTCGGCAAATCCCCCGTGGAAGGCGCCACAGCAGGGCAATTCTCGAGTTTTCCCTCTATTTTCCCTGTATCCGCCGCAAGCTCTATTTCCGCGGATAGCGCAACAGATAAGTGTCCATGATCCAGCCATGCTTCTCGCGCGCCTGAGCCCTTGTTGCCTCGATCGCCGGGGCTACGTCCTTGAGCCTGCCCGAGATCAGGATCTCATTCGCCGTCCCGATATAGGCGCCCCAATGGATCTCGGCCTCGGGATCGACGGTGCGAAAGGCATTCTGGCTGTCGAGCATGACCACCGCATTGGTCACGCCTTCGGGCAGGCCTTCGGCGAGCTTGCGGCCGGTGGTGACATGAATGGCCTCGCCGATGCGGTTGATCGGCAAGCGGTGCTTCGCCACCAAAGCCTGGACGCTGCTGATCCCCGGGATCACCTCATATTCGAAATCGACGCGCGCGCGCTTGCGGATCAATTCGACGATGCGGATCGTCGAGTCATAAAGGGTTGGATCGCCCCAGACGAGAAAGCCGCCGCAGCCGTCATCGCCAAGCTCCTCCAGCATCATCCGCTCGAAGATCAGTGCCCGCTTCTCATACCAGTCCTCGACCGCCGCCTCATAGGCCGGCGCTTTACGGTCGCGCTCGGGATCGCGCGCCTCGACGATGCGCCAGCCGGCTTTGCGGATATATTTGTCGCAGAGATGCTTGCGCAAGGCGACGAGGTCTTCCTTCTCCTCGCCCTTGTCGATGACGAAGAAGACATCGACCGCGTTCAAAGCATTGATCGCCTGGACGGTGATGTAGTCGGGATCGCCGGCGCCGATGCCGATGACGAGGATTTTCCGCATGGATAAGGGACCTTCAGATGCGAAGATCCCCCTGTTTGCGGGACGTCCTGGCCTTCGTCAACAGCGCCCCGCCGGCCTCAGCCCGGTGTCGCGACCTTGGCGACGGCTTTGGCCACGGCGGCGCTCTTTACCGGCTCGATGGCCGACGCGGGCTTCGCCTCGCGGAAATAGGCGTTATAGCGCGGATCGCCATAATCGGTGCTGTCGGTGCTGTAGAGCTTCATCCGCTCCATATCGGCCTTGTTCAGGATGATGCCGAGGCACTTCTTGCTCAACGCCGGATCGGCATCGAGCTTCGCCTGCACCGTGGCCCTGGGCGTGCGTCCCCATTCGACCACGCAGACAATGGCGTCCATATAAGGCGTGATGGCGCGCACGTCGACGACGGGGGCGAGCGGCGGCAAATCGAGAACGACATAATCGAAGGATGCCCGCGCCTGTTCGAGCAGACCCGCCATTTCGCGCGAGGCGAGGAGATCCGAGGTCATGGGGACGTCGCGCCGCATGACCGACGGCAGCATGGCGAGATGGGTGCGTTCCTCGAACAGCAGAAGGTCCTTGAGGGCGGCATTGTCGATGACGAATTCGCCGAGGCCCGCCGTCGCCTGGGGCGCCACCGAGCGGGTCAATGTCGGGTTGCGCAGATCGGCGTCGATCAGCAAGGTGCGCGCCTTCTGGCTGGCGAGCAGGCGTGCAAAATTGATCGCGATCGTCGATTTGCCCTCACCCGGCAGCACCGAGGTGATGCCGATGATCTTCGGCTTCTCGCGGCCGAGCGTCAGATCGGCGGCGATCTTGGTGCTGCGCATGGTCTCGGCGAAGAGCGACAGCGGATTGTTGACGGCATAGTTGGTGATCGGCCTTATGCCGTCGCCCGGGCGCGCTTCCGCCAGCCGCTTGCGCGACAGCGTGCCGCCCAAGACCAGGGGGACCAGGCCCAGGAACGGCAGTGAGGTTTCGGCCGAAACCTGGTCGCCGGTGCGGAAGAAACGGTCGCGATATTCCTGAAGCAAACCGAGGCCCGAGCCCAGTGCCAGCCCGAGGAACGCGCACAAAGCCAGCACCAGCGACTTCTTCGGCCCGCTCGTCTCCTGCGGGACCGCGGCCTGGGAAATGATGCGCGCTTCGGTCACCGGGAAGGATTCCTGCTGCAGCGAATCCTGATAGCGCTGCAGGAACTTCTGATAGAGATCCTTGTAGTTCTCGGCCTCGCGCTCGAGCTCGCGCAGCTGAACCAGCGTCTCGTTCGCATCGGCGCTGACGCCGGTCGCGTCGCCGACGATGTTGCGCAAGGATTCCTCGCGCGACTTCGCCACCTGATACTGGCTGTCGTAGCTCTTGGCGATGCGCCCGAGCTCCTCGAAGATGAGCTTGCGGTATTCGTCCATCGAGTTGCGCAGGCGCTTGACCTGATCGTGCTTGGGCCCCACCTTCGCCGAGATCTCGGCGGCGAGCCGCGAGGCTTCGAGATATTTGAGCCTGAGGTCGTTGACGATGGGGCTGTCCAGCGTGCCGGCGACGATGGCATCGGGTTGCCCACTGTCGATGACAGCCTGCAGGCGGTCATACCTGACCTTGGCGGCGGCCGTATCGGCGCGCGCCACGATGAGCTGGCCGTTGAGGTCCGACAATTGCTGCTCGCTCAACAGCTTGCCGCTGGCGGCGATCAGATTGTTGTCGGAGCGGAATTTCTGGACGGCAAGATCGGATTTGAGCGCTTCCTGCTGCAGGTCCTTCATGCGCTGCTGGGCCCAGCCGCCGGCCATCCTGGTCGCCTCATATTTCGAATTGAGCTGGTCGGCGAGATAGGCATCACCCAGCGCTTTGGCGATATTCGCCGCCATGACCGGATCGGACCAGGAGAAGCGGACATTGAGCACATAGCTGCGATTGAGCCGCTCGACCTCCAGATTGCGCTGCAGGCTCTGCAAGGCGAGCCGGCGCGGGCCGTCTTCACCGGGGATGGTTGCCGACGACGTGAACAGCGACACCACCCAACGCACGGCCGACTTCGCCATCTGCACCGGATCGGCCGGCGCATCCATGAATTTCGGGTCTTTCGTGAGGTTGAGCTTGTCGACGACCGCAAGCCCGACACTTTCGGAGACCAGGATCTCGACCTGGCTCAAGATTCTCGCCTCGTCCTCGACGGTGCGCTCGAGCGCCGAGCCTTGATAGAGGATCTTGCTGTTGTCCTGGTCGATCAGGATGGAGGTCATCGCCGTATATTTGGGCGGCGCCACCAGAAGATAGAGAACCCCGAGCACCAGCATCACCAGGACGCTCAGGGCCGCGATGCGCCATTGCCGGCGCACGATGGCGAGCAGCTTGAAAAGGTCGATCGGCGACGGCGTGGAAGATTCGCGGTGCTGATAGGGGCCGGCAGTGGGAAAGGTTTCGCGCATCATGGGCTTCTCCTAACGCAGGGGCGCGCTTTTGAACGCATAATAGAGGGAATACCAGAAGGGCTTGGTCTGGAAGTTCTCGTCATAAGGCAGGCAGCGGTTCATCGTCCCGTCGCTGCGCTTCTGGTAGACGCTGTTGTTCAGCCAGGAATATTTGTCGGACAGGCCCCAGGTGACGACGCCTTCGACGGCACGCTCGGACAAGGCGGCGGTCAGGAATTTGGTCGCCCTCTCGCCCACGAGGCGGTCGCGCTCGCTGACCGTCTGGGTCAGGCTGCGGTCGTCTATGTCGAGCTCGGTGATCAGTATCTTCAGGCCGAGATTGGCGACCTGGCGCAGGAAGGTCGAAAAGACCGAGGCATCGAAAGGCCGCCCCATCGCCAGATGGCCCTGGATGCCGAGACCATAGATCGGCACGCCACTGCTCTTGAGCTTCTCGAGAAGAGCCAGGACGGCCGTGCGCCGCGCCTGGTCGGTGCTGTCATTATGATAGAGGCCATACTCGTTGTAGAAGCCCTGGATGCTCGGATCGGCCTCGGCGGCGAGCGTGAAGGCGCGGCCGATGTAATCCGGCCCCAGCCGTTGCAGGAAGGCTGAGTTGCGCAACGAATTCGCTTGGCTGTCCTTGGGCTCTATCGCTTCATTGACGATGTCCCAGCTCTTGATCTTGCCCTTGTAGTGGGTCATCAGGTCGCTGATATGGGTGGCCAAGACCGAGATACCCTCGTCGCGCATCGCGGCATCGACCCATTTCGGCAGGTTGCGGTGCCAGATGGCGGCATGGCCTCTGCAGGTCAGGCCGTGTGAGGCGCCGAAGGACACCACGCGGTCGGCGGCCCCATAGTTGCGCGTGCCGCGCGTAGCTTCGATCGTCCCCCACTTCATCTCCCATTCGGGCACAACGGTGCTGCATTGCCGGTCGAAGGTCCGGCGCAGGGTGGCATCACGATCGGTCTGCCAGGTCGCCAGGGCGGCGCCGTAAATGAGGTTCTTGGGCTTGGCCGCGCCGATCAGGGTCTTGTCGGTCGTGGTCTGTGCACGCGCCTCCATCGTTCCTGCTACGGTCGCGCCGGCGGCGGCGAGAAGATCGCGACGGGTCATGACCGTCATCAGTAGGCCTCCAACAATGAGTGAACCAGGTCGCGGTCGTGATCCCAGTCGAACTTGCGTGCAAAACATTGGCCCGAGGCCTGGATGCGCGGCAGATCCCGGCGCGACAGGGTCTTCGGATGACTGCCGCCCTTGTCCCAATCCACATAGGTGAGCGAGCCCTTGATCCGCTCGGCAAAGGGCGAGAGCGAGACCATGGTCTGGAAATAGGATTCGTCCGGCGTCTCGGTGTGGCGGAAGCGCTGGTCATAGGCAGGACGCTGGCGCCGGAACGCCATTGCCCAGTCGAGACAGGGCCGCGACAGGCACCACCACATCGATCCGAAGCGCGGCTCGCCGAACTCTTTTTCGAAAGCAGGACGCGTCCAGGCAAGGCGCGACAGGCGGTTGAGCGCGCCGAGACACGGGCGCGGCATAGTCTTGCTGTAGAAGCGGTAATACATGAGCCGACGCCTCCGGTCATGACCGGCCGCCTCTTCATCCGGCATCATGTCTATATACTCGCCCGCCTCCTGCGCCAGTCTTTCGGCGAGGCTCGTCGCGCTCAGGACCGGCAGACAGGCGCCGCTCATCAGAATGAAATAATCCGCTTTGCCCCGCTCGAGCGCCGTCTCGATCAAGGAGAGCGTGGCCTCGACCACGCTGAAGCCGCCCCAGCTCACCGAATGGCGCTGCCCAGCGAGCACCGCATGCTTCGACAGATCGTCCCAATGGCCGTCGAAGCCCCGGGCATCGCGGTCGACATGAAGATAGGTCTCGCCATGGCGCCCGAGCGCGGGGAGCATCGCCAGGAGATCGTTCGGGGCGCGGTGGGCGAGGATGAGATAAGCGAGCCGCATGGTCACTGCTCCTTGCCGGTGGCGACGGCACGCCGGTTCAGGAAGCCGGAAATGGCTTGCCTCAGCAAAGCGGGCTTCAGCGGATCGATATAGATATGCGCCATGACGGCATAGAAGGCCAAGCCGGCGACGGTGATGACGCCGCCGAGCAGGAACCAGTCGATGAGCGAGAATGCCGGCAGGAAGAGGCTTGCGGCGAGAACGATGCCGATCGCCGCCATGGGTCCCAAGAGCGCCATCGCCACTTGGCCGCGCGCATAGCCCAGCGAATTGACGACGATCATGCCGATGCGCAGGACGGCGACGACCTCGGCCGCAGTCAGGGCCAGGACAAAGACGTCGATCGATGGCCAGATCAGGGCTGCGACGCCAGCCACGGCCAGAGCGATGATCGAGAAGACGGTGCAAGTCAGCACCAGCTTGCTGTTTCCCTGCGCCATGGCCACCGGCGAGGGCAGCTGATAGAGGAACTTCACGAACAGGTTGAGCCCGATCAGGGACATCAGATAGGGTGTCGCGGCATAGGCCGGGCCGAACAGCAGCGGCAGCAAGGGTGTCGCGACAAAGATGAAGCCCATGGCATAGAGGAAGGCAGTGAGCGACAGGATCAGCGTCCAGCGCGCGCAGTTTTTCTTGATCGAGGGATGATCGGGCGGGCGGTTGACGAAGACCGGCACGAACAGATTGGTGAGGAAGCGCAAGATGGCGCCGCGCGGCAAGGTCGCGGTCCCGAAGATCACGCTGTAGAAGGCGAGCGCATGAACGCCCAGCGCCCAGCCGACGAAAACGCGGTCGCCCAGCGATAATGCGCCGCTGACAAATCCGTTCGGCACCAGCGGCTTGCCGAAAGCCGTCGCCTCATCGGCGACCGCCTTGTCCCAGCCGAGGCGCCAGGGAAAGCGTGACAGCAAATTGGACGTGATGGTGGACGCGATGATGCTGGCCCCGAGCCCCCAGACCATCGCCCAGTAATCGGGCGATATCCATGCCGCCACGATGACGGTGACCGTCCAGGCCAGCTGGATCATGATCAGGGTGAGCGCATTGGGCCAATAGATGTAATCGCGCATCGCCTGCTTGACGCCGAGATTTCCGAAGCCGCGCAGCGTGGCGCAGGCGCCGACCACGACATAGGCCCAGGTGGCCTGCGGCGACTTGAAGATGATCGCAAGCACGGGCGCCAGCGCCATGAGCAATCCGCCGACCAGGGCGGCACGCGTCAGCTGAAGCGTATGCAATGTGGCAAGAGCCTTCTTTGGATCATCGGTCGCGGTGTAGCGAACCGCCGATACGGGGACGCCGAAATCGAAGCCGATCTCCACCAGCGCGATGATCATGGCCAGCGAGACCGCCACGCCGAAATCCTCCTGCGACAGAAGCCGCGCCAAGAGGACATTGCGGATGAAGGGGAAGGCCATCTCCGCCAGATTGGCGGCAAGCAGCACGGATCCCGATTTGAACGTGTTCTTCACCCTCTGACCTCCACGGGCTGCAACATGAGATCGTGGGTCATGGGCCGCGACGAAAACTGTGCCGCCACCAGCGCCAGCGCCAGAAGCGCGATCATGTTGTCGGCATATTGGAAGAAGCCGCCGGGCTCGGTCATGGTGAAGGACAGATAGCAGGCAAGCAGTGCCGCGATGCGCGGATCGCGCGCCCTGATGGCGTGCCTGGCGATCGATGCGATCGGGAGGATGAACAGCGCCAGAGCGATGACGCCGCCATAGAGCAAGAGCTGCAGCACCAGATTGTGGGAATGCGGAAAGACATAGATGCCGACGTCGCCATTCAGCAAATAGGATTCTTCCATGAACATCGTATAGGTCGAATCGAAGCCATAGCCGAGGATCGGCGCCTTCTTGATCAGGCTCCAGGATAGTTCCCAGATGAAGCTGCGGCCGGTGCCGGTCAGCAACTCCTCCGCGTCGCCCGAGCGCGAAAGCACCGCCAGGATCTGGTCGTCGAGCATGATCACGAAAGCGGCCGCGGCGCCGAGGCAGATGAGCAAGGGGATGAACGCCGCATGCCAGCGGTTCTTCAACAGGAAGAAGACCATGCAGCCGGCGCCTGCGGCAATGAGCGAGGTGCGGCTTTGCGTCAGGACCAGGGTCACCAGGGCGACGGTAATCGCGAGAGCCTTGAAGGCGCGCGACAGATTGCCGCTGTCGCAGCGCGCGTAGATCGCCACGATGATGAAGCTCGCCAGGACGCCCGTCTGGTTGGGGTGACCGCCGAGGCCGGTCATGCGGCCGCCGACCGATCCATCCCAAAGCAACATGTGCGAGACGGAAGGAACGGCGAAATAAAGAACGATCGACAATGCGAGGAAGACCGTCTGGATCTGCAGCAGACGGTCGAACAGCACCGGCAGGCCGCGCTCCTCGGCGAAGGCGAGGAAAACGAAAAAGACCGACAGCAAGGTGCTCACCATGAAGAGCGCCTTGAACCGCTCCGGCGCATAAAGCGTGGTGATCGCCAGCCAGCCGAAGAAAAACAGCATGTAGCTCATCGGCGGACGCAGGAGATCGGCAATGTGCCGGCGCAGGAGCCATGCCGCGACGAGGAGGCCAAAGCCCCAAAGGGCGGCTTTGCCGATATTCGAGATGTCGAGCTTGCCGGGATCGGTCGCGAGCCTTTCGCCTCCGGTCAGGCGGCGCAGCGCCAATTGGGTCACGAAGACATAAACGACCAGCAGCACGTCGAGCACGCCGATGCCGACCCGCGCCGGCGCAAAGCGCCCGAGGCCCGGAGGCATCGCCTGATGCTCGAAAGTGGTCATAAGCGGGCCCCGTGCGCGGTCATCAGGCCCATGAGATGGGCGGCGCGGCGCAATACTTCGGCCGACGGCGAGCGCGACAGAGCGGACCAGATGAATCCGAGCGCCTTCACAGCTTCGCCAGTGACGCGGATATGAAGCTCGGCCCGCTTGAGGTCATGCAGCGCCGACAATCGCCCCAGGCCGCCCTTCCCGATTTCCGCCGCGATGCGGGCGAAGACCAGCTCATGGCCCAGCATCAGCTTGGTCATGTCGCGCGACAGCTTGTTGGTCGCCTCGTAAGTATATTCGACAAGCGGCGCCTGCACGACGGGCAATGGTCCCAGTTTGGAAAGCTTGAGCCACAGGTCCCAGTCCTCGCAAGTGGGCAGGTCGACATCGAAGCCGTTGACAAAATCGAACCGGTCCTTGCGGACAAGAGCGGTCGATGTCGTGGCCAGCACATTGGAGACGGCCAGATCATGCGGCCCGACGATCGGCGGCGGCAGACCGATACGCGGCTTGCGCTCGGCATAGGCAAAGCGGATGCCGCAGAAGATCGCCGGCGCGTCGGGGTGCCGTGCTGCCAAATCCAGCTGCCGCGCCGTCTTCTCCTCATGCCAGCGGTCATCCGAATCCAGGAACGCAATCCATGTGCCGGAAGCTCGGGCAGCGCCATCATTGCGCGCCACAGACGCACCCCCGCTCGCATCGCGGCGAATGAGCCTGATCCGGCCCTCGGTCCGCGCCATCTCCATCACCACGTCCGGTGTCGCATCGTCCGATCCGTCGTCGACGACGATGATCTCGTCGGGCGCAACCGTCTGGCCGAGACAGCTCGTGATCGCCTGGGCGATCAGGATCGGTCGGTTCTTCACGGGTATCACGGCAGATACGGTCACGTTTGCTACTCCCTCTTCGCAGTGATGCAGCCGGACGCCGCAAGGGCGCGGACCAGGCCCGGCACGATCACCCGGCTCGCCGCGACGGGCTCCGGATGCACGCCGTCGGCGATCGCGCCGGCTATTTCCTCATCCGAAAGCCGGGCCCAGGCCGGCCGGTGATCGATGAAGCCGGCGCCGAGCTTCTTCGCGACCACCGCATGCATCTCCTCATAGTCTCCAAGGAATGGCCTGATCATCCCGCGCAGGCCGGAAACGGGATTCATCGCCATCACATAGACGGCCGGCCGGCTGTCGCTTTCGCGCAGCCTGAGGATGATCTCGGTCATATTGGCGGCGCTGCGGCTGAGCGACATGAACTCCGTCACATCGGCGTCGTTCACGGCAAATTCGATCAGGACGATATCCGGCCGCTCGGCGACGACCTTGTCGATCTGGGTCAGGCCCCATTCGGATGTCATGCTGCTCTTCGCCAGATTGACGACCGTGACAGCGCTGTTGAGGCAGGTCCTGAGCGAATGTTCGAGAGGCTCCTGCCAGCCGCCGCGAGCCGAAAGGCTGGTCCCCAGCGTGACGATCTTCACCGGTTCGCCCGGCTGGGCGACCGCCGGCACGGCGGCTGCCAAATGCAGGGCGAAGGCGGCAATCATCAGAAACGTGGGCGAAAAGGCCATGCTAGGCGACCCTCCCCCTCGACCGGTGCCGGGCCGGCGCAAAACTCCGTCGCTCCCTGGCCGACAAGGCGGCGCGCAGGGCGGTGCGGAACTCCCGCGACGACATGCGACGGGTCGCCACCAGGAAACTGCCCACCATGAGCTTGCGCAGCAACAGCCCGACGCTCGCCGGCCGCATGGCCGTGTGGCGGGCGATCGCGATCAGGCTGCCGCGGAAATAACGCGACCTGAAGCGAAAATTGTTGTCGCGATGACCGATCAGCGCGCGGTTGACAAAGCGGCATTTGCGTGATTGCCGAAAGGCGCGCAGCGCATAGTCGGTGTCCTCGCCGCCATTGTTCTCGGTCCCGACGCCCAACTCCTCGTCGAATTCCCCGAGAGTCTCGATGACGCGGCCGCGCAGGAATATGGTGTTGGATGATGCCTCCGCCGCAACCTCGAAAACCGAGGGCGATCTCATCTCCCCGGAGAGAGCATGGGCCGGCGGCTGCGGCGCCGATGCATAGCGGCAGAACCAGAAGTCCAGCGCCTGATCGCTCCGAAACAGATCGAGGATGCGCTTGAGCGCGCCATCCGGATACCAGCAATCATCATCGGGAAAGGCGACGAGCGGCACCTCCGCCAGGAGCCCCTGGGCGCGCGCTTCATGAAGCAGAATGTTGCGGGCCCGCGAGGCCGATACTCGGTTGGGAATGATCCCGACCGCAACATTTCCCGGAATGCCGGAAGCGATGCCCGCATCCGAAGAGGCGCGCTGCACCAAGAGGAGCATCCGCCAGTCCCTGCCGGCGAGTGCCGCTTCGATGGACGACAAGAGGCGCGCGAGATCGGAAGCGCGGCCGCCGGCGGCATCCGTCGTGGTGAGGAACAGGATTTCGGAGGTCATGGCAATCCTCCCGCTTCCCGCGCCGCCAGCTCCGGCTCGAGGGGCAAAACCGTCTTGTCCTCGCCCTTTGGCGGGCCCGCTCTGCGCAAGTAGCCGAAGCGGCCGGTTTCGATGTTGCGGCGGATGACGCGCGCCGGATTCCCGACGGCGATCGAAGCCGGCGGGACATCCTTGGTGACGACACTGCCGGAGCCTACGACCGAGCCGTCGCCGATGCGCACGCCGGGCAGGATGATGCTGCGCGCGCCGATGAAGCAGCGCGAACCGATATAGGTGTCGCAATGGAGACCGCGCACCATGTCATGAGTGAGCACCGCGACATCGAAAGCGAGATAGCTCTCGGCGCCGATATGCACGCCCTTGGGATAGGTCTTGTCGAGCCTGACGCTCAACGACATGATGGTGCTCGGATGGATGTCCATGCCCCAGAGCCTGGTGAAGTAGAGCCATCTGAGCTTCACCAGCAGGCGCTGCAGCCAGAGCAGCTGATTGAGGCTGCGCATCTAGGCTGCCTCCCTCTTTGACCGGCGCCCCGGCGATGGCGAGAAGGCTGCCTTGAGCGCCGTCATGAAGTCCTTAGCCGGCATGCGGCGCGTCGCCACCAGAACGCTGCCGACGATGAGCTTGCGCAGCAGGAGTGCGACGCTTGCCGGCCGCTTTGCCGTGTGACGGGCGATGGCGATGAGGCTGCCGCGGAAGTAATGCGATCTGAAGCGCGCGTCATGGTCGCGATGGCCGATCAGCCGCTGATCGACGAAGCGGCTCTTGCGCGCCTCCGAAAAAGCCCTGAGCGCATAGTCGGTATCCTCACCGCCATTGTTCGCGGTCCCGACCCCCAGCTCCTCGTCGAAGCCGCCGATGCGTTCGACGATGTGATTGCGCAGAAATATGGTGTTGGACGAAGCCTTGGCCGCGACGTTGAAGACCGACGGCGGCTTGGTGTCCATGGAAAGGGCGCGCAAGGGCGTCGATGGCGCCGAAGCATAGGCGCAGAACCAGAAATCGAGGCCCTGGTCGATCCTGAACAGATTGAGGATGCGTTCCAGCGCGCCCTCGGGATACCAGCAATCATCATCGGGAAAGGCGACGAGCACCGTGCGGGACAGAAGCCCCTGCTCTCGCGCCTTGCCGAGGAGCAGATTGCGCGCCCGCGACAGCGATATCCGATCGGGGATGGCCTCGACCGCGACATTCGCCGGGATAGCGACGCCCAATTCCATCCCGGGCGAAGCGCGCTGCACCAAGAGGAGCATGCGCCAATCGCGCCCCACGAGGCTTGCCTCGATGGAGGTGAGCAGGCGGGCGAGATCGGAAACGCGGCCGCCGGCGGCGTCGGTCGTGGTGATGAACAGGATTTCAGATGCCATATTCTCTCAAGGCCCTCATGGCTGACGCCGGCGCGGGCGAAGCCGCTTCCGCGGCTTGCGTCTCCCTCGGCCGGCGATAGTCGATGCGGTCGGACGCGGCGAACCATTCGCCGTAATAGCGGCTGATCTTGCCGTAGCTGTTGTCCTCGCAGGTGATCGGCATGTCGAGCAGCGCGCCCAGGATCATGCCGTGCAGCCGGTTGGTGGTGAGCCGCCCATAGCTGCCGACAAACTTGATCGACCGGCGCAGCAAATGGTCGCGATACCACTTCCAGACGACATGGCTCGGCACGATATGCCGGGTCGGGAACTCCACCGACTGCGTCTTCCGCTGCACGCGGATCATGCCGCGGTCGAAGACGGTGGTCAGATCGTCCCAATCGAATGTGTCGGCGCTCTGTGCCGAGCCGCCCGTCGCTTCCTTGTCACGGCGGCGGAAATTCAACAGGCGGGTCGCGGCGCCACTATGGCGCGGCAGGCTGCCCCACAGAGCATGGGCCATGTCCGGCATCAGCGCCGCCGGACAGCCGCAGTCATTGCGAGCGAAATCGAGCGATTCCCTGTCGCGCGCGAAGATGAAGAGCTGGGGATGGGCCGCGAATAGCTTGGCGACCGCCGCGCGGTTCGCGGGATCATCGAAATGCACCGATTGCGGCAGGATGACGATCGGTGCTTCGGGATAGCGCGCGATCACCAGCTCACGGAACATCTGATAGTCGCGATAGAGATCACCGAGATTGCCGCCGCCATGGAAGACGATCGTGGCGCCGGTCTTGACCAGATCATCCAGGCGCCGCACCGAGTCCTTGAAGAAGACCAAGGGCCTCCCCGGGCGGTGCGTCAGGCAGAATTCATGGATGCTGTAGTAGCCGATCACATTATAGCCGAAAGCCTCGAAGAATCTGTCGGTGCCGGCATGGATGAGAAGATCGCCGACATTGCCGTGAATGGGATAATCGAGATAGATGACGGGCTTGTCCCTCGGAATGACATTCGCGATGGCGCCGAGCTTCTGCTTGAGCTCGTCCATGACCTCGGCATGCGGGCGCTTGGCGGGGTTTCCTGGCATTTCCATCACTCCACCAGATGGACGATCTTGGCGCCGCGCGCCTTGAGCTCGTCCAGCACCATCGGCAGAAGCAGCACGGTGTTGTCCTTCACGTCGTGCATCACGATCACGCCGCGATCGACGGTATTGAGCCTCTGGCGCAGGCGCCTCAGCGAGTTTTGCGGCGCATCACCCCGCCAGTCCTCGGGCGACACGTCATAGCTCGCGACGATCATGTCGAAGCGCGCCGCCGCCTCCATCAGGTCGGGGGTCGCGGCGTTTTCCGGGAAGCGGAACAGGCGCACCGGCGTCGAGCGGGTGCGGAACACCGCCCATTGGACGGCAGCCTGGCCCAGCTTCATTTCCAGGAGGGCTTCCTCGTGAGGTATGTCCTTGAGCCGCTTATGCGAGAAACTGTGGCTGCCGATCGAATGCCCGGCTTCCGCGACCGCGCGCGCCACAAAAGGAAATTTGGTCGCCTCACGTCCGACCATGAAGAAGGTCGCATGCAGGCAGGCGGCGCGCAGCTCATCGAGGATCTTCGGCGTCGTCGTCTTGCGCGGGCCGTCATCGAAGCTCAGCACATATTCGCCCTTTTCCAGTGGCAAGGGCGGCAGCTTCTGCAAGGTGCCGAATCTGGTGATGTTGGCCTGCGACAGCGAGAGGGTGCGCTCGGGCAATTCGCCGGGGCACGCGCCATTGGCGGCTTTGGCGTTTCCCGACCATGCAGTGAAGGCAAAGAGCGTTGCCGCGCCGAGTGCAATGATGTGCTTGACGGCGATCATGCATAGGCCCTTATCTTCACCAGCTCCTCATAGGCGGCGACATATTTCCTGGCTTCGCTGTCCCAGTTGAATTTTTCCTCGGCCAGCCGGCCGGCACGCGCGCCGAGCTCCCGCCTCAAAGCCGCGTCATCGATAAGAGGTAGCGCCGCCTCGGCGAGATCCGCAGGTTGAGCCCCCTTGGCGAAGGTCCCGGCCTGACCCAGAAGGCGGCGCGTCTCGCTCAGGTCGTAGGACACGGAGGGAATGGCAAGGGCCGAATATTCGAACACCTTGTTCATGCTGATCTTGTCGTTGTACTCGTTCACCGGATCCGGGATGATGCCGATATCGAAGGTGCTGATGGCGCTGAGCAACGCCTCGCCGCGCAGATAGCCGGTGAAGGTGATATGCTCGGCGACACTGAGCGAGCGCGCCAGCTGCTTCACCGAAGCCAGCGCCGGCCCGTCGCCGACGATGACGGCGCGAATGCCTTGCCGGCCATGCTCATGGACCGCGTGATGCATCAGGCGGACCAGATGATCGACGCCGTCCTGATCGGCGATGATCCCGATATAGCCCAAGACGACAGTCGCCCCTGCCCTCAGCTTCGCGTCGGGCGCGACGCGGCGCAATTTCTGCCGGTCGGGCACGCTGTAGACCGTGGTGACGCTGTCGGGCGTCCTGCCGCCGCGCGTGATCGCGATGTCGCGATAGGTGTCATTGGCGGAGATCACCCGATCGGCGAGCTTGAAGGTGCATTTCTCGGCGAGAAGCAGCAGTCGATGGAAGAAATCATGCCGGTCATATTTGGCGGCATAGAGCTCGGGGCACAGGTCATGATGGTCGAAGACGAATTTCTTGCCGAACAGCTTGTAGGGTGCCGCGACGAGAAAGATGAGATCGGGCGGATTGCAGCCCTGCACCACGTCGAAGCCCTTGGCGAAGGCGATCTTCATGAGGAGGCGCGCCTCGTGGAAGAGAGCCGAGGCATATTCGATGAGGAAGCCGAGCTTGCCCCGCGCCTCGACCGGAAGCGCATGCCGGTAGATCGCGATGCCGTTGATTTCCTCGAAGGCCAGCGGATGCTGCTCGTTCTTCGGGCAGATCACGGAGACCTCCCAGCCCCCATCCTTCAGCGCATTGGCCTCCTGCCATACGCGCCGGTCGAAGGGCACGGGAAGGTTCTCGACGATGATCACGCAGCGCGGCGGCCGATCCTTGGTCGCGGGGTACGGAAATGTAAGCGACATGCCTGCTCTTCTCCCTCGCCGTTACTCGGCCGCTTCGACGACCTGCAGCGCGATATCGTGCTCGGGCCGACCAATACTGAAATAGCGGAAGCCATGCTTGGCGATGTCCTCGCGGCGATAGACATTGCGCAGGTCGACGAGACACGGCGACTTCATGACCTGGCGCAGCATGCGGAAATCGAGCGCCCGGAACTCTTCCCACTCGGTCACGATCACCAGGACATCGGCGCCCTCGGCGATCTCATAGGGGCTTTGCCCGAACTCGACGCCTGCGAGCGCCGAACGGGCATTCTCCAGTCCCGCCGGATCATAGAGCCGGATCGCGGCACCTGCGTCCTGGAGCGCCTGGATAATGGCGAGCGCCGGCGCTTCACGGATGTCGTCGGTATTGGGCTTGAAGGTGACGCCGAGAAGCGCCACGGTCTTGTCCCTGAGATCGCCACCGCAAGCCGCCGCGATCTTGCGGCCCATGGCGCGCCGGCGCGTATCGTTGATCGCCACCGTGGTCTCGACGAGACGCAAGGGCGATTCGAAGTCCTGGGCGATGCGGATCAGCGCCGTCGTGTCCTTGGGAAAGCACGATCCGCCATAGCCAGGCCCGGCATGAAGGAATTTCGGTCCGATGCGGTTGTCGAGCCCGATGCCGCGGGCGACGTCCTGTACGTCGGCACCGGCCTTCTCGCAAAGATCCGAGATCTCATTGATGAATGTGACCTTCATGGCGAGGAACGCATTGGCCGCGTATTTGGTGAGCTCGGCGGTGCGGCGCGAGGTGAACATCAGGGGCGACCGGTTGAGATAGAGCGGGCGATAGACTTCGCTGAGCGCGTTTCTTCCGCGCTCGTCATTGACGCCGACGATGATGCGGTCCGGGCGCTTGAAATCGGCAATGGCCGAGCCCTCGCGCAGGAACTCCGGATTGGAGGCGACCGAGAAATCGAGCGCCGGGCTGGTGCCGGCCATGATGAGCTCGACCTTGTCGGAGGTGCCGACCGGAACGGTCGACTTGATGACGATCACTGTTCCCGGCCTGACGGCCTGGGCGAGCTCGTGCGCCGCCGCCTCGACGAAGGAGAGATCGGCATGGCCGTCGCCGCGCCGGGACGGCGTGCCGACGGCGAGGAAGACCACATCCGCCGCCGCAACACCTTGCGCCAGATCGGTGGTGAAGGACAGGCGGCCGGCTTTGACATTGTCGCCGACGATCTGGTCGAGTCCCGGCTCGAAGATCGGGATCTCGCCTTGCCGCAAAGCCTGGATCTTGCCTTCATCCTTGTCGACGCAGATGACCTTATGGCCGAAATCGGCGAGACAGGCGCCCGAGACCAGCCCGACATAGCTCGATCCGATCATGGTAATATTCATCCGATACCCTTTCGTGTCAGGCCGGCTCATGCCGGCGACGCTGTTCCCATTTTTCGATTTTCGTCCGCCACGCCGCGGCGGAGCGTCAAGCTCAGAGGGCGTTGGGCCCTGTCAAGGCGAAGACGGTGCGCAGCATGATTTTCATGTCCAGCAGCACCGACCACTTGCGGATATAGAGGCGATCGTGATGCACTCTATATTCAATATGCTCGAGGGCTTCCGTCGGCCCGCGAAATCCCGCCACCTGGGCGAGGCCGGTGAGCCCGGGGCGCACCAGATGCCGATCGTTGAAATTGCTGATCACTTCGGCGAAGGAATCATCCATCGCAATCGCATGCGGCCTTGGTCCGACGAGCGACATCTCGCCGCGCAGCACGTTGTAGAGCTGCGGAAGCTCATCGAGGCTTGTTTTACGCAAGAAGCTCCCAAGCCTGGTTATCCTGGCATCGTTGCGAGTCGCTTGCGTGAATTCGCCGTGCGATTCAGTCACCGTCATGCTGCGGAACTTGCAGATGTAGAAGGACGAGCGGTTCCGGCCATAGCGCAATTGCCAGAACAGAACCGGTCCCGGCGACTCGATCTTGATCGCCAGCGCGATGAGCAGCCCGACCGGCACCAGAACCAAGAGCGCCAGAGAAGCAACAAATATGTCGATGCAGCGTTTGACTATCGACTGATTGATCGCGACCGACTTGCTTTGTAGCGCTGTATCGAAGCCTTTGCGCACCGAAAGCTTGTCTGCGTGCAGAGCATATTCGCCGCTAGCGGCAGAATTTGACCTCACACGAAAGTCCATGGATACCTCCACTCGCTTTCATTGGGTTGCCGCCCACGAGGAGTTAATGCCGAGCTTGACTGATTTTGCAAGCGCGAAGACGCATGTGCAGCGAAAATAATTTCGCGCTGCACAATAGTTATTCTTTTTGCTCAAGAAGGTGGCAACAATTAGCTCGCAGCAAGGAAAATTGAGCGTAAGATGTTGACCACATGTTAAGTTGGACGCAGAACATTGAGAAACTCTTGAGGCCATTGCGTTAACACTTCCCATCACGACGGCGCGACATCACATGCAAAGTAAAGATATAGAACAAGACAACGATGCGACTACGCACGCATCAAAGTCTTGTGACGAAACGATGAATGACAAGCGAGACGATGCACGGCGCATGGCGGAAGAGCTGATCGCGGAAGAAGCGCGCGGCGCTCCAGGCTCGGCGATAAAAGCCTATCTCATTGCCGCCATGGTCGGACTTGCCTTCTGGGGTGTGCTCTATTTCATCTGGCGCAGTCTTTGACCGCGGTCGCGATTTTTTCTTTCGGCCTGCGGCAATTTTTCTCAAACGTTTCTTCGCGCGCTCATCTCGGTGAAGAGACGATCTCGCAAAATACGATTCAAATCAGATAGCGGGCCGCTTGAGAGCCTTGGTCGTCTTCGCATCGAAGAGCTGGAGCTGCGACAAATCGTAGAAGAAAGTCGTCGTCGCGCCGGGCTCCGAACGAAAATCGCGCGGACAGCGGATATGGACTTCCGCTTGATCCGAGCCACGCAGAGAACCGACCAGGATCACTTCGGGTCCCAGCACTTCCGTGGCAATGGATGAGACGTCGACCGGCGAAGCCAGTCGCGCCGCATCCTTGCTCAGATGAAAGTCCTCCGGGCGCAATCCGACGACTACCTCTTCGCCTGCATGTGCGGCAAAGGCGTCGCGCAAGGGTTGCGGCAGCGGCAGGCTCACATCGCCGAGCGACACCCTATCGCCGGAGAGCCTGCCGCGCAGGAGATTCATCGGTGGGCTCGCCAAAAAACCGGCGACGAAGGTGTCGGCGGGATTGCGATAGACCTCCATCGGCGCCCCCACCTGAACGATGACGCCGTCCCTCATGATGCAGATCCGCTCGCCCATGGTCATCGCCTCCACCTGGTCATGCGTGACATGGACGATGGTGGTGCCGAGAGAGCGATGCAGCTTGATGAGCTCGGTGCGCATGGACGAGCGCAGCTTCGCATCGAGATTGGACAAGGGCTCGTCGAGCAGGAAGGCCTTGGGCTCGCGCACCAAGGCGCGACCCAGAGCGACACGCTGGCGCTGGCCGCCGGAGAGCTGTGCGGGCTTCCTCGCCAGGAGCTCGCCGATGCCCAGCATGTCGGCGATGCCGGCGACCCGCCTGGTGATGATGGCGCGCTCGACCCCGCGCAACCTCAGGCCGAAGCTGAGATTGTCGGCGACCGTCATATGCGGATAGAGGGCGTAATTCTGGAAGACGATGGCGATGTCGCGGTCGGCGGGATCGATATCGTTCATGCGTTTCTCTCCGATATGGAGATCGCCTGCGGATATGGTCTCGAGCCCGGCAATCATGCGCAAGGTCGTCGACTTGCCGCAGCCCGAAGGACCCAGGAGGATCATAAACTCGCCGTCCTTGATGTCGAGCGAGACGTCGCGGACCGCCGCATAGCCGTTGGGATAGAGCTTGTGGATGTTCTTGAGTGAGATCGAGGCCATTCGTTCGTTCGTCAGGTGAGGGAGCGCATGTAGCGATGGAGCCAGGCGGTGAGAGCGAGGATGATAACGAGCAGGATCGCCGACATGGCCGAAGCCTCACCGATATTGAGGCCGACGAAGGCGGTGCGATAGATGAAGTAGCTGACGAGATCGGTCGCGACACCGGGTCCGCCGCGGGTCATGATATAGACGAGATCGTAGGTCTTCACCGCGAAGATGAGGCGGATCAGCAAGGTGACGGCGATGACCGGCAACATCAGCGGCAAGGTGATGTGCCAGAACGAGCGCAGCGCCGAGGCGCCGTCGACGCGCGCCGCCTCATAGGGTTCGCGCGGCAAAGCCGAGAGGCCGGCAAGCAGCAGCACGATCATGAAGGAAACCTGGTGCCAGATGTCCACCATGACCACCGTCCACAGCGCCACCTTGGTGCTGCCGAGCCAGTTCACCGGGGCGATGCCGATCGTGCTCAGGAGATAATTCACGATGCCGAGCGAGGGATGCAGGAACATGCGCCAGATGAGACCGACGATCACCGGATTCATCAAAAGCGGGCACAGGAGGATGGCGTAATAGACCGACTTGAAGCGCTCGACCGTGTTGAGCATCAAGGCGACGAGGAAGCCCAGCGCGAATTCGAGCAGCACCACCGCGGCGACGAAGAAGGCGGTGAGCCACAGCGTGTGGCGGAATTCGGGGTCGCCCACCGCCTTCACATAATTGTCGAGGCCGTTGAAGGTATCGAAATTGGGGGCGATCAGCGTGTAGTCATGGACGCTGGTATAGAGCGCCCAGAAGACTGGAAAGAGGATGACCAGGAAGAGCAGCGCCAGACTCGGCGAGGCGATGAGCCAGCCGAACAGCCGGTCGCGCCGCTCGACCGCCGTCTGCGTGGCAGGCGGAAGATCGTGGAAGCGTCTGTCGTCGGCAGCGAGCGTCATTGTTTGTTACCCTCGCCCCCAATCGGGGGAGAGGGAGGGGCCCAATGCGCAGCATTGGGAGGGTGAGGGGGAACGGACGGTGATTTCTTGCTGCATCTCGTAAAGCTCCACGTCTGTTCCCCCTCACCCTAACCCTCTCCCCGTTGGGAGAGAGGGCATATTCCGCACTACTTGAGCTTGCCGTCCTTCTTGGCGAGCTCGCTCATCTCGGCCTCGACCGCCGCGAGCGCGTCGGGCGCCTTCTTCTCGCCGGCAACGGCGAGGCTCAATTCGCGCCCCAGCACCTCGACGAGCTGCGGCGTATAGGTGAAGACCGGGAAGTTGTGGCTGGTCAGCAGCATCTCCTTCAGCGCCTTGGCATAGGGATATTTCGCATTCACGTCCGGATCGTCGAAGACGTCGGTGCGCGTCGGCGAGCCGCCCTGCAGGGCGCGCTTCTTGGCGATCTCGGGGCTCTCCACCCATTTGAGGAACTTCCAGGCGGCATCCGGATTGGGGCTCGATTTCGGGATCGCCCAGCCCCAGGCGCCGTTCAGGCTGCCGCCCTTGGCGGCTTCGGTTCCCGGCACCGGCATGATCTCGACCTTGCCGACCACCGCCGATTTCGAGGCATCGTCGATGCCGGCGCGGAAGAAGTTGTAGGTGATATAGCTATAAGCCTTGCCTTGCGCCATCACGTTGAAGGCTTCGTCGAAGGAGAAGCTCGCCGAACCTACGGGTCCGAACTTGTTGACATTGGTCGCATATTGATCGAGCGCCTTCACGCCGGCCTCGGTGTTGAGCGTCGGCTTCCAGTTGTCGTCGTGATATTCTCCGCCATTGGCGAAGAGATAGTTCGACCATTCCATGGCGATGGGATCGGGCCTCAGGCCCTGATTGACCACGCCGTTGATGCCGTCCTTGGTGAAGAACTCGACCTGCTTGAGATACTCGTCCCAGGTTTTTGGCACATCGAGATCGAAGCCGTATTTGGCCTTGAAGTCCGTCTTGTTCTTCTCGTCGGCCAAGAGGTCCTTGCGATAGAGAAGGCCCATCGCATAATTGTAGAAGGGCAGCATATAGGTGGTGCCGTCGACCTTGCCCACGAGATCCATGAGCTTCGGCACATAGACGGAAGTGTCGACATTGTCGGCCTTGATGCGCTCATCGAGGGGCTGCAGCCAGCCCGCCTTGGTGAACTCGCCCACCCAGTAGAAGTCGACGACGATGGCCGAATAGCTGCCCGAGGGCGCCACCAGCTGCGGCACGAGCTTGGTGTGCATCTCGGCATAATTGACGACCTCGAGATTGACATCGATGCCGGTCGCCTGCTTGAACTCGGGCAGAAGCGTCTTGACATATTCGGTATCGGGAACACCTTCCATCAGGATGTTCACCGTCTCGGCGAAGGCCGGGCCTGACAGCCCCGTCACCAATGCCGCCGCCACGAGCCATTTTCTGATCATATTCAACCTCCCGACCTAAGCCCTTTGTTGCTTAAGGCCATTTCACTTGAGGGCGCCAAGTGAAAGGCCTTTGATGAGATGTTTGCGCAGGAACGGCAGAAGCGCGAAGACCGGCACCAGCGAGACGACGGTCGCTGCGGCCAACGGCGCGATCTCGACGCCGGCATGGGTCTCGAGTGCCGCAAGGCCCACCGGCAGCGTCTGGCTCGAAGGTCCCGACAGGACGAGCGCGAAAAGGAACTCGTTCCAGCTCAGGATGAACCCCAGAAGGCCCGCGGCCAATATGCCGGGGGCGGCGACCGGCACGGCGATATAACGGAAAGCCTGCCAGCGCGTGGCACCATCGACGCGCGCTGCTTCCTCGAGCCTCGCCGCGTCACCTTCGAAGAAGGACACCAGCATCCAGGCGAGGAACGGCAGGGCGATGGTGAGGTGCGCTACGATGAGGCCCAAGCGGCTCTGCATCAGGCCTGCCATGAGGAACATGCCGAAGAGCGGCAAGACGAGGATGATCGGCGGCAGCATCTGGCTCGCGAGCACGCCGAGCCTGAGGAAAGTGCCGCCGGTCGCGAAGCGGGCAAAGGCGTAAGCCAGCGCCGTCGCCAGGGGCAAGGCGACCGCGGTCGCCCCCAGAGCGACGATCAGGCTATTGAAGAACCAGCCGGCAAAGGGATAGCGCGCGAAGATCTCGACATAGTTCATGAGACCAACGGTGCCGATCTCGGGCGGGATCTTATAAGCGGTGAGCCGGTCGGTAAGGCTCACGCGCAGGATCCACAGCAGCGGCATCAGGATCATGAGAGAGAAGGCACAGAGAACAATGTGCGGCAGGACTCTCTTGGCGATGCTCTTCATGCCGGAGACGGACTCTCGACTATCTGATCATTTTCGATCATTATACTGGTGAGACGTCCCAAAACAAGACGCTCCATACGCTTTATGCCTATGAACACATTTGAACGATATCGATCATCATGATGGGGCCGTAACCGATCATGCCGCCGCGCGACCCCGTCGCCCGCCAAAACCTCCTGGTCGAAAGCCTCGTCCGTCGCGGCTTCATGAGCGTCGCCGACATTGCCGAAGAAACCGGTGTCTCCGAGATCACCATCAGGCGCGACCTGACCGAGCTCGAGCGCTCGGGCACCATCCGGCGCACCCATGGCGGCGCCCTCATCGCGAAGAACGGCGTCAGCAATGTCTATGACATAAGAGAGCCGACCTTCGAGGCCCGCCGCCGGCGCAACAGCGATGCCAAGATCCGCATAGCCCGGACCGCTGCGCAATTCGTGAAGCCCGGCCACACGATCGCGCTCGATACCGGCTCCACCACGCTCGAGCTCACCCGCTTTCTGGGCGACATCCCCGATCTTAGGATCATCACCAACAATACGCGCGCGGCGAGCCTCATCGCCGAGACGAGCCATCCCGTCTATCTGCCCGGCGGGCGCTTACGCGGGCGCGAATTGTCGATCTATGGGTCGAGTGCCGCCGCCTTCGTCGCCTCCTACCACTATGACATCGTCTTCCTCGGCCTGTCGGGCATAACCGACCAGGGGCTCTTCGACTATTCGCCCGAGGATTCGGAGATCAAGCGCGCCTTCATCCAGCGCTCCGACCAGGTGATCGCTCTCAGCGATGCGAGCAAGTTCAACCGCCAGGCCATGGTGCGCATCGCCGAGCTCAAGGAGATCCATATCCTCATCGTCGATACCATGCCGCCCGATGCCTTGCGCGAGGCCATCGAGACGGCGGGGCCGAAGATCATCATCGCCGAGAACCTCATGGAATAAAGTCTGGGGCGCCGTTCGCTACAAGGCAGAAACATAGGAGCGGGAGGGCATCGCGTTTGGTCTTGTGTGATTGGCCCAGTTCAGCCCTTCAGGGTCTCGACATGTCTCGCGAGCTTGTCGAGGGTCTGATAGCCGAGCTCTACGGCCCCAAATCCGATCGCGCCTTGGCGACGCGCCTTGGTCGGATGCAGCTGCCGCAATGTGACGACAGTCTTGCCATTGCTCTGCTCGTCGAAGGTAACGATCGTTCTGAAGAGGTTTGGATCGTCATCCTTATCGGCACCGTGGTTCACTTCGAGCAGGTATGGCGGCTCGATTTTCAAGAAGACCACGCGGTTGTCATAGCGCGTGCCGTCGGGACCAACGAAGACGAATCTCCACTGGCCGCCGACGCGAATATCGATCTCGAGAGTTTCGACCTTGAAGCCTTCCGGTCCGAACCATATCGGCAAGTGCTGCGGATCGGTCCATACCTTGAACACCAGCTCGCGCGGTGCGGCGATGACGCGCGAGAGAACGATCTCGCGGTCGAGTTCCCACGAATCGAGGGGCGAACTATTTCCGATGCGCTCGCTTGCCACGCTTTTTCTCCGTTGTTTGCAACTTGAGGACATAGGCCTCCATCCGATCGAGCCGTGCTTCCCAGAGCGCCCGGCGAGCGCTGAGCCACTGCTCGGCGCGCGCGATCGCTTCGGCGGAGACGCAGCACGTCCGCGTTCGGCCAATCTTCTCGGTAGAGATGAGGCCGCTCGCCTCGAGGACCTGCACGTGCTGGACGATCGCCGCCAGCGTCGTCTCGAACGGCGCGGCCAACTCGCTCACTGACGCGGGACCTTGCGTCAGCCGATCAAGAACGGCCCGCCGCGTCGGGTCGGAAAGCGCGTGGAAGACGCGGTCGAGCTGCGGCGATTGGTTAAGCATATGCTTTAGTATTTCGGTCGTGGTGGAAAGTCAAGCAATACCTTTAGTATTGTGTCGGGCACCAGCCGAGCCGTGCCGCCTCATTGACGTGCAAATAATCGCAGTGCGTTGGGTGAGTCGCGCAGGCGTCACCTTCATTTGGGACTGGAACAAGGCTGATCTAGACTGCGTTCTCCAGGCATCTTGACGCGGAGGACGCCATGCCCAAGCCCCGGCCATCCAAGACTCATATCGGCAACCACCGCCTCCACCCCGAAACGCTGATGCTGAGCTATGGCTTCGATCCGCAGCTCTCGGAAGGCGCCGTCAAGCCGCCGGTCTTCCTCACCTCGACCTTCGTCTTCAAGACCGCCGAGGAAGGCAAGGACTTCTTCGATTTCGTCTCCGGTCGACGCGAGCCGCCCAAGGGCAAGGGGGCGGGGCTCGTCTATTCCCGCTTCAACCATCCCAACAGCGAGATCGTCGAGGACCGGCTCTTGGCCTTCGAGGGAACGGAAGCCTGCGCCCTCTTCTCTTCCGGCATGTCGGCGATCGCCACGACCCTTCTCGCTTTCGCGCGTCCCGGCGATGCGATCTTGCATTCGCAGCCGCTTTATGGCGGCACCGAGACGCTGCTCGCCCGCACCTTCCTCAATCTCGGCATCGGCGCCTCGGGCTTTTCGGACGGCGTCAGCGAGGCGGCGGTGCGCAATGCCGCCGAGAATGCCCTTGGGAAGGGGCGAGTCTCCGTCATCCTCATCGAGACGCCCTCCAACCCGCTCAACACGCTGGTCGACATCGCCTTGATGGCGCGCTTCGCGGATGAGATCGACAAGCGCCAGAAGCATCGGCCGGTGATCGTGTGCGACAACACCTTGCTGGGGCCCGTCTTCCAGCGCCCGCTTGAACAAGGTGCCGACATCTCCGTCTATTCGCTCACCAAATATGTCGGCGGCCATTCCGATCTCATCGCTGGTGCCGCCCTCGGGCGGCTGGATATCATCAAGCCGGTGAAGGCGCTGCGCGGCGCCATCGGCACGCAGCTCGATCCGCATTCCTGCTGGATGCTCGGCCGCTCGCTCGAGACGCTCGCCATCCGCATGGAGCGCGCCAATGACAATGCTGCGGCCGTGGCGCGCTTCCTCAGCGAGCATCCCAAGGTCGACAAGATCCATTACCTGCCTTTCCTCGATGACAAGAACCCGGCGGCGCGCGTGTTCAAGGCGCAAAGCCAGGGCGCCGGCTCGACCTTCTCCTTCGACATCAAGGGCGGCGAGAAGGCCGCTTTCGCCTTCCTCGATGCGCTGCAAATCTTCAAGCTGGCGGTGAGCCTCGGCGGCACCGAGTCGTTGGCGAGCCATCCGGCCGCCATGACCCATTCCGGGGTGCCCAAGGAAGTGCGCGACCGCATCGGCATTCTCGACTCCACTATCCGCTTGTCGATCGGCGTCGAGCACCCGGACGATCTCATCGCCGACATCACCCAGGCCCTGGCGAAGAGCTAGAAAATACCCTCGCCCCTCGAAGAGGGGAGAGGACCTCCCACCAACAAGTCAAGGTCTTGCGGGGCGGTAACCCCGCGAGAAGAGAGGACGAGAAGGTTCCGTGATTGTCGATTGTAGCGCCGTGCTCGCAC
>JAKATG010000004.1:0-88135 GCA_021828105.1 Pseudomonadota bacterium
TCTTCTGCTATCTCAAGGCGTTCCGACGCATCGCAACCCGCTACGAAAAGACCGATGCTTGCTTTGCCGGGTTCATCAGCCTCGTCGCCGCTTTCTTCGCTATCCGCTGATTGTAAACAGGCCCTAGGACGGTTTTTGTGGTAATATTGTCGCTATTGGACCGGAGGTCCTGGGCCCTGCGAAATTGATCGTCTTTCCGCGGCCTTGGCGCTGCGATGACCATTGACGAGGTGCTGTCGGCATGACAGTTTTGAATGACGAAAATAATAAAAACGACATGGGCATTTGAGGATTGTACGGGGAGGAGGACGGCAACTGCGTGCCGCTTTGAGGCATTTGCGCGGGGACCGTCATCTGAGGCGCAGGCTTGCCGCCGCTCCTTCCCGATCGTGAACAGGGACAGCGAAGGAGACATCCGCAATGAGCGAATTAGAGCATAAACTCAAACTGGCGACGAGCCTTGCCGGCAAGGGCAAGGTCTCGCGTCGCGACTTCATCCAGCTCGCCATGGCGGCGGGCTTCACCGCCGCTGCCGGCAACGCCATGTTCGTGAAGGCCGTGCGCGCCGAACCGAAGAAAGGCGGCAGCGCCCGCCTCGGCCTGGCCCATGGCGCCACCACCGACACTCTCGATCCGGTGGGTTACCCCGACACCTTCACCCAATGCGCCTTCTGGGGCGCCTTGTCGAACAGCCTCACCGAGATCGACGCCAAGGGCAATGTCGTCGCCGATCTCGCCGAATCCTATGAACCCTCAGACGGCGCCAAGAAATGGGTGTTCAAGCTGCGCAAGGGCCTGACCTTCCACGACGGCAAGACGGTGACGTCGGACGATGTCGTCACCTCCTTCCGGCATCACATGGGGCCCGATTCCAAGTCGGCCGCGAAATCGCTGCTCGATCCGATCACCGATCTCAAGTCGGACGGTCCGGAAAACGTGGTCTTCACGCTGAAAGACGGCAGCGCCGACTTCCCCTATCTCGTCAGCGACTATCATATCCCGATCATGCCGACCAAGGACGGCAAGTCCGACTGGCAGTCGGGCGTGCGCACCGGTCCCTTCACGCTGGAGAAATTCGAGCCCGGCGTGTCGGCCAAGCTGAAGCGCAATCCGAACTATCACAAGTCGAACCAGCCTTACCTCGACGAAGTCGAATTCATCGCCATCACCGATGTCGCGGCGCGCACCAATGCGCTGACCACGGGCGATGTCGACTGGATCGGCCGCGCCGACATGAAGACGCTCGATCTCCTGAAGCGCAACCCGAATATCGAGATTCTCGAGCTTTCGGGCTATGGCCATTATGTGTTGCCGATGAACACGACCATGGCGCCCTTCGACAACAACGACGTGCGCACCGCGATCAAATATGCGATCGACCGCGACGAGATCCAGAAGAAGATCTTCCTCAACCATGCGACGGTCGGCAACGACAATCCGATCGCCAAGGCGGTCAAATATTCGATCGATCCGGAGCCCAAATACAAATATGATCCGGACAAGGCCAAGTTCCACCTCAAGAAGGCGGGCTACGAGACGCTGAAGGTCGACCTCTCGGTCGCCGATGCGGCCTTCGCCGGCGCCATCGACGCCGGCGTCCTGATCAAGGAGACGGCGGCCAAGTGCGGCATCGACATCAACGTCATCCGCGAGGCCGAGGACGCCTATTGGGACAATGTGTGGCTGAAGAAGCCCTGGTGCGCCTCCTATTGGAGCGGCCGTCCCACGGCGGACTGGACCTTCACCATCACCTATGCGGCCGGTGCCGCCTGGAACGAGACCTATTGGAACAACAAGCGGTTCCAGGAGCTGCTCATCCAGGGCCGCGCCGAGCTCGACGAAGCCAAGCGCGCCGCGATCTATGGCGAGATGCAGCAGATCATCCATGATGATGGCGGCGTCATCGTCCTCGTCTTCAACAACTTCGTGACCGCCAACTCCAAGAAGCTCGCCCATGGCGATGTCGCTCCGAACTGGGAGAATGACGGCTTGAAGATTGCCGAGCGCTGGTGGCTGGCGTGAAACTGAAATCCCGGGCCGCTCCCCAAGGGCGGTCCGGCCATTGGAATTAGGTGATGCATCCACTTCTGAGAACGGTATTGCAGCGTCTGGGTCTGGGCCTCATCTCGCTCTTCGTCGTGTCTCTGATCATCTTTTCGGCGATCGAATTCCTGCCCGGCGATTTCGCCAGGGCGATCCTGGGCCAGGCGGCAACGCCCGAGACCGTCGAGGCCTTCCAGAAGGAGATCGGTCTCGATAAGCCCCCAGTCGAGCGCTATCTCAGCTGGATGGGCGGCATCCTGCAGGGCGATTTCGGCTCGTCCTTCTCGTCCCGCGTCGGCTTCCGCCGTACGGTCCTCGATATCATAGCGCCGCGTCTGTGGAACACCTTGTTTCTGGCCGGCATCACGGCGCTGATCGCGATACCCCTGGCCCTCGGCCTCGGCCTCCTGGCGGCACTCTATCGCAACAGCTTCTTCGACCGGGCGGTGAATGCGGTCACCCTCACCACCATTTCCTTCCCGGAGTTCTTCGTCGCCTATATCCTGATGCTGTTCCTGGCGGTGAAATTCCCGATCTTCCATTCACTGTCCAACGTCTCGCCCGACATGCCGTTCCTCGACCGGCTGCAGCGTTCGGCCCTGCCGGTGCTCACTCTGGTGCTGGTTATCCTCGCCCATATGATGCGCATGACGCGTGCCGCCATCATCAGCCTGCTCGCCAGCCCCTATATCGAGATGGCGCGGCTCAAGGGTGTGTCGCCGGCGCAGGTCATCTTGCGCCACGCTTTGCCCAATGCCTGGGCGCCGATCGCCAATGTCATCGCCTTCAATCTGGCTTACCTGGTCGTCGGCGCCGTGGTGGTGGAAGTGGTCTTCGTCTATCCGGGCATCGGCCAGGCCATGGTCGATGCGGTGCGCTCGCGCGATATCCCAGTGGTGCAGGCCTGCGCCTTGATCTTCGCCGTCACCTATATCTTGCTCAACCTGTTGGCGGACGTGATCTCGATCGCCACCAATCCGAGGCTTCTGCATCCCAGATGAGCATGGACCAGACAGCCGGACCCGTCGCCCCGCGCAGCGTCAAAGCCCGCCGCACGGTGGCGCAGAATGTGTGGCGCACGCTGAAAAAGGCGCCCTACAGCGCCTGGTTCGGCATGATCGTGATCGCAATCTATATTTTCATCGCCTTGTTCGCACCCTGGATCGCCCCTTACGGCGAGGCCGAAGTGGTGAGCCAGACGCCTTTCGAATTATGGAGCTGGACTCATTGGTTCGGCACTGATCAGCTCGGCCGCGACATGCTCACGCGCCTGCTCTATGGCGCGCGCAACACGCTCGGCATCGCGCTCGCCACGACCTTGCTCGCTTTCGCCATTGGCGGCGGCCTTGGCATCATCGCCTCGATCTTCCGCGGCTGGACCGATCAGCTTCTGTCGCGCGCCGTCGACACGCTGATGGCCATCCCGCAGCTGATTTTCGCGCTCATCCTGCTCTCGATCTTCGGCTCGTCGATCCAGAACCTGATCATCATCATCGCGGTGCTCGATTCGACCCGCGTCTATCGCCTCGCCCGCTCGGTGGCCATGAATATCGTGGTCATGGATTATGTCGAGGCGGCGAAATTGCGCGGCGAGAAACTGGGCTGGATCCTGTTCAGGGAAGTCCTGCCGAACATCATGCCGACCATGGTGGCCGAGTTCGGCCTGCGTTTCTGCTTCGTGTTCCTCGAGATTGCCGCCCTATCCTTCCTGGGGCTCGGCATCCAGCCGCCGACCGCGGATTGGGGCTCGATGGTGCGCGAGAATGCGACGCTCATCACCTATGGCGACATCACGCCGTTGCTGCCGGCGGGCGCCATCGCGCTGCTGACGGTCGCGGTCAATTTCGTGGTCGACTGGTTCCTGCACAAGACGAGCGGACTGCGCGATGAAAAGTGAGACCAAGAGAACCAAGGGCGACGTCCTGCTCGAGATCAAGGGTTTGCAGATTTCGGGCCAGAGCGACGATGTCTGGCATGAGATCGTCAAGGGTGTCGACCTGACGCTGAGGCGCGGCGAGGTTCTGGGGCTCATCGGTGAATCGGGCGCCGGCAAATCGACCATCGGCCTTGCCGCCATGGGCTTTGCGCGCCCCGGCTGCCGCATCACCCACGGCAGCATCGTCTTCGACGGCAAGGACTTGCGCAAGGCGAGCGAGGAGGAGCGGCGCAGCCTTCGCGGCTCGCGCATCGCTTATGTGGCGCAAAGTGCCGCCGCCTCCTTCAACCCGGCGCATCGCATCATCGACCAGACGGTCGAGACGGCGATCGGCCATGACATCCTCGACCGCAGCAAGGCCGAGGCCGACGCCAAGGACCTCTATACGCGTCTCAAGCTGCCCAATCCGGCGACGATCGGCAGCCGCTATCCGCATCAGGTGTCGGGCGGCCAGCTGCAGCGCGCCATGACCGCCATGGCGATGTCCTGCCGGCCCGATCTGATCATCTTCGACGAGCCGACGACGGCGCTCGACGTCACCACCCAGGTCGACGTGCTGGCGGCGATGCGCGATATCGTCGAGCAGTTCAACACTGCGGCGATCTACATCACCCATGACCTGGCGGTCGTCGCCCAGATGGCGCATCGCATCATGGTGCTGCGCCATGGCAAGCTCATCGAGGAAGCGCCGACGCGCGAGATGCTGAAGCATCCGAAGGAAGCCTATACCAAAACGCTCTGGGCGGTCAGGAGCCTCGCCATGCCGGAACGCACGGCGAAGGACGTCGTGCTGCGCGTCCATGACGTCGATGCCACCTACGGCGGCGTCATCAAGGTCCTGCAGAATGTGACGGTCCAGGTCCCGCGCGGCCGCACCGTCGCGGTGGTGGGTGAATCGGGCTCCGGCAAATCGACGCTGGCGCGCGCCATCACCGGTCTCCTGCCGCCGCGCAAGGGCGAGGTGTTCTTCAACGACAAGGCGCTGCCCAAGGCGCTCAAGGACCGCGACAAGGAGACGCTCCGGCGCATCCAGATGATCTACCAGTCCGCCGACACCGCGCTCAATCCGCGCCAGCGGGTGCGCGACGTCATCGGCCGGCCGCTCGAATTCTATCTCGGCCTCAAGGGCCAGGAGCGCGACCGCAAGGTGGTCGAGCTCCTGGAGCAGATCGAGCTCAGCGAGGATCTGATCGACCGCTTGCCGGGCGAACTGTCGGGCGGCCAGAAGCAGCGCATCTGCATCGCCAGAGCGCTTGCCGCGGATCCCGAGCTCATCATCTGCGACGAGGTCACCTCGGCCCTCGACCAGATCGTCCAGGAAGGCATCCTCAAGCTGCTGCTCAAATTGCAAAAGGAGACGAATGTCTCCTATCTCTTCATCACCCATGACATCGCGACGGTGCGCGCCATCGCCGACGAGATCGTGGTGATGTATCAGGGCCGTGTGGTGCAGCAGGGTCTCAAGACCGAGGTTCTCTCGCCCCCGCACCCGCCCTATACCGAGCTCCTGCTCTCCTCGGTGCCGGAGATGGATCCCGACTGGCTGACGCGCCTCCTCGAGAAGCGCGCCGCCGCCAAGGGCAAGGTCAGCGCTTAGATTCCACCGCTATCAATGCCTGGTCGCGGCCGCCTCGCTTGCGAGCTGAGCTATTTCCTCGGGCGTGAGCTCGGTCTCCACTTTTGGCAGATAGTCTGCGGCATAGGTGCCGCCTTGAGCTGCGCTTGCCCTGAGAAAGCGCACCGCAGCAAGACGATCTTTGCTTGTGCCGGCTCCCTTATGATGGGCGACGCCCAGCATATACTGCGCGACCTTGTTTCCTTGCCGCGCCCCTTGCTGCCACCAATGGACCGCCTTTTCCGGATCGGGTTGGACGCCGAGACCTTCGTGATACATCATGCCCAGCCGCGTTTGTGATGCCGCATCGCCTTGTCGCGCCGCTTTCTCGGACCAGCGGAGCGCTCGATCATAGATTTTTTTGTCGAAAGTGATCCGGCCAAGGGCACTTTGGCAACGAGGGCATTTCCGGTTCGCGCCTGGCCGAAGATTTCGATGGCACCGACCATGTCACCGTTTCTTTCGAGAATCTCGGCCAAACTCACATAGGATTCCAGCACATCCGCGTCGATGGCTTTCTTGAACCATTCGGTTGCCAAAGACAGGTCGCCTGCGCCGAGGGCCTCGACACCCAGATTGTGATAGGCGTTTGCGCTGCCCTGGTCGGCCGCACGCTTGAACCACTTTTGGGCATAGGGAGCTTGCGGCAGATTGCTCGAATACCATGCGCCAAGTTCATTCTGGGATTCCGCATCGCCGGCTTCAGCGGCCCACAGAAGATCGGACGGAGGAGCCTTGCCTGGGTGCCCAGGGCCGGCATTGGCAAATAAAGTCGGGTCCCTTTCGAACTCTGCTCTTTCCGCGGGGGTGAGCTTGCGTTCCAGGCTCCACCGACAGGATTCGGCGCCGTCATTTCCTTGGGCTGCGCTCGCGGAGAAAAAGCGCATCGCTGCGACCCGATCCTTCTTCAAATAAAGTCCCGTCTCGCAGGTCATGCCGATCATGAGCTGCGCACCGTGATGTCCCTTCCGCGCGGCCATCAGCCACAAGGAAACGGCCTCCTTCGAATTGCGCTTGATGCCGAGACCTTCATGGAAAATCTGGGCGAGCTGCATGTGCGCCCCCAAATGGCCTTGCGCGACGGCCTTCTCGCACCAGATGCGGGCTTTCGCATATAGGTCTTCGATCTCGTTATCGATGACGACGCGGCTCATCGCTTCCATGCAATCGGCGCAGCCCAATACGATTCCCTGATTGTAGGTCTCGAGCGCGCCGTGGACGTCGCCGCTTTCTTCGAGCAGCCTTCCCAGAGCAACCATCGAGTTGCGCCAGCCTCCCGCAACCGACTTCCTGAACCATTCGATCGCAAGCTCATTGTCCCCCGATCTGAAGGCCGTCACGCCCAAATTGTGCATCGCTCGCGCCAAGCCCTGGTCGGCGGCACGCCGGAACCACATTTGCGCATAAGGAGCTTCCGGTAGATTCTCCGCATACCAACGGCCAAGATTGGCTTGTGCCTCGGCGTCGCCGGTCTCCGCCGCCTTGACCATTTCAGGAGGCGGCGTCGCTTTCTCAGTCTCAGGACCTGACATCGATTGCCCCCATTTCCCTTTATGGAACATAATGGGAACAATATGACGTTATGTCAAGCTGCGAGAGACACCGACCGCAAGTTGATCCTTCAGAATGCTCGGGTGCGCTACAGCATCAGCTGATAGCTCGCCGGCACGAAGCGATAGCCGCCATCGGGACCCTTCTCGACGAAGCCCACGGCCGGGAACGGCATGTGATAGCTGGTGAAGGGGACGCGATCGACGCTCAGCATGTCGAGCAGCTTGAGGCGCGTCGCGACCGCCTGGTCCTTGTCGGCATCGAAGCTCACATGCCATTTGGGATAGCGCAGCGACAGCACATAATGGTTGCAGAAATCGGCGCCGATCAGGAGGCGCTTGCCTTGGCTTTCGACATGCCAGGCCATGTGGCCCGGCGTGTGGCCGAAGGCTTCCACCGCGCGGATGCCCGAAGCCACTTCGGCCTCGTTCTTGACGAAAGTCATCTTGTCCTTGAGGGGAACGACATTCGCCTGCACGATCTTGGCGGCATTGGCGGTCGGGCCGTTGGTGCGGTCGGGTGACGACCAGAATTGATATTCCGCCTCGCCGATCACATAGCGCGCCTTGGGAGCGAGCGGCGCGCCGTCGTTCATCAGCCCGCCAATATGGTCGGGATGGCAATGGGTGATGACGACGACATCGATCTGCTCGGGCTCGATGCCGGCCGCCTTCATCTCGGCGGCGAGACGTCCGGTGGCGGGCTGGCCCCTGACGCCATTGCCACTGTCGAACAGGACGAGCTCCTTGCCGGTATTGACGAGGACCGGCGTGAAGCCGTTGAGCATCTTGTCCTTGGGCAGGAAGTTCGCTTCCGCCGCCGCGGCGACGTCCTCGGGCTTCTGGTTGACGCCATAGACCTTTTCCGGATTGTCGACCGCACGCGTGCCGTCGTTGAAAGCGGTGATCTCGAACTCGCCGACCTTGTAGCGCGTATAGGGCGAGCCGGTCGATCCGCTGAGCGGCGCTGCGGCCTTGGCGATTGTCGGGATGACGATGGGTGAAACGGCGAGGGCGCTGACCCCTGCGAGCATGGCGCGGCGATGCATGTCGAAACCTCCCTTATGATGATGGATAGTCAGTCTACGCCGGGCGCTCATCAAAAAATCCGGCGCCCGGCGCAAGGTCACGCTGTTGTGAGCGAAGGTGATCAGACTTTGCGGGCGGTCAAGACAATCGGTCAAGGGCGCGATCCCGCGAAGCGCTCGGCGAGAAAGTCGATGAACAGGCGGACCTTGGCGGCGAGGAAGCGCGTCGGCGGATAGATGGCATAGAGATCGATCGGTTTCGGCTCGAATCCATCGAGCAGCGCCACGAGCGTGCCCTTCTGCAGCTCGTCGCGCACCAGGAAAGCCGGAATGAGCGCGATGCCGAGACCCGCCAGCGCCGCGACCCGCAAGGCATCGCCATTGTTGGAGCACAGGCGATAGCGGATCGAAACCGACGAGCGGACACCGCGCAGCGCCCATTCGCTCTGGGCGGACGGCTTGCCATAGTGCAGGGCGGCATGGGACTTGAGATCGTCCGGTCCGCGCGGCCGGCCATGTTTTTCGATGTAGGCGGGCGACGCATAGAGGCCCATCTCGATCTGCGCCAGCTTGCGGGCGGCGAGGCTCGAATCCTCGAGGGTGCCGATGCGCAAGGTCACATCGAAGCCCTCGTCATAAGGATCGACGAAGCGGTCGTTCAGGATGAGCGCCACCTGAAGCTCGGGATAGCGCGCCATGAACTGGGCCACCGCCGGCGCGGCATGGCTCACCCCGAAGGACATGGGCGCGTTGATCTTGAGGAGCCCCGTGGGCTCGTTGTGGAGCGCAGCGACGGCCCGGTCCGCCTCTTCGAGATCGGCCAATAAGGCGCGGCAACGCTCCAGATAGGCATAGCCGCTGTCGGTCAGCCTGACGCTGCGGGTCGAGCGCTTGAGGAGTTGCGCGCCCAGCGCCTCCTCGAGGGCTGCGATCTGCCGGCTTGCCGCCGATTTGGACAGGCCAAGCTCCTGCGCCGCTGCGGAGAAGCCCCCTTCCTCGGCAACCGAAACGAAAGCCCTGATAGCGGCCAGCTTGTCCATATTGTTGCGTTTATAGCAACAATAATTCCCAAACTGAAGAGATTGTCTTGCTCATCTCGGTGAATATCTTTCCCGCAGTTCGATCAGCAGGAGAAACCCATGATCATTCCTCGCAAAGCTCAAGACCGCGGCCAGGCCGATTTCGGCTGGCTCGACAGCCGTCACAGCTTCTCTTTCGGCCAGTATTACGATCCCGATCACATGGGCTTTGGCGCGCTTCGGGTCATCAATGACGACCGGGTGGCGGCCGGCGCCGGCTTCGACACGCACGGCCACAAGGACATGGAGATCTTCTCTTATGTCCTGGAGGGGGCCTTGGCGCATCGCGATTCGCTGGGATCCGGATCGGTGATCCGGCCGGGCGACGTGCAGCTCATGTCGGCCGGCACCGGCATCCGCCATTCCGAATTCAACGCCTCTGAGTCCGATCCGGTACATTTCCTCCAGATCTGGATCATCCCGGAGAAGCAGGGGCTGGCACCCGCCTACGCCGAGAAGCACTTCCCGCAAGCAGAGCGGCGCAACCGGTTAAGGCTCATCGTCTCGCCCGACGGGCGTGACGGCTCGCTCAAAATCCATCAAGATGCCGCCATTCATGCCAGTGTGCTCGAGAAGGGGGCGCGCCTCACGCAAGCGCTCGAGCCCGATCGGCGTTACTGGCTGCATGTGGCGAGGGGTACACTCGATGTTAACGGCCATGCCGCCATGGAGGGCGACGGGCTTGCCATCACCAAGGAAGGAAGCCTGACGCTTGCCGCCCAGGTCCCGTCAGAAATCCTGCTATTCGATCTCAAATAGGAGAACATGATGAAAATTCTCGCCATCACCGGAGCGCTCCGCAAGGACTCTTGGAATACGCAGCTCTTGCGGGCGGTGAAGGAGCTGGCGCCTCCGGAGATGGCGATCGAGATCGTGACCTTGCACGGCGTGCCGCTCTATGACGGCGATGAGGAAGACAAGCACGGCGTGCCGACGAGTGTGAAGGCGCTCCAGGAAAAAGTGCGGGAGGCCGACGGGGTGATCATCTCGACGCCCGAATACAACTTCTCGGTCCCGGGCGTTCTCAAGAACGGCCTCGACTGGATGTCGCGTTCGGGCAATCCGTTCAAATGGAAGCGCGTCGGCGTGATGGGCGCCTCCGAAGGCCCCATCGGCACCGGGCGCTCGCAATATCATTTACGGCAGAACCTGGTCGGGCTCGAAGCCATCACCATGCCGAAGCCCGAGATCTTCGTCGCCCTGGCGGATAAGAAATTCGCCCATGGCAAGCTCACCGACGAGACGACGAAGAAGATTATCGTGACCTGGCTCGCCGCCTTCAAGGACTGGGTGAAGCGCGGCTAGGCCGGGAGCTCGGCTTCAAGGCACCACATAGAGACAGGGCTTCGCCTTGACGATGCAATAGAATTGGTTGCCGGTCCAATTACAGTCCTGCGACTTGGACGCGGCGATGGGCCAGACCGACCAGGCAAGACCGTATTGGTTCTTGGCCTGGGTCGTCCAGAAAGTCTTGGCCGACTTCGCGGCCTTGGCCCTGAGATTGCCCACGGCTTCCGCCTGGACGTAGCTCGTCTTGCATTGATAGGCTTGCGCCCCGCTCGTCGCGAACGTGACCGCAAGGATGGCAGCGGCGGCATAGGCAGCCGCCCGGCTATGGATCGACATAGGCGTAACTCCAGCATAGGGAGCCGTTGCAAGCTCCGGATCGACACGGCTTTCAACCGCGAATGACGGGAACTTTAAGATGGCGCCGCTGTGAGGAGGCTGAACGGGCGTTTCATCTGCGGTTCATGCCGAGACGCCCTTGAGTGTCATGCTGAAAAGCGTGACGGCTTCAAATTGAAGGCCATCACGCTTTGTTTTGTCCGGTGAGCTAGATCTCGCGCGCGTCCAGGATGCGGCCGGTGCGCGAGCTCAGCTTGATTTCGAACGTGTCGCCATATCGCCGGCCAAGATAGGTAAAGACGCGCCCGTCGCATTCGACGATCCGCACCCGGGCGAAGCGCTCGCTGACGATTTCCGCCCCTTCGCGGCAACTCACTCGATAGGGATCGATATAGTAGTAAGGCTCGTCCCAATAGGGCTGCGGATACCAGAAGCCGCCGAAGTAGAAGCGGTACTTCTTGTCCTTGTGGCGCCGGCGCTCATGCCGATCGGGGTTGTACTTCCATTTGCTGCGGTCCGCCTGGCGCACCCGCTTCTTGTCGATGACGACGTCATCGTCGCCGCCTTTCTGGTACTGGTCGCCTTGCGGGGGCTTCCACTTGCGCTTCATGGACGTGCCCTGATCCGGCCCATCGTCGCCGATCTCCGCCTGGTTATCCGGTTGCGGCTTCCATTTGCGCTTCATCGACGTGCCCTGGTCCGGTCCGTTCTGGCCATCCGGCAGCTCGTACTGTTTACGCTTGCCTGAATAGCCCTCGTCCTGGCCGACATCGGGACCGCCGCCATTGCCGCCGGGGACGCAGTCGATGCATTTGCGCCACGTCTTTTCCTGGGCGGTCGCAAAATGGGAGGCGCCGAGGCTGGCCAGCGCCAGGGCGGAAGCAAAAATGGTCAATTTGACCAAGCGGGTCATTTTTCTCTCCTGAATCGAGCGCAAAGAGACGCGAGCGCTCGGCTTGATCATTGACGCCAAGAAACGGGCGAATTTAAGCCGCGAGCGTGGTGGCGCCGGTGCGGATCGCCGCGATGTTCCGGGCATAGGCCCTGGCATCGCCGGTGAACACGGCCGAGCCCGCGACGAGTGCATTGGCGCCGGCCCTCACCACCAGGGGGGCGGTCTCCGCCGTGATGCCGCCATCGACCTCGATGTCGATGTCGCGGCCCTGCACCAGGTCGCGGGTCTCGCGGATCTTCTCGATCATGGCCGGGATAAAGCTCTGGCCGCCGAAGCCCGGATTGACCGTCATTAGGAGGATGAGGTCCAGCCGCTCGAGCACATGCTTGATATGGGCGACGGGCGTTGCCGGGTTGAGCGCGACGCCGGCCCGCTTGCCGAGCGCCTTCACCGTCTGCAGCGAGCGGTCGAGATGGGGACCGGCCTCGGCGTGGACGGTGATGCTGTCGGCGCCGGCCTTGGCGAAGGCTTCGAGATAGCGGTCGACGGGTGCGATCATCAGATGGACGTCGAAAGGCTTCTTCGTCACCTTTCGGATCGAATTCATCACCACCGGTCCGAAGCTGATATTGGGCACGAAATGCCCGTCCATCACATCGATATGGATCCAGTCGGCGCCCGCTTCATCGATGGCGCGCACCTCATCGCCGAGCTTGGCGAAATCGGCGGAGAGGATCGAGGGTGCGATGCGTAAGGGGCGGACCATCTCAGATATGCTTGGCAAAGGCGACGGCGGTGTCGGCCATGCGGTTGGAGAAGCCCCATTCATTGTCGTACCAGGCGAGGACGCGCACCAGCGTGCCGTCCATCACCTTGGTCTGGTCCATATGGAAGGTGGCCGAATTGGCGTTGTGGTTGAAGTCGATCGAGACATTGGGGTCGTTGGTGAAGCCCAGGATGCCCTTGAGCTGCTGCTCCGAGGCGCGCTGGATGGCGCCGTTGACCTCTTCGACGCTGGTCGCCTTCTTGGCGACGAACTTGAAATCGACCACCGACACATTGGGAGTGGGCACGCGGATCGAGACGCCGTCGAGGCGGCCCTTGAGCTCGGGCAGTACCAGGCCCACGGCCTTGGCGGCGCCGGTCGAGGTCGGGATCATCGACAGAGCGGCGGCGCGGGCGCGGTAAAGATCCTTGTGCATCGTGTCGAGCGTCGGCTGGTCGCCGGTATAGGCGTGGATCGTGGTCATGAAGCCCTTGTCGATGCCGATCGCGTCGTGCAGAACCTTGGCGACCGGCGCCAGGCAGTTGGTGGTGCAGGAGGCGTTCGACACGACGATATGGCTCTTGTTGAGCTTGTCGTGGTTGACGCCATAAACGACGGTGAGATCGGCATTGTCGGCGGGGGCCGAGACGAGCACGCGCTTGGCGCCGGCGGTGATATGGGCGGAGGCCTTCTCCTTGGAGGTGAAGATGCCGGTGCATTCGAGCGCGATATCGACGCCGAGCTCCTTCCACGGCAATTGCGCCGGATCCTTGATGGCGGTGACCTTGAACTTTTCCTTGCCGACCGAGATCGTGTCGCCGGCGACCGCGACCTCATGCGGGAAGCGGCCATGGATGCTGTCATAGCGCAGCAGATGGGCGTTGGTCTCGACGGGGCCCAGGTCGTTGACCGCCACCACGTCGATATCCTTGCGTCCCGATTCGAAGATGGCCCGCACGATGTTGCGGCCGATGCGGCCAAATCCGTTGATCGCGACGCGTACTGCCATGTCTCTCTCCTATTCCAAGCTCCGAAACTGTGGGTTTCGCTTATAGACGACCTGGGAGCCGGGGGAAGGGAAAATGGCCGCCCGCGCCATCTGCCCGCAGGGACCTAGCGGAAGACATGCGCCCAAATCATAGCTGAGCTTACAGTAGCGAGCGTTATAGTAAGCTTGCTTATTATATTGAGCCACCCTAAATTCCCCTCATCATGAAACCCGAACATGCATCCATTGGTCTCCTTCTGATCGATGCGGGGCGCGTGCTGCGCAAGCGCTTCGAGCAGAATGTGCGCGGCACCGGCCTGACCCGCGCGCAGTGGCAAGTCCTCAAGGAGATCTATGTCAAGGAAGGCATCAACCAGGGAGCGCTTGCCGAGCTCCTCGAGGTCGAGCCGATCACCGTCGGCCGCCTGATCGACCGGCTGGAGAATGCCGGCCTCATCGAGCGCCGCCCCAATCCCGCCGACCGGCGCGCCTGGTCGCTCTATCTGCTGCCGGCCGCCCATCCGCTGCTCGATACCCTGAAAGTCATCGCCGGCGAGACGCGCGCCGAGCTCCTCCAGGGCATGAGCGATGCCGAGATCGACGAGGCCATGCGCCTCCTCACCAAGATGAAAGACAACCTCACCGCCATCATGAATGACGAGGGCGATGAGAGGAGAGTTGGCAATGTCCGTCGCTGAAGCAAAACAGGAAACCGGCAATGTGGTCGAGCTGCCGGTTCAGCCGAAGAGGCGCGACCGCCGCAAGCTCATCCGTCTCGGCCTCCTCGTGCTCGGCCCGCTCGTCGCTTTGGGTGTCGCGGGCGAGATGTATCTCACGGGTGGGCGCTATGTCGAGACCGACAATGCCTATATCCGCGCCCCCATCATGAATGTCGCGACCGACGTGCCGGGCACCGTCGCTGACGTCGCGGTGCGCGAGAACCAGCATGTCGAGAAGGGTGCACTCTTGTTCACCCTCGATCCCGTGCCCTTCCGCATCGCGCTGGCCGGCGCCAAGGCACAGCTCGGCATGGTCCGCAACGACCTTACAGCACTCCAGGCCACCTATCGCCAGAACCTGTCCGCCATCGATCAGGCAAAATCGTCGCTCGATTATGCGCAAGCGACCTATGACCGCCAGCTCAGCCTGCAGAAGCGTGGTGTCGCCGCCCAGGCCTCGCTCGATGAGGCGCGCCGCGATCTCATGACCGCGCAGGAGCAATTGCGCGGCGCCCAGCGCGCCGCCGACGCAACGCTCTCGCAACTCGGCGGCAACGCTACAGGTCCGGTCGACGACCATCCGCGCATCCATGAGGCGCAATCCGCCATCGACAAGGCCGAACGCGATCTCAGTCATGCGACCATCCTCGCACCCTGGTCCGGCACCGTGGCCAATGTCGAGAATCTGCGCTCCGGCGCCTATGTGACCGCCGGCCAGCCGGCCTTGAGCCTGGTCGCCAGCGACGATCTGTGGGTCGAGGCCAATCCCAAGGAGACCGATCTCACCCATCTCAAGGTCGGCGATGAAGCCACGGTCAGCGTCGATGCCTATCCGGCCTATAGCTGGAAGGCGAAGGTCACGAGTCTGAGCCCCGCGACCGGTGCCGAATTCTCGGTGCTGCCGCCGCAGAATGCCTCCGGCAACTGGGTGAAGGTGGTGCAGCGTGTGCCGGTGAAGCTCGCTCTTGAAGCGGCGCCGGATGCGCCGCAGCTCACTTCCGGCATGAGCGTCGACGTCTCGATCGACACCGGCCATCGCCGCAGCCTGTGGTCGATGTTCGGCTCGACCGCGAAGGCGGCCGATTAAGGTCCGAGGGCAATGGAGGCTCCCTCCCATCGCGGCATCATCACGGTTTGCGTGATGCTCGCCACGATCATGCAGGCGCTCGACACGACCATCGCCAATGTCGCGCTGCCCTACATGATGGGCTCGCTCTCGGCGACACTCGACCAGATCAACTGGGTGCTGACCTCCTATATCGTCGCCGCCGCCATCATGATCCCGGTCACCGGCTTCATGGTGACGCGCTTCGGGCGCAAGCCCGTTTTCATGATCGCGGTGGCGGGCTTCACCGTCGCCTCGGTGCTGTGCGGGCTCGCGACCTCGCTCGACCAGATGGTGCTCTACCGCCTGTTGCAGGGCGTGTTCGGCGCGCCCCTCGTCCCCTTGTCGCAATCGGTGCTGCTCGATTCCTATCCGCGCGAGCGCCACGGCTCGGCCATGGCGATCTGGGGCGTCGGCGTGATGGTAGGCCCTATCCTCGGGCCGACGCTCGGCGGCTGGCTCACCGAATATTACAACTGGCGCTGGGTGTTCTTCATCAATGTGCCGATCGGCGTCCTCACCATCGCCGGTCTCATGACCTATCTCTCCGACACGCCGCGCAGCGCCAAAGCGAGCTTCGACTGGACCGGCTTCCTGTTGCTGGCGCTCGCCATCGGCAGCCTTCAGATGATGCTCGACCGCGGCGAGAATCTCGACTGGTTCTCCTCGACCGAGATCATGATCGAGGCCGGCCTCGCCGTCACAGCCTTCTACATGTTCATCGTCCATATGATGACGTCGGACAATCCGTTCATCGAGCCCAAGATCTTCGCCGACCGCAATTTCTCCGTCGGCCTCATCGCCATCTTCATCGTCGGCATCATCCTGCTCGCCACCATGGCGCTGCTGACGCCCTTCCTGCAGCAGATCCTCGATTATCCGGTGCTGACCGCGGGGCTCGTCATGGCGCCGCGCGGCGTCGGCACCATGATCGCCATGATGATCGTCGGCCGGGTGATCTCGCGCATCGATCCGCGTCTCATCTTCGCCTTCGGCCTCTCCTTGATCGCCTTCACTTTGTGGGAGATGACCTATTTCACCACCGATGTATCGCAGGCGACGATCATCCGCACCGGCATCGTCCAGGGCCTGGGGCTGGGCTTCGTCTTCGTGCCGCTCTCGACCGTCACTTTCGCGACCCTCGAGCCGCGCTACCGCACCCAGGGAACCTCGCTCTTCAGCCTCATGCGCAATATCGGCTCGAGCATCGGCATCTCGATCGTGATCTTCCTCCTGACCCGCAATACCGCCGTCATGCATGCCGATCTCGCGAGCCACGTGACGCCGTTCAATCTCGGCCTTCATATGCCGGGCATGGACTGGATCTGGGACATGACGACGCTTGCCGGCAAGGCGGCGCTCAATGGCGAGGTCACCAAGCAGGCGAGCGTCATCGCCTATGGCAACGACTATCTCCTGATGATGTATGTGGCGCTGGCATCGCTGCCGCTCGCCCTGTTGCTGTCGAAGCCCGGCAAGGTGCCAGCGGGCGCGCCCGCTGGCGCCGTGGCGGATTGATGCCTGGAACGCTACCGCTCTTCCGGTGGAATGTCCCTGAGCCGCTGGCTTAGGGCGGCAATATTATCGCGGTCGTAGGACAGGGACATGCGCTTCGTGGAGGCCGGCCGTTTGGCGAGCGACAGGCCGGGCCGCCACTCGGTCGTGGGCCGGATCGGCCGCGGCGCGAAGCCGCCGCCGCAATTCGGGCAGACATTGGTGAGCACGTTGTCGACGCAGTCGGCGCAGAATGTGCATTCATAGGTGCAGATCCGGGCCAGCGTCGATTGCGGCGGCAGGTCCCGGTCGCAACATTCGCAGTTCGGACGCAGTTCGAGGGCCATGGCATTCACCTCATGTGGGAGGGCAAGCTAGCGAAGGGCGCCGGGCGGTGCATGACAACGAACCCTCGAATACCGCCAACCGTCATAGAGCGAGCGCAGCCGAGGCGGTGAAGCGCATATCGAAGGCGGGCGGCCGGCGCAGCGTCTGGTAGATGACGCAATAGCGCTCGGTCAGCTCGATCAGGCTGGCGAGCTGCTTCTCATCGGCATCGCTGTCGAGATCGAAGCTGAGGCGGATAGTCTGGAACGCGACGGGCACCTTGTCATTGACGGCGAGCACGCCGCGCAGATCGACATCGCCCTCGGCCTTGACCGTCCCGCTGCGGATATCGATGCCGAGCGTCGTCGCCATGGCGCAGACGGTGACGCCGGCGCAGGCGACGAGCGCCTCGAGCAGCATATCGCCCGAGCACGCCTGCATTCCGCTGCCGCCGGTGGCGCGATGCAGCCCCGCCTCGACCAGGGCCCGGCCGGTGTCGATCTTGCAGGCGATCGCCGGCTCATCGAGCGCGCCTTCGACCTTGAGCGTCAGCATCGCCGCTTCGGCGTCTTTGGCATATTTGTCCTTGAACGGTGCTTGCAGCACGCGCAATCCTTCCGCGTTCACGTCGCTCTCCTTCTCACTTTGTTAAAACTATCTAGGCAGGTCCGCCGCCGGCCAATTCGCCGCGATCGACGTTCATTTGCGCAAAGCGCCGCCGATATTCCGCAGGCGTCATGCCGGTATGGCGTTTGAACAGGCTGCGAAAGAAGGCGATGTCGGCATAGCCGGTCTTGGCGCATACCGTCTGGATGGAGCCTGCGCCGCGCTCCAGCAGCTCCCTGGCCGCCGACATGCGCAGCATCTGCACATAGGCGCCGGGCAGCGAGCCGGTCGCGGCCTTGAAGCGGCGGATGAAGTTGCGGGCGCTCATGCCGATGCGCTGGGCGAGGGCGTCGATCGACACGTCGTCGTCGAAATGTCCTCTGAGATATTCCTCGGCCGCGCGGATCTTGTCGTCGGAATGCGGGCGCGACAGTGGCAGCACCGCATAGCCCGACTGCCGGCCGCGCGGCATGCTGACGAGCAGCGACTTGGCGCAGTGCAGCGCCACCTCGTGGCCGCAGAATTTCTCCACCAGATAGAGGCTGAGATCGATCGAAGCATAGACGCCGCCGCTGCACAGGAGCCGCCCGTCCTCGGTCACGAACTGCTCCGTCCGCCAATGAACCTTGGGGTAGCGCTGGCGCAAGATGTCGGCGACACCCCAATGAGTGGTCGCCTGCCGGCCGTCGAGAAGCCCGGCTTCGGCGAGGAAATAGACGCCGGTGCAGATGCCGGCGATATAGGCGCCGCGCGAATGCCATTTGCGCAGCCAGGGCAGGAGCCGCGTCTCCTGCGCGACCCGATCGCGCAGGTCCCAGCCGGACGCCGGCACGATGACGACGTCCGTATGCTTGATGTCGTCGATCGCCATCTCGGGGACGAGGCCCAAAGAGCAGAGGCTGGTCACGCTGCCGCCGTCGACCGAGGCGACCGTCACCTTGAATTGCGGCTGCGGCGTCTCGCCATGCAGCCAGTTCCACAGCACGCCGGCGGAGTGGAAGACTTCCAAGGGGCCGATCGCCGTCGAGGCATAGCCGCCCTCGACCAGGACGATCGTCACATCGATCACCTTGTTGCCGGTTTTTGCCGAGGCCGCCGGCTTTACGGCTTTGGCTCGTTTAGCCATGGTCGTTCTCCGAACCGCCCCTGTCGATCGGCTGCCACAGGCCGAGCTGCGCACCGACCGCATCGAGGATGAGCGCGATCCGCGCGATGCCGGGAAAAATGAGGGGAGGGACGAGCACCTTGCCGCCGATGGCCTGGATGCGTTGAAGGACGTCGTCCATGTCGTCCACCTGGATATAGGGCGTCCAATGCGACGGCACGCCCTGGTCGCGATGCAGCGAGCTCAGTTGATAGAGCGAGCCGACATCGCGATCGGCGAGTCTCAGGCGGGTGAAGCTGCCGCCATTCACCCGCTGATGCTGCGCGGTCCAGCCGAACAGCGCGCCATAAAAGGCCTTGGCGCTCGCGGCATCGGTCGCGGCGAGGTCGATCCAGCAAAAATGCCCGGCCGATCCTGTTCTGGAAGCTGCGATCGCCGGGACGTCGTGCACCTGCTTGCTCCTTTAAAAGAGATCGGGCGCCGCTCCAGTCGTGGCGGCGCCCGCTTTGCTCATGAATTCGCCGTCATCGGCTCGACCAGGCTCTTCACTTCGGTGACCTTGGTCGCGGGAAAGCCGCTCAGCCGGGCGTGCTCATGGACCGCGTTTTCATTCTCCGCGAGGTAGATGCAGAAGGTCTTGTTGTCGACGACATAGGACTGCAGCCACTGCGCCTTGCCGGCGAGCTTGGCCAAAGCGGCGTTGGAGGTCTCCGCGACATGCTTCAGCTGATCGCGGTTCAGGCTGCCGACGCCGGGTATCTCGCGTTCGATCACATAGCGTTTCATCGTTCACTCCGTGGGTTGGTTGAGGAGCGCAAGATGACTCAGTTCCTCACCATAGGGCAGATGGCGGTTTTGACAATGGTGAAGGGTGATCATGCCAATCCCTTTTCCTGGACAGGCCAGGCCTAGCGGATTAAGGTCTGTCGCAAATGACCAATAACCCTCTAATTCCGCCAAAACGCGTGGTCGAGATCGTCGCGTTCCCGGATCTGCAGCTGCTCGACGTTGCCGGTCCCTTGCAGGTCTTTGCCTCCGCCAATGAAGCGGCGGGCAAGTCCGGCCGGCCGGCGCCTTACACGGTCAGGGTGGTGGCGGCGGCGGCGCGCATCACCACCTCCGCCGGCCTCGACCTCCTGGCTGAGCCGCTGCCGTCCGCCGATGCGCCCGTCGACACGCTGATCATCGCCGGTGGCGAGAGCGTCCATGCCGCGTGCGATGACAAGGAGCTGGTGCACTGGCTGACGGCCCGGGCCGCGGCGGCGCGGCGCGTCGCCTCGGTCTGCACCGGCGCCTTCCTGCTCGGAGCAGCGGGCCTGCTCGCCGGCAAGCGCGCGGTGACGCATTGGGCCGATTGCGATCGCCTGGCGCGGAGCTTTCCCGATACGCGCGTCGACATGAATGCCATATTCGTTCGCGATGGGCGCTTGTGGACCTCGGCCGGCGTCACCGCCGGCATCGATCTCGCGCTGGCGATGGTCGAGGACGATGTCGGCCACGCCATCGCCGCCGCGGTCGCGCGCGAGCTGGTGGTCTTCCTCAAGCGTCCCGGCGGCCAGGCGCAGTTCAGCGCGGTGCTGACCTTCCAGGAGCGCGATCGCGAATTCGACCGCTTGCATGGCTGGATGGCGGGTCATCTCGCCGAAGACCTGTCGGTTTCGGCACTCGCCGGGCGCATGGGCATGAGCGAGCGCAGCCTGCTGCGCCATTATCGCGCCAGCATGGGCGTGACTCCGGCGCGCGCCGTCGAGAAAATGCGGGTCGAGGCGGCCTGTCAATTGCTCGCCACCACGCGCGATCCGGTGAAGCGGGTCGCACGGCGCTGCGGCTTTGGATCGGAAGAGACCATGCGGCGCAGCTTCATCCGGCAGATCGCCGTGGCACCACATGATTATCGGTCGCGCTTTTCCTCGTCGGCAAGCCTCTAGCTGGACGCGCCGACTGCGACCCTCCCTACAGAAATCAGAACACCTTTGCGATGTAGCTATGCACCAACGACTTGCGACCGAGGCCGGCATTGTGCTTCGACGCAGCGAGTCGCAAGTTTCCGCCCGACAACGCGATGGCGAGTGAAAGATGCTTGAGCCCCCAGCTCACATTGGTTCGCGCATCGGTAAGATTGGAGCAGTCGCCCTCGAAACCCATGCCGCGCGCCGTCTGGCATTTCAGCTGATAGACGCCGATCTCGCCGGCGCGTCCGAGCGCGTAAGGATTATAGCCGGACTCGACTTCAGCGATGCGCAGCGCGAACCAGATTGGCACGCCATAGGACGGCGCAATCTCGCGGATGATCTCGGCGATCCGCACTTCGTCGGCCTCACGGATCGGCAAGGCCTCGCCTAGAATGTCGTCCTTCACTTCGCGCGGGCCGCTACGCAGCACCTTGCTCATCGACGCGGGTTCTAAGCGCGCAATCTCGTGCGGCTCGGTCTCGTCCCGCTTCGAGACTACAGCAGAGGCGGGTTCTAAAAGCGCAATATCGTGCGGCTCGTGCGGCTCGTGCGGCTCGGTCTCGTCCTGCTTCGAGACCACGACGGAGGTGGGCTCCAAAAGCGCAATCTCGTGCGGCTCGATCTCGTCCTGCTTCGAGACTACAACAGAGGCGAGTTCTAAACGCGCAATCTTGTGCGGTTTGATCTCGCCTCGCTTCGAGACCACAACAGAAGCAGTCTCGGGCTTCTTGTCTGCCACGGCTAGTTTGGCCAGCTTCTTGCGCGGCGTGAGGCCAACCTTTTTGAGGATCTTCTTCGTTGCCTTGCCTGCGGCAGCCGCTTTCTTATGCGCTTTGAGGATTCCCACCTTTTTGATCTTGCCAAGCTTTTTGGCGTTCATGACGGTGAAATAGTCTTGCTTCGAGATCGCGCGCCAGGCATGTGCGCTGGGATCTGCCGTTCCTCTCGCTTCGGCCGGACCAGAAAGAACGGTCCCGGCCAGCAGCGCTGCGAGAAGCAGCGCATGGATCGCCGTCATTCCAGTATCCCCGTTTATTTAGGCGTCCCCTCGCTGGTGTGAGATCCTCCGTCACGACCAGCAGTGAGATGTCCTAGAAGCCTAAGGGATGTAGCAAAATTAAAATGCTCTCGGATCAGTTTGTAAGCAAGAAATTAAGGATATCATCGTAAAGGCGCCGAGAAAATATTAAGCAAATCTTATGAAATTTCTGGGTCAGGCGTGTGCTCCGGCAACGTCGGCTTCGTCGCGAGAAATTCATCGAGATGACGGCCTTCGATAAGGCGATCGCCGCATCGAGACTTGTGAGGCCGCGCTCACGCAGCGAAGATGCGAAGAGACGTTTTAGATCTGGCCGTTAGCGGCCCTGCACCAGCCGGAGCTGCGCTTCCTCGGCCGTGACCTTGGCCGGCTCCTCGACATCGAGCTGCTCGATGCGAAGCCCGCGCTTGGTGATCTTGTCGGCGGAAAGGCCGAGCTTCTCGAGATCGCCGCTCGCCTGGCCGAAATGGCGCTGCAGGTCGAGCACACGCTCCTTGAGCCGGCCGACATCCTCGAGGAGGCGCGTTACCTCGATCTTGATGACGCCGGCCTGCTCGCGCATGCGCGCATCCTTGAAGATCGCCTGCATGGTCTGGATCAAGAGCATCAGGATGTTGGGCGAGGCGATGATGACGCGCTCGCGATGCGCCTTCTGGAGGACGTCCTCGAAGCGCTCATAGAGATCGGCATAGATGGATTCCGACGGCACGAACATGATCGCCGGCTCTTGCGTCTCGCCGGCGATCAGATATTTGCCGGCGATGTCCTTCACATGATGGATGACGTCCCGGCGCAGGCGCGTCTCGGCGGCGCGGATGTCGTTCTCCCCCGTCGCCGCCTTGAGCGCATTAAAGGCCTCGAGCGGGAATTTCGCGTCGATGACGAGGCCGAGCTCGGACTCGGGCAGCCTGATCAGGCAGTCGGGCCGCGAGCCGTTGGAGAGCGTCGTCTGGAACGTGTAAGCCTGGGCATGGAGCCCGTCGCGGATGATCGCCTCCATGCGGGCCTGGCCGTAAGCGCCCCGCGCCTGCTTGTTGGCGAGGATGTCCTTGAGCGAGACCATCTCGGAGGAGAGCTGGGTCAGATTGGCTTGTGCCGTGTCGATCACCGCGAGCCTCTCATAGAGATGCTTGAGCGACAGGTGGGTGCGCTCGGCCTGCTCGTTGAGGCCGCGGCCGAGCCTATGGCTCACCTGGTCGAGCCGTTCATCGAGGGTGCGGGCAAGATGCTGCTGACCGCTCTGCGCCTGGTCGGCGAAGCTCCTGAGCTGGCCCGCCATTTCGGCGAGGCGGAATTCGAGCTCGCTTGCGCGCCGCATCGTCTCGAGGCTTTCATCGTATCTTTGCCTCTGGCTGCGCCAGGCGAGCACCGCGGTCATGATGAGGAGAAGGAGAGCGAGGCCTGCGCCGGCGAGCAGGATCTGGCCGAGGTTGAAAGCCTGGCCGCCGATCTGGAGAATGGTCTGGTCGAGGGTCATCCCCTCATCTTATGCGATTCGGGCCCACAAATACAAAACAAGAACGAGCTTTGTCACAAAGACGGCAGATTTAACCCTCATATTTTACGCAGGGAGACAAGTTATGCGTCGTTTGATGATTTTGATCGTGACAGTCATGCTGACCGGATCCGTTGCCATGGCCGCGGAGATCAGCGGCCGCTATGTGCTGGAAAAGGTCGAGCAGGGCTTCCTGCGCCTCGACAGCGAGACCGGCGCCATGGCGCTCTGCACTGCCAGAGCGGGGGTCTGGGAGTGCGACGCCATCAAGGATCAGGGCCTCGATCTGACCGCGGAGCTGGCCCGGCTCAAGGCCGACAATGAAAAGCTGAAAGCCCGTGTTGCCGAGCTGGAGAAAGGCGCCGGCGCGACAAAACTGCCGAGCGATCAAGAGGTTGACCGGATGATGGATATCTTCGGCAAGATGTTCGACCGCTTCCTCGACTTCGCGCGCGAGATGGACAGCAAGACCAAGGACGGGACATCGCTCTAAACAATGAGACCCGTCCATCCGCACGGGATGGACGGGTCCTTGGCACACGCAAGCTCGGGACGGCGACAGGAGCCGCGCGCGCCAACTCGTTCACGACGAAGGATCACAACAAGGAAGCTGCTGCTTCCCCAGGCACATCAGTCCTGAATGATCCCCCGCTGGATCGAGGGGCAGGTTGATCTCCGTTCGTGGTCACATCGGGGTGAGACTGTGGCAAACATCGGGCAAATTCGCGTCAGCACCAAGGACATTTGGTTGACTATTCAACTAAAACTGTCCGTAGCGTTAATGAGCGCCGAGGCCAGCCCAGGCTCAGTGCCCGTATGTCCCGCATCGGGAACGATATCGAGACGAGCCTTAGGCCAGGCCTTGTGCAGATCCCAGGCGCTGCGCATCGGTGTCGTCACGTCGTACCGGCCCTGGACGATCACGCCGGGTATGCGCTCGAGACGGTCAATTCGCTTGAGCAGTTCGCCATCGCTGCCAAAGAAGCCGTGATTGACGAAATAGTGGTTCTCGATGCGCGCGAATGCATAGGCGAAACGGTCATCGGCCGCCTGCGCGACACGCTCGGCATTGGGCAGGAGCGAGAGGCATGTGCTTTCCCAGACACTCCAGGCTCGGGCGCAGAGCCGCAATGCATTCTCGTCGCTGCCGGTGAGCCGCTTGTGATAGGCGGTGATCATGTCATGTCGCTCGATCTCGGGAATGGGCGCCAGATAGGCCTCCCAGGCATCGGGAAAGATCCAGCTGGCGCCTTCCTGATAGAACCATCTGAGCTCCGACTGGCGCAGCAGGAAGACGCTGCGCAGGATGAGCTCGCTCACCCGCTCAGGGTGGGTCTCGGCATAAGCGAGCGCCAGCGTCGTTCCCCAGGATCCGCCCAGCACCTGCCAGCGCTCGATGCCGAGCGTTTCACGCAAGCGCTCCATATCGGCCACCAGATCCCAGGTCGTATTCTCGCGCAATTCACCGAAGGGGGTCGATCTTCCGCAGCCGCGCTGGTCGAACAGGATGATGCGATAGGCTTTGGGGTTATGGAAGCGGCGCAGGAAAGGGGCGATGCCGCCGCCAGGGCCGCCATGCAGCACGACGGCCGGTTTGCCGCCGGGTGCCCCGCATTCCTCGAAATAGATCTCATGCAGGCTCGAGACCTTGAGGCGTCCGGTGCGATAGGGCTCGATTTCAGGATAGAGCTGTCTGAGCGGGCTTGGAGCATTCATGGGGCAAGTCTTGGCCTTTTCGGGATGAGGCGATAGATTGCGGGGAACGAGAAGAAGATGCCAGCTTGGACTGGTGAATGAAAGGGAGACCATGCCGGCTTATCGGGTCATCATCGTCGATGATCATCCTTTGTTTCGCGCCGCCTTGAAGCAGGCGCTGAGCGGCGCCTTCAAGGGCATCAAGCTTGACGAGGCCGGCACGCTCGATGCCGTGACCGAGCGCCTCGACCGCGACAGCGATGTCGATCTCGTCCTTCTCGATCTCAAGATGCCGGGTGTGCAGGGACTGTCCGGCCTCATGTTTCTGCGCGCCCAGTATCCTGCGGTCCCGATCGCCATCGTCTCGGCGAGCGATGAGCCCCATGTCATTCGCCGTGCCCTCGATCTGGGCGCTTCGGGCTTCATCCCGAAATCGCTCGCCGTCGAGGACATGCGCAAGGCCATCGCCGCGATCCTCGAAGGCGGCGTCTGGGCGCCGGAGGGCCTCGGCCCCGGCACGGCTCCCGACAGCGAAGGCGATGCCCTGGCGCAACGCATCGCGACGCTGACGCCGCAGCAGATGCGTGTCCTCATGATGCTGAAGGAAGGCCTGCTCAACAAGCAGATCGCCTTCCAGCTCGGCGTCTCGGAAGCCACCGTCAAGGCGCATGTCTCCGCCATCCTGCAGAAGCTCGATGTCTCGAGCCGCACCCAGGCGGTCATCGCGGCGAGCCGCATCGACGGCGAAAGCCACGTGCTGACGGAGTAAATCTCAGGGTCATCTCCCTCCGCCGCGCGAAGCGCGGGAGGGTGGCGCGACCTTGCTCCGCCGAAGCGAAGCAACCTTGCTCGGCCGAAATCAAGCTCCGGCTTCGCGAAGGCGAGAGCGCCGGGTGGGGTTTCTCCGCCGGGAGATGCCAATGATTTACCTGAACTGCTGGCGAAATCTTCCTTGCGTCGACACCCCACCCGTCGCGCGCTCTGCGCGCGCCACTCTCCCTCCGCCTTCGGCGGCGGAGGGAGAGCTGGTGCCGTCTATAAATCGCGCGCCATCAGCACCAGCGAAACGCCCCCGGCCTCAAAGCGTTCGACGACGGTCCACCCGCATTTCAGGTAAAAATCCTCCGCGTCGACCGTATAGAGATGAAGCCGCCGCACGGCGTTGCGGCGCGCGTGATCCTCGATCGCCCTGACGAGGCGGCGGGCCACACCTTGCCGGCGGAATTCAGGATCGACATAGAGGCTGGCGAGCCAGGGCGAGAGATCATGCGCCGGCTCGAGCTCGTGCAGCACGAGGAGGCAGATGCCGGCGAGCCGCTCGCCGAGCAAGGCGATGAGGGCGGTCTCCGGGCCCTCCGGCTTCGTCACCAGCCGGGTAAGCTGCGCTGCGCTGTCGGCGACGGTCAGCCCATCATCCTTGAGGAAGGCCTCATGGCGCCATGAAGCGGCGATCGCGAGCTCCGGGCTTTGTGCCTCGAGCGGCAGGATTGTAGCCGGTGGCCGATCCATCATGTCGATCCTCTATGCTTCTGTTTATTCGGCCGCCTGCACCTGGGCGGCGAATTGCGCCAGAGCGGCGCGCAAGGCCGCCGGCCGCACCGGCTTGCGCAGATACTGGACGGAGCGCTCGGCGGCGCGATCCTGCACCAGCCGCGAGCGGTCGGCGGTGATGAGGATCGCCGGCACCGGCCGTCCGGCCATGGCGCGCAGGCGCTCGATGAGGTCGAGCCCGTCGTCGCGATGGAGATGATAGTCGGCGAGGATGACGTCGATGTCGGCCGCTTCGGTCGCGAACAAGGCAAGTGCTTCGGCACCGCTGCGCGCCGTCACCACCCGCGCGTCCCAGCCGCCGAGGAGCGCCTGCATCGCCTCGAGGATCTGCGGCTCATTGTCGATGACGAAGATGGTGAGGCCGCCGATACGGTTGGCGCGGCGTGAAGCCGCCTTCGGCCGGCTCGCCGCGAGCTCGCTTGCCGGCGCGGTAGGGATCGTCAGCGCGAAGCACGAGCCGCGTCCGGGCCGCGAGGTGAGACGCAAGGGATGCTTCATCATCCGCGCGATGCGCTCGACGATCGACAGTCCGAGGCCGAGTCCCGGTTCCACCCCCTTGTCCTGGGAGAGCCGCTCGAACTCCTGGAAGATGACGGCTTGATTGTGCTCGGCGATGCCGGGGCCGGAATCATGCACCTCGATACGCAAGCTGTCGCCGCGGCGCCGGCAGCCCATGAGCACATGGCCGTTGCGCGTATATTTGATCGCGTTGGAGACGAGGTTCTGCAGCACCCGGCGCAAGAGCTTGGGGTCGGACCTGACCGCGAGCGAGGAGGTGACCACGGTGAAGGAGAGGCCGCGCTCGGCGGCGGCCGGCGCGAATTCGCGCTTGAGCGCGTTGAGGAGCTCATCGATCCGGAACACCGATATCTCAGGTCTGAGCGCGCCGGCATCGAGGCGCGATATGTCGAGAAGTGCGGAAAGAATGTCCTCGACGGCGCCGAGCGAGGCATCGACATTGCGCACGAGTTCGCCGTCGGTTCCACGCGCCTTGCGCTCGACGAGGCTCGCGGTGAAGAGGCGCGCGGCATTGAGCGGCTGCAGGATGTCGTGGCTCGCCGCGGCGATGAACTTGGTCTTGCCGAGATTGGCGGCATCGGCTTCCGCCTTGGCGCGCTGCAGCTCGCTGTTGAGGCGGGTGAGCTCGGCGGTGCGTTCCTCGACGCGCTTCTCCAAGGTCTCGTTGGCGCGCTTGAGCTCCTGGGCCGCCTTGACCGACTGGGTGATGTCGGTGAAGGTCACCACATAGCCGCCGTCCTCGGGCATCTTGCTCGAATGCAGCTCGAGGACGATGTCGCGCTTGCTCAGATCCTCGATGATGGGCTCATGCGTCGAGGTGATCTTGCGCAAGCGGTCGCGCCGCGTCTCGGAGAGGCGCCGCGCCTCGATATCGCCGGAGCGCAGCATCGTGTCGAGCACCTCCTCGAGCGGCGTGCCGACCCGGCTCATATCGGCGGGAAGCGCCAGGAGGCCGCAGAAGCGCTCGTTCCAGCAGATGAGCTTGCCCTCGCTGTCGAACACCGCGATGCCCTGGCCGACATTGTCGATGGCCGATTGCAGGAGGTCGCGATTGTACTGGATGGCGGCCGAGGCGTCGTCGAGGAGCTTCATGGCGCCGCGCGGATTCTTCGAATGGCGCTCGAGCAGCAGGCCCATCACCAGCCTGGATGAGGCGGTGCCGACGGCGCTGGCGAGCAGATGCTCGGCGAAGCGCAGCATGCGGATATCGGCCTCGGCCTTGGGATCATGCGCGACCTTGCGCTCTTGGGCGGCCTCGGCGAAAGCGCGGCTGGTGCGCTCGGCGCCGAGATAGCGCGCCACCGTCGCCTCGACTTCGCCTGCCGTCACCGTCGTGCGCCACAGGCGGAAGCCTGGGGCGGTGCCTAAGGGAATGTCGCGGGTGATGAAGGTCGCGGCCTGCATCCGCTCGATCGGCGAGGGCGGGCGGATCAGCGAGACGGCGAAATAGACGACGGAATTGGCGAGGAGGCTCCAGATGACACCATGGGTCAGGGGATCGAAGCCGAGATTGAACAGCATGCGCGGGCGGAACAGGCCGATACCGAAGGGACCCTCGGTGATGAGGCGCGAGTCGATCCAGCCGGCATCGGCGAAGGACGGCAGGAACAGCGTGTAGGCCCAGAGCGCAAAGCCCACGGTGATCCCGGCCATGGCGCCCTGCGCGGTACCGCGCTTCCACAGGAGCCCGCCGAAGAACACCGGCGCGAACTGGGCGACCGCCGCGAAGGAGATGAGGCCGATCTGGGCGAGGGCGGCGCTCGAGCCGATCATCCGGTAATAGCTGTAGGCGAGGAGCAGGATCACCACGATGGCGATGCGCCTTATGGTAATGAGGACGCGGCCCATGTCGTGGTGGATCTGCGCCCGCTCCATCCGCCGTCTGAGGATGATGGGCATCACCAGGTTGTTGCAGACCATGATCGACAGCGCCACGGCCTCGACGATGACCATGGCGGTGGCGGCGGAAAGCCCGCCCAGGAAGGCGATGAGGGCGAAGACCTGGCTGCCGGCGGTGACCGGCAGCGCCAGCACGAAAGTGTCGCCGTCGGTGAAGCCCGGCTTGAACATCACGAGACCGGCAATGGCGATCGGCACGACGAAGATATTGATGGCGACGAGATAAAGGGGAAACAGCCAGCGGGCGCGCTTGATGTCGCCGGCATTGGCGTTCTCGACCACCGTCACATGGAATTGCCGCGGCAGCAGCATAATGGCGATCATGGCGAGCAGCGTCTGGGTGAGCCACGAGCCGCCGGCGAAGCCCTTGCTGAACAGGCCCGCGATCTCGGGCGCCTGGTGCGCCTGGTCGATGAGGGCCTGCGGACCGCCCATCATCGCGAAAGTGATGAACAGGCCGACGGCCACGAAAGCGAGGAGCTTGACGATCGATTCCACCGCGATCGCCGTCATCAGGCCGTGCTGATGCTCGGTCGTGTCGATATGACGGGTGCCGAACAGCATGGCGAAGGCGGCCATGGCGACGGTGACGAAGAAGGCGATGTCCTCGCTGATCGGCAGGGGCTCGGCTCCCGCCGTCGACCAGCCGGGTGTCGTCATCATGGTCTCGAGCGCGAAGGACACGGCTTTGAGCTGGATCGAGATATAGGGGATGATGCCGACCGCGGCGATGAGGGCCACGAGCGCGCCCAGCATCTCGTTCTTGCCGTAGCGCGCCGCGATGAAATCGGCGATCGAGGTGATGTTCTGGCGCTTGGCGATGTCGACGATCGTCTGCAGCAGCCTCCAGCCGACGGCGAAGACCAGGATCGGGCCGATATAGATGGGCAGGAAATCCAGCCCCGAGCGCGAGGCGACGCCGACACTGCCGAAATAGGTCCAGGAGGTGCAGTAGACGCCGAGCGACAGCGCATAGATGAGCGGCCGGGGCGTGCCAGGCAGCCGGCCGCGGGCCTTGCGGTCGCCGAAGCTCGCCACCGCGAACAAGGCGCCGACATAGGCAAGGCCGGCGAACAAGACGGTCCAGCTATAGAACATCGGACCTCATATCATACTTGAGTACAATCTAGCGGTCCGCAGCTATGCCTTTCAACCACGCCCTCCCTGGGCTACAAATTCCCTGTCGAGGCCTGGGTTTACCGGGCATCGCTTCGCAGACGAGGAGGGGATGCAGCATGTGGCAGGAATTCAAGGAATTCGCCTTCAAGGGCAACGCTTTCGATCTGGCCATCGGCGTCATCATCGGCGCCGCCTTCGGCAAGATCGTCTCATCGATCGTCGATGACCTGATCATGCCGATCATCGGGGCCATTTTCGGAGGCCTTGATTTCAACAATTACTTTTTCGGCCTTTCGTCGGCCGTTACCGCGCCCACGCTGACCGCGGCCAGAGAGCAAGGCGCCGTGTTCGCCTATGGCAGCTTCATCACCGTGCTGATCAATTTCCTGATCATTGCCTTCATCCTGTTCCAACTGGTGAAGATCTCGAACCGCATGCGCAAGCAGGCGCCCCCGGCGCCGCCGCCCGCGCCGACGCCAACCGAGAAGCTGCTGGGCGAGATCCGCGACGCCCTGGTCAAGAAGTAATAGCTTTTCGTCATATCTGCACCGACGAACCCGGGTGTTCGACACCCGGATTCTTTTTGCTAAAAACCTGCCCCATGAACCCGCCCTCCGCTTCGGCCCTTCTCGGGGCCATCACCGCCGCCAGCCGCAACGAGCCCGATTCCGGCATCATGTCCGCCGTCAATCACGGAAACGGCCGCACCGACATCATCCCGGTCTGGTCCGGCGAGGGCAATGTGCCGACACCGGAAGCCTTCTGCCGGCCGGCGATCGAAAGCCTGCTCCAGGGCGAGACCTTCTATACCTGGCAGCGCGGCATCCCGCCTTTGCGCGAGGCGCTGGCGCGCTATCACGAGAGGCATTATGGCCGCCCCTTCGATCCTGAGAATTTCTTCGTCACCGGCGGCGGCATGCAGGCGATCCAGACCATCATCCAGATGATCGCGGGAGCGGGCGATGAGATCGTGCTGCCGACGCCCGCCTGGCCAAATTATGCAGGCCCCATGCGGCTTTCGGGTGCGAGGCCCGTCGAGGTACCGCTCGATTTCGAGAATGGCAGCTGGCATCTCGATCTCGACAAGCTCTTCGGCGCCATCACGGAGCGCACCAAGGCGATCGTCCTCAACTCGCCCTCCAATCCCTTGGGCTGGACCGCGAGCCTCGATGATCTCAAGGCGGTGCGCGATGAATGCCGCAAGCGCGGCCTGTGGATAGTCGGCGACGAGGTCTATGCGCGTTTCTATTATGGCGGCGCGCACGAGACCCGGGCGCCGTCCTTCCTCGACATCTGCGACAGCGAGGAGCAGCTGCTGCTCGCCAACACCTTCTCCAAGAACTGGGCGATGACCGGCTGGCGCGTCGGCTGGCTGCAGGCGCCGAAAGCTTTGGGCCCGGCCATCGAGCGCATCATCCAGTACAATACCTCAGGCACTGCTGCCTTCCTGCAACGGGGCTGCGCCGCGGCGCTCGACGACGGCGAGGATTTCATCGCCGAGCAGGTGAAGCAGGCGCGCGCCAATCGCGATCTCGTCGCCCAATCTTTGCGCCGACATCCGCAGGTTCGCTTCGAGCTGCCCAAGGGCGCCTTCTATATGTTCTTCGCCATCGAGGGCATGAAGGATTCGCTCGCCACCACCTTGAGCATCATCGATGAGGCGAAGGTCGGCTTCGCGCCCGGCGGCACTTTCGGGCCGGGCGGGGAAGGCTTCTTGCGCATGTGCTATTTGCGTGATCCGGCAAAGCTCAAAGAAGCGCTCGACCGCTTCGGCACGTGGCTCGAGACGTCGAAGCCGAGCTGATCAAAATTTCTGCAATGATATCGCGGTGCTGCCCGAATATGCGTTGCACTGCACAATCGGCGGGCAGAGATAAAAAGTCCGGGTTATGCCGTTTTTCTGTTCAAGAAAATTATCACAATTATATCAGTAGCTTATAAAAAATTCCGTATCCCGGCGTGACTTGGCACGGGCGTTGCTAAGCATATTGCATCGCAATGTGCTCGATTGGGGTTCCTCCCATCTCCTCAAAAGACAATTGCGCAAACTTCAGGTGCTCGTGGGTTCCCCCCTCTTTGCACCAGGGGGCGGACAGGTGAATGGTTGCGCCCGTCTGCCCCCGCCCATTTTTTTACAAAACCTCCGTTTTCTGAACCTGCTTGGCGATGGTCTTTTGCGCATCGAAGGCGGCGCGCCGCCGCGCGATCTCTTCCGGCGAGAGCCGTGCGATGTTGGAGTAGTCGAGCTTCCATTCCGGTGAGACGCTCCAGCGCAAGGGCGACTGCACCGTGCTGCGCGCCGCGGGCGCCGCCTCGAGAAGCTTGAGCGCCAGGTCCAGCGTGAAATCCTGCGATGCCTCATCCCTTGGCCGGCCGGCGGAATTGCCGAGCGGGAAGTCGGAGAAGACGAAGCGCGGCACGCCGACATATTCGACGATGTCCTTGGCCGAGCCCATGACGACCGTGGCGATGCCTTGCATCTCGAGGGCGCGCGCCGCGAGGCTCACCGACTGATGGCAGACCGGGCAATTGGGCACCAGGATCGCGGCATCGGTTTGATCTTCGACGCAGCGCCGCACCAGCTCCGGACAATCGGTCTCGAGCGTCACGCGATGGCTGCGATTGGTGGGCGCGCCATGGAAGCGGCGGGTGAGCGCGCCGAACAGTCCTCGCGCTTGCGCCCGCCTGAGCGCCGCCAGCGGGAAATAGCTGTTCTGGTCTTCGGCGGTGGTGTGGGCGCGGTCGATCGCGATATGCGAGATGCGCAGATCATGGTCGCCCGCCATGTCGCCGGAATAGACCGAATAGAATTTCGCCGCTGCGTTGTAAGGCGCTCCAGGACCCTGGTCGCCTTTGTCGGGTTGATAAAGAGCGGCGGTGGTGATGAGGGCGATGCGGCAGTCGCGCAACGGTTTTCGCGGCGGCGCGAAAGGCACGTCGGCGTAATGCGCCCACTCATAAGGCGCGCCATAGCCCAGCCCCGAATAGTAATCGCGGATCCTTTGCAGATAGGGGATCGGCGCATCGAGAGGGTCGGCGAAGCCATATCCGCGCCCGTCTGTCTTGTCCGCCTTTGTCATGATAGGAGCTTGCCATTGGGCGAGGTGATGCGCAAATGGCGATGATACGGACGATCGATGTGGGAATGGACGCGGCCGTCGTCGCGCGGATCGACGCGCGGCTCGCCGATATCCGCCGCGACCACCAGGTGATGATCCCGCTGGCGGTGGAAAGCGGCAGCCGCGCCTGGGGATTTCCCTCGCCCGACAGCGACTATGATTGCCGCTTCGTCTTCGTGCGCCGCGCCGAGCATTACCTGTCGCTGTGGCAGCGCCGCGATGTCATCGAGACGCCGATGGATGGCGAGCTCGATGTCAATGGCTGGGATCTCGCCAAGGCTTTGAAGCTGCTGCTCAAGGGCAATGCGGTGATCATCGAGTGGTTGATGTCGCCTCTCGCTTACAGCCTCGAGCCTCGCTTCCGTGATGAGTTCCTTGCTCTCGCGCAGGCCGTCACCGACCGGCAGATGATCGCGCGCCATTATCTGCATATGGGGCAACGGCAAAGGCGGGTCTATTTCGGCGACGACCGCAATGTGCCGCAGAAGAAGATATTTTATGCCTTGCGGCCGGCGGCGGCGCTGCGCTGGCTGCGCCTTCATCCGGATGAAGCCGTAGCGCCGATGCATTTTCCGACGTTGCTCGCAGGTTGCGATGCGCCCGGGGACGTGGTCGAGATCGTCACCGGTCTGATGGCGCGCAAGGCGCTCACGCGGGAGCTCGGATCGGAACCGCTGCCTGCCCCCGTCCTCGCTTTCATCGATGGCGAGTTTGATCGCGCCCGCGACGCCTTTGCCGACATGCGACGGCCGATATCGCCGCAATCGCTTCAGCAAGTCGAAGCCTTCTTCCGGGCGACGATCCGCCGTTTCGACAGGTAATGTTGTGATTTCCAGGATTTTTTGTCTCTTGACATCGTGGGCCAAACGGTGATTTGGAAAATATCAGAATTGGAAAGTGTGCCCGCAGTTCATGGCGCATCGCTTTCGTAATTCGCTCCCCAAAATGGAACCATCATATGACCAGCACGCCTTGCGCAGCGCTCGACCGCATCGCCGCGTTCCTCGCCATCATCGTCGAAACCATCCTGACGATCTTGCATGAGCTCGGCGTCTGTTGCCGGGAGGTTTCGCTGCTGCGCCGCAAAGCGGGCTTCCTGGCGCCTGCGGCAAGCGCGCTCTATATCCTTGCGCGCAAGCGCTGGCCCGAATTCGAGGGGGTGCGCGGGTCAGCGAAGCTCGAGGCAAAGGATATTGAAAGGGTGCCGAAAGGGTTTGAAAGGGTATCGAAAGGATATTGAAAGGGTAAAGGTATAGGCCGCGAGGACCTGCATGCCCTCACGTAAATATATGGCTAGTTCACGCTGTTGGGTAGCTCGCGCTCGCGCCGGGCGATGAAATCGCGCAACGCCTCGTCCACCGCCTCGTCGAGCTTCGGCTCTTCATATTGGCCGAGCATGGCGCGGGCCTTGTCGCGGCCCCGCTCATCGTGATCCTTGGCCCCTTCCGCCGACCATTGCTCGAACGAGTTGAAATCCATGAGGCTCGGCATGAAGAAGGCGCTCTCGAAATGCTCGAGCGTATGCTGGGTGCCGAGGAAATGGCCGGCCGGACCCACTTCGCGCACCGCCTGCATGGCGTCCTTGAAATCGCTGAAGTCGAGGCCCTGGCCGTATTTGTACCAGCCCGCGAGCTGCTCGGTGTCGGTGACGAATTTCGAATAGCCGGCGCACAGGCCGGCCTCGAGCCAGCCCGCCACGTGCCAGATGTAATTGGCGCCCGACAGGATCGCCGCATGCATCAGCATGTTCGCCTCATAGCCCGCTTGCGCATCATTGATCTTGGAGCCGACATGGAAGCCCGAGGTTCGCCAGGGCAGTTTGTATTTCCGCGCCAGCGCCCCCATCAGATACATCATTTGCGCCGCCTCCGGCGTGCCCCCCATGGGGGCTCCGGATTTCATGTCGACGGTCACCATGAACTGACCATAGATCTGCGGGCTTCCCGGCCGCACCAGTTGCGTGAAGGCAAGGCCCGCCAGCGCCTCGGCGTTGACTTGCGCGACGGCACCCACGGCCGACGCCGAGGTCGAGGCGCCGCACAGCGCGAAGGGGGCGAGGATGCAGGGCTGGTTATGCGCCGCATAGACCTTCAGCGCATCGAGCATGGTCGCATCCCAGACAAGCGGCGAATTGCAGTTGGTGATCGAGACGACGACGGTGTTGTCGCGCACGAAATCGTCACCGAACACGATGCCCGCCATCTTCATCACGTCCTCGGCCCGTTCCTTCGCCGTGACGATGCCCATGAACGGCTTGTCGGAATATTTGAGCGCCGAATGGATGATGTGCAGATGCCGCTTCGGCACCGCAATCTCCATCGGCTCGCAGATGATCGAGCTCGAGGAATGGAGGGTGGGCGACATATAGGCGAGCTTGTGGAAGTTGTTGAGATCGGCGAGCGAGCCGTAGCGGCGCTGATTGTCGAGATCGCGCACATAGGGCGCGCCATACATCGGCACGAACACCGAATTCTTGCCGCCGATGGTCACCGAGCGCTCCGGATTGCGCGCATGCTGGACGAATTCGGACGGGATCTGGCCGACGAGCTGCATCAGAAGCGCGCGGTCGATATGGACGCGGGTGTTGTCGACCTTGGCGCCGGCCTTCTTCCACAGGTCGATGGCCTGGGCGTCGCGGAACTCGCAGCCGACCTCCTCCAGGATCTTGAGCGACTCCTCGTGGATGAGCTCGACCGCCTCGTCCGGCACGATCTCATAGACGGGGATGTTGCGGGTCAGGGCCGGGAAGGACGGAACCGCCTTGGCGCGCAAGGTGCGCCGGCCCTCGCGGCCGCCGGCGCGGCGGCCATGGGCCGAGACCTGCTTGGACAATTCATGCGTGTCGATGGCGGGGCGGGTGTTTTCCATGGGCTCAAGCCTAATGCCCGTTGGCGCGATGGAAAAGCGCTCAAGCGACGGGACTGGTTCAGTTCCCGCCCTCCGCCCCCAGATTGCTGGAGATCGAGGCGACGAAACGGGAGAAGAGCTCGCCCTGCGATGAGATGCCGAGTTTCATATAGATGTTCTTGCGGTGGATGCGCACCGTGCCGGTGGCAATGCCGAGCTGCTTGCCGATGGCGTCCGAGGAATTGCCCTTGAGCACCAATTCGACGATCTCGGCTTCCCGGGCCGTGAGCTTGCCTGCGCCGAAGCGATGGAAGGCCGAAGCCAGGATCTGCTCGCTCGCCTCGACCGGACGGGGCTGGCCCTGGCCGGAAAACCGGCTTTCGATGTCCCTCCAATGCTGCACCGACAAAGCGGTAACGAGCGGCGCCACCAAGCCAAGCCTTTTGCGCTCCCTGAGCGCGAAGGGCGGCAGCTTGGCGGCATCGCGCATCAGCGAGACGACGACGCGCGTCTCGACCCCGATGGGGACGAAGAAGGCGATCTCTTCCGAGAGCCCGGTCTGCACATAATAGGACTGGAAATACTGGCTCTGCGGGAACCGATCCGGCGCCAGGTCGGCGACGCGGTGGGGTCCCGCTCCCCAGGCCTGAGGATCGGCGATGAAGAGGGGATCGAGCAGATAGGGGCCGTCCTGATAATCATCGACGAAGACCCGCCGCTTGCCGGCCGGGAAGTTGTCGAAGAGATCGATGGGCCGGGCGCCGCCGCAATAGGCGAAGATCACCGAATAATCGAAAGGCGCCACATGCCCCAGAGCCGCGACGAGTGCTGCGGCGAAATCCGCCGTGCCGATGGCTTCGATCGCAAGGGCGAATGCGTCGTTCCAGGCTTTGTCGCCGATCGCGGCGGGATGCTTCATCCGGCTCTCTATCCCATTTAGGATATATACAGTTAGGCTCTCTACTGCGATCATTTTACCGTTTGTGGGATATAACACCAGGGCTCGATGCCAATCCGCTTGTCCCCACCGCGAAAGTTAACGCACGACGCCCTTATCGTGGTCAGCCGAAGCGCTCTGTCTTTTTGGTTTTGCGCATCGGCTTGTCCGAAAACCGCACGCACTTTTCGGGCCGATGCTCTAGAGTCCGCCCATCCGGCACGGGCGCATCGAGTGTGAGAATGCGGGCTGAGACCGCCATTCCCGATATTTCCTTTCGCGGCGTGACGAAGCGCTACGGCGCGGTCCTGGCCGTCGACAAGGTCGATCTCGATCTGCCCAAAGGGTCTTTCGTCTCGCTGCTCGGTCCTTCCGGATGCGGCAAGACGACATGCCTGCGCATGATGGCGGGCTTCGAGCAGCCGAGCGAGGGCCAGGTCTTCATTCGCGGCGACAATGTCACCGGCGTTCCCGCCTACAGGCGCCCGGTCAACATGGTGTTCCAGCATTATGCGCTGTTCCCGCATCTCGATGTTGCCGACAATGTTTCTTACGGCCTGCGCCAGCGGTCGCCGAAGCCGCCGCGAGACGAGATCGCCAAGGCGGTGGACGAGGCTTTGGCGATGGTCAGGCTTTCGGGCTATGGCGCGCGCCGTACATGGGAATTGTCGGGCGGCCAGCAGCAGCGCGTCGCTCTGGCGCGCGCGCTGATCAACCGGCCGGCAGTGCTGCTCCTCGATGAGCCCCTGGCGGCGCTCGACCGCAAGCTCAGGCACGACATGCAGATCGAATTGCAGAATCTGCAGCGCAATGTCGGCATTACGTTTCTCCTGGTGACCCATGACCAGGAGGAGGCGCTGTCGATGTCGGATCGCGTCTGCATCATGAGGGATGGACGCCTCGTCCAGGTCGGGACGCCGCGCGAGCTCTATGACGAGCCGGTCAACAGCTATGTGGCGGATTTCGTCGGCAAGTCGAATTTCTTTTCCGGCACTGCGGGCCGGGCGCGCGAGGGCCTGATCGACGTCACTTTGGTCGATGGCCTGAAGGCCTCGGGCCGCGCCTCGAAATCGACCGCGCGGCCTGATGAGGGCGCGAGCGTGCTGGTGAGCGTGCGCCCCGAGCAGATCCGGCTCGCTGCGAAGACGGGTGATCTTCCGAACGGCGTCGCCTTCCGCGCCGAGGTGCAGGTGCTCAACCGCATCTTTCTCGGCGAGCAGACCGAATATCTCGTGGTGCATGACCGGCTGGGCGAGTTCATGGTCAGGAGCCCGCGCCAGGGCAATGCGCCGACCGCTTTCGAGATCGGCGACAAGGTGGCGGTCGGCTGGCCACCCGATGCCGCCCTTATACTGAGCAAAGAATGAATTAACGGCCCAGGGAAACAACAGGAGGAAACAATGAAGGACAATGACAGCATCACGCCGCAGAAATTCCTGGAGGAATTGCGGCGCTACCAGAAGGGCTCGGTCACCCGCCGGCATTTTCTGGGCGTGACCGGCCTCGGCGTCGCCACGGCCGTATTGAGCCAGGCAGTTCCGGGCTTGAGGCCGCGCAAGGCCTATGCCGCGCTCTCGGGCACCGTCAACCTTACCACCTGGCCCAACTATCACAATCAGGCAAATCTCGACGAATTCGCCAAAAAGACCGGCGTCACCGTCAATATGAACGTGTTCGGCTCGAATGAGGAGATGCTGGCCAAGCTGCAGGCGGGCTCGACCGGCTGGGACGTCTTCGTGCCGACCAACTATACGATCAGCACCTATAAGAGCCTAGACCTCATCGAGCCGCTCGATCTCAAGCTTCTGCCCAATTACGACGCGGCCTCTCAGGATCAGCGCTTCACCTCGGAAGGCACGATCGACGGCACGGTCTATGCGGTGCCGAAGGATTGGGGCACTACGGGCTTCGTCATCAACACCAAGAACGTGACGCAGAAGCCCACGAGCTGGAAGGAGTTCTGGGAGCTGACGAAGGGGCCGCTCACCGGCCGCGTGATGGTGCATGATTATCAGCTCACCACCATCGGCAACGCGCTCAAATATTTCGGCTATTCATTCAATTCGAATGACGAGAAGGAGCTCGCCCAGGCCGAGAAGCTGATGCTCGAGGCGAAGCCGCATCTCTTCGCCATCAATTCAGACTACCAGCCCTCGATGCGCAATGGCGATGCCTGGATGTCGGTATGCTGGACCGGTGATGCGACGCAGCTGCACCGCGACCTGCCAGAGATGGAATATGTGATCGGCAAGGAAGGCGGCGAGATCTGGACGGATTATTTCGCCATTCCCAAGGGCGCGCCGAACAAGGAAGCGGCCTATGCGCTGATCGACTGGCTGGTGACGCCCGAGATCAACGCCAAGGAAGTCCAGGCGCATGGCTATCCATCGACCGATGCGCGCACCAACAAGCTGGTGCCCAAGGAGATGCTGGACAACCCGATCCTCTATCCGGCCCAGGATCTCCTGACCAATCTCGAATTCGGCGCCGCGGCGACGCTGACCAATCCGCTGCGCGCCGAGATCATGGCCCGCTTCAAGGCGGCATGACCTGTCGATGAGGAGTGCATGCTTCTTACCCTCCCCCTTCGCGGGGCGAGGGTAAGAGGGCTGCTTCGCATCACAAGTGATTATGCCGTCTCTCTCGCCCGCATCCCGATCGAAGGCCGTCACCGCATTGCTGGTGGCGCCGGCCGGCCTGTTCTTTTTCTTCCTGCTGATCCTGCCGCTCGTCGTCGTCATCATCTATTCCTTCGGCGCCCGCGCCGAGGCCGGCGGCTATGCGCCGGCCTTCACCCTCGAGAACTATGCCAATCTCCCGGCGCGCGGCCGCGTCTTCTTCAACACCCTGACGCTCGCCCCTCTCGGCACCTTGCTCACCGCGCTCTTCGCCTATCCGCTGGCTTACTTCCTGGCGGTGAAGGCGAATGAGAGGCTGCGCACCTTGCTGCTCGTCCTGGTGATCGTGCCGTTCTGGACCAGCCAGCTGCTGCGTTACTATGCCTGGATCATGATCCTGGGGGCCAAGGGAATACCGAGCTGGCTGAGCTTCATCGGGATCGCCGATGTCCGCATCCTCAACACGCCGACCGCCGTGCTCATCGGCGCCGTCTATGGCTTCCTGCCGCTGATGATCCTGCCGATCTATGTCAGCCTCGAGAAGCTCGACAAGCGGCTGCTCGAGGCGTCCGCCGATCTCGGCGCCGATGCGCGCCGCACCTTCTGGCAGGTGACATTGCCGCTGTCGCTGCCCGGCGTCGCCACCGGCTCCATGCTGGTCTTCATCCTGCTGATGGGTGAATACATCCTTCCGCAGTTCTTAGGCGGCGGCAAAGTGTTCTTCATCGGCAATGCGCTGGTCGATCTCTTCCTGCAATCGCGCAACTGGCCCTTCGGTGCTGCCGTCTCGACGGCCATGGTCGCCATCATGTTCGTGACCATCGCGCTTTACATGCGCTTCGTCCTGAACCGCGGCGACGTGCGCCGCGCCGCCTTGGTGTAACCCATGCGCCTCTATGCGGCCCTCATCTATGTCTTCCTCTACGCGCCGATCGCGCTCATCGTCGTCTTTTCCTTCAATGCCGGGCACTATGCGATGGACTGGCAGGGCTTTTCCATCGAATGGTACGGCAAGGCCTTCAGCAATCCGATCCTGATCAAGTCCCTGGTTTCGAGCTTGATCGTCGCCGGCTCGACATCCGTCATCGCGACCGTGGTCGGCACGCTCTGCGCCTTGGGACTCGAGCGCATGACGGGCTGGCTTCGGCAGCTCTTCGACGCTCTCATCTATATCGCCATCATGGTGCCGGGCGTGGTGATCGGCATAGCGACGCTGATCGCCTTCGTCACCTTGTTCGACACCGTCAATCCGGCGCTCGAGGCTATAGGCATCGCCCGGCTGCAGATGGGCCTGTGGACGGTGATCGCGGCGCATGTGCTGTTCAACCTGGCGGTGGTCGTGCTCATCATCAGGGCGCGCCTTGCCGGCATGGACCGGAGCCTGGTCGAGGCCTCCGAGGATCTTTATGCGACGCCCTTGGCCACATTCCGGCAAGTGGTGCTGCCGGCGCTGATGCCCTCCATCCTGGCCGGTCTTCTGTTGTCCTTCACCTTCTCCTTCGAGGACTTCATCATCACCTTCTTCGTCGCCGGGCCCAACACCACCTTGCCGATCTATATGTATTCCTCGATCAGGCGAGGCGTCACGCCCGAGATCAACGCCATCGGCACGGCGGTGCTCCTGACGTCGCTGGCGCTCCTGATACTGGCGCAGTTCCTGCTGCGCACCAGGACGAGTTCCAAATAGGGAACAGCCCGCGCGCACGTATCGGCGCTGAAACATACAATTTGACTTTTATGGGGGTCTTTTTTCATTAGTATTCAAAGAGATGATGGTTGGAAATTGCGGCGACTTTCTCCCCGAAATACCGGAGGGGTGAAATAACTACATATCTTGTTAAGCCGCCTTCCGTAGAATCCTGTATAGTGCACGGGACTTCACGGGGGTGAGGTTTGGAAGTGGTTGGGACGGACCATGAACCAGCATGACCCTGAAATTTCCGCTGCCGCGGCAGTGGGTGATCTCAACGATGTCGCATCGGCGCCCGGCCGGAATCACGGCGGCATCCAATCAGTCGATATCGGCATGACGGTGCTGCGGGCCCTGGCGCAGGCCAAGGGCCCCATGTCGCTCAAGGAAATCGGCGCCGCTTGCGCCATGGCGCCCAGCAAGGCGCATCGCTATCTGCACAGCCTGGTGGCGGGCGGCCTGGTGGCGCAGCAGCGGCGATCGGGCAAATACGATCTCGGCATGTTCGCCTTGCGTCTTGGCGCCTCCGCCATTCGCCGCATCGATGTCGTCAACCGCGTCAGCGATCATCTCGAAGATCTCGTGGACCAGTTGCAGATGCCGGCCCATATCGCGATATGGACTCATGAGGGACCGATCGCGGTGCGCTGGCAGCGCACGCCGAGCTCCCTGATCTCGCCCGATGTGCTGGGCTCGGTGTTTCCGCTCTTGCGCTCGGCGACCGGCAATGTCTTTCTGAGCCATCTGCCGGAGCGCATGACGCATTCCCTGGTCGCGGCCGAGATCCAGAAGGAAAGCGAGCTCGAGAATCCGATCGATGTCGACGTCGCGGAGATCACCCGCAAGGTGCGTGAGCAGGGCTATGCCATGGCGGTCGGCACTTTCGTGCCGCATTATGTCGGTCTCGCAGCGCCGGTGATCAATTGGGACGACGAGATCTGTGCTGCCGTGACGATCGTCGCGCGCACCGCCCGCGATCCCCAGCAGCGTCTCGCCGCAGCCGCCCACCTCAGGACCTTCTGCAAGAACATGTCGGCTGCCACCCGCTGAAGCGGGCAGCGCGAGGCTCACTGGACCACGACGGCGGTCTTGCAGCGCACGCCATGCACGGTGACGTCGGCCTCGCCGAGCCTGATGCCAAGCGTCGTCAAGGCGGTGTAGACGATCTTGTCGAGCACCGGGGTCACCGGCGCGATCAATGTGCGCACCAGCGCCTTGAATTGGCCGCTGAGCAAGCCGAGCAGGTCGAGCGTGAGCACTTCGGCGCTGAGATCGAGATTGTCGACCAGCGATGTCACGAGCGACTGGGTATAGGTCTGCGTCACCGCCGTCTTATAGGTGTGATTGGAGATATCGGAAGCGCTGAACACGAGGTTTTCCTCGGTCATATTGCCGACCTCGACATGGGCGCTGCCGCTGATGCGAACGAGGTTGAGGGCGTTGACCATGTTGGCGGGGTTGACCTGCGGCGTGTCATGGACGGCGGTGAAATTCGTGACCTCGCCGATCCAGGCATTGAGGATGCCGGGACGCGTCGCGACGGTGACCGAGTTATTGGCGGGGGTGAGGCCGCAAGTGATCTGGGAAAGCCTTCCTTCGGCATAGGCCACGTCGATGAAGATCGGCAGCTTGATCGAGACGCCGGCGAGAAGGCCCGTGCCGCCGACCTCGGCCAGGATCTTGAGCCGGGTCTGGGCGGTGCGCACGAAGGCGCCCTGTTCGCCGACCGTGATCCAGGACGTGCCTTGCGGCGGCTCGCCGATCACCAGGCTGAGCTCGGTCTTGGTGAGCCCCGGTATGGTGGCGCCGAGATTGACATCGACCTGATGATCGCCGTCGGAAACGAGCGCCAGCGCATTGACCATTTGCAAAGCGTTCACCGCGGCAGCGAGGCCATATTGCGTCGACGTGCCGATCTGGGCGTTGGCCGCCTTGCCGATGTCGAGCATGCGGCTCAAGTCGACAGGCGTCGAGCTGGAGATGGCTTCCGCGAGGTCCTGCAACGCCGTGGCGGCGTCGAACTCGCTTTCCGAGCGCGCCGTGCTCGCCATGGCGGTCAGGATATTGCCGGCGGTGACGTCCGCATCGAGGACCTGCTGGTAGGTGCCGGCCTCGATATCGGCCTCGACGGCCAGTTCGTCGAGGAATTTGAGGAGATCGATGTCGGCCTCGGCGAGCGAACGATAGTCCATGACTTGCAATTCGACCTCGCTGCCCAGCATCTGGCCCAGTATCGCATTGATGACGCCGCCCTCGAGCGACAGCAGCCGCGATCCGATCGAGAAAGCGGCTTCCGCCGGCCGGCTGGCGATGGCGGAAGCAGCGACTTCGACGTTCTGGCTGCGGAAGATGCGCGCGAAATAAATGGGCGAGGGTGCTTTTGCCTGCACGCGCGCGGCATTGATGGGCTGGCCATTGACGACGAAACGCTGAGCCAGGGTCTTCGCCGGATCGGGGTCGTAATGGCCCATCTCGACCGTCATGGCGTTGAGCGTCCAGCCGCCATTGTCGGTGAAGGTGGAGCGCGCCGCCTGGGTGGCATTGGCCGTGTTGCTGGCCGCGGCGAGTGCGGCGAGATCGGTCGCTCCTTGCAGGCGGCGGCCGTCAAAGTGGATGGAGCCGACATCGACGGCGATGGCTGCGAAGCCGATCATCACGACCATCACCAGGGCGGAAATGACCGCGACTGAGCCGTGCTCTGACCGCGAGAGCGATCTGAGTTTACGCGGTAAGATCATTCAATAGCCTCCGATGCGGACGACGGCCGTCCTCTGGATGATGGCCGACGGCATGGGGAAGAGGCCGGTCGTGCCCTGGAGCGGCAGGTTGGAAATGTCTGTCCGCAGCGTGACGGTGTAGCGCGTAGGATCACCGGGATAGGGAGTGGCGGTCACGGTGATCGGATGACGGCTGAGCAGCTGGTAGTTCGGGCTGGATTGGGCGACATAGCTCGAGACGATCGTCTGCCGCTCGGTGTCCGAAACGCCGGCGACCGAGGCTCTCGCCGCATCGGCGGTCAGCTCCTGCAGGCTGCTGATCGCGCTGAAATAGATGCCATAGGCGGCGATGCCGAGCAGGAGGAGGAAGAAGACCGGCGCGACCAGCGCGAATTCGATTGCCGCGACGCCGCGCGTGTCTTTTCTTATCTTACCAAGCCAGGCCATTTAAACGGAGGTCCCATCCACACCACTGATGGTCACGCAAGGTAATTGCCATCCGCTAACGAACGCGAAGTGAAACTTGGATAACCTTTCTTAAATACCGTGAAAACTTGAAATAATCCGGGAGGATTGTAGTTGACCGGCAGCCAAAGATTGTATTGGGCAGGGGTTTTCCTCCCGAATACTTGGAACTTCCCGATAAGGTTGAGTAAAGCGTGAATATTGCGGAGCCGTTTCCGCACAGGTGAAAGCACGCCGATGTCTCGGGGACTAGCCGGTATCGGATTATTTACGATAGTTCCGAAAATCATCCTCGCCGTTTGTCGGCTTGTGCACCGCCTCGTGGCGTGCAAACTGGCGTCATGCAACCCCAGCGGTTCCTGATTGTCGACGACCACCCGCTCTTCCTGGAGGCCTTGGAAACAGCTCTGCATGTGGCCTTTCCGGGAGCCCTGGTCGAAACGGCGGGATCGATCGAGGGCGCAAGGCGCAGTCTTGCCGAAGGTACGCGGCCGGACCTCATCCTCCTCGACCTCAAGATGCCCGACAGCGCCGGTTTCGAGGGCGTCGTCAGCCTGCGCGCCGCCCATCCGCGTATTCCGCTCTGCGTCATATCATCGATGTCGGGCGAGGAGATCGTCCGCCAGATCCGTGACCTGGGCGCTTCGGGTTTCATCAACAAGAGCGAGAAGCGCGAGAACATCATCGCCGCGGTGCGCCGCCTGCTCGCGGGCGAAGCCCATTTCCCCGAAATCGCACGCCCGGCCGAGCCCGCCGGCACGATCGCGCCCCAGGGCCGGGAGCTCGAGATCCTCGCCCATCTGCGGGAACTGACGCCGCAGCAATACAAGGTTTTGGGTCTCATCTGCGAAGGCAAGCTCAACAAGCAGATCGCTTACGAGCTCGACATCGTCGAGACCACGGTGAAGGCCCACATCACCTCGATCTTCAAGAAGCTCTCCATCCATAACCGCACCCAGGCGGTGCTCATCATGCAGAAGCTCAAGCTCCAGGGCCTGATCGTCGATGATCAGGACGGCTTCCCCGGGGAGGAGCGACGCCATGCCGGCTAAGCGCGGGTTCTCCGCCGCCATCGATCCGGTGGACGCGGTGCGCCAGCTCCTGGCGCAGATCGACCAGCCCGCCATGGCGCTGGTCGTCTTCTTCGCCTCGCCGATCTATGACCGCGAGGCCCTGGCCAAGGCCATTCGCGATTCTATGCCCGGCATCGAGGTCATCGGCTGCACCACCGCCGGCGAGATCACCTCCGAAGGCTATCGCGAGAACACCCTCACGGGCGTCAGCTTCGGCCGCGCCGACTACCGGGCGAGCATCCGGCTGGTCTCCGATCTCGACCGTTTCCGCATGGAGGCGGGAAGCACGGTGGTGCAGGAGCTCCTCGGCGATCTGGGCTTGGGACCGCTGACGGCGCGCTCCGTCCCGGGCCAGGTGTTCGGCATGCTGCTCATTGACGGCATGAGCCGGCAGGAAGAGGTGGTCGTATCCTCGATCAGCCGCTTTCTCGATCCGGTGCCGCTGTTCGGCGGCTCGGCCGGCGACGGCCTCGATTTCGGCGTGACCTGGGTCTTCGCCCATGGTGCTTTCCATACCAATGCCGCGGTGCTGGCCCTGATCGAGACGAACCATCCGTTCAGCGTGTTCAAGCTCGACCATTTCCGCCCCACCGGCAAGAAGATGGTGGTCACCGAAGCCGACCCGGCGCGCCGCCTCGTCATGGAGATCAATGCCGAGAAGGCAGCGCCCGCTTATGCCAAGATGGTCGGCCTCGACGAGCGTGATCTCAATCCGATGACCTTCGCCGCCTATCCGGTTGTGGTCAGGGTCGGTGGCGAATATCACGTGCGCTCGATCCAGAAGGTGGAGGAGGACGGATCGCTGCGCTTCTATTGCGGCATCGACGAAGGCCTCGTCCTTACCGTCGCCGACGGCGACGACATCGCGAAAAATCTCGATCAGGCCCTGACCCGGGTTGCCGCCGAGCTTGGCTCGGTCGAGCTCATCCTCGGCTTCGACTGCATCTTGCGCCGGCTCGAGGCCGAGCAGAAGCAGAAGACCCTCATCGTCTCGCAGGTCCTGAAGCGCCATGGGGTCGTCGGCTTCAACACCTATGGCGAGCAATACCGCTCGATGCACGTCAACCAGACCTTCACCGGCGTTGCCATCGGCCGCACGACACGCAAGCCGGAAGAGAGGCGGGCGTCATGACCCTTCCGCGTGATGCCGGCGAGCCCGTCGAAGAGCGCCTGCGCAAGCTCGAGAAGATCAACCGCGCCTTGATGGGCCGCGTCGAGCGCTCGACCGATTTCTCCGTCAACGGCTTCTCGCTGTTCCAGACGGCGATCCTGCTCGAGGGCCAGGTCTCGGCCCGCACCAGCGACTTGAAGCGCACGCTCGAAGATCTGTCCGACGCCTATGCGCGCCTCGAGGACGCCCGCGATGATGCCGAGACCGCGAAGCAGAACCTGACCTCGGCCATCGAGGCGGTGAGCGAAGGTTTCGCCCTGTTCAACGATGCCGAGGAACTGGTGATGTGTAACACGCCGTTCCGCGCCCTTCTCCCCGATATCGAGGCGAAGCTTCTGCCGGGCACGTCCTTTCCGCGCATCGCCGAGCTATTCGCGCAGAGCCGCCATCTCGTGCTCGATCAGCACCGTAGCACCGATGCCTGGCGCAAGGCGCGCATCGAGCTGTTCCGCAAGCCCAACGCCGCCTTCATCCAGAAGCTGTCCGGCGACCGCTGGATCCAGGTTTCCAACAAGAAGACCGATACCGGCGCCACCGTCGTCTTCCAGACCGACATCACCGACATCGTCCGGGCCGAGAGGGTGCGGCGCGAGCGCGAGCTCGACGAGCAATCGCAGATCCTGCAGGCGACCCTCGACCATTTGCCGCAGGGCATCGCGATGTTCTCGAAGGATATGCGGCTCAAGGCCTGGAATCATCGCTTTATCGATCTTTTGAGCCTGCCTTTGCGGCTGGTGGCGCCGCTTGCGGGTTTCGAGCGCCTGTGGGAGTGGGCCGGCAAGTCCGTCTTTGCCCAAGACCGCAAGGGCAGGGAGCGGATCGCGGCCTGGATACGCAGTCCCGCGGCCGATCTCGATCCCGTCGAGCTCACCCGCACCGACGGCTCGATCCTCAGCGTCAGCGGCAAGGTCATGCCGGATGGCGGCATCGTGGTGAGCTTCGCCGACGTCACCGAGGAGCGCCGCGCCAGCGATGCCTTGCGCGACGCCAAGGAGACGCTCGAGCAAAGGGTCGAGGAGCGCACCGTCGAGCTCACCCGCGAAGTGATCGAGCGCCGCGCCATCGAGGTCGAGCTGATCAAGGCGCGCGACAAGGCCGAGGAGCTCACCAAGAGCAAGACCCGGTTTCTCGCCGCCGCCAGCCATGACGTGCTGCAGCCGCTCAATGCGGCGCGGATCTTCCTGTCCCTGCTCGACGGCACCGGGCTCGATCTGCGCCAGCAGCATTTCGCCGGCAAGGTGGACAAGGCTTTCGGGTCGGTCGAGGAGGTGCTGGGCACGCTGCTCGACATCTCGCGCTATGACAGCGGCAGCGTCGAAGCCAATATCGTGCCCGCGTCGGTCGCCGAGATATTGTCGACGCTCGCGGCCGAGTTTCAGCCGCTCGCCGATCAGAAGCAGCTCAGCTTGCGCTGCCGGCCCTCGGACCTCTTCGCCTTGAGCGATGCGAGACTTCTGCGCCAGATCGTGCAGAACCTGATCTCCAACGCCATCCGCTATACCGCGCGGGGCGGCGTGCTCGTCGGCGCGCGCCGGCGCGGCCAGACGATCTCCATCGAAGTGTGGGACACCGGGCCCGGCATTCCCGAGGACAAGCGGGATTTCATCTTCGAGGAGTTCCGCCGGCTGGGCCAGGACCAGCCCGACGCGCCCAAGGGGGCGGGGCTCGGCCTTGCCATCGTCAGGCGCATTGCGCGGCTTCTCGACCACCGGATCGAGATCAGATCGCGCCTCGGCAAGGGATCGCGCTTCGCCATCGAGGTGCCGCTCTGTGCGAGCCCCGAGCGTGAGGTGAAGCGGCAGGCCGAGGTCGAGCGCCTGCCGGTCGATCTCGCGAGCTTCACCGCCATCGTCATCGAGAACGATCTCGTCATTCTCGAAGGCATGATGGAGCTTCTGCAGGAGCGCGGCATGCGCGCCATCCCGGCGGTGTCGGTTGGCGAGGCGCTCGAGACCTTGCAGAGCCTGGAGAAGACGCCCGATCTGATCATCGCCGACTATCATCTCGATCAGGGAACCGGCACCGAGGCCATCGCGGCGCTGCGCAGCGCTGTCGGCCATGCCATCCCGGCCATTGCCGTCACCGCCGACTACACCACCAAGGTGCAGGCCGAGGTCAGGCGCTACGGGATCGCCTATTTGCGCAAGCCGATCAAGACGGGTGAGCTCTTCGCGCTCATCCACAAGGTGATTGCGCCATAGGCTGCGCTGCGGCATTTTGCACAGCTCGATCGCGTGGCGGATGACGGCACAACTCAATGTGCTTGTGGTGTAGGCCTTTTGTCTTCTGCGATCACTTCAGGTTTGAGCTTCACGCCGAGAGCCCCCATGACTTTCAATACCGTCTCAAAGCTGGGATTGCCCTCTTCCGAGAGGGACTTGTAGAGACCTTCCCGGCTTAATCCGGTGGCCTTTGCTATCTTCTGCATGCCCTGTGCTCGCGCTGCATCGCCAAGGGCTTTGATTACCGTGCGATAGTCGTGACCATAATCTTCAAATACGGCTTCGAGATAAGCAGTAATCTCTTCGGGTGTCCGTAGATATCTTGCTGGATCAAAAGGAATGAGTTTTTCGGTCACAACTTCTGCCCTTTCCAGTAATCGGCATATTGCTTCGCCTTGCGAATGTCGGCCACCTGGGTTGATTTATCTCCACCTAGCAGGATGATCGTCTTTCTAAGGATGAGATAATAGACGCGGTAACCGGGGCCGAAGTGAAATCGCATTTCTCGGATCCCGTCACCAATCGAGCAAGCATCTCCTGCGTCTCCGGTTTCTGCATAATGTCTGATCCGTGCCAGTATCCGGCGTTGCCCTTCGCGATCCCGAAGATCATTGATCCACTCATCGAAGGCCTTTGTGACGACGATCTCGATCATTTGTATCCTATATATTACATTTTGTCAACTATGGGATACGTCTTGAAGAACTGGCATATGTCGGTCAGGGGGCATTCGCCGCAACGAGGCGTGCCGGCACGGCATATTGTTTGGCTATGGAATTTCATCAGCCAGTGCTGCTGGTAGTAGTCGCGGTCTCCCCAATCATTAGGCACACATGCGTTGAAGAGGCGGTGGCCACGTCGGAAATCCGCTTTGGGCGGCAGGACTCCCAGGCGCTTGCCCATGCGCAGCAGATGCCGGTCGACGACGAGGATCGGCTTACGTAAGCTGCTGAAATTGAGCGTGGCGGCGGAGACCTTGGGTCCCACCCCCGGCAGGGTTTGCAGCCAGGACCAGGCGTCAGCAACCGGCCAGTCCGTGAGAAAGCCGAGATCGAGCGTATCGCGCTCCGCTTTGATCTTGTGCAAGGCCGTTATCAGTTGTTTCGCTTTGACAGGGGCGTGTGCGACACCGGCGATGACGGTCGCGACGATTGTTACCTCGGCAGAGAGGATATTCTCCCACCGCGGAAAATGAAGGCGAAGCTTCTCGAAAGCAATTCCCGATGTTTTGTCGCTGGTGTCCGAGCTGATGAGCGAGAGGATGAACTGGTCGATCGCCGGCGCGTGCCTGGCATCATCGATACCGCCATGATGTGAAATGAGACGGTCGCGAATGATGAGCATCATGGGATTGGCGAAAAGCGAAAGCTGCATGCGCGCCTCCTGCGCTAGGATTAGTGGAAATCCCGGCTCTTGATGAGGGCTGGCAGATCGGCTTCGACCAGCCCGTCCTGGCGCAGCCTCCGCAATTCTTGGCTCAGATCCATGAAGCTTTCGGCGACCACATGGATCACCAGCCCGGCCCGCTGCAGCTTGCCCCTGATGGCGAGGAACTCGCCCGTCATCACCACGCGCCGGTTCGCCGCCAGGATCTTCGGCCACACGATGATATTGACGATGCCGGTCTCGTCCTCGAGCGTGATGAAGACGACGCCTTTCGCCGTGCCTGGCATCTGGCGCATGAGGACGAGGCCCGCGACGGTCACATGCGCGTCTTGCTTCAGGCTGTCGCTTCTGTGCTCCTTACTGGTGATCACGCCGAGCTTCTTGAGCTCGGGGCGGAAGAAGCTGCAGGGATGCGCCTTGAGTGACAGGCCGGTGGTCTGATAGTCGTCCATCACCTCTTCGCTGAGCTGCATTTGGGGCAGCGCGACGGAGGGTTCGTCGAACAGCCCGTCCTCGATATGGGGCGCAAAGAGCGGCAGGTTGCTGTCGAGCGCCACGCCGTCGCGCTTGACGGGCTCGATATCGAGCCGGCCGAGGCGACGCATCGCCCACAGGGCCGAGCGGCGGTCGAGCCCCATGGAAGTGAAGCCGTCGGCTTCGGCGAGCCGTTCCAGCGTGAAGCGCGTAACGCCGCCGCGGCGCGCCAATTGCTCGAGGCTCGAATAGCCATTGCCGCGATGGGCGATCAGCTTCTCCTTGATCTCCTCTTCCTTGAGGCCGTCGACCTGGCGTAAGCCGAGCCGCACGGCGCAGCGCTCGGTCGACAGAGGTTCGAGCGTGCAGTCCCATTCGCTGTTATTGACATCGACGGGGCGGATCTCGACGCCATGCTCGCGCGCATCGCGCACCAATTGCGCCGGCTGGTAGAAGCCCATGGGCTGGCTGTTGAGGATGGCGGCAAGGAACACATCCGGATGATGGCATTTGATCCAGGCCGAGGCATAGACGAGGAGCGCGAAGCTCGCGGCATGGCTCTCCGGAAAGCCATATTCGCCGAAACCTTCGATCTGGCTGAAGCAGCGCTCGGCGAAATCGCGATCGTATCCGCGCGCCGCCATCCCGTTCACGAACTTGTTCTTGAAGGTACTGACGGTACCATTGTTGCGAAAAGTTGCCATCGACCTTCTCAGCCGGTCGGCATCGTCGGGCGCGAAGCCGGCCGCGGTGATGGCGATCTGCATTGCCTGCTCCTGGAACAGCGGCACGCCCAGCGTCCGTTTGAGAACCTCTTCCAATTCATTCGCCGGATAAGCGGGACCAGGCGAGGGATAGACGATCTTCTCGATCCCATCGCGCCGTTTGAGATAGGGGTGCACCATATTGCCCTGGATGGGACCGGGCCTGACGATCGCCACTTCGATGACGAGATCATAATATTCCTTCGGTTTGAGCCGCGGCAGCATCGACATCTGCGCCCGGCTCTCGACCTGGAACACGCCGACGGAATCGGCCTTGCTCAGCATCTCGTAGGTTTCGGGGTCCTCGTGAGGCAGGTCGAACAGCGACCCGAACGGCTTCCTGTATTTATGGGCATAATGATCGTTCAGGAATTCGAGGCCACGCCTCAGGCAAGTGAGCATGCCGAGCGCCAGCACATCGACCTTCATGAGGCCGAGCGTGTCGATATCGTCCTTGTCCCATTCGATGAAGGTGCGGTCCTCCATCGCGGCATTGCCGATGGGCACCGTCTCATCGAGCCGCTTGCGGGTGAGAACGAAGCCGCCGACATGCTGGGAGAGATGGCGCGGAAAGCCGATGAGCTCGTTGGTGAGATCGACCGCCTGGCGGATCTTCTCATTGTCAGGATCGAAGCCGGCCTCCCGCACATATTGATCGGGCATGTCGCTGCCATAGCCCCAGATGGTCTTGGCGAGCGCCGAGGTGACATCGGGCGTCAGACCCAGCGCCTGGCCTACTTCGCGGATGGCGCGACGCGAGCGGTAATGCACGACCGTGGCGCAGATGGCGGCGCGCTCGCGCGTATAGCGCTCATAGATATATTGGATGACCTCTTCCCGCCGCTCATGCTCAAAATCGACATCGATATCGGGCGGCTCGTTGCGCGCCTGCGAGATGAAACGCGAGAACAAAAGCTTGGTCGATTTGGGATTGACCTCGGTGATGCCGAGGCAGAAGCACACGGTGCTGTTCGCCGCCGAGCCGCGACCCTGGCAGAGGATCTCCTTGCCGCGGGCGAAGGCGACGACATCATGCACGGTAAGGAAGTAGCGCGCATAATCGAGGCCGTCGATGATGCGCAATTCTTCCTCGATGTTCTTCGTGACATCCTCGGGCACGCCATAGGGATAGCGTCTCTTGGCGCCGGCCCAGGCGAGATCGGCGAGATGCTCTTGTGCCGTCTTGCCGGGCGGTATGGGCTCATCGGGATATTCATATTTGAGATCGCCGAGGGAAAAATGACAGCTTGCGGCGATCTCGGCGGTGCGCTCGACTGCTTCTTCATAACCGGCGAAGAGGCGACGCATTTCCGCTTCCGGCTTGAGATGGCGCTCGGCATTGGCCTGGAGCCGGAAGCCCGCTTCGGCGATAGTGCATTTCTCGCGGATGCAAGTCACGACATCGGCGAGCGCCCGGCGCTCGGGCGCGTGATAATGCACGTCATTCAAGGCGACAAGCGGCGTGTGGTGCCGGCGGGCAAGATCGGCAAGAAGCGCGAAGCGCTGCTTCTCGTTTCCTTGATAGGAATGAACGGCGCCGAGGAAAACGCGCTTTGGTGCAGCATCGGCTAGTTCGGTGAGATGATGGGTGAAATCGGGCGTTATCTTCTTCGGCGGCAGCGCGATCAGCATCTGGCCTGAGCTGGCGGCACAGATTTCCTCAAAAGTGATATGGCATTCGGCCTTCTTGGCGGCCCGGTTGCCCTTGGTCAGCAGCCGGCAGAGGCGACCATAGGCATCACGGTCGGTCGGATAAGCGAGCACCTCGAAACCGTCGAGAGCAACAAGCCTGACGCCGGGCAGATACTTGATCTTGCGCTTCCTGGCCTCGTCGAAGCCGCGCACCACGCCGGCAAAGCTGTTGCGGTCGGCAATGCCGATGGCGGTGAGGCCGAGCTCATCGGCAGCTGCGACCATTTCATGGGGGTGCGACGCGCCGCGCAGGAAGGAGAAATTGGTGGTGACGGCGAGCTCCGCATAGGCCATGGCTCATCCTCACGCGAAGAAGCCGTGGACGAACCAGCGGGGATCCGAGGTCTCGCGGCCATAGAGGCCTTCGCGATAGAGCCAGAAGCGCTGTCCCACAGTATTCTCGAGACAGAAATAATCGCGGGTGAAGCCTTTCGCGTCGCTCCGCCACCATTCATCGGCGATGCGCTCTGGGCCTTGCGCTGAAGTGACGATATGGGTTTCGCCGCGCCACTGAAATTGCCGGGGCGGGCCATCGGGAATGAGGGCGGTGACCCGGGTCTCTTCCGGCTGCGGCAGGAGCAATGGCGGCCGCGAGCGGTCCGCATCGGGGGTGGGCCAGGAGGGAGCCGGACCATCCGCCTTTTGCGAGATTTCAGCACGTTCGGGAATATGGCTTTCGACCGGCTGGAGCTGCCGCACGGCTTCGGGACCGAGGCGCTGCTTCAGCGCATCGATGAGCCGGGCCTGCTGTTCAGCTGACGTCTCGGTATTGGCGGGCGTTTCGAGATCGCCTTGCCACTCAGGCGTCTTTTCCGCCAGCGTGACGGAGAGCCTGACACAATCGAAGCCGAAGCCCGTTTCTAGCCCGCGGTCGAGGCGATCGAGCTTGAGGGTGAGAAGCCGCGCGATATGGGAAGGATCGCGCGTCGGCGCGGCCATGCCGATCTCGATCTGCTGCACATCGCCATCGACGCGATAGAGATCGAGCCTGAAGCCGCGGATGCCGACGCCGTCCTGCGTCAGGGAAGGGATGAGCCGCTGCATCAGTTTCGCCGCGGTGGCGACGACCGTCTCTTGTGCAAAGATCGGATCGAGAAAAGAGTGCTGCACATGGTAGACGGGCGGCGGCGATATGAAATGCAAGGCTTCGCGCCTCAGCCCAAGGGCCTGGTCGAGACGCAGGAGCAATTCATTTTCGAAACGGGCGGCGAAGGGCGCCCGCGGTGCATCGATCAGCATGCCGATGGTCTTGAAGCCGAGGCGCCGCAAGGCCGCATAGCTGTCGGGTCCGAGCCGCAGCGCCTTGATCGACAAGGGGCGCAAGGCTTCCTTCTCCTGTCCGTCCGCGAGGCAGAGCGGCAAGCGGGATGAGGCATGGGAAAGCGCCCAGGCGGCACCTGGCGTGCCGGCAATGGCGCAGCGCGCCGTGAGGTTGAATGTCTTCAGACGCTTGATGAGGTCGCGTAGCAACGCGTCTTCGCCGCCGAAGAGATGGGAAGAGCCGGTGATGTCGAGGAAGAAGCCGTCGCCGCCATTTTCGAGGCCCCAGGGCGAGGCGGCGGGCGTATAGCGCGTCGCCCACAAGGTCAGACGGCGGAGCGCCTGCGCGTCACGCTCGGGCTCGAGCGCATGAACCTGCAGCAGCCCGCCGGCCTTGGCGCGCGCATCGCTCAAGGTCTGGCCGATGAAGAGACCATCGTGTTCGGCAGCCGGTGACGTGGCGGCGATGCGCGGACCACCCGACCCATCGACGGTGAGAACGAAAGGCTGATCAGGCGCGATTGACGCGGACGAGCCTTGCGCTGTCAGGAAGCGCAGGATCGGCCAGCGCGGCAGCCAGACCGAAACGATGCGACGCATGGGACCACTCCAACACAAACTCACCAACCGAACCGTTGCGGCAGCGTTCGAGCATCACTTGCCATCGCCATCCGGTGAGGGCTCCGGAGGGTTCGCGATGAGCCGGGGCTGCCTTGATGCGCCAGCGTGTCTCGGCCGCGCTCGCGACCGCGGCTCTGGGCGGCCTGAGCAATAGAAGCGGCCGGCGCGCCTCACGCGCGGCGAGGCTCAGGCGCTGGCTTTTCTTGAGGTCGAGCGCTTGCGCGATGAGGCCGGCGACGATCCCTGCCGCACCCGAGCGCAAGGTCTCCTCGATTGCCCAGAAGGCGTCCGTCTCCTTCTGTGCTTCGATGAAAGTGAGACGCCCCGGATCGAGGCCGAGCGTCTGCAGGCCATGGCCATGAAGCCGGCCGACGGAAGCGAGACTCGATGCCGAGGTGACGATGAAGACGGGTCCCTTCTCGGGAAGGGAAACCATGAGGGCTGAGAGGAAGCCCAAGGCCGCCGGTATATCGAGGCTGGAGGCGGCATGGATCTCATGGACGCTGTCGAGCGCCAGGCCCTGGCGGGGAAGGTGCTTGTCGAGGGTGGGAAGCCCGAAGGAAAAGAACCGGCCCGGAGCGGAAGGGGCATGAGGGGATGCCACCAGCTGGCGCAAATCCTCGAGGCTCGCGGCAGGCTTGGCGCGCCGCGTCCTGGCAAAGGGAAGACCGGTCGTTGGGGCAAGAAACATGAGAATATTTATAGAACATAAAAAGAACGTAGACAATACAAAGGACTGTCTCCCGAGTCCTTCCTCTAACGTCTTGGAATCAATCGCCTTTTATTCCTGGTGCTCATGCACCGGCATCACCGGGGTGGGATCGGTGACGGGCGTCGGTATGGCGACCCCGATCCGGGCGAGGGTATAGCGCACCCGGCGCAGCGCCTCGCGTCCCTTGGTGCCGAGCTTGGCGGCGACGCCGGCGGCGATCGTGTCGATTACGGCGAGATGCGCATAGCGCGACGGCGTCGGCACCAGCACATTGTTGCCCTCGGCAATGGTGATGGTGATGACGATATCGGCCGCCTTGGCGAGCGGCGTGCCGGGCCGCGTCATGGCGATGGTGCGGGCGCCAAAGGAGCGGGCGATCTCGACCGCTTCGACCACGGGCTTGGAACGCCCGCTATTGGAGATGGCGAAGACCGCATCGCCGGGCTTCAGCGTTGCCGCCGACATGCGCTGCTGATGGCCGTCGACATAGGCCGAGACCGGGAGTCCCAAGCGGAACAGGCGCAATTTGGCGTCCTCGATCATGGCGGCGGAGCCGCCGCCCTGGCCATAGAGATCGATCCGCCGGCTTCCCGCCAGAGCGTCGATCGCCTGACCCACTACCTGAGTGTCGAGCTGGTCGAGACATTCGCGCACCGCACTCGCCGCGCGCATCATGATCGTTTGCGCCAGCTGGCCGACATCGTCGTTGAAGATGCGGTCGGATTTGAGATAGGCCGCCGCCACGGTGAGCGTGGTGGCGAGATTGATCTTGAATTCGGCGAAGGAGGCGCAACCCACCGAGCGGCAGAAGCGCGTGACCGTCGGCTGGCTCACTTTCGCCTTGCGGGCAAGGTCGGCGATCGTCATGCGCGTCGCCGCCTCATAGTCGCGGCACACGATCTGGGCGACGCGCCGTTCCGATGGCGACAATTCGCTCTCGATGCGCTGGATGCGCGAGACGATGTCGATCGCCGATGGCTGCTGTAATTGCTTCTCGCCGCGCCCGCGCGCCATGTCGATTTTGCCTTTGCAGTCCGTAATTAAATTACATGCTTTTGCCCTTTCGGCAAGGCGTATGCTGAAACTGCGAAAGGCACGAAACAGTAGGGCGCCTCTGCCATTTCCGCTAAACACGCTAATTATGTGCGTTTTTGTGCGTTTCGCCGGAACGGAACTCGCATATTGGCTATTGCGCCGTCTGAAATTTTGTCACATGATTTGACAAAATAACGAGAACCGATCGTAGGGCCGGAAACACCATGATGGATGCGACTGAGATGCGCACAGCGGCAGGCGTTTCGGAAAAGAGCAGACCAGCCAAGATGGTCGTGGCCGACGCCAGCAAATACTACCAGACCCGCAGCGGCTCGGTGCATGCCCTCGACAATGTGTCGCTCGAAGTGCGCGACGGCGAGTTCCTCTGCATCCTGGGCCCGTCGGGCTGCGGAAAGTCGACTTTGCTCTGGTCGATGGGCGGGTTGCACGAGCTGACCAAAGGCGAGATCCGGCTCGGAGCTGAGAGGATCGTCAAACCGCATCCCGAGATCGCCATGATCTTCCAGGACGCCAATCTCCTGCCCTGGCGCAACCTCGCCGCCAATATCGCGCTGCCTTTCGAGCTCAAGCGCAAGCCGGTCGATCAGAAGCGCATCGACATGCTGCTGAAGCGCGTCAATCTCAAGGGCTTCGAGTCGAAATTTCCGCGCGAGCTGTCAGGCGGCATGCAGCAGCGCGCCTCGATCGTGCGCAGCCTTTCGGTAAACCCCTCGCTGCTCCTGATGGACGAGCCTTTCGGCGCGCTCGACGCTTTCACCCGCGATGAGATGAACCTCCTGATCCAGGAAATCTGGATGGAGACCGGCAAGACCATCGTCTTCGTCACCCATTCGATCTCGGAGGCGATCTTCCTCGCCGACCGCGTCGCCGTGATGTCGGCGCGGCCCGGCCGGATCGCCGCCATTTTCGACATCGACATACCGCGCCCGCGCCCGGTGGACATCCAGACCAAGCCGGACTTCATCGAGCGCGTGCTCAAGATCAAGGCGAGCATCGATCACGGCCGCGGCGCCCATGAGGGGTTGGCGATCACCTGAAACAAAAAGCACCACAAAGCGCGAGGGAGGAAGAAGAGTGGACAAGGCGCTGGGCGACAAGATCCCGGAATTCAACCGCAAGAAAGGGGCTGGCGAAGGCGGCGTCGGCCTCTCGGGGACCTCGCTCGGCCTCGGCGATCATCGCACCAAATTCGAAATCCTGATCATCATCCTCGTCGCGGTGGTCATCATCGGCGGCAGCGAATTCCTGCTCAAATGGTTCGGCGTGCCGCAATATGTGCTCCCGACCCCCAGCCAGATCGTCACCGCGCTCTTCACCGAATGGAAATTCATCTGGCCGCATCTTCTGACCACGCTCTATGAATTGCTGGTGGGTTTTGCCATCGGTGCCTCGATCGGCTTCGTTCTCGCCGCCGTCATCACCCAGTTCCCCTTGGTCGAAAAGGTGGTGACGCCCTATATCCTGCTGCTCGTCACCACGCCCATGCTGGCCTTGGTGCCGCTTCTCATCCTGAAGCTCGGCTTCGGCAGCGAGCCGCGCATCATCGCGGTGGCGCTCGCTTCGGGTCCGATGGTGATGATCAATTCGGCGACCGGCTTCCGGCGCGTCGATCTCGCCAAGATCGCGCTCGCCCGCTCCTTCGGCGCTTCGACCTTCCAGATCTTCACCAAGATCCGCATCCCGATGGCCATGCCGATGATCATCGTCGGGCTGATGGTCGGCTCGATCTTCGGCCTGCTCACCACGGTCGGCGCGGAGATGGTCGGCGGTGCGGAAGGCCTCGGCAACCGCCTGACCTATTATTCATCCCTCATCCGCATGCCGCAATTCTTCGCCATCATCCTCATTCTCGCGATCATCGGCATATCGATCTATGTCCTGTTCTATTGGATCGGCAAGAAATGGGCGAGCTGGGAGGCATGATTCATAAGAGTGCATGACGACAGAAGCACAAACAGGAGGAAACGAGACATGAACCAGATGATGATTGGACGGCGTCGTCTCTTGAGCCTGACCGCCGCGGGCGTTTCGGTTGCGGCCTTGGGAGGCCTCGGCAGCATGCGCAAGGCTGAGGCCGCGAGCGGCACGGTGCGCTGGGTGTCGCCGCGCGGCACGATCGAGGTCCTGGACGACTATCCCTATTGGGTCGGCAAGAAGTTCGGCTATTTCGGCGATATCGAGACGACGCTCGAGCCTGGGCCCTCCGATGCCACGGCCTGCGTCAAGCTCGTCGACCAGAACCAGGCCGATATGGGCTATCCCTCGCCCGGCGTCTTCTCGCTGGGCTTGGCCCAGGGCATTCCGCTGGTCTCGGTCTTCCATATGGGCGGCGCCGATGTGTTCGACTTCGCCTTCCGCAAGGGTGAGAAGCCGGCCGACATCAAGGGCATCGAAGGCAAGACGATCGTTCTGGGCTCGGCCGGCTGGCAGTCGATCTGCGATCCGATGCTGAAGGCGGCGGGCGTCGACATCACCAAGGTGAAATATGTCGATGGCGGCTGGCCGGCCTGGGGCACGGTCTTGAAGCAGGGCAATGGCGATGCGGCGCTATCCTGGGAAGGCTGGCGCGCCCAATGGAAGGGCCAGGGCCTCGATTTCGACTATTTCCTCGGCCGTGACTTTTCCAAGCTCCCCGCCAACAGCTTCGTCATCCGCAAGGCGGATTTCGATGATGCGTCGAAGAAGGACCTCTATGCCAATTATCTGAAGGGCTGGGCCGCGGGCCTCGAATTCGGCCGGATCAATCCGCGCGCCGCCACCCAGATCGTGATGGAGCAGTTCCCCGGCCTCTCCTCGCAGATGAACCCGTCGGTCGCGACGGAATCGATGATGCAGCTCGCCAATGTCTTCGCCGGCCGCTGGGACGAGCGCAAGAAATGGGGCTATCACATCCCGGAAAGCTGGCAGCTCTTCTTCGACACCGCCAAGGAGATCGGCCAGATCCAGGGCGACATCAAGGTCGAGGACGTGGTCAAGAACGACTTCGTCGATGCCGCCAACGGCTTCGATGCCGCCAAGATCAAGGCCGACGCCGACGGCTATGCCTTGTCGGACGACTATAAGAAGGTCGATGTCGAGGCGATCAAGGCGGCGCTCTGAAACTCAAAACAAGGAAGGCGGCGGTCGTGACGATCGCCGCCTATTCATCGCGTGAGCTACAAAGCCATCTATAGCTATGCCTGGGACCTGGCCGACGCTGGAATTGCGCAAGCCGTTGCCGAGTTCCGCGGCCTCGGCCTCGACACCGTCACTCTGGCGGGCAGTTATCATGCCGGCAAGTTCCTGAGGCCGCATGGCCGCTCGGGCAAGGTCTATTTCCCGGAAGACGGCACGGTCTATTTCAAGCACGATGCCGGCCGCTATGGCGCCATCAAGCCGGTCGCCAACCATATGCTGAAGGAGCGCGATGTCCTGGCCGAGCTTTTGGCGCAAGGCGGCATGCAAGTGAATGTCTGGCTGGTGCTGCTGCACAATACGCTGCTCGGCAACGCCCACCCCCAGTCAACGGTCGCCAATGCCTTTGGCGACCGCTACATCTATAGTCTTTGTCCTTCGGCGCCCGAAGCCCGCGCCTACGCCATTGGCCTTGCCCGCGATGTTACTGAAAACTACGCCGTCAGGGGCGTGTCGCTCGAGACGCCGGGCTTTCTGCCCTATGTTCACGGCTATCATCACGAATTCGCGTTGAACCGGCCCAATCGCTGGCTCGACAACATGCTGGGCCTGTGCTTCTGCGATCATTGCGTGGGGGCTGCGGAGAAAGCCGGCATAGCGGCGAAGAAGCTCAAAGCCGACGTGGCGCAGGATGTGAGCGCCTATCTTGCGAGCGACATCGATTTTCCCGACGACATGGCCGAGGCCTTCTGGCTCGCCGATACCCGCGCCGACGGCGATCTCAGGCGCTTCCTCGACTGGCGCTGCTCGGTCGTGACTTCGCTCATTGCCGAGATTCGGGCTGCGGTGCGCAAGGACGCCACCGTCGCCGTCATTCCTTCGGTGGCACGCCCGACCGGCGGCGCCTGGTATGAGGGCAGCGACCTCAAGAGCCAGGCCGAGACCGCAGGCATCATCGAGGCCTGTTTCTATGAGCCGGGGGCGGGCCGCGTGAAGGCCGATCTCTTCGACATCAAGCGGCGCTTGCGGGGATCAGGAAAGATCAGGGCCATTTTGCGCCCGGCCTATCCTGACTTCACCAGCCAGGCCGAGTTCCTGGCCGCCGTCGCTGCGCTACGAGAGGGCGGCGTCAGTGAATTCGCTTTCTACAATTGGGGCCATATCCGCAAGGCCAATCTCGCCTGGATCGGCGAAGCGATGAATTAGGGAGGATAGTAGCATGGCAAAGAAACGTGTCTTGGTAGTGGGCCTCGGCAATATGGGCATGAGCCATGCGCTGGCCTATACGCGCATTCCGGGCTTCGAGGTCGTGGGCGTATGCGAAAGGCGCATCGACAAGCGCGAATTGCCCGAGGCGCTGAAGGGCACCAGGAAATTCTCCAACTATGAGAAGGCGCTGGCCGAACTCAAGCCCGATGTCGTGTCGATTAACACGCTGCCCGACACCCATGCCGACTTCGCCATCAAGGCGATGGAGGCGGGCGCCCATGTCTTCGTCGAGAAGCCTCTTGCCGACAGCGTCGCCAATGCCGAGAAGGTGGTCGAGACCGCGAAGCGCACCAAGCGCAAGCTCGTGATTGGTTACATCTTGCGGCACCATCCGTCCTGGGTGAAGTTCATCGAGATCGCCCGCCAGCTCGGCACGCCGCTCGTCTTTCGCATGAACCTCAATCAGCAGTCCAATGGCGAGACCTGGGCCTGGCACAAAAGGCTGATGGACTCCTTCCCTCCGATCGTCGATTGCGGCGTGCATTATGTCGATATCATGTGCCAGATGGCGCCCAAGGCGAAGCCGGTCAAGGTACATGCGATCGGGGCCAGGCTCAGCAACGAGGTCGCCAAGCAGAATTACGGTATGCTGCAGGTCTCTTTCGACGACGGCTCGGTCGGCTGGTATGAGGCGGGCTGGGGCCCGATGATGAGCGAGACCGCCTTCTTCGTGAAGGACGTCATCGGCCCCAAGGGCTCGGTATCGATCGTGATGGCCGAGACTGCCGGCCAAGTGAAGTCGGACGACATCAACGCCCATACCAAGACCAACCAGATCCTCTGGCATCATGCCGACATGTCGAAGCCCGACGAGCGCATCGACATGACGGACGAGCCGGATCACGACGCTTTGTGCGAAAGAGAGCAGCGCTATCTCTTGAAGGCGATCGAGGAGGACATCGATCTCACCGACCACATGAATGACGGCGTCAAGAGCCTGAAGATCGTCGTCGCCGCCGACCGCTCGATCCATGAAGGGCAGGTCGTGGCGCTGTGACGATTACAGCCAGTCGTTCCGCTTGAAACGGTAATAGAGGAAGCCGCACAGCGCCACGATGAGAGCGAGGATGGCGAAATAGCCATATTGCCATTTGAGCTCGGGCATGTGCTCGAAATTCATGCCATAGATGCCGGCGACCGCCGTGGGCACGGCGAGAATGGCGGCCCACGCCGCGAGCTTGCGGGTGACGGCGCTCTGCTGCGCCTGGCCCATCATCAGGCTCGCCTCGAAAGCGAAGGCCAGAACTTCTCTCAGTGAATCGATGCCGTCCTGGACGCGCTGGATATGGTCGGTCACGTCGCGGAAATGCGAGCGCATCTCGGCATCGATCGGCAGGAGCTCGGCATGTTCGAGGCGGCGGCAGATATCGACCAGCGGCAGCACCGCATTGCGCAATTTGAGGAGCTCGCGCCTGAGCGCATAGAGTCGCTGCACTTGCCTTGTGCTGATCTTTTCATGCAGGACCCGGTCCTCCAGGACCTCGACTTCCTTGCGCACCGCTTCGACCACCGGCGTGTAGTTGTCGACGATGAAATCGAGGATCTTGTAGAGGATGTAATCCTCGCCATGGGAAAGCATCTTCTGGCAGGATTCGCAATGCTCGCGCACGGTTGAATAGGAGGCCGATGCGCCATGCCGCACCGAGACGACATAGCCTTTCCCGACGAAGAGATGCGTCTCGCCGAAAGCGATCTTGCCTGAAACCATTTGCGCGGTGCGGGCGACGATGAAGAGCGCGTCGCCATATTCCTCGATCTTGGGATGCTGATGCGCCTTTTCGGCATCCTCGATGGCGAGCGGATGCAGATTGAGCTGCCGCTTTACCCGGTTCAGAAGCTCACGGCCGGGCTCGAACAGGCCGATCCACACAACATGGCCTGACTTCTTCTGCCACTGACCGGCCTCGTCCACCGGGATGTCGGCGATGCGCTTGCCCTTGGCATAGACGCTTGACGCGACGACGCCGGGCTCGGGCTTGGGCGGCTTGGTTGGCACCTGGTCGGGCATGCGGAAGCTCTAGCGAACCTGGCCCTCTCATGCAATCTCCGTGGCCTTCGCACGATCGTTCAAGACGATTGGAGAGTCTTCGCTCTATCAAAATCTCTTCATTAGCGCGGAGGATCACGTGCTGCCCGAGACCTCTCTTCCGGGGCTTGTCTCGCTTCTCGCTTCGGCCGCGGCCCTCATGGCGTCACCGGGCCCGGCGACCTTGAGCGTCGCGGCGACGGCGGCCGCCTATGGCTTCTGGCGGTCGCTGCCCTATGCGCTCGGCATCAATCTCGGCACCATTCTCGTGCTCCTCGCCATGGCGCTCGGCGCCTCGACCTTGCTTTATGCGCTCCCGGCGCTCGCTCTGCCGCTGTCGATCGCCGCGTCCCTCTATATTCTCTATCTGGCTTTCCGGATCGCGACGGCGCCGCCTCTCACCGACAGGACGAGTGAATTGGCGCCCGGCCTGGCGCCGGGATTGCTTCTCGCCGTCGCCAACCCCAAGGCCTATCTCGCCATCGGTGCCGTTTATTCCAAGGCCGTGCTCATGCCGTCGAGCGCGCTCGCCGATGCCGTGCTCAAATGCGTGATATTGAGCATCGCGATCATCGTCATCCACACGGTCTGGGCGCTGGCCGGATCGGCACTCACCTCGGTCTTGCGCCATCCCCAGGCTTCGCGCGCGGTGAATCTCATCCTTGCCGCGGCTTTGGTCCTGGTGGTGATTGCCGATTACCTGTGAGTTCACGCCAGATAGGCGGCATCCTCGCGCACTTCGATGAGCGTCGGGCACCGCTTCGTGAAAGCAGCCTCGATGCTGTCTTGAAGCTCGACCAGGCTCTGGGCCCTCAGCGCATCGCAGCCGAAGGATTTGGCGAGCGCGATGAAATCCGGATTTCTCGGCTTGACGCTGATGAGCGGCAGTCCACGCGCCTGCATGAAATCCTTGATCTCGCCCAGCCCGTCATTGTTCCACAGCACGATGGCGAGCGGCAATTCGAGCTCGACGGCGGTGGCGAGCTCCTGGATGGTAAAGAGCAGCCCGCCGTCGCCGGCCAACACCACGCCTGGACGATCGGGATTTGCGAGCTTGGCGCCGATCGCGGCCGGCAGCGCATAGCCCATGGTGCCGTAGCCCATGGGGAAAAACCAGCTTCTGGCCTTGCGCGTCTCGAAATGCACGCAGCCCGTATAGGCGATCTGTGTCATGTCGCCGAAGATGAACCCGTTCTCGGGCAAGGCCTTTCGAACAGTATCAAGGACCTTGATGTGCTTGGCCTCGAGCGGCGTCACGGCGCTGCGCATGGCCCGGCGCAGATGCTTGAGGTCATCGCGAGGACGGATCTTGCTCTCGAGCTTGGCGAGCAGGGCTCGCAAGGTGAGGGCGCTGTCGGCAAGGATGCTGAGTGCGGCCGGATAGTCGCCCGCAAGCACCACGGGATCGAGATCAATGCGCACGAGCTTGCCGGTGACATCGAGCTTGCCGTGCGTGAGTGCGTCGCCGCCGCCGGTCTTCTCGGAATCGGCCGTGACATAGAGATCGGCTTCCGACAATTCGCTACCCACCACGATGACGAGATCGGCCCCCGCGATGAGCTTGCGCGCCTCGGGCCGCTGCAGGGTCGAGCTCAGCGACAGCGGATGATCGTCGGGAATGACGCCCTTGGCGGCGATCGTCGTGGCGACGGGAAGCGAGAGCTTCTCGGCGAGAGCGACGATCTCTTGACCGGCATGGATGGTACCACCGCCCGCGACCAACACGGGCCGCTGGGCTTCACCGAGGAGATGCGCGAGCGCATCGATAAGCTCGGGCGCCGCTGCCGGTGCCGACAATTTGGGCGGGTTCAACGCCCGCGCCGAGGCCGGCCGGGTGAGGAGATCGAGCGGGAAGGAGAGGTGATGGGGTCTTGGCCGCTGTGAAGAGAAGTAGGCAAAGGCGCGCTCGAGCAGCACCGGCACCTGATCGGGCGAAAGCACCGTGGCGCTGAGCGTGGTGACGGGCGCCGTGGCCTGGCGCTGGTCGGTCACGTCATGCAGCATGCCGCGGCCCATGCCGAGATCGCCAATGGCATTCACGCTCGATAGCGCCAGGACGGGAATGGAGTCGCTATAGGCCTGGCCGAGCGGTGTCGCGATATTGGTGACGCCCGGTCCGCTGATGACGAGGCAGACGCCGGGCCGGCCGGAGGAGCGCGCATAGCCGTCGGCCATGAAACCCGCCCCTTGCTCATGGCGGACGCCGACATGGCGCAGCCCCGCTTCGTTCATGGCGCGGAAGAACTCCAGCGTGTGGACGCCGGGAAGACCGAAGACGACATCGACGCCGAGCTGCCTCAAGAGGAAAGGCAGGTTTTCTCCAACGCTCTGGGACATGATTATTCCGTTAATCGAAATTAATTTCCGATTTATAGAATTTCATTTGATCGCTACACTGTCAAGACCATGAGAGGACCGGATCGCCGTCTTGCCGCCTGTCTCGCCGGTTTGCGCGAGCTGTTGGACACGCGCTGCTCGACCGGGCAGAGCCTGCGCGAATTGCATGCACGTGACGAAGGCTGGCATTTGCCGGGCCTGCCCGATGCGGTGTGCTTTCCGAAAACGGCGCCGGAAGTGGCAAGCATCGTGACACTCTGCCGCCGTCATGCCGTACCGGTCATCGCTTTCGGCACCGGCTCCGGCATGGAAGGGCAGATCAATGCCGTTCAAGGCGGCATATCGGTCGATCTCTCCGGCCTCGACCAGATCCTGGAAGTCAATGCCGGCGACATGGATTGCCGGGTCGAGGCCGGCGTGCGGCGGATGACGCTCAACACGCATTTGCGCGATACCGGCCTCTTCTTTCCGGTCGATCCCGGTGCCGATGCGAGCCTGGGCGGCATGGCGGCGACGCGCGCCTCGGGTCCCAATGCGATGCGCTACGGCACGATGCGCGACAATGTGCTGGCGCTCGAAGCGGTGCTCGGCACGGGCGAGATCATCACGACCGGCACGCGCGCGCGGAAGTCGTCTGCCGGCTATGATCTGACGCGCCTCCTCATCGGCTCGGAAGGGACGCTCGCCATTATCACCAAACTGTGCCTCAGGCTCCATGCGTTGCCGGAAGCCTTGCGTACCGCGCGTGTTCATGCTTCCGACCTGCAGAGCCTTCTCGATTATGCCATTGCCCTCATGCAGGCGGGCATAGGCATGGCCAAGCTCGAGGTGATGGACGAGGTCGCGGTCAGGGCCGTCAATCTTTACGCCGGTCTTGGCCTCGAAGAAGAGCCAACCTTGCTTGTCGAATTCGCCGGCAGCGCCGCCACGATCGATCATGAGGTCGATTTCGCTCTGGCGCTGGCAGAGGACTTCGACTTGCCGAAACCGGTCTGGGCCGCCTCGCCCGAGGACCGCAGCCGCCTGTGGAAAGCGCGTCACGAGGTCGCCCATGCGGAAACGCTTCTGCGCCCCGGCAGCCGCAGTCTCGTCACCGATGTCTGCGTGCCCATTTCCCGCATCGCCCGATGCATTGCCGAGACGCGTGCCGACCTTGCCACGATCGACCTCATCGCCTCGATCGTCGGCCATATTGGCGACGGCAATTTTCATGTGAGCATGCTGATCGATTCAGGCGACAGCCGGGAAATCGCGCTCGCCGAGGCGGCGCATGACCGGCTCATCGATCGCGCTTTGGCCATGGGGGGCACCTCGACCGGCGAGCATGGCATAGGTCTCGGCAAGATGACGCATTTGCGGCGCGAGATGGGAGGAGGCGTCGATGTGATGCGCGCCATCAAGCAGGTCTTCGATCCCGACCTCATCCTCAATCCGGGGAAGATTTTCTAGGGCCTCTAAGCCTGGAGCCGGCGCGATGGCTCGCTCTGATGCAGATAGACGGCGAATGTATCCCATGGCGGTGCGAGCGAAAGCTGCGCCAGGATACGGCCGACCTCGCCGCGGTGATAGCCGCCATGGGTCGCGACATGCATCAGCATTTCCTGCCGCGACATGGCGCCTTGGTCTCCGTCGATGAAGCCGAAGGAAATGGACTGGGAAAGCTCGTCCGCGGACACACGTGCGAGATAATCGACATACCATCGATCCGATGCGGCAACCGCGGCACTGAGCTCCGGCAGAGCTGGTGTTTCCGTCGTGTTGCTCGATGCCTAAGCGTGCCGCGCGCCCGTGAGATGCGCGGCGAAGATGCGGCCCACCACATAGGCATGATTGATCAGCCTGGTGGCGGAATGCAACTCCTGCTTGTGCAATTTGGGGTCGAGGCTCTTCAATTTCTCCAACAGATCCTCATTGGCCCAGGCCTGATAGCCGAACAGAGGACGCAGCAATGCCAAGGCGCTCATGGGTCTGCCTCCTCAACTGCGTTTGGCTCGGCTGTCGGCGATGACGCACAGCATCTCGAACAGGAGATTGGCGGCATTGAGCGCCGTCTGTCCGGTCGGATCGAAGACCGGCGCCACCTCGCAGATGTCGGCGCCGACGAGATGCTTGCCTTCGAGGCTCCTGATCATGACTTGCGCATCGCGCACCGAGAAGCCGCCGACTTCCGGCACGCCGGTGCCCATGGCATAGGCGGCATCGAGGCCGTCTATGTCGAAGGTGATGTAGGTAGGTCCCTTGCCGGTGACGCGGTCGATCTCGCGGACCACGTTATCGCGTCCGATCTTCTCATATTCATCCATGGTGATGAGGCGGAAGCCGGCATCGGCGCCCCATTGCACATCGTTCTCGCTGAAGCGGCTGCCGCGCAAGCCGATCTGGATCACGCGCTTCGGATCGATGAGGCCTTCCTCGACGGCGCGCCGGAAGGTCGTCGCGTGGTTGATCCTGGTGCCGAGCAGTTCGTCGAGCGTGTCGGCATGCGAATCGAAATGGACGACGCCGACCGGTTTATCGCGCGCGATGACGCGCAGGATCGGCAAGGGCACGGTGTGGTCACCGCCAATGGCGATGGGGATCGCGCCGGTCTTGTGGATGTCGTGGAAAAACGCCTCGATGAGGCCGATGCTTGCCGTGGGATCGAGCGCATTCACCGTGGCATCGCCGACATCGGCGACATTGCACAGGCGGAAGGGCGCGATGCCGCTGGTCGGATGGATCTGGCGGATGATGCGCGAGGCCTCGCGCACCGCGGCCGGGCCATGGCGGGCGCCGGAGCGGAAATTGACCCCCATGTCGAAAGGGACGCCGGCAATGGCGATGTCGATCTCGTTGCTGATCGGCAGGCGCGGCGTGCGCAGGAAGGTGGCGACATCGGCGAAGCGTGGGGTCTTGGCGGAGTCGAAGGGCTGGAAACGCGGATCGTTCTTCACTGGGGATCTTTCATTATTCCGATTATCGAAATTATATTCCGGAATATAAAATGTACGAGCGAAGGCGCTCTGTCAATCCGCGAAAGGCTCACATGGAAAAATCAGGCCCGACCGTTGCCGAGGCTCGCGAGCTGCGGCCCGAGCCGGCCCGCGATCTCCTTGAGCAGCGCCACCGCATTGGCGATCGACAGTGTTTCGACAAACGCATCGCGCAAGCCGAGGAGGCCCAGGCTGAAGACGACGCCGGCATCGCCTGTTTCGATCGGCACCGCGACGGCAAGCGTCGCCTCATCGAGCTCGTCGTCGCATAGCGCATAGCCTTGAGCGCGCGCTTCGGTGAGGGCGCGGCGCACATCGGCGGGCTTGGTTGGCGTGCGCGGCCGGAATTTCCGCATCGGCTGCGCGATGGCGCGGGCGATGACATCGTCCGGCTGATGCGCGAAGAGGATACGCCCGACCGCTGTGGCGTTGATCGGGAAATTCTGCCCGGGATGGACCGAGGTGCGTGCCGGCTCGCGCGGCATGAATGCGCAGCACAGATCGACGCGCTCATCGGCATAGCGCGCGAGATAGGCGGTGAGATCAAGACGGTCGGCGAGCGCCTGGATCTCGGGCTCGCAGATGCTGCGCAATCTCTCGGTGCTGATGCTCATCTGGAACATGCGCTGCAGGCGCCCGCCGAGGCGATAGCGCGCGCGCCGTCCTTCGGTGGCGACGAAACCGATATCGACCAGGTTGCGCAACAGCCGGAGCGCCGACGGCATGGGCAGGCCGACACGTTCGGCGACGTCGCTCAGCGACAGGCCTTCCGGCGCCGCGGCGATGATCTCGAGAATGCGCGCCGCGCGCTGGAGCGGTGTGGAGGCCTGGCCTGGCATCGTGATGAGAATCCCTGAGTCTTGAGCATCTGCCATAACATTCTTCGCGCCAAAAGTGTGGCTCGCCACAGCTTCCTTGAGCTCTCCCTTCAGTGACCGATCCGGACCGTCCTTCCGTGGAAGGCGGTTGACATATGCCGGTCTCTAGACCAAAATATCAAAAAACGAAAGATAATTCCGAAAATCGGAATAACAGAAAACGGCACAGACGAACAGGAGGAGCGATATGAGAATGCTTAAGCGCGCGCTGTTGGGCTCGCTGGGATTGATGGCGCTGGGAGGCTTGGCCCATGCCGAGGGCAGCGTCACGGTGGTGTCCTGGGGTGGTCTCTATACCGAGGTGCAGAACCACTCTTTCTACCAACCCTTCAGCAAGACGACCGGCATCGCCGTCAAATCGGAAGACTGGAACGGCAATCTCGGCCAGATCCGCGCCCAGGTCGACGCCAAGAACGTGACCTGGGACGTGGTGATCGGCGATTCGGCCTTTGCCAAGAAAGGCTGCGAGGAAGGCTTCCTCGAGAAGATCGATCCGGCCGTCACCCAGGAGAACGCCGCCGATTTCCTCCCCGGCAGCATCACCGACTGCGGCGTCGCCAGCGTCGTCTGGGGCTATGTCATCGGCTATGACGAGCGCAAGGTGAAGGACAGGCCGGGCTCCGTCGCCGATTTCTTCGACCTTCAAAAATATCCGGGCAAGCGCGCTTTGCCGAAGCGGCCGGAATCGACTCTCGAATTCGCGCTGATGGCGGATGGTGTTCCCGCCAAGGACGTCTACAGCGTCCTCGCCACGCCGGAAGGTGTCGATCGCGCCTTCAAGAAGCTCGACACCATCAAGAGCGAGGTCGTGTGGTGGGAAGCGGGCGCGCAGCCGCCGCAACTCCTGAACGACGGCGAGGTCACCATGGCGGTCTCCTTCGCGGCCCGCCTCGTGGGCCCCATCCTCGACGACAAGAAGCCCTTCGGCATCCTCTATGACGGCATGCTCTATGATCTCGACACCTGGATGATCCCCAAAGGCTCGCCGCACAAGAAGGAAGCCGAGGAATTCATCAAATTCGCGAGCGACCCTGGCCGCCAGGCCGAGCTTGCGACCCGCGCCGGCTATGCGCCGGTCCGCATCTCGGCGATCGGGCTCGTCGGCAAGCATCCGACCGCGGGCGTCGACATGAAGCAGTTCATGCTGACCAACCCCGATAATCAGGGCAATGCCGCCGCCATCGACGCGCAATTCTGGTCCGACAATCTCGATGACCTCAAGGAGCGCTTCAACGCCTGGCTCGCCCAATAGCGCATGATCCGGAAAAGTGGGCGCCGGTTTTCCGAAGAGATCATGCGCAACACAAGAGAAAATGCCGCGGCGGGGCGCCCTGCCGCGGCTTCACCGCCGCTCAGCAAGTTTTGCCCGCTCATGAATCCGCTCGTCTCGCTCCGCAATATCCAGAAGACCTATGACGGCAAACAACTGGTCGTGAAGTCGCTCGATCTCGAGGTCAAGGAAGGCGAGTTCCTTACTTTGCTGGGGCCTTCAGGCTCCGGCAAGACCACCGTGCTCATGATGCTGGCGGGCTTCGAGACGCCGACCGCGGGCGAGATCGTGCTGGCGGGCGAGGCGGTCACCCGCCTGCCACCGCAGCGGCGCGGCATCGGCATGGTGTTCCAGAACTACGCGCTCTTCCCCAATATGACGGTCAGGGAGAATCTGAGCTTTCCGCTCGAGGTGAGGAAGCTCGGCACCGACGAGATCGGCGACCGGGTCGAGAAATCCCTCGCCATGGTGCGCCTCGCAGCTTTTGCCGAGCGCAAGCCGGCGCAATTGTCGGGTGGCCAGCAGCAGCGCGTGGCGCTCGCCCGCGCTCTCATCTTCGAGCCGCGTCTCGTCCTGATGGATGAGCCTCTGGGCGCGCTCGACAAGAATCTGCGCGAGCAGATGCAATATGAGATCAAGCAGATCCATGAGAGGCTGGGTGTGACCGTCGTCTATGTCACTCATGACCAGTCGGAAGCGCTGACCATGTCGGACCGGGTCGCGGTCTTCAATGACGGCATCATCCAGCAGATTTGTGCGCCCAGGGAGCTCTATGAGAGCCCGGCCAACTCCTTCGTGGCGGGCTTCATCGGCGAGAACAACCGGCTGCCGGGCGTGGTGCACAAGATCGTCGATGACGAATGCCTGGTGGAGATCGCCGCCGGCCTCATGGTCAGAGCGCGCAAGGTCGGGATCAGGGCGCCGAAGGAGGCAACGACGCTCTCCATCCGTCCCGAGCGGGTGAAACTGTCGCCGAAACAGGGCGAGGTCGATACCGTGATCGACGGCGAGGTCGAGACCGTCCTCTATCATGGCGATCATATTCGCGCCCATTTGAAGGGCATCGGTCCCTCGACCTTCGTCATCAAGCTGCCCAACGCCAATGGCGTGGCGGGCAAGCTTACGGTCGGCGCTCATGTGGCGATCGGCTGGGCATCGTCCGATTGCCTGGCGCTCGACCGGATGGACGCCTGACATGACGGCGCCCTGGCCCGCCATGGCCGATCAAGCCGTGAGCGAAATCCCGCTCCCCGCCGATCTCGAGGCCGCCGCGCGCAAGGTCGAACGCCGCCAGGGTCTTGAGGCCTCTTTGCTGATCCTGCCGCTCGTCATCCTCATCGCCTTCGCCTTCCTGATCCCGGTCGGGCTTCTCCTCTTCAAGAGCATCGACAATCCGGTGATCGCCGAGGGTCTGCCGCGGACGCTTTCCGAGCTCGAGGCTTGGACACCGGCCGATGGCGCGCCGCCCGAAGCGGCCTATGCGGCGCTGAAAGCGGATATCGAGACCGCACGGGAGAAAGCCAGCCTGGGCACGATCGGCGCCAGGCTCAACCAGGATTTTCCCGGCGCCCGCAGCTTGCTGCAGACGACGGCGCGCAAGCTCGAGGCTGCGTCAGGCGCGACCGCCAAGGAAACCTTCGCCGTCATCGACAGACGCTGGGGCGAGCCCCGGATCTTCGGCGCCATCCGCAATGCCGGCAGCCCTTATACCGCCAACTACTATTTGAACGCGCTCGATCTCACTCGCGGCGTCGATGGCGGGATCATCGCCAAGCCGGAAGGGCAGAGGCTGCATATCCATCTCTTCATCCGCACCTTATGGGTGAGCGCGCTCACCGCCTTCATCTGCTTCCTGCTGGCTTATCCGATTGCCTATCTGCTGGCGCATCTGCCGGAGCGGCGCGCCAATCTCTTGATGATCATCGTGCTTTTGCCCTTCTGGACCTCGATCCTGGTACGCATCACGAGCTGGATCGCGCTGTTGCAGAAGCAGGGCGTCGTCAATGACACGCTCGCCGCTCTGGGCGTGATCGACGAGGCGGGCCGGCTCGCCCTCATGTACAATATGACGGGGACCATCGTCGTCGGCACCCATATCCTCCTGCCTTTTTTCGTCCTGCCGCTCTACAGCGTGATGAAGACGGTCAATCCCAATCTGGTGCGCGCCGCGACCTCGCTCGGCGCCAGCCCGTTCACCGCCTTCCGGCGCGTCTATTTCCCGTTGACGGTGCCGGGGATCTTCGCGGGCTCGAGCCTCGTCTTCATATTGTGCACCGGCTATTTCATCACCCCGGCGCTGGTCGGCGGCCAGAACGGCCAGCTCATCAGCAACATCATCGCCTATCACATGCAGCAGTCGCTCAATTGGGGTCTCGCCGCCGCCTTGAGCACGCTCCTCCTGCTGCTCATCGGCATCGTCTATGTCATCTATACGCGCTTCGTGCGCGATGGGCGGTGAGACCATGTTCCTGACGCTCTCGCCTACCGCGGGCCCGCTCGAAAAACTCTGGCATGTGATCTTTTCCGGCCTCTGCCTCGCGATCTTCGCCTTCCTCGTCCTGCCGCTCGTCATCGTGGTGCCGCTCTCTTTCAATGCGGAGGCCTATTTCACCTTCACGCGCGAGATGCTGTCGCTTTCGCCCGAGGCTTTCTCCTGGCGCTGGTACCGCGAGCTCTTCACCAATCCGCAATGGGCGACGGCCTTCCGCAACAGCCTTCTCGTGGCTTTGGGCGCTACCGTCATCGCGACGACGCTCGGCACGCTCGCGGCTTTGGGACTGGCCAAGCTCAGGCCGGCCCTCAGGGCTTCCGTGATGATCGTCCTCTTGTCGCCGATGATCATCCCGATCGTCATCGTCGCCGCGGCCCTCTATTTCTTCTTCACCGCCATTGGCCTCGCCCAGACCTTGACCGGCCTCATTCTGGCGCATGCGATGCTGGGCGCGCCCTTCGTCGTGACGACCGTGCTCGCCACGCTCTCGGGCTTCGACTGGAACCTGGTGCGCGCCGCGGCGAGCCTGGGGGCGGGGCCCGTCCGGACCTTCAGGCGGGTGACGCTGCCGGCCATCGCGCCCGGCGTCATATCGGGCGGGCTTTTCGCCTTCATCACCTCGCTCGATGAGGTGGTGGTCGTCATGTTCCTGGCGAGCGTCGACCAGCGCACCGTGCCGCGCCAGATGTGGAGCGGCATCCGCGAGCAATTGAGCCCGACCATCCTGGCGGCGGCGAGCCTGCTCATCTTCGCGTCCTTACTCCTGCTGCTCTTCGCCGAGATGATCCGGCGGCGCAACGAAGCGGCGCGCATTTCGAATCCGAAGGAATGAAGATGGATATCTCCACCGATGGCGATTACGGAGCGCGCGTCGACAGAGCGCTCGATGTCGAGGGCATGATCGCCGCCTGCCAGGCGGTCATCCGTGTGCCGAGCCTGTCCTATGAGGAGGCGGCCGTCGCGCACCTCTGTGCCGAGCATTTGCGCAAGCTCGGCTTCGACGAGGTCGAAATCGACCGGAACGGCAATGTCATCGGACGCTTGCGCGGGGCGGGCAATGGGCCCTCGCTGATGATCAACGGCCATATCGACCATGTCCCGCCGGGCGAGATGGTCGATCCCTATTCGGGCGAGATCGTCGATGCGGCGCGCTGGGGCGAGACGGGCCCCGCCATCCGTGGCCGCGGCACCTGCGACATGAAATGCAATGTCATGGCGAGCGCCTATGCGGTCTCAGCCATCAAGCGCGCCGGCTTGCGGCTCAATGGCGATATCGTCTTCGTCGCCGATGTGGCGGAGGAGGTCGATTCACCGACCGGCGTCGTTTCGGTCATCGAGCGCGGCATCCGCGCCGATTACGGTCTCAACACCGAATCGACCCGCGGCCACGTCCATATCGGCCATCGCGGCAAGATCGATTGCGAGCTCGAAGTGCATGGCCGCACCTCGCATGCCTCGGAGCCGGCCAACGGCCTCAATGCCGCCTATCAGGCGGTGCCGTTGCTCGATGCCTTGCGCCGCTATGCCGAGGGGCTTGGCGATGATCCCTTGCTCGGGCCGGCCACGGTCACCGTCATTTCGGTGCGCAGCAGTCCCGATAATGGCACGGCCGTCGTGCCCGACCGCTGCGTCGTGCGGGTCGATCGCCGCTATGTCAGGGGCGAGACGGCGGAATCTTGCGAAGCCGAGCTGCGGGCCCTGATCGCGGGCGTCGCGGAAAGCGTGCCCGATTTCACCTGCGACTTCCGCCTCATCACCCATTATCCGTTGATGCATGTGCCCCCCGGCAATCCCGTGGTCGAAGCGGCATTGGCGGCGCGCAAGGAAGCCATCGGCGCGGAAGACGCGCCGGGCGCGTGGCGCTTCGGCGTCAACGGCACTTTCATGTGCCAGGCCGGCATCCCGACCGTCGGCCTCGGCCCCGGCAATGAGAAATGGGCGCATACGCCCGACGAGCACATCGGGATAGACGATCTGACCGAGACCTGCAGCATCTGGATGCGCCTCATCATGCGCATCTGCGGCGTCGTGAAAGAGTGAAAGGATACAAGGAATGAGCAGACTTCTTCAGACGGGCCTCAATGCCGGCAAGGAGCCCTTGGTCAAGGTGGTGGGCGGCGAGGGCGTGCGCTTCATCCTCGATGACGGGCGCAAGGTGATCGACGGCAGCACCACGGGCGGGCCGTTGGGACATCGCCATCCAGACATGGTCGAAGCCCTGCACAAGGCGGCCGAGACGCCGGTCATCAATGAGGGCTGGTTCTGGGCCGAGCGCGAGCAGGCGGCGGACGATCTGATCGACATTGCCTTCGCGGGCGAAGGCAAGTGGGTGGGCGCGGTGCGCTTCTTCTTATCCGGCAGCGAGGCCAATGACCTCGCTCTGACCTTATCGCAGGCGATGACCGGCCGGACGGCGCTCGCCACGCGCGAACGCGCCTATCACGGCATGGCGGGTCTCGCGCGCCAGATGACAGTGCAGCCGCATTGGCATGGCGGCCTCGCCATCCAGGGCGGCGGCACGCGCCCGGTGCCCAATCCGGTGCCGGTGCGAGTCATCCCGGCGCCGCTCAATGCCAAATATGGCGTGATCGATGACAAGCGGCCCCTGGCCGAAAGGCTGAAGCGCGTCGAGGCGACGCTCTCCGACACCGCGGCGACGCTCATCGACTACACGCAAGGCGGCATCTACTACGACGCGGCCTATCAGGACTTCGTCGCCAAGGCGGCGCGCCAGGCGGGCTCTCTGTGGATCGCCGATGAAGTGGTGACGGGGCTCGGCCGCAGCGGCCGCTGGTTCGCCTTTCAGGGCGGCAAGGAGCGGCCCGACATGGTGACCCTCGGCAAATGCCTGGCGGGCGGTGCATCGCCCGCGGGCGCGGTTGTCCTGTCCCAGGACCTGGTCGATGAATTGAAGGACAAGAGCTGGCAGACCTACAGCACCTTCCGCGCCCATCCGGTGGCGGTGGCCTGCATCCGCGCCTATTTGCGCGTCGTCAAGCGCGACGATCTCCTCGCCCGCTCGCGCGTCATGGCAGAGAAGCTGGAGAAGGGTCTCATCGCCATTGCCCAGAGGCATCCAAGCGTGGCGCGGGTCGACGGCTTCGGGCTGCATTGGACGATCGAGCTCCATGGCCCCGACTGGCGCGACTGGTATGCCGACACCATCGAGCCGCCGATCGCATCGCGCGTGGCGGCGCGCGCTTTGGAGGCGGGCGTCATGATCGGCACCAGCGGCGAAGAGACCTCGCTCTTCCTTTGTCCGCCCATGGTGACGTCCGACCGGGAGATCGAGGAATTGCTGCGGGCACTCGATCACGGCCTCGACTTGGCCGATGAAGAGCATGCGCGGGCCGCGGGATGACGGAGGCAAGGATGAAGACCGATCTCACCACAGTGGTCCAGTCCTATCTGGACGCTCTCTTTCATGGCGACGTGGCGCTGTTCCGGAAGGTGTTCCACCCCGAGGCGCGATTGTTCTCGGCGACGGGCGGGGCTCTGGTGGCGCTCGACCTCGAGCAATATATGGAGATCGTGAAGGGCCGGCCATCGCCGGCCGCGCGAAAGGATGAGCGCCGGGACGAGATCGTCTCCATCGTCCAGGCGAGTGCGACCACGGCCCATGCCAGGCTCAAGAACGCCTATCTGCCCAAGCGCTTCACCGACGATCTGACGCTCATCCATATCGACGGCGCCTGGCGGATCATTGCCAAGGTCTGGCATTTCGACATCGTGTAAGGGGCTCTCAGCCGCGCTGGTCCTGGTTCCTTCTGTCCAGGGCGACGCGCGGCGGCGCGCTGTTGCCGCGCACCTGGGTGATGGCGGCGCGGCCCTGTCCCGTCTGCTGGCGGAGCGCTTCCAGCACGTCCTCCTTGGGGCCGTCGGCGGCGACCTTGCCATTGGCGATGACGACCAGCCGGTCGATGAGATCGAGCATCGAATAGCGGTGCGTCGAGACGATCACCGTCTGCTCGGGACGCAGCGCCTTGCGCAACTGCTCGATCAGCTGCCGTTCGCTGGCGAGATCCATGGCGCTCGAGGGCTCGTCGAGGAAGATCACTTGCGGATCGCCGATCAGGACGCGCGCCAGGGCCACGGCCTGGCGCTGGCCGCCCGACAAAGCGGAGCCGCGCTCGCCGACCATCGTATCGTAGCCTGCCGGGTAACGGCGGACGAATTCCTCGATACCGGCGAGCCGGGCCGCGGCGACGAGCTCGCTGTCCGCGGCGCCGGGCTTGCCCATGGTGATGTTGCTGCGGATAGTGCCATGGAAGAGCTCGGCGTCCTGGCCGAGAAGGCCGATGGTGCGGCGGATCTGGTGCGGGTGATACTGGCCCATGTCGATTCCGTCGATAAGGATGCTGCCTTTCTGCGGCTCATAGAGCTTGACCAGGAGGCGGCCGATCGTCGTCTTGCCCGAGCCGATCTTGCCGATGATGCCGACCTTCTCGCCGGGCCGGATGGTCAGCGAGAAATCATTGATCGCCGGTATGTTCGAGTTGGGATAGGCGAAGACGACGTTCTGGAACTGGATGACGCAGTTGGTGATCGGCTGGGCGAGGAAGTTCTTGCCCGCCGGCCGCTCGCTCGGCATCTGCATGATCTTGTCGAGCGCCTTCAGCGAGGAGAAGGACTGCTGCGAGCGCGCCAGCACGATGGCGAACTGGCCGAGCGGGGCCACGCAACGGCTGGCCAGCATCACCGAAGCGACGATGGCGCCCATCGATATCTCTCCTTCCTGGAAGAGATAGACGCCGACGATGATCACCGCGATGCTGACGATCTGCTGGATGGCCGAGGTCATGTGGGTCAGCGTCGAGGTGAGCTGGCGCACGCGCTCGACTGTCCGCGATGTCGAGCCGACGAGTTTCTCCCACAGGCCCTGCAGATGGCTTTCGGCGCGCACGACCTTGATCGTCTCGAGGGCGGAGATGGTTTCGACCAGCAGGGAATGGCGCTGCGCCGCCTCATTCGCGTTGCGTTCCGCCGCCCGGCGCAGCGGGATCTGGAAGGCGAGGCCGAGGCCGATGATGATGACGGCCGCCGCCGCCGGCACATAGGCGATCGGACCGCCGATCTGGTGGATCACCAGGAGGAACACGACGAAGAACAGCATGTCGGTCAAGGTGGCGATCGTGTTCGAGGTGAAGAATTCGCGCACCGATTCGAAGTCTCTCAGATGGCTGGCGAAGCTGCCGGTGGTCGGCGGCTTGCTGCTCATCTGGATGGAGAGGACATGCGAGAAGATACGGCTGGCGAGAAGCACATCGGCCCGCCTGCCGGTCGAATCGATGAGCCAGGCCCGCAATGTCCTGAGGATCAGGTCGAAGAGGAGGGCGAGCCCCATGCCGATCACCAGCACCCACATGGTGGGAATCGCCTTGTTCGGCAGCACCCGGTCATAGACATTCATCACGAAGAGCGGCGAGGCGAGCGCGATGATGCTGATGAGAGCCGCGGCGAAAGCGACCAGCACATAGGTCTTCCACAGTTTCCGGATCGCGCCCCAGAACCAGTGCTCATTGGCCTCGCTTGCCAGCGTGTCGAGGTTTTCATCGACCGTGGTGAATTCACGGGCGAGGATGGCGTAGCCGGTATAGCTCTCGGCCAGTTCGTCGGGCGGGATCTGGGCGGTGGTGCCGGTCAAGGGATCGTAGATGTGGCATGCCCGCTCGTCCTGGCGGATGAGGATGCAGGTGTCGTCATCCTCCATCAGCAGGATGACGGGCAAGAGCAGCGGCGGCAGGTCGTCGAGCTTGCGCCGCATCAGCTTGGACGAGAAGCCGATGCGGCCGAGCGCCCTGAGCGCCAGCTCCGGCGTGAGCCGGCCATTGACCAAAGGCAGGCCGGCGGTGAGCACGTCGGCCGACACGGCGCGGCCGCGCAGCGACACGAGGGCTTGCACCGCCTTGGTCAGGGGGTCGTTGTCGAATGCCAGCCGGTCGAGCGATGCCATGGTCAAGGGCGAATGCGCCGTACCAATGCCGCTGTTGATCGCCGTCAGCGACTGATCGGGGGGAAATTCATGCTTCATTGCCGGCTACCGTCCTGTTCCGGCCGAACATTCAAGAATCGCGCCAAAATCCACTCATCAAACCAGCCTCGCCGTTTTCGCCTCCCGGCATGGCCTGGTCGCGCCGCTCTCACTCCTTGGGCGGGCGCGGCTCGGTCCGCTCATAGGCGTCGGGCGGCAATGTTTCGGGGCTGTTGGCATCCCTGCGGGCATAGGGCCGCGCTTGCGCGACCGGCGCCACGCCGATCGTACGCAAGAGCGAGCCGGTCGAAGCCAAGAGCCGGTATTCGGCGAATTTCACCGCGGCATCCGATGTCGCGATCGCCGTCTGCAGGTTGAAGCGGGTATTCTGCGTGTCGAGCAGGTCGAGGAGCGAGCGCTCGCCGATCTTGAACTGCTCGGTATAGGATGACCTGAGCTGATCGGTCGCCGAGAGTTCCTGCAGCAGCACCTTGAGCCGCTTGGCCTGCTGCTGGCGGCGGTCCCAGGACAGCCTGACCCCTTCCTCGACTTCGCGCGTGATGCGGCTGAGCTTCTGAAAGGCCTCATCGACGTGGCGGATCTGCTCCTGCTTGTTGGCGGTGTCGATGCCGCCATTGTAGATGTTCCACTCCATGACAACATTGCCTTGCAGGTCGTTGTCGGCGCCGCGCTCGCCGCCGATATCCTCGCCCACTGACCCCCGGCCCTCGAGGCTCAGCTTCGGATAGAACTTCGATTCGGCGACCTTGACCTGGGCTTGCGCCGCATCGATGTCGGCCTTGGCGAAGCGGATGGAGGGGTGATTGCTGCGCGCGGTGCTGAGCGCGGCGGTGAGCGAAGAGTGCTGCCGGCCGCTGATCTTGATCACATTGCCGGCCTTGCCGATCGGCCTGCCGACGAGCTTGATGAAGGTCGCTTCCGATGCCTTCAGCTCTTCCTCGAGCTCGACGATGCGGGCCCTGGCGGCCAGCACGCGCTCTTGCGCCTGCTGGTGGTCGGCGACGCTGAGCGAGCCGCCCGAGGTGCCCTTCGCGATGTTGCCGGCGACATACTGGTGATATTTGAGGTTGTCGCGCGCATAGCCGAGGATGCGGTGGACGCGCAGGATCTCGAGATATTCGCGGATGACGGCGAGGGCGATGAATTCCGAGCGCTCCCTGACCCTGAACGAGGCGCTGTCGACGCGGGCGGCCTGGAACTCGACTTCGCCATCGACGCCGAAGCCGTCGAACAGGAGCTGGCGCACGACGACGCTGGCTTCGCGCCGGAAGAAGAGGTGGTCCGTATCGCCACTTTCGCGCGTGTTGCTGTTGTCGGCGATCTCGCCGCCGGCGCTGGCCTGGAGATCGATGCGCGGGCGGTAGAGGCCGCGGCCCTGCTCGAGCTCGAATTCGATGCCTTCGCGGTTGGCGACAGCTTCCCCGATTTCAGGATTGGAATGAACTGCCGTGACGACGGCATCCTTCATGGACATCGCAGAAAGGCACTGCGCGCCGGCAACAAAAGCCGCCAGGCTGGCAGTCGCGAGCATCATCGATCGAAACATAGTCGCCGTCCCCGTCCCTCCGCCGTAGATTTACGGTAGGTTAATAATTTCTAAACACAGTAGAGATTGCGGACAAGAGCCAGTTGATCTCACCCAAAATTAATTAAAAACAGTGTTAATCCGGCCACAGCATCGCTCTTGCTTGAATACAAGGCTGAAATGTGCTTTTGTTCCTTAATCTCATTATTGCAGGCTGGCGGATCTGATAAGACGAACGGGTGATGTGCCCGAAGCGCCGAAGAAGAACACGCCTTCGGCCTCATCAGGTGAGGCCCATGACACGACCTTGACGCGTCCAGCGCTGCCGTCGCTGCAGTTGACGGGAACGGAAAGGCCGGAGGCGAGTTCCGCCGCACGCCCGACAAGCCGCCCGGCGCAGACCAGGCCATCGCGATCGGCGAAGGCGACGCTGCTTCCCCAGAACTCGCCGCGCATGATGCCGTCGGCCGGCATGGGTTGGAGGATCTTCTCGCTCGGAACTGTGCTGCCCTCGATCTGAGGGGAATCTTGTGAGACGGCGCCGAGAAGAACGGGATTGCTGCTTTCCGCTGGGTCGCTGGAAGACTGCAGCGCCATGGCGGATTCGGGCGTCGCCGTCTGGCCGGCGCGCTCGGTGCTGTGCGGCGGTACCGTCAGCAGATTGGAGCCGGTCTCGAGCGAGGGCATGGCGCAGGCGGTGAGCACCAAGGCGATCAAGCCGTAGCTGAGGAGATGACCTCCTTGGAATAATGCGTGGCTGCCGCCCCTTCGCATCGCTGGATTTTTAGGCATCTGGCTTAAGCGAAACTGTCCGTACTTACTCAACGTATAGTCCAGTTTACGGAGCGGCACAATTCCTGCACAATACCAGAGTAAATTCATTAAAAAGTGATCCAATTTTTCGACGGCGTTTCATATGTATGCTCTCAGGCGTGGCGATCTCGATTTCCTGTCCGAATATGACGCAGCCGCAAGGCGCGGCGCGCCGCGCGGGACAGTTGTCAGTCTTCTGGTCTTTGCCGGTATGTTCCTGGTCGCCCTGGTCTGGGCATCCTGGGCCAAGCTCGACGAGGTGACGCGGGGTCTCGGCCAGGTCATCCCCTCGAGCAAGACGCAGCTCATCCAGAGTCTCGAGGGCGGCATCGTCAAGGAGATCCTGGTCCGGGCCGGCGACCGGGTCGCCAAGGGCGCCGTGCTGGTGCGCATCGACGACACCGGCTTCTCGTCAAATCTCGGCGAATCGCGGGCGAAGCAGCTCGCTTTGCAGAGCCAGGTGGCACGGCTGCGCCACGAGGCGGAAGGCGCCCTCGATGTCGAGCCGCCGTTCACCGACGAATTGCACAAGGCGGCACCCGACATCATCGCCAATGAGCTCGAGCTCTTCCGCGCTCGCCGCTTGAGCCTCGACACGCAGTTGCGCGTCCTGCAGGAAAGGATCGAGCAGCGCACGCTGGAATTGTCCGAGGTCAATGCCTCGCTCAAGCGCTTCAACGACAATCTGAAGCTCGCCGAGGAGGATATGAAGATCAAGAAGCCGCTTGCCGATCGCGGCATCGTCGCCAAGACCGACGTGCTCAAGATCCGCCGCGATATCGCCGACACCTCGGGACAGATCGCGACCGCGCAGGAGACCAAGTCGCGCACCGAGGCCGCGATCCGCGAGGCCAAGGCCATGTTCGACGAGCAGGAGCAGAAATTCCGCCAGGATGCGAGAGCCGAGCTTTCGCAAGGCATGGCCGAGCTCACCGTCATCGAAGAGACCTTGCGCGCCGCCAAGGACCGCGTGGTCAGGGCCGACATCAGATCGCCGGTCGAGGGCATCGTCAACAAGCTCAACACCAACACGGTGGGGGGTGTCGTCCAGGCCGGGCAGACGCTGATGGAGATCGTGCCGTTGGAGGATTCGCTCTTCGTCGAGGCGAAGATCCGCCCGAGCGACATCGCTTTCGTGCATCCGCGCCAGCCGGCGGTGGTCAAGATCACGGCCTACGACTTTTCCGTCTATGGCGGGCTCGAGGGCGAGGTCGAGCTCATATCGCCCGACAGCATTTACGATGAGCAGGCGCGCGAGAGCTATTACATAGTTACCGTTAAAACTTTACAGAGCCAATTAAAAGGAAAGGAAGGAGACCTTCCTATTATCCCCGGAATGGTCGCATCAGTCGACATTCTGACGGGGAAAAAGAGTGTATTGGACTACCTGCTCAAGCCCATCAACAAAGCCAGGTCCGAAGCACTCACCGAAAGATAAAATTCTCCGAAGCGCGGTCGCACTTCCTCAACCACCCTCACGGCTCTCCCGTTTACCCTGTTTCCTGGAGTTCGTCGCCGCTTTCGGCTTCGGCCTCTGTTTCATGCTCGCAACTCTGAGCCTGGGCCATGCGGCGACACCGGCGGCTGTCGAGCGCAAGGTTCAGCCGCGTCCGGCCAGGGACACGCTGCCCTTCGGCGTCTTCGGGTCGCTCGAATTCGCGACCAATGCGGCGAAGGGCTTGGGTGAATGGAAGCGGGTCACCGCCAAGGTCGATGCCGAGCGGGCGCTCTACGAAGCTTGCGATTTGGGCGGGAAGGGCTGCCCCTCGAACCTCGAGGCCTGGCGCGGCGCCATAAAACAATGGTCGGCCCTTGCTCCGCTCGCCAGGCTCATCGCCGTCAATGCCTATGTGAACGGCCATATCCGCTATGCCGATGACAGTATGATCTATGGCCGTGCCGATGTCTGGGCGAGCCCGTCGCGGGCGCTGGGCGGGCGCGGCGACTGCGAGGACTATGCCATCGCCAAATATGAGAGCCTGCGGGCTTTGGGCTTCGCCGAGCGCGATTTGCGGATCGTCGTGCTCAAGGACCTGCACCGCAAGCTGGGCCACGCGGTGCTGTCGGTGCGGCTCGGCCAAAACCTTTACATACTCGACAACCAGAAGGCGCGGCCTTTCCTGCACGACACTGTCGCCTATTACGCGCCGGTCTTTTCGATCAACCGCGAGGGCCGCTGGATCAACATCGCGACCCGCAAGATCCGCGCCGAATATGCGATTGCGGTGGAGGAGCGCGGCAACGATGCGGCCGCCGCAGCCAGGGCGAAACTCGCGGAGAAGCCGCGGAGGAAGGCGAAGCGGGTGGCGGCCATGGTCGGCGTATCCGATGCAGCCGGCGCAGCGGACGCGCCGCAAGCGGGCGGTCTTCCTGCGCCGGTCAAGAAAAGCGCCCCGCCGGTGAAGGACGGGGCGCGGGAATTGCCGTGATGTAGCGAGCGGTCAGCTCGCCGTTCCGGTGTGATCGCTTGTATCAGAGTTGTTGTCGTAGAGCACAGTCGCCGATGTGTTGCCGGTTACAACTGCGACGGTCGTCCAGGTCTGTCCGTTGGAGTTGCCATCGACATCGATCTCGAGGTTGTTGCCGGTCATCTGAGCGTAGTTCGACAGAGACTGCCCACCGGCCGTATCGACCGTGAACAGGTCGGTCAGGTCGATCGTGTCCGTGCCGATCACATAGTTGTTGATCGTGTCCGCAGCATCGAAAGCGCTCGCGTCGAAGTAGAACTTATCGCTTCCCGAGCCGCCATCGAGGGTATTGGCGCCGGCGCCGCCGCGCAGGATGTCGTCATTGTTGCCGCCGTTGAGAATGTCGTCACCCAGCCCGCCGATCAGCAGGTCATTGCCGGCGTCGCCGTTGAGTGTGTCGTTTCCGTCCAGGCCGGCAAGGACATTGGCAGAGGCATTGCCTGTAAGTTGATCGACATGGTTCGAACCGATGATGTTCTGGACGGTCGGCCCCGCCGTCTGGTTTACGCCAGAACCCGAGGCGGAATTGTCGACCGTGGTCGCGCCCGACGACAACAGATCGATGAAGAGCGGGCTGAGTATTGTGTCGCCATCCGCATCGGTCAGGGCGAGGTCGTACCTCATTTCGACCGAAGGGACATTGGTGACGGTCGATACGAAAGCGAAGGCGCCGATGTCGAAGGAATCTCCATCAAGCGATGGATCGGGATCGCCGGTGATTGATCGCGCATTCTCCATCTCTATGCGGTTGTAGCCGGTCCCTGAAGCGGTCACCTGAACGGTGTCGTTGAGATCGAGACCAGTAATCAGATATCCGCCATTGTTGTCGGTGGTGAGTGAAGCGAGATTGACGCTGACACCATTCACCTTGATGTCGGTTATGGTGGCGAGCTGTCCGTCGTCGGCAAGCTGCGCCGCATGTGTGCCCGTGTTGGTACCTGCGGGATTGTCGTCGTCAGCGCTGTAAATGCGCACCCACACCTCTTGAGAGTCGGGTGGCGGACTGCCGGTGACCTTCACGATGGCGAACTGGAAGTCATTGACATTGTAATGTGTTGTATAATCGTAGAAATTGTTGTTGCCTGAGTCCACAGTCGCAGTGTTGACGAAGTCAATTCTGAGAGCGTCTCCGTCGTCCATTTGATTGTTTGCAACGCCGATACCGGCGGTGCTCGCCGATACTGATGAGCCGGTCGTCGCGTTGCTGCTGCCATCGGCTGCCCGTTGGTAACCGGAGAACAGTAGATCCTGCGTTGTGTTCGCCACGTCGAGCGCCTTGAACTGTTGCGTATTTTGTCCAAGTGCGGAAAAGTTCGACACGGTCGTCGTCTGTGTGGCGCCGATCTGCGCGAACACGTCGACCTGATAGGTGTCGGTGCTCGAGGCGAGGCTGTTGTCCGGTTGCAGCGTCACCTGGAACACCTTGGTTCCGGTACCGAAGCCACCGATCCATCCTTCCAGTCGACCGGGTGTCGCCGCATCGCCGTCGTGATTGTTGAGGAACAGTTGGATATTCTGGCCGCCGGAAGTCAGGTTGACCGTGTTGCCGTTGATGGTGCCGGTAGCCTGCTGGCCGTTTGTGATATTGGCGAAGGCGATCGTCCCAGGCTGGTCGGTGCCGACATTGTTATCGATATTGACATCGACGTCGAGATCGAACACGCCGGTCGAGCTGGCGGCGTTGATCAGGGCGGCGTTCTCCGGCGCGATGATCGAGGGACCTGAATCCTGGAAAGTGATGAAATTGCCGATATCGACGGATTGTGCGGAAACATCTCCGTCGCCGTCGGTCACGGTCACGGTCGCCTGAATGGCGCTGGCCGCTATGGACAATGCATCATCCGGGTTGCTGGTGATTGGATGCTTGATCGCCAGATATTGCGCGACGCTCAACTTACCGTTCGCGTCGATGGCGATGGCGAAGGCTACCGGGTCACCCAAGGTCACCGTATCGTCGTCATTGGTGTCGACGAGGCCGAGAATGATATCGCCCTGCTTGAGCAGGAGGATATCGTGCCCATCGAGCGAGTCGAGGTTTGAATCGGCATTGGCTGTGGTGCCGAGGGACAAAACTGTCGTCCCTGCCCCATCAGCGCCGTACTGCGTTCCTGTCGTCGTAACGACCGCCGCGGCGCTCTGGGCCCAGCCGATCAGGATGCCGAGGCCCGCGATCATCGCCGGCACCGCTCCGCTCTGGTCATTCGCGTCGCCATCGACGCCGGCCGTCTCGTCATGAATGACTGAGCCCGTTCCCAAATTGACGACGGCCTGCGGCACATCGTCGATGACGGTCACATTGACCACCCCGGTGACGGTGTCGTCGCCGTCCGAGCCCTGCACCGTGACCGAGCCGAGATTGAGGCTGGTGGCGACGTCGTCGCCGAACAGGTTGTGGAACTCATCCGCCAGCACGACGGTGACCGTCACATTGCCGTTGCCGTTCGGCGCGATCGAGCTCGCCCCGCCGAGCGTCAGGGTGATCGCCGTCTGACCGTCGACCGTTCCGGTGATGACGGTGCCGGCCGGGTTCATCGACCAGGAGATCTCCACTCCTGCCGTGTTGGTATCGCTGTCGGTGGTCAGCCCGGCGAAGCCGGTGAAGGCAAAGTTCGTCAGCGTGTCCGAACCGGCGGTGAAGTTCAGCGTCGCGACCTGCGTCAGGGCCAACGGCGTCGGGTCGGAACCGTCGCTCAGATGAGCTTCGTCGAGGCTCACATTCTGCGCCGTCGCATTCTGCGGGTTGGCGCCGTCGGTGATGGTGATGGTGTGGTTGTCGGTGGCGACGTCGCCGTCGGTATCGGTCACCGTCGCCGTGAAGGTGAAGCTCGGTTGACCGGCGACATCGAGCGCCGGGTTGAAGGTCCATGTCGCATCGCCATTGGCGTCGGTCGCTATCGTCAGGACGCCGAGCGTATCGCCGCCCAGGGTCACCGTCGCCGCGGTGGTCGCCGGCGTGCCGTCGAGGGTGAAAGTCAGCGGCACGCTCAGCGTTCCGCTCTGCAGCGTCACCGTCAACGTCGCATCCTGGTCGGCGCCCTCGGTGATGGTGATCGCACCCGTCAGGTCCGGCCCATTCTCCGCAACGCTGTCGGCGCCGTCCGAGCCGCCGTCGGATTCCGCGATCTCGACACTGGGCACATCGTCGATGACGGTCACATTGACCACCCCGGTGACGGTGTCGTCGCCGTCCGAGCCCTGCACCGTGACCGAGCCGAGATTGAGGCTGGTGGCGACGTCGTCGCCGAACAGGTTGTGGAACTCATCCGCCAGCACGACGGTGACCGTCACATTGCCGTTGCCGTTCGGCGCGATCGAGCTCGCCCCGCCGAGCGTCAGGGTGATCGCCGTCTGACCGTCGACCGTTCCGGTGATGACGGTGCCGGCCGGGTTCATCGACCAGGAGATCTCCACTCCTGCCGTGTTGGTATCGCTGTCGGTGGTCAGCCCGGCGAAGCCGGTGAAGGCAAAGTTCGTCAGCGTGTCCGAACCGGCGGTGAAGTTCAGCGTCGCGACCTGCGTCAGGGCCAACGGCGTCGGGTCGGAACCGTCGCTCAGATGAGCTTCGTCGAGGCTCACATTCTGCGCCGTCGCATTCTGCGGGTTGGCGCCGTCGGTGATGGTGATGGTGTGGTTGTCGGTGGCGACGTCGCCGTCGGTATCGGTCACCGTCGCCGTGAAGGTGAAGCTCGGTTGACCGGCGACATCGAGCGCCGGGTTGAAGGTCCATGTCGCATCGCCATTGGCGTCGGTCGCTATCGTCAGGACGCCGAGCGTATCGCCGCCCAGGGTCACCGTCGCCGCGGTGGTCGCCGGCGTGCCGTCGAGGGTGAAAGTCAGCGGCACGCTCAGCGTTCCGCTCTGCAGCGTCACCGTCAACGTCGCATCCTGGTCGGCGCCCTCGGTGATGGTGATCGCACCCGTCAGGTCCGGCCCATTCTCCGCAACGCTGTCGGCGCCGTCCGAGCCGCCGTCGGATTCCGCGATCTCGACACTGGGCACATCGTC
>JAKATG010000004.1:88145-388732 GCA_021828105.1 Pseudomonadota bacterium
TCGCATCCTGGTCGGCGCCCTCGGTGATGGTGATCGCACCCGTCAGGTCCGGCCCATTCTCCGCAACGCTGTCGGCGCCGTCCGAGCCGCCGTCGGATTCCGCGATCTCGACACTGGGCACATCGTCATCAAGAGTGATCGTCAGCGTGCCATCCGCCTGTGACCCGTTCGCGTCGGTGATCGTGTAGGGGAGAACGACCGTCGCGTCGTTCTCGGCGTTCGGACCTTGCTCATGCAGGATGTTGTCGCGCAGCGTCACCGTATAGGCGCCCGTCGCCGGGTCGGTGATCTCGACCGTGAACAGCACCGTGCCGGCACGCGCGGTACCAGGGGCCACCGTCGCCGTCAGGATGTTGCCGGCGACGCTGTAGAGCACCGTCTCCTGGCCGACCGTCCCGGTCGTGCCGTCGAGACCCGCAAAGGAGAAGCCGTTCGCGCCCGCGCCGTCGCCGCCGACGCTGCCGCCCAGCGTGCCCACGAACACGCGCTCGTCTCCGAGGCCCGCACCGCTGTCGCCGATATCGGCATCGAGGTCGGTGGCGGCATCGGCCGCTGCGTTGCCGTCCGGAAGGCCGTCATCGTCGACCGCGGCCGCAGCCGATCCACCCGTGGGCAGGTTGTCGATCGGGGGAGGCTCCTCCGCCGCCTCATCCTCGCGGTGGAACGGCAAGAACTCCCGCTGCTCGGGGAACTGGCGGTCGAATTCGGTGAAGCCGAGGAGGTCGCGGATGGCGAAGGGATCGCCGATCGCGCCCGGCCCGAAGCCGAAATTGCCGCCCGAGGATTCGGTGTTGGCCGTCTCGCCGCTGTCATCGCCCGCCGCCGGGACCGTGACGCCTCCCGCCTCCAAGCTCGCGATCAGCGCTTCCGCCGGGATCTCGATATCGCCGATGACCAGCGTCTGGATATGCTTCAGCCCGTCCTTGATGACGATGAGCGAGCCGTCCACCTCGCGCAGGATGAGGTCGTCGCCGCTGACCAGGATGGCCTCGATCTGGGTATCGGTCGGCAGCACGATCTTCTTGCCCTTGCCGGCCTCGAGCTGGATCGTGATGCGGGTCGTGTCGTAGCTGTCCACCTTCTCGACGGTGAAATTGGACGCGGGCTTGCCGGTGCCCTGGACCTCGACATTGCCCTTGGCCGGGGGTGTCGTCGCCGAATTCTGCTGGGAATTACCGTTTACGTTAGCAGCGGGAGCTTGTGATTCCGTTGCGGTTTCCGCCCCGGTATTTTCCGCCACATAGGTCGTTTCAGAACCCGAATCCGACTCGTAGCTCGAACGATCGAAATCGCCGCGGTCAACCATCCGTAAACTCCCGTAAATGCCGTCCAAGCTTGGCGCGAGCCGTTAAGACTTTCTTTACGCTATTATCTCGGAAAAATTACTCTGCGTACCGCAATCCGTGGTTGAGGCATTCACCCGGAATAAACAATTCGACATAGAATAGTATATGGTTGCATGAAAAACGGGTAAGGTTAGCTACGCTACGTCAAAATCTTGCCGGCGCCGCTCGCAGCAGCTATATGCAATAATATGTAGTTTCCTTGAGACGGACGGCGCCCCTGGACAAACCCTATCTCGGCATGACGGAAACGTCGCTGAAGATCATTCAGCGCGACGGCGCCCGCTCGGCCGTCAAGCTCGAAGCGGTTTTCTGGTCGCAGCTCAAGGATTTCGCCCGGGAAGACAAGGTCAGCCTGTCGGAGCTCATCTACCGCATCTGGGACAAGGAGCCGGCCAGGAACCGCACCGCGCTTTTACGCTGCTATTGCCTCGACCGCTGGCGCAAGAATGCCAGCCTCCTGCAGATGCATCCGGCCCGCTTCGACATGCTGGCTCTCATCGCCGCCTGCCCGACCCCGGTCGTGATCATCACGCATGAGCGCAAGATCGCGGCCTTCAACCCGGCCTTCTCGACCGCGATCCTCACCCCGCGCACCGGCGGCGCCGGCGACAAATCGCGCGCCCTTGCCATCACGCTGAGCGAGCCCATGCGCAAGCTCCAGCAGCGCCTGATCGATGATGCGCGGCGCATCCCGGTGCTCCAGGTCGGCTTCCAGGCGGGCGGCCGCACCAGCTACCACAAGGCGCGCTGCGCGCTCGCCGACCGCTCCGCCGGGCTCACATCGCTCCTCATCCTGTTCCTCGAGACGGTGTGAGCCGATCTTTGGCGCTTTCCGCCGGATTTTGCTGAATTTCCCTGCGATTCGCCGGGCAAGATCGGATTGCTCCCCAATAGACACGCGAAAGGACGATCCTGGTGCCGACTGAACTGAAGATCCCGAAACGCGGCTTCACGCCTGCCGAATTCGAGCGCCGCACGCAACGGGCGCAAGCGATCATGGACGCCCGAGGCTTCGATGCGCTCCTTCTCACCGCGCCGCCCAATGTCCGCTATTTCTCGGGCTTCGATTCGCAATTCTGGGAAAGCCCGACACGGCCCTGGTTCATCGTCGTGCCGCGCGAGGGCGCCCCCATCGCGGTGATTCCGGAGATCGGCGCGCCGGAAATGGCGCTGACCTGGATCAAGGACATCCGCACCTGGCCCGCACCCAGGCCTGAGGATGACGGCCTGTCGCTCCTCGCTTCGACGATCGGCGGGCTCAAGCGCAAGCACGGCCGCATCGGCGCCGAGCTCGGACGCGAGATGGCCTTACGCATGCCGGTCGTCGACTTCCTCAAGCTGCGCGATGGCCTTGGATCCACCATCGAGGACGGATCGCCCGCGATCTGGGAAATCCGCATGGTCAAGACTTTGGCCGAGATCGACCACATCCATTACATATGCCAGCTCGCCAGCGACGCCTACGAGGCGCTGCCGTCCCAGATCGCGATCGGCGAAAGCGAGCGCGAGGTGGTGCGCAAATTGCGCATCGACATCGCCCGGCGCGGCGCCGATGCGACGCCCTTCATGCCGGCCATAGCGGGGCCGGGCGGCGTGGCGCAGATCGTCTGCGGCCCGCATGACCGCAAGATCGCGGAAGGCGACATCCTGTTCATCGATACGGGCTCGACCTTCGACGGCTATTTCTGCGATTTCGACCGCAATTATGCCGTGGGCAAAGTATCCGACGATGCCCATCGCGTGCATGAGGCTCTGTGGCAGGCGACCGAGGCCGGCATCGCCGCGGCGGTGCCGGGTGCCAAGACCGACGATGTCTGGCGCGCCATGGCGAAGATCATCGAAGAGGCGGGCGCCATCGGCAACAATGTCGGAAGGCTCGGCCATGGTCTGGGCATGCAGCTCACCGAGCCGCCCTCGCACCGCCTGGGCGACGGCACGGTCATTGTCGAGAACATGGTGCTCACCATCGAGCCCGGCATGGAATATGCGCCGGGCAAGATGATCGTGCATGAGGAGAATATCGCGGTGACGAAGGACGGGGCGCGGCTCCTCACCAAGCGGGCGCCGCGGCAATTGCCGGTGATCCGTTGAGCAATCTGTCGATCGACGGCGAGCGCCTCCTGGCACGTTTGCGCGCTTTGGGCGAACTCGGCCGCGGCGCCGACGGCAAGCTCACCAGGCTCGCGGCCTCCGCTGCCGACAAGCTCGGCCGCGACCAGTTCGTGCAGTGGGCGAAGGCCTTAGGTCTCGATGTCAGGGTCGACCGCATCGGCAATATTTTCGCGCTTTGGACCGAGGCGACAGATCCCAAAGCTGCGCCGCTGATGCTCGGCTCCCATATCGACACGGTGATCGATGCCGGCATCTATGATGGATGCTATGGCGTGCTCGCCGGTCTCGAAGTCGTCGAGACCTTGCGGGAAGCGGGTTTCACGCCGTGCCGGCCCATCGTGATCGCGGCCTTCACCAATGAGGAGGGCGTACGCTATGCGCCCGACATGATGGGCTCGCTCGTCTATTCGGGCGGGCTCGCGGCCGATGCGGCTCTGGCCGTCAAGGGTGCGGATGGCAGCGTGCTCGGCGAGGAGCTTGCCCGCATTGGCTATGCCGGCGCTGAAGAACCAGGCTTCCTCAAGCCTGACGCCTATATCGAGCTCCATATCGAGCAGGGGCCGGTGCTCGAGCGCGAAGGTCTCGCTATTGGCGCGGTCGAGAATCTGCAGGGCATTTCCTGGCAGCGCATCACCATAGAAGGTGTCGCCAACCATGCCGGCACGACACCCATGGCGCTGCGCCATGATGCGGGCCATGCCGCGGCACGCATCATCGCCTTCCTGCACGAGCGCGCCTCGGCCTCGCCATCGGGAACGGTGGCGACCGTCGGCACCATCGCCTTCGAGCCCAATGCCATCAACGTCATTCCGGCGCGGGCGACCTTTACCGTCGATCTGCGCGATCCGAATGAGGAATGCCTCGCGGCGGAGGAACAAGCCTTGGCGGAATATCTGAAGCAGATCGCGCAAGAGCAGGGTGTCGCGATCTCGGCCGAGCGTCTGGCGCGTTTCGCGCCGGTCACCTTCGATGCGAAGCTCGTCGCCGAGATCGAATCCGCGGCCGATGCCCGGGGCTTGAGCGCGCGCGCCATGACCTCGGGCGCCGGGCACGATGCCCAGATGATCGCGCGCATCGCCCCCGCCGCCATGATTTTCGTGCCGAGCATCGGCGGCATCAGCCACAATCCCAAGGAATTCACGCCCGAGACGGATCTGGTGGCGGGCGCCAATGTCCTTCTCGATGTGGTGAAGCGCCTGGCGTCGCCGCGGGCTTGTGGTCATTGCCGGCCGGCACCGCCGTCTTCGCCTTGCTGCGCCAGCGCTGCTTCTTGCGCCAGCGCAGCTTGCGAAACCCCGCCCGCAGCATAGGCGAACCCTTCAGAAGGGCGGCAGCGCTGCGCTCATCTCCGCGCGCACGCCATTGGCCCAGCGTCTCAGTTGGTTGACGAAGAGGTCCGGCGCCTCGACCGCGGCGAAATGGCCGCCATGGTCCATGGGCGTCCAGCCCACGACATTGAACAGCTTCTCGGCGAAGGAGCGCGGCGGCCAGGTATGGTAATGCTGCGGGAAGAGCGCGAAACTCGTCGGCGTCTCCACCCGCCGGCCCTTTTGCATCATGCGCACACCGGCTTCCGCTGAGGCCGCGTCATACCACACGCTGCTCGCGAAGGTTTCCGTCATCAGATAGGTCATGATGTTGGTGACGAGGAAATGCTTTGGGTAAACCTCTTCGAAGCTTCTGTGCCTGAGATCGGCCCAGTCGTGGAAGCGCTCGATGAACCATGAGGCCTGCGCCATCGGATCCTTTGCGACCGCCCAGGCGAGGCTCTGCGGCTTCGTCGCCTGCAGGTGGTTATAGGCATGGAGCGGATATTCGAGCCGGTCGCGCTCGGCCGCCCAATTTTTCTCCTCGGTGCTGTCGAGCCGGCCGGGCGCCGTCACCAGGAAGGTGGTGAAATGCAACGCCCGCAAACGTTGCGGATGGTCGATGGCGATGAAGGTATTGATGATCTCGCCCCAGTCGCCGCCTTGCGCGAAATATGAGTCATAGCCCAGCACGTCGGCCATGAGCTTGTTGAACAGGGCACCCGTCTGGCGCTGGTTGAACAGGCTCTTGGGCTTCTGCGAATAGCCGAAGCCCGGGATCGACGGGATGACGAGGTCGAAGGCATCGCTGGCTTTGCCGCCGAAGCGGCTCGGATGGCTGAGCTTCTCGATGACCTGCCAGAATTCGTAAGTCGAGATCGGCCAGCCATGGCTCAAGAGCAGCGGGCGCTTGCCTGAAGACTCGCCGACGATGTGATTGAAATGGAGCGTGAAGCCGTCGATCTCGGTCGAGAATTGCGGAAAGCGGTTGAGTTCGGCCTGGGCCGCCTCGGCATCATAGTCGTTGAGCCAGTAGTCGCGGAATTCCCGGAGATAGTCGGCATCGCAGCCGAATTTCCACCCCGTGCCGTCGAGATGGTCGGGGAATTCATAGTCGCGCACCTTCTTGAGAATTTTGTCGACCGCCGCCTCACGCCAGCGGACCTCGAATGGCTTGATCGTCATGAATTATCCTCGCCTTGACTTGACAGGCGGGACTATTGCCGCGCAGGGTAGTGCGGGCAAACGATATTATATGCACTAGTCATGCGAAAATAATGTATTATGAGCGTTCTCGACATCGAGGTCCTGCGCACCTTCCAAGCCATTGCGCGCTTTGGCCAATTTCGCGCCGCGTCGCTCCATTTGAACAAGAGTCCGTCGGCGATCAGCGCCCATGTGCGGCGCTTCGAGGAGATGGCGGGCGGACGCGTTTTCGAACGCGACAACCAGGGTGTCAGCCTGACGCCCTTGGGCCGCGGCCTCCTGATCAAGGCGGCGGAGCTCCTCGAAGCGCATGACCGCATCGTCAGGAGCTTCGACGGCTCAGCCGAGAGCGAGCGCTTGCGGCTCGGCGTGCCGGAGGATTTTGCGCGGGCCTTGCTGCGCGATGTGCTCGATCTCTTTTGCGGCGAATATCCGCGCGTCGAACTCGAGGTGATCACCGCCTCTTGCGGCGAATTGCGCCACGAGATCCGCAAAGGCAGTCTCGATCTCGGCCTGATCCTGGCCCCAAGCGATGATGCCGAGGCGAAGGACTTCGTGCCGGTCCTGCCGAGCCGGCTTGTCTGGGTCGGGGCCGTCGGGTTCAAGCCGGCGTCGAGCGAGCCGGTGCCCCTGGCGCTCCATGCCGATGGCTGTCCCTATCGCGCGGCGGCGATCGAGGTTTTGGCGAAGCAGGGCCGTGCCTGGCGCTGCGTGATGATGAGCTCGGGCTCGGCCGCCGTCGAGGCGGCGATCGAATTCGGCCTCGCTGTCGGCGTCGTCGAGCGCATGCGCGTGACCAAGGCCATGCAGATGCTGGGCGAGAGCGACGGCTTCCCGTCATTGCCCGAGCACGGCTTCTATCTCCTGCGCGGCAAGAGCGCGCCCGGAAAAGTGCAGCTCTTCCTGGAAGAGCTGATCCTGAAGCGCTTTCGTCCCTAGCTCCGCACAAAAGCCAGCTTGTCGAAGCGCTGGCGGAATTGGCTCACGCGCGAAGCAAGGGAAGAGGGATCATTGGCGGCGAGGGCCCCGGCGATCAGCCCGGCGAGCTCCGGCATGTGCTGAGGCCCCATGCCCCAGCGCACGATCTCCGGTGTCCCAAAACGCAGGCCGTTCATGTCGCCATCGACTTGAGCCTCCGGCAGGCCGATGCCGCAGGCGAGGATGTTGGCCGCGCGCAATCTCGCCGACACCGCCTGGCCGCCGCCAAGGCCTCGCGCCCTGATGGCGAATTGATGCGAGCGGGTGAAGCCGTTCAGCGTCTTGAACACCGGCACGCCAAGCGCTGCGAGCGCCGCGGCCAACGCTTGCGCGGTATCCACCATGGCCTCGGCATAGGCAGAGCCGAATTCGCGCCAGTCGAGCAGCGTCACCGCGAGCGCCGCCGACTTCGCCACGTCGAAATTCGCGGTGAGGCCCGGAAAGGCGATATGGTCGAGCCTTTCTGCGAGCTTGGCGTCATTGGTCACCACCAGCCCGCCGGCCGGACCGCCCAGGCTCTTATAGGTGCTCATGGTCATGAGATCGGCCCCGTCCTCGAGCGGATTGGACCAGGCGCCGCCGGCGATCATGCCGCAAAGATGCGCGGCATCGAACAGGATGCGAGCGCCGACCTCATCCGCGATGCGCCGCACGCTCTTCACATCCCAGGGGAAGAGATTGAGGCTGCCGCCGAGCGTGATGAGCTTCGGCCGGATCCGGCGCGCAAGCTCGGCGAGCTTGCCGATATCGATCGCGTAGGTCTCAGGCTCGACGGGTGCTTCATGGATGGAAAGACCATAGAGGCCGGCAGCACCCGCGCCATGATGGGTCACATGGCCGCCGATCGATGCCGGTGGCACGATGACGGCATCGCCGGGCTTCGTCGTCGCCATGAAGGCATAGAGATTGGCAAGCGCGCCTGAGCCGACCCTGATCTCGGCGAAGCGCGCCTTGAAGATCTCGGCCGTAAGCGATGCCGCGATGATCTCGATCTTCTCGATGGCCTCGAGACCCATCTCATATTTCTGCGAAGGATAGCCGAGCGACGGGCGCGAGCCGAGGCCCTGGGCGAGGAGCGCCTCGGCCTTGGGATTCATCGTGTTGGTGGCAGGATTGAGATTGACGCATTGGCGCTCATGGATGCGCTTGTTCTCCGCCGTGAGCGCCGCGATGCGTTCCTCGATGGCTTGCGCGTCCTGGACCTCGGTCCATTGGGCGAGATCGCCGACATAATCCTCCACCGCGTTCCCGACCCAATCGCGTCTCGCCAAGCTCGTCATCCGTGTGCTCCCGATCGATCCTTCCAGGCAAATAGAGCGCCGATTGCCAAAGCCTGCAAACCAGCTATCGTCACCACCCAGGCATAGAAAAACTAGGTCTCAAGCCATGGCCGTCAATCCGCCGCGTCCGCCCCTGCCGCCCTTGAAGGCGTTGCGCGTCTTCGAGGCGGCGGCGCGCCTCGGCGGCTTTGCGGCCGCGGCCGAGGAGCTCAATGTGACGCCGGGCGCCGTCGCCCAGCAGATCCGCAAGCTCGAGGAATGGCTGGGTGTCGAGCTTTTCCGGCGCACCGCGCAAGGCGTGCATTTGCCCGAGCATGGCCGGCGCATCGCTCTCCAGATTTCCGACGCGCTCGATGACCTGGCAGCGTGCGCCCGGGCGTTGCGCCAGCTTTCCGGCCCGCGGCCGTTGCATCTGGCGGCCTCGCCGGCCGTAGCGCAGCTATGGCTGAGGCCACGCCTCGCGGGGCTCAAGGCGGCTTTGGGCGGAGCGCAGATCTCGGTTACCGCGATCGAATCCCCGCCCGATCTCGAGCGCGAAATGTTCGACGCCGCGGTCTTCTTCCTCGGCCAAAGCGAGGCGCCGCATGGCGCAACCGTCACGCCGATCGAGGAAGATGTCATCGCGCCTGTCTGCACGCCGGCGATCGCGGCCGAGCTTGCAGCACCCGACGACCTCTCCCGGCAAACCTTGCTGCATGATTCAATGTGGCGGGCCGATTGGAGCCGCTGGCTCGAAGTCGTTCATGGCTCTCTGTCGCTTGCCGAATCGGGACCCGTCTATTCGCTCTACAGCATGGGTGTCGATGCGGCGCTCGCGGGTGAGGGTGTGCTGATGGGTCATCTGCCGCTCGTCCGCTCTTTGCTGGAATGCGGAAAGCTTGTCAGGCCGTTCGCGCCAAGCTTGTCGCTGAACCGGAACCTGTCGCTGCTGCTGCCGGCCCATGCGCAAGCCGCGAGCTGGGCCGATGCTTTGAAGACCTAACGGCGGCTGCTCGCCATCACGCAGAGCAATTCGAACATCATGGTGGCGCCGGCCAGCGCCGTGGCGCCCGTCGGATCGAGCGGCGGCGAGACCTCGACGAGATCGGCGCCGATGATGTCGATGCCGTCCAGCATGCGCACCATGGCCTGCGCCTCGCGTGTGGTGATGCCGCCGATCTCCGGCGTGCCGGTCCCGGGCGCGATCGAGGGATCGAGCGCGTCTATGTCGAAGGAGACATAGGTCGGATGATCGCCGACAAGCTGGCGCGCCTCCGCCATCACCGCTTTCGGGCCGCGCTCGGCGAACTCTTCGATGAAGACGATACGCACGCCCTGATCGCGCGCGAAATCGTAATTCGAGGAATCGGAAATGGCGCCCCTGATGCCGATCTGGATCACGCGCTTGGGATCGAGCAGGCCCTCCTCGATGGCGCGGCGGAAGGGCGTGCCGTGATTGAAGCGGTTGCCGAAGAAGCTGTCATAGGTGTCGGAATGAGCATCGAAATGGACGAGTCCGACCGGCCCCTTCTTGGCGAGCGCGCGCAGGATCGGCAGCGAGATGAGGTGATCGCCGCCCGCCGTCAAAGGCCGGGCACGCGCTTTGTGGATTTTCGCGAAGAACTCCTCGATGCTGGCGAGGCTCGCCATGAGGTCGAGAGGATTGACCGGCGCATCGCCGCAATCGCCGCATTTGAACCGGTCGAAGGGCGAGAAGCCGGTGACATGATGGACGCGGCGCACCAGGCTCGACTGGTTGCGGATCTCGCGCGGCCCGTGGCGGGCGCCGGTGCGGTTGGTGGTGCCGCCGTCGAAGGGCACGCCGACGATGGCGACATCGACCTGGTCGGCTTGCGCGATCGGCAGGCGCATGAAGGTCGGAAAGCCCGCGAAACGCGGCACGACGCCTGAATCGAGCGGCTGGAATTCGGCGTTGCTGGTTTTCTTGTTCATCATTGTTACCTCAAAACATTACCGCGCCGCCATTGGGGCTGACGCATTGGCCGGTCATAAATGTGCCGCCGGGCCCGGCGAGGAAGAGCGCCGCCGCGGCGATCTCTTCCGGCCGGCCGATGCGGCCCAGGGGGTTCTGCGATTCCTTGGCCAGGGTCTCGGGCGAGGTCATCTCGATGCCCAGCATCGGCGTGTCGATCGGCCCCGGGGCGATCGAATTGACCAGGATATGCGGCGCGAATTCGCGCGCCCAGGCGCGGGTCAGCGACAGGACGCCGCCTTTCGAGGCGCAATAGAGCGAGCAGTTCTCGCGGCCGAGATAGGCAAGCTCAGAGGCGATGTTGATGACGCGGCCACCGCGCTTTTGCGCGACCATGAGCCGCAAGGCCTCGCGGCCCACAAGGAACACGCCTTTCAGATTGACGCCCATCAGCCGGTCGAAATCATCGACGCTCGTCTCGAGCAAAGGCTTCTCGATCAATATGCCGGCGCAATTGACCAGGATGTCGACACCGCCTTGCTGTGCGACGTCTGCGAAGAAGTTTCTCACCTCGGCCTCATTGGCGACATCCACGGGCATGGCCGCGGCGCGATCGGCAATGGTGACATGGGCGCCTTCGGCGGCGAAAGCCTGAGCGATGGCGAGCCCGATGCCGCTGGCGCCGCCGGTGACGACGGCACGTTTGCCTTCCAGAGTTCCCGTCATGCCATCACCTCGCCGCGATCGACATTGACGGCTTGGCCGGTGATGTTGGAGGCGAGGTCGGAAGCGAGGAAGAGATAGAGATTGGCCACGTCTTCGGGCTCCATGAGGCCGGGCAAAGCCTGCCCGGCGAGAATCTGATCGAGCATCTCGTCCTCGCTGATCTGGGCACGGGCCGAGACCTCGGTCAGCGAGCGCAAAGCCGCCCGCGTCTTGACCCAGCCGGGACACACCGCATTGACCCTGATCCGGCGCGGGCCCAATTCCTTGGCGAGGACGCGCATGAAGCCCAGATTGCCGTGCTTGGACGTGACATAGGCGGCGAAATCGGCTGCCGCACTCTTCGCCCAGATCGAAGCGGTGATGATGATGTTCGAGCCCTCGGGCATCCGTGTGAGGGCCTGGCGCGTCACATAATAAGTGCCGATGAGATTGATCTCGATGATCCTGGCGAAGAGGCGCTCGACCTCATCGCCTTCCTCATGCATGGGGGTCAGTCTCTCGAGCCCGGCATTGTTGACGAGCACGTCGAGGGCGCCGAGCGAGCCGACCTGCTCGCGCACCTGGGCCCGGTCGGTGATGTCGCAAATGAGGCCTTTGATCTTTCGGCCGCTCTCGGCCGAGAGCTTCGCCGCCGCTTCCTTGATGTCGGCCGTGCTCGACAGGATAGCAACCTCAGCGCCCGCGCGGACGAAACCCTCCGCCACCGCATAACCGATACCGTGGCTCGCCCCCGTGACCAGGACGCGCTTTTTCGTGAAGTCGAATGCCCCCATTATTCTGCAGCCTCCAATCCTTTTTCCTGATCGCGGATCAGCGCCAGCACCTCGCGGCGGATCTTGCGGAATTCCGGTATGTCGAGAATGTCGAGGCCGCGCTTTTCCGGCAGCGTGGCGGCGACCGGTATATCGGCGAGGACGCGCGCCGGCCGCGCCGAGAAGACGATGATGCGGTCGGCGAGCAGCACCGCCTCATCGACATCATGGGTGACGAAGATGACGGTCTTGCGCTCCGCGCGTCTCAGATCCATGAGCTGGATCTGCAGGCGCTCGCGGCTCAAAGCATCGAGCGCGCCGAAGGGCTCGTCCATCAACAGCACCAGCGGATTGGCGGCGAGCGTGCGGGCGATCGCCACGCGCTGGCGCATGCCGCCCGATATGCGGTTGATCGTGTAGTCGGCGAAGGGGGTGAGGCCGACGAGATCGAGATAATGCCGGGCGATGCGCTCCTTCTCCGCGGCCGAGACGTCGTCTCGATATCTGAGCCCGAAGCGGATATTGCCGAGCACGGTGAGCCAGGGGAAGGACGAATAGGACTGGAACACCATGCCCTTGTCGCGGCTCGGCCCTTCGACGCGCTTGCCCTTGAGATGGATTTCACCGGCGCTCGGCGTCTCAAGGCCGCCGACCATGCGCATGACCGTGGTCTTGCCGCAGCCCGAGGGGCCGACAAAGACGACGAACTCGCCTTCCTTGATGTCGATCGACAAGGGCTCGACCACCGGGATGATGCCGCCATCAGGCGTCGCGAACTGCTTGGCGACGTTCTCGATGCGGATGAAGCTTCGCTCGGACATCGGCGCGCTCATTGCAGATACCGGAACCAGCGCCGGTGCAGCATGCGGATCGCCTGGTCGGAGGCGAGGCCGATGATGCCGATGGTGAGGATGCCGGCGAAGACCTCGGGCGTCTTGCCATAGCGCCGCGCCGTCCATAATTCATAGCCGATGCCGGAGCTCGAGGCGACGATCTCGGCGACGAGGAGATAGGTCCAGCACCAGCCGAGCGTTATGCGCAAGCTGTCGACCATGTTGGGCAGCATGGCGCGCAGCAGCACATCCTTCATCAAAGCGGAGTCGGAGGCGCCGAGCGTGCGGCCGGTCTCGATGAATTCCTTGGGCACCCGCCTGGCATCATCGGCAATGAGCAGGATGAGCTGGAAGAAGGTGCCGATCCACAGAAGCGTGATCTTCGAGCCCTCGCCGATGCCGAGCCAGATGAGGGTCAGCGGCACCAGCGCCGGCACCGGCAGATAGCGGATGAAATCGATGAGCGGCTCGGTGAGCGCGGTGATGACGCGATAGCCGCTCATCAATATGCCGAGCGGGATGGCGATGACGGCGGAAGCAAGGAAGGCGGCCCAGACGCGCCCGATGCTGATGCCGATATCGCCGATATAGCCGGCCTCGGTGAAGAGCCGCGCCCAGGCCGAAAGCACCGCGCGCGGCGAGGGCAGGATCTGCGGATGGACGAGGCCGAGCTCCGCCACCGCCGACCAGATGACGAGCACCAGGAGAAAGGCCCCGATGCCGAGCCATGTTTCGATCCGCGGCTGGGGCGCGGCACGGAAGGTGAAGAGGTCCCGCCATGCCGTGCTGCGATGATCGGCGGCCTGCGCCGGCGGGGCGGAGTGTTCGTCCACCCGCGCCTTGGCGTCAGGTCGCGTCATGGCCATGCTGTTCAGGTCCAATGGCCATTCCTAAAACTATTGCAGCTTGTTGATGATCGACCGGTCGATGTGATCCTGCGGTATCAGCTTCACATCGGACGAGCCGAATTCGAGATTGAGGTCCATCGTCTCCTCGAAGATCGGATAGACGCGGCCTTCCTTGTCGACAGTGCCGATGAACTCCTTGGCCTCGGCGAGCGGCGTGTAGCGGAAGTTCGGCATCGTCGCCTTGAAATCGTCGGCGGTGATCGAGAACTGCTTGGCGATGATCGGGATCGCCGCCTCCTGATTGGCATTGAAGTAATCGATGGCGCGATAGACAGCGCGCAGGAATTTCACATATTTGTCCGGGTTGGCCTTGAGCTCGCCGGTATGCGCCATGATGATGTCGAGGATCAGGTCCTTCTGGTCCTTGGAGGAGACGAGGACATGGGCGCCGCGCTCCTTGTGCGCCGCGACCACCTGGCTCAGCACCGGCTCATAGGTGCCGACCGCCGCCACTTTGGGATCGCTGAAAATGCCGATCGCATCGGCGGCCGCGATATCGGCGAGCGTCGTGTCCTTGATCGAAAGGTTGCATTCCTTCTTCAGCGCCATCTGCATGATGAGGCGCGCCGGCAGGTTCGGCTCGACGGCGATGGACTTGCCCTTGAGGTCGCAGACCGACTTGATCGACTGGTCGGCCGCCCAGCCGTCGCCGCCGGTCGACAGGTCGATCGTGCCGATGATGATGCCTTGTGTTTCCTTGCGCCGGCCGAGGCCCTGATATTCGCCCACGGTGCGCAAATAGCAGTCGATATCGCCGCGCTCCATGGCGGCCATCGCATTCGGCATGTCGTCGTCGAGGATCTCCTCGACCTCGATGCCCTCTTCCTTGAAGTAGCCAAGCTCATTGGCGAGGTGGACGGGCCCGAAGCCGACCCAGACCGGATACATGCAGGTGACCTTGGTCGGATTGCCGACGGCGGCTTGGGCCGGGCCGCCGGTCCATACGGCAAGCGCCCCGGCGGTGGCCAGGCACATGAATAACGTCTTGAAAATCTTCGTCATTGTCTTCCTCCCTGTCCGGCGCGCTCTGTGTCGCGCCTGGATCGTTTTCCCATCTGGTGGAAAGCCGGGGCGATCGTCCGGATCAATGGCCGCCCTCTCTTTCCCGTCATCTTATGGGCTTCCGAAACCATCGGAAAAGAGGCAAGATAAGATGGTTACATTCGGAAAACGGAAGTATCGATGCGCCAGCTCATGGATGTCGACCTCAGGCTCATCCGCATCTTCCGCGTCATCGTGGAAGCGCGAGGTCTCGCCGGCGCCCAGCTCGTCCTCAATCTCAGCCAGTCGCGCATATCGACCAGCCTTGCCGAGCTCGAAGCCCGTCTCGGCGTGCGCCTGTGCCGGCGTGGCCGCGCCGGCTTCGCGCTCACCGAAGCCGGGCGCAGCGTCTATGACGCCTCGCATGACCTGTTCGAGGCGGTCGACCGGTTCTGCAACAATGCCGGCGGCGTATCGCTCAATCTCAAGCGCGTGGTGAAGCTCGGCGTGGTCGATGCGCTGTCGACCAATAGCGCGATCGGTCTGGCCAAGATCCTCGGCGATTTCCGCCACAGCGCGCCGTCCATATTGATCGATTTCATGATCGCGGGGCCGGAGGAGCTCGAGGCGCAGCTCGTTTCGGGCGCTCGCGACGTCATCATCGTGCCGAGCCTCGCCAAGCGCTCCGATCTCTCTTATGTGGCGCTCAGCCCCGAACGGCAGTCTCTCTACTGCGCCAAAAGCCATCCGCTGTTCGACCAGGACGATGCCGTGGCCGAGCGCCAGTTGTCGCGCCATGCCATCGTCGCCAGGGGCTATCTGCACAGCCAGGATCTGAAGCGCCTCGGCCATCGCCAGGCCGATGCGACGGTCGAGATGATGGAGGCGCAGCTCATCCTCATTCTGTCGGGCGGTTTCATCGGCTATTTGCCGGCGCATTATGCGGCTTCCTGGGTGGCGCGCGGCGAGCTGCGCCGCCTGTGCGACGCGAGCCTGAGCTATGATTCGACCTTCTACGCGGTGAGCCAGAGGAGTGCTGCCGAAAACCCGCTGGTGCGCCGGTTCCTGGCGAGCCTCAGCGGGCCGAGAAGCAGCACCGGTCTCGACCGTCAAAGCGCCGTGCCGGCCTGATCGAAGAGATAGATCTTGCTTGCGCCGAGGCGCAGGGTGCTGCCCTCCTGCAAGCGCGGCCGTCCCTGCGCCAGCCAGACGATCGGATCGCCGGCGCTGGTTTTGCCGTAGATTTGGGTGTCGCCGCCCAGATTCTCCATGACGTCGACTTTCATCTCGATGATCGCCGTCGGGTCATGGGACACGAAGGATGACGGCCTTATGCCCAAGGTGATCTTGTCTCCGGGCTTGAGCGAGGTTGTCCCGGGCCGCGCCATGCTGATCTTGCCATCGATCAGGCCGGCGCCGGCAAGCGTCATCTCGCTTGCACCGAGTGCGACGACCTCGGCCTTGAGGAAGTTCATCTTCGGCGAACCGATGAAGCCCGCGACGAAGACATTGGCGGGCGTGTCATAGAGCTCCGAGGGCGAGCCCACCTGCTCGATGAGTCCGTCGCGCAGCACGACGATCCGGTCGGCAAGCGTCATGGCTTCGATCTGATCATGCGTGACATAGACCATGGTCACGCCGAGTTCGCGGTGCAGCTTGGCGATTTCGACGCGCATCTGCGTCCTGAGCTCGGCATCGAGATTGGACAAAGGCTCGTCGAACAGAAAGAGCTTGGGCTTGCGCACGATCGCCCGCCCGATGGCGACCCGCTGGCGCTGGCCGCCGGAGAGTTGTCGCGGCTTGCGCGCGAGGAGGGGCTCGATCTGCAGGATCTGCGCGGTTTCCCTGACCCGCCGCTCGATCTCGGGCTTCGGCGTCCGGATCATCTCCAGTCCAAAGGCCATGTTGTCGAAGACCGTCATATGCGGATAGAGCGCATAGGACTGGAACACCATCGAGACCTGACGCTCGGCCGGCGCCACATGGGTCACGTCGCGGCCTTCGATGAAGACGTTCCCCGCGCTCAGCTCCTCGAGCCCGGCGATGATCCTGAGCAGCGTAGACTTGCCGCAACCCGATGGCCCGACGAAGACAATGAACTCCGATGCCTCGGCGGTCAAGCTCACCCCGCGCACCGCCGCATGGACGCCGAAATTCTTGACCACGTTTTGCAGGCTCAGGAACGCCATCTTATGCTCTTCACTCTGAAAATTTCGGTGCGGATTAAAGGTATGCGGGCGCGCTTCTTCCTCATGATTTGTCCAGGATGGCCCGCGCCAGGGCCTCGTCGGTGACGATGCCGTTCACGCGCGCGGATATCAGGGCGGCGCGCACGATGTCGAACTTGTAGACGCCGCCGGACACCAGGATGGAGGTCTTGATCCGGGCAAGGTCGGCGATGTTGAGCGCCATGGCGCGCTCGTTCAAGGGATGGTCGGCGAGCTTTCCCTCGGCGGTGATGAACGAGCCGAGGAGGTCGCCGATGGCGCCCGCCCTCCGCAATCCGGCGAGGTTCTCCTTGACGGTCGGGGTGACGGCGAGCTGCGAGCGTTTGGAGAAATCACCGCTCGAGACGAGCGCGATATCGACGCTGCGGGCCCGGCGCATCACGTCGGCAAGTCCATGATGGGTAAGAAGCATGTCGCGGCTTTCGACGCTCGGGCAATAGAGCGGTGCAGCGAGGTAGTAGCACTCGGCACCGAGCGCCTGGGCGAAATGCGTGGCGACCTCGAAGGTATTGGTGCCCGAGCCACGCGTGAGCCCGCCCATCAGCGTCGCCACCCAGCTTTCCGCATAGCGCCGGCGCGTCAGCCGGTTGACGGCCCAGCTCAGAGTGCGGCCCCAGCCGACGCCGAGGCCCATGCCGTTGGCGATCGACCGGTCGAGCAGGGCTCCGGCGGCCTCGCCGATCATGCGCTGCAGCACGTCGACATCCTGGATGGTGGGAACCACCGTCGCCGAGGCGAGACCGAAGCGTTTCTTGAGGCGCTCCTCGATCGCCACGCATTCGGCGATGGGGATGCGTACATCGACATTCACCGTCCCGTCGATGCGGCACTGCCCGACGATGTTGTTGACGCGCAGCCGGGTGATGCCCAGGCTGTTGGCGATATCCTGCTGGGTCTGGCCGGCGACGAAATAGAGATAGGCGACGCGCGCCCTTATGTGCTCGGGCTCGGCATTGGCGAGATAATCATCGAGATCCTGGATGCGTGTGTCGCTTGCCATGGTTGCCGCGTGCTGTCCTATTTCGTGGCGCCCATGGTGAGGCCCCGCACCATGTGGCGTGAAACGATGATGGCGAAGATGATCACCGGGAGCACGATGATCGAGCCGGTCGCCATGATCTTGCCCCAGGGCAGCTCATAGCCCGACATGTAGTTCGTCGCCACGACCGCGGCCGTCTTGCGCTCGGTCTTGTTGATGAGCACCAGCGCATAGAGCAGCTCGTTCCAGGAAAAGATGAAGCTGAAGATCGCCGACACGGCGACTCCCGGCATGCCGAGCGGCAGATAGATACGCCGGAAGATCGTCCACTGGCTGGCACCGTCGAGGCGCGCCGCCTGCTCGATGTCGGGCGGGATCGATCTGAATTGATCGGTGCAGATCCACACGACGATCGGCAGGTTGAAGGTGATGTAGACCAGCACCAGCACCAGATAGCTGTCGAGCAGGCCGAGCGACCGCGCAATGATATAGATGGGCAGCGCCAGCGCCACCGGCGTGATCATGCGGTTGGAGATGAACCAGAACCACAGGTCCGACTTGCCGCGGAAATCGTAGCGCGCCAAGGCAAAGGCGGCGGGCGTGCCGAGGGCCACCGATACGAGAGTGGCGAAGATGGCGACGATGAGCGAGTTGCCGACGGCACCCAGCAGCATGCCGTCATTGTAGACTTCGAGGTAATTGGTAAAGGTCGGCGTGAACCACCACAAGGGCGGGCTGGCGAGGAGGTCGGTCTGCGTCTTGAAGCTGCTCGACAGCATCCAATAGAAGGGAAAGAGCGTCACCAGGATGACCGCGACGAGGCCCATGACATGGAGGATGCGGCTCGGCTTCACGGTCATCCGTCGATTTCCCTGTAGATGAGGCGGATATAGAGCCGGCTCAGGATGACGGCGAGGATCATGAGCACGACCGCCTGTGCCGAGGCGAGGCCCATGTCGAAGACCTTGAAGCCGACGCGCTGGACATAGACGGAGATGAGATCGGTCGCCGCACCCGGGCCGCCGCGGGTCATGACGAAGACCATGTCGAACAGCTTGAGCACATCGGCCGAGCGCAGGATCAGGAGCGCCGTCAGTCCCGGGAGGAGATAGGGCGCCTGCACCCGTTTGAGGAGCTGCCATTTGCTCGAGGTCTCGAGCCGTGCCGCCTCCTCGATCTCGACCGGTATCATCGAGAGACCGGCAAGGAAGATCAGCGCGCAGAACGGCGTCCACTGCCACACATCCATGATCACGATGGCGGCGAAGGCGCCGATGGGCGAGCCCAGCCAGTCGATGCCGGCAATGCCGAACCATGATAGGAACTCATTGGCGACGCCGAAGTCCCGATTGAACATGAGCCGCCCGATGAGGCCGACAACGGCATAGGTCGTGGCGAGCGGCACCACCAGGGCCACGCGCGCCACCGACCTGAGGAAGCCGGCGCCCGGCTGATGCAGCAGCAGTGCGATGGCGACGCCGAGGGCAAGCTGGCAGGGCATCGAGAACAGGAAGAACTTGAAGGTCAGGAAGAGCGAATCGCGGAACGTGCTGTCGAACAGGATGGTCTTGTAGTTTTCCAGGCCGACGAAGGGAAAGCCGCTGCGCGGACGGGTCAGCTGATATTCACGGAAGGAGGTGACGATGGCGAAGAGGGTCGGATAGATGCCGATGGCGAGGAGCGCCAGGACCGCCGGGGCAAGAAATCGCAACGGCGTCCATGGGCTGTAGCCGGGATCGAGCTTCTGCCGTGCTGTCGTCATCCCGGCCATATTATTCGAGATTGGTGTGGTTGGCCCGCATCTTCTCTGGGCTTACCCCCAACCTGTCGCGCAATCTGAGGATCATGGCCTCGAACAGGATATATTGCGCGCCTTCGAAGAGCGATCCCATCGGCAATACCGAGATGCGCCCGGAGCGGTCGTCCGCCATCGTCTGGGCCGGCAGATGCAGCACGAGATCGGCGAATTCGGCGCATCTGGCCTTGGGCTGGGCGGTGACGAGCAGGACGCGGGCGCCCGCTTCGCGGGCGACGCCCATGAGCCCGGCGATGGTCGCGAAATAGCCGGGGCCGGCCGAGACGATGAGCAGGCCGCCTTTGCCGAGATAGGGCGTCGTCATGTCGCCGACCACCGCGACATCGAGGCCCAGATGAAATAGCCGCATGGCAAGGCCCTTCATCTGGAGGCCCTCGCGGCCGACGCCGTGGATCGCGATGCGGCGGGCCTCGGCGATCATGGCGATCGCCGCCTCGACATTGGCGTCATCGACGCGCTGGAAGACGTCGCCGATCTCCGCCAATGCTGCCTGATACAGATCAGCCACGTTCAACGCTCCGGATGGAAGCGCGCCCCCGGTCGCGGGCGCGCCGTCACGTCTCGATTATTGCAGCAGCGGCTTCTTGCCGTCGTAGTAGCCTTCCTTTTCAAGGATGGGCTCCATGCGGGTGCTGATTTCCTTGACCCCGTCCTCGGTCGAGACTTCGCCCAGCATCATCTTGCTGCCGAATTCGGCGATGATCTCGGATATTGCCGGCCAGGCCGGGAAGCGCGGGCGGAATTCCGGCACGCCCTTCTGCCAGGAGGCGACCATGGGCTCGACGAATTTGTATTTCGCCTTGATGTCCGGCTGCTCATAGATGGCCATGCGGCCCGACACGCCGCCCGCCTCGACATAGGCGCGCGAGATCTCTTCCGACGTCGCCCATTGGATGAAAAGCCAGGACGCCTTCTGCTGCTCAGGCGTGGCCTGGGCCGCGACCGCAAGCGAGAAGCCGCCGAGCGCCGGCAGCCGGCCGGCCGGCCCCGCAGGCTCGGGCGCCACGGCAAGGCAGTCGCCGAGCTTGGAGGAGGCAGGATCGGTGAGCGTGCCGTAGAAGGCCGACCATTCGGTGATCATCGCGACCTGGTTCTGCGCCAGCGCGTTGACGGCCTCGGCGTGATCGAAGCTGACGATGCCGGGCGGCATGTACTTCATCAGCTCCTGGCGGAATTTGAGGCCGGCCTGGCTCTCCGGGCTGCCCAGATTCGACTTGAACTCCTTGGTGAGCAACGAGCCGCCGAAGGGCCAGAGCACGCGCATGAAGCTGTCGGCCGACTGTGTTTCGCCGCGCAGCGACTGGAGCGCGAAGGCATATTCCTTCTTGTCGGCATTGGTGAGTTTCGGCGCATAGGTCTTGAGAAGCTCGTCCCAGGTCTCGGGCGGCTTGTCGAAGCCCGCTTCCTTGAGCTTGCAGGAATTGTAGAACAGGAGGCCCGAATAATTGTCGAACGGCAATCCATAGACTTTTCCGCCCCACGAGCCGAAAGCATCGAGCAGCAGCGGGAAGAAGCCTTTGAGGTTCAGATTGGGATCGGTGATCGCGGCGTCCTTGGTGAAGTCCTCGATCGGGAGGATCCAGCCGTTCTCGGCGAACTCGCCGATCCACACGAGATCGACCAGCGCCATGGTGAGATCGCCGCTCGAGGTGAAATTGAGGACTTCCTTCTCGCGCGTGTTCTCGTAAGGCACGGTCTCATATTTGACCTTGATGCCCGTCTTCTTCTCGAATTCGGGCAGCAGCTTGATGATCGCGCGATAGCCGGGGCGGTCGAGGAAGATACCGCTGATCTCGGTGCCCTTGAGGGGGGCGGCGGCGGTCTCGAGCCAGTCCGCCTTGGCTTGCGTGGGTAAAGCCGCTGCCGCGGCGAGAAGTGCCAGCGAGCAGGCGGCGGCCAGAAACAGCTTCTTCATATCCATCCTCCCATTTCGTCTCGATTTTGCGGACGTTTTGTCCGCTCTTACTATCCAGTTTACAAATGTAAATTGAGATTTACAAGAGTAAATCAAAAGTTGCGGACCCGAGTGGACGCTGCACAAAAACTAATCGTCCCCGGCAAAATTGCTCAATCCTGTTTCGCCACCGCCCTCGCTATGACTGGGCCGGCCGCCGGCGACATTCGCGTTGCGCGGACGAGCCGGGTCTGTCGGGTAGGGTGATGATCAATCTCAAGAACATCTCGAAGAGCTACCCTGTCGGCGGCCGCGACGTGCTGGCGCTCGATCGCATCGATCTCGACATCGTCAAGGGCGAGATCTTCGGGATCATCGGCTCATCGGGTGCCGGCAAATCGACGCTGGTGCGGCTTATCAATCTTCTGGAGCAGCCGACGGCGGGCGAGATCCGTGTCGATGGCCGCTCGACTAGGGGCGTCACGGGAGCGCCGCTCAGGGCGCCGCGTCGCGATATCGGCATGGTGTTCCAGCACTTCAATCTGCTCAACGCCAAGACCGTCGCCCAGAATATCGCTTTCCCGTTGCAGCTTGCGGGCGTTCTGAGCCGCGCCGAGATCGAGGCCAGGGTCGGGGAGCTCATCGCGCGGGTTGGTCTCGGCGCCCATGCGCAAAAATACCCGCGCCAGCTCTCCGGCGGCCAGAAGCAGCGCGTCGGCATTGCCCGGGCGCTGGCGAGCAAGCCGCAGATACTGCTCTGCGACGAGGCGACGAGCGCGCTCGATCCCGAGACGACGCAATCGGTCTTGAAGCTTCTCGCCGAGATCAATCGCGAGCTCGGCATCACCATCGTCCTCATCACGCATGAAATGGATGTGGTGCGTGAGGTCTGCGACCGTGTTGCCGTGCTCGACCAGGGCCGCGTGGTCGAATGGGGCAAGGTCGCCGATGTCTTCCTGCATCCGCGCCATAAGGCGACCTTGCGGCTGGTGCGCGAGGCCGAGCATGGCGAAGCGGGAGAAAACGCGCGCGATTTAGCTCATGCGCCTGGTCCCGTCTATCGCCTCACCTTTCTGGGCGAAGCGGCGCACCGGCCGATCCTCGGCGCCGCGGCGCGCGAATTCGGCATCGATTACAGCATCCTGGCCGGGCGCATCGGCCATATCCGGCTGACGCCTTTCGCGCAGCTGACCGTCTCCCTGGTCGGCGGCAGCGTCTTCGGCGCCATCAGCCGCCTCGAGGCGGCGGGCGTCGTGGCCGAGAAGCTGAGCGACGGCCCGGTCGGCATCGCCGCGCGCGCGGCCAACGGGTGAAAGACGATGAGTTTCCTCGACAGCATCGATTGGGGCGACATTGCCGCAGCGGGGGTGGCGACACTTTCCATGCTGGGCGGCGCTTTGAGCTTCACGGTGCTCTTCGGCCTGCCGCTCGGCATTCTACTGTTCCTCACCGGGCGCAACCAGATGCTGGAGCAGAAGGCGGTCTACGCCGTCCTTTCCTTCGTCCTCAATATCCTGCGCTCGGTGCCCTTCATCATTCTCCTGATCGTGCTGATGCCGGTGACCGTGCTGCTGACCGGCACGTCGCTGGGCGTCAGGGGCGTGATCCCGCCGCTCGTCTTCGGCACGGCGCCCTTTTTCGCGCGCCTGGTCGAGACGGCATTGCGCGAGGTCGACCGCGGTGTCATCGAGGCCTCGCAGGCCATGGGCGGCTCGACTGTCCAGATCGTGTTCCGCGCGCTCCTGCCGGAGGCGCTGCCGGGCCTCATCGCGGCGGTGACCGTCACGTCGATCGTTCTCGTCGATTACACCGCCATGGCGGGCGCCATTGGCGGCGGCGGCATTGGCGATCTCGCCATCCGCTATGGCTATCAGCGCTTCGAGACGGAGGTGATGGCGGTGACGGTCGTCATCCTCATCCTCCTGGTGCAGGTGCTGCAGGCTTCGGGCAACCGGCTCGTCGCCTATTTCTCCCACAAATGAATGAAGTCAAACGCAACCCATGAGGACATCATGAAATTCGTAAAAACCCTGACCGCACTGCTGACGGCGCTGGTGCTGAGCGTGGGGTCGCTGCAGGCGGCGCAGAAGCTCATTGTCGGCGCCACCGCCATTCCCCATGCCGAGATCCTGGAATTCGTGAAGCCGATCGTCGCCAAGGAAGGGCTTGATCTCGATATCAAGGTGTTCTCCGACTATATCCAGCCCAATGTCCAGCTCGTCTCCAAGGAGCTCGACGCCAATTATTTCCAGTACCGCCCGTTCCTCAACGACTATAACCGGGCGCGGGGCACCAATCTCGTGCCGATTGTGCCGGTCCATGTCGAGCCTTTCGTCGCCTATTCGACCAAGATCACCGCCATCGACCAGATCGCCGAAGGCGCCACCGTGGCGATCCCCAATGATCCGGTGAATGGCGGGCGCGGCCTGTTGCTGCTGCAGAAGGTCGGCCTCCTCAAATTGAACGGCAAGCCCGAGCTCGAGACGCCGGAGGACCCGCTGCCGACGCCCAAGGACATCGTGGACAACCCGAAGCAGCTCAAGATCGTCGAGCTCGAATCGGCCATGCTGCCGCGCGCTCTGTCGCAAGTCGATCTCGCGGCCCTCAACGGCAACTATGTCCTCGAAGCCAAGCTCGACGTGAGCAAGTCGCTCTTTATCGAGCGCGGCCAGGACGGCAAGAACATCTGGGGCGAATATCTGGTGACGCGCCCCGAGGACAAGGACCGTCCGGAGATCGCCATCCTTGCCAAGGCGCTCAACAGCGATGCGACGCGCGACTTCATCAAGACCCGCTATCAGGGCCAGATTTATCCGGCCTTCTGATCAACCATGGACGGGCAGGGGCTATTCCCTGCCCGCAAAACGATGATGCCCGTGACCCTCATCACACCTGAGCCTCCCAAGCCCGTGCAGATCTTTGCCGGGGAACCGGCGCCCGCGGCACCGCGTCCCGAAACGCCGGCGCATGTCATTGCGAGCGATGCGGAGGCCGTCGCGGTGGCCGGGCAGCTCGCGCCGCGCTTTGCCGCGGAGGCGGCGGAGCGCGATCGCGAGCGCCGCTTGCCCATCGAGGAGCTCGACCTTTTCTCGCAAAGCGGCCTCTGGGGCATCACTATCCCCAAGGCCTATGGCGGAGCCCAGGTCTCGCAAGCGACCGTCGCCCGGGTCTTCACGATCCTGGCAGCGGCCGATCCTTCGATTGCCCAGATCCCGCAGAACCATTTCGAGATCGTCGATGTCATCCGCTCGACCGGGAGCGAGGCCCAGAAGCGCGAGCTTTTCGCCTTGATCCTGTCGGGCCTGAGGCTCGGCAACGCCTTCTCCGAATTCCACGGCAAGAATGTCGAGACTTTCGAGACGCGCATCGTCCGTCAGGGCGATGATTATGTCGTCAATGGCCGTAAATTCTATTCGACCGGCGCGCTCTTTGCGCATCTCGTCCCGATCGTCGCCATCGATGAGGCGGGCCATGTCGTCGTCGCGGTGGCCGACCGCGAGGCCAAAGGCCTTGCGATCTTCAATGACTGGTCGGCCTTCGGCCAGAGGACGACGGCGAGCGGCACCGTGATCCTCGATCATGTGACGATCCCGGTATCGCGGCTCCTTCCCGCTCATATCGTCTATGAGCGGCAAAGCGCGGTAGGTCCCCAGAGCCAGCTCATCCATGCCGCGATCGATGCCGGCATTGCCCGTGGCGCCATCGACGCCACGATCGACTTCGTCCGCCATCAGGCGAGGCCCTGGATCGACAGCGGCCAGGACAAGGCTTCCGACGATCCCTACACCATCGCTGAGATCGGCGATCTCAAGATCCGCCTGCATGCGGCCGAGGCCTTGCTCGAGCGCGCCGGCCGCGAGCTCGACGCGACTTTGGCGGGCACGAATGACGAGACGATCGCCAAGGCTAAGATCGCCGTCGCCGAGGCCAAGGTGCTCACCACCGAGATCGCCATCCTCGCCGCCAACAAGCTCTTCGAGCTGGCGGGCACGCGCTCGACCTTGGGCAAGCACAATCTCGACCGCATCTGGCGCGACGCGCGGACCCACACGCTGCATGATCCGGTGCGCTGGAAATACAACGCCATCGGGCAGTATTATCTGAACGGCGTCAACCCGCCGCTGCATTCCTGGATCTGACGCGTTTGGGACAGGAAATTCCCTGCTCCTAATATCGTCGGAAAATACTAACCGATTGATCTGGCGCTCATTTCGTTGAGCGGGCCGCAAAAAAGGCCGAATACCCTGTATTTTCCCTGTATCCGATCGTCTCCCGATCTCAGGTCCATCGGTATTGGGCCGCCGGATGGCCGTCGGTGAGGCGCGGCCGACCCCGGCCGAACAGCTTTTCGCGCAACGTGCCTGGTTCATAATCGCGCTTGTAGCGCTGGCGGCGCTGCAATTCGGGAACGATGAGATCGACGACGTCCTCGAAGGTTTCAGGCCGCACAGCGAAAGCGAGATTGAAGCCGTCTATGTCGGTCTCATCGACCCAGGCCTCGAGCTCATCTGAGACACGCTCGGGCGAGCCCACGATCAGCGGCCCGATACCGCCGATCGCGACGTGATCGGCGACCTCGCGCACCGTCCAGCGGCGATCGGGATCGGCGCGCGTCACATTCTCGAGCGCCGTGCGGCCGGCCTCGCTCTCGACATGCTCGACGATCTGGTCGGGATCGAGACGCGAGAAGTCGACGCCGGTCCAGCCCGACATCAAGGTGAGCGCGCCCTCCGGGCTCGCATAGCGGCGATAGTCGGCGAGCTTGGCGCGGGCATCGGCATCGCTCTTCGCGGTGACGATGGTCATCAGCGCGAAGATCAGGATGCTGCGGGGGTCGCGCCTGCTCTCTGCCGCGAGCTTGCGGATTGCCGCGACGCGCTGGCCGATGACCTTCTTGGAAGGGCCTGAGATGAACACGCATTCGGCATGGCGCGCGGCGAAGCTGCGTCCCGCCGGTGACGAGCCTGCCTGATAGAGCACCGGCGTGCGCTGCGGCGAGGGCTCACCGAGATGGAGCGCATCGAGGCGGTAATGCGGACCTTGATGGGTGACCTTGCGCACGCGCTCGGGCCTGGTGAACACGCCCAACTTGCGGTCGCGGATGACGGCATCGTCGGCCCAGCTCCCTTCCCATAACTTATAGACGACGGCCATATAGTCTTCCGCGATCCGGTAGCGATCGTCATGGGCATTCTGCTTGTCGCGGCCCGTGGCCTTGGCGGCGCTGTCGAGATAGCCGGTGACGACATTCCAGCCGATGCGGCCACGGGTCAGATGATCGAGCGTCGTCATGCGCCGCGCGAAAGGGAAGGGCGGCTCATAAGAGAGCGTGACCGTCACGCCGAAGCCCAGATGCTCCGTGGCCTGCGCCATGGCCGGTACCAGCAGCAACGGGTCATTGACCGGCACTTGCGTCGCATGCTTGAGCGCTGCCTCGGGCGTGCCACCGAAGACGTCATAGACGCCCAGCACATCGGCGAGGAACAGGCCGTCGAATTTTCCGCGCTCCAGCAGCCGGGCGAGATCGGTCCAGTAATCGAGCGTCGCATAGTCCTTCGAGCGGTCGCGCGGATGCTGCCAGAGGCCCGGCGATTGATGCGCCACGCAATTCATCTCGAAGGCGTTGAAGCGGATCTGCTTCGGCATGAATGGATCAGCCGGCCGCTACCGCCTTGCGCTCGGACGGCGCCACGACATTGGCGATCACCTCGCCGAAGGGTCCGGCATTGCGGGCAGGGCCCAGATCATTGCCGGTCGTCGCCTTGAGCGGCAGCTTGGGGAAGACCAGCTCGGCGAAGCGGTAGCATTCCTCGAGATGCGGATAGCCCGACAGGATGAAACGGTCGATGCCGAGCGCCATATATTCCTTCATGCGAGCCGCGACCTCGTCCGGATTGCCGACCAGTGCTGTCCCGGCCCCACCCCTGACCAATCCGACGCCGGCCCAGAGATTGGGACTCACTTCGAGCTTGTCGCGCTTGCCGCCATGAAGCTGCGACATGCGCTGCTGGCCGACGGAATCGAAGCGGGCGAAAGCCTTCTGCGCCGTGGCGATGGTGTCGTCGTCGAGCCTGGAGATGAGGTCATCGGCGGCGCGCCAGGCCTCGGCTGAGGTTTCGCGCACGATGACATGGAGCCGGATGCCGTAGGAAAAGCTACGCCCGGTGGTTGCGGCCAGCGCCTTGGCCTTGGCGAGCTTCTCCGCCACGAGATGAGGCGGCTCACCCCAGGTCAGATAGACATCGACATGGTCGGCCGCGACCTTGTTGCCGGCATCCGATGAGCCGCCGAAATAAAGTGGCGGATAAGGCTTCTGCACCGGTGGATAGAGCAGCTTGCCCTTCTCGATCTTGAGGTGCTTGCCCTCATAGGTCACTTCCTCGCCGGTAAGAAGGCGGCGCCAGATGGTAAGGAACTCATCGGTCACGGCATAGCGCTCGTCATGGTCGAGGAAGACGCCGTCGCCCTTGAGCTCGAGCGGATCGCCGCCCGTCACCACATTGATGAGAAGGCGTCCGTTCGACAGCCGGTCTAGGGTCGCCGCCATGCGCGCCGCGAAAGCGGGCTCGCTGAGGCCGGGCCTCACCGCCATGAGATAGCGCAGCCTCTGGGTCAAGGGCACCATGGCCGAGGCGATGACCCAGGAATCCTCGCAGGAGCGGCCCGTGGGCAAGAGGACGCCATAATAGCCGAGCTCGTCGGCGGCGCGCGCGATCTGTCCCAGATAGGTGAGCGACACATGGCGGGCGCCGATCTCGCTGCCGAGATAGCGTCCGTCGCCATGGGTCGGCAGGAACCACAGCACGTCCGTTGCCGGGGCAGGTGGCGGAAGGTCGATTTGTTGTGTCATGGGTCTCTCAAACAGCTCCGTGCCGCGGCGGGTTGACGCCGTTCAGCCAGTAATTGCCGATGACGCGGTATTTCCAGCGCACCGGGTCGTGCACCGTATGGGTGCGGGCATTGCGCCAATAGCGGTCGAGGTTGAATTCTGCGAGGGTGGATCGCGATCCGCCGAGCTCGATGAGCTTGCTGCCGGCCAAAAGCGAGGCATCGGTCGCCGCGACCTTCGCCTCGGCGACGGCGATGGATGCGGCAGCGACGGTGTCGACGGTCGGGTTGTCGACCGTCTCGTCGACGAAGTCGCCGGCGCGCGCCAGCAGCGCATCGGCGGCGTCGACCGCGATCTTCACCTGGCCCACTTCGGCGATGATATGCGGGTCCTCATAGCCATGCTCGACCCCGCTTTCCTTCCACGGCCTCGTATATTGCCGCACGAAGCGGATCGTCTCCTCGAGCGCGCCTCGCGCAATGCCCTGGTCGACAGCCGCATGCATGATCTGCGCATGCGGTCCCATTGAGCTCGGCGTCTCGAAAAGCTGGTGGAAGGGCAGGACGGAGAAGGGATGGACCGGCACGTTCTCCAGGATCGTGGTGCCGGAGCCGGTGGTGCGCTGGCCGAAGCCCGACCAGTCATCGACGATGGTGATGCCTTCGCTGTCGCGCGGAATGATGGAAAGCGTGCTCTTGCCCTCGTCATTATTGGCGACGACCGCGATCCAATGGGCAAAGAGCACGCCGGTCGAATAGAATTTTCGGCCGTTCAGCCTGAAGCTCTCGCCATCCTTGCTGATCTTCGTGGCATGGTCCTGCGCCGTCTTGGTGCCGAGCTCGGAAAGGGCATTGCCCAGCCGCTCGCCCGCAAGCACGCCCTTGTAGAAGAAATGCTTCTGCTCCGGCGTGCCGACGAGCCGCAAGGCCTCCAGCATGAAGAAGTGGTTCTGCGGGATCTGGCCGATCGAGCCGTCGGCGGCCGAGATGATGGCCATGACCTCGGCGAGGGTGCCCGCTTTGACCTCGGCCCCGCCGAATTCCCTGGGCACCGTGATGGCAAGGAGGCCCGCATCGGAGAGGAGGTCCATTTCCTCGTAAGGCAGCCGCCTGTCACGGTCGCGCTCGGCGGCGCCTTTGGCGAGATGAGCGGCGACCTCATGCGCGACGGAGATGGCCTCGTCGTCCGAGCGGATGATGCGCGCCGCCTGCTGACGCGGCGCCGGTATGCGGAATTCAAGTGCTGGATCGCGGGCGGCGGTGGCGAGCTGAACGGTCATGTCGTGAACCTCAATTCCAGGCATGGCGGGGTGGATTGACGCCGTTCAAGGCGTAGTTGCCGATATGGAAATATTTCCAGCGCACCGGATCGTGCAGCGTATGGGTGCGGGCATTGCGCCAATGACGGTCGAAATTATGCTCAGCCAGGGTCGAGCGCGTGCCGCCGAGCTCATGCAGCTTATTCGTGGCGAGGATGGCGATCTCGGTGGTCAGCACCTTGGCCTCGGCGACCTTGACCGAGACTTCGGCGACCGTATCGTCGGTCGGGTGCCGGATGATGCTGTCGATCGCCTTGCCGGCGCGCGTGAGCACGGCCTCGGCGGCGTGGAGCTTGATCTCGAGATCGCCGATCTGCGAGATGCTGAACACGTCCTCATGGCCATGCTCTTGCCCTGAGTCGATCCACGGCCTGGTGTGCTTGCGCACAAAGCGGATGGTCTCCTCGATCGCGGCCCGCGCGATGCCGGCGTCGACCGCGGCCTGGATGATCTGCGACACGGAACCGTTGGAGGAAGGGTTCTCGCCGCCGAGATAGGCCGGGATCACGCCCAGCGGGTCGACGCGGACATTGTCGATCCTGACATTGCCGCTGGCGGTGGTGCGCTGGCCGAAGCTCGACCAGCTGTCGATGATGGTGAGGCCTGGCGCGTCGCGCGGCACGATGGCGAGATGGACTTTGCCCTCGGGGCTGACGGCGCCGATGTGGATGTAATGGGCGAAGAGCGCGCCGGTCGCATAGAATTTCTCGCCCTTGACGACAAAACCGTCGCCATCCGGCGTGAGCGTCGTCTCGAAGGCGCCGACATGGCGGCTCTTGGCTTCGGAAAAGGCATTGCCGAGGCGGTAGCCTTTGAGCACGCGGCTGAACCACCACTTCTTCTGGGCCTCGGAGGCGGTGGCGCGAATGGCATCGAGCGCCGCCAGATGGTTCTGCGGCATCTGGCCGATCGAGGGATCGGCGGCCGAGATGATCTTGATGACTTCCGCCAGTGTCGCGAAAGAGACTTCGGCGCCGCCATAGGCTCTGGGCACCGTGATGGCCCACAGGCCCTTGCCCGAGAAGCGGTCGAGCTCCTGGACGGGCAGGCGCCGCGTGCGGTCGCGCTCGGCCGCCTCGGCGGCGAATTCCGCCGCCAGGGCCCGCGCCAGCGCGATCGCTTCCTCGTCCGACTTGATCACATGGGCACTGGGGTTGAGCTCGAAGCTCGGCTGCGGTTCGCTCGTCATATTAGCCTCTCCTGAAAAATCACATCACGCGCTGGCGAAGCTGCCGTAACGGCCATGGCCATAGACGAGGGGCTCGCCCCCGTTCACGCGCACGGCCTTGACCTCGCCGATGACGATCGCATGGCTGTGCCGCTCGATGAATTCCTCGACCGCGCAATCGATTGCCGCGATGGCGCCGTCGAGCACCGAGGCCTGGGTGGCGAGCGTGGTCCAGGAGGCGCCGGCATAGCGCTCGGGACCTTTGATGCCGTCGCGGCCGGCGAAGCGCTCGGCGACCTCGCGATGGGCGTGGCCCAGGATGTTGACGCAGAAATGCCGGTGCTTCTGGATCACCGGCCAGGACGAGGCGCCGCGATTGACGCAGACGATCATGGTCGGCGGATCGAGCGACAGCGATATGGCCGAGGTCACGGTAAGCCCGGTGCGGTCTTGGCCGACGCCGGCGGTGATGACGCTGACGCCCCCCGCGACATGGCGCATCGCATCGCGCAAGGATTGGGCGTGATCGGTGAAATCCAAGGGCGACCTCACGGCAATGGTCATAGGCTGGACTCTCGTCTCGATGGATGAATGGTGACAGGCGGGAAATTTAGTTCATGGGGCTTGCCGTCGCTCCGAGTTTTCTTTGTGCCGGGCTTTAGCAATTCTCAATTGGCAGGGAGCGGATGGAGCCCGGCAGTTTTGTTTGCCGAGCTCTTTAGCAATTCTCAATTGCTGGTGAAGGCGTGGCGAGGTTAGCAAATGCGCTCTCTTGAGGAGTTTGTTCATGACCCGCCAGATCCGTTTCAACGCCTTCGACATGAATTGCGTCGGCCATCAATCGCCCGGCCTGTGGGCGCATCCGCGCGACAAGTCGTGGAAGTACAAGGACCTCGATTACTGGCAGGATCTCGCCCGCACGCTCGAGAAAGGCGTGTTCGACGGCATCTTCATCGCCGATGTGATCGGCTATTATGACGTGTACAAGGGATCGAACTACCACGCGATCGAGCAGGCGGCGCAGATCCCGGTCAACGACCCCTTGCAGCTTGCCGCTCCCATCGCGCTGGCGACCGAGCATCTCGGCATCGGCATCACCGCATCGACCTCCTTCGAGCACCCATATACTTTCGCCCGCCGGATCGCGACCGCCGATCACCACACCAAGGGTCGCGTCGGCTGGAACATCGTCACCTCCTATCTCGAAAGCGGGGCCAAGAATGTCGGCGAGGGTGGGTTGCGGCGGCACGACAATCGCTATGAGGTCGCAGCCGAATATGTGGAAGTGCTCTACAAGCTCCTCGAGGGCAGCTGGGAAGAGGGCGCTGTGGTGCGCGACGGCGAGAAGCGCATCTTTACCCATCCCGACAAGGTCCATGAGATCGGCCATAAGGGAAAATTCTTCGACGTGCCCGGCTATCAGCTCACCGAGCCTTCGCCGCAGAGGACTCCGGTCCTCTATCAGGCGGGCGCCTCGGGTCCCGGCAAGGAATTCGCCGCCAATCACGCCGAATGCATTTTCGTCGCGGCGCCGACGAAGTCCCTCCTCAAGGCCTATGTGAGCGATATTCGCGGAAGGGCCGCCAAGGCCGGCCGCGATCCGCGGAAACTCTATATCTACAACCTCGCCACCATCATCACCGACGAGACCGATGCGAAGGCTCAAGCCAAATTCGAAGACTACAGGAAATATGCTTCCTATGACGGCGCGCTGGTCTTCATGTCGGGCTGGAGCGGCATCGACTTCGGCCAATATGCGCCGACCGACCTCGTCAAGAAGGTCGAGACCAATGCCATCATCTCCATGGTCGAGCACTTTGCCGGCAAGGATAAAGCCTGGTCGATCGAGGAGCTGGCGAAGTTCGGCGGCATTGGCGGGCTCGGGCCCGTCTTCGTCGGCTCGCCGTCGCGTATCGCCGACACCTTGCAGGAATGGGTCGCCGACACCGATGTCGACGGCTTCAACCTCGCTTATGCGGTGACGCCCGAGACCTTCGAGGATGTCGTCGGCTATGTCGTCCCCGAACTGCAGCGCCGCGGCGCCTATCCCAAGGCCTATCGGCCAGGCACGCTGCGCGACAAGCTCTTCGGTGACGGGCCTTATCTGCAGGCGCCGCACCCCGCCGCTCAATATCGCGACATCGAAGCCGTGAAACGCCGCGAGGCGAAGGCGCCCGCCTCCGTTTCCCGCATTCGCGAAACCGCGTGAGGCCCGCTATGAACCGGCGACTGACAGACACCGACGACAAGCTTTTTGCCGACCGGCTGATCGCCACCGCGCGCCGCGATCCGGGCGCGCCGGCCCTTCTGCATAAGAAGCGCGGCGTCTGGATCGTCCGGCGCTGGGGTCATGTGCTCGATGAGATCGACCGCCTGGCCGCGGGCCTCAAGTCTCTCGGTCTCTCTCCAGGCGGGCAGGTCGCCGTCGATGGCGAGATCACCGCGCAGCTCTTTCTCGTCGCGGCGGCCATTCGCGCCGCCGGAGGCGCGATCCTCTCCGTCCCGCTGAGCGCATCGGCGGCGGAGCTCGACCGTGTGCTCGACGACCCTTCCGTCGATCTGGTGATCGGCCAGGGCCGCGACACGGTGGCCCGCTGGAGCGAGCATAACCGGCGCCGCATCCCGATCGTCTTCGATCACACGACTCCCGACAGCCGGCCGCCCGCCGACGGCATCGTGACGCTCGCCAATCTCCGGACACTCGGCGAACCGGCCCGATGGTCGATCGGCAAGGTGGTGCCGGCGAGCGGCAGGTCCTTGCCGGTGACGTGGTTCGAGGAGTCGACAGACTGGTTCGATGGTCTCGACATCCTGCTTGATCACTGGGTTGCCTCGGGTGAACCGGTCGGCCTGCCCGAACTCCTGGCCGCGGCCTCCCGCGACCGGCTCGAGCTTGCGCCGGAGAGCTGGATCGCCTCGCCCGCTCGTCTCGAATTCAATGAGCGCGCGATTCGCGAGCGCCTGCCGGAGCGCAATTCCCTTGCGGGGCGGCTCGTGGATGGTGCGTTGCGCGGTGGGCGCGCGCCATGGTTTTCGCTGACGCGGTACCGGCTGCGCAACCGGCTGGGCCTCGGGCGCCTCGCTTATATCGATGTCCATCTGGGACATGGGGCGGGCAGGACGCCGGCCCTGTTCCACCAACTCGACATAGCGACCTTTCTCGTCGGCCAGCGCTTCCCGTCGGAGCGCATCGTCGCTCCCCCGCCGGAGAAATCCTATCCACGCCCGCTCGTGGCGGCGGCTGCAGCCCGATGAGCGGAGATCTGCTCTCGATCCGCGACGTCTCGTTGTCCTTCAAGGGCATCAAGGCGCTGACGGCCATTTCCTTCGATGTCGCCGACGGCGAGATCTGCGCGCTCATCGGTCCGAACGGCGCCGGCAAGAGTTCGCTGCTCAATGTCATCAACGGCGTCTATCGGAATGAGGCGGGCGAGATCGCCTTTGCCGGCGAGACCTTGCGCGGATCACCGCGCCGCGCCGCCCGGCTCGGCATCGGCCGCACCTTCCAGAACAACGCGCTGTTCAAGCGCCTGACGGTGCTCGACAATGTGCTGGCGGGCCTTACCCGCAAGGCCGAGGCGAGCCTTCTCGAGCACACATTCCGCCTTGGCCGTTCGGCCGGCGAGACACGGCGTTTCCGCGATCTCGCCGAGGACACGATCGCATTCCTCGAGATCGCGGCCTTGCGCGACGAGATCGTCGGGCAGTTGCCCTATGGCCTGCAGAAGCGCGTCGAGCTTGCCCGCGCGCTGGTTTCGCGCCCGCGCCTGCTTCTGCTCGATGAGCCGATGGCCGGCATGAACCACGACGAGAAACGCGAGATCAGCCGCTTCATCCTCGATGTCAACCGCGAGCTCCACACCACGATCGTGCTGATCGAGCACGATATCGGCGTGGTCATGGGGCTCTCCGATCATGTCATCGTGCTCGATTACGGCCGCAAGATCGGCGACGGGACGCCGGCCGAGGTGCGTGGCAACCCCGATGTCATCGCCGCCTATCTCGGCACCGTGCATTGAGGAAATGGGATGAGCTTCTTCCTTGAGACACTCGTGGGCGGCCTCCTGGCGGGTGTCATGTATTCGCTGGTCGCCATCGGCTTCGTCCTGATCTACAAGGCCTCCGGCATCTTCAACTTCGCGCAAGGGTCCATGGTCCTCTTCGCGGCGCTCACTTTCGTGACGCTGCGCGAGGCGGAGTGGGGCTTCGCGCCGGCCCTTCTCGCAACCCTCGTCATCATGGTCCTGGGCGCGATCGCGATCGAGCGCTTCGTGCTGCGCGCGCTCATCAACCAGTCCGACCTGACCCTGTTCATGGCGACGCTGGGTCTCTCTTTCGTGATCGAGGGCCTGGCCCAGCTCCTGATGGGGGCGAGCGTTCATGAGCTCAATCTCGGCATCGACGACGTGCCGATTGAGACCGGTCCCATCCTCGTCAGCCAGTTCGATCTCCTGGCGGCGCTGACCGCGGGCGCGCTGGTCGTCTCTCTGTCGCTGTTCTTCAACCTGACACGCATCGGCATTTCCTTGCGCGCCATCGCCGATGATCCGCTGGCGGCCCAGTCGATCGGCATCCGCCTGCCGGTCCTGTGGCGCATCGTCTGGGGTGTCGCCGGCCTCGTCGCCCTCGTGGCGGGCCTTCTCTGGGGCGCGCGCCAGGGCGTGCAGTTCTCGCTCACCCTCGTAGTGCTGAAGGCGCTACCCGTTCTCATCATCGGCGGCTTCACCTCGATCGCCGGCGCCATTGTCGGCGGATTGCTGATCGGCGCCAGCGAGAGCCTCGCCGAGATCTATCTCGGCGATCTGCTCGGCGGCTCGGTCTCGACCTGGTTCGCCTATGTGGTGGCGCTCGCCTTCCTGCTCGCCCGCCCGTCCGGCCTGTTCGGCGAACGCGCCATCGAAAGGGTATGATCATGATAGCGCTTGCCGCCGAGGGGCGGACCGACGCCGCCGAGAAGTTGGAGGTGCTGCGCCGGTGGAAGGGAGGGCCGATCGCGGCTCTGGGCCTCGTGCTTGCGGCCTATGCGCTGGGCTTCGTCGTCGACGACTACTGGTTCAACGCCATATTGATCCCGTTCCTGATCATGGCGCTGGCCGGCCTCGGCCTCAATCTGCTCACGGGCTATGCCGGGCAGGCCTCGCTCGGCACCGGCGCCTTCATGTCGGTCGGCGCCTTTGCCACCTATAATGTGCTACTGCGCGCCCCCGATTTGCCGCTGCCGGTGAGCTTCGTCATCGGCGGCCTGTTCGCTGGTCTCGCCGGCGTCGTGTTCGGCCTGCCGAGCCTCAGGATCAAGGGTTTTTACCTCACCGCCTCGACGCTCGCCGCCCAGTTCTTCCTGCCCTGGCTCTTCAACCAATATGGCTGGTTCTCCAATTACACGACCTCGGGCTCCATCTCGGCGCCGAAGCTCGAATTTCTGGGAAGCGATCTCTCGACCCCGCTCGGTCGCTATCTCCTGACCCTGACCAGCGTCGTCATCCTGACCTGGCTCGCCTGGAACCTCGTCACCAGCCAGGTGGGGCGCAACTGGATGGCGATCCGTGACATGGACACCGCGGCGGCCGTCGCCGGCATTCCCATCGCCTTCAACAAGCTCGCCTCCTTCGCCATCTCCTCCTTCGTGATCGGCATTGCGGGAGCACTCTGGGCCTTTGCCTATCTCGGCACCGTCGATGCCCGCTCCTTCGATCTCGACCGCTCCTTCACCGTGCTCTTCATCATCATCATTGGCGGCATGGGTTCGATCTGGGGCGCCTTCATCGGCTCGGCTTTCGTCATCCTGGTGCCGATCCTGATCAGCAACCTCTCGGCCACCTTCCTCTCAGGCGCCATCGATGCCGGCCAGTCGGAGAACCTGCAGAAGATCCTGTTCGGCGCGCTCATCGTCTATTTCCTGATCAAAGAGCCGAATGGGCTCGCCGCTCTCATCATCAAATTCCGCCGACGCCTGTCGCTCTGGCCGTTCAAATCATAACCACGGAGACCATGCATGCCCCACACTGTGACGAAGACCTTGCGACGGCTCGCTTTCGCGGCCCTTGCATTGACTGCCATCCCGCTTGCTGCGAGCGCTGAAGAGGCCAAGCAGCAATATTTCCCGCTCGCCACCTTCCGCGTCGGCGCCTATGCCTCGAGCGGCATCCCGGTCTGGGCCGGCGAGATCGATTATTTCCGCTACATCAACGAGGTCGAAGGCGGCATCAACGGCGTCAAGCTGTTCTGGGATGAATGCGAGACCGAATGGGAAGTCGAGAAGGGTGTCGAATGCTATGAGCGCGTGAAGGCCGGCAAGGACGGTTCGCCGGTGCCGATCTTCCTGCCGCATGGCGATCCCATCTCCAAGGCGCTGACCGAAAAGACGGTGGCCGACAAGATTCCCCAGATCACCATCGCTTACGGCCGCACCGAATCGATCGACGGCCGCGTCTTCCCCTATTCCTTCCCGGTGCTGTTCAGCTTCTGGTCGGAAGCCTCCTCGGTGATCAACCACGTCGCCGAGATCGAAGGCGGCAAGGACAAGCTCAAAGGCCTCAAGATCGCGACCGTCTATCACGACAGCCCCTATGGCAAGGAGACCCAGGTCCCGCTGGACTATCTCGCCAAGACCTATGGTTTCGAGAACATCCAGATCCCCGTGCCGCATCCCGGCAATGAGCAGTCGGCGCAATGGGCGAAGATCCGCCAGTTGAAGCCCGATTACGTCTTCCTGCGCGGCTGGGGCGTCATGACACCGGTCGCGATCAAGACCGCGGCCAAGACCGGCTTCCCGGTCGATCACATCATTGGCGGCATCTGGTCGGGCTCGGAAGAGGATGTGCGGCCCGCAGGCGCCGTGGGCAAGGGCTACAAGGCGGTGACGCCGTTCCCGGCGGGTGCCGACTTCGACATCTTGAAGCGCCTCAAGCAGCACGTTGTCGACAAGGGCTTGAGCGACCTCAAGGATCCCAAGAGCTTCGGCTCGGTCTACTATAATTCCGGCGTCATCGAGGCGATCGTCTCGGTCGAGGCGATCCGCAAGGCGCAGTCGAAATTCGGCAATCGCCCGGTGACCGGCGAGGAAGCCCAATGGGGTCTCGAGAATCTGAAGCTCGACGATGCGCGGCTGAAGGAGATCGGTGCCCTGGGCCTGGTCCAGCCGCTCGAGCTGTCGATCAAGGACCATGAGGGCGGCGGCGCCGGCAAGATCCTGCAGTGGGACGGCGAGAAGTGGAACATCGTCAGCAATGGTTGGGTCCGCTCGGACCGCGAATTGCTGCTGCCGTTGATCTATGAGCGTGCCGCGGCCTATGCCAAGGAAAAGGGCATCACGCCGCGCCCGGATGTCAGCAACTGACGCGAGAGAGGGCCGGTCGTCCGGGGATAGCCGGCCCTCGCAAGAGAAACCAATGGCCTCAAACTCTGAACCCTTTCTTGCCGTCGAGAATGTCGAAGCCGTCTATGGCGGAGTCATCCTCGCTCTGCGCGGCGTGTCGCTCGCCGTCGACAAGGGGGCCGTCGTGGCGCTACTCGGGCCCAATGGCGCCGGCAAGTCGACGACGCTCAAGGCGATCTCCAACCTGATCCGTTCGGAGCGCGGCAAGGTGATCGAGGGCGCGATCCGCTGGCAGGGCCGGGACATCTCAGACCGCGATCCATCCGCGCTCGTCTCCGATGGCCTGGTGCAGGTGCTGGAGGGCCGCCACGTCTTCCCGCAGCTCACCGTCGAGCAGAATCTGATCACCGGTGCTTATGTGCGCGGGCTATCCAAAGCAGAGATCGCCAGCGGCCTCGAGCGCATCTATGCCTGGTTCCCGCGCCTCAAGACGCGCCGACAATCGCGTGCCGGCCTGACCTCCGGCGGCGAGCAGCAGATGGTGGCGATCGGCCGGGCGCTGATGACACGCCCGACCCTCGTCCTCCTGGACGAGCCGTCCATGGGGCTGGCGCCACTCATCGTCGAGGAGATTTTCGAGATCGTGCGCGGGCTCAATCGCGACAGCGGTGTGAGCTTCCTGTTGGCCGAGCAGAATGCCAATCTGGCGCTGCGCTATGCCGATCACGCCTATGTGCTGGAGACCGGCCGTGTCGTGGCGTCGGGTCCGGCGGCCGAGCTCGTCGCGCGCGACGACATCAAGGACATCTATCTGGGCGGCAATGCGAGCGCGGTCGTCCGGCCGACGCGGCATTGACCGAACTGTTTCATCGAGGTGAGTTCATGACGACGACCAATGCATGGGGCAGGGGCCCCACCGCGCGCTATGAGGAGTTGGCGGGAATCTTCCGCCCCGTTTTCGCGCGCATAGAGGAAGGCACGATCGCGCGCGAGATCGCACGTTTGCTGCCTTACAAGGAGATCGGCTGGCTCAAGGAGTTGCGTTTCGGGGCGCTGCGCGTGCCCGAGGCCGAAGGCGGCTATGGCGCGACCTTGCCCGAGCTCTTCGAGCTCCTGAGCGAGCTGGCGCGGGCCGATTCCAATTTTACCCAGATCTTGCGATCGCATTTCGGCGCGGTCGAGGATGTGCTGGCGAGCCGCGATTTGAAGCGTCGGGCGCGCTGGTTCAAGCAACTGGCCGTGGGCGACATTTTCGGCGGCGGCTTCACCGAGCGCGGCAAGGCCAAGGCCGGCACATTCGCCACGACGATCAGGCGCCGGGGCGAGGGCTGGGTGGTCAATGGCGAGAAGTATTATTCGACCGGCTCGCTCTTCGCCGACTGGATCGAGCTTGTCGGCACGGGGCCTGAGGACAAGGTCGTGGTCGCCGTCGTCCCGACCTCGGCCGCAGGGCTCACCCAGCGCGATGATTGGGATGGTTTTGGCCAGAAGCTCACCGGCAGCGGCACGTCGATCTATCAGGAGATCGAGCTTCCTTTCGAGAATGTGCTCACCGGCGATGACCGGTTCAAATATCAGGCCGCCTTCTACCAGACCGTCCATCTCGCGACCCTGACCGGGATCGCGCGAGCCGCGGCAGACGAGGTGGCGGAGCACGTCGCCAAGCGAACGCGCACCTTCACCCATGCGACGTCACGCGTGCCGCGTCAGGATCCGCAGGTCCTGCAAGTGGTGGGACAGGCCCATGCCGCGGCCTATGCCGCGGGCGCCATCACTCACAAGGTCGCCAGCGCTTTGCAGTTCGCTTATGACACGGCGAAGGAAGGTGATGAGGAGGCGGTCACGGCCGCCAATTTCGCAGCCGAGCTCGAGGCGGCCGAGGGCCAGATCGTCGTCTCCAAGCTGGTCCTGGACTCGACCACCGGCATCTTCAACGCGCTGGCCGCCTCGGCGACCAGTGTGCAGGTGAGCCTCGATCGCCACTGGCGCAATGCCCGCACCATCTCCTCCCACAATCCGGCTATATATAAAGAGCGGGTCGTCGGCGATTATGCGGTCAACCAGACGGCCCCGCCCTATCTCTGGCTGCCGGGCGAAGGCTGAGACCCAGTCAGGAAATGTAACCGAATACTTTAGGTTATTTGATTCCGCTTCGGCCCGTCGCGCTGGGTAACCTCTCCGGCAAATTGGGCATTGATGGAGCGATGAGATGACCTTGAGGTTTTCACGGCGTGGGCTGTTGTCGGCGGCAGCCGGAGGCGCGCTTGGCCTTGCCTCCTATCAGGTCTCGCAACCGGCGCTCGCCGATCAAAAGACGCTCCGCATCGGCTTCCAGAAATATGGCACGCTGATCCTGCTCAAGGGCAAGGGCACGCTCGAAAAGACCCTCGAACCGTTGGGCTATGGCGTGACCTGGACGGAATTTCCGGCGGGCCCGCAGCTCCTCGAAGGGCTGAATGTCGGCGCCATCGATTTCGGATCGACCGGCGAGGCGCCGCCGATCTTCGCGCAGGCCGCGGGCGCCCCCCTCGTCTATGTGGCGCATGAGCCGCCGGCACCCAAGGGCGAGGCCATCCTCGTTCCCAAGGACAGCGCCATCCGGAGCGTGGCCGACCTCAAAGGCAAGAAGGTGGCGCTCAACAAGGGCTCGAATGTCCATTACCTGCTGGTCAAGGCGCTGGAAAAAGCCGGCGTCTCCTATGCCGATATCGAGACCAAGTTCCTGCCCCCGGCCGATGCGCGCGCCGCCTTCGAGCAGGGCTCGGTCGATGCCTGGGTGATCTGGGATCCGTTCCAGGCCGCGGCCGAAGCCGCAACCGGGGCGCGGACTCTCGCCAATGGCGAAGGCCTGGTGGCCAACCATCAATTCTATCTCGGCACAAGCGACTTCATTTCCGGCCATGGCAAGGCGATCGACGTCCTTCTGGCGCAGATCGCCGAGCTCGATCAATGGGCCAATGGCAATACCGATGCCGTCGCCGATCAATTGGCGGCGAGCGTCGGCATCCCGGCGCCGATCCTGAAGATCGCCCTGGCGCGGCAGACCTTCGGCATCACGACGCTGAGCGGCGAGGTCGTCAAGGGCCAGCAGGAGATCGCCGATGCTTTCCACAAGCTGGGCCTCATCCCCAAGCCGATCTCCATCGCCGATGCGGTGGCGAAGATCGGTTGATGGACAAAGCTCTGGCCACAGCTCTCGACAAGGCTCTCACCTGGCTGTTGCCGGTGCTCCTGGTCGTGCTGTGGGAATTGGCCGCGCGAAGCGGCCTGTTGAGCACGAGGCTCATGCCGGCGCCGAGCGCCGTCGCCTTGGCCTTCATCGCCGGCCTGCGCGACGGCTCGCTGTGGGCCAACACGCTCATCTCGACCGAGCGCGCCGTGAAGGGGCTTCTGATCGGCGGCTCGATCGGCTTTCTCTTCGGCATGGTGAACGGCCTGTGGCCGCCGGCGGAGAAGCTCTTCGATTCGAGCATGCAGATGCTGCGCAACGTGCCGCATCTGGCGATCATCCCGCTCGTCATTCTGTGGTTCGGCATCGAGGAGGCGGCGAAGATCTTCCTGGTCGCGATCGGCGTCCTGTTCCCGATCTATCTCAACACCTATCACGGCGTGAAGACCGTCGATCGCGGCCTGATCGAGATGGGGCGCGTCTATGGGCTCAAGCCCGCTTCCTTGCTGTGGCGCATCATCCTGCCGGGCGCGTTGCCCTCGATATTGGTCGGCTTGCGCTATGCGCTCGGCATCATGTGGCTGACCCTCATCGTCGCCGAGACGATCTCGGCCTCTTCCGGAATCGGCTATATGACGATGAACGCGCGCGAGTTCATGCAGACCGACGTCGTGCTTCTCGGCATTATCGTCTATGCGCTGCTCGGCAAGCTTGCCGATACGGCGACACGTGCGCTCGAGCGCCGGGCGCTCGCCTGGCATCCGAGCTATCAGGCCAATGCGGGCCTAAGCGCATGAAGCTTGCCTCCAATCTTCAGCTCAAGCCGGTCGGGATCGAGCCGCCTCGGCGGAAAGTAATATCGGGCGGTTTGGGCCTGCCGATCGAGCTCGACGCCGTCTCGAAGAGTTTTGGCGAGCGCGCGGTTCTGAAATCCATTTCCTTGTCCATCGCGGCTTCTGAGTTCGTCGCCGTCGTCGGCCGCTCGGGCTGCGGCAAGACCACCTTGCTGCGTCTGATCACCGGTCTCGATCCCTCATCGCACGGCGTGCTGAAGATCGAAGATGAGCCGGTGCGTGGCTTGCAGGACCGGGTGCGGTTGCTGTTCCAGGATCCACGCCTGCTGATGTGGCAGACGGTCGAGGGCAATGTCGGCATTGCGCGCGAGCCAGGCTGGCGCGAGACGGCGCGGCAGGCGTTGCATGATGTGGGCTTGGCCGATCGCGCTCGCGACTGGCCCTCCGTCCTGTCCGGCGGGCAGAAGCAGCGTGTGGCGCTGGCGCGCGCATTGGTGAGCCGGCCGGGCGTCCTGCTGCTGGATGAGCCTTTTGGCGCGCTCGACGCGCTGACCCGTGCCGAGATGCATGATCTGCTGGCGCGCATCTGGTCGGAGCATCTCTTCACCACGGTCCTCATCACCCATGATGTGAGCGAGGCCATTGCGCTGGCGGATCGCGTCATCGTGCTGAAGGACGGACATGTGGCGCTCGACCTGCCGATCGATCTGCCGCGGCCGCGGCGTGCCAGCCCGGAGACGAGCCGGCTTCAGAACATCATATTGGGCTATGTCTGAGAGGGCGGCTGGACCAGCTCGATGGTGAAGCCGTCGGGATCGCGCAAATAGCAGGCATAGGTGTTGGCGGAAGGTCCCGTCTCCATGCGCACCGGGGCTGAGACGAAATAGACGCCGAGACGCGAAAGCCGCTCATATGTCTCCTGGATGCTGTCCGTCGCGAGCGCGAGATGGGCCGACCCGACATTGCAGGTCTTGGTGTCGAGCGTCGTGCCTTGCGGCGACACATATTCGATGAGCTCGAGCTGGTGGTGTTTCGGTGGGTCCGACGGAGATCGATGCTGTTGACGCTCGTCTCGGCGGTCTATTTGATCACGGTCGGCGGCAAAGACTGACGACGGCGGGAAGGACGCGGAAGATGATACTGAAAGGACAACTGGCGCTGGTGACGGGTGCGGCGCAAGGGATCGGCTTCGCCATTGCCGAGGCATTGGCCAAGGAAGGGGCCAGGATCGTCATCGCCGACATCCATGCGGAGCGGGCCGCCGCTGCCGCCTCGGCCCTTGGCGAGAAGGGTCTCGACTGTATCGGCGAAAGGCTCGATGTGACCGATCGGGCCGGCGTCGAGGCCCTTGCCGAGCGAATCACCCGCGAGGTGGGGCCGATCTCGATCCTGGTGAACAATGCCGGCATCGGCGTGAACGTGCCGCTTGCCGACCAGGCGGCGCCCAAAGTCTGGGACGATACGATCGCTGTCAATCTCACCGGGGTCTTCAATGTCTCCCGCGCTTTCTTGGCCGCGCTGAAGGAGACCAAGGGCTCGATCGTCAACATCTCTTCCGTCGTCGCCTTCACCAGCGGCTTTGCCGATGCGGGCTATGTTGCTTCCAAGGGTGGTGTGCGCTCGCTCACCCAGAAAATGTGCCGTGAGCTGGCACCTTATGGCATTCGCGTCAATGCCATTGCCCCCGGCTATATCGAGACGGCGATGGGAGGCCCAGGCGACCCTGAATATGTCCAATGGCTCGATTGGCACTGCCCGATCAAGCGTTTCGGCCGGCCGGAGGAGATCGGTGGACCGGTCGTGTTTCTCGTCTCGCCGGCCGCGAGCTTCATCAATGGCGTCACGCTGCCGGTCGATGGCGGCTATCTGGTAATCTGAGGAAAGCTTATGCTGAAGAGTGTGTTCCATACGTCCTGGACGGTCGACAATCTCGACCGTTCCGTGGCCTTCTATCGCGATCACCTGGGGTTCGAGCTTGTCGGCACGCGCGAGCGCCAGGGCGTCGAGATCGAGATGGTTGTCGGCTTCCCCAAGGCCGATCTGCGCATCGCGTTCCTGCGCCTGCCCGGCGCGCCCGTCGGCATATCGGGCCATCATCTGGAGCTCATCGAATATCGCCATCCGCGCGGCCTGCGTCTCGCCATCCGCACCTGCGATACGGGCTCGGCGCATCTGGCGCTCGAGACCACGTCCATTCGCGAGGATTATGAGCGCTTGAGCCGCGCCGGCGTCACCATCGTGTCGGAGCCCGTCACCTTCAAGGGCGGCGTGGCCGGTGAAGTGCTGGCGCTCTATCTGCGCGATCCCGACGGCTTCACCATCGAGCTGGTCCAGGTGATGCCGCCAACCGCCGCTTAGCCGGCGAACCTTGCCTCCGGAACGCCCTTGATGCCGAGACCGGTGATGGCGAAGAGGCTGCCGCGCAGGACGCCGTCGCCCGGGAAGCGCGGCAGCGGCGGCTTCGCCATCGACGTCACATAGAGGACATCGAGCTTCGGTCCGCCGAACATCACGCTGGTCACCTTCTTCACCGGCATGTCGATGACCCGGTCGACCACGCCCTGCGGTGTGTAGCGGATGACCTTGCCGTCATAGACCTGGGCGTTCCACAGGCAGCCTTCCGCATCGACGGTCGAGCCGTCGGCGGCGCCGCCCGTCGAGGTGTCGAGCTTGGCGAAAGTGCGCCGGTTTGAGACCGCGCCCGTCTTCTGGTCATAGTTATAGGCCCAGATCTCGCCCGACCAGGAATCGGCGAAATAGAAGATGTTGCCGTCGGGGCTCCAGCACGGCCCGTTCGACACGATGATGCCCGTTTCGACTTTCGTCACTGTGAGATCGGGATCGAGACGATAGAGCGCGCCGCTGGGTCCCGATTCCTGGCTGTCCATCGTGCCGGCAAAAAACCTCCCCTTGCGGTCCACCTTGCCGTCATTGATCCAGTTGGTGGGCGTGTCCGGCTCGATCTCGGCGATGAGAGGACAATCCCCCGTCGTGAAATCGAGCGCATGGAAGCCTTTCGCCAGGGAGCAGATCGCGCCCTTGCCGTCCTTGCGGATGGCGATCGAGCCGACGCGCGAGGGCACGTCCCAGGCGCGGATCTCGGTGCCCTGTGCGGTTGCCCGGAAGACCCGCATGCCTGCTGCGTCTATCCAGTAGAGGCGTTGCTGCTCGACATCCCATAAGGGGCCTTCGCCCAGCGTTGTCTTCACATCGACCAGCACTTCGATCTTCATGAGATCCTCCCATTATCCTTTGAATCGGGGTTCGGGCAAACCGCGCACGCCGAGGCCGTGGACGGCGAAGACGCATCCCGCCTCGCGCTCGCGGTGGTATTGGTGGTTGAACGGCCGCGCCATCGAGGTGACGAAGGCGATGTCGAGATCGGGCCCGCCGAAGATCAGGCTGGTTGTCGACTGCACCGGCAGGCCGACGATGCGGTCAACGACGCCGTTCGGGTCGAAGCGGATGAGCCGGCCCGAATAGACCTCCGTGCTCCACACATAGCCTTCAGAATCGACCGTCGCGCCGTCGGGCAGGCCGCGCAAATTCTCGAAGCTGGTGAAGACGCGGCGCGAGCGCACCCCACCCGTTTCAGTGTCGTAGTCATAGGCATAGATCACCCTCTTGCCGGTATCGGCGAAATAGAGCGTCCTCCCGTCGAGGCTGAAGCAGGGACCGTTGGAGCAGATGATATCGCGGTCGAGCTCATGGACGCTGAGGTCGGGATCGAGCCGGAACAATTTGCCGACGCCGTTCCGTTCCTCGAAATCCATCGAGCCGGCGATGAATCGGCCTTGGCGGTCGACCTTGCCATCATTCATGCGGGGGGTAAGCTCGCCCGGCTGCGTCTCCGCGATCAGCGTGACCTTGCCGTTCCTGAAATCGAGGGCATGGAAGCCGCTGCGCAAGGAGACGATGGCGCCGCCTGTCTCGCGCAAGGCGAGTGAGCCTATGGGCTCGGGCAGGAGCCATTCCTTGCGGTCGCCGCCTTTCACATCAGCGGAATAGACGGCAGGCTTGTAGGAATCGATCCAGTAGAGCCGCTGCTCCGCCACGTCCCACAAGGGGCCTTCGCCGAGCGCGTTGCGGTCCTCGCTGAAAATCTCGATGCGCAGCATGCTACGTCCTCCTAGAAGGAAACCTTGTCGCCGCCCTTGAGTGCCAGGATCTCGCGGGCTTCGTCCGGGGTCGCGACCTGCATGCCGAGGCCCTCGATGATCTTGCGCGCCAGCGCCACCTGCTCGGCATTGGAAGTGGCGAGCTTGCCCTTGCCGGCCCACAGACTGTCCTCGAGGCCGACGCGGATATTGCCGCCAAGGGCGGCTGCTTGTGCGGCGATGCGCAATTGCGCGGCGCCGGCGCCCAGCACCGACCAGCGATAGCTCGCGCCGAACAGACGGTCGGCGGTGCGCTTCATATGGGCGACGTCTTCCGGATGGCTGCCGATGCCGCCCAGGAGCCCGAAGACCGACTGCACGAAGAGCGGCGGCTTGACGAGGCCGCGATCGGCGAAGTGGGCGAGGTTATAGAGATGCGCGATGTCGTAGCATTCGAACTCGAAGCGCGTGCCGTTGCCGTAGCAGGTCTCGAGGATATATTCGATGTCCTTGAAGCTGTTGCGGAAGACGAGATCGCGCGTCGCTTCGAGATGCGGCTTCTCCCAGTCGAATTTGAAGCTCTTGTATTTGGCGACGAGGTGATAGAGGCCGAAATTGATCGAGCCCATATTGAGGGAGGCGACCTCGGGCTTGAACTGGGCCGCAGGCTTCACCCTCTCCTCGACCTTCATATAGGGGCTGCCGCCGGTGGTGATGTTGATCGCCGCCTTGGTCGCCTGCTTGATGCGCGGCAGGAAGCGCTGGAAGGCTTCCGGCGTCTGATCGGGCTTGCCGGTCTCGGGGTCGCGCGCATGGAGGTGGAGGATGGCAGCACCCGCTTCCGCCGCCGCGATCGCCTCGCTGGCGATCTCGTCCGGCGTGATCGGCAGATAGGGCGACATGGTCGGCGTATGGATGGCGCCGGTCACCGCGCAAGTGATGATGACTTTGCCCTTATGTGTGTCAGTCGCAGTCAATTTCCGATCTCCTTTGCGGCGCGCTTCTTGTGCGCGGCCAATGCCATCAATCTCTTGTCGCGCCACATCTGGCGCTCCTGAAGCCGGTCGGCCGGCACATGCTTGCGCCGCTCCGGCTCGATCGTGTCCATGACCGCGCCCGCCCAGTCGACCCGGCGCTGCATTTGCGGGAACAGGTTCTCGTAGATGCCCTGATAGCGCTCGGCATAGTCGCGCACGCCGCCCGGCGCGTTGAGGTCGATGGTCTCGAAGGGACCCATGAAGGACCAGCGCAGGGCGAGACCGTCGCGGATGCCGATATCGACATCCTCGACGCTGGCATAGCCGTCGGCGACGAGGCGGAAGGCCTCTTCGAGAAGGGCGCCCTGCATGCGATTCATGATGAAGCCGTCGAGCTCCTTCTTCATCACCAGCGGCGCATGGCCCGCTGAGATGAGGAATTGCCTGGTGCGCTCCATCGTCTCGGCCGATGTCCAGGGGGCCGGCACCACTTCGGCGGCCGGGATCAGATAGGGCGGATTGATCGGATGGACGACGACGCAGCGATGCCGGCCTTTGAGGCCTTCGGTGAAGCGCGACGGCAAGAGGGCCGAGGTCGAGCTCGCCAGCACCGCTTCGGGCGGTGCCGCGGCATCGAGCCTCTGGAACACCTTGATCTTGGTGTCGAGCACTTCGGGCGTGTTCTCCTGGACATGGCTTGCCTCGGCCACGGCCTCTTCGAGTGTCTTGGCCGGCTTGATACGGGCGAGCACCATGTCCGGCGTTTGGCCATTCAGGAGATCGTTGCGGGCGAGATCGTCGAGGACGCCCGAAATATAGTCGAGCGCCTTCTCCGGCGCGCCATCCTGCTGGTCCCACAGCCGGACGCTCGACCCCGCGCGGGCGAAGCTGATCGCCCAGGCCCGGCCGATGAAGCCCGAGCCGATGATCGCGGTTGCTGGTTTTTCAGAGAGTTTCGACATTGCCATCGACTCCGAGGGATTGTCCGGAAACATTGATGCCGGCATCGGACAGAAGGAACGCCACCATGCTGGCGACGTCGTAGGGGCTCACCATCCGCCTGAGCGACACGCGCTCGAGATAGCGCCTTTCCATCTCCTGATGGCTGATGCCGATCTGCTTGGCGCGCGCGGCGATCACTCTGTCGATGCGCGGACCCTCGACGATGCCGGGAAGAATGGCATTGACCCGGATCAGCGATGGTCCGAGCTCCTTGGCAAGGCTCTGGGTGAAGCCGACGACGGCGAATTTTGCCGAGGAATAGGGTGAGCGGAACGCATAGCCATGCCGTCCGGCGGCCGAGGACATATTGACGATCGAGCCGCCGCCCGCCGCCTTCAGCATCGGCACGGCGAGGCGCGCGCAAAGGAACTGGCCGGTGAGGCAGACATCGATGCAGCGCCGCCAGTCGGCGGGCGTGATCTCATCGACGGCGCCGGTCGGCCCGGCAATGCCGGCATTGTTGATCAGCGCATCGAGCCCGCCCAATTCGCGGGCCGCGAGCTTGAACATCGCGTCGACATCGGCCTCATCGGCGACATCGGCCTTGCAGGCGACGAGCTTCGGCAAAGCCCGTTTCGCTTCGGCGATCGCCTCATCCGATATGTCGCAGATCACGATCCGCGCCCCCAAGGCGGCGAGCGTGCTGGCGATGGCGAAGCCGATGCCGGAAGCGCCGGCGGTGATCAGCACGCGCTGGCCTTCTATCCCGGCAAGGAATTGGGCGGCCGAGTCGGGGGCCTTGTTGCTCATGAAAGTCTCCTTAAGTTTTTCTGTCGCGCAGCGCGATCACCGCTCCCAGCACCACGAGTCCGAAGAGAATCGCGCGCGTCGCATAGGGCAGTGTCGTGCCGGCAAGGAAGGTCTGCAAGCCGGTCAGAAGCAGGACGCCGCCCAGCATGCCGAGATAATGGCCGCGCCCGCCGGTGATGAGGGCGCCGCCCACGACCACGACGGCGATCGAGGGCAGGAGATAGTCATCGCCCATGCCGAGGCTCGCCTGGCCGGAAAAGCCGGTGAGCAGCACGCCGACCAAGCCGGCGCAGAGCGACGACAGCATATAGACGAGCACCAGCGTGCGCCCGACGGCGATGCCGGAAAGCTCAGCCGCCCTGACCCCGTTGCCGATGCCATAGACGCGCCGGCCGAATGGCGTCCTGCCAAGCAGTGCCACGGCGCCGATGACGAAGGCGACCATGAAGAGGACGACGGGCGTAAAAATCCAGATCTTGCCGGTCATGAACCAGCGCAGCATCGGCGAGGAGAAGCCGTCGGGCGTGCCGTTGGAATAGAGGAGGGCCGCGCCCTGGAGCAGGCCGTTGGTGGCGAGCGTCATGACGATCGGCGAGAGGCCGAGGAACACGATGCCGAGGCCGTTGACGAGACCGATCAGGCAAGCGAGCAGCAGCACGGTCGGGAGCGCATAGAGAAGAGCCGCATCCGAGCCCTTGACCATGCCGGCGAGCAGGATGCCGCAGAGGCCAATGGTCCAGGGCACCGAGAGATCGAGCCCGCCGGTCAGGATGACGGTGCCTTGCCCGAGCGCCATGATCGCGAGGAACGAGGAGAGGACGATCAGCGAGTTCCAATAGCCCGGATTGAGGATGGCGCCGCCGAGCCAGAACTGGGTGACCAGGACGACGATGGCGAAGCAGACATAGGCCGGAAGGGCGTAGCGCAGGATCTCGGCATTGCGGGTGAGAAAGGAGGGCTGCGCCACCGAGACGGATGCCTTGCTCGGCTTGGCGATGGCGAGCCTCTGGTCCCTTGCCGGCAGTTGCGAGGCGAGCCGTCCGGCCTGGCGTGCCTGCAGCCGCGTGCGCAAGGTGCGAAGCTGCTGCGCCAAGGTCGATGTCGGCGAGATCGATCCCGCCAGCACCGCGAGGATAAGGATCAAGGCTTCGGCGATGGTCGAATAATAGGCCGATACATTGAGTACCAGCAGGATATTGACCACGATCATCAGCACATAGGCGCCGATGGCGCTGCCGAGCGGCCCGCCTTTGCCGCCGCCGAGCCTTGTGCCGCCGACGACGACCGCGGCGAACATCGAAAGCAGAAGCGGATTGCCGACCAGCGGATCGCCGCTGCCGGTCTGGGCGCTGATGAAGACGCCGGCCAGGCCATAGCATCCGCCGGCGATCACATAGACGAGGAAGCGGGTGAGCACGGTCGAGACGCCAACCGCGGCCGCCGCATCGGGATCGCTGCCGACCGCATAGATCGCCGTGCCGAGCCTGGTGTTCTTGAGCCAGCCCCAGGCGAGCAGCACCGCGCCCACCACGGCGATGGGCATGGGCAGCCATCCGACGATGGCATCGCCCAGATAGAAGGTGCCGAGCGAGGGCGAAACGAAGCCGCCGGGTTTGTCCATCACCAGAAGCGTGACGCCCTGGATGATGAACATGGTCGAGAGCGTCACCACGATGGGCTGAAGGCGGAGAACGGCGATGAAGAAGCCGTTGACGGCGCCCGTCGCCATGCCGATGCCGACGCCGACCAGCGTCCACAGCAGCACACTCGCTTCCATATCCATGGGATCCATCGACCGCGCCATGACCGCATTGACGAGCGAGATGACGGCGCCGGCCGACAGATCGAAGCCGCCGGAGAGGATGACGATCGTCTGGCCGATGGCGGCGAGCGCCGAAGCCGCCCCGCCGCTCGCCAGGAACGAGATGTCGAAATAGGTGAGGGGACCGGCGCTGATGAAATCGACGATAGCGATCAGGACCAGGAACACGGCGGCCGCGATGGCGACGCCGCGATGGGTCGAGATGAAGCGGCGGGAGGGAGAGGTCGCTGCGACCGCCATGCTCATGCCGCGGCCTCATGGCTCTTGGCGTCCTCATGGCCGAGCGCCGGGCGCATGATGGCGCCCTCGCTTAAGCCTTTGCCGTCGATCTCGGCGACGATCCTGCCGGCATAAAGCACCAGAACCCGATCGCAGAGATGGACGAGCTCGGGGATCTCGGTCGAATGGAACAGAATGGCGCCGCCCTGATTGGTGAAATCGCGCATCATGACATAGAGCTCATGCTTGGTGCCGACATCGATGCCGCGCGTCGGATCGAACAGCAGCAGGATGCGGCTTTGCGCCACCAGCCATTTGGCGATCGCGATCTTCTGCTGGTTGCCGCCCGAGAAGGCGCCGGCCCTGGTCCATAGCGCGCGCTCATGCACGTCGACCGTGCCGAAAGCCTGGGCGACGGCGGCTCTTTCTGCGTCGGCATCGATGAGGCCCTTGCGCGCGAAACGATCGATGACGGGAAGCGAAGCATTGGCCTTGCCGTCGAGCTTGAGGAACAGGCCTTCGGTCTTGCGGTCCTCGGGCATGAAGCCGATGGCGATATTGGGCCGCATGGCATCGACCGGCGAGGTGATGGCGACCGGGCGGCCGTCGACTTCGATGCCGCCCCGGGTGATGTCCGCCATGCCGAAGCAGGCATGGAACAGGTCGAGCTGACCCATGCCCTGAAGCCCGGCAATACCGAGGATCTCGCCCTTGCGCAGGTCGAAGCTCGCTTCTTCGAGCCGGTCGCCGGCTTTCAATTGGCGGGCGGACAGCACAGGCTGGCCGAAGACGGAGGGATCCGTCGGGCGCTCGGGGAAGGTCTGGGCGATCGACCGGCCGACGATTTTCTCGATCACGTCCTTGTCGGAGATGTCGCTCGCCGCACCCGTCATGATGTGCTGGCCGTTGCGCAGGATGGTGAGGCTGTCGCAAAAGGCGCGCACTTCGCGCAAGCGGTGCGAGATGAAGACGATGGTCTTGCCGGCCTGCTTGAGCTCAGCGATCAATTGGCCGAGCCAGTCGACATCGCCGCCCGACAAGGTCGATGTCGGCTCGTCGAGCAGAAGGATGTTGGGATCGCGATAGGTCGCCCGCGCGATCTCGATCTTCTGCTGCAGCGCCAGGTCGAGCTCGCCGACCAGCGCGTCGAGATCGATGCTGAATCCGATGCGCTGCAAATGCTTGTTGATCTGGGCGCGCGCCGCCCGGCGCTTGATGGTTCCGGTGATGCCGATCGGTGCATAGGGCAGCATCATATTGTCGAGCACGGAGAGGTCCGGCACCAGGGTCATTTCCTGGAAGGCCGTCTGGATGCCGTGGCGGTGCGACGCCCTCGGCGATGCGAGGCTGACTGTGTTTCCTGCGATTTCGATGCTGCCCGAATCCGGCTGGACGAGGCCGGAGAGCAGTTTGACGACGGTCGATTTGCCGGCACCATTCTCGCCGAGAAGCGCATGCACGCTGCCGGATTCGATAGTGAAGGACACGTCATCGACCGCGACCGTCGGTCCGAAGGCCTTGCGCACGCCATTCATGGCGATTGCAGGTTTCGCGCTGCTCATGGGCTGGGTCATGATCGACGACTAAAAGGCAAAATGTCCCGAGAGGGGCGGTCCCGACCGCCCCTCAAAAGACAGTGTCTCAGTTTTCCGGCTGGCCGACGAGGGCGGCGTTGAGGCCGATTTCCGGGGTTTCCTCGGAGAAGATCGAGGCGAACCAGCCCGGATTGGAGACGAGCGAAGGCAGGAAGGCATTGCAGCCGTCCTTCATTTCCTGCCAGGTGCCTTCCTTGCACAATTTGATCGTCTCATTGGTGACGAGCGGCAAAGGCAGCGTGACCTTCTTCGGCACCTCCTTGCCTTCCAGCGCCTGGACCGCGAGCTTCAAAGCCAGGCCGCCGGAATAGGGCGGCGATGCATAGGAAATGCGCGGCGCGCCGAGCGGCGCATAGGGTGAGGCAGCGCCTTCCACTTCGGTGCCGATGGGGAGCATTTGGACGCGGCCGCCATTCGATCCTTCACCGGCACAGGGCAGCAATTGCTCAGGCTTCTTGCCCGCCTCGAGCTGCATGGAATTCGCGGTGAAGCATCCGACCTGCATCCACAGGCCGCTGATCTGGTCCCAGTTGCGCGTCGCCGTGATCTTCGACAGTTCGGTTCGTGCGACGGCCTGGCTCCACATGCCGACCGACTCGCCGACGATCTTGATCCCAGGGTTCTTGGCGAAGACTTCCTTGGCAGCCTTGGTGCGCAGATTGTCGACCGAGGTGCCGGGCACGCCGGTGATGAGCACGATGTCGCCCTTGCCGTCGAGCTTCTTGACCAGCCATTCGGCGGTGACGCGGCCCGCTTCCTCCTGGTCGATCGAGATATTGTAGGCGCAGGGCTCGGTGATCTCGGCGTCATAGGCGAAGACTTTCACACCCTTGTCGCAGGCGTTCTTGACCACCTGATTGAGCGCGGTGGGCGAGATCGGGAAGATCACGATCGCCTCGGCGCCCGCTTGCACCATGGCATTGATCTGCTGGATCTGGCGCTGCGCATTGGGCCCGGCCACTTGCACTTGCAGGTCGACCTTGTCGGCCATGCTCTTATGGGCGGCCATCGCCTTGACCATATTGGCCGCTTCCGCCTGCCAGTCATTGCCGATGAAGCTCATGCTGAGAAAGATCTTGTGCTTCTCGGCGGCATCGGCGGTGCCGGCGGCGGTGATGAGGCCAGCGGCCATCACCGTCGATAGAGCAAGTTTCTTGAGCCGGGCAGAAATCCTCATTTGGTAACCTCCCTTGAGTTTGAACGGCCGTCTTCCCCAGTTTCTCTTGATCTTTCCGGGGATGAGGGCAGGATAATTTCCTTGTTTTGATCAAAGATCAATGATTTATTTTTGGTTGTAGAAATTTTCGCGAAAGACGGGCGCAAGCCATGCTTGCTCTCGAGACGAATCTTCATGAAATGTCAGGTCGACAGGCCTGATGGCGGACAAGGGAAATGGCAGGCGCTCCCCACACCAAGACCAGTCTGAAAGTTGTCCCTCTCAATCGCGAGACCTTGCAGGACCGGGTCTATCGCCGGGTCTGCGATCTCATTCTCGACGGCGAGATCGCGCCGGGCCAGCTCGTCACCATCCAGTCGCTGGCCGATGCCTGCGAGGTCAGCCACATGCCGGTGCGCGAGGCGCTCAAGCGCCTGACCGCCGCCAAGGCCCTGACGGTGGTGTCGGGCCGCTCGATCGGCATTCCGCGGCTCAACCGCGCGAGCCTCAACGACCTGCGCAATGTCCGCCGCGAGATCGAGGGGTTGGCCGCGACCTGGGCGACGCGCAACATCACCGATGCGGAATTGCTCGGCATCGAGGACGTCTATCGCAAGCTCGGGCTGGCCAATGCCAAGGGCGATGTCCGCTCGTTCCTCCGGGCCAACCACGCTTTCCATTTTGCCATCTATCGCGCCGCGCGCTCCGAGAGGCTCATCACCATCATCGAGGATCTCTGGCTGCAGATCAGCCCGTATTTCAACCTGCTGCGCGGCTCGGGCAACTATGAAGTCTCGAACACCCATCACCAGGTAATGGTCGACGGGTTGAAGGCGCGCAACGAGAAGCAGGTCGCCGATGCGGTGCGTGCCGATATCGAGGATGCCTATCAGGTGCTGCTCGGGCTGGTGAGCCCGTGAAATAGTGCAAGAGGAGCGAACCCCGAAGTGGTTCGCTCCTCGCCTACATCATCAGAGCCAGATCCAGAACCCAACTCGCCTGCGGCGGCAACGGCTGCGGTAACGCCAGCCGTTCCAATAACGCCGGCAGTAATTGCGCCAGCGATACCGCCGATGGCGGCGGCGACGTCTGCGACGGCGCCGATAGTAATATTGCGCAAGCTGTACGCCTTCCTCCGACGCCTCGCTGCCTTCCGGGCCTGCTTTCAGCTCTTCGAGATCGGGAAGGACATTCGAATCTGGCGCGGGATCATTCGGTCGCAGACCTACCAATGCCTCGGCCTGGGGCGGCAGCATAACGGCAAGTGCGCCCGCGCCGGCGATGCCAAACAGACTCTTTACAAGCACTCTTCGATCCATTCCCAAACTCCTCCAGACAATGTTCACGAACGGCGGAACACTAACGAGGCGGCAAAGGGAATGTTCCAGATTGCACGCAAATTCGACCCAAATTCGCGAGAGTCGCGGGAACAAATTTTTGTGTGGTGATTACTTAGAGGCAGCCGGCGAGTTCGGCGCGCTGCTTGATGAGCGACTGCACGATATCGATCGTCGGTGTCGGCGTCTGGGTGAGACGGCCAAGCTCCTGCACCGCCGTCACCAGCGCATCGACCTCCATCGGCCGGCCGAGCTCAAGATCCTGCAGCATGGAGGTCTTGTGCGCGCCCACCGCCTCGGCGCCGGCGATGCGGCGATCGACATCGACACCGAAGCTGGCGCCGAGCTTTTTGCCGATCGCCTCGGCCTCGACCATCATGGCGCGGATGATGGCGCGGGTTCCGGGATCGCGGCAGATCTGCTCGAGCGTTCCGCCGGTCAGTGCCGACACCGGGTTGAGCGAGAGATTGCCCCACAGCTTCACCCAGATCTCATTGCGGATCTGCGGGCGAATGGGCGCCTTGAATCCGGCGGCGATGAGCGCCTTGGCCAAACTCGCGGTGCGCTCTGTCTTCTCGCCCGAAGGCTCGCCCAGCGGCAGGCGGTCGCCCTCGATATGACGGATGATGCCGGGCGCTTCGATCTCGGCGGCGGGGTGCACGACGCAACCGATCACCCGCTCGGGTCCGATTCCGTCCCACAATCGCCCTTGCGGATCGACGGCCTCGACCCGCAAGCCTTCATGGACGCCGCCATGCTTGTAGAAATACCACCAGGGGACACCGTTCTGCGCGGTGACCACCGCCGTGTCGGGTCCGAGCAATGGCTTGAGGCTGTCGAGGATGCCGGGCAGCGAATGCGCTTTCAGCGCCAGGAACACGTAATCCTGAGGGCCGAGCTCCTGGGGCTTGTCGGTGGCCTGCACCTTCACCCTGGTCTCGCCGCTTTCGTCCTTGAGCGTCAGGCCGTTCTCGCGCATGGCGGCGAGATGGGGCCCTCGCGCGATCAGGCTTACCTCCGCGTCGCCTTGCCGGGCGAGCCTCGCGCCGACGAGCCCGCCAATGGCGCCGGCGCCAAAGACGCAAATGCGCATCAGCCGAGCCCCAGCTTTGCCGCGAGGCCGATGCGCTGCAATTTTCCAGTGGCGCCCTTCGGGATCTCGTCGAGGAAGACGAGCTTGCGCGGCACCTTGAATCCCGCGAGCCGGCTCGCCGCGAAGTCTCTGATCTCGCGCTCGCTCGCCGTTTGGCCTTCCCGCAGCACGACGGCCGCGGCGACCTCTTCGCCGAGCTTGTCATGCGGCATGGCGAAGGTCACGACCTGCTGCACCGCCGGATGATCCATCAGGACCTCGTCCACTTCGCGCGGCGACACCTTTTCGCCGCCGCGATTGATGATCTCCTTGAGCCTGCCGGTGATGCGCACATAGCCCTCACCATCCATTGTGCCCTGATCGCCGGTATGGAACCAGCCATGGGCGAAGGCTTCCGCATTGGCCTTCGGGTTGTTCTCGTAGCCTTTGGTGACATTGGGGCCGCGGATGACGATCTCGCCGGTCTCGCCGGCCTCAAGCAGCTTGCCCGCATTGTCCATGATGGCGACGTCGGGTCCCGCCGCGAGGCCGACGCTGCCGGCGATGCGCTTCAAGGGCGGCAACGGATTCGAGGCCATCTGATGCGCCGCTTCCGTCATGCCATAGGCTTCGATCACCGGACAGCCGAAGACGCTTTCGAGCTCGGCCATCACCTGCGGCGGCAGCGATGAGGAGGAGGAGCGGACGAAGCGCAGCTTGGCCTTTGCGATGCTGTCGGCATTGCGCGAAGCACGCGAGAGAATGGCCTGATGCATGGTCGGCACGGCCGTGTACCAGGAGGGTTCCGCCTCATCGAGCAGGCTGAAGAAATTGAGGGCATTGAAGCCCGGCGTGCAGAAGATCGAGGCGCCGGCCGAAAGCGAGGAGAGCACGGCGGCGATGAGGCCGTGGATATGGAAGAGCGGCATGACATTGAGGCAGCGATCGGCGTTGGTCAGCGCCAGCGATGCACGTATATGCCGCGCCGAGGCCGTGACATTGACCTGGCTCAAGGGCACGATCTTCGGACGTGATGTCGTGCCGGACGTATGAAGGATGAGCGCGATGTCGTCGGGCTCCGCCGGTCCTTCGAGCTTCGCCTTGCCGAGACTCTGGCCCTCGAGGCGGAAATCGCCGGCGGCCGTCGCCTTGTCGGTGACGAGGCGCAGCACCGGAATGCCGAGCTGCCTGGCCGCCTGCTCGGCCGCCGCATGGCCTTCGGCATCGACGATCAGCGCCTTGGCAGCGAGATCCTTGAGATAGAAATCGAGCTCCTCGACCTTGTAGGCAGGGTTGAGCGGCGCCGTCGTGGCGGCGGCACCGATCGCGAGGAACGCCGTCGCCATTTCGGGACCGTTGGGCAGCACGATGGCGAGCCGGTCGTTGCGGCCGATGCCCAATGCGTTCAAGGTCTTCGTCGTTGTGGCCGCGAGCCGTCGCAACCCCTCATAGGTCAAGGCCGGACGACCGGGAGCTGAAATGGCGGGGGCATCACCAGAACCGCACCCGAAGAGCTCGCTCAAGGTGCGGAAATCATCGGCCATCATGAACCTCGCTGGACATTGTTTGGGCTGTCCAGCTTCTCAAAGCGGGGAATTGGCCTTTTGTCAAATTGGCGCAGCGTCGCAAAGTTGGGCGGCGCGCTATTTCTTCCGCCCGCCGCCGCCCTTCTTGGCGGGCGCCGGCTTGTCGCTCGACTTGTCGCCCTTCACGCTCTTGCGCAGCGCATCCATGAGGTCGACGACATTCGAGCCCTTCGGCCGGTCTTCCTCGGCCTTGACGACGAGCTTCTTGCCTTTGGCCTTCTGCTGGACGAGCTCGTTCAATCTGACCGCATAGGTGTTGTGGAACTGGCCGGGATTGAACTTGGAGGTATTGTCGGCGATCAGCTTGGTGGCGAGATCGACCATTTCGGGATCGACCTTGGCTTCCGGGATGTCGGCGAAATATTTGTCCGCCGCCCGGATCTCATTGGCATAGCGCAATATGTAGAGTGCAAGGCCCTCATCGAGCGCGCCCACCGCCGCCAGATATTCCCGGCCCGACATGGTGATCTGGCCGATGCCGAGCTTGCGTTTCGAGGCAAGCGCTGCCTGGATGACGCGATAGCCCTCGGTCTGGAACTCGTCTTCGGGAATGAGATAATAGGGCGCCTCGAAATAGCGCGGATCGATGTCCTCGACCGACACGAATTCCTGGAGGTCGAGCGTCTTCTTGCTGTCGAGCCGCACCGCATCGAGCTCATCCGGCTCGAGCACGACATAGACATCTTCGCTGACTTGATAGCCCTTGACGATGTCGGCCTCCTCCACCGGGCCGACGCCGGGCACGGTCTTGGTGTAGCTGACCCTTTTGCCGGAAGGCTTGTGGATCTGGTTGAGGCCGGTGCTCGAGGGTTCGACGGCGCTGTAGATCTGAACGCCGACCTGGACCAGCGACAGGCGGATGAAGCCTTTCCAATAGGGACGGCCTGCGGGTGCCATGGCGGTTACTCACTCTCAACGGACAGGGGGTTGCTTACCTAAGGTGATGGTCAAGACGAGCAGCTTAGTCTGGGAACTTTTACAACTTGTGAAGGTTTTTGGCCACCCGTGACCAAGGCCTCTGGCGCAGCAATGATCCATTTCCTCCTTGTCGACCCAAGGGTAGAGTGTCCGCGAGAGCTGCCGAGGCGCGGGGAGGGACGGGTTCCTTGGCAGCCGCCTTCGGACCCATGTGTGGGTCCGAGGGAAATTGCCGGGGGCTCGTGCTTATGTCGGTTTCGCAAAAGGATTCGCCTTCCCTTGCAAGGCGCGCCGCAGCCATTGCGGCGGCGGGCTTCGTCTGCGGCCTCCTGGTCGTGGTGCTGGCGATCGGCAATGCCACATTGCTGGCCCGCGGCGATCTCGCGAGCTCGATCGCCATCATCGTCGGCATCGTCCTGTTTGCGGCCGCGGTGCTGTCCGCCGCCACGACCTTCATCAGCGGCATTCCCGGACAGGTCAGCTCACCGCAGGAGATCTCCGTCGTTGCGCTGGGCACCGTGATCGGCGCGGCCTCGGCTGCCTTTTCATCCGTGCGCGAAGGGCCCGCGTTCCTCGCCACCATCCTCGTCACTATTGCCCTCACCACGGGGCTCGGCGGCCTTGCGATGTTCCTCCTCGGCAAGGGCGGGCTCGGACGGGTCATCCGCTTCGTGCCCTTCCCCGTCTTCGGCGGGTTCCTGGCGATCACGGGCTGGTATTTGCTGATCGGCGGCCTCGAGACGGCTCTCGGACATCACCTGGACTTCCGGCAATTGTCGGTGCTGGCCGAGCCTGTGGCGGCGGCGAAGGTCGGTCTCGCCGTCGCCTTCGTGGTGCTCATCCGGCTGCTCTATGCCCGTGCCGCGTCCAATATGCTGCTGCCGCTCAGCATCCTCATCGTCATCGTTCTGTTCAATATCGTGGTCCTGTCGCTCGGCCCTCCGCAGGCCGAGCTCCAGCAGCTCGGCTGGATCCTGGCCGTGCCGACGCAGGCCGTCGTCTGGCCGCCGGTCGGCTTGGCCGATCTTGCCGCCGTGGATTGGCGCGCCGTCGGGGCCGGCTTGCTGTTCGCGCCCTTCGTCGTGGTGGTGACGGCCGCTGCCGCCATGATGAATGTGAGCGGCATCGAGCTCGAGCTCAAAGGCGATGTCGATCTCAACCGCGAGCTCCGCTCCATCGGCATCGGCAACATGCTGGCGAGCCTCGTCGGCGGCGTCCCGGGTTTTCCCAGCATCTCGAACACGCTGCTTGCCGTCAGGCTCGGCGCGCCGGAACGCGCCGTGGGCCTTGTGACGGGCGCCGTATCGCTCGCCGCGATGCTCTTTGCGCCGCAGCTCCTGGGGCTGGCGCCGGCGCCGCTCTTCGGGGCGCTCCTGATGTGGGTCGGCGTCTCGCGCCTGATCGATTGGGTGATCCTCCCGATCCGCACCTTGCGGCGCAGCGAGCATGCGATCATCCTGATCATCCTTGCGGTGGGCGTCGCCGCCGGCTTTGCCGCCGGCATCATGACGGGTCTGCTCGCGGCACTTTTGCTTTTTGTCTTCGAGTACAGCCGCGTCGAGGGCGTGCGCTTCGTCGCCACCGCGCGCGATTATCAGACCCGCATGCTGTCGGACGAATATCGCGCCTTGATGGAGCATCACGGCGCCTCGATCGTGATCATGAAGCTCTCCGGCTTCGTCTTCTTCGGCACCAGCGACCGCATCATCCAGCGCATCGCCAACAGTGTCGCCGCAGGCACTGGGGTGCCGGTGCGCTTCATCATTCTGGATTTTCGCCGCGTATCCGGCATCGATTCCTCGGCGATCATGAGCTTCAACCGGCTGAGGCGGCTGGCGCGCAGCCACGATTTCGTCGTGGTCTTCGCCGGCCTCAACGAGGAGACGTCCGCGCGCCTGCTCAAGGGCGGGCTCGACGTCGGGACACGGCCCTTCCAAGTCGAGCCCGATCTCGAAGCTGCCGTCGAATGGGCGGAGCGGCACCTGTTGGATGCGCATGGGCCGTCTTTGCCATCACCTGCCGCCGCCGACCGATCGCTGGCGAGCTTTCTTGGCGACGAAACCCTGGCGAAGGCCATGCGGCCTTACTTCACCGAGGTCGAATTTGCGCCTGACAGCTATCTGATCGAACAGGGCACGCGCGCCGACGACATTTATTTCATCGAGGCAGGCGAGGGAGTCGTGGTCCTGGAGGCCGCCCACGGTCCGCCGGTCAAGCTGATGGCTTTCGGCAATGGCACGATCCTCGGCGAAATGGCGTTCTATCGCGGCGAGAGGCGTTCGGCCTCGGCCATCGCCAGGAGCCCGATCAAGGCCTGGATGCTGAGCCGCGCCGCGCTGGATGAGATCGAGCGCGAAGTGCCGGCCTTGGCCGCGACCTTCCACTACCAGATCGCCCGCGCGCTCTCGTCGCGGCTGCAAAGCGCCAACCGGCTGATCCGGCTGCTGGCCGATTGAGCGTCAGGGCAGGCTGACGGAGATGTCGCGCATCGCGTTCTTGAGGTGATAGGCGAGGAGCTCGCCGAAGCGCTGGTTGCCCCAGGGCCCGCTCAGGCGCTGCTCGATATCGACATCGGGAGCTTTGTTGCCTTCGATGATGACAGGTCCGGCCGCGGTGATGGCGATGTCCCAGCCGACCATGAACGGAGCTTCGATTTCACGGTGAGCGGAGATCGCGAGCGCCAAGGCTTCATGCCAGAACGGGATAGGCCGTCCCGAGAGCGGCGCGCCGGTGAAGGGATGGCGGTCGAGCCACCCGGTGCGCGCCAACGTACCGCCATCCGTGGCGGGGCCGATCGTGCCGGTAGCCGGATCGACCTTCGCCGCCAGTCCGCCGCGGCAGACATTGTCGACGATGCGCCTCGAATCCCGCGACATGCGCAGCATCGAGAAGATATGCTCCACCTCGCCGGCCTCGTTCAGGAAGGTGTATATCCTGAGAGTGCTCAAGGCGCCGGCGGTGAGGTCGCGCAGTTCCGGATGATTAACCAGGCACTCCTGGATCAGGAGCGGTGCCCAGCGCGACGCGCGGGCCAGATGACGGGCGAGCTCCGGCTCGCTGAGCTGGCGGCGATCTTTCCCCCGGTAGGTGCCGTCGCCATAGGTCCAGCGCTCGGCGCCGTCGCCGCCATTCTCGTTCGCCGGCTTGATGAAGAGGTTCGTCCGCGGCAAGCTCTCGTCCTCGGCATCAGCCCGTCGGAAGATGCCGTTCTCGACGATGCCGAAGATGCGCGGTGTCGGCAAATCGCGATCGCGGCAGAATTGCGCGAAGGCGATCTTGTTGTTCAATAGGCTCGCGCGCTGACGGCGCTGCGGACACTCCAGGTAAAGCCGCTTATAAATGTTGCCGCCGCGCTTGAGCTGTGCCCGCATGACATATTCGTGCACCCGCAGGCGGTTCTCCGGTTCATGCAGCTCATAGTAATAGTAGAGGGCAGGAGACACGCCGTGGACGAATGCGAGGCGCATCTGCTCGGCGAATTGCCTGGCGATGCTGCGGTTGAAACGGCGCTCGATGCGGATGCCGTTGGCGAGCGTGAGAGCGCCGGCGAGCACGACCATGGCCGGCGGCCAGACAAAGACGACGATCGCCCGCTGCACCGCCGGCATGGCCGCCAGTCCATTCAGAAACTCCTTGTGGGAACATTGGGCGATGAAGGCTGCAGGAGAATCCGGATCTTGAAGAGTACTGCTGCGGCAGTAGCGCGCCGGAAAACCATTGAGCGCAAACTGCACCAGCGTTTCGAGGCGCGTAAGCAGGGACTTGCGGGTGTGGGCCATGGATCGTCCCCCCAAGTCAGTTCGCCGACGGCTCGCGCCGCATCGCGGCCCACTTCGTCGCCAATGGCCCGCCCAGGATGATCAGCTCTCCGCCATAGCTCTGGAGGGTCTTCAGGATGAAGGCGATTTCGATCGACCGTTCATGGGCGACGACATAGTCGTTCTCGGTCTTGTCGTCGCCCGGATAGGCGCCGGCGGGATCAGCGAAAAGGTCGATGCCGGCGATGATGAGGCGGGCCGGATTGAGCGCGACGGCGGTCGCGAGCATGGTCGCCCCGTTCGTCGGACGGACACCGTCGCAATCGAGCTCGCCCAGGACGCCAAGGCGCTCGAGGGTCACGAAGCGCATGGGGCGGCAGAGCGGATTGAAGATCTGATGGGTGACGAGATGCGCCTCCGCGAGCCGGGTCTGGAAGGCGAAGATCGGCTTGCTGCGGACGGTGAACAGTGTTCGCTTCTGCCCCGTGAACACCATCTGCGGACGGCAATGGCGGCCGCGCTCGAGCCAGCGATGATTGACGCGGAAAAGACAGTCGAACTCATGTCGGGCGAGGGCGGGGTCCTCGCATGACGGGCCATTGCCGAGACAGAGGATGGTTTGTGGATGGCCCAGCCGCTCATTGAGCTCCGCCAATGTCTCGACGCGTCTGGCCCGCATGCCGAGCGCGGTGCGGCCGATCGGGCTGTCGAGCCGCTCCGCGATCAGCGTCTGGAGCAGGCTGCGGGCGGGCGGCCGTCGCCCCATGAGAAAATTGAGGCGCTCGATCGCGAGCGGATGCGGGACCGGAATAGGCAAAGCCTCGATGATCTTGTCGCGCGATATGCCTCTTGCCCGCAGGGCTTGCGCAACCGCTACCGCATGCGGCAGCCAAAGATCGACGAAATTCAATGTGTCGGCGCCGATTTCCTGCAGGCTTGCCGCGGTGACGGCGATGCCGATGCCGAGCTTGTAAGCTTCCTTCACCAGGCTGTGCGGCAGAGGGTTGAGGCCATCGATGCCGATGACGAGCCTGACGCGCGAGGTCAGGAGAAAGATCAGGCTGCTCAGGCGATTGTTCCACGGCGGATCGACGATGGCCGCCTCGCCGAACTGCTCGATCAGATCGCGCCGCGCGGCGCTGTTGCCGGGAATGAACAGGAAGGACAGCCTTTCCCGGCGCATGGACGCGAGCAGCGGTTCGAGCCTGGCATAGTCCAAGCGGTCCGGCACCGAGACGAGGATGCAGCGATTGAACGGAGTGGGCAGCCAACCGCTCCGTCGCCACGCGGATTGCCGGCTAGGAAGGGCGACCATCTTGCCCTCCGGGCCCGTTGCCGAAGCTCCGGGCCTCCGTCAGCATGTGCTCCCAGCGGGCATTGAACAAATCGAAGACCGCCGGCTCATTGTCGGCGACGACAAGGATTTCGTGATTGAGCAAACGCGATGTCAGCGTGAGGTTCATGCTGCCGAGGAGCACGCGCTGAAAGCCCTGCGCCGCGAGCAGGATGAATTTGCTGTGCATCGGGAAGCCGAGCGGATGAGCATAGCGAAGGAATCCTGCGCCTTGCGCCGTGATGCGCTCTTCGATCCGATGCGGCACGCGCCGCAGCGTATCGTGCGCGATCACCTCGACGGTGGTTCCGTCTCGCGCCAGGCGGGCAAGGACGCGCGCCAGATGCCCGTCACGGAAATGCGACACGGCGATGCGCACCCGCTCATAGGGCCGCTCGCTCATCAGCCGCGAGACGACGGACGCGTCCGATCGGGGAAAGTAGAAAATGCTCAACTGTCCGCCCGTCAAGTCTTCCTTGGCGGAGCCGGTATAGTGCTCCAGCATGTGCCACTTGCCGGTGTAGAGCGAGAGGACATGCTGCTTCAGGCTCTCGACGACCGGCGGCTCGTCGAGCGCGGCCAGGTAATTATGCCCGCGATCCTGATCGCCGATCTCGCGGATGACGATCGGGTCTTCCGGCATGTTTCCCGATGGATTGAACGAGCCGACGAAAGCGAAGGGCGTCGGATGGCTGAAGACATAGATCTTCTCATGCAGATGTGCCGGAAGCAGATGGTGTATGGGACGCAGGCCTTCCCCCAGCCCGTCTTGGGAAGCGAGTCTTTGGCGGACCATGTCATTGGCGGAGCGCACCTTGGGGGACGCTTCGAGGCAGAGCCTGACGCGCACACCTCTGTGCCGGGCGCGAATGAGAGCCTCGGCCAAGGCGAGATCGCGGAAATAGTATGTCGACCACACGATTTCGCCGCCGCGAGGCACGTCGTCCACGTGCCGCGCCAGCAGATCGCGCAAGAAGCCGGCCGGCTTGTCGGGACCACCAAAGAAAACCCGTGTCATGCACACTGCCTTTCGGTGCTGGGTTCGGCCGTCCCGAGCTTCTTCCATGTCACGCGATACGATGATCGACCGCGGTTGCTCCGCGGCCGTAAACGGGTGAGAATTTTGCGATGATCAGATTGGGCAGGTCGGGTGCAGCGAAGGCTCTTGCCTGGCGCGGCGCGCGACGTGGTTGGGGAGCGATCGACATTCTCGGATCAATCTCCGTCTCCCGCCCATCGGAAAGAGTAGTCGAAACAGCGCGCCGGCGGTATTTACAAAGAGGTAATTAAAATTACGACAGAAGCCCGGCGCTATGGCTGACGCTTTCGCCAACAGTATGGTGACGTTCTAGCGATAGAGATCCGCATAGGTCTGGCGCAGGATATTCTTCTGCACCTTGCCCATGGCGTTGCGCGGCAGATCGTCGATGAAGATCACTTGCTTGGGCAGCTTGAACTTGGCGAGCCGGCTTTCGAGCGTCTTGACGATGTCCTTTTCGAGCACGTCCTTGCCCGAGCGCACCACGACGGCCGTGACGCCTTCGCCGAAATCGGGATGCGGCAGGCCGATGACGGCCGATTCGACGACGCCTGCGATGCTGTCGATCTCGCTTTCGACTTCCTTCGGATAGACGTTGAAGCCGCCGGTGATGATGAGGTCCTTGCCGCGGCCGACGATCGACACATAGCCTTCTTCGTCGATGCGGCCGAGATCGCCGGTGATAAAGAAGCCGTCGCGACGGAATTCGGACGCCGTCTTTTCCGGCATGCGCCAATAACCCTTGAAGACATTGGGACCGCGCACCTCGATCATGCCGATCTCGCCGGTCGACAGCGGCTCGCCACTTTCGGGATCGCTGATGCGCACCTCGACGCCGGCGAGCGGCCGTCCGACCGTGCCGGCGATGCGCTCGCCCTCGTAAGGGTTCGACGTGTTCATATTGGTCTCGGTCATGCCGAAACGCTCGAGTATGGCGTGACCGGTGCGCTCGCGGAATTCGCGATGCGTGTCGGCGAGAAGCGGGGCCGAGCCCGAGATGAAGAGGCGCATATGGGCGGTTGCTTCGCGGGTCAGCCCCTTATGCTGCAGAAGCCTTGTGTAGAAGGTCGGAACGCCCATCATCGTCGTGGCCTCGGGCATGAGCCGCATCACGTCGGCGGCGTCGAATTTCTGCCGGAACAGCATCGTGCCGCCGGAGAGCAGCAGCGTGTTCGTGGCGGTGAAGAGCCCGTGAGTGTGATAGACCGGCAAGGCATGGATGAGGACGTCGCTTGCGCTGAAGCGCCAGGTGTCGATGAGGGTGAGCGCGTTGCTGGTGAGATTGCCGTGGGTGAGCATGGCGCCCTTGGAGCGCCCAGTCGTGCCTGATGTATAGAGAATGGCGGCGAGATCGTCCCAACCGACCTTGGCATCCGTTAAGTCCTTGGGTTGCGCCCGTGACTTGTCCATGAACGTGCCGTCGCCCGTGATGCCGAGGGAGAGCATGGTGCCGACCTTATGGCGCTTGCCGAGATCTGCCATCGCCTCCAACCGCTCCGGCATGACGATCATGGCGGAGGGTTCGGCATCGCCGGCGAAGTAATCGACTTCCGCGAGCGTATAGGCGGTGTTGAGCGGCAGATAGATGGCGCCGAGCCTGGCGCAGGCCAGGAAGAGCGTGATGGCCTCGGGGCTTTTCTCGACCTGGACGGCCACGCGGTCGCCGGTCCGCACACCGCTCGCGGCGAGCGCGCTCGACATCTGGCCGGCCAGCGCCCAGATCTCGAGGAAAGTGAAGTTGCGCCCGTCGCCGTTCCTGATGAAGATCTTGTCGGGGGACTTCATCTTGTGACGCACCAGCGCCGGCAGGTTGCGCAGCTGCGGATCGTCGGCATAGGACCAGTTCATCGGCGGTTGGCTCTCTTCTTTCCCGGCTTTTCGGAGCCGAGGAGATTCTGGACATTGCGGGCTATCGCCGCGGATGTGTCGCTTGCCAGAATTTTCCTGACCGCGGAAGAGTGCACGACGTCCCCGCTGTCGGCGTAGATTTCATGGTTCTTTTCGATGGCCGGGAGGTCGTAGAGATAGTTGACCATGACGCCATGCGACTGGCGCAGTCCCCGGGGCGAAAGATCCGCCGAAGCATGGATGCGCTCGAGCCTGGCGCCATTGCCGAGATGGAATCTGGCCACAGGATCGAGAGGCCTTCCGTTCGCGGCCTTCGCCTGCACCAGATAGATGGCCGCGGCCTGCTGGAGGAGGGGCGCGATCTCGGCTCTCGTTTCCGGATGCTCGTGCCAGTCCTTCTCGTCGAGTGCCGCGAGCCGGTCGAGATTCGGCAAGGAGGCGAGTGCTGTGGCACCATCCTGCCGCTCGGTCTTGAGCCAGGAGGCGAAGCCCGGCAGCGGCGAGAGCGTGACGAAGGTCTTGAGCCTAGGCATGTCGCGCAGCAATTCCTCCACCACCTGCTTGATGAGGAAATTGCCGAAGGAAACGCCCTTCAAGCCGACTTGCGTGTTCGAGATGGAATAGAAAACGGCCGTATCGGCGGAACTGAGATCGATCGCGGCGCGATCCTCGCTCAAGAGCTGCCCGATATCGCCGGGAATGCCGGAGGTGAGAGCGATCTCGACAAAGATCAAAGGCTCATGCGGCATCTGCGGATGAAAGAAGGCGAAGCAGCGCCGGTCTTGGGGCTTGAGCCTCCGGCGCAGGTCGTCCCAATCCTTGATCTCGTGCACCGCCTCGTAATGGATGATCTTTTCGAGGATGTCGGCGGGCGACGTCCAGTCGATCGGGCGCAGGAGCAGGAAGCCGCGGTTGAACCACGAGGCGAGGAGATGGACGAAATCGGCATCGACCGCGGCGAGCGAGGGGTTGGACTTCACGAGGCCGAGCAGCGTTTCGCGCATGTCGACGAGGGCGGCCGTGCCGCCGGGCGCCAGATTGATGCGGCGCAAGAGCTCCTGGCGCAAGGGCTCGGCGGCCTCGTGCAGTTTCTGTGCTGCTTCCGGCGTCGGCTCCGCCTGCCAGGCCGTGACGGCTGCGGCAAGCGCCTCCTTGTCGGGCCCGAAACGCTCCGCCAGCATTTCGAACCAGGCATGGCGGGCTTGCATGTCCATGATCTTCCACTGCTCGACCAGGCTCTGCGCCAAAGCGACGCCCGAGGCTTCGCCCTTGGTCGAGATGAGGCTGGCGGCGAGCTCGCCCATCCGTGCCGGCGATGACGCATCGGATGCGGTCGGCCTGCCGAGCCACTGCCGGCCGCGTTCGGCAATCTTGGTGAGGAGATCGCTCCAAAAGGCATTCTCTTGGCGAATAGTGGTCATGCCCGTCTCCCAGCGCTTGGCCAATATTCGCCTAGATATGGGAAGAGCAGAAGCGGTTTGCACAATCTGAGCTAAGATGTCGCTTCGGAGCGGTGCAGAAGGGCAGGGGTGAGGGCGATCGCATGAAAATCGCGACTTTCAACGTGAACGGCATCAATGGCCGGCTTCAGGTCTTGCTCCGCTGGCTTGCGCAAGCCCAGCCGGATGTGGTCTGTCTGCAGGAATTGAAAGCATCCGACGACAAGTTTCCGCAAGGAGCGCTCGAGAAGGCGGGCTATGGCGCCATCTGGCAGGGGCAGAAGAGCTGGAACGGGGTCGCGATCCTGGCCCGCGGGGCGGCACCCTTGGAAACCCGCCGCGGTCTTCCCGGCGATCCTGACGACAGTCATAGCCGCTATATCGAGGCCGCCATCGACGGCATCCTGATCGGCTGCCTCTATATGCCGAACGGCAATCCGGCGCCGGGACCGAAATTCGACTACAAGCTCAAATGGTTCGAGCGTCTCATCGCCCATGCCGGGGAGTTGCAGGCCGCGAAGCTGCCCGCTGTCCTGGTCGGCGACTATAATGTCATGCCGGCGGATATCGACGTCTACAAGCCGGAGCGCTGGGTGGACGATGCGCTTTTCCGTCCCGAAGTGCGCGACGCCTTCCATCGTCTCGTGGCGCTGGGCTGGACGGATGCCCTGCGCCGGCTTCATCCGACCGAGCGCATCTACACATTCTGGGATTATTTCAGGAACGCCTTTGCCCGCGATGCCGGCCTGCGCATCGACCATTTCCTGTTGAGTGGCGCCCTCGCAAGACGCCTCACGGCGGGCGGCGTCGATCGCGCGGTGCGCGGTTGGGAAAAGACGAGCGATCACGCTCCGGCCTGGATCGAAATAGGGGATCAGACCTCACGCCGCGCGCCGCCGGCGAAGAAAGGACTGACGTCAAAGCGCCGGATCCCGCGCTGACCGGCCGAAAATTTTCTCTGTCAGAAATCCTCCGGCACGGCGATGAGGCCGGAGCGGTATTTCTCGGTCTTCGTCCACCGCGGTGCGCCGCCCGTCGCCAGCGGATTGAACGGCGCCACCTCGATATTGTCCTCGGCGATCATCTGGCGCATCGAGTGGGCTTCGATCACGTCACCGCTCCGGCCCGGGAAGACATGGTAGCCCGCATGGGCGATGCCGACGAATATTGGCACGTTCTTGAATGCCGGAGGCTGGACCTTCTTGAAGCCCACCAGGGCCGTGGAATTGTCGACCTTGGCATCGTAGTAGACACCCTGATTCTTGACGCTCGCATGGCGCAGCGCGTGGCCGCCCCAGACCGGCATCCATTTGCGTCCCGGCTTCAGCGGGGTCAACGCCTGGTCCTCCGCATCCCACTCGGCATTCTTGGAAGGGTCGGGATTCCAGTAGTAGATCTTCCAGCCGAGCTGCTGAAGCATGATCTGAAGATCGGTGCCGTAGAGCTTCTCGTCGATTTTTAGTTGATTGTCGATCTTCTTCCAGGTCGGCGCCATGCCGGTGGCATTGAAGCCGCGCTCCATGGATTGCATGGCAAGGAGAATGCAGGCGGTGGCAACCTGTTGATCCGCCAGGAAAGTCGGCTTACCGAACTTCTTGAGCTGCCGGACGCGCAGCTCGTGAGTGCGGTGCTCGGGCTTGCGGTCGCCATAGTACTTGGAAACGCCCCATTTCTTGAAAAACGCCTTGTGGTCGGCATAGACCCAATCGAGGAAATCGGCCGCGGCGTCGGTAAAAGTGTCGAGCGTGTTGCGATGCTTGCTGATTTCCGCCGCCGTGAACATGTTCTTCGGTACTGACGAAGCCATGGCCGTCTCCTCGCCTGTGTCTGGGGCGACATTAACCCAAGGAAAAAGCGGTTTGCTGTGAGTAATGTCACATATTGCGTGTCCGACGTCGCCTAGGGTAAGCCTGAGGGGGCTGGCTCTATTTCGATGGAGATGCGCATGCCAGGGCTGAAGGATCTTGTGTCGGTTCCAAGCGGCGTCAATCAAGGTCTGAGCGGAACCCGCAATGCTTTTATGCTGTCGCTGCTCGGTAATCCGCGCCAGAACTATGCGCAGGACTGCCGGCCGATGACCAACGCGAGCCTGAAGGCCCGGATCGTGTCGGGCGTCAGTGTCGGGCCCTTCAAGGTCACGGGCTTCGATCTCGCCGTCGAGTCGTTGAAAAAAGTGATGAACGATATCAAGGCCGAGCAGCCGAATGTGCATGCCGCATTGGGCACCGCCGGAATGCTGTGCTGCCGGCTGGTGCGGGGCTCGGCGTCCTCTGTGAGCAATCATTCATGGGGCACGGCTATCGATCTCACGATCGGCGGCGTGCTCGATGCCCGCGGCAACAACAAGGTCCAGTTCGGCCTTACCCTGATTGCGCCGATTTTCAACCGTCACAAGTGGTTTTGGGGCGCGACATTCCCGACCGAAGACGGGATGCATTTCGAAATCAGCCAGCAGCTGCTAAAGAGGTGGCATGACGACGGGTTGCTCCTGCCTGGCCACACGCCGGCTTCGACGGTCAAGATGATGATCGGCGATCGCGGAGAGAACATTGTGGAACTGCAGAAGCGGCTCAACAAGCTGGGCGCGCAGCTTGGGCCGGATGGCATATTCGGACAGGCGACCCATCGCGCGGTGATCGCATTCCAAGGGAGGGAGGGTCTTTCCCCAGATGGCATCGTCGGAAAGGCTACCTGGAATCGCCTGGTGGCGCTCACGCCATAAGTCGGTCAAGTTGGCCGGCAGCGCTCTGCTTGCCGCCCATGCGATGCTTGTCGGCGGCGCGGCGCTGGCGGCGCGATGCGCGGATAGCCTCTACACATCGGTCGGCGAAGCGGCATGCAAGCCGGTCGCGGTTCTCGATGCGGGACGAAGGATCGTCTCGGGCCAAGGCGAGTTCGCCTTCGAATGCCAGGCGCCGCCGGGATTGAAGCTGTTCCTCGTCACCGACGATGCCCGCTCATGGTATGCGCTCGAGCTCAAGGGAAAGATGCATTCGCTGGAGCAGGCGATAGCCTATGAGAATCCCCCTGGCCATTTCCCCAATGTCGGCAAAGGCGACAGAGTCGAGTGGAGGCTGGAGAATACCAGTCCGGTCGGGCTGATATTCCGCACATCCTATCAGAGCGCCGATGCGAGCAAGTCCTTCTCGCGCCTCTTCGCCATCGATCTTCGCGGTGAAGAGCCCAAGCTGCTGGGCATGGCTTCCTCGAACGAGGCCGCGCGCGCCATGATCGATCGATGTAAAGACTAACCGGCTGGCGACGCGACGGAACTTTTGCTCGCCCGTATCGCTTGATGATTCCGTTCGGGCCCTCTAAAACCCGCAAGCGAAACGGAAGAGTCATGACGTCAAAACCGAGCGAACGCATATCGAGGCGCGATCATCGCGTCGACTTCCTGCGCGGCCTGGCGCTCGCCATGATCTTCATCAATCATGTTCCGGGCAATCTCTACGCCAGCTTCACCACGTCTAATTTCGGCTTCTCGGATGCTGCTGAAATCTTCGTCCTGCTCGCGGGCTTCGCTTCGGCCAACGCCTATTTCACCCGCTTCTCGCGCGGCGAAACATGGGACGCGTCCTTGGGCGCGCTGAAGCGCGCGCTGGTGCTCTATATGAGCCATATCCTGATGACGGTGATGGCGCTGGCGCTGTTCTGCACCGCGGCCATCTTCTTCGCGCGGCCGGGCTATGTCCACGACATGATCTACAATATGGGCCTGACGCCGCTCTTCAAGGATACGGCCTCGGGCCTTGTCGGCATGGTGCTGCTCGGCCATCAGCTCGGCTATTTCAACATCCTGCCCATGTATATGTTCTTCCTGGGTGTGCTGCCGGTCATGATGTGGCTGGCGCGGGTGAGCCTCAAGCTTCTCTTCGCCGTGTCGCTGGCACTCTGGCTCGCCGCCGGCTGGTATGGCCTCAACATCCCGAATTATCCGATACCGGGCGGCTGGTTCTTCAATCCCTTTGCGTGGCAGCTGCTCTTCGTCATGGGCTTCATCGCCGGCCAGTGGTGGCGCGATGGGCGCTTGCCCGCCTTCGACCCGCGGCTCTTCTGGCTGAGTGTCGCCTATCTCGTCTTCTCCTGCGCCTGGATCAAGCTCGGCTATTCGGCGTGGAAGCCCGCCCAAACCCTGATCCCGCAGCATCTGTGGAATTTCGACAAGACCTATCTCGCTTTGCCGCGCATCCTTCACATATTGGCGCTTTCCTATGTGGTGATGATCTCGCCCTTCGGCGAATGGTTGCGCCGCATTCCGGCATCGAACCCGCTCACCGTCATGGGGCGCCATTCGCTCCCCGTCTTCTGCACGGGCTCGCTCTTCGCCACGGCGGGCGCCATCCTGCGTTACGAATGGGGCGGCGGCGTCTTCCGCGACACGGTGATCATCCTGACCGGCTTCACCATCCCCATGCTGGTGGCTTACTCGCTCGACGCCGGCCGCTCCGTGCCGCGCACTCGCACTGCACAGGCGACGACGTAGAGAATCAGGGCATGAGGCGTGCCCTCAGACGCGGCATCATGAAATCCAGGAACGCGCGCAATTTGGCGGGCAGGAACCGATTGGGCGAGTACACAAAGCTGACCGGAAGCGGTGGCGGCTGGAAGTCCTGCAGCAGCGGCGTGAGCTCTCCGGATTTGATCGGCTCGGCGACATGGTAGGAAAATGCCTCGGTGATCCCGATGCCTGCGCGTGCTGCGTCGCAGGCTGATTCAATACTGCTCACGACGAGCCGCGATCGCACCGGCACGGCATAGTCGCTCTGGCCTCGTTTGAATCTCCACAGGGTCGGCGACTGAAGCGGTGGATAGCTGATCAAATCATGCGCGGTGAGATCATCCGGCGATCCGGGCGTCCCGCGAGATCTCAAATAGGCGGGGCTGGCGCAGACCACACGGACGGTTTCCCCGATCCTCACCGCGATCAGGCTGCTGTCGGCAAGAGTCCCGAGGCGAAGCCCGACATCGACGTGCTCTTCCAGAAGATTGACCGTCCGATCCTGCAAGTTGAGCTGAACATCGACTTCCGGAAATGCCGCCAGGAACTCCGTCAGGACCGGTTGCAGGTAGAAACGGCCGAGAGCGACGGGGGCGGATATGATCAGGTCTCCCCGCGGCGTCGAGTACTCGCCGGAGGCGGCGCGCTCGGCTTCGGCGATGTCGGCGAGAATCCGCTTCGCGGCGGCGATATAGGAGCGCCCCGCGTCCGTCGGCACGAGCGCGCGGCTCGAGCGGTTGAACAGCTTGGTCTCGAGATGCGCTTCGAGCTCGGACACCTTCCGGCTGACTGTTGCCAGGGGCGTTTTCTGCCGACGCGCCGCGGCCGAGAGGCTGCCCGCCTCGGCAACCGCCAGGACGATCGACATGGCCTCGAACCGATCCATAATTCATTCCATTTTATGGAAGGATACATCTCGATTTTACCAGATACACAGGGATTTTGGAAGGGGGTATCGAGAGATCCAGCAAGGAAAAACAACCGGCCACAGGAGATCGACATGACGAAGATCCAGTCCACGGGCACCGCCGTCATCACCGGCACATCGGCCGGCATCGGCGCAATCCATGCCGGCCGGTTCGCAAACAATTCTTACCTGATTGGCGTTCTCGCAGCTCTTTTTGGAGCTCTTGCCTGGTCCCTCAACTTCGTCGTTCCATTTGTCATTGGTGATTACTCAATCTTTGACTTCGCGTTGTTCCGCTTCGTGATTCCAGCGGCGCTCGGGATGCTGTTTCTCTTGTTCAAGAGGGATGCAACACGCGCTCTGACCAAGAGCGATTGGCTGACGGCTTTCCTTCTTGGGTTCATTGGATATCTCGCCTATTTCCTGACGGTCGCCGGCGCCGCAATTTTTGCAGGGCCCGTGATAGCGCCCGCGTTTCTCGGTTTGGTTCCCGTCGTCCTGGCGATCGCCGGCAATCTGAGCCGGAAAGTAGTTTCCTGGCGCGCCCTGTCATTTTCAGTTTTGCTGACGATGGTCGGTCTCGCTTTCGTCAATGCCAGCATATTCGATGTGACGAGCATGGCGACGGCTCGATCGCCCGCAATCGGCATCCTGTTGGCGATTGCCGCTGTCGGGCTTTGGACTTGGTTCGGCCTCGCCAATCAACGCGCGCTCGCCGCACGGCCTGGCATCGATGCCCATATCTGGACCGCCCTGATACTGGCCGGCGGCGGATTGGAAATGCTGGCCTTTGGTCCCATCGGCCTTGCATTGGGTGTCTTCAATATTCCGCAGCTCGGACTGGGCTGGGAGAATGCGGCGCCCCTCTATTTTTGGGGCACTGCACTGGCGATCTTTGCATCGATTGGTGGCGCCCTGGCATGGACGTTTGCTTCGCAAAGACTTCCGGTGGCGCTTTCCGCTCAACTGCTCGTGTCGGAAACCATATTCGGGACGATATTCGGCCTGGCCGTGCACGGCCGCTTACCGACAATCGTTGAAATGGGAGGTCTCGCCGTTCTGACCGCGGGCGTCATCGTAACGATCCGCGTCTTCCATGGCACGACAAAGGCGTAGGATACGAGTCTCTTCCATTTTCTGGAAGGATATGTCTCGATTTTGCTGGATATCCAGAATTCATGGAAGGGTTTATTCAGGCTTCAGCAACGGAAACAACCAACCGCAGGAGACCCACATGACGAAGACCCAGCCCAAAGGCACCGCCCTCATCACCGGCGCATCCACCGGCATCGGCGCAATCTACGCCGACAGGCTGGCGAAGCGCGGCCATGACCTCATCCTTGTCGCCCGCAACGGGGAACGGCTCGCGTCGCTGGCGCGCCGGATCGCCATCGACACCGGCCGGAAAGTGGAGATCCTCAAAGCCGATCTCACATCACCAGCGGACCTCGGGCGCGTCGAGGACATGCTGCGCAGCAACGCCGGCATTTCCGTACTGGTGAACAATGCCGGCATCGGCGCCGCCGATCCGCTGGTCGCCTCCGACGTCGACAGGATGGAGGACATGATCCGTCTGAATGTCACGGCGCTGACGCGCTTGACCTATGCGGTGGTGCCGGCATTCCTCGCCCGCGGCAACGGCACGATCATCAATATTTCCTCGGCCGTCGCGGTCGCGCCGGAGCTTCTGAACGGCGTCTATGGCGGCACGAAAGCCTTTGTCCTCGCGCTCACCCAGTCGCTCGTCCACGAGATCGCCGACAAGGGTGTGCGTGTGCAGGCCGTCCTGCCGGGCGCCACGGCCACCGAGTTCTGGGACGTCGCCGGCAAGCCGGTTCACCAGCTTCCGACGGAGATCGTAATGTCGGCCGACGATCTGGTCGATGCCGCCCTTGCGGGTCTCGACCTCGGCGAGACCATCACCATCCCGTCGCTGCCGAACCAGGCGGAGTGGGATCGCTACGAGGCACAGCGCCGTGCGATGATGGCCAAGGTTTCGAGCGCCATCGCCGCCCCTCGCTACAACCTGCATCAAGGCCAATAGCTCGGCGCCTGGCGCTGGCTGGAAACAAGGGAGAGAGTCATGAAGGGCGAAATCATCAAGCTGGATCGCCGCCGGTTCCTCGGTCTCGTGGGAGCCGGCCTGGCAGCGGGCGCCGGACCGCTTCTGCCGTCACAATTGGCGGCGGTGCCCGCCGGCGAAGCCATTCGCCCTTTCCGCATCGATATTCCGGAAGCCCAGCTCGTCGATCTGCGCCGGCGCATCGCCGCCACGCGCTGGCCGGATCGGGAAACGGTCAGCGACCGCTCGCAGGGCAATCAGCTTGCAACGCTTGAGGACATCGTTCGCTATTGGGGCACGGACTATGATTGGCGGAAGGTGGAGCGGCGCCTCAATGCGCTGCCCATGTTCATGACCGAGATCGACGGCGTCGACATCCATTTCATTCACATCCGTTCGCGGCATGAAAATGCCCTGCCGCTCATCGTGACGCATGGATGGCCGGGATCGGTGATCGAGCAGCTCAAGATCATCGGCCCTCTCACCGATCCGACCGCGCATGGCGCAAGCGCTGCGGACGCCTTCCATCTGGTGATCCCCTCGATGCCGGGCTTCGGCTTCTCCGGCAAGCCGAAGGAGACGGGCTGGAACCCCGATCGCATCGCCGGCACCTGGGCCGAACTGATGCGGCGCCTCGGCTACACAAGCTATGTCGCCCAGGGCGGCGACTGGGGCTCGCCCGTATCCAGCGCCATGGCGCGCCAGGCGGTGGCCGGATTGCTCGGCATCCACATCAATCTGCCGGCGACGGTGCCGCCCGATATCGCGGGGCTGCTTGCCGGCGGCAGGCCCGCTCCGTCCGAGCTTTCCGACAAGGAGCGCGCCGCGTTCGACGCGCTCGCCACCTTCTACAAGAAATACCGGGCCTATGGCGCGATCATGGGCACAAGGCCGCAGACGATCGGCTACGCCCTGGCCGATTCCCCGGCCGGGCTCGCGGCCTGGATATTCGATTACAACAATGGCGAGCCCGAGCGCCGGCTCGGCAGAGACGACGTGCTGGACAACGTCACGCTCTACTGGCTGACCAATACGGCGACCTCGGCGGCGCGCCTCTATTGGGAGACCGCCGGTCAAAGTGTTGTAATTTCGGCCGCGCAGAAGACCTCCGAGATCGCTCTTCCGGTCGCGATCTCGGTGTTTCCGGATGAGGTCTATCGGGCGCCGGAGAGCTGGGCCCGACAGGCCTACTCGAACCTCGTCTATTTCAACGAGGTCGAGAAGGGCGGACATTTCGCTGCCTGGGAGCAGCCGGCGCTCCTGGCTGCCGAGCTCCGAACCGCCTTCCGATCGCTTCGGCCGGCAAAGTAGTTCCAACGCAACGGAGACTCATGTGAAGAGGCATCGCCGAAAAAGACGAGCCGCTTTTGGTACCGGGCAAGTGAACCACAGGAGCTGAACATGAATATCCAAGCGCGCAGCCTATTCGCAGGCCTGGCAATGCTCTCTGCTTCCATCGCATCGGGATACGCTGAGGATGCTCCTCGGAAAGCCGATATCGGCTTCTTCGAGATCGACAAGGACATCACGCTCAGAAGAATGGTGGTGCAGAGCGCCAGACCGAAGGGGACCGTTCTCTTCCTGCATGGATTTCCGGAGACCCTGTACGCCTGGAAGGATTTGGCACTCGCCCTCGGCGATACTTATGAAGTCCACGCTTTCGATTGGCCGGGATACGGACTTTCCTCGCGGCCGCCCGCGGACAGGTTCTCCTACGCGCCCAAAGACTATGCGTATATTCTCGGTGAATACATAGCGAAAGCCGGCATCGACACGTCCAAGCTCACGATCTATGCAACGGATATCGGGGCCCTGCCGGCGCTTCTCCTGGCGCTCGAGAAACCCGACATCGCAAGAACGATCATCGTCGGCGATTTCGCCCCATTCGACAGGCCCGGCTACATGCACGAGACCCTGCAGAGCCTGAAGGCGGGACCTTCGATGGAAGCGGCCCGCGCCCAGTTCAACCAGCGGCGCGACGATATCCTGGCAAATGCTTTCACGAGGGGCTTGCCCAAGGAAGCCCGCTTCGAGATTTCCGCGGAATTCAAGGCCGACATGTCCCGCGGCTGGAACCAGGGCGCAATGACGACGGCGGACGCTTTCTCCCACTATTACGCGCACTTTACGCGCGACCAGGACCATTTGGAATCGCAACTGGCGAAGCTCGAGACCCGCGTGAAGGTGGTTTGGGGCGAACAGGATCTCTACATTAAGAAAGATATGGGAATCGAGTTCGCCGACAGGATCGGCGCCGAGCTCTCGCTTCTTGCCGGCATCGGGCACTATCCTCACCTCCAGAGTTCCAAGCAGACCGTCGATGAGGTTCGCGCCTCATTCCGCTGAGAACCTCGCCGATATTCCGGTCACAGACAGAGCCGAGTGTTTGCGGTAGTCTCTGCCGATCTGTCAGGCGAGGGAGCAAGCAATGATCAGGAAACTCATGGCCGCAGCTCAGAGCGTGATGACTTGAAAAAGAGTCGGCCCGCCGAAACACCCTCATGCTGAGGTGCGACCCCGGCTTGAGCCGGGGGAGCCTCGAAGCATGATCCAGGGACCACGGTCTTGCCGCTTGCCACCCTTCGAGGGCCGCTCTCGCCTTCGCGAAGCCGAGACTTCGCTTCAGCGGAGCAAAGCGGGCCGGGATCATTTGATCCGCATAGGCAGGTCGAGGTCGAAATTGAGGCGGGTCATGATTTGCGTATTGTCCTCTTGTCGCATGTGGTCGGACATCGCGTCCGCATCGCGGTCGAACCACAGCGCCGCGGAGTTGCCGCCGCCGCGCCAGGCGCCGACATAGACCTCCTGACCGTTGTCGTAGAATCGCTCGACATCGATCAGGGTATTGCCCGAGGCATTTTGTCCAGCGAAGTCGGCGAATGCTTGCAGGCCGTTAAATCGAAAGAGCGAGTTTGGCGCCGTGTCGGACGTATCGGGTCGGGCCCGCCAAACCCCGGCGAAGCGCAACTGGCCGTCGATGTCGTGATAGGCCTCGATATCGGCGAGATACTGCCACTTCGGCACCTCCATCCATCGTGCGACGAACTCGTCCCATTTGAGTCCGCTGAAAAACGCGCCGACATTGCGGTCGCCGGCGTCCCGAATCCGCCATACTCCGATATAGGACAGGTGGTCACCATCCTTGAACACCTCGATGTCAACCAGTTCCTGGCTCGGCTGGAGTTCGCGCCACTTGCTCTCAAAATCCTGAAAAGAGGTGAGGTAGAACAGCGCGCCGTTGCGGCCGGGATTGCTGTGCCAGAGTCCACTATAGAGTCTTGTGCCGAAATGAACGTAGGTTGAAATGTCGATCAGCTCGTAATCTCGCGCACGAACTTCCCAGTGCGCCACGAAACTCTCCCAGGGCAGCATGTGAACATGACTGTAGTCGCCCTCTGATCCACCCGATTTGAATTTCCAGACTCCGTGCACATAGGGCTTGCTGGTACCTACATTGCGAATGAAGTTGGCATAGTTGTCGTTGTTGCGAGTCGCGTGGCGCGGGCTGCGGCGGGCAAGTTCGCGTGCGAGGTCGGCCCCCTTCCAGAATTGGTCCGGAATGCCACCCGCACCATCACCGTGATAGTCGGTGACATACTTGACGCAGGTGATGCGGCGGCTTGGACAGTCGTCAATGCTCAGCCAGTGGAACACCTCGTGCACCAACGTCATGGCCGCATAATCCTTGCGCACCTCCGGGTGTTCAAACGGGTTGTCCATCGCATTCCAGAACGACGGACACGTCACGATGATTCCGGGGGGGTGCGTGGAAGGCGCTTGGCCACCCGCCCCCCGTGCCGACGGCAGGACATACATCGGTGTGTTCGTTGGCTGACGCGGCAATGGGTTGGCCACATCGCAACTCGCGGATCTTGACCTTGCCCACCCCGCGAAAGCGTTGTTCGGCTTTTTTCAGCCCCTCGCGCATGATGTTGCTGCGCTCGCCGTCGAACGAGCCGAACCAGGTATGTGGCGAAACGCTGTCGTTGTTGTCGACGCGCTCGCGCCGCCACAATCTTTCACGCTCGGTTCGGGTTATTGAATTGAGGGCATCGGCAAACCTTTGTGTCCGCCAGACAAAGGCGTGTGCCCGCTTGTAGACATCTTCCAGCCGCGACCTCTGGCTGTCCGAGCAGCCCACAATTCTTGGCATAGCGGTGGGCTTTTTCACTTCATCCGCGGCAAAGACAGGCCGCGGCCCGTCGGCGAGCATCAGGTACGAAGTCAGTACGAGGGCAACGGCAATAATCGGGTTTGAGTTGTGCTGCATAGGCAGATCCATCAACTGGTTCGGCCCGCCCAGGATGTAGCAACGCAAGCAGGTAGTTTACGCGCAGGCCGATGAACCGCTGATGAATGATGCCAAGAAGGACCTGGCGCTGATCGACGGAAAGCCGCTCCTGGCCGTCTTCCGGGACCGTCTGTTCGGGCCGCTCGGCATGAAGAATACGGCGCTGCCGCCCGGCACATCGAATGCCATCCCCGATCCCTACGCGCACGGCGCGCCGGCCGATGCGCGCTATCCGGAGGATCTCCGGGCCGCAGCCAGAGCGGGAACGCTCAAGCCCAATGACGACACGTGGCAAAACCCGTTGGCCTATTTTGCCGCCGGCGGCGTCATCTCGACCGCCGACGATGGTGAAGATACTGGACGCGATCTATGCGGTGTCACCGCTGCAGCAGGCCAAGTGATCTCTTATTCAGCCATGCGCAGGACCGCGCGTGTCAGAGTGCTGTCGGGGCGCCTGAGGCCGTCCAGAATCGTGAAGTGATTGGCGTCGGCGATCGGGGTCAGGTCGCCAGCCAGATGCATGCGCGCCCGGTAGGCATGATAGTCCCGGCTGCTGGCGATCATTGCCGGCAATTCGCCTGTGCCATAGGCGATGGAGAGCGGCTTGTCGACACCCGGCCGGCGCAAGGGAGAGAGGGTTTCGATTTCGACCTCCGTAAGCCGGACCTTGTCATTGACATGAGGGGAATCGCGCAAGTGAGCCAGGTCGAAAACGCCTGAGATCGACAAGCCGGCGGCCACTCTTCGATGCTCCAGCATCAATGCCGTAAGATGCCCGCCGGCCGACCACCCGGTGACGATGGCCGGTCCCTCGATGCCGTGATCGGCGGCATGTGCATCCAGCCATTCGAACGCCATGCGCAACTCATTGGTGATCTGCGTCAGGCTCGCCTCGGGGGCAAGCGTGTAGCCCGGCATGGCCGCCGACCAGCCCTTCGCCAAGACCCCCTCGGCGAGGCAGGCGAATATCTCCTTGCTGCCGCGCTGCCAATAGCCGCCGTGGATATGAATGAAACATGGCGCCTTGGGGTCGGCGCCGGGATAGAGATCCCACTTCGTTCGCTCAGCCGGAGCATAGGCCAGATCAAGGTGTCTCGGATGCTGCGCGCGGAGCAACGCCGAAGCTGCGCTCCAGCTTTCATTCTTCAGTCGGGCGAAATCGGGGCCGACATGCGCGACGTTGTTGTAGGCGAGATTGCGCGCCTCGGGCGACATGGTCTTCCAATCCATTTCTGACGCAACCCCCATAGGACGACGATCACAACCTTATCGAGATGGCCTCCGGTAAGCTCAAAATACTCTCGCACCGCCGCCGGGCAAAGCGCCGTTCTCAGACGTAAGCGATACGTAAGCTCGCATCCGCCAGCCTCCCTACCCGTGAATGGCGGCGAGTGTCGCGGGCAGTCCCGCGTCAGTTCGCCGATGAACCAATTCGGCTATCGGGAAGGACATGATCATGCGGGCGCATTTCTTGGGCAAAAGCCAGGTCAGTGCATTGGCGGCTTTGGTAATTTCATCGTTCGGACATTTCCCGCCTGCAGCAGCACTGGAGTTTGCGCCAGTTGGCGCGTCCGGCGACGCGGGTTTCCGCGATGTCTGCCCGACGGGCCACTATCTCACTGGAGCGAGCGCGCGCACAGGAGCTTGGGTGGACCAGATAGCCATCCTCTGCAGCCCGCCCGTAAATCCGGACGGATCAATTGGATACGGACCGCCGCCCCCCGGGCCGAAGCGCGGGGGAGAGGGCGGGAGTCCCTTGACGAAGACGTGCGCAAGCAATGAGATTGTCCATGGTATGGGGCTTCTGCACACCGAGGCAAACCGGCAGGTTCGCTTGATTGCGTTCTACTGCGGATTGACGACCGGCACCGCAACGCACAACATCGAAATTGGAAATGCGCCGTTCTTCCCTACCGTCTATCAGATTTGCCCTGCGGGAGAGGCCGCTACGGGCATTCAGGGGCGATTTGGACTGCACGTGAACGCTTTGGGCCTCATTTGCGGACCTTTGCCGTCCGCAGGGGCGCCGCCCCCAGATGCGACCACCGGCGGGTGCACGGGTCTTGCGGGAGAAGAGTTGGCTATCTGCAACGAGCATAATGCCGTGAGAGCGAAACACGGCGTGCCAGCTTTGAACTGGTCGGCTGATCTTGCAAGCAATGCAAAGAATTGGGTCGCAGGTTGCCATACCATGACAAACAGCAACGGCGATGAGTTCTTCTGTCATCAAAGCAGCCAGTATGGATGCGGTACGGATCCAGGCTATAACTATGGAGAAAATCTTTCCTTTGGCTATCCAAGCCGCGGCGGGCAAGAGGCTGCGCGGCAATGGTATTGCGAAGTGAACGTTTACAATTTTGACGATCCCTCACCGTTGCTGGCTGGAGAAGATGGTGGGGGCACGATTTTTGGGGACGCGTGCAACCCGGCAAACAACCCGAAAAAAGTGACGGGCCACTTCACTCAAGTCATTTGGCGAAACACAACGAGACTGGGTTGTGCGCAGAACAGATGCAAACTCGGCGGCGATGATGGAATTGAAGGCACGCTGTGGGCCTGCGAGTATGATCCACCCGGAAACTTCAACGCGGGCCAAGCCGGCGTTCTTGAACAGAATGTCCCGAGACCTTTGCAAGGATTTGCCGGACATTCCGCCGGCGCGGCTGAAAGCAACGATTCGCCTCAACGGACAACGGCAATAATTTCGGACGTGGATCTCTATGATATCCCAGGCGGAGTTGGCAATGTGATCGGCATTCTGAGAAAAGGGCAGAGATTCCCCCTGATTGGGTGCCGCGAGGATGACTGGTGCCAACTTTCACCCGGATGGGTCTGGGGCTCGTTCGTCGCGCGCAGTCACTCGCATTGACTCTTGTCGAGCCGGCGCGAGCACGTATTATTTGAATGAAGTGGTGCCCAGGGGCGGAATTGAACCACCGACACGCGGATTTTCAGTCCGCTGCTCTACCAACTGAGCTACCTGGGCGCCGCGCCCCGGAACGAGGCGTTTGAACGAAGCGGGCCGGGTTATAGGCGACGGTTTTGAGCCTGTCCAGCCTTAATGGCTGAGCGCCCGAGCCAGTGCTTTCATGTCCCCCCGTTCGGCGAATTCCGTGCCGATCTCAGCCATATGGAATCGTAAAGTATTGCGAAACATGGTGAAATCGTGCTGACGCAGTCTTTCGTCGAGAGGCAGCCGCTCGAAGATCTCGCGTGCCCGGGCGAGTGGAATTTCATGCACCTCCTTGGGCGGGCCGAGCCCGGCGACGCCCAGATCGTGATCGAGAGCTTCCGCCGCCTGATGCCAGAACTGCGGGTCCTGGCCGGGGGGCAGCGGGAAGCCCGAAAAGACGTCACGCCCGATTGCGACGAGCGCCGCGTGAAGCTCGAGGGTGGGGCCTGCCGCGGAAGGGCGAATCAGTCCCTCCGCCATTTCGCTCACCATGGAGAAAGCGGCGGGATAGGATCCCCAGCGCGCCTCTTCATAGGCGGCGAGGAAGGCCGGCTCCGAAAGCAGTGTCGAAAACATCATGTTGGAGCGCGCCTGGACATATTCCATGATCGATTTCTGAGTCAGGAACGCCGCCCGGCTCATCAGGAATTCCTTGAGTTCGTCGCGCGTTGCGATCGGCTGCGGCGCGAACAGATTCTTGACGGTGGACCACAGGCTCATGCGCCATGATGACACCGCCTCGCCCCTTCGCACAAGCCGGTCATCCTCATGCGCATGAGTCCAAAGTCGAATAGCGCTCATGAGTCCAAAGTTGAATTAGGCCGCAGCGTCATTGGTGTTAGTTCTACCATGACTCGCAAAAGGGGAATGCGAGCACAACGACCACGGAAATGGGAGGAACCGCCAATGGCTGGTCCGGATACCGAGGGTCACTGGGGAGCGACATCGAGGCTCATGTGGATCGCGCTGGCGATCTGGGCCTTTTTTTCCTTCGTGATCCATTTCTTCGTCACTTGGCTGAACGACATCGTCATACTGGGCTTCCCGCTCGGCTTCTACATGGCCGCGCAGGGCTCGCTCATCGCCTTCGTCGTGCTGCTCTTCTGGTTCGCCAGGAGACAGGATGCGATCGATCGCGAATTCGGCGTCGCCGAAGAAGATTGAGGGGGATGACATGGCAGTTGGCTCAAAAATCACCGGCGGCGACTTCCTTGCCAATCTCGGCAGGGTCTATGGAATCTATGCCGGCGGCTTCCTCGTTTTCGTGGTCGCGCTGGCGATCCTCGAACAGTTGGGCGTGCCCGACCGGGTGCTCGGCTATCTGTTCGTCGGTTTCACCATTCTAGTCTACGCCATCATCGGTGTGCTGTCGCGCACCGCCCAAGTATCCGAATATTATGTCGCCGGCCGGAAGGTGCCCGCCTTCTACAACGGCATGGCGACCGGCGCCGACTGGATGTCGGCGGCTTCCTTCGTCGGCATGGCCGGCACACTCTTTGCCTTGGGTTATGATGGCCTTGCCTTCGTGCTCGGCTGGACCGGCGGTTTTGTGCTCGTGTCGGTTCTCCTGGCGCCGTTCCTGCGCAAATTCGGCGCCTACACGGTCCCGGATTTCCTTGCCGCGCGCTACAACGGCAATCTTGTGCGTTTTCTCGGGGTCATCGTGCTGGTGGCTTGCTCCTTCACCTATGTGGTGGCGCAGGTCTATGGCACCGGCATCATCGCCTCGCGCTTCCTGGGGCTCGACTTCCAGATCGCCGTCTATGCCGGATTGGCCGGCATCCTTCTCTGCTCGATGCTGGGCGGCATGCGCGCGGTGACCTGGACCCAGGTGGCCCAGTATATCGTGCTGATCATCGCCTATCTGACCCCGGTCGTCATCCTGTCGGCCAAGAACTACGGCATTCCGATTCCGCAGCTCACCTACGGCCAGGCCTTGCAGGATATCACCGCGCGCGAGCAGGAGATCGTCGCCCAGGGACTCAATGTCGGCAGCACGCTGAAGCCGTATATCGAGCCCTTTCTCAACTACAACCCGCTCAACTACTTCGCGCTCATCCTCTGCCTGATGGTGGGCACGGCGTCGCTGCCGCACATATTGATGCGTTATTTCACCACCCCATCAGTGCGTGAGGCGCGCAAATCGGTGGCCTGGTCGCTGCTCTTCATCTTCCTCCTCTACTTCACGGCGCCGTCCTATGCGGCTTTCGCGAAGCTCGAGGTCTACACCAATGTCATCGGCCAGAGCCTCGATCAGCTTCCCCAATGGATCAGCACCTATTCCAATCTCGGTCTGGTGAAGATCTATGGCGTCACGCTGCAGGGCCTGGCGAGCAGCATCGGCGCGGTGAAGGCCGCCGTCGCGGCGGGCGCTGCCGACATGGCGGGCGTCGCGGCGTCGCTCCAGTCCAAGGGCTTGACGGCCGAGCTCGCGTCCTGGTCGGCGCTTGCCGATCCGGTCAAGGCGGTGGTGTTCGATGCGGTCAGGGCCAATGCGGCGGTGACGGCGCAGGAGATCTTCACTCCGGCCATCCATGCCGCGGCGACGGCTGCCGGCAACACCACGAACCTCCTCGGCCATTCGGGCTTGACGATCGACAATGACGTGATCGTGCTCTCGACACCCGAGATCGCGGGCATGCCCTATGTCATCGCCGGCCTCGTGGCGGCAGGCGGTCTCGCTGCGGCGCTGTCGACGGCCGACGGCCTCCTGCTCGCCATCGCCAATGCGTTGTCGCACGACATCTACTACAAGATGGTCGACACGCATGCGCCGACGGCGCGCCGGCTCATCGTGGCGCGGGTCCTGCTCTTCGGCGTGGCGGTGCTGGCGGCCTGGACAGCGAGCACCAAACCGGCCGACATCCTGGCGATGGTCTCCTGGGCCTTCTCTCTCGCCGCGGCGGGGCTGTTCCCGGCTCTCGTCCTCGGCGTGTGGTGGAAGCGCGCCAACCGCTGGGGCGCCATTGCCGGCATCGTCGTGGGCTTCGGCGTCTGTCTCTATTATCTCGTCGGCACCCGCTATTATGCGGCGGGCTTCTACGAGTTGTGGAGCGGATTGTCGGGCGCCTCGGAGGCCGCCGTGACCAAGTACAACGAGCTCAAGGCGGCCTTTGAAGGTGCAGCACCCGAAGCCAAGGCGGCGGCCTGGAAAGCGCTCGACACGCATGCCCAGACGATCGCCAACTGGTTCGGCGTCCGCAACATCTCGTCCGCCCTGTTCGGCCTGCCTGCCGGCTTCATCGCCATGATCGTGGTGAGCCTCTTGACCGCAGCGCCTTCGAAGCAGATGCAGGATTTCATCGACGAGATCCGCCGGCCCAAGGGCAAGGAGCTCATGGAAGGCGGCAATCTGGTGCGTGAAGTCCACTGAACTGCGTAAATCATCGGAAACGGGGCTTTCAGGCCCCGTTTCCTTTTTTATCCCGCCGTGGTTGACTGCGCCGCAGGATGAATCCCGTCATTCAATACTGGTATTTCCACCTGCCGAATTTCGTGCTCGCCGCGGTGATGTACACGCTGATCGGCCGGCTGCTGCTCTCCTTCTTCGTGCCGGCAGGCTGGCAGAACTACATCTGGCGGGCATTCGTGCGCATCACCGAGCCTGTCGTCGGGGCGGTACGCTTGCTGACGCCGGCGGCTCTCCCGACCGTCGTCGTCATCATCTTCTCCGTCTTCTGGATCATGCTGTTGCGTCTGGCGTTGATCGCCTTGCTTGGCAGCCTGGGCCTGCTGCCCGATGTCTCGGGCCCTTCCGGCGGCTGACATGACCCAGCACCATCTCGCGATCATTGTCGGGCTCGCCATCCTGAACGGCATATTTTCGCCGGCTCTCATCGCCGTCTTTGCCCTTCACCCGATCTGGTATCCCTCCTTCCTGCCCGCCATCCTGCCGTTCCTGTTCCTGTTGAGCTCGCTCATCGTCGCCACTTTGACCCTGATGATCGGCGGCGTGCCGGCAGCACTCTATGAACGTTTCGCCGGGCGCCAGCGCACGGCCATGTCGGGCTATATCTGGCTCGCCGGCGTGCTTGTGCTGACTTTGCCCGCCATCCCGGGCCTGCTGCGGGCGCTGGGCGCCTGAATCGCCGGAGAGCTTTCACGCTAATGTAACTTCGTCGCTGAGGCGCAGATGCTAGGTTTCGGCATGGATGCCGTTGAGCGTGCAGCATATCTCTCGGTCGGCCGCGCCTGCGCCTTTGGCGCGCTAGCCATCTTCTGCTTCGTCGTAGGTTTGAGCTATGACCCGAATCTCGCGGCCCGGGCGGGCGGCCTCCTGACCATGCTCATGACGGCCATTCTGGTGATGCGCGCAACTTCGGCGCCGACGCGTCCCTATAAGACCACCGAGACATGGCTGATGCTCGAAGCTTCCGAACGGCCATCGGCGCATATTGCCCAGCAGATCATAGGTTCGGCTTTGCGCGAGGCCTATTTCTGGTACGCCCGCTCGACCGCGCTGGTCACCGTGTGCCTGCTGCTCGCCGCTTTGCTGCTGCCGCTCCTGACCAGCAGGTTCGAGTAGAGTGCCAGACGACCAGCCTCACGCCAGGGGATCGCCCAGCGCATTTGCCACATCCGGCACTTGCCGCAGCGCCCAGCGCAAGCGATCCCGCTCCTCGCCCTGAAGCTCGCCGGGCGCGACGCGGTTCGACAACGGCACGCCGCGCCGGATATCGCGCAATTGCTGGGCCAGGATCGCCTCGAGCAGAATGCGGTGCGCATCGACGAGTCTCGCGGCAAGCTCAGGCTCAAGCGCGCCGCGATCACGTGCCGCCTCGAGACGGGCGGGGGTGGAGCGTTCGCTCAAGCCATTCTGAAGCGCCAGGACCCGCGCGGTGGAAAAAAGCGGCATGAGCCCGCCAAGCTTGAGGTCGACGCGGCCCTCATGGCTGCGCAACCGTCCGAACCAGCCCAAAGGCGATTGGAATGAGCTTGCCCTGAGCGCCAGGAACTTGATGAGTTCCGGTGCTTTTCCAGCAGCATGGCGGCTTTCCTCGAGGAGCGTGCGTCCGAGCGCCAAATCGCCATGGACCGGCGCTGCATCGAAGAAGATGTCGGCCTTGAGCAAGTCCTCGGGATCGAGCCGCCCCATCCACGAGCCGACCCGGCGGCGCCAGCGCTCGAGCGACATGCGCCATGCGTCCTTGCTGGCCATGACGCCGCCGGCGCAGAACGGAACGCCGGCGGCATCGAGAATGGTCGAGACACGCTCGGCGAGGGCGGCAAACCAGCGGTCTTCCTCACCATCGGGCTCGCCCTCGGCAAAGACGATCGCATTGTCCTGATCGAGCGCCAGCAGACTTTCCCCGCGCCCGCCCGAGCCAAGGACCAGGTAGCAATAGGGGCAGGGCGGCCGGCCCCGTCCGGCAGCGCGGAACTCATCTTCGGCGATTTTCGCGGCGCGGCGGGTGAGATCGCGCAACTCGCCCGATATGACGGCGGCGATGTCGCGGACATCGACTTCCTCGCGCACCAGGGCTTCAGCGACGAGGGTGAGCCTGGACCACGCCTCGCCCAAAGCGCGCGCGGTTCGCGCCTCTTCGATCGCATCGCCAAGTGCCACCGCGTCCTGGGCCCGCTGGCGCAGAAGGTCGCGCGCCGACAAGGCGCCGACGATATTGCCATCCTCGTCGGCGACGCCCAGATGACGGAATTGCCACCGGTTCATGCGCGAGATGGCGCGATAGACAAAGTCGCTCACTTGCACGGTCTTGAGTGGGAAGCTCGCGATATCGGCGGCAGGCCGGCCGAAGGCGCCCTGAGGATCGGCCGCGACCGCCCGCAGGAGATCGCGCTCCGTGATGATGCCCCAGCTCGCCCCGGGCACGTCAGGCCGCACGAAAACCGAGCTGATCTGGCTTTCGGTGAGCGCGGCCAGAACCTCCCGCAGGCTCTGCGAAGGCGTGACGGTGAGGGGTGGGCTCGCCATGATATCGGCCGCTATGTGCCGGTAGGGATAGCTGTCGATACGCAGGAGCGCGGGGTCGGATGGCGGTGGCGGCGCCAGGGCGTGCCAGCCCGCTGCCGCTTCCTCGGCGACGCGCGGTGCGAGCTTGCGGCAGGCCACCTCGGCCTCGCCCAGGAGGCGGATGTGGCGCTTGCGCAAGAGGGGCACGAGGCGAAGGTAGATGCGGGCGGCGAGCTTGGCGTCGGGCAGGGCCCGGTGGCGATTGGTGACGGCGATGCCGAGCTTGGCTGCAAGCCCCTCAAGGGAATGTTCGGCGGATTCGGGCATGGCGAGACGAACCAGCTGGCGCAAATCGAGCCCGCGCGGTGCCGGCCAGGGAAGCCCGGCGCGGCTGAATTCACGCTCCAGCAGCGCCAGATCGAAGCCGAGCGCATAGCCGATGATGAGCCTTTGACCGATGAACGCCGACAGGCGCCGTCCGGCCTCATCGAAGCCTGGGGCATCGACGAGATCTTCCGTGCCTATCCCGTGAATGCGCCGGGAGTCCTCCGGCACGGCGATTCCCGGATTGACCAGGCACGAGAAAGTCTCGTCCTTGACGATATGGCCGCGGTGGATCCTGACAGCCGCGAGCTCGATGATGCGCGCATTGCGCGGATCGAGCCCCGTCGTCTCGGTGTCGACGGCGACCGCCGGAACTGTCAGCAGATTCGTACCCGGAGATAGCGCGTGGGATCTCATCCGTCAGAATCTCTCGACTGGCGCGTGATCAGGAAAAGTGGGCACCGGTTTTCCGTCCAATCACGCGCCGAATATGGAGACGTTGGCATGGAATGAGATCGCTGCCCATCGCCGATTACAGGGCCTCTATGGAAAAGTCTGGCTATTCGCTGTTGCCGAACAGGTCCTTCAGCAGCTTCTTGCCCTGATCGTCGATGATCTTGCCCGCCTCCTGGCCAGCCGCGTCATCGCCCAGCGCCTTGCCGATCTGGTCGGAGACCTTGTCCTTGACCTGCTGCTGGATCGCCTCGCTTTTCTCCTTGAGGCTCGCCGTCGTTCCTTCGCCGACGAGCTTGCGCAGCGTGTCATAGGCGGCTTGCGGATTCTGCAGGATGCCGGCGATGTCGGGATAGATCTGGGGCGCCGCCCATGGCCCTTTGACGATGATGGGAACGGCGAGACCGGCGAGATCGAGGCCTTGCGCCTCGGCGAGGGTGAGTTGCGGGCTGACCTTCAGATTGAGCGCTTGGCGCGGCAGGTCGACGGTTCCGCCGCCCTTCACCGACATCACCGGGCTCGTGAAATTGAGATTGGTCGTCGCCGCGATGCCGTTATTGACCGTGAAGCTCGCGCTCAAGCCGTCGAAGGGCGTCCTGGCATCGGGTCCTTGGCGCCAGCCGGTCAGGATATTGGCGGCCACGCCCTTCACCATCGCTTCGATATCGATGCCGCGTATCGCGCCATTGGCGAAGCTGAAGGTGCCCGTGCCAGTGAGCGATGAGACGAGCTCGAGCTGCGAGCGGCCCTTGGCCGACAGCTTCAGCGCAGCACCTGCCGTGCCCTCGAAGCGCTCGAGCCCGGCATAGTCCCTGAGCAGGCGCAAGCCGTCAAAACCCTTGGCGTCGAGGGTCATCTGCAGCGCCGGCACCTTGGCCGCGCTGTCGAGGATGAGGCGGCCTTGCGCGGTGCCGCCATAGAGCGAGATCTGGCTGAGCGAAGCATCGAGCCGGCCGTTCTTCACGGCGGCGTCGATGGCGATCTTGCCGGTCTTGAGGTCGCGATAGACGAGTTGGTTAGCGGTGAGCCTGAGCTTGCCGTCGACCGCGCCGAGGCCCGCGAAGGAGATGAGCGCGTTGCTCCAGCCGGCCTCAGGCGGCGGAGCGTCGTCGCGCGGCGGCAGATAGCGGTTCACATCGATCACATCGAAGCGAAGGGTGGCGGTGACCGACGGACGCTCGGCCAGAGCGAGGCCGAGATCGCCTTGCGCCGCCAGGCCGTCGAGGCTCACGCGGGCTTTGCTGAGCTTGAGAGCCTTGGGTGTGAAGGCCAGTTGGCCATTGACCTTGGCGGGACCGAAGCCTGGGCCGTCGGGAACCGCGATCTTCGCCCAGCGCGCGAGATCGCGCACCGAGCCCGTCTCGGCCTTGATCGTGCCGTCGAGCGCAAGGCCGTCGCGCATGAGCGCCTGTCCCGAAAAGGCGAAAGCGAGCCTTTTGCTCTTGACCGTGAGGCTGACCGGTGAGCCCGTCGTCGCGAGGTCTCCCGGCGTCTTGGCGCTGAAGGCGAGCGCGATCTCGTCGCCGAGCGTCGTCAGTGATCCCTTGACCGCGACGGGCCCGGTGAGCGAGCCCAGGGTGACCGTCATGTCGACATTCTCCGCCATGAAGGCCTTGCCCGAGCGCTCATCGAGGAAGCGCACATCGCCGTTCTCGATGGTGATGGGGGCGATCGAGCCGGTCTCGAGGCCGGGACCGCCTTGGCCTTCTTGCCGGTTGCCATCGCTCGACATGATCCAATTCGGCCGACCCTCGCCGTCGATGACGAGCGAGAGCTGCGGGCGGATGAGATGCAGTTCCTTGATGTCGAGGACGCGGTTGAAGAGGGAGCGGACCTCGACGCGGATACGCAATTCGTCCATTTGCGCCACCTGGCCCTCGAAAAAGCCAGGCGGATTGGACAGCCGGACATCTTTCAGCGTGACGGCGAAATCGGGCCAGAAGACGAGCTTCGGCGCCTCGCCGATGGTGAGGGTGCGGCCGGTCTCGGCCTTGACGGCTTCGCGGAGCTGGCCGGCGATGAAGTCATGCGGGATGATGAACGGGAGCGCCAGCACAAAGGCGGCGAGCAGCGTCAGCAAGGCACCGCCGAAAATAAGGACCCGCTTCATGACTCTCCTCCGCAGGTTGGAGGAACAGCCTAACTGATTCGGTATACGGATCGTTAACCGGCCGGCTTTTTTTCGACGAGCTTGCCGTGCTGGGCGAAGGCCTTGCGCAGCCACAGCACGCCGGGTGCCGTCCAGTTGGGCTCCTCGCCGCAGACCAGGTCGAAGAAGCCGACGGCGGTTTCGGGATTCTCCAGCGTGTTCTCGCGGAACGAGTTCCAAAAGCCCGGATCGTCGGTCACTCGCGCCGGCGCCGGCTCCTCATCGCCCATTTCCTTGAGCACGGCCGCCGCGACCGACAGGCAGAAGCTCGTATAGGCATAGCCTTCGGGCCAGCGGGCCAAAGCGTGATCGATGTTCCCGGGGAGCGCCGGCAATTCCGCATCCTTGGTTGCCTTGAGGGGGGCGGCGACGATGAGCTCGCGCAGCATGAGGCCCGCCGCATAGATCACATAATCATGCCGGTTCACATCGGCGAGATGCTTCGATTCGTCGAACTTCTGGCGCCAGCGCGCGAAGGCTTCCGCCAACGCGGCATGATCGACCGTGGCCGAAAGCCCCGTGTCCTTGAACAGCAGCTCGAGATTGCGCTGGAACGACCAGACGATGGTGCGGAAGCGCCGCGCCTCGTGGGAGAGGTCGTCGACCTTCAGGACTTCCGTCTTGAGCGGGGTCAGCATGGCGCCTTCACGTCCTTCTGATCAGCATCTCGCGCGCCGTCGCCTCATTGGTGATCAGCACATTGCAGTCGATGAGCTTGACGGCGCCCAAGAGCGTGTCGACCTTCTCATTCCCGCCCGACGCGATCATCCGTTTCGGCACGTCGCGCAGCTGCTCGATCGGGATCGACATCACCCTTTTGTTGATCGGGTGATCGACCAGATGGCCCGAGCGGTCATAGAAATTGAACAATATGTCGCCGACGGCGCCGAGCCGGATCAGCGCGGTGCGGTCCTCGTCGGAAAGGAGATCGAAGCGGAAGGCGGTGGAATCGGGCGCCATGGTGCCGCAGCTCAGAACCGCCATGTCGAGCCGCTCGGCCCGGCGCAGCACGTCCTTGAGGCCGCATTTCTCGATCAGGGTCTCGCGCGTCTCGGGCGAATCGACGACCGCGGGTGCGGTGAGCAGATAGCAGTCGGCGCCGACCATGCGGGCGACCTGCCAGGCGAATTCCGACGGGTTGTAGCGGCGCGCCTGGACGATCCCGCCCAGCAGCGAGATCACTTGCACATTCTCGAGCTGGCGCGGCGCCAGCGTCTGCAGCGATTCATAGAGAGTGGCGCCCCAGCCGACGCCGATCGACATGTCGTCGGTGAGGTTGTCGGTGATATACATGCCGGCCGCGACGCCGATGGCCTTGGTGGTCAGCGCCGGATTGGAGGGCTCGGGGACCACCACCGCTTCCTTGAAGCCGAAGGCTTCTTTCAGCTGGCCTTCGAGCTCCAGGCATTCGGCGACGTCGCCTTCGATCCAGATCTTCACTTCCCGCTGGCGGATCGCTTCATTGATGTTGCGCACCACGGTGACGCGCCCGATGCCGAGCTTGTCGGCGATCTCGTTCTGCGTCAGGCCTTCGACATAATACATCCAGGCGATGCGCATCCGGTTGCGCGCGACGCGGCCGGGGCTCACATCGGCAGGCGTCGATCGGCTTCTGCGAGGGGGTGTCTTTTCGAGCATTCCGGCCCTATTGGCGTTGATTCCGGCGGTTCACCGGTCAGGGGAATAGCTTAACATGATGCAGTCGTCTCGCCCCTATGTTCTGCGGCAGGAAGATACAAAATGTTTCTCAAGTATACGATTGTAGCTATGACCTGTCCAATTTAACGATTTGTAATCGGCCGAAACGACGGAGCCATGTCCCGGAGTGCCCGGATAATTGCTGCAAAGCAGCATGATTTCCTTCTTTCTCGAAATACGAAACATTTGCATTGTGAATTGTTGTTTAGTACGTTCAACCTAACGGAACAAAAATCACCGGATCACCGGTCATGCATGGGAATGGGAGGAGAATGTGCGATCTGCCGCTTTCTGCCATCGCCCGCTTTCATCCAGACTTCACCATGTTTCAGCGCCAGGCTCGTGAGACGGGCCGGCATGATATCCGGCCTGACCTGGCCGATTAGGGAGGAGAAGAAGTGATGTTGCACAAATCTGCCGGGCGCCTGTCGCGCCGGTCCTTGCTGAAGTCGGCGACCGCTTTCGGCGCCGCGGGTCTCGTGGGCACAGGCGGCGTCAGCCTGTTCAATGTGCGCCGGAGCCTCGCCGCCGAGCTTCCGGATCCCGCGAGCGTCCTCGCCAAGATCAATGTCGGCAATTATGTGAAGAAGGACTATCGCGATCTCTACAAGCTCGCCGATGACGAGCAATTGTGGGATCCCGCCAAGGATTGGATCCGCACCGTCGATTGGGAGCAGGTGCGCAAGGAATTCGCCGGCACCACGGTGAAATTCGCCATCGGTGCCGCCGATGCCGAATCCGCCGCCGACGGCCTGAAGCCCTTCCAGCAATTGTCGGGGATCACGGTCGAGCTGGTGCCGATCCCGGACGACTCCCTCTATGACAAGGTGGTCGCCGAATTCATCTCCGGCAATGCCAGCTTCGATGCCTTGCAGTTCTTCTCGCCCTGGCTTGGCGACTTCGCGGCCCCGGGCTTCCTCGCCAAGCTCGACGACTATGTCGCCAAGTGGAAGCTGCCGATCGACGACTTCTACGATACCTACCGCCTCAATTACGGCATGTGGGGCGGCAAGGGGCTTTATGGCATTCCCTTCGACTGCGACATCCAGCAGATCCATGTCCGCTCGAAATACTTCAAGGAAGTGACGGGCGGCGATGTCGATCCCAAGAGCACGATCAAGACCTATGACGACCTGATCCGCCTCTCGGCCGAGCTCAACAAGACCGACAAGGGTGTGGCGGGCGTCGGCTTCATGGCGGCGCGCGGCTTCTGGTCGACCTATACCTGGGAGCATCTCGCCGCCCAGTACGGCGTCGATCTCTTCAACGACAAATGGGAGCCGGTGTTCAATTCCGATGCCGGCGTGAAAGCGATCGAGACCATCCTGGCGCTCAAGAAGAACGCGCCGGAAGGTGTCGCCGGCTGGGGCTGGGGCGAGAACCGCGCCGCCTGGCTCGGCGGCCAACTCGCCACCAACATCTCCTGGCAGGATTCGGGCACCCAGGCGACGCGTCCCGACCAGAGCAAGATCGTCGATGACGTCATCACCATCTATGAGCCGCGCGTCGAGGGTGGCCGTTTCGCGCCGCCCAATATCGCGGGCTCGACCTCGGTCGTCACCGCCTCGTCGAAGAATCCGGAAGGCGCCTTCCTGATGCTCGCCTTCCTCACCACCGCCTCGATCATGGCGATGAACGAGGCCAACGCCAATGGCGTGGCGCCGGGCTACCGCTCGGTCTTGACCAATCCCAATCTGCGCAAGGTCTCGCAGCCTGCCGAAGTCTGGGCGACCGAGCTCGATTATGCCTGGTGCGCGCCGCGTCTGCCCGGCATGTTCGAGATGGAGCAGGCGCTCGGCAACGAGATCAACAAGGCGGTGGTCGGCCAGGCGACACCGAAGGAAGCGCTCGATGCCGGTGCGAAGGCCTGGCGCGAGATCATGGACAAGAACGGCTTCTATTCCGGAACGCCGCCCATCGAATTCGCCGCCGTGGCGGATGCGACCTGGGTCGGCAAGGGCAAGACGCCGCCGGTGTGATAGAAGTCTGAATGGCCGAAGCTATTGCAACAAATATGGGACGGGCGGCAAGTGCCGCCCGCTCTCCTTTACGCCGACGCAGTCCCTTCCAGCGCAAGGCCTTTCCTTACCTCCTGGTTGCGCCGGCGGTGATTTATCTCTTAGGCATCACCTTCTATCCCGGCCTCTATGCCATCTATCAGAGCCTGTTCCGTGTCCGCTTCAACAGCTGGACCTTCATCGGGCTCGACAATTACACCAAGCTGCTCAGCGACCATGAATTCTGGGCGAGCCTGTGGAACACCTTCATCATGGGCTCGGGAGCACTCCTCCTCGAATTCGTGATCGCGCTGACGCTTGCCGCCCTCGCTTACCGCGATCCCTGGATCAAGAGCTGGCGCATTCTCTTCCTCCTGCCGATGCTGTTCATGCCGTCCGCCGTGTCCTTCATCTGGAAGCTCGCTTTCAATGACGGCCGCGTGGTGAGCGACCTCCTGATGCGCATCGGCATGATCGACCGGCCGCTCGATTTCTTAGGGAACATCTGGCTGGCGCGGCTCTCGCTCATCATCACCGATGTCTGGCAATGGACGCCGTTCCTGTTCATCATCTTCGTCGCCGCCCTGCAGGGCCAGGATGCCGAGATCGAGGAAGCGGCACGGCTCGACGGCGCCCGCTGGTCGCAGATCTTCTGGAATGTCTCGCTGCCGATGCTCCGGCCCATCATAGCGGTCGCACTAGTGTTGCGTGGGATCGACATCGTGACCATGTTCACCTCGATCTTCATCATCACCGGCGGCACACCGGGCGGTGCCACCGAGACGATGAGCTATTTCATCTACCGCACCGGCTTCAAGCGCTTCGATTTCGGCTATGCCTCGGCGGCGTCCGTGCTGCTGCTGGCGCTCACCGTGATCATCGCCCAGAGCTTCGTGAAGCGGTTCTTCCGCTCGGGGAGGGACTAGCGCATGATCCGGCAGCAAAAAGCCAGGGCCCCCCGCCGCAAGAGCCAAGCCGCGTCGCTCACCTTGCGCTATGCCCTTCTCATCGCCTGGGCGCTCTTCTGCATCATGCCGATCATCTGGTTCCTGACCATCGGCTTGAGGCCGCGCACCGAGATCGTCCTGCCGCGCCCGCTCTATATACCGACCTTGAGCCTCGATGCTTGGAACATGATCTGGACGGCCTGGCCGATGGGCGCCTATTTGCGCAATTCGCTGCTCGCCATTTTCGGCAGCGTCGTCATCGATCTCCTGCTCGCCATACCCGCCGCCTATTCGCTGGCCCGCTACAAATACCGTTTCCGCGAGGATATCGGCTTCTACATCCTCTCGACCCGCATGATGGCGCCGGCCATCGTCGCCATCCCGATCTTCTTCCTGTTCAAGACCATGGGACTGTTGGATTCGATCTGGGCGCTGATGCTCATCTATGCGGCGATGAACCTGTCGCTCGTCACCTGGATCGTGCGCTCCTATATGCTCGACATACCTCCTGAGATCGAGGATGCCGCAAGGACAGACGGCGCCTCCGACATGCGCATATTGCTGTCGATCATCGTGCCCATGTGCCTGCCCGGCATCATTACCGCGGGCGTCATTGCCGTCATCTTCGCCATCAATGAATTTTTGTTCACGCTTCTCATAGCGTCCACGCAGAACGCCTATACGCTGTCGGTGGCTCTCGCGAATTTTACCGGCGGCTCGGACGGCGTCATCTATAATGCCATTGCCATGGTTGCCTTCATCGCCTTTGTGCCGGTCCTGCTCCTGGTCGTTGCCATCCAGAAGCATCTTTCGCGTGGCTTGACGATGGGGGCGGTGAAAGGCTGAAATAGGCCCATGACCACTGCTTCGCGACACCAGGATACCCTCGCCTCGCATGCCGTCTGCGCCGCCGCCGGCGCCCGCGACAGCGTGCGCACGGCGCAATTCTTCCTGCGCATGCTGTCGGGCGCCGAATATTGGGGCCGCCCGCTCGAGCCCTTAGGGCAAACCCCCGGCGGGTCGGTGCCGGTGCCCCCCGATATCCGCCCGGGCGGCTTTCTCCTCGCCGCTCTGGTGTCGAAGCTCGCCCGCATCGCCGACCGGCTCACCACCTGGTCGGTCAATCTGTCGATCGCGCTTTTTGCGCCTGAATGGCGCAAGCTGCCGTCACCCTTCACCCATGGCATCATGAGCGAGGTGGCGCGGGCCATCCGGGCCGACAGCTTCCTCGTCAATCCGCTGTTCAATGCCTATTTCTACCGCGCCGCCATCCACATCCTGCGCCGCTACCGCACGCCGCCTTTCCTCGTCCTCGAGCATCGCGTCGATGCGGCGCGCCGCACCTTGCTGGCCGAGATCGGCGCCGGCCTGAACGGGTCGGAACCCGACTTCCTCGCCCATGCCATCGTGGCGCTTGTCGATGTGGCGCCCGTTGCGCGGGCCGGCAAGCCGCGCGATCAATCGGTCATCGCCAAAAGCGCCGAGCAGAATGTCGCCGTCTATGCCATTGCCTGCGTGGCCTTGCTCTTCGCCGGGCAGGGCAAGCCTACCGAGGAACTCGACGAAGATCAGTTCTTCGCCGTCGTCGGCGCGCTGATCGCGCCCCGCCTCCCGACGATCTCAACCCTGGTCGCCCATCGCGACGTCCAAGGCCTCGCCAAGGAACTGGCCGAAATCCAGACGATGTATTGAGGCTATCTCCCTCCCACGCGCCGCTAGGCGTGGGGGAGGGTGGCGCGAAGCGCCGGGTGGGGGTCGCGCCGCCGCACTATGCGAAGGGATTCTCCCCGTGCAGGAATGCCCAGATTGTATCGGCAGCAGCGTCGGGATCGCGGTTGACGTCCGCGTTCCAGACGCGCGCAATCCGGTAGCCTTTGGAACGGAAATGCGCATCTCGCTTTAAATCATGCGCCAATCCGCGGTCTTCACCATGCTGGCCGCCATCGACTTCCACAATCAGCTTGTGTGTCTTGCACACGAAATCAAGGACGTAACCATCGACCGGCGCTTGTCGGCTAAAGTGATAGCCTGTGCTGCGCCAGGTTCTGAGCCTCACCCAAAGCTTCACTTCTTCAGGTGTCATGCGTTTACGAAGGGAGCGAGCGAAAGCAATACTGTCGACCATGTGCACCCCGGCTACGCAAGGGACGCTACTTAAGAAAAGACGCTCTGCAAAGACCCCACCCCGCCCTTCGGGCGTGCCCTCCCCGCAAGCGGGGAGGGAGAAACGACTTAAAGCCGACTCCCGCTCTCCCCGTCAAACAGGAACACCCGGTCCTTGCCGAAGCGGAAGGCGATCGGCGTGTCGACCTCTTGCCGGAAGACGCGCGGACCCTTGGCGACGACGAGCTGCTCGCCGGCCCAGGCCGTGACCAGGGTCACATCGCCGGTCGGCTCCAGCGAATAGAGCTTGGATTTGAGATGGCCGTCCTGGCCGGGGACGATCTCCATGTCTTCGGGCCTGACACCCAGGACGACATTGGCCCTCGTCCCTTGCCCGCAGCCTTTGACCCGCGTGTCGGGACCGACGAAATCGCCATTCTCGAGCGCGCCCGGGATGAGGTTCATGGGCGGCGAGCCGATGAAGCCCGCGACGAAGAGATGGTTGGGGTTGTTATAGACCTCGTCCGGCGTGCCGAGCTGCTGGATCTTGCCCTTGTTCATGACCGCGATGCGGTCGGCGAGCGTCATCGCCTCGATCTGGTCATGTGTCACATAGATGGTCGTGGTCTCGAGCTCCCGCTGGATGTGCTTGAGCTGGGCCCGCATGGTGAGGCGCAATTTGGCGTCGAGATTGGAGAGCGGCTCGTCCATGAGGAAGACTTGCGGCTGGCGCACGATGGCGCGCGCGAGTGCGGCGCGCTGGCGCTGTCCGCCGGACAGGGCCCTGGGCTTGCGGTCGAGATAATCGCCGAGCTCCACCATTTGCGCCGCCTGGCGCACCAGCCGGTCATGGTCGGCCGAAGGGATGCCGCGCATCTTCAGGGGAAAGCGGATGTTGTCGTAGATCGACATGTTCGGATAGAGCGCATAGCTCTGGAACACCATGGCGACGTCGCGGTCGCGGGCGTCGACCTCGTTGACGACCTCGCCGTCGATGGTGATCTCGCCTGCCGTCGGGTCCTCGAGGCCGGCGATCATCCGCATGGTCGTGGTCTTGCCGCAGCCCGAGGGGCCGAGGAAGACCATGAATTCCTTATCCCTGATATCGAGATCGATGTCGTCGACGCCGACGAAGCTCCCCCAGGACTTCGATATGCCGCGCAGTTTGATTTCAGCCATGGCGCCCTTGCATCTGTCCCCGCGTCTCCCATCCGCATTTTGTTGTTCTCAAGTCTCGACCGCAAACACTATAGCGTCGAGCTGAGAATGCAACACTTTCAAATATGAGAGACAATTGTACCATTTCGTTGAGATAACAAAATTGGACTCCGAGGGCGGAAAACCCTTCAAATCCTGAGACAGGGCGGCCAAAATCCTATTACATATTGACAATCGAGAGCATAAAAGTATCTATTTTGTTAGAGCAAAACGATAGTCCCATGGGAGGCAGAATGGCCGTCGCAGCCCGTCAAAAGTCCGTCAGCTTTTCGGGCTCGCTGGCATCGGATCTGGCACGCCATTTCGCGGCCGAAGGCCGTCCGATCCGGATCGGCCTCATCGGCTCGGGCGAGATGGGGACCGATATCGTCACCCAATGCGACCAGATGGCGGGCATCACCGTTGCTGCCATTGCCGAGATCAATATCGCCGCCGCGGAGCGCGCCCTCGCCATCGCCGGCAGGCCCGCCGAAAGCTATGCGGTCACGGGCGGCAAGGCCCAGTTCGACGAAGCCCTGCGCCAGGGCCGCACCGCCATCACCGAAGACGCGCTCACTCTGTGCACCAATGACGAGATCGACGTCGTCATCGACGCGACCGGCCGTCCCGCGGTCGGGGCCGAGATCGGCCTCGTCGCCATGGAGCATGGCAAGCATCTGGTGATGATGAATGTCGAGGCCGACGTCACCATCGGCGCCTATTTGCAGCGCGAGGCGAAGCGCCTTGGCGTCGTCTATACGCTGGGCGCCGGCGATGAGCCGAGCTCCTGCATGGAGCTCATCAATTTCGTGCAGAGCCTCGGCTATCCGATCATCGCCGCCGGCAAGGGCAAGAACAACCCGCTCAATATCGAAGCGACTCCCGACGCCTATCTGGATGAGGCCAAACGGCGCAACATGAATCCGCGCATGCTGGTCGAGTTCGTCGACGGCTCGAAGACCATGGTCGAGATGGCGGCGATCGCCAATGCGACAGGCCTCGTGCCGGATTGTCCCGGCATGCACGGGCCGCAGGCGACCTTGCCCGAGCTCGAGAAGGTGCTGGTGCCCAAGCAAGACGGCGGCGTGCTGTCGCGCAAGGGCGTGGTCGATTATTCGATCGGCAAGGGCGTGGCGCCTGGCGTCTTCGTCATTGCCGAGATGGCGCATCCGCGCGTGCGTGAGCGCATGCATGACCTGAAGCTGGGCGCGGGGCCTTATTACACTTTCTACCGCCCCTATCATCTGACCAGCCTCGAAGTGCCGCTCTCTTGCGCGAGGGCCGTTCTCTATGGCACCGCCGACATGCAGCCGCTCGACCGGCCCTCGGCCGAGGTCTGCGCGGTGGCCAAGAAGGACCTGAAGCCTGGCGACAGGCTCGACGCCATCGGCGAATATGCCTACCGCGCCTGGATCATGACTTATGACGGCGCCAAGGCGGCGGGGGCCGTCCCTTGCGGCCTCCTCGAGCAAGGCACGGTGGCGAGGCCCATCGCCAAGGGCGATTTGCTCACCCATGACAATGTGAAGGTCGATCAGGGATCGCGCATCGTGGCGCTGCGCCGCCGCCAGGACGACATGCTCGTGCGAGGGGCGGCATGAACAAGGCCGTCAGAGAGACCGCGCCCGCGTCCAACCTGCGCGACTTCTATCGCCATTTCGATGCCGCTTCTCTGCGCGAGGCGCTCAGGCGCATGTATCTGATCCGCCGTTTCGAGGAAGGTGCGGAGGACGCTTACACGCGCGGCCTCATCCACGGCACGATGCATCTCTCGATCGGCCAGGAGGCGAGCGCGGTCGGCGCCTGCATGGATCTGCGCAAGTCGGACTACATCACCTCGACCCATCGCGGCCATGGCCATTGCATCGCCAAGGGCGCCGATCCGAAGCTGATGTTCGCCGAGTTCTTCGGCAAGGAAGAAGGCTATTGCCGCGGCCGCGGCGGCTCCATGCATATTGCCGATGTCGAAAGCGGCAATCTCGGCGCCAATGGCATTGTCGGCGGCGGGCTGCCGATCGCCGTCGGCGCGGCGCTGGCCATCAGGAAGCAGAAGCGCGACGATGTGGCCCTGTGCTTCTTCGGCGACGGCGCCTCGAACGAAGGCGCCTTCCATGAGGCGCTCAACATGGCGGCGATCTGGAAATTGCCGGTGCTGTTCATTTGCGAGAACAACAAATACGGCATGTCGGTGTCGACCGAGCGCTCCATGGCGGTCGAGCATGTCGCCGACCGCGCTTCCGCCTATAAGATGCCGGGCGAGATCGTCGACGGCAACTGCATCGAGGATGTTTCGGAAGCCGTCATGCGCGCGACCGCACGCGCCCGGGCCGGCGAGGGGCCGAGCCTTATCGAAACCAAGACCTATCGCATCCGTGGCCATTCCAAGAGCGACCGCAACCGCTATCGCACCAAGGAAGAGATCGAGGAGTGGATGGCGCGCGACCCGATCGGCCATTTCGAGACCAATCTCGAAGCTTTCGGCATACTGGGCAAGGATGAGGTCACGGCCATTCGCACGGGCGCCGAAGCCGAGATCGCCCGGGCCATCGAATTCGCCAAGGGCGGCACCGATCCTTCGCCTTCCGAGCTCACCCGCGACGTCTATACGGTCGGGGGCTGATCATGGCTTTGCGCGAATTGAGCTATGCGGAAGCCGTCCGCGAGGCGCTCGCCCAGGCGATGGAGGCCGATGAACGCGTCTTCCTCATGGGCGAGGATATCGGCGTCTATGGCGGCGCCTTTCAGGTGACGGGCGATCTCGTCCATCGTTTTGGCGAGGACCGGGTGATGGACACGCCGATCGCCGAGCTGGGGGCTGCCGGTGTCGCCGTCGGCGCAGCCCTTGCCGGCTGCCGGCCGGTCTTCGAGTTCCAGTTTTCCGATTTCGCCACCTTGGCGATGGAGCAGATCGTCAACCAGGCGGCAAAAATCCGCTTCATGCTGGGCGGCAAGGTGTCGGTGCCTCTGGTCATGCGCTTCCCGGCGGGGTCCGGCACGGGTGCCGCCGCCCAGCACAGCCAGTCGCTCGATGCCTGGTTCGCGCATGTGCCGGGCCTAAAGGTGGTGCAGCCTTCGACGCCGCATGACGCCAAGGGCCTGTTGCTCTCGGCGATCGATGATCCCGATCCGGTGATGGTGTTCGAGCACAAGCTTCTCTACAAGATGAAGGGCGATGTGCCGGAGGATGCCTATCGCGTGCCGATCGGCAAGGCGGCGGTCAGGCGTGAAGGCCGCCATGTCACGCTGGTCGCGACCGCGATCATGGTGCATCGCGCGCTGGAGGCGGCTGAAACCCTGGCGCAAGACGGCATCGAGGCGGAAGTCATCGACCTGCGCACCTTGCGCCCGCTCGACACCGAGACGATCATCGCCAGCGTCAAGAAGACGAGCCGGCTCGCTTGCATCTATGAAGGCGTCAAGACGCTGGGCATCGGCGCCGAGATCAGCGCCATGATCGCCGAGAGCGAGGCCTTCGACTATCTCGACGCGCCGATCCTGCGTCTGGGCGGCGCCGAGGCGCCGATCCCCTATAATCCGGTGCTCGAGAAGGCGGCCGTGCCTCAGACCGACGGCATTGTCAGCGCCGTGCGCCACCTCGTGACCGGCCGGGTCTGATCGGATGCGAGACATCACGCGTGAGTTTCGCCCGTCACCCCTTTCGCGAACTCTCCCTCCGCCACGCGAAGCGTGGGGAGGGTGTCGCGCGTCAGCGCGACGGGTGGGGTCTCTCCGTAAGGGAGATTTCTCAAGCAAGACATTTGCAAGCTATGCAATCCAATCGTTGAGCACCTCCCGGCGGAGCGACCCCCACCCGGCGCTCTGCGCCACCCTCCCCCACGCCTTGCGGCGCGTGGGAGGGAGAGATGCGGCTTTGACGGCATGTGTGGTGGGCCATGCCGCTTGAGGTCATCCTGCCGCGTGTCGATATGGACATGGCCACGGGCAAGATCAGCAAGTGGTATGTCAAGGAAGGCGAGAAGGTCGCCAAGGGCGCGCCGATCTTCGAGATCGAGACTGACAAGGCGGCGATGGAAGTGGAATCGCCCGGCGACGGCGTGATCCATAACATCACTGCGACGGAGGGGATCGACATCCCGGTCGGAACGCCGGTCGCTTTCATCTATGGCGAAGGCGAAGCCGTTGCGGCGCCTGCTATCGTTAAACCTGCAGCCGCGCCACCCGTCCGACAGGCGGAGCCGGTTCCGACAGCGCAGCCGCCGCTCGCGCCGCAAGTCGAAGAGAGAACCGGTCTGCCGCGCGCCACGCCTCTGGCGCGTCGCCTCGCGCGCGAGCGCGGACTCCAGCTGCCCGCGATCCCCGGCAGCGGCCCGAGAGGCCGCATCCAGGCCGAAGATGTGCGGAACTTCCATTCCACGCCAGCGCCACCCGAGCGACCGCCGGCGCCCGACGTTGCAGGCCTCTATCAGCCCGGAAGCTACGACATCGAGCCTCTGTCGGGCATGCGCCGCATCATTGCCGACAGGCTCGTCCAGTCGAAGCAGACGGTGCCGCATTTCTACCTCACCCTCACTTGCGATCTGACCCGGCTTCTCGAAGACCGAAAGCTGCTCAATGAGCGCGCACCAGTCGGGCCCGACAAGCAGCCTTTGTGGAAGCTCTCGATCAATGATTTCGTCATCAAGGCCCTGGCGCTGGCGCTCCAGCGCGTGCCCAATGCCAATGTCACCTGGACGGAGCAGGGCATTCTCAAGCATCGCGCATCGGATGTCGGCGTTGCCGTCGCGGTGGAAGGCGGTCTCTACACGCCGGTGATCCGCTCGGCCGAGCAGAAATCGCTCTCGCTTCTATCGATCGAGATGAAGGACCTGGCGGCCAAGGCGCGCGCCCGCCGTCTCCAGCCTGCCGACTATCAGGGCGGCACGACCGCCGTCTCCAATCTCGGCATGTTTGGCATCGAAGAGTTCGCGGCCATCATCAACCCGCCGCAGGCGACGATCCTCGCCGCCGGCGCCGGCATCGAGCGGCCGGCCGCCGTCAAGGGCGAGATCGTGCTGAGGACAGAAATGACCTGCACGCTGTCTTGCGATCACCGCGCCGTCGATGGCGCGCTGGGAGCCGAACTCCTGGCGGCATTCAGGTTGTTCATCGAGGAGCCGGCACTTATGCTGGCCTAAACACCTCAGGGAAGCAGCATGAGATACGACTATTCATCGATCGGCTTCTACACGTTCGACTGCCTGGGCTGGCCATTCACCTCGGTGCCGGAAGGCGGCGGCACGCATTTCATCGACGAGCTGACGCTCGCGGTCTCGGGCGCCGCCGGCACGGCCGCGATCGCTGCCGCCAAGATGGGGCTCAAGGTCCTGGCGGTCGGCGGCGTCGGCCCCGATCTCATGGGCGACTGGGTGCTCCAGCGCCTGAACAGCTTTTCCGTCGATACCTCCGCCATGCAGCGCATCGAAGGGTCGCGGACCTCGTCCTCGATCGTGACGACGCGCGCCGACGGCACGCGCCCGGCGCTTCATATGAAGGGCGCGACCGGCGATTTCTTCGTCGACGATACGTTGCTCAAGCAGGTGATCGATGCGCGCGTCGTGCATATTGGCGGCATAGGCCTCACCGAGAGGATGGACAAGGGCCGCAATGCCGAATTGATGCGCGCCGCCAAGCAGCAGGGCGCCACGACGACGCTCGATGTCTTCGCGAGTTCCAAGGCCGATCTGCCGGCCGTGGCGCAAGTTCTGCCGCATGTCGATTACTTCATGCCCTCGATCGAGGAAGCGAGTGCGCTCACCGGCTTCACCGGCCTTGCCGACAACGCGAAATACTTCATCGATCACGGTGTCGGCGCTTGCGTGTTCACCCGCGGCGCCGACGGCGCCTATTACCACGACGCCAAGGGCATGCGTTTCGAGGTGCCGGCCTTCGACATCGAGGTCAAATGCACCTGCGGCTGCGGCGATGCCTTCAATGCCGGCTTCGCCGTCGCTTACTGCCAAGGCTTCGATCCGGAAACCACGGTGCGCTTCGCGCAGGCCACCTCGGCGCTCAACGCCACCGGCCTCGGCTCGCAAGCGGGCGTCAAATCCTTCGAGCACACGCTCGATTTCATGAAGCACACCCCGACCCGCGCCAAGGCGGGCGTGGCGGCTTAGAGCCACCCCTCACGCTGAGGTGCCCGGCGCAGCCGGGCCTCGAAGCGTCCATCAGGATAGGGCTAGTCCGCATAGATACTTACAACCTCATCACCCGCAGCCGCAGCGCATTGCCGATCACACTCACCGACGACAGCGCCATGGCGGCCGCCGCGATCACCGGTGACAGCAATAGGCCCAAGGCCGGATAGAGCACGCCCGCCGCGACCGGGACGCCCGCCGCATTGTAGATGAAAGCGAAGAGCAGGTTCTGGCGGATATTGCGCATCGTCGCCTGGCTGAGCTGGCGCGCATGGGCGATGCCCATGAGATCGCCCTTGAGCAAGGTGACGCCGGCGCTTTCGATGGCGACGTCGGTGCCCTTGCCCATGGCGATGCCGATATCGGCGGCGGCAAGTGCGGGCGCATCATTGACGCCGTCGCCCGCCATGGCGACGACCAAGCCTTCGCTTTGCAGGCGCTTGACGACCTTTGCCTTTTGGTCGGGCAGGATGTCGGCCTCGATCTCGCTGATGCCGAGCTTCTGCGCCACCGCTTGCGCCGTGGTGCGATTGTCGCCGGTCAGCATGACGATGCGCAAGCCGGCCTCCCGCAAGGTCTTGAGCGCCTCCGGTGTCGTCGCCTTGACCGGATCGGCAATGGCGATGAGGCCTGCGGCCTTGCGATCGATGCCCGCGAAGATGACCGTGGCGCCTTCTTGGCGCAGAGCGTCGGCTTGATTCGCGAGAGATGCCGCATCGATCCCTTCCGAGGTGAGGAAGTTGGCATTGCCGAGCACGACCTTCTTGCCGTCGACCGTGCCCTTGGCGCCCTTGCCGGTGGGCGAGTCGAAATCCGAAACCTTCGGCAGCGTGAGCTTCTTCTCTTCCGCCGCGGCGACGATGGCAGCTCCCAGCGGATGTTCGGAAGCGCGCTCGACACCGGCCGCGAGCCGCAAAAGCTCGCTCTCATTCATGCCCGCCGCCGCCACGATGCGCGTGACTTTGGGCTTGCCTTCGGTGAGCGTTCCGGTCTTGTCGAAGATGAGCACTTGCGCCTTCTCCAGCCGTTCCAGCGCCTCGGCATTCTTGATCAATATGCCGTTCTCGGCACCCTTGCCGACGCCGACCATGATCGACATGGGTGTCGCGAGGCCGAGCGCGCAGGGGCAGGCGATGATGAGGACCGAAACGGCGGCGAGCAGGGCAAAGGAGAAACGCGGCTCCGGGCCCATCAGCATCCAGGCCGCGAAAGCGATCACTGCAATGGCGATGACGAGCGGCACGAACCATCCGGAGACCTGGTCGGCGAGCCGTTGGATGGGTGCGCGCGAGCGCTGCGCCTCCGCCACCATCTGCACGATGCGCGCCAGCATCGTCTCGCGCCCGACCTTGACGGCCCTTATGGTGAGAGCGCCGCTCTGGTTGAGCGTGCCGCCCGTCACCTGGGCGCCGACCGCCTTTGTGACCGGCATGGACTCGCCGGTGATCATCGATTCATCGACCGATGAGCGTCCGTCGATGACCTCGCCATCGACCGGCACCTTCTCACCCGGCCGCACGCGCAGGGTGTCGCCCGCCTGGACGAGATCGAGCGCCACTTCCTCTTCGCTGCCATCGGAACTCAGGCGGCGCGCCGTCTTGGGTGCCAAGCCGAGTAGCGCCTTGATCGCGCCCGAGGTTTGGTCGCGCGCCTTGAGCTCGAGCACTTGTCCCAAGAGGACGAGCACGGTGATGACGGCGGCGGCCTCGAAATAGACCGGCATGCTGCCGTCATGGTTGCGCAAAGATTCGGGGAACACGGCAGGGAACGCCGCGGCGATCACGCTATAGGTCCAGGCGACGCCGGTGCCCATGGCGATGAGAGTGAACATATTGAGCTGCCGCGTGACGAGCGAGCGCCAGCCGCGCTCGAAGAAGGGCAGGCCCGCCCACAGGACGACCGGTGTCGCGAAGGCGAGCTGCAGCCAGTTGGACAGGTTCTGCGGGACGGCATGCATGAGCGCCGGGAAGAAATGCGTGCCCATTTCAAGGATGACGACCGGAACGGTGAGGACGAGGCCGATCCAGAAGCGCCGCTTCATGTCGGCGAGCTCGGGATTAGGCCCGCTGTCGGCGGTGGCGATCTCGGGCTCGAGCGCCATGCCGCAGATCGGGCAGGAGCCGGGGCCGACCTGGCGGATCTCCGGATGCATCGGGCAGGTATAGATGGCGGCGGGATCGGCCGGGGCCTCGGCCTTTTGTGGCGCCAGATAACGTTCGGGGTCAGCTTCGAATTTCGTCTTGCAGCCGGCCGAGCAGAAATAGAAGGCTTCGCCGTGATGGGTCGTCTTGTGCTTGGCCGTCTCCGGATTGACGTTCATCCCGCAGACCGGGTCCTTCACCGTATGGGCCGCCGCGCTTGCCGGCGCTTTGTGGCCCGAACAGCATGAATGCGCTGACCCATGCTGCGCGTGCTCATGATGAGCGTGGCCGTGATGGGTGTGGGCGCCGTGGTCTTCTTTCTTGGTCACGATGGGCTCCGGTATAGATACCCCACTAGGGTATATTCAGGCTTGCTCTATATACCCCCATAGGGTATATGGCAAGCATGAAAACCGAAACCAAGCAATCCTGTTTGAAGCGGCTGGGACGGATCGAAGGTCAGGTGCGCGGTGTCGCGCGCATGGTCGAGGACGACCGCTACTGCATCGACGTGATGACCCAGATCTCGGCCATTCGCGCAGCGCTCAAGCGGGTCGAGGAAGAGGTGCTCAAGGATCACGTCGCCCATTGCGTCGAGCATGCGATCGTGTCGGGCAAGAAGGACGAGCAACGCAAGAAGATCGCCGAGCTGATGGATGTTCTGGGAAGGCTGCAGAATTGACCTTGGCGCCGGGGGATATCGAGCTTCTTGTGACGACGGCTCGCGAAAGCTACGTCCGACAGTTTATTGCCTTTGCAAAGAACCAGCAAAGCAAGTGCCACCGAGGCGCAGCAGAGGTGAAAATGGAGATCGGAGGCACGTCCGGCTTTTTTGAAGATCTCTGTTGTGCGGACTTCGTCATGAACGACGATCAGGTGCGTGTGGTCGAGCTTGCCCCCGATGACGAACTTTCTTTCGATCCGGTAGAGGGCAAGTACGGTTCTGTATCGCTTCGGGTTCGCAACCTACAATGGGACGACGTAGTTCTTCGTCACGACCTGGGCGAGTTGCCACACGCTCAGTTGAAGCGCTGGTTCGAACGCTGATTTGATCTCGATGACAGCCGATACGAGGAGAGCGCCGAGATATTGCGCATTGTGCACTCGCTTCTCGTCGAGCCCGGCCTGCTCAGCATCGATTTCGGTACCGCGGAGCCGGCAGCATTCTGGGAAATTCTTGATTTGCTCAAGAACGCCGGTGCTTCGTCGATCGATATCAGTTGCTCCCGCGCCAAGACCGAACTGAACTAGGGGAAATCCAAGCCGGGTAGAGGAGCACGACTGCTGCGGTTGACATCCTGACGTCGCGCGTCTTGACATCGTGGTCGCAAGCGTGAGAGTTGGGAAATATCAGAATGGAGAAAGTGAGCCCGTCACCGGACGCGGTTGCCCATCGAAAAGGCGGGCAATTCCCTGCTCCGGGCGCTCTTGGAAAGCTAAATCTTTGATATTGCTGGGACCGGCAATTTTTCTTCGAAAATTCCCTGATAATCCCTGTTAATCCCTGATATTCGCTGTTCTCCCCGACGGGGGATCCTCAGGCCATGGTGTGGCAATCTTCGACCGGGCACTTGTCGATCAGCACCCGCAGTTTCTCGAACGCATCGCGCACCGCCTCTTGCGACGGCGCCGGTCCGAAACAGGCGCGGATGGCATTCTGCTGCACCGAAGGGTCCATGGCGAAGGCCGTGCCCGGCGTCACCTTGATGCCGGCGGAAAGGGCGGCCGCGGCGAAATCGCTCGGCCGCCAGTAGCGCGGCAGCGTGATCCAGGCGAACATCGAGCCCGGCTGGCAGCTGACCGGCACGCCTTTCAGATGCTCGAGCGCCGCCTGGCGGCGCAGAGCCAGCTCCTTGCGGATGGCATTGAGCGCGCGGTCGGCGACGCCGGTCTCGACCCAGCGGCGCGAGAGCTCGGCCGAAAGTCCATTCGGCCTTCCGCCGATGATCATCTGCTGCCGGTTGAGCGCCTCGGTGGCGCCGGGCGGCGGCGCCAGGAAGGCCATGCGCAGGCCCGGCGCCGTCGTCTTCGACAGGCTGGTGATGTAATACGTGCGCTCCGGCGCCAGCGACTGGATGGTGACCGGCGGATCATCGGCGAGGAGCCGGAAGACGTCGTCTTCGATGATGGTGAGGTCATAGCGCCGGGCGATCTCGGCGATGGCGTGCCGGCGCTCTTCGGAAAGCGTGACCGTCGTCGGATTCTGCAGCGTCGGCACGAGATAGACGAGGCGCGCTTCGCCGCGCTTGGCGAAATGCTCGAGCGAATCGGGTGTGATGCCTTCCGCGTCGTTCTGCAAAGTGCGCATCTGCAGGCCGAATTGCCGCGTGATCGGCTGCATGGTCGGATAGGTCAGGGGTTCGATGAGGATCCGCTCGCCGGGCGTCGTGATCGTCGAGAAGATGGAAATGAGCGAAGCCTGGGCGCCGGCGCTCACCACCACCTGGTCGGGGGTGACATCGATGTCACACTTCTTAAGCCATTGGGCGCCCGCCTCGCGATGCGGCGCGAAGCCTTGGGCGGACGGATAGTCGAGGAGATCGGCCCAGCCCGGATCACGGGCGATGTCGCGCAAGGCGGCTTCGAAATCGGCTGACTGCGCGACGCGCGGCGGTGCTGACATCTGCATGTCGAGGAGTCCGGGCTCGACACCGCTCGAGATGCTTTGGGCGGCGGCGTAATTGGGCCGCGGATCGCGCAGATAGCTGCCGCGGCCGACTTCGCCGGAAAGCAGTCCGCGTTTCGAGGCTTCCTGATAGGCGCGGGTGACGGTGCCAATGGTGACACCGAGCTTCCAGGCGAGCTCGCGCTGCGGTGGCAATCGATCCCCGGCCTTGAGCTTTCCGAGTGTCAGATCTGCGGCGATCGCATCGGCGATCGCGACATAACGGGGCTTGTCGGAGGCGAGAGTAGGGATCCAATTTGTCATGGTGACAATATTCCATTTGACGGTGACAATGGGGACATTGTATAACAACAACCATTGCAATTGGCAAGTTAATTGTTACCAGATTGAGACAATGGATACAATTCCTTGTGACTGCAATTGTCAGCAGGAATGACACTGCTGACACAATCGGGTCGACCCCCGTCGTATCCTTTTGACTGTCCGAAACCCGTTCGATTGAGGTGTGCCATGCGCGATTATATCCTGACCCAGGCTGCAAGCGTCGATAGAACCTTCACGTTTCCCGCCCTGAACCGGATCGTAGCGAATTGGCGCAAGCGCCGGCAGCTGCGCCAGCTCGAGCAACTCGACGATCATGTCCTCATGGATATCGGCCTGACGCGCGACGAGCTGATCCGCGTGCAGCGATCCCCACTGGGCGTCGATCCCCTGACCGAATTGCTCGGGGCCAAGCCTGCGACCCGTGGCCTGCGCCACAAGTAAGTTTCTGAGCTTCTCGTCCTCCCCCTGCGCGGTCTACCCCACCGCGTGACCTGCAGCCTGGCCTCCCCGGTTTGAGCGAAGCCGGATCCGGAGGTCAGGCCGTTCTTCCCCAGACAAACTCATCCCGGAAGCTCATGTTTCCGGGATTTTTTGTCGATTTGCCGCTTCCGCTGAGTGCTGAGCAGACTGTATCAGCCGATCCCGCAGCAGCTGCACTTTCTGGTTAAGCTCGATCATCTGGGGCATCGTAAAACCGGAGCGGCGGAGCAATGTATCGGTCAGGCAGCCTGTCCTCGCATGAAGCTCCTTTCCCTTCGAGGTCAGGAAAACCTCGACAAGGCGCTCATCGTTCTTGCTTCGCCGCCGTGACAGAAATCCGGCCTTTTCCAAACGCTGGACGGCAGGGGTGATCGTGCTCGGTTCGAGGCCAAGGCGTTCTGCGATTCCCGATACGCTCAAGCCATCCTGCTCCCACAGCGCGCTCAGCGCCAGATACTGCGTATAAGTGACCCCCAGGTCATCCAGCATGGGCTTATAGGCGCGATTGATCGCGATGGCCGCCGAATAGATCGAGAAGCAGACTTGGCTATCAAGCGGGAGCGTGGGTGGGTTTTCCGACATGGGAATATCTGTACTTTTTTGCATTCCTCGGAGTATCTTATCACAAAAATCATTATTGCGATAAAAACTTCTGGACAGGCGTCATGACATGCAGTAGAAATTAGATATCGCGATAATGATTATCGCAAAAAGAGAGGAACTACCAAATGACCAAGAACATCGTCCTCGTCCATGGCGGCTTCGTTGACGGCTCGGGTTGGAAGGGCGTCTACGATATCCTCAAAAACAAGGGCTACAATGTTGCGATCGTACAGAACCCGACCATCTCGCTCGCTGACGATGTCGCGGTGACCAGGCGCGCCATCGCCCAGCTGGGCGGGCCTGTCGTACTTGTGGGCCATTCCTATGGCGGGGTCGTCGTGAGTGAAGCGGGTACCGACGAGAATGTAAGATCCCTCGTCTACATCGCGGCATTTGCGCCGGACAAAGGCGAGTCGGTCTCGACCCTGATCGCCAATCCCCCGGCTGGCGCCCCGGTTCCGCCGATCCTGCCGCCGGTGGACGGCTTCTTGTTCCTCGACAAGAGCAAGTTCGCCGCGTCCTTCGCCGCCGACGTCGATGGCGAAACGGCCGCTTTGATGGCCGACTCTCAGGTGCCGTGGGGAGTTGAGGCGCTTGCAGGCGCCGTCAGCGAGCCGGCTTGGAAGAGCAAGCCCAGCTTCTATCTCGTGGCGTCCGATGATCGCATGATCCCGCCGCCAGCGCAGCGCAAGATGGCGGAACGTGCAAATGCGCAAGTGATCGAAGTTCCCGGCAGCCACGCCATTTATGTCTCGAATCCGAAAGCGGTGGCTGACCTGATCGAGAAGGCAGCGGCGAGCACGAAGTGATCCGTCGAATGGAAGTCGGAGCATTGGCCGGGACAACCGATTATGTCCCGGCCCAAACCTTGATGAGTCAAACGCGATGAAGCTTCCGACGGTCCGTCAGTTGCCGAGGAAATAGGTGATCGTCGTGACGACGCGCACGTTCTTGTCGATCTGCTTTTCCGGCCGGTCATTGGGGATGTCGACCGCGGCCTTCACTTCGATGATGCCCTGATTGGCGGACTGGATGTCGCCGACCTTGGCGCCCGATTCTTGCGCGAACTTCTCCGCCGCCTCGCGCGCCCGCTTGGTCGCTTCCGTCAGCATCTCGCCCTTGAGGTCGGCGATCTTGGTGAAGACGAAGGAGGGGCCCGCATTGTAGGCATCGGAGGAGAAGACGACGCCCGATTTAAGGAGATCGCCCACCGCGCGCGACGAATCGGCGAGCTTCTGCACATCGCTCGACTTCACCAGGATGTCCTCGGTCAGGACGAAGCGGGTGGTCTCGGGCGTCGCTTGCGCATTGTAGCCCGCCATGCGGTCCTCGACCTGGATGTTCTGCACCCCATAGTCCGTATCGGCGAAGCCCCGGCCCTTGAGGAAGCTTTTCACCGCGTTTTCGCTGGTTTCGAGCGCCGAGCGGGCCGCTTCGAGCGTCGGACCCGTCGCCACGAACCGGATCGGCCAGAAGCCGAGATCGGCCTTGACGTCCCGCTCCGACAGGCCCTTGACGGTGAGGTCCGGAAGCCGAGCCGGCTTTTGACGAGGGATTCGCCGGCGAGAAAGCCGCCCGAAGCCACGCCGAGGCCGACCAGCCCGCCGGCGATAACCCTGGAAAATGCTGTCATTTTTGCGGTGCTCCGGGATGAAGTGCGGCGGTCAGGGGTGCACATCTGGTATGTGCCAATTCCGCGCCCTGGCGCATTTCCTCGAACCCCGCCTTTCTGCTAGTTTCCGCGCACCGTAACCGAGGAGCCTCTCATGAACAAGCACGCGGGCGCCGCCCAGTGGGATCCGTCGCCGAACAATCTCGAACCCTTCTGGATGGGTTTCACGCCGAACCGCGCGTTCAAGAAGAAGCCGCGCCTCATCGCTCGCGCCAAGGACATGCATTATTATGACATGACCGGCCGTCCGGTGCTCGATGCGACGGCGGGCCTGTGGTGCTCCAATGCCGGTCACTGCCGCGACCCGATCGTCGCGGCGATCCAGAAGCAGGCGGCCGAGCTCGATTTCGCCCCGACCTTCCAGTTCGGTCACCCCAAGGTGTTCGAGCTGTCCTCGCGCCTCGCCAATCTGGCGCCCGGCGATCTCAACTATGCCTTCTTCTGCAATTCGGGATCGGAAGCGGCCGACACCGCGCTCAAGATCGCGCTTGCCTATCACCGCGCCAAGGGCGAAGCCTCGCGCACCCGTCTGATCGGCCGCGAGCGCGGCTATCATGGCGTGAATTTCGGCGGCATCAGCGTCGGCGGCATGGTCGCCAACCGCAAGTTCTTCGGTACCATGCTTGCCGGTGTCGACCATCTGTCGCACACCTATAACCGCGCCGAGCAGGCATATAGCCGTGGCGAGCCGAAATGGGGCGGCCATCTCGCCGATGAGCTCGAAAGGCTGGTGGCGCTGCATGATGCCTCGACCATCGCCGCGGTCATCGTCGAGCCGATGGCGGGCTCGACCGGTGTCCTGGCGCCGCCGCAAGGCTATCTCAAGAAGCTGCGGCAGATCTGCGACAAATACGGCATCCTTCTCATTTTCGATGAAGTGATCACCGGCTTCGGCCGCTTGGGCTATCCCTTCGCCGCCGAGCGCTTCGGCGTCATCCCCGACCTGCTCACTTTCGCCAAGGGCGTCACTTCGGGCGCGATCCCGATGGGCGGCGTGATGGCGCGCCAGCATATCTATGATGCCTTCATGAACGGCCCCGACCATGTGATCGAGCTGTTCCATGGCTATACCTATTCGGGCCATCCCATTGCCGCCGCGGCAGGCGTAGCGACCCTCGAGACCTACAAGGAAGAGGGCCTGTTCGAGCGCGCGCTCAAGCTCGAGGACAAGTGGGCCGACGCCGCCATGTCGCTCAAGGGCAAGCCGCATGTCACCGACATCCGCACCATCGGCCTGGTCGCGGGCATCGATCTCGAGCCGATTCCGGGTTCACCCGGCAAGCGCGCCTATGATGCGATGGAGAAGGGCTTCCATGATCACGGCATCATGCTGCGCATCACCGGCGACACGATCGCCCTCTCGCCGCCCTTGATCATCAAGGAAGAGCAGATCGCGGAGATCTTCGAGGACAAGCTGCCCAAGGTCCTCGCCGCCATCTGATACTAGAAATAAAAAGAGCGCCGGCATTCCGATTCCGTTGGAATGTCCGGCGTTCTTGGCTTTTCCGTCAATCGACTTTGGCTTGGTTGTGTTAGTCTCGGGTCAGAGTGATTCGCGAGACGGGCATATGAAGCAGCCAACGCTGCCCCTGGGTGTCGCGGCCATCCTGGCCGTCGCGATCAGTGTCGCAGCCGGTGCCGGCGTGATAGCCTCGGGCCAGCGCCTGGAGATCGCACTCGCCATTGCCGCCTTCCTCCTTGCCGGTTCGCATCTGGTGATCTCTCTTTATCGCGACCTCTATTATCGCCGGAAATTCTCCGGCATCGGCGAAATGCACAAGCGTTCGCGCAAGCTCGCCGAGCAGCTGTCGGAACTCGCCGGCAGGCTCGACATTCTCGAAGATGAGCGCGCCGCGCCGCCGCAACCACCGCCGCCGCCAAAGCCAGAGACGGCCGACTTCAGCCGTGAATTCGAGGAATTGCGCCGCTCGATCAAAGAGCTTGCCGATGAATATGGCAAGGCATCAGGACCTCCGGAGCCGCGCCGCGAGCCCGACCTGTGGTCGACTGCGGCGCCCGAGGAGAAGCCTGTCGCCGTCGAGCATCAGCTTGAATTTTTCCTCGAGCCGATCGTGGCGCTGGGTGAGGATGTGACCGCGCATTATCGTGCCTCCCTGGTGCTCGAAGGCAACGGCCGGCGCGTCACTTTCGAGGAGCTGACGAAGCAGGCCGCGACCAACGGGTTGCGCCCCGATCTCGACGGTCACGCGGTGAGCCGGGCGCTGGCCGTCGGCAGCAGGCTGACCGCGAAGCGGCCGGGCACGGCGATCTTCGTGCCCATCGGGCCTGAGACCCTCGCCTCGCAAGCGGCGCTCGCGGCGATCGAATGGCAGATCGGCCGGGCGGGCCGCAACGCCATGAGCCTGGTCTTCGAGATCGATCATACCGCCATGGCGGCCTTGAGCCCGCGCGGCATCGAAGGCATGGCGCGGCTCGCCCGCAACGGCGCCGGCATGGCGCTGGCCAGGGCCCATGGCATGGGCATCGATCTCGCCGCCTTGCGTGATCTGCATTTCCGCTTCATCACCTTCAGCGCCGCGGCGCTGCCGACCGACCGCCACGCTGTTCCGGCCTGGGCCGAGACGGCCCGTCTTGCCGGCGAATACGGCTTCACCATCGGCGTCCAGGGCCTCTTCTATGAAGAGCAGATCTATGTCGCGACCCGCTGGGCCTCGCTCGGCAGCGGGCCGGTCTTCGCGCCGCCGCGCCGGGTCAAGGGCGAAGCCATCCCCGTCACGCAGATTCGTTCGGCTGCCTGATCACCATGCAGGACCTGTCGGCGCGTTATCCGGTCTGGCTATGCGACATCTGGGGTGTCGTCCACAATGGCGTTGCGCATTTTCCAAAGGCGGTCGAGGCCTTGCGGCGCCATCGCGGCAATGGCGGCCTCGTGGTGCTGCTCACCAATGCGCCGCGCAGTGCCGCGAAAGTGGCGGGACATCTCGCCCATCTCGGCGTGACGAACGAACATTATGATCTGATCGTCACCTCGGGCGACGTTACGCATGAGCTGATGAAGCCCTATGACGGGCATCGTATCTATTATCTGGGCCCCGAGCGCGACCTCGGCGTCCTCGATGACCTCAAGATCGTGAAGTCCTCGCCCGACGAGGCCGAAGTGATCCTGTGCGTCGGGCTCGTGCATGACGACACCGAGACGCCTCAGGACTATGCCGAGCTCCTGGCGCGGATGGCCCGGCGGCGGCTGCCGATGATATGCGCCAATCCGGACAAGGTGGTGCGGCGCGGCAACAAGCTCATTTATTGCGCCGGCGCCCTGGCCGAGCTTTATGCGTCCATGGGCGGCGAGGTCACCATGGCCGGCAAGCCCTACCGGCCGATTTACGAGCTGGCGCGAGCGCGTGTCGAAGAGAGGCGCGGGACGACGCCCGACACGCACATTCTCGCCATTGGCGATGGGCCCGAGACCGACATCAAGGGGGCCGCCGATTATGGTCTCGATGTGGTGCTGATCACCGCGGGCGGCATCTCGGAGGAGGGCGCAGATCCGGCCGAACTGGAGGCCGAGATCCGTAAAATCGTGCCTGGGGCCCGCATCATCCGCACGCTCCCGGATCTGAACTGGGCCTGATTTCACATAAAAATCATGGTCTTAGTCCTGGCTGTGACAAGACAGCCCTGCGACTTTGGAAGAACTTTCCTTGTGCGCCGCAATATGATTAGTTAGCAAACGCAAAATCATTGAGGAGCGTGGCGATGCCCAACGCCCACTATTGCATCGAGGATCTCGTGGTCGGCATGGAGGCCGCGCATGAGCGCGTGGTGACCGGCAGCGATATCGAGACCTTTGCCGAGCTTTCGGGTGACAACAATCCGGTGCATCTCGATGCCGATTTTGCCGCCAAGTCGCCGTTCAAGGCGCGCATCGCCCATGGCATGCTGACCGCGAGCTTCATCTCGACGGTCCTCGGCACCAAGCTGCCGGGCTATGGCTGCATCTATCTTTCCCAGACCTTGCGCTTCAAGGCGCCGGTGAAGATCGGCGACACGGTGAAGGCGCTTGCCCGCATCACCTCGCTCGATCGCGACAAGCGCCGTGCCGCTCTCGACTGCTCCGTTTCGGTCGGCGACAAGGTGGTCCTGGAAGGCGAGGCCCTTGTCCTCGTGCCCTCGCGCGGATAGACCGACGCTGCATGGACAGGATTATTGTTGAAGCCGGCGCGCCGTTGCCCGCGGCGCTGCGCGGCGCGGTTATCGCTATCGGCAATTTCGACGGCATTCACCGTGGGCACCAGCAATTGCTGGCCGAGGCCAGGAGCGAGGCAGAGCGCCGCAACACCCATTGGGGCCTCGTCACCTTCGAGCCGCATCCGCGTACGTTCTTCCGGCCCGCCGAACCCGCCTTCCGGCTGACGCCGCTGCCGCTGAAGGCGCGCCTCGTCGGCGCTCTCGGCGCCAGCTTCACCGCCGTTTTGGCCTTCGATGCGCGGCTGGCGGCGATGACGCCTGAGGATTTCGTGCGCCAGGAGCTCAGCGAACGCCTCGGCGTATCGCATGTCGTCACCGGCTATGACTTCCATTTCGGCCACGGCCGCAAGGGCACGCCCGAAACGATGCGTGAGCTCGGACGGCAATTGGGCTTCGGCGTCACCGTCATCGACCAGGTGACCGACGACAACGGCTTCGCGCCGTTCTCCTCGAGCGCCATTCGCGATTCCCTGCGCCACGGCCATGTGAGCGAGGCCGCCCGACAGCTGGGCTATTGGTGGACGGTCGAGGGCGAGGTCGTGCAAGGCGACCAGCGTGGCCGCACCATCGGCTTTCCGACCCTCAATATCGTGCTGCCCGACGGATCGGAGCCCTTCCAGGGCATCTATGCGGTGAGAGTGCGCGATGCCGCCAAGCCCGGCGCGCCACATTGGCGGGGGGCGGGCTATTTCGGGCGCAGGCCCACTTTCGCCAGCGAGAAGACCTTTCTCGAAGTCTATCTCATGGGCTTCAAGGGCGATCTCTACGGCAAGACGATGCTGGTCGAGTTCATCGATATGATCCGTCCCGACCGGCGTTTCGATACGATCGATGATTTGGTGGCGCAGATGAACCTCGATTGCGCCGAGGCGGAAAAGCGTCTGGCGGCGGTCGAGACGCACGATCCCTTGTCCGCTTTCCCGCTGGCCCAGGCACAGAAGGCGGGAACGCTGTAGGGCTTATCCCCTCTCCCCCGTTGGGGGCGAGGGTAATTTCAAGGAAACCTCACATGCCGGGTGAGATAGTCGAGGAAGGCGCGCACGCGCGCCGGCAGATGTCCGCCCTGTCCGACGAACACCGCATGCATCGTCTCGATGTCGCGCGGATTGTATTTCTCGAGCACCGGCACCAGGCGTCCGGCCTCGATGTCGGGCGTAATATGGAAGCTCGACAGCCGCGCGAGGCCGAGGCCGGCAAGCGCCACCTGGCGCAAGGCCTCGCCGTCGCTCACCAGCGCATTGCCGTCGAGCACCAGGGTCTGGCTGGCGCCGTTCTCATCGATGAAAGGCCAGCCCTCGATATGGCGGGCGAAGCAGAAGCCGAGCAGGTTGTGGCGCTCGAGATCGGCGAGCGTTTGGGGCTCGCCATGCTGCTTGAGATAATCGGGCGAGGCGACGATGATCAGCCGGCTTTCGCCGAGCTTGCGCGCCACGAGGCGCGATTCGCGCAACGGGCCGGTGCGGATGGCGACATCGGCCTGCTCCTCGAAGAGGTCGACCACCCGGTCGGTGAGGACGACATCGACCTTGACCTGCGGATATTCGGCGAGGAAGCCCGGCAGCAACGGCAAGAGGTAGTGATAGCCGAAAGGAACATTGCTGTTGACCTTGAGCCTGCCCTGCGGTGCCGCACCCGACGCCGCTTCGCGCTCGGCCGTCGCCATGTCTTCCAGGATGCGAAGCCCGCGATCATAGAAGGCAGCCCCTTCGGCGGTGAGCTGGAGCTTGCGGGTCGAACGGTTGATGAGCCTCGCACCCAGGCGGTTCTCGAGCCGCGCCACGAGCTTGCTCACCGCCGAGGGCGTCATGTTGAAGGCGCGGGCGGCGGCGGAAAAACCGCCGAGGTCAACGACCCGGACGAAGACCTCGATCTCGCCGGAGCGGTTGAAGTCGAGCCGGGTCACGACACCAGTTCTTCCTCATCGAGGAGGCCGGTCGGAAGCCCGTCCATGCTGGTGAGGTTCTTCTCCCGCCAATAGGCGCGAAGCCCGTCCTCGCCCTTGGCCTCTGCCCAGCGGTCGAGATTGCACCGCTCGCCCTGATAGTCGAAGAGCGGCACGCCATAGCCGCAGGACGTCTGCACCAGGTCGATATCAAGGCGGATGATCTGGCGGGCGCCCAGCGGCTCCTCGCCGCCGTAATGCGTATCGAGCAAAGCGAGATATTCAGCGCTGCCGCGGCGGATCATGCGGCCATTGCCATAGAGTCTGAGAATGACCGGCGGCCCTTCGAAGGCGCAGAACATGAGGGTGAGCCTGCCATCGACGAGGAGATGCGCCGCCGTCTCATTGCCGCTGCCGGTCTTGTCGAGATAGATGGCGGTCAAGTCGTCGACAAGGCGCAAGGCTTCGGTCGGGCGCGGCGAGATATTGACGCGGGTGCCTTCCGCCGCCGATGCGGTGAAGAAGATGCGCTGCCGCGCGATGAAGCTCTTGTGATTGTCCTCGATGCGGGCGAATTGCTTGGCCATGAAGCGCTCTTGCAGGTCAGCGTTTCTTTTTCGTCACATCGGTCGAAGGATCGAGCAGACGGTGCAGGTGCACGATGAAATAGCGCATCTGGGCATTGTCGATCGTCTCGCGCGCTTTGGCGAGCCAGGCCTTCTCAGCCAACGCGAAATTCGGGTAGATGCCGACGATGTCGAGCTTGGCGACATCCTTGAAGGTGACACCGTCGAGGTCGGTGAGTTCGCCGCCGAAGACCAGATGGAGGAGCTGCTCCGGTTGTCTCTTGGGTGCCTTGCTCATGAGGTTGCGAGTTGCTCCAGAAGCGCCGCATGCAGCGCATGCGACGATGCCACGTAATCCGCCTGCCGCGTCTCGCGGCGGTTATAGGTAAACATCTTGCCGTTCAGTCCGGTGACGGTGCCGCCCGCTTCGTGCACCAGAAGGTCGCCGGCCGCAAGGTCCCAGTCGTGCTTAGGCGCCGTCGACAGCGCCGCATCGAGCTCGCCTTGGGCGACGCGGGCGAGCCGCATGGCGAGCGGCGTGCTGCCGGAGGCTACGGCCTCGACCGGCGCCTTGGACTGAAGCTGCTTGAGGGCCGAGGCATTGCCGAGGATGCGGGCGCCGGCAAGTCCGCGGCCATTCGTCAGGCGAAGCAGCTTGCCATTGAGGCTCGCGCCATGGCCGCGCCGGGCTTGATAGAGGTCATCGGTCATCGGCCTGTAGATGGCGGCGAGCACGGGCCGGCCGTCGGTGAGGAGGGCGGCCACCACGCACCATTCATCGCCTCCATGGGTGAAGGCACGCGTGCCGTCGATCGGATCGACGATCCAGACATGCCGGTGGGCGAGACGCGCTTCGCTGTCGGGCGTCTCCTCCGACAGCCAGCCATAATCGGGCCGCGCTTCATGGAGGCGGGCCTTGAGTACCTTGTCCACCGCGAGATCGGCCTCGGTCACGGGCGAGCCGTCGCTCTTCGTCCAGCCCTTCACCGACTGTTGAAACAGCGAGCGGGCGAGAGCGCCCGCTTCACGCACGGCCGCCTCGAGAAGCTCAGCGTCCGCCAAGGGTCATTCCTTCGATCAGGCAGGAGGGCGCATTGATTGCGGTGCGGAAAGTGAGATCATTCGCCGGCACGAGCTTCGCGAATATGTCGGCGAGCTTGCCGGCCAGCGTCACCTCGCTCACCGGATAGGCGATCTCGCCATTCTCGATCCAGTATCCCGATGCCCCGCGGCTGTAATCGCCGGTCACGATATTGGGGCCATGGCCGATGAGCTCGGTGACATAGAAGCCTTCGCCGATCGCCTTCATCATGTCGGCAAGCGAGGCTTCACCCGGCTTCAGATGGACATTGGAGGACGAGGGGCCGGGCGGACCGGCGAGACCGCGCGCCGCATGTCCGGTCGTCTTGAGGCCGAGCTGGCGGGCCGAGCCCAGATCGAGGATCCAGCTCTTGAGCACGCCATCCTCGATGAGCGACAGCGGCCTGGTGGCGATGCCCTCCGCATCGAAGGGGCGCGAGGCGAGGCCGCGCGGCCGGCGCGGATCGTCGAGGATCTCGATACCCTTGGCGAAGAGCTGGGACCCGAGCCTGTCGCGCAGGAAGCTGGTGCCGCGCGCGATCGCCGATCCCATGATGGCGGAAAGGAAATGGCCGACGAGGCTCGCGGCAATCCGGTTGTCATAGATGACGGGAACGGCCTGCGACTTGACCTTGCGCGCGCCGAGGCGGCGCGCCGCGCGCAAGCCCGCCTCGTGCCCGATATCCTCCGCCTTGCGCAGATCTTCCAGGTGGATGACGGAGGAGTAATCGTAATCGCGCTCCATGAGGGTGCCTTCGCCGGCAATCGCCGTGGCGCTGAGCGAGACGCCGGTGCGGCGGTAGCTGCCGGCAAAGCCGTTGGAGGCGGCAAGGAGGATGGTGCGGTCCGAGGAGGAGGCGCCGGCCCCTCCCGACTTGCTCACCCCTTTGACCTTGAGCGCCGAGGCCTCGGCGGTGAGCGCCATGTCGCGCAAGCGGGTGGCGTCGGGCAATGCATCGCCCGCGATGTCGAGAGGCGCCCAATCCTTGGCGATCTCGTTTGCCGCGGCGATGCCGGCATAGGGATCGGCCGGTGCCGCTTTCGCCATGGCGACCGCCTGCTCGGCGATGCGCTCGATGCCGGCCGCATCGATCTTGGATGTCGCGATGGCGGCGGAAGACTGGCCGACGAGGACCCTGAGGCCGATCTCGCAGGCTTCCGATTGCTCGAGATTTTCGATCGAACCCTCGCGCACGCCGATCTCGAGACTATGTCCGTCGATGACCAGCGCATCGGCGGCGGTGGCGCCGAAGTGCTTGGCGCGCGAAAGGGCGGTCTCGGCAAGTTTGAGGAGGTCTTTGGTCATGGGATCAGCGTGTCAGTGTGTCGAGGAGAAGGCCAAGGAGGATCAGGAGTCCGAATTCGCGATTGGACCGGAACAGCTTGAGGCAGCGTTGCGGGTCGTTGATGTCGAGGCGTGAAATCTGCCACGCCGCATGGAGGGCGGCCGCGGCCACCCCCATATGGGCGAGAAGCCGCGCCTGCGCAAGCCAGAGGCTCGCCTCGATGAGGAGGAGGGCGAGGACGAAGAAGCCGCCGATCCACCACGCCGAGGCCGCGCCGAATTTGAGCGCCGTCGATTTGACCCCGATCAGCACGTCGTCTTCCTTGTCCTGATGGGCGTAGATCGTGTCATAGGCGAGCGTCCAGGAGATGCCGCCGAGATAGAGAAGGACGGCCGTTGAGGCGAGGCCGTCATGGATGGCGCTCCAGCTGACGAGCGCGCCCCAATTGAAGGCAAGTCCCAGAAAGACCTGCGGCCAATAGGTGAAGCGCTTCATGAAGGGATAGATGGCGACGATGACGAGCGATGCCGCGCCGATGACGACCGTCGTCCAGTTGAACTGGAGCAGGATGAGAAGGCCCATGAGGCATTGCAGAGCGAGGAAGATGAAGGCCCCTCTGACGCTCACCTGGCCCGAGGGAATGGGCCGCGAGCGGGTGCGCGCCACCTTGGCGTCGAAATCCCGGTCGGCAATGTCGTTGAGGGTGCAGCCGGCGCCCCGCATGATGATGGCGCCCAAAAGGAAGAGCAGCCCATACCAGAGATTGGGTACGCCCCCTTGGCCCGCGATCTGCGCCAGCGTCAGGCCCCACCAGCAGGGCAGGAGCAGGAGCCACCAGCCGATCGGCCGGTCGAGCCGCATGAGCCTTGCATAGGGCCGCAGGGCCTCCGGCATGAACCGGTCGACCCAATTGTCGGCAGGGGCATCGGCGACATGATCGATCATGGGGCGTCTGTTAGCCCGACATGGCAGGACTGGCAAATGGGGCCATTGCGCGCGCCCCAGGGAGAAGGTTACGAGGAAGAAATGCGCGATACGCCCCGCCTCTATGTCGCCCGAAAGCTTGCCGAGCGCGCCGAGCATGCGCTGGAGCAGGACCAGGCGCATTATGTCCGCGACGTCATGCGGCTCAAGCCGGGCGATCCCTTGCGCCTCTTCAACGAGGGGGATGGCGAGTGGCTCGGCTTCTTGACCCAGGCAACACGCAAGACGGTGACCTTGCGCATCGAGAAGAAGCTCGCCGAGGTCGCGCCGCCGCCCGACATCGATTTCGTCTTCGCGCCCTTGAAGCATGCCCGCCTCGATTATCTGGTGCAGAAGGCGACCGAGCTGGGCGCCCGCCGCCTGCGCCCCGTCATCACGCAGCGCACCATTGTCGGGCGCGTCAATCTCGAGCGCATGCGCGCCAATGCGGTCGAGGCCGCCGAGCAATGCAATCTCGTCTTCGTGCCGGAGGTGGCGGAACCCTTGAAGCTCGACCGTCTTCTGACGGGTTGGGAGGAGGGGCGGGCCTTGATCCATTGCGATGAGGGGGCGGAAGGCCAGGACACGCTCGCCGTCCTGAAAGGACTGCGGCTGCCGGCCGCCCTGCTGGTCGGTCCCGAGGGCGGCTTCACGCCCGAGGAGCGGGCGGCGCTCAGGCGGCTCCCCTTCGTGACAGCGATCTCCTTGGGCCCCCGGATCATGCGGGCGGATACGGCCGGCACGGCGGCATTGGCCCTCGTCCAGGCCACGCTGGGCGACTGGCAGCCATGAGCTTCCATCACAATCTTTGACTTGCCGTAAGCGAGGCCCCCGCCTAAATCGCCTTCTGGCAACAAAGGTATTTGATCTTGAGCGTACCCACACCCGACACGCCTGAGGCGCGCGCGCCCATCACCAGCAAGCGCCAATTGATCGACTATATCGCCGCGGGCGAGAAGCCCGAGAGCCAATGGCGGATCGGCACCGAGCACGAGAAATTCCCGTTCCTGACCGATAGTTTGGCGCCGGTGCCCTATGACGGCCCGCGCTCGATCAAGGCGCTTCTCGATGGCCTCAAGGGCCGCTTCGGCTGGACCGGCCTCTATGAGGGCTCGAACATCATCGGCCTCACCGATCCCCATGGCATGGGCTCGATCTCGCTCGAGCCCGGCGGCCAGTTCGAATTGTCGGGGGCGCCGCTGGCGACGGTGCATGAGACCTGCGATGAGGTTCACAATCATCTGGCCCAGGTGCGCGAGATCGGCGACAGTCTGGGGATCGGATTCCTCGGGCTCGGCGCCTCGCCTTTGTGGACCCGCGCCGAAACGCCGGTCATGCCCAAGGGCCGCTACAACATCATGGCGCCCTATATGGACAAGAAGGGCAAGCATGGCCGCGACATGATGTTCCGCACCTCGACGGTGCAGGTCAATCTCGACTTCTCCTCCGAAGCCGACATGGTGAAGAAGCTCAAGGTGTCGCTGGCGCTGCAGCCGGTGGCGACGGCGCTCTTCGCCAATTCTCCGTTCACGGAGGGAAAGCCCAACGGCTATAAGAGCTTCCGCTCCGCCGTCTGGCTCGACACCGATCCCGACCGCTCCGGCATGCTGCCTTTCGCCTTCGAACAGGGCATGGGCTATGAGCGCTATGTCGACTATGCGCTCGATGTGCCGATGTATTTCGTCTACCGCGACGGTCATTATCACAATGTTGCGGGCGAGAGCTTCCGCGCTTTTCTCGAAGGCAAGCTGCTGCAACTGCCGGGCGAGCGGCCGACGCTGCATGACTGGTCGGATCATCTGACGACGATCTTCCCCGAAGTGCGGCTCAAGAAGTTCCTGGAGATGCGCGGCGCCGATACCGGTCCGTGGCGCACGCTCTGCGCCCTTCCGGCTTTGTGGGTCGGCATTCTCTATCATCAGGCTTCTCTCGATGGCGCCTGGGAGCTGGTCAAGGACTGGTCGGCCGAGGACCGGCAGAAATTGCGTGAGGCGGTACCGCGCGAGGCGCTGCAGGCAAAGGTGAAGGGCCGCCTGGTGCAGGATGTGGCGAAGGACATGCTGGATTTGTCGCGCAAGGGCCTCGGCGAGCGCCGCATCGTCGGCTGCAAGGGCAAGACCGAGACGCGTTTCCTCGATGAGCTCGACGGCATCGCCGCATCGGGTCGCACCCGCGCCGATGAGTTGCTGCAGCTCTATGACACGCGCTGGAACCACGACGTCAGGCCGGTGTTCCGCGATTTCGCCTACTGAGGCTTGCGGGGGCAGCATGGAAACAGCGGCTGCACGGGATGAGGGAACGGAACAAACGCCGGAAGCGAGGCCGACCGAGGGTCCGAGGGGTATCGGCGGCTGGCTCATCCTGCCGATCATTCACTTGGTTGGCAGTATCATATTCACCGGCATCAATCTTTGGCCCGTACTGCAGAACAAGGGCAGCTTCATCGACATCGCCCTCAATCCGACCTATCGCTGGATGCTGCTCCCGGCGCTCATCTCGACGGCCGGAGGCCTGGCCATCCTCGCTCTGGCGGGCTCAGCACTCGTCATGCTTTACCTGAAGCGGCGTATCTTCAAGGTGCTGATGATCTGTTTCTACGTGCTGGTCCTCGTGGCGACGGCCTTCGAGACGAGCCTGGTCTTCGCCTTCGAGGAATTCGGAGAGACGCTTGCGGATCAACAGGAGATGGTCAAGGAGCTTGTCCGGAGCATTGTCGCCGCGGCGATTTGGATTCCTTACTTCCTGGTCTCGAAGCGGGTGAAGGCTACATTCATCGAATAGTTACCCGATCTCTGCTCCCGCTCGCGTTTTAAGCAGTGCTTCGGCATCCCCGGCAATCGAGCGCACGATGTCGCCCGCGGGCTTGATGTCATGGATGAGGTCGAGACCTTCGCCGGCGAAGACGACGGTCTTACTGGTGTCGCCGGCCTTGGCCGCCGCCCAATAGGCTTCCGTTTCGCGGGTGAGATTCTGCTCGAGCTCCAACTCGCGCCCATGCCATTGGCGGCTGAAGTCATTGACGATGGCGCGGCCTGAATAGCCTTCCGGCCAATCGAGCTCGCGCACGATGTCGAAGACGCGGGTGCGCAGCGTGTCGTCGCTACGCGCGGTGGTGAGGAGCTGTTTCGCCTTGTCGCTGCCGAGCGCCTCGGGCGTCGCCCAGAAACGCGTGCCGACGAGAATGCCGGATGCGCCGAGCATCAGCGCCGCCGCGAGGCCGCGGCCGTCCGACAAGCCGCCCGCCGCGACCACCGGTACCTTGCCGGCAATGTCGACGATGGCCGGTGTCAGCGTCAGGGTCGTGCGTCCCGATTTGCCATGGCCGCCCGCTTCGGTGCCTTGCGCCACGATGATGTCGGCGCCGGCATCGAGGGCGCGCTTGGCGCCGTCGAGATCCTGCACCTGGCAGAGAAGCGTGACGCCCGCCGCCTTGATCCGCGGCGCGAAGCGTGTCTCATCGCCGAAGGCGAGGCCGAAGACTTTTGGCGCATGCTCCAGCGCCTGGTCGAAAAGCTCGGGGAAGCGTTCGAGCGACCAGGTGATGTAGCCGACCCCGATCCGGGCGTTGCCTGAGGCGCGGAACTGGTCGTCCATCCAGGCCTTGCCGCCATAGCCGGCTTTCGGATCGCCATAGCCGCCGCCGATCATGCCGAAGCCGCCGGCCTGGCTCACCGCCGCCGCCAGCTTGCCGCCGGCGACGCCGCCCATAGGGGCGAGGATGATCGGATGGGTGATGCCGAGGAGGCGGGTCAGCGCCGTGGTGATGGCCATGATGTGAGGATCTCGCGCAATTGAGGACGCATGATTATGGACGCAAGCCGGCGCTAAGCGTCATGCAACTTTGCGAGGGAGACCATGCCTTATTCGGCGGCCATCAGCGGACGCGGAATGTTGGAGATGCTCTCCGAAATATGCCGGCTCAAGGCTTCGGCGGCCGAGCTGCGCCGGCCCGGACGGTGCACGATGCCGAGCCGGAACGATCCCAGTTTCGGGAAGCCGTCCTTCTCGGTGAGAATGCGCATGCCGGGACGCACGCAGATTTCGGGCACCGAGCCGACCGCGAGTCCGGCCAGCACCGCGGCATTCACCGCGTTGGAATTGGGCGAGGAATAGGCGATGCGGTATTTGCGGCCTTCGCGCTCGAGCGCATTGATCGTAAGCGTGCGCCATTCGCAGCCGGTGTGGGAAATAGCGATCGGCACCGTGTCGAGCAGATGCACGCTGTGGCGCATCGAGGTGACCCAGACGAGCTGCTCGGTGCGCACGATCTCATCGACGATGACCTCGGAGCAGGCGGTGACGATGGCGAGGTCGAGCTCGCCATGGCGCGCGCGCTCGACCAACTGCTGGCTCAGCGCGCAGTCGACATTGACCGTCACCAGGGGATGGGTGCGCGAGAAGCGGGCGAGGAATTCGGGGAGGAAGCGGTCGGCATAGTCGTCGGGCGTGCCGAAGCGCAAGGTGCCGGTGAGCTCGGGCTTGGTGAAGGCCGAGACCGCCTCGTCATTGAGCTTCACGATGCGGCGGGCATATTCGATGAGCCGGTCGCCGTCCGAAGTAAAGCGGCTCTGGCGCCCGTCGCGCACGAAGAGCGGCCGGCCGACCAGCTCCTCGAGCCGCTTCATCTGCATGGAGACAGCCGACTGGGTCTTGTTCACCTCGTCCGCGGCGCGGGTGAAATTGCCGGTATCGGCAATCGCCAGGAATGTTTTCAAGAGATCGACATCGAGATTGGGGATCATGGCCGCTCTTCCATCAAGACTGTTGATGGATAATATAAGACATATTCGTTGGATTTATCAATGGTGAGGGCGCATATTTTGATCATCCAAAGAGACAGCTCGATCCGCTTTCGGGTGGCGGGCACCGCAAGGAGAATGGTCTTCTTGCGGCATGGAGGATCGTGTCATGAGAGACTATGTCCTGAGCCGCGCGATTTTCGACGACAGAATTGGCAACCGGTCGCTGTTTTCCAGGCTTCTCCACAATTGGAAGGCCCGCCGGGAAGTGGCCCAGCTTGCCGGATTTGACGATTTCATGCTGGCCGATATCGGTGTCAGCCGGGCCGATGTGGAATGGGCGTCGCACCTGCCCTTGACCACGGACGCGACCGAGGCCCTGGAAGAGAAGCTCACACTCCGCCAGCGCCATGCGCCGCTGAAGCGCACTGGCGCTTATTGACCTGAATTTGCTTCCCGCGTGATCGGACGGTAGCCGCCGCCCCATTTTCCCGATCATGCCCAAGGCAGGCGGCCTTGCGAATCCTCCCCTGTCGCAAGGCCGCCTGTTTTCGTTGGCGCCCCACAGTTTATTGACTATCTCCCGAAAGCCCCTAAATTAGCTAAAACAGGTGGTTGGCAATTTAGATGCGCAAATACACTTTAACGGACCTTGGCAACAAATCGGGTGAGGTGACGGAGGCTGCATTTCGGGGCCCGGTTGACATCACGAGCCGTGGCAAACGGAAATTCGTGATTCTGACGGCCGAAGATTATGACCGGCTAACACGGCAGCGTCCGAAACAACGCGTTGTCCATGTCGACGAACTCGCCGAAGACGAAGCTGACGATTACATAGCTGGCCTAAGCGCTCCCGTCAAAGATCCCGCAGATGATTGAGGCGAAAACCGGCCTCGTTATCCGCTATTCTTATCTGTGGGCCAGAGAACACGACCGCGGCGAAGAGTCGGGTCGAAAGGACCGACCCGTCTGTGTGCAGATAATCGTCTTGCGTCGTAGCGGAAAAGAGGCGGTCCTGCTCTTCCCGATCACGAGTCACGAGCCGCATGCAAGTACACAGGCTTTGCTCCTTCCGGAAACGGAAGCGCGCCGAGCAGGGCTGCGCAGTCCTTCCTGGATCATTGTCGATGAATGGAACGAAGAAGAAGATCTGCAGAACTCAGTCAGTGTCGCAGATCCAAAGCCGCTTGGCTCCTTCACGAGGACTTTCGTCCAACAAATCCGCGAAGCAGCGATCAAAGCCATCCGGACGCGCAGTTATCGGAGCATCCGGCGCTGAGATCGCTGATTCTCGGATCGTACGTTCCGACCTTCAACGCCGCCGGGTCATCCGCTCGACCGAATTGAGCAGATCATCGGCCGCGTTGCCGCTCCTGGTGCCGCCCCCCAGCACGTCGTCGATGCGCTGGCGGCTGCGATCGGCGACATCGCGATTGACACCGCCGCCCTGGCCGCCGCCCATCATCTCGCGCAGCAGGTCCTCGAGGCTGACCGAGCCCGGCTGGGGCCGGGGCGCGTTGGTGGCACCGCCGCCGGCTTGTCCGCCGGAGCCGCGGCCGCCGCCAAGAATGTCGCCCAATATGTCCTCGAGGCCGCCCTGGCCGCCGCCTCTGGGTGCTGGGCCACCTTGGCCCTGCCGGCCGCCGCCCAGTATGTCACCCAATATGTCGCCGAGGCCGCCACCGCCCGAGCCCCCGCCAGGGGTCGGCGCGCCGCCTTGGGGAGCAGTTTGTTTGCCGCCGCCGAGGATGTCGCCCAATATGTCGCCAAGGCCGCCACCGCCCGAGCCGCCGCCAGGGGTTGGCGCGCCCGCTGGACCGCTTTGCGGCGCGGTCTGTTTGCCGCCGCCGAGGATGTCGCCCAATATGTCGCCGAGGCCGCCACCGCCCGGACCGCCGGCCGACCCGCCTTGCGGGGCGCGCGCCGCTCCGCCGCCGCCCATCTTCTTGGCGAGCTGGCCCATGATGATGGCGGCGATGACCGGCAGCATCTTCTTCAGAACCGCCGAGCCTACCCCCGAAAGGTCGGCCGCCTGGTTGGCGACGCCGCGGCTCACATCCTTCGATCCGAAGACATGGCCCAATATGGCATTGCCGTCATCGGCGACCTGGTCGTACTCGAGCGATCGAGGATCATCGGCATAGCGGCCGTGATTGCCGCCCTGGAGCGCCTTGAGCAGGCCCTCGAGCCCGTTGTCGGTCTGGTTGTTGCGCCGGATGCCGGCGGCGACGACGGGTGCGAGCTGCTCGAAAGCGGCGCGCGTCTGTGCTTCATTGAGGCCGAATTGCCGGCCGAGTTCCGCGTAATCCATCTTGTGCCTCCACTTACAGTTAACGCCCTTGTTCAACTAACGCCGAGCAGCTCGCCGAAGATCTGCTCGAGCGACGGTGTCGTGCTCCGCCGTCTTTTCGTTCGCTTGCGGCCGGTGCCGAAATAGCTGGAAGTGCTGCGCCGGCGCCGCCGATTCGGCATGATCTGGCGTGTAGCACCTTGCACCGCACCCTTTATGACAGCCTCCACGATGGTCGAAATAATGCCGCCTTGCTCTTCTCCCCCGCCCGCGGCCTGTTGCGCCCCGACGAGGCCGAGAGGCTGGTTGTAGCTGCGCGCCAGGGCGGCGAGGACGGCGCTCGCCCCGATGGCGGCGAGCCGCTGCGTCGGGGTGTCGTCGGGCCGGATGGCGAGCGCCTTTTGCGCCGCCGCGGCCGATCCATAGATATCTGCGAGCACCGCCGTGCCGTCGCTCACGAGCTCGGGGTCGTCCATCAGGCTTTCATCGTCGAGGAAGGCATCGCCGTTACCGTCCTCGATGAGGTCGAGAAGGCCTTCGAAGGCTTGCGGCTCCCCGGCGCGCTTGCGCAACTGCAGCACGATGGCGGGCGCCAGCACGCTCAGGCTGCGCTCGGCGGTCGCCGCATCGACGCCCGCCGAGCGCCCGGCATTGGCGAAGAACTCGCCGTTCTGGGCGCTGCGCAGAATGTCCATCACCGCCATCTCAGGCCGCCTGCTGTTCGACTTTGGCCACGATCCTATAGGCCCAGGCAACGGAGGCAACACCGAAGATGACCGAGCCCAGCGCCATGCCCGCCATGACGCCTTCCGGCCCCGCAATATGGGCGCCATAGATGGCGAAGGGGATGGTGCCGAGCGTGGCCTTGCCCCAGTTGAACAGCGTCGAGATATTGGGGTGGCCGAGATTGTTGAAGGCGGCCGAGGAGACGAATTGCGCGCCGGCGAAGGCCCAGCTCCCGGCGATGAAGCTGCAGAAGAACAGGACGAGATCGGTCGTGCGGCCGGTGGCGCTGAACAGCGCCGCGATCTCGTGGCGAAAAAGGAACAAGAGAAGCGACGTCATGAGTGTGTAGAGGGTGGCGAAGATGAGGCCGTCGGTCAGCGTGCGGCGTACCCGGCCATAGGCGCCGGCGCCGAAATTCTGGCCGATGATCGGGCCGACCGAGCCCGACAGCGAGAAGATGATGCCGAAGGCGACCGGCACGATGCGCCCGACGATGGCGGCTGCGGCGACGACCTCATTGCCGAACTGGGCGACGGCGCGGGTCGCATAAGCGTTGGCGAAGGGCATGGCGAGCTGAGTGAGCATGGCGGGGGCGGCGATCTCGGTGATCTCGCGCATGTCGGCCCTGAGCCTGGCCCAGCTCGGGGGCGCGAAGAATCCGTGCACGCGCTGGACGCCGTGGAAGCCGATGGCGAGCGAGCCGAGATCGGCAAGCACGCCCGCCAGGGCGGCGCCCTGGATGCCCCAGCCCAGGCCGAAGATGAAGATGGGATCGAGTATGGCGATGATGATGGCGACGATCAGCGTCACATACATGGCCCGCCTCGCATCGCCCAAGCCCCGCAAGGCGAAGGAGCAGGCGACGGCGCCGGCAAGCAGCACGAAGCCGGGCGAGGCGATCCAGATGAACTGCTTGGCGAGGTGAAGCGCCTCGCCCTGGGCGCCGAGAAGCCGCAACAGCCAATCCGAGGTCAGGGCGATGATGAGCGAATAGATAGCCGACAGGATGCACGAATACATGAAGCAGCTGGTGGCGAATTCGCGCGCCCGCTCCGGTCTTCTGGCGCCCAGGTTGCGGGCGACGAGGACCGAGGTCGCGATGCCGGTGCCGATGCATAAAGAGAGATTGGTGAAGACGATGGTGCCGGCATAGCCGATCGCCGCGGTGATCTCGGTCTTGCCGAGAAGGCTCAGATAGAAGAGGTCGGCCAGATCGACGAGGAACATCGACATGAGGCCGATCGCGCCGGTGAAGGTCATGACCACGACATGACGCATGGTCGAGCCCTCAACGAAGCGGGCTTCGCGCGTTGGTGCTGAATTCATGAGGGGATCAGTTGCCGTTCGAGGATTTCCCGGCGCAGTTGCGCTTCCGATACGAAATGGTGAGTCTCGAGCCCGGCGATACGGGCGCCGTCGACATTGGACTTCTTGTCGTCGGTGAACCAGGCCTGGGCGGGCTCGAGGCCGAGACGGGCGATGAGTCGCCGGTAGCTTTCAGGGTCGGGCTTCTTGGTCCGGAACTCGTAGGAGAAGTAGCAGGCCTCGCCGAATATCGCCGCCGCGTCGGGGAAGACCTCACCAAGTCCTTCTTTCATGAGCGGTCCGTTGTTGGTGAACAGCGCCACGCGTCCATGCGCGGCCACTTCGCGGATGAGGCCGAGCATGCCGGGCCAGGGGGCGATCGCGGCGCGCCGGGCTTCGATCCATTGCGCGCGGTCGATCGGGTGGCCGAGACGCCGGCTGAATTCGGCGAGATATTCCTCGGCCGTCGGGTACTGTCCGGCGTCTGCGGCATCCTCGAAACCCGAATCCCACAGCGCGGCGCGGATGTCGCGCGGCATCTTGCCGGAAATCCGCGACAGGACTCTGAGCCTCTTGCCGAGGTCATAGCGGCAGAGGACGTCGTCGAGGTCGAATATGGCGATTTCAATGGCCATGCTGGCGGCCGTCCAAGCTGATTCTGGTCCTGCCGTGAATGCTCCTACGCCGTCATTTTGACAAGTCATTGGCCGCTCGCTAGTTCGAACGCCTCCAATCCCGGGAAGAAAGCAAATCATGGATCTGAAGAAGATCAGGGCTGATACACCCGCCGTGGCGCGGCGCGCTTATCTGCACAATGCCGGGGCGGCGCTGATGCCGCGCCCGGTGGTCGCGGCGATCAAGGATCACATCGACCTCGAGGCGGAAATCGGCGGCTATGCCGCCGCAGGGCGCGAAAGCGCACGCTGCGAGGCCGTCTATGATTCCGTAGCGCGCCTCCTCAATGCGGCGCCTGAAGAGATAGCGCTGGTCGAGAATGCGACCGTCGCCTGGCAAATGGCCTTCTATTCGCTCGACTTCGCGCAAGGCGACCGCATCCTGACCGCCGAAGCCGAATATGCCGCCAATTACGTGGCTTTCCTGCAAATGGCGAAACGCAAAGGCGTGGTGATCGACGTCGTGCCGAGCGATGCGACGGGCGAACTCGACCTGGAAGCGCTCGAGCGCATGATCGACGCCCGTGTCAAGCTCATCGCGATGACCTGGGTCCCGACCAATGGCGGCCTCACCAATCCCGCCGCCGCCATCGGACGCATCGCCAGGGCGCATGGCATTCTCTACCTGCTCGATGCCTGCCAGGCGCTCGGCCAGATGCCGGCCGATGTCGAAGCGCTCGGTTGCGACATGCTCTCGGGGACGGGACGCAAATTCCTGCGCGGTCCGCGCGGCACCGGCTTCCTCTATGTGCGCAAGAGCCTGCTCGGGAGGCTCGAGCCGCCGATGATCGACCACTATGCGGCACCATGGGTCGCCCGCGACCGCTATGAGCTTCGCCCCGATGCGCGCCGCTTCGAGAATTGGGAGAACAACTACGCCGCGCGCCTCGGCCTCGGCGCGGCGATCGATTATGCGCTGGCCCTGGGCCTCGGCGAGATCGAAAAGCGCTGCCAAGGGCTCTCGGCCCGTTTGCGGGCCGGGCTCGAGGCCATCGATGGCTTAAGTGTGCTCGATCTCGGGCGCAGCCCCTCTGCCATTGTGAGCTTCACCATCGATGGCATCGACGCCCGCGAGGTGGTGAGGAAGGCCGCCGAGGCGGGGATCACTATTGGCGCCTCCGATCCGGCCAGCACGCGGATCGACGCCGAGAACCGCCGTCTGTCCGCCATCGTCCGTGCTTCCCCGCATTATTACAACACCGAGCAGGAGGTCGACCGGCTGGTCGAACTTAGTATGAAGCTGAGGAAGAGCGTTTAGTTCAGGCGGCCGTGCCGCCGACGGTGATCTGGTCGAGCCTGAGGCTCGGCTGGCCGACGCAGACCGGCACACCCTGGCCCTGCTTGCCGCAGGTGCCGATGCCGGGATCGAGCGCCATATCGTTGCCGACCATGGAGATGCGCTTCAGCGCATCCGCACCATTGCCGATGATCGTCGCACCCTTGACCGGCATGGTGGGGCGGCCGTTCTCGATGAGATAGGCCTCGGTGCAGGAGAACACGAATTTGCCCGAGGTGATGTCGACCTGGCCGCCGCCGAAGGACTTGGCGTAGAGGCCGCGTTTCACCGAGGCCAGGATCTCATCCGGATGCTTGTCGCCGTTGAGCATGTAGGTGTTCGTCATGCGCGGCATGGGGGAATGGGCGAAAGACTGACGGCGGCCATTGCCGGTAGGCTTCATGCCCATGAGCCTCGCATTGAGCCGGTCCTGCATGTAGCCGACGAGGATGCCGTCCTCGATCAGCGTCGTCGAGGAGGAGGGCGTTCCTTCATCATCGATCGCCAGCGACCCGCGCGCGCCGAGCACCGTCCCGTCATCGACGACGGTGATGCCGGGTGCGGCGATCCGCTCGCCCATCAAGCCGGAAAAGGCGCTGGTCCTCTTGCGGTTGAAATCGCCTTCCAGGCCATGGCCGATGGCCTCATGGAGCAGGATGCCGGGCCAGCCGGGGCCGAGCACCACATCCATCTCGCCCGCGGGTGCCGGCCTTGCTTCGAGACCGACCAGCGACTGGCGCACCGCCTCCCTGACGGCGTCCTGCCATTTCTGCTCGCTGAGATAATCGCCATAGAGGCCGCGCCCGCCGAAACCGTAGGTGCCGCTGGCGCGCTCACTTCCGTCCGATGCCATCACCGTCACCGAGAAGCGCACCAGGGGCCGGCTGTCGCGATAGGCCTCAGCCCCGGCGCGCAGGATCTCGATCTCCTGCCAGTCGCCGGAAAGCGAGATCGTCACTTGCTGGATGCGCGGGTCGAGCTTGCGGGCGAAATCGTCGACCCGCTGCAACAACGCCACCTTGTCGGCGAAGGCGAAATGGTCGGAAGGGTTCTGCGCCACATAGAGCTGGCGGTTGGTGCGCGACGGTGCCGCCCAGATGCCGGAGGAGGAGCCCGAAATGATGGTGCGGCAGATGTCGCTCGCCCGCTTCATGGCGGCGGCCGAGACCTCTGTCGAATGCGAATAGCCCTGCGTCTCGCCGCTGACCACGCGCAGGCCGAAGCCTTGCGCCTCATCGAAGCTCGCCGATTTGAGCCGGCCGTCGTCGAACACCGCCTGCTCGGTGAGGCGTTGCTCGACGAAGAGCTCGCCGTCATCGGCGCCCTGAAGTGCCGAATCGAGGATATGCGCGGCTTCGCTCCGCGAGACTTGAGCTTTTTCGAGGAGCGAGATCATATGGGGAGTTCGTTCAGAGCTTGCCGAGGGCCGTAAAGGCGGCGGCAAAGCCGTTGAGCGAGATCTTGATCGGCATGCCGAGGCCCGGCGCCTCATAGATGATGAAATTCGCGGCCGTGCCTTTCCTGAACTTGTCGAGCGTCTGGTTGCCGGCCTCGCCGAAGGCCACGCAGATCTGCGGCAGGCAGCGCATGAAGGGGATGCGGCCGACCGCGCCACCGTCGACTTCGAGCGCGACACCTGTAGGCAGATAGACGCCGATCGGGGCAAGGATGCGCATCATCGTGACGTCCTTGCCATTCTGCTTGCCGCGCACGAAGACGGTGGTGAGGCCGAGCTTGGCGTTCTTGTCGCTGCGCGCCGACTGCACCATGGCGCATTGCTTCTCGATCTGCGCCTGTCCTTCCGCATTGGCCTTGCCGGGTGCCGACTCGCACTGGATCTTCCAGTCGCCATGGGTGGCGATGACCTCAGGCGCCGGTCCCTGCTGCGTGCGGGGGCCGGGCTGGCCTTGCTGACCCTGCTTGTTCTGGGCCTGCGGATTGCGCGGGCCGAAATTGTTCTTCTGCGGCGCCTGGGCATCCTGGGCCAGTGCCGGGGTGACGGCCAGGAGGGTGGCCACCGTCAAAGCGGCCCAACGCAGCGATTGTTTGGAAAAGATTGGCACGGGGCTATCCTCGTATGTCTCGATTCGCGGGGCGGCTCTTAGCGCTCTCCAGGCTCTTAGACAATCATGAAAGTACCGCCGGCGCGCGTTTGTTCGCAAAAAATGAGGCGGAATTCCGGTTGCGGTAAAGGCCTTGAGCGCAATGACGTTTTGCCGCGCCCGGCTTGGTTGCGGCGGCTTGGCGAATGTGGTTCACAATTGGTTCCGGATCGCTGAAAGGCAGGTCTTCGCTTGGTGTTGGGCGAAGCAATAAGACATAGGAAAGAGGCGGGAATGAGATTTGCGAAACTTTGGGCGGGCTCCGCACTGGCTTGGGTAGCGGGCGCCGGTTCGGCGCTGGCCGAGGTCGACGGGCATGCCGTTCCCTGGCAAATGGGTCTGCAGCCGGGTGTCACGCCGGTCGCCGAATTTATCCACAAGTTCCACAACTATCTGCTTCTGCCCATCATCACCGTCATCACGCTCTTCGTGCTGGGCCTCCTCATCTATGTGATGGTGCGGTTCAACGCCAAAGCCAATCCGGTGCCGTCCAAGACCACCCACAACACGCTGGTCGAGGTCCTGTGGACGGTGATCCCGATCATCATCCTGGTCGTCATCGCCATTCCCTCCTTCAGGCTTCTCTATCTCCAGCGCGACGTGCCCCAGGGCGACATGACCATCAAGGTCATCGGCAATCCGTCCTGGAACTGGACCTACGAATATCCCGATCTCGGCACCAATGAGGACGGCTCGGCCAAGGTCTCCTTCACCGCCTATCTCAAGCCCAAGGACAAGCTCGAGGCTGGCGACACCTGGCTGCTCTCGACCGACGTGCCGGTCGTCGTCCCGGTCAACAAGATCGTGCGCCTGCATGTGACCTCCGATCCCGAAGGCATCATCCATGCCTGGACCATTCCCGCCTTCGGCATGAAGATCGACGCCATCCCCGGCCGCCTCAACGAGGACTGGTTCCAGGCCACAAGGGAAGGCGTCTATTACGGCCAGTGCTCGGAGCTCTGCGGCAAGGACCATGCTTTCATGCCGATCGAGGTCCATGTCGTCTCGCAGGCCGACTACGACGCCTGGGCCGAGAAGATCAAGACGGCAGGCGCGGACGAGGCGCGCAACTTCCTGATGGCGCGGCTCAAGGCTGAAGGCCAGGTCGCGCAGAAATAAAGAAGCCCGGCAACGGGGACAGGCTTATAGAGGTTTTACGAACATGGCATATGCCGCAACCGCCCATGATGATCACGGCCATCCGACCGGATGGCGCCGCTACGTCTATTCGACCAACCACAAGGACATCGGCACGATGTATCTGTGGTTCGCGATCTTCTCCGGCGTGATCGGCGGCATACTCTCGATCATGATGCGCTGGGAGCTTCAGGAGCCTGGGATCCAGATCTTCCACGGCCTCGCGGCCATGGTCTATGGCGGCGAAGCCGGCGCCATGCTTGACGCCGGCAAGCACATGTTCAACGTGTTCGTGACCGCGCATGGCCTGCTCATGATCTTCTTCATGGTCATGCCGGCGATGATCGGCGGCTATGGCAACTGGTTCGTGCCCTTGATGATCGGGGCGCCCGACATGGCCTTCCCACGCATGAACAACGTCTCCTTCTGGCTGCTGCCGCCGGCTCTGGCGCTGCTCCTCATCTCGATGTTCGTCGAGGGTCCGGCGGGTGCCCATGGCGTGGGCGGCGGCTGGACGATCTATCCGCCGCTATCGACGACCGGCCAGCCGGGACCGGCCATGGATTTCGCCATCCTCGCGCTGCATATTGCCGGTGCTTCCTCGATCCTGGGCGCCATCAACTTCATCACCACGATCTTCAACATGCGCGCCCCCGGCATGACGCTGCACAAGATGCCGCTCTTCGTCTGGTCGATCCTGGTGACGGTATTCCTGCTCCTGCTGTCGCTGCCGGTGCTCGCCGGCGCCATCACCATGCTTTTGACCGACCGCAATTTCGGCACCAGCTTCTTCGTGGCGTCGAAGGGCGGCGATCCCGTGCTGTTCCAGCATCTGTTCTGGTTCTTCGGCCATCCCGAAGTCTACATTCTCATTCTTCCGGGCTTCGGCATCGTCAGCCAGATCGTCTCGACCTTCTCGAGGAAGCCGGTCTTCGGCTATCTCGGCATGGCCTACGCCATGGTGGCGATCGGCGTCGTCGGCTTCGTCGTGTGGGCCCACCACATGTACACGGTTGGCCTCGATGCCGATACGCAGGCCTACTTCGTCGCCGCCACGATGATCATCGCGGTGCCGACGGGCGTGAAAATCTTCTCCTGGATCGCCACCATGTGGGGCGGCTCGATCGAGTTCCGCACCCCCATGCTGTGGGCGATCGGCTTCATCTTCCTGTTCACCGTCGGCGGCGTGACCGGTGTCGTGCTGGCCAACGCCGGCGCCGACCGCTCGCTGCACGATACCTACTACGTCGTGGCGCACTTCCACTACGTGCTGTCGCTCGGCGCGGTCTTCGCCATCTTCGGCGGCTGGTATTACTGGTTCCCGAAGATGACGGGCTACATGTATTCGGAAGCCATCGGCAAGGCGCATTTCTGGATCCAGTTCATCGGCGTGAACCTGATCTTCTTCCCGCAGCACTTCCTGGGGCTCGCCGGCATGCCGCGCCGCTATATCGACTATCCGGAAGTCTATGCCGGCTGGAACATGGTGTCCTCGATCGGCTCCTATATCTCGGCCTTCTCGGTGCTGATCTTCCTCTATGGCGTGTTCCAGGCTTATGCGCGCAAGCAGAAGGCCGCCGACAATCCGTGGGGTGCAGGCGCGACGACGCTCGAATGGACTCTCTCCTCGCCGCCGCCCTTCCACCAGTTCAACACCTTGCCGGTCATCCGGTGATTTGAGGCGAGGCCGCCATCGAGGCGGCTTCGCTCTATTGAAAGACGAGCATGAGCGACATTCACGCCGATATCTCCGACCGCAGCGCCGCCGCCTTGGGCGGTGAGGGTTCGGTCGGTGATTACTGGACCTTGCTCAAGCCCAGGGTAATGTCGCTCGTCATCTTCACGGCCCTTTCGGGGCTCGTCGCCGCGTCGAGCGACATCCATCCTTGGCTCGCTCTGGTGGCGCTGCTCGCGATTGCGGTTGGCGCCGGCGCCTCGGGCGCGCTCAACATGTGGTATGACGCCGATATCGACGCCTTGATGGCGCGCACCGCCAACCGGCCGGTGCCGCGCGGCGCCATTCTGCCGGGCGAAGCCTTGGGCTTCGGCCTCGCTCTGGCGGTCGGCTCGGTCGTGGTTCTGGGCCTCCTCGTCAATATCGTGGCGGCAGCGCTTCTCGCCTTCACCATCTTCTTCTATGTCGTGATCTACACGATGTGGCTCAAGCGCTCGACACCGCAGAACATCGTCATCGGCGGGGCCGCCGGCGCCTTTCCGCCGATGATCGGCTGGGCCGCGGCGACGGGCTCGATCACGCTCGCCTCGATCGCGCTCTTCCTCATCATCTTCATCTGGACGCCGCCGCATTTCTGGGCCCTGGCGCTGTTCCGCGAGAACGACTATGCGCGCGCCAATGTGCCGATGCTGCCCAATGTCGCCGGCGCCAGCGAGACCCGCAGGCAGATCCTGCTCTATAGCCTCATCCTGGTGCCCGTCACGTTCCTGCCGTCTCTCCTCGGCACCACGGGGCTGCTCTACACGATCGTGACGGCGCTCCTGGGCGCAGCGTTCCTCTGGCATGCGGTCGACGTGTACCGCTTGCGCGAGGGCGAAGCGGCGCGTCGCGCCTGCCGGCGGCTCTTCGGTTTCTCCATCCTTTATCTCTTCGCCATCTTTGCGCTCATCATCGCCGAGCGCATTCTGGGTGTGGCGCCTTTCGCGCCGGTGATCGGATGAGCCACGTGATGGACCAGAAACCGTTTTCGCCCGAGGACATGCGCCGCCGCCGCAAGCGATCCATCGCTCTGGCGCTGGTGCTCCTCGGTCTCGTGGTTCTGTTCTTCGTGACCACCATCGTCAGGCTGGGCGGTGATGTCGCCACGAGGTCGTTCTGACATGCCGCGCCTTCCCGTCACCCCCAATTCGGCCAAAAACCGCAAAGTCGCATTCGTTTCGGCGGCGGTGGTCGCCGGCATGATCGGCCTTGCCTATGCCTCCGTGCCGCTCTACCGCATGTTCTGCCAGGTCACCGGCTTCGGCGGCACCACCCAGCGCGCCGAGGCGGCGCCGGAAAAGACCATCGACCGCCGCATGACCATCCTCTTCGACGCCAACACGGCGGGAAGCCTGCCCTGGACCTTCGAGCCGGTGCAGCGCTCGCTCGAGGTCAAGGTCGGCGAGGAGAATTTCGCCTATTACCGCGCCACCAACAAATCCACCCATGCCGTCACCGGCAGCGCCGTCTTCAATGTGACGCCGGACACCGCCGGCGCCTATTTCAACAAGATCCAGTGCTTCTGCTTCACCGAGCAGACGCTGAAGGCGGGCGAGAGCGTCGAGATGCCGGTGTCCTTCTTCGTCGATCCGGCGATCGCGGAGGATCACGGCCTCGACAAGGTGACCACCATCACGCTGTCTTACACCTTCTATCCGGCCGGCGAGCCCGACACTTTGTCGTCGGCCGAGAAAAAACCTTCGACTGAAACCAATCTGAACTGACCGACCGAGGAGCAGGGGCTATGGCCGACGCACACGCAAAGAACCACGACTACCATCTGGTCGATCCAAGCCCATGGCCGGCGGTCGGCGCCGCCGGCGCCTTCATTCTCGCTGTCGGCGCGATCATGTGGATGCACGGATCCAACCCCGCCATAGCGCTCATCGGCCTTGCGGGCGTCCTCTACACCATGTTCATGTGGTGGCGCGATGTGATCAAGGAGAGCCACAAGGGCGACCACACCGATGTCGTGTCGCTGCATCTGCGCTACGGCATGCTGCTCTTCATCGCCTCCGAGGTCATGTTCTTCGTAGCCTGGTTCTGGGCCTTCTTCGATGCGAGCCTGTTCGCGGGTGATGCTATGCAGCCGTCGCGCTTCGATGCCACGGCCGGCGTGTGGCCGCCCAAGGGCATCGATGTGTTCGATCCCTGGCACCTGCCGCTCGTCAACACCCTCATCCTTCTGACCTCGGGCACGACCGTCACCTGGGCCCACCACGCGCTCCTGAACAACGATCGCAAGGGACTGAGATGGGGCCTCGCCCTCACTGTCGGGCTCGGTCTCCTGTTCACCGCCGTCCAGGCCTATGAATATGCCCATGCCGCTTTCGCCTTCAATCGCGACAATGGCGGCAACATCTATGGCTCGACCTTCTTCATGGCGACGGGCTTCCATGGCTTCCACGTGATCGTCGGAACCATCTTCCTGATCGTCTGTCTGTTGCGCGCCCTGCAGGGCCATTTCCGTCCTGAGAAGCATTTCGGCTTCGAGGCGGCGGCCTGGTATTGGCACTTCGTCGACGTCGTCTGGCTGTTCCTCTTCGCCTGCATCTATGTGTGGGGCTCGGCCGGCGTGCAGTTCGTCGAGCATTGATTGTCGCGTATTTCCCTCCCCATTGTGGGGAGGGACGGCCCGTAGGGCCGGGGTGGGGGTAAGCATTGTGACCGAGCCCTATTATCCCGATCTTTCGCCGATCAAGACCGGCATTGCCGGCAGATGCCCGCGCTGCGGCCGCGGCCGGCTGTTCCAGGGCTATCTCGCGGTGGCGCCGAAGTGCAATGCCTGCGGGCTCTCCTTCGACTTCGCCGATGCCGGTGACGGGGCCGCCTGGTTCGTGATGCTGTTCACCTGCTTCGTCGGCGTTGGGGCGATCCTCGGCATCGAGGTTGCCTATTCACCGCCCTACTGGGCGCATGCGCTCATCGCCATTCCGCTCATCATCCTCATGCCTCTGATCCTGCTGCGCCCGGCGAAGGGCATGCTTCTGTGCCAGCAGTGGAAGACCAAGGCCGAGGAAGCCCGGCTCCGGCATTGATGACGGGCAGGGTTTGGCAAATCGTCATCGCGACCGTCCTCGGCGTTGCCGTCCTCATTGGGCTCGGCGCATGGCAGTTGCAGCGGCTGCAATGGAAGGAGGCGCTCGTCGCCGAGCGCGACGCCAGGCTCGATGCCGCACCGGTGTCGCTCGATCAGGCGCTCAAGGATTTCGATGCCGACCGCTCCGTCGAGTTCCTGAAGGTCGCGGCATCAGGCGCCTTCCAGCACAAGGCCGAGCTCTTCATGCTCGCGACCGAAGGCGGCGTGCCGGGCTTTCAGGTGGTGACGCCTTTCGTGAGCACCGACGGCGTCATCGTCCTCATCGATCGCGGCTTCATCCCGGAGCCCCTGAAGGACCCGGCCAAGCGCCCCGAAAGCCAGCCGCAAGGCGAGGTCAGCGTCGTGGGCGTCCTGCGCCGGCATGTCAAAAGCCGCGGTCCGTTCACGCCCGACAACGATCCCGAGGCCAATATCTGGTACTGGTGGGACATACCGGCGATGCTGGCTCATGCCAGTGTCGCGCCCGACGCCCGCGTGGCGCCTTTCGCGCTGCATCTGCCGCCGGGCGAGGGGCCTAAGACCTTGCCGACGCCGGTCGCCGTCGATGAGGGGCTGACCAACAACCATCTGCAATATGCGCTTACCTGGTTCGCCTTGGCGGGCCTGCTCATCGTCATGTCGGGGCTCCTGATCCGCCAGACGCTGCGCAAGCGTGATTGAATTACGGACTCTCTCCACCTAAGGTGCCCCGCCCTCAGATAAGGATTTCCTGGCCTTGCGTTATGTTTCCACTCGTGGCGAAGCCCCAGAGCTCGATTTCGAGGACGTGCTGCTCACCGGCCTTGCCCGTGACGGCGGGCTCTATGTGCCCGCCCAATGGCCGAAATTCTCCCAAGCCGAGCTCGCTTCGCTCAGCGGCAAGCCTTACGCCGATGTCGCCTTCGCGGTGATCGCGAAGTTCACCGGCGAGAAGGTGCCGCTTGCCGAGCTCAAGGCGATGATCGCCGATGCCTATCTGGGCTTCGGCCATCCGGCGGTGACGCCGCTCAAGCAGCTCGATGCCGACCAGTGGCTGCTCGAGCTCTTCCATGGCCCCACCCTTGCCTTCAAGGACGTGGCGATGCAGTTCCTGGCGCGGGTGATGGACTGGGCCCTGGCGCGCCGCAAGCTCAGCGCCACCATTGTCGGCGCCACCTCGGGCGACACGGGTGGTGCTGCCATCGAAGCCTTCAAGGCGAGCCGCCATGCCTCGATCTTCATCCTGCATCCGGAAGGCAAGGTCAGCGAGGTGCAGCGCCGTCAGATGACGACGGTGCTGTCGCCTTCCGTCCACAATATTGCCTTGCGCGGGACCTTCGACGACTGCCAGGCCATCCTGAAGGCGCTGTTCAACGATCATCAGTTTCGCGATTCGGTCACCCTTGCCGGCGTGAATTCGATCAACTGGGCGCGCATCGTGGCGCAGGTCGTCTATTACGTGACCTCGGCTCTCGCTCTGGGCGCGCCCGGCCGGCCGGTGAATTTCACGGTTCCGACCGGGAACTTCGGTGACATCTTCGCCGGGCTGGTGGCGAAGCGCATGGGTGCGCCCGTTGGCCGCCTTATCATCGCGACGAATGAGAACGACATTCTCGACCGGGCCCTGAAGGGCGGTCGCTACGAGGTCAAAGGCGTCAAGCCAAGCACCAGCCCCTCGATGGATATCCAGGTATCGAGCAATTTCGAGCGCCTGCTGTTCGAGGCCTATGGCCGGGACGCAGGGGCGATCCGCCGCCTGATGGCGAGCCTCGGGCAGTCGGGTGCCTTTACCATCGAAACCGGTCCCTTGAGCTCCATCCGGGCGGAATTCGCCTCGGGCAGCGCCGATATGGCCGAGACGGCGAAGGTCATTGCCGCGACCCTTAAGGAAACCGGCGAGCTGCTCGATCCGCACACGGCCGTGGGCTATGGGGTGGCGCGCAAGGAACAGGGCCATAGCGGTCCCATGGTGACTTTGGCGACCGCCCATCCGGCCAAATTCCCCGATGCGGTCGAGAGGGCCTCAGGCCTAAGACCGGGCTTGCCGCCGCGCCTTGCACCCCTCATGATGGCCGAGGAGCGGATGAGTGTCCTGGCCAATGACCCGCAAGAGGTCAAAGCCTTCATCCTGGAACGGGTTGGGTCCTAGCTTGGTGTGGCATGAGCGTTGAAATTTCGCGTCTGGATAACGGTCTGCATGTCGTAACGCACAGCATGCCGCATCTCGAGACGGTGGCGCTCGGCATATGGGTCAAGGCGGGCTCGCGCGATGAGTTGCCGGAGGAGAACGGTATCGCTCATTTCCTCGAGCATATGGCCTTCAAGGGCACCAAAAGGCGCACCGCCCAGGCCATTGCCGAGGAGATCGAATCCGCCGGCGGCGAGATCAACGCCTCGACCGGCATGGAAACCACCACCTATTATGCCCGCGTCCTCAAGAACGACTGGCCGCAGGCGCTCGACATCCTGGCCGACATCCTGACCGAGTCGGTCTTCGATGCCGACGAGCTCGAGCGCGAGCGCCATGTCATCCTGCAGGAGATCGCCGCCGCCGGCGACACGCCGGATGACTTGGTCTTCGACCTGGCCCAGAGTGCCGCCTTCGGCTCGCATCCGCTGGGCCGTCCCATTCTCGGCGTCCACGACCTGATCGCCAGCGTCACGCGCGATGAGATCCTGGCCTGGCGCAACCGCAACTACTGGGCGTCCCGCATGGTGGTGGCCGCCGCCGGCAATATCGAGCATGGCGCCTTGCGCCGCGAGGCCGAGAAATTGCTGGGGAATTTAAGCTCGGGGGCACCTCCGGGGCGCAACCGGCCGGATTTCGTCTCGCATACGGAACTGGCACAGAAGCCGCTCGACCAGACCCATATGGTCCTGTCCTTCTCGGCCCCCGGCTACCGCAATCCCGAGATCTACCGGCTCCAGGTGCTGTCGAGCCTGTTGGGCGGCGGCATGTCCTCGCGCCTGTTCCAGGAGGTGCGCGAGAAGCGCGGCCTCTGCTACAGCGTCTTTTCCTTCGCTTCGGCCTATGAGGATGCCGGCCAGTTCGGCGTCTATGCCGCGACCTCGCCCGACGACACCCCCGAGCTCGTCGATGTGACCGCCGAGGTGATGCTGTCGACGGCCAGGAACGTCACCGAGGTCGAGGTGGCGCGCGCCAAGGCGCAGCTCAAGGCGAGCCTGGTGATGAGCCTCGAGAGCGCCACCGGCCGGGCCGACCAGATCGCCCGCCAGTACCTGGCTTTCGGCGAAGTGCCGGCCATGGAGACGCTGGTCGCCAAGATCGACGCGGTGACGGCCGATCACGTGGCGGGCCTGGCCTCGACCCTGTTCCGCGGCCAGTCGCCCGCCTTGAGCGCGGTCGGGCAGCTTTCCACCCTGACGCCCTATGCCAAGATCAAGGCCCAGTTCACCTGATGGTTTTCCTCAGAAGCCCATTTGCGCGTGATCTGCCGCCCATCCTGATGCAAGGCGGCATAGAGTTGCGTGTGCCGGAAATGGGCGATTATGAGAGCTGGGCGGCGCTGCGCCTCGAGAGTCGCGCTTTCCTGACCCCCTGGGAACCGTCCTGGCCGCAGGACGACCTCACCCGCACCGCCTTCCGCGGCCGGGTGAAGCGCTATATCCGCGATATCGAGGGCGACATCGCCTATCCCTTCTTCGTCTTCCGCGCCGAGGACGATGCCCTGATGGGCGCCATCACCCTGTCCAATATCCGCCGCGGCGTCGCCCAGACCGGATCGGTCGGCTATTGGATCGGCGTTCCCTTTGCGCGCCAGGGCCACATGACGTCGGCGCTCAACGCCCTCGTTCCCTTCGCCTTCGGCCATTTGCACCTGCACCGGCTGGAGGCGGCCTGCATCCCCGTCAACCAGGCGTCGATCAGACTACTGACGAAATGCGGATTCAGGCAGGAAGGCCTTGCCCGCAAATACCTCAAGATCAACGGCCGCTGGGAAGACCACCTGCTTTTCTCCCGCTTGGCCGACGATAGATAAAGCCGGCCAAATTTGCCATTATCCGGCCTTCGGAGGTATCAAGGAATTGATTCGTATTGGAGCATGAGCTGATAAGATCCCTGCTCGGACAAAAGGATGAAGCGCGGTGGCAGTAGCGTTAGACCATCGCGCATTAGCTGAGGCCGGCTGAGAATGGCGCTGCTGCGCATATCCATCGCATTCTTTCTCCTGCTGCTCTTGTCCCTTTCCGCCGCGGCGCAGGACAAGACGGTGGATACGGCTTTTGACGGTCCGAGCGTCGACCTTCTGCCCCATTTGCTCTCGGTCGATACCGACAAGCCGGTGGTGACGATCAGGACCGCCGACGACGCGACCGGCCTCCTGATGGAACTTCCAGCCAAGGGCAGCGAGCCCGTCCATCGCTGGGTTGTGGCGACACTGACCAACAGCGGGACCGAAGCGCGCGATGTCGTTGTCGCCACCCCGCATCAGGGCTTCGCCGGATCTGGCATTCTGTGGCCAAAGCCCATCGGATCGCGCATCCAGAACGTCGTCGCGGCCGGCCAGGCCACCATTGCGCCCATGCGGGTCATCAATTCCGACGCCTTCGCGCTGCGCATCGAGCCCAAGGGCCGGGTGACGGTGGCCATGGAGCTGACCCGCACCGGCCTCGACGAGATCGAAGTGTGGCAACGCAACGCCTTCGATGCCAAGGCGGAGCAGAACGGCTTTTATCGCGGCGTCCTCCTCGGCATCGCCATGCTTCTCGGCGTCATCGCGCTTTCGCTCTATGCGGTGCGCACCATAGCGGTCTTTCCCTTCGCCTCGGTCTTCATCTGGTCGGCCATTGCCTTCATCGCGCTCGAATCCGGATACCTGCCGCAGATCAACGACCTGTTGCCGAAGGAATACGAGCTCGGCCCCGAGATCCGCGCAGTGATCGAAGGCCTCATGGTGGTCGGCCTCATTCTGTGCCTCGTCGCTTTCGCCGACCTGCGCCGCAGGCGCCCCGTCGCCTGGAACATCCTTTTGCTCGCCGCCGGGCTTCTGCTGGCCTTGCCCGTCTATGGCTGGTTCGAGCCGGCCTATGCTTCGGGCATCGCTCGCATCGCCTTTGCCGTCGTCGCGGCGCTGGGTTGCGTCGTCATCTTCGCCATGTGGCGCGAGGGTGCGGCGCGGGCGCGCGTCTCCTTGCTGTCCTGGGTCATGATCGTGGCCTGGACCGTCCTTGCTGCTGTCGCCGCTTTGACGCCCGCCGCCGACAGCATGGTCAAGCCGTTTCTCTCGGCGGGCCTCGTGCTCGTCATCCTCACCATGAGCTTCGCTCTCGCTCAATTCGCCTTCGCGCAGGGGTTCCTGGCCCAGCGTTTCTTTGCCGAAGACGCGCGCCGGGCTTTGGCGCTGGCGGCCTCGCAGCAATGCGTCTGGGACTGGCAGGTCGAGGAGAACAATCTGCATGTCGGCGAGGATATCGAGAAGATCCTGGGGCTGCGCCGCGGCAGCCTGAAGAACAACACACCGGAAGCTTGGCTCGATCTCGTCCATCCGGCCGACCGCAGCGCCTATCTGGCGGCGGTGGAAGAGGCGGAGCGCCGCGGCCATGGCAGCTTCTCGCAGGAATTCCGCTTGCGCCGCGGCGACGGGACGTTCCGCTGGTTCCTGCTGCGCGCCCGCGCCATTCCAGGCGCCCAGCAACGCGCCGCGCGCTGCATCGGCACGCTCTCCGACATCACCGCGACGCGCCGCGCCCAGGACCAGTTGCTGAGCGATGCGGTGCACGACCGCGTCACCGGCCTGCCCAACCGGGCGCTGCTCGTCGACCGCATCGAGCGCGAGATCAGCGCCGCGGGACGTACACCGGTGAACAATCTTTATCTCATGCTGATCGATCTCGACCGCTTCAAGGCGGTGAATGACGGTCTCGGTCATGAGACGGGCGATGGTCTCCTCAAGATCGTCGGCCGCAGGCTCGCGGCCATCGCCAGCGAGTATGATACCGTGGCGCGCATGCCGGGCGATCAGTTCGCCATCCTCTTCCACGGCGACAAGCCTAAACGCGATATCCTGCCGTTCACCGACAAGGTGCGCGCGACGGTCTCGAAGCCGGTGAACATGCGTCCGCAGGAGATATTCCTCACCGCCAGCGTCGGCGTTTCGGCTCTGCGCGAAGGCAGCCTGACCGCCGAAGGGCTGGTCAAGGATGCCGCCGTCGCGCTCTACGAAGCGAAACGGCGCGGCAAGGACACGGTCGAGTTCTTCCGCGAGGCGATGCGCGATGACCGCACCGAGCTCGTGGTGCTGGAGGCGGAGCTGCGCCGGGCCATCGAGCGCAACGAGATCGAGGTGCTCTATCAGCCGATCGCGCGTCTCGCCGACATGGAGCTTGCGGGCTTCGAGGCGCTGGTGCGCTGGCGCCACAAGAGCCTGGGCCTTCTCGGGCCTGAAACCTTCATCGGTCTCGCCGAAACCACCGGGATCATCAAGGATATCGGCCATCACGTGCTCAACGAAGCCGGCCGCCAGCTCGGTATCTGGCAGCGCGCCTTCCGTCCGCATGATCCGCTATTCGTCGCCGTCAACGTGTCGTCGAGCCAATTCCTCGCCGCCGATCTCATCGACGACGTGAAGGCGCTTCTCACGCGTGAAGGACTGGTGCGCGATACACTGAAGCTCGAGGTCACCGAATCGATCGTGATGGAGAATCCAGAGCTGGTGAGCCAGATCCTCGAACGGCTGAGGCAGATGGGCATCGGCGTCGCCTGCGACGATTTCGGCACCGGCTATTCCTCGCTCTCCAATCTGCGCCGCATGCCGTTCGACACGCTCAAGGTGGACCGCAGCTTCATCGAGGCGGATGCCGATGACGCCAAGGCGTCGCTCATTCTGGAATCGATCATCCTGCTCGCCCATGACCTGGGCCTGACCGTCGTCGCTGAAGGCATCCAGTCGCAGGACGATGTCGACCGGCTCGGCGCCCTCGCTTGCGATTTCGGCCAGGGCTATTTCATCGGCGAGCCGATGACGGCGAAGCAGGTCGTCGATGTCCTGTCGGGCGTGCCGTTGAGTGCCGCAAAGCACAAGACGACGATCGACTCGCTGTGGGAGCGCATGGCGGGAACGTCGAACGTGCGCGTGCCGGAACCGTTGCGTGATGCGAAGCCCGCGCCGCCGGCGCAAAGAAAAGCCGAGCCGCCGAAGGCGCCGCCCCCGGAAGCGAAGCCGAAGGCTGAGCCGGCGAAGGCTGAGCCTGTAAAGCAGGCAGCGCCCGAGCCGGCCGCGGGCAAGCCGCCGGAGCCGCCGCCGGCCGAGGAGCACCGGCCGCCCGAGGTCGCGCCGCCGCCACCCCCGCCTGAAACCAAGCTGATCAAGCCCGGCAAGCCGCCGATCGTGCTGTTGCCGCCGCTGACACCGCCAGTTTTTGTGAAGCCGGGCGCCGGCGGGCAGAGGCCGGCAGCCGCGAGCCCGCCCAAGCCGGCAGCGGAGGCTCCGCCCCAAGCGGCGGCGCCCGAGCCCCAAGCCCAACGCGAAGAGGCGAACGATCTGGTCAAGTCGGAGCCCACCCACGCCGCCCCGCGGCCTTTGCCGGGCGGAGCGCCCATGGCGCCGCGTGCCTCGGCACGGGAGGAAGCGGAAGAAGAAGGCGAAGAGCTTGAATCGGCGGACGAACCGTCAGCCGACGAGAGCGAGCCTTCCGGTCAGAGCGCGGATGATGCCGCTGCACAGAAGGCCAAGGCCGCCCGCCTCGGCAAGAAGCTCAGGCGCAAGATGCAGGCCAAGGACCAGCCGCCGGCAGAACCTTGAAAGGTGAGGTGAGCTGCTGCGCGCGGCGATCACGCATGCCCGGCTTCCGACGACAGCATCGCCGGATCGACGCCGATCTTGTGCAGCGCATTGAGATATTTGCTGTCGAGATCGTTGCTGAACAGCAGGTCTTCATCCGCCATGCAGCTCAGCCAGCCATTGCGCTGGATCTCGTCCTCGAGCTGGCCCGGCGCCCAGCCGGCATAGCCGAGCGCCAAGAGCGAGCGCCTGGGGCCCTGGCCGCCGGCAATGGCGCGCAATATGTCGAGCGTCGCCGTCAGCGCCACCCGCTCATCGATCGGCAGCGAGGTGTCGGCGGAGAAATAGTCCGATGTGTGCAGCACGAAACCGCGCCCCGGCTCCACCGGGCCACCGAACTGGACCAGCATGGACTGGACGTCGTCCGGCAGCTTGATCCGGTTTTCCTGCGGCAGGATGTCGAGCCGTTCCAGGAGCTCGCTGAAGGAGATCATCGGCGCGCGCTTGTTGACGATGATGCCCATGGCGCCATTGTCGGAATGGGCACACATGAAGATGACCGATCTGTCGAAACGGGGGTCGCTCATGCCGGGCATCGCGATCAGCATCTGACCATCGAGAAAGGATGATCTTTTCATGGAACTCCACCCTTTGCTGCTGGCCCATAAGTTAGTGCGATTTGGCGCCGGCGCAAAGCGGTCAATCTGACATTAAGTTGATTGCCTTATTCGTTAAGTTGATTTGGCCGGGAGACGAGCCGCCGTCTATGGAACAGATTGTGACCATGCCGTTCATGAAGCGACGCGCGCTGATTTTGGCCGCTCTTGGCCTGCCGGCCTTCACGCTGGTGGGGCGCGCGGGAGCCGGACCGCATTACTCGGCAAGGCTCATCGGCGGCGAGCGGGCCGGGAGCACTTGGCGCGCCGGTCTCGACATCACGCTCGCCAAGGGCTGGAAGACCTATTGGCGCATGCCGGGCGATGCCGGCGTTCCGCCGCAATTCGACTGGTCGCGCTCGCGCAATGTCAAATCGGTGACGGTGCTGTGGCCGGCGCCCACGCGCTTCGCGGACAAAGGCGGTGAGACCGTCGGCTACAAGGATCGCGTGGTCTTCCCGGTGGATGTGGTCGCCGAGGATCCGGGACAGCCGATCGATCTGGCGCTCGATGCCTTTCTTGGCGTCTGCGAGATCATCTGCATCCCGGTGAAGCTCGAAATGTCGCTGGTCCAGTCCGAGCCGACACCGGCCGATGCGAGCCTCATTGCCGCTTTCGCCGCCCGCGTGCCGCAGAAGGCCGACGCTGAGGCGCCTTTCCATGTCGCGAGCGCCGCGCTCGTCGAGACGGATGGCAAATTCGATCTCGCCCTCCGCCTCGTAGGCCAGGGCTTCGACAAGGATCTCGACATCTTTGTCGAAGGCAGCGATTTCGCCTATTTCCGGAGCCCCAGGCCGGCGGGCGAGGAAGGGCTGGTCCAATTGCGCATTGACGGCCTCAAGGACGCCCAAAAGCTCAAGGGCCGCCAGCTGAGCTTGACCATGACGGCAGGCGATATTCGCCTTGAACAGGATGTCGTGGTCGACTAAGCCTCCTCCCCTCAGAGAATGAATGTGTGAGGAGCAATCATGATCAAGGTTGGCGATCGTCTGCCCGAGGCCGAATTCATCACCATGACCGCCGACGGCACGCAGAGATTCACCACCGGCACGGTGTTCGCCGGCCGCAAGGTGGTGCTCTTCGCGGTACCAGGCGCCTTCACGCCGACCTGCAGCATGAATCATCTGCCGGGTTTCGTGAAGGAGGTCGATGCCATCAAGGCCAGGGGTGTGGACACGATCGCTTGCACATCGGTGAACGACGTCCATGTCATGAATGCCTGGGCGCGCTCGTCGGGGGCCGACGGCAAGATCCTCATGCTCGCCGACGGCAATGGCAGCTTCGCCAAGGCGGTCGGCCTCGAATTCGATCTCACCGCCAATCATATGGGCCACCGCTCGAAGCGCTATTCGATGATCGTCGAGGACGGCGTGGTGAAGGCGCTCAATGTCGAGGACAAGCCCGGCGTCAACGTCTCGGGCGCCGATACGGTGCTGAAGCAGCTTTAGCGCATGATCCGGAAAAGTGGATTCCGGTTTTCCGAAAAGATCATGCGCAAACAAGAGATAAAACGCGATGGCCGCTGAAGCCATCGCGTTTTAGGAAATCTTGGCGCCTTTCTTGAACGGCGCCATTCCCGCGCGCGCCAGCTCGTCGGCGCGCTCATTGTCGTCATGGCCGGCATGGCCTTTTACCCAATGCCAGGTCACCTGATGGCGGTGCAGCGCCTGGTCGAGGCGCTGCCATAGCTCGGCATTCTTGACCGGCTTCTTGTCGGACGTCTTCCAGCCATTGCGCTTCCAGCCATGGATCCATTTGCTGATGCCGTCGCGCAGATATTGCGAGTCGGTGTGGAGTTCGACGGCCGCCGGTCGGGTGAGCGCCTCGAGCGCCATGATCGCCGCCGTGAGCTCCATGCGGTTGTTGGTGGTGAGGGTCTCGCCGCCCTTGAGCTCCTTTTCATGCCCGCCATAGCGCAGTATGGCGCCCCAGCCGCCCGGTCCCGGATTGCCGGAACAGGCGCCGTCGGTATGGATGACGACTGCCGGCGCCGTCATGCGGCGGGCTTCGCTTCGCGCAATTCCCGCGGCAGCTTGAAGGAGACATTCTCTTCGCGCAGCACGACATTCTCGACCGTCACGTCGTAATGCGCGCGGAACGCATCGATGATCTCGTTGACCAGCACTTCTGGTGCCGAAGCGCCGGCGGTGAGGCCGATGGTCGAGAGGTTCTTGAGCCTCGACCAGTCGAGATCCTGCGCCCGCTGCACCAGCTCCGCCGACGGACAGCCGTTCTTGAGACCGACCTCGACGAGGCGCTTCGAATTGGAGGAGTTGGGGGCCCCGACCACGAGCAGCAGGTCGAGCCGTTCGGCGATCGACTTTACCGCCTCCTGGCGGTTGGTGGTGGCGTAGCAGATGTCTTCCTTGTACGGCCCGCGGATTTCGGGGAAGCGCCGCTTCAGCGTATCGACGATCTCTTTCGTGTCGTCGACCGACAAGGTGGTCTGCGTGGCATAGGCGAGCTTCGCCGGATCGTGTGGTGAGAAGCTTTCCGCTTCCTTGACCGTCTCGATGAGGGTGATGGCGCCTTCCGGCAGCTGCCCCATCGTGCCGATGACCTCGGGGTGTCCCTTATGGCCGATGAGCACGATATCGAGGCCCTCATTGTGATGGCGCTGCGCCTCCATATGAACCTTGGTGACGAGGGGGCAAGTGGCGTCGATCTGGAACAGCTGGCGCTGGCGAGCTGCCTGGGGCACCGCCTTGGGCACACCATGGGCAGAGAAGATCACCGGGCGGTCGCCATCCGGGATCTCGTCGAGCTCATCGACGAAGATGGCGCCTTTGGCCTTGAGATCGTCGACCACGAATTTGTTATGCACGATCTCGTGGCGCACATAGACCGGCGCGCCATAGAGCTTGAGCGCCCGCTCGACGATGTCGATGGCCCGCACCACGCCGGCGCAGAAACCTCTGGGCGCGGCAAGGAGGATGGTCAGAGGGGGCTTGCTCATGGGGGCTAGATGGCGAAGGTGGTCAAGGCTTGTCAAGGTGGCACGGTGGCGGCCGGGAACCCTACCTGCCGCTTGTGCCGATGCTGCTCAGCATGTCGGTGCGGAAGGCGGCGTCGAGCTGCGACATAAATACCTCGGCGCAGCGCATGTGCTCCTCCATGATCTTGCGCACCGCGGCGGCATCGCCCTTGCGATAGGCCGCGACGAGGTCGAGATGGCTCTGCGCATTATGCTGGCCGAAGGCATCGCGCGCATCCTCGCCCTCGCGGCGGAATTCGACCAGGTCGCGCAGGACGCCGTTGATGAAGCCGCAGATGAAAGCGAGGAAGGGATTGTCGCAGCTCTCGCAGAGAATGTCGTGGAAATCGAGCTCGAGGCGACGGGCCGTGGCGCGATCGCCGTCGGCGCGCGCCTTCACGCAGGCCGCCACATTGGCCTCCATCCGCTGCAGCTGATCCGCGCTCAGCCTACCCGTCACATGCACGGCCAACGTCACCTCGACGCTACGGCGCACCTCATAGACCTGCTCGAAGCTCAGATCGAGGAAATGCAGATAGGTCCTGAGCTGCTGGATCGAGGAATCGACCGAGACCGCCTGGACCTCGGCGCCGCCATTGGGCCCGGTCTGCATTTTCACGAGCCCGTTGACCTCGAGCGCCGTGAGCGCCTCGCGCACCGTTCCCTTCGAGCAGTCATATTGCTCGACCAGCATGCGCTCATTGGGCAGCCTGTCGCCAGGCTTGAGCCGGTCGCGCGCGATCCGGTGCCTGAGGTCGTCGGCGATCAGATTGGACAATTTCGGCCGCCGCAAAGGCAGGTGCGGGCGGCTCTTATCCTCGATGTCGCTCATGATAGCGGCAGTGCCATTTGAATCAGAAAAACAGAATAGACGAGCCCGGGATGTTGAAAAGCCGATCGGTTCACATTGTGAACCCTTTCAAGGTCAACTGACATTCCTTTTGACAGCGGTCGCTCAATTATCATATTTATACATATAAATATAACAATCGGAAATGGTGAGGGTGCCGGCGTGATCCATCAGGGGGAGAAACGCTGTCTGAGGAGGAAGGCAAATGACCAGACTGATGAATACGGTCGCGATACTGGCCCTCGGCGCCGCTCTGGCGTTCGGCGCCGGCACCGCAATGGCGGCCGGCAAGGAGCGGGCGCGCGATCTCGGTGTTCCCTTCGTGGGCACGCCTGGACCCAATAATGCCATCACCGACGTGGCCGGCGTGGAGGTAGGCTATTCGACGATCATCGAGGGCGAAGGCAAGACCGAGGTCGGCAAGGGGCCGATACGCACCGGCGTCACGGCCATCCTGCCGCGCGGCAAGACCTTCGGGCCGACTTTTGCCGGCTGGTACACACATAACGGCAATGGCGAGATGACGGGCACGACCTGGATCGACGAGAGCGGCTTCCTCGAAGGCCCGGTCATGATCACCAACACCCACAGCGTCGGCGTGGTGCGCGATGCGGTGATCACCTGGCAGGCCAAGCACGATCTCGTCGGTCCGACCGAGAACAATCTCTACTGGCTGTTGCCGGTGGTGGCCGAAACCTGGGACGGCATCCTCAATGACATCAACGGCATGCATGTGAAGCCGGAGCATGTCTATCAGGCCCTCGACAGCGCGGCCTCCGGCCCCATCGCGGAAGGCAATGTCGGCGGCGGAACCGGCATGAATCTCTTTCGCTTCAAGGGCGGCACCGGCACCGCTTCGCGCAAGCTTCCAGCCGACAATGGCGGCTACACGGTGGGCGTCCTGGTGCAGGGGAATTTCGGCCGGCGTGAGGATCTCATGATCGCGGGCGTCCCGGTCGGGACTGAGATTCAGGATCTGCTGCCGGACTATTCCTGGAACAGGAAGAAGACCGAGATCAAGGATGTCCTGTCCGATGCGGAGAAGGAACAGGGCTCGATCATCGTGGTGGTGGCGACCGATGCGCCGCTCTTGTCGCAGCAATTGCGGCGCCTGGCGAAGCGCGTGACGATCGGCATCGGCCGCGTCGGTGGCTTCGGCGGCAATGGCTCAGGCGATATCTTCGTCGCCTTCTCCACCGCCAATCCGCAAGCTTACAGCCGCGGCGGCAACACGAAGCTCGAGATGATGTCGAATGACGACATGGATCCCATCATCAAGGCGACGGCCTATGCCACCGAAGAGGCCATCATCAATGCGATGGTCGCGGCCGAGACGATGAAGGGCCGTGACGACAATACGACCTTCGCCCTTCCGCATGACCGGGTGAAGGAACTCATGAAGAAGTACGGCCGCTCCACCCAGCAGTAGAACCGCTTCCTCCCAGGGCGTCGGGCACTTGGCCCGGCGCCCTGTTTTTTCTCAAAGAAGCTCGACGACAAGTTCGCTGGGCTCGGCACCGTGAGCGTTGACCGCCCAGCCTTCGAGATTGAGATCGAAGGGGCAGCACGAGACGGCGCAGATGAGATCGATCAGCGCTTCGAACTCGATGAAGGCGCCGGCTTGCACCGGATTGTCGGGTGAGGAGAAGGAGCCGTCGGCGCCGACGACCGTCCTGGTGAAGAGATTGATCGGCTGCGGGATCACGTCGATATTGTAGCCCATGCGGCGCATGGCGACGCAGAGATTGTCGGCGCAGCTCGCATGGTTGCCCTTGTAGCCGAGCTGCTCGTAGTGCAATTGGTCGCAAGCTGCGATCATCATGTCGTGCACGCCATGGGCGCGGTGCTGGCTAATTATTATATTTATCCAGATAAATTGTATTCGCATATCGCACAGTCTAGCTGAAGATGAACCTGTTAACGACTGACTTGTGGAGAAACCCAGCACTGGCATTCGCGGCCGGGGGTTGAGAAATTCCTCTCCCGGTTGTCATGCGCCGGCGCCACGGCAGCCGTTCGTCAAGACCTCTTGCCTTTCTTCAGACCCGCAACTACCTTCGCGCCGTTCGTTGAGAACACACGCGGGAGAGGCCGGTTCGATCCGGCGCCGAAGGAGCAACCGCCCCGGAAACTCTCAGGCAAAAGGACCGCATGCGTTCGCCGACTCTGGAGAGCAGGGGACAACCCCTCACCGAAGGAGCCAAGCCCATGTGTCGGAGCGACATGGGCGAAATCTCTCAGGTTCTCTGACAGAGGGGGCAGGCTTGGCTGCGGCCGGGTCTTGCTCAATCTTGTCGGAACCGGGATTTGAATGGCAACGCTCACAGAAACGCTTCACCGCACCCCCCTCTATGATCTTCATGTAAAGCTGGGCGCCCGCATCGTGCCCTTCGCCGGCTTCGAGATGCCGGTGCAGTATCCGACCGGCATCCTCACCGAGCACAATTGGACGAGAGGCTCGGCGGGGCTCTTCGATGTCTCCCACATGGGCCAGGCTTATGTGACGGGACCCGATCACGCGACGGTAGCCAAGGCCGTGGAAAGGCTGGTGCCGGGCGATGTTTTGGGCCTGGCGCCGCACCGCACCCGCTACACGCAATTCACCAATCCGCAAGGTGGCATCATCGATGATCTGATGATCACCCGCGACCTCGAGGATGGCCGCCTCTATATCGTCGTCAATGCGTCGCGCAAGGACGTCGACTATGCCTGGCTCCGGCAGCATCTGCCGAGGGAGGTCAAGCTCGAGCCCATCGAGGATCGCGCCCTTGTCGCCTTGCAGGGCCCCAAGGCCGCCGCCGTCCTGGCGCGCCATTCTCCGAAGGCCGCGAGCCTTGCCTTCATGAGCGCCGCCAATGACACATTCGACGGCATTCAATGCCATGTCGCACGGCTGGGCTATACCGGCGAGGACGGTTTCGAGATCTCGGTCGCCGCGAAGGATGCGCTGCCGTTGGTCGAGACCTTGCTGGCCGATCCAGACGTCAAGCCGATCGGGCTCGGCGCGCGTGATTCGCTGCGCCTCGAGGCGGGGCTCTGCCTCTATGGCCATGACATCGATGAGGAGACGAGCCCGGTCGAAGCCGATCTCGTCTGGTCGATCGGCAAGAGGCGGCGCGCCGAAGGCGGCTTCACAGGCGCCTCTCGCATCACCCGCGAGATCCGTGACGGAGCGAAGCGCAAGCGCGTCGGCATCAAGCCGGAAGGCCGCGCTCCCGCCCGCGAGGGTTCGGTCATTCTCAACGCGGAAGGCCGCGCCATCGGCATCGTGACCTCCGGCGGCTTCGGTCCGACGGTCAATGGTCCGGTCGCCATGGGCTATGTCGAGACGGCCTATGCGGCGCCGGGTACGAAGATCAGCCTCGTGGTGCGCGACAAGCCGATGCCGGCGGAGATCGCCGCGCTGCCGTTCACGCCGCACAATTACAAACGCTAGTTTTCAGGGGAGTAATCGATGAGCAAGCACTACACGAAAGAGCATGAGTGGATCAGCGTCGATGGCGACATCGCCACGATCGGCATCACCAATCACGCGCAGGAACAATTGGGCGACGTCGTCTTCGTCGAATTGCCGGCGATCGGCAAGGCCGTGACCAAGGGCGGCGATGCGGCCGTGGTCGAATCGGTCAAGGCCGCGAGCGAGGTCTATGCGCCGGTCACAGGCGAGGTCGTCGAAGTGAACAAACAGCTGGAAGGCGATCCGGCCCTCGTCAACCGCGAGGCGGAAGGTGCCGCCTGGTTCATGAAGGTCAGGCTCAAGGACAAGGGCGAGCTCGCCGATCTGATGGACAAGGCCGCCTACGATAAGTTCGTGGCGGAGCAATAGGAAACCAAACCATGTCGACCAAACGTGCAACGCTTGCCGAGCTCGAGCCGGAGGCGAATTTCGTTCCGCGTCATATCGGGCCCAATGCCGCCGAGACCGCCGAGATGCTGAGGTTCTTGGGAAGCTCATCGCTCGATGACTTCATCGACAAGGTCATCCCGAGGAAGATCAGGGCGGCGCAGCCGCTCGATCTGCCGAAGGGCAAGGCCGAGCGCACGACGCTTTCCTATTTGCGCCAGATGGCGTCGCGCAACGAGGTGTTCACCTCGATGATCGGCATGGGCTATTACGGCACCGTCACGCCCAAGGTCATCCTGCGCAACATCCTGGAAAATCCCGGCTGGTACACGGCCTATACGCCCTATCAGGCGGAGGTGAGCCAGGGCCGTCTCGAGGCCTTGCTCAACTTCCAGCAAATGGTCATCGATTTCACCGGGCTCGAGCTCGCCAGCGCCTCGCTCCTCGATGAGGGCACCGCGGCGGCGGAGGCGATGGCCATGGCCAAGCGCGTGGTCAAGACCTCGGCCAACACCTTCTTCGTCGACCGCGACACGCATCCCCAGACGATCGGCGTGGTCAAGACGCGCGCCGACGCTTTCGGCTTCGATCTCGTGATCGGCGATCCCGCCAAGGACTTGAACCCGGCCCAGGTCTTCGGCGCGCTGCTCTCCTATCCGGGCTCCTCGGGCGAGGTGCGCGACTATCGCAGCATCATCGACAAGCTCCATGGCGCGGGCGCGCTCGCCATCATGGCGACCGACCTCCTGGCTCTGGCGCTGCTCACCCCTCCCGGTGAGCTCGGCGCCGATATCGCCTTGGGTTCCGCCCAGCGCTTCGGCGTGCCGATGGGCTATGGCGGCCCGCATGCCGCCTTCTTCGCGACGCGCGATGAGTATAAGCGCGCCATGCCCGGCCGCATCATCGGCGTCTCGGTCGATTCGCACGGCAACCAGGCTCTGCGCATGGCGATGCAGACGCGCGAGCAGCATATCCGCCGCGAGAAGGCGACGAGCAATATCTGCACCGCGCAAGTGCTGCTCGCCGTCATCGCCTCGATGTTCGCCGTCTATAATGGCCCAAGGGGCATCAGGAAGACGGCCGAGCGCACCCACCGCCTGGCCGAGATCTTCGCCGAAGCGGTGAAAAGCTTCGGCTACGAGGTCCAGACCAAGGCGTTCTTCGACACGGTCACCATCGTGGCGCCCGGCCGCGCTCATGCCATCCTCGCCCGCGCCAAGGAGAAGCGCATCAATCTGCGCTTCGTCGATGCCGATCATGTCGGCATCTCCTTCGATCAGTCGACCCGCCGCCAGGAGCTCGAGCGCCTGCTCACGGTGTTCAAGACCGACGCGATGGACAGGATCGACATCGACAAGCTCGACGCCGGGACGGCCGAGGTGATCCCGCCCGCCTTGCAGCGCAAGTCGCCCTATCTCACCCATCCGGTATTCGAGATGTACCACTCGGAGACCGAGATGCTGCGCTATATGCTTAGGCTCCAGGCCAAGGACGTGGCGCTCGACCGCTCGATGATCCCCCTGGGCTCTTGCACCATGAAGCTCAATGCCACGAGCGAGATGATCCCGGTCACCTGGCGCGAATTCGCCATGATGCATCCCTTCGCGCCGCTCGAGCAGGCGCAAGGCTATCAGCAGCTCTTCGAGGAGCTCGAGCAGATGCTGGCTGAGATCACCGGCTTCGACACCGTTTCGCTGCAGCCCAATGCCGGAAGCCAGGGCGAATATGCGGGCCTGCTCGCCATTCGCGGCTACCATCACGCGAGAGGCGAGGCCAATCGCGATGTCTGCCTCATTCCGGTCTCGGCCCACGGCACCAATCCCGCCTCCGCCGTGATGGCCGGCATGAAAGTGGTCGTCGTCGCCTGCGACGAGAAGGGCAATGTCGACGTCGCCGATCTCAAGGCCAAGGCCAAGCAGCATGAGGCCAATCTCGCCGCTTTGATGATCACCTATCCCTCGACTCATGGCGTGTTCGAGGAGAGCATCAAGGACATCTGCGCCATCATCCATGAGCATGGCGGCCAGGTCTATCTCGACGGCGCCAATCTCAATGCGCAAGTGGGCCTGGTGCGTCCGGCCGAGCTCGGCGCCGATGTCTGCCACATGAACCTGCACAAGACCTTCTGCATCCCGCATGGCGGCGGTGGTCCCGGCATGGGGCCGATCGGCGTCAAGGCGCATCTGGCACCCTATCTGCCGGGTCACGCGGTCGTGCATGGCGTCAACCCGGCGGCCGGGCGTGACCAGTCGCAGGGCCAGGTCTCGTCAGCCCCCTGGGGCTCGGCATCGATCCTGCCGATCTCCTGGACCTATATCGCCATGATGGGCGGCGAAGGCCTCAAGCAGGCGACGATCATGGCGATCCTCAACGCCAATTACATCGCCAAGCGCTTGGCGCCGCATTTCCCCATCGTCTATACGGGGCCTGGCGGCTTCATCGCCCATGAATGCATCATCGACCTGCGCTGGCTCAAGGAGCGCACCGGCCTCGCCGTCGAGGATGTGGCCAAGCGCCTCGTCGACTACGGCTTCCACGCGCCGACCATGTCCTTCCCCGTCGTCGACACGCTGATGATCGAGCCGACCGAATCGGAAGGCAAGCGCGAGCTCGACCGCTTCTGCGATGCGATGATCGAGATCCGGCGCGAGATCGCCGAGGTCGAGGAAGGCAAGGCCGACCGCACCGACAACGTGCTGAAGAACGCGCCGCATACCCATCAGCTGCTGCTCGGCGACTGGACGCGGCCCTATTCCAAGGAGAAGGCCTTCTTCCCGCTCAAATACATCAATGCCGACAAATACTGGCCGCCGGTCGGCCGCGTCGACAATGTCTTTGGCGATCGCAACCTGGTCTGCACCTGCCCGCCGATGGAGGCCTATCAGGAGGCGGCGGAGTAGATTTCTCTAATGTCGAAGGCTCTCATGGATATTGTAGGCCAGTAGAGCAAGCACGACGGCGAGGCCCAGATAAAGGATGGTGTATTCCATCCGGACCGCCGTCGGCACGTCGCGATAGCGCCGGGCCTCGGGCGAGTTCGGGTCATAGCGCCAGGCGGCGAGAAGGCTCGGCGCGGCGAGGACGGCGATCAGGATCAACAACGGGCTCGGGAAATAGAAGAAGAGCGCGACGAGCAACGGCACGCCCAGGAACCAGATGCGCGGCGAGAGGATCTGCGTGATGCGCCCGCCATCGAGCGGCGACAGCGGTATCAGGTTGAACAGATTGATCATGAAGCCTGAATAGGCGAGCGCCATGAGGAGATCGCTCTCCTCTGCGCGGGCGAGGAAATAGACCGCGAAGGCGCCCAATGTGCCGATGAATGGCCCAGCATAAGCGACATAGGCTTCGGTCTCGGCATCGACGAGCCTGTCCTTGAGCGTGATCCAGGCGCCGAGGAAGGGGATGAACATCGGCAGGCCCACATCGAGGCCTCTTTGCCGGGCGGCGGCATAATGGCCGAGCTCATGCACCAGGATGAGGCCGACGAAGCCGGCAGCGAAAGGCAGGCCGTAGATCGTCGTATAGACCCAGATGGTGACGAGCATGCTGCCGACGGACAGCAGCACCTTGCCGAGCTTCAGCGACGCCAGAAAGAGGAGAAGGGCCTTGATCAAGCTTGTGGCGTCGTGTTCTTGCGCCGGAACAGCTTGAAGATGCCGCCGCCGGCGACTGCGATGGCGATGAGGATGATTTTCCAGAACTTGGCGAGGGTGACTCCGATCACCGCAAGCAGGCCGAGTTTCTTCGCCGCAAAGCCGCCGATGAGGGCGGCGAGGCCGTATTCCGCGACCCGGTCGGTCGATGCGTTGAAATCCGTGTAGCGTTCGCCGGGCTTGTAATCGAGTGCGGCCAGAATGGCGCCGGCATGCTTCTTGTCTTCGGCGATATAGGTTTCGCCGGTCACCAGATTGAGCTCGAAATAGCCCTGCCGGCCGAGCGCATAGGTATTGTAGTTGATCGTGGCGCCTTGCGCCTCGTTGCCGCGTTGCTTGGCGAGGATCGACCAGACCAGACGGTGGGTGCTCGCATCATAGGCGGGTTTTTCGACCCAGCCGACGATATCGAGCGGCGGATAACCCCGTTCGGCGCGGTCCTTGTTGCTGGCCTCGGTAGCATCCTTGATGGATTGCAGGAGATCGTCGGCCTTCCACGACTTGGCATCGTCGTCCTTGATGTAGCCGCTGTCCGTATAGGTGATCTCGACGAACCAGAACTTGTCGTGCTGTTTCGGTATGACGAGGCCATGGAAGTTGTCACCTGTCGTGTTGCCCAGCGCGCGCATGAAGGCAGCACCTTGGGTGACGGGGATGAAGCTGTAAGGATCGGGCAGATGGATGGTCGCCAGATCGCGCAATGCGACATCCGCCGGACCATGCGTCGCAGCCTTTATCGCGGCGTCGAAAGTCTGCTCGATGCCGCTATTGGGCGGGGAGGCGTCCTGCGCCGCGGCGCTGGAAATCCCAGCGATCAGCAGGATCGCCCAAAGGCGAAGATGGCGAAGAAGCATGGCTGTCCCCAAAATATCTTAAGTTGTATTCAGGTGGAATGCACGCGGGGAGCCGTAACACAGGACCTGAGCGCAAGGCAACAGCGGTGCTCAATAGCCCGGCAGGACGATGAGCGTCGGTTTCTCGGGCAGCGTCTTGGCCGACAGGATCACGGTTGGATCGGCCTTGTAGTCGACAGCAAGCGTGCCGGAGAGGCCGTTGATGAAGCGTGAGAGCGTCTCCGGCCTGAAATAGTGCATCGGTATCACGATGCGCGCTTTCAGTTCCTTGAGCACGGTGAGCATATTGGCCTGGGCCATGGTGTAGGTGCCGTCGACCGGCACGAGCACGATATCGAGCCGTCCGATCGATCCCAATTGTGCCGGGCTCAGCTCGTGATGCAAATGGCCGAGATGGCCGATGCACAATCCGGCGATCTCGAAGATGAAGATGGAATTGCCGTCGGGGACCCGGCCGAGAGCGCCGCCGCGGATGTCGGTCGTGACGTTGCGGATGCGCACGTCGCCGGCCTGGAGATCATGGCGCGCCGGACCCCCTTGCGGGTTCCAGCCGCGCAGCACATGCTTGATCTTGGGGTCGGGAAAGTCGGTGTAATGCGTGCTGTGGGCGTGGTTCATGGTGACAACGTCGGGCACGATTCCGTTCGCATAGCCCGAATAGTCGGTCGCGATCGTGACGCCGCCGGGGCTCTCGATCAGAAAGGTCGAATGGCCGACGAAGGTGAATCGCACCTGGCTAGCCTCGAGGGCGGCTTCCCTATATCGCGCGGGCTGAACCAAGCCAGGTCCTTGCGCCATGGCGAGACACTCGCTCACCGGCGCCTGCGCCTCCGCTGCCGTGAAAGGCGGCACCAGCAACAGAAGAAAGGCGAGGAACCGAAGAGCGGTCACCTGTAAGTGCTCCGAAAGATGCACGTCCCAGGACAGACTAACCGCTCAAGGCCCGTCGCGTGAATGTTGCTCCGGATCAACTTTCCGTCAGCATCACTGATCGAGCCGCCACGGAGCCGGAATGAAGTCATAGGCACTGGCGCCACGAGCGACATGTCCGAAGCCGGGAAAATCGAGATGCATGCCGGCGACAAGGAGCTTGTCGGCCGCTGCCCGGTCAAAAATCGTCTTGCGCGTGGCCGCGGCCTGCGCCTGGTCGACATCGAAGGTGATCGACCATTCGGGATGCGTGAATTGCAGTGCCGGCGAGTGCACAATATCGCCCCAAATGAGCAGGCTTTCATTCCCTGATGCCACGATGAAACCCGTGTGGCCCGGCGTATGGCCAGGCAACCCCACCGAAGTGATGCCTGGCACGATCTCGCCATCCTTGCCGAAAAGCCTCATTGCCTTGCCATAGGCTTTGCCGGCATCCGTGGCGAACTTGAAGAAGGGTTGCGCCTCTTTCGGAGCCTTGGCGGCGATGCTCTCGTCCGACCAGAACTTCCACTCGGTTTCGGAAACGACGAGCTCTGCCTTGGTGAATCGCGCGACCCCTTCCTTGTTCGTCGCCGCGCCCACATGATCGGGATGCATGTGGGTGAGCAGAACGGCTTCGAACTGCTCGGGCATAAAACCCTGGGCTTCCAGTCGTTCCGGCAATTTCGCCAGAGTGGGGCCGAAAGCCTGGACCGTGCCGCAGTCGATGAGGATCAGTTGCTTGCCGGTATTGACCACGAAGGCGTTGATCGAGGTCCGCAACGGCGCGTCACTCTTGAGGAAAGCGCCCTCGAGCAGCTTGCTCATCTCGCTCTTGTCGGCGCTGGCAAAAATGGCCTGATCGAGATCGATATAGCCGTCAGCGAGCGCCGTGACTTCGAGTTCACCGATCTTCAGCCGATAGCTGGGCGTGACCGCGCCGGCCAATGGGGCCCGTGCGATGGCAAGAGGGGACGAGCCGGCGAACAAGGCCGCCGAAGCGGCGAGCCCAAGAAACTTCCTGCGTGTATTGTGCATCTGGGGCCTCCCTATGTGGGAAGAGAACGCTATATGCTCTCACGGCGAATTTTATCAGGTTTCCGGCTCGTCACTCAATGACGTTTGTGTGACGGCAAAAGTAAACCCCGGCGGAAAGCCGGGGTTGGGTGTTCGGAATGGAAGATCGCTCAGTTGAGGCGCGACTTCACCGCATCGATCGATTCCTCGATGAGCTTGGCGCCCTTGGGGTTTCCCGCCTAGGACGAGTCCATCACGATCGCCGGAATTGACGAAAAATGCTCCCCACATGCAGCAGGCCTTCACAGTGCTTTTCATCGGAAGCTGCTTTCGTGCCTACGCGGACCCGCAGCAGGGGGATAGGCTAGCGATTCGCGGCTATTATCCATCCGATCGACAACAGGCCCGTCGCTGACGCCCAGCTGCCCAGAACGCGGCAAGCGACGCGAACCGGAAATGCAGTGGCCGATACGACGAGGGCGGCAATCGGTAAGACTATTGCCAAAACCACCGCGGCGGTGCCGAGAAGCGCCACCCAATCGGCGCCATCGGAACGCAACTCGATGCCGCTCTGAAAGCCCAGCAGGGCGGCAAACCCGGCCGCCGCCGCTGCGGCCACCGACGGCGCCAGCTTCAGCTCGAAGGCGACCGCCCCGCCGAGCAGGAAGAGACTGGCGGCATTTGCTATTCCAGGCATGCCTGTCGCATCGAAGATAAGGGCTGATGCGCCGGCAAGGAACCATGCCACAGGAGCGGCCAGCACCACATATCGAGCCGATTCCCGTCCTTGCGCCCCCGCGAACAGAGCGAGCGTCATCAATCGCACGATGTCCATGGGGCTCAGGATCAGATGCAGCGCGCCGTCGTAGAAAGGCCCGAGGCCGGAATTGACGAGATGCGCATGGGCGTCGGTTGGCGCGAAGGCCGCCAGAAGAAAGAGCAGCCCCGCGGGTCGACGCTTCATGCAAAGGCGCCCAGCAGGAAATAGACTCCGCCAAGCAGGACGCCTCCGCCCAAAGCGCGCACCGCGGTTCTGCCTCGCGGCAGCTTGTCGATGGCGCCTATTCCAATTCCCAATGCGTGAAGCAGGCCGGTGGCGATGACGAACCCCAGGCTGTAGAGCACCGCGTCTGCTCCGGGCGAAAGCTCGGTTCCGTGTGCGTGGCCATGGAACAGGGCGAAGACCATCACCAGCGGGATCGCGACCACGAGGCTCAGCCGCATGTTCGTGAGAATGAGAAGGCCGAGCACGATCGATGAGGCCGCGATGCCGATCTCGACCCAGGGCAGAGCTATGCCGAGCAAGCCCAGCATCCCGCCCGTCGCCATGGCGATCGGGAAGGCTATCGGGAGGATCCACAGCGCCGGAGGACCGAGCAGCGCGCCCCAGAGACCGACGGCGATCATGGCAAGGATATGATCCCACCCGCTGACCGGATGGCTCAATCCGGAGAAGAAGCCGCTGACCCCCTCGCCTTCCACATGCGCGAAAGCCGCGTCAGGAGAATAGAGAACCGCCGCGGCGATGCCCGACGCGAGAAGCAGTCGAAAGAAATGAGCTTTTGTCATTGGTACCTCGTTGCCTATCGGAAAAGAAGCGCCGCCCGCTCGATCGTCCAGTAGGCGCCGAGCGATCCGACCAGATATCCCGGCACATAGCGGGCCCAGGCGGGCGAATCGAACCGCAGCGCTTGCAGCGCGCGATGGAGCAGCAGAATGATCAGCACAAAGGCCAGCTGGCCGATCTCCACGCCGATGTTGAAGGCCAGCAACGCCAAGGGAATGTCGCCGCTCGGCAATCCAACAGTGATCAGTCCGCTGGCGAAGCCGAATCCGTGCAGAAGCCCGAAGGCAAACGCCGCGATCCAGGGATGGCGCAGCGTGAAGCTCGTCTGGCCCCGCCAGTAGCGCACGACCTCGCCTCCCAGAAACAGGATCGAAAGGGCGATGGCGGCGTTGAGCGGATCCGCGGGAACCGACGCATAACCCAGCGTGGCGAGCGCCAGCGTGATGCTGTGAGCGACCGTGAAAGCGGTGATGGTCTTGATCAGCGAGCGGGTCGAGCGGACGATGATCATCAGCCCGGCGACGAACAGCAGATGGTCGATGCCCATCAGTATGTGCTCGATGCCCAATGCCGCGTAGGTTTTGGCGACCTGCCAGGTGCTCTGACGATCCGAAAGCTCGAGCCACGGCTGCGCGGGCCTGACGATTTCGGTGACCTGCCGGCCGTCGAGCCAGGAGACGCGGACCAGAACGTCAGTGATCGTCGCCTGCAGGCCCACGAAATCGATGCGCTGGCCCGCGAGTTCGCCCCCGGGCAGTTCGATCCGGCGCCGTTCGATCGTGGAATCGTTCAGCCGCTGGATCACCGGCTCGCCCACATTCCGTGCCGCCTTGGGCAGTTGCAGCATGACCAGCAGCGGCATTTCCGAATTGACCGGCGTGCGCCACAGCACGTCGAATCGGCCCGGCCCCGTCTCGCGCATCTGGAGATAAGCGGGCCGGGACTCATGCGCTTCGGCCGATGGCGGCATGCAGGCCGCCGCCAGGCAGAGAAGGACGAGGAGCTTCAGTGCCATGCGGGACAGCATGCAGGACCAGCCTGCCTGGTCAGCTTGCATCGCCACTGCCCTGCTCCCGTACAGCCGCATCGGGAGCCGCTGCCGGCGCTTCGAACTTCGGCAGCACGACCTTGTACTTCTCGCGCATCACCCGGTAGGCCTCCTCGCGAAATTCCGTGCGGCGCGCCGCGAGATAGGCCGCTTTCACGTCCTCTTCGACTTCCGCGAAGGCGGGCAGGACCGGCGGCGATTTGCGCTCGACGAAGACCGCGTGCCAGCCGTAAGCCGATTCGACGGGTCCGACCCAGCGTCCGGGTTCGAGGGTAAAAAGGTCGTGCGCGAAGGCCGGGCCGAAAATCGAATAGAGTTCGGCCTCGGTGCGCTCCGCATAGGAGTTCTGGAACATGAAGCGATCGCCGTTCTGAGGCCCGGCGGCGGCCGCGACTTCCCGCGCGGCGATGGCGCGCGCCTCCTTTCCGTGCGCGTCGAAGGAATAATAGACATGGTGGAAGCTCACTCGCGGCGGTTGCGCGAACTCGTCGCGATGGGCCTCGAACCACTTGCGCAGCTCCTCCGCCGTCGGCTCCTGAAGCGAGGACAGGTCCTCCGCCAGGAAATCCATCTTCTGCGCCAGTCGCCGCTTGACGATGGTATCTTCCTTGTCGAGCCCCATCGCGATCGCCTCGCGGTAGAGCACTTCTTCCCGGACCTTTCCCTCGACCATGCTGCGGATGGCTTCGGCCGAGGGCGGCGGCCGGCCCTGCGCCTGCCACGACACCAGCATCTGGTTGATATCGCCTTCGGTGATGACGATCTCGTTGCTCGCGGAAGCGTCCTCCGGCGCCGTTCGGTTGCCGATGAAGAAGAGCGCCGCGCCGATCAGCACGAAATGCAGAAGCGGCTCGCAGACGAGCCGCTTCAGGAAGGAAGGGTTGGAATGACTCACGCAGCGCCCCTTGCTCGCAAGCTGAGCAGAGGCGGCGCTCAGCGCTTGTCCTTGTTGAGGTCGACCAGCGTTTCAGGCGCCGGAACGACTTCATAGTTGGCGTAACCGAACTCGTCGCTCCGCGCGAACAGCGTCCGCTCGCCGACCTTGTAGGCGGTCCAGCTCAACTTTTCATTGCCGAAGTTCTCGACGATCTTGCCGTCGGTGACCTCATAGGCCACCGGAATGCCGAAAGCCGAGTTCTCCACCGCGTCGCCGAAATGCTGCGGCAGCGCCTGGCCGGGATCGACATTGTGCATCAGGCGCTGCCCGTTCGCGTCCCATACCATTCGATACATGGCGCCATTCACCAGGTTCTTCAGCCATGCCGTCTTGCCGACCGTCAGCGCGGTTAGCGCCTGCTGGTCGAGAGCCTCGCCGCCGGTGCCTATATCGGCGATGCGGACGCCCGCCGCGGCGCGTTCCTTGGCCTTGCCGGGGGCATACCAGATCGGCGAGGTCCAGGCGCGCTCCTGCACCGTGGCCGGCACGACTTTCGGCACCTTGATACCCACTTCCTTGGCCTGGATCGTGGTCCAGCGCGGGGTCGGGATCTCCAGCACGCGTGCATAATAGAAGGCATGCACCGACGGATCGAAGTCCGGGTCGGTCCAGACCATGCTGAGTTCCGACGAGCCGACGGAGTTCTCGTAAGTTGCGTTCTCGATGTCGACCGTGGAGGCGATGGCCGGCACCTTGCCGGTCACCGCATCCGGCTTACGGTCGCCGGACCACACCACGTCATAGACCTTCTCGAAGGACTGTCCGCTCGACGACCAGCCCTTGACGATCTGCACGCGGTCGAGGTTGCCCGAGGTCGGATCCTTCACCGCCCAGACCAGGAAGGACGGAGCCTTCCCGCCGCTGTCTGACGGTAGATCGGATCCCATCGGCACGCCCCTCTTGTAGGCCTCCGTGACCCAGAACTCGCTCCAGCGATCGCCCCAGAGCGAGCGATCGGTGAAATCGTAACCACCGAAGAAACGCACCTTGATGCGCGTTCCGCTGGTGGCATAGGTTTCCTTGCGCTTCATCGCTTCGAACAGCGAAGCGCGCGTGTTCTCCTCGGCCCAGAGCGCGCTCAGGCCCGCGGGATTGAGGAAGCGGGGGTCCATGCCGGCGAATATCTTGCCTTCCATGCGGCCCTTCATGTCGCCGTCGCCCGCGCCGTGCCCGCCGAAGAAATTGTCCTGACGGTAGGGGGCGGCGCCGTTGTGCGAATCCGAACCGCTGACGAAGCCCATCTTGTAGGGATTGTAGCCCCGCGTATCCTGCATGGCGAGGCCGTTGCGCAGAGCATCGCGCACGAAGCTGCCCTTGATCCCGTCGAAGCGGCCCTCCGGAAAGCCGAGCAGGTAGGACAGGATCTCGTAATTGGCGAATTCGTCGTTCGGCGAGAGCAGCGGGTGAGTCTCGGAGGCACCCTTGATCTGCTTCATCTCGATCAGCGGCTCGTTGCGCACGCGCGATTCGGCCCACGCCTCATCGATCGGGCGCCCCTTCATGTCCACCTCGGTCGGATACATCAGGCCGTCGGACAGGTTGGCGTTGTGCGAGATGGCGAGCAGTTCGATGCCCTCTCCCCGCTGCTTGTCCATCCAGGCCCACAGATCTTCCGGGGCCTGCGAATCGAAGGACGAGAACGGATAGGGAGGCAGGTGCTTGCTGTCCTTGAAGTAGATGTTGCGGTGCATGTTGCGGCTGTTGGGCGTCGACGTCCATTCATAGGCGTTGAAGGCGGTGAACTTGCCTGGCTCGTTCGCCGCATCCGCCATCTCGTTGTTGCGGTCCCAGACCGACGACATCAGCTCGGGCGAAACCAGTTGCGCGATCGGTTTGTTCGCGGTCATCGTACGCCCGAGCAGCAGGTAGATGCGCTGGATATCCGCCGGCGTCTTGACCTGCAATTCCTTGCCGAGCGCGCTCTTGGCGAGCGCCGTGCTCGGGTCGTTCGCCTGCTGGACCACGCCGACATATTCGGAATGGTCGGTGACGCCCATCCAGTCGAGCGGCTGCTCGATCTTCATCTCGAAGCCCAGCGCGTGCTTGAGCGGTTTGCCCTTGGCATAGTTATAGGCATCAGCCGGCGTCGACTTTGTGTCGCCGAAAATATAGGCATCGAAGGACCAGCTCGTATGGAGGTGCTGCTCGCCGAAGAAAACGTCCCTGTCGGGATTGGGGTCCGCCAGCGCCGGACAAGCTGACAGAATGGCCAGGGCGCTCACCCGCACCATCCACTTTGCACAAGAAGAAATCCGCAGATTAACCATTTTGTCCTCCGAAATCCGCAACGAGCGGTCAGCTTCCATCGACATGCCGCCGACACCTGCCTGAGATGCGAAATCCCGGGCCCCCGCTGACACCAAGCGTTCGAAAGACTAGCTAGATCTCCTCCAGCAGTCTTGGCATTTTACGCCAAACTCAAAACTGCAACCGGTCGCGTGGGGCGACGCGGGCAGCGACATGCGAAGGCGCCTGGCGTGAAGTGACAAGACAGCGCCTTCACGCCGCAGTAGGATCGATCAAATCGACTTGCTGGGGACATGAATACGGATGCGTTCCACGATTTCGCAGCCGGCGCCATAGAACCAGCCGCACTTTTAGCTTGTGGCCGCGACAAATCACAATCGATCGAGGGCGCAAGCAGTGACGCCCGAAGGCCGTTTTATCGAAGGAGTGGATCAATGATGACCGGACTTCCAAGACTGATGCGCCTGCAGGCGCGTTTGCTGCCGCGTTGCCTGACGCTCGTGCTGGCGCTCGCGGCCCTGTCGCTTGCCCGGGCTCCCGCCGGCGCCGGGGGGCCGCATGTGCGCTATGGCGTGCTGTCCTGCGACATCTCCGCCGGCATCGGTCTGATCTTCACCGAGAAGCAGACGCTGAAATGCCGCTACATGCCCGATGCCGGCGGTGCGCCTGAAGATTATGCCGGCAAGATCGAGGAAGTGGGTCTCGAGCTCGGCACGACCAGCGGCGGGCACCTGAATTGGGTCGTCGTGGCGGTCGAAAAGCAGGATGCTGCGCCGCGCGGCTTTCTGGCGGGAACTTATGTGGGCGCGGTCGCCAATGCGTCGCTGGGCGAGGGGTTCGGCGCCAACGACCTCAGTGGCGGCTTCAACGGCGCCTATGTGCTTCAGCCCTATTCGCTGCAGACCCAGAGCGGTGTGAACTTCGCCGCCGGCATCGCCAAGGTCACGCTCAGGGCCGTCGACTAGCGCTTGATCCGATAACGTGAATACCGGTTTTCCAAAAAGGTCATGCGCAATCAAAAAGGTAAAGCGTGATGGCGATTCCATCTGAAGCCATCACACTTTAGGGCGGAGCAGGATCGGGAATTTTCATCGATTGGGGTGAATGCATGCAGTTGCGCTCGGCCATTTTTGTAGCCTGTCTTGCCGCCGCCGGGATGCAACCGGGTACGGTTAACGCCTGCGGCTACGACAATCCGCAGTCCATCGCGCTGGGGTCGCTCAATTGGGTCTACCCGGACGCGCTTTACGTGCGTACAGCCGTTTCACAGGCCGAGGTTGCAGGCTTGCTGCCCGCCGCCGATCCGTTGCGCTCGGGACTGTTTGCATTTCATCGTGCGACGGCGGCAATGAAGTCGTTCGGCGCGAATCTTGCGGATCCGCGCCTGGCGCAGAGCGGCAGGGTCGTCTCCGTCGTGTTGATACCGCAGGTGCTGTGGACGCGGTTCAAGGTCGGCCCCGAAGGCATCACCATGCAAAGTCACGTTGCAGGACCCGAGGCAGATGACCTGGTGATCGTGACGGAGGAGAAGGTTATCCGCGCGTTCCTGGATGGAAAGGTCGACGGGGCGACCGCAGAGGAAAAAGGTCTCGTGCGGTTCTACGGGGACGCGGCGGATGTCGCCAATGTGCGGGCCGTCCTGACAAAGGTAACCCCGATCAATTAGAGCATCGGTCCTAAAAGCTCGGGGCCGGCCTTCCCGGTTTCCGGCCAAGCCGATGCGCAAAAACAAGGAGGTGGAGCACGGGGGCGATTCCATAAGAACGCCTGATGCTCTGGACGGCGGCGTAGCGCACGCCAAGAAACCGGCCGTATTCCCGGCACTTTCCTAGAAGTGTTCCGATGCATCGACCAGGAAGGCGCTCGCGCGTCAAGCGCGCGCTTGATGATGGGAGCGTGAGCGTTGCGCGCCCGCACCGATGCGCGGACGGGACGTATGGAGAATACCGCTTGCCACGCTTGGCGCCGGCCGATATTCAAAAGCCATCCATTTTGCGCCAACGGCCCCGCTCAGGAGCATCGTCAAATAGTCGAAGTCCCTGTGATCTCCAGTCATGTCTTGCAAGGTCTGCCCGCGTTCATACGAGGTGAAATCGGGGAGAAGGCCCTGCAATGCGCCAATCGCGCCGCGGGGTTCGATGCCGAACTGATTGAGGATCGAAATTGCTTCATACCTCAACAGTCGGTGGTGGGCTTTGTCGAGGCAATGGCAAGAGCGGCCGGCGATCCCAATCTCGGGCTCCTGCTCGCTCCCAGCATGAACGCCGCCGCCTACGGCACCTTCGGACGTTATGTGTTTGGAGCCGACACCCTCGGCCAGGCCATCACGCGCAGCATTGCAGCCTTGCGCTATCACAGCACCTATGACCGATTGTCTGTCACAACCTTTGCCGATGAAGTCCGATACAGTTATGCCTTTGCCTTGGCCGGTTCTCAAGGATATGGCGTTGTCGCGAGCGCCGCCGCTGGCGAGCTGTTGAGCCTGTTCAAGGCATATTTGCCCGACAATTGGCGACCGCTGCGCGTCGAGCTTGATATCGAAACGCCACGCCAAGCCTCTCTTTTTGAAGATGTGTTTCAGTGCCCGGTCCTTTTCAACGCTCCCACAGTGGCGGTCATCGTTGAGCGGCACCGCATGGCGGCTGTGTCGAAGCGCGCATCGCGATCAATCGTGACGATAGACGATGTCGCGCGCGACCGGGCTGGCGGCGCTCCACGAAACTTGCTCGACGTCGCCCAGGAGCAGATCCGTACCCAGCTACTTGCTGGCAATGTATCGATCGACGACATCGCGCGATCGATGGATACCAGTGTCCGGACACTGCAGCGGGAGCTTCATTACGCTGGCACTGACTTTCGCAGCCTTACGAGTGACGTAAGAATTCGGCGCGCAACCGAACTGTTGCGAGACAGGAGCGTGTCGATCATCAGCATTTCGGAAGATCTGGGCTATTCATCTCCAGCCGGATTTTCGCGGGCCTTTCGAAAGGCGACCGGCATGGGACCACGTGAATTTCGCACCACAGGCGGAACTGGCGTGACCGGTCATGACGGCGAGTCTTGAGGCATGTAAAGCGCCCTCAAATCCTACCCTTTCACTCCCATCCGGGCGGGGACTTCTCCCACTTCATCCCTGCGCGGCCGAGAGAATAGCCCAGCTTGAAGAGCGCATTCATATAGGCTTTGTCGAATGCGGATTTGCTCTGCATGGCGAAATCGGCAGGTATATAGGTGAGATTGTAATCGACACGATCCCGCTTTGTAGTCAGGTAGATCTGGTAAAGATCTCCCACACCTTGCGTCTTGATCAGAGTGGAGATCGAGCGCGAAGTGATCGGAAGGAGCTTCGCCTTGGTCACGGCGAACTCCGGCGAGACCTTGCCGTTGCGGATGATATAAGCGCGGCGCGCGGGCTTCCACCCCAAGGCCTCGTCGATGATCTCCGGCTCGAAACCCGGCGGGTAGAGAAACACCTGGCGGGTCACGCCGCCATCGACATGCATTTCATCATAGAACTTCCCATCCGCCGCGACCTTGAGCTCGACCGGCGGCAGGGCGCCCGGCACGGATGCAGAGGCAAGAATAATCTTTCGCATGAGTTGCAAGGCATCCGGTCTGCCGCTGTTGGCGAGCGCTCCGATGTCCCAAATCACCGGGCGCTGGGCATCGAGATTGGTCGTGCCGATCAGCAGGAAGCGACCCTTGCGATATTCGGCGGCGATCTCCTCGAGCATTTTCTGGCTCGTGTAGCGGGCGATCATGTTGGCGAGCGGCCTAGGATCGGCAAGGCCGTCGGACGATCCCAGGAGCGCGGAGAGGACTTGCGTCTTCACCAATTGCTTCGAGGAGACTGTGGTGTAGGCCTCCTTGAGCATCCCATCGTAACGCGGCCCAAGGAATGCCATGGGGGCGATCATGGAGCCGGTGCTGATCCCCGTTACGATCTCGAATTCCGGCCGCGTGCCGCTTTCGCTCCAGCCGACCAGGAGCCCGGCGCCGAAGGCGCCGTCATCGCCCCCGCCCGACAGGGACAGAGACTCGACCGCTACTTTCTTGCCCTTGAGACCTGAAGCTCCATACTTCTTCTCCAGCTGCGCAATGCGTGCCTCGGCAATGGAACGGTATGTGCCCGGAGGCGCGTCGCCCCAGAAACGGATACCCTCGAGATTGTCGACAGTGGCTCGATCGACGAGACCCTTGGGAACCGGATCCCTGAGGGCGTCGCTCGATGCGCAGGCGCCGGCCATTATCACCAGTGCGGCACCGGCACATGCACGGGCAATCTTTCCAAACCGGCAGAGAAAGACATTCCGGCGCCGCGCACTGGGATCGTCGGCAACCGGCCGCACGGCCTTCGGCATCTGCGAAATGACCATTGGTTCGAGGCGCTGATTGGAGCAGCGCCGCCTCTCAGAAGTTGAATACAAAGCCGAGAATCGGCCCGTGCTGGACCACGTCGTAGACGAAGCCGTCGTTGCGGTAGTCGACGCCGACTCCGCGGTATCCGGCAACGATGGAGAAGCCGTCGCTCGGCGCGTAGCCCAGGCCGCCCATGACGTCCCACATGAATTCCGAGGAGACGTCAAAGCCGCCAATGAGACCCCAGCCCGTAATGTAGAATTCCGGCGTGAAATTCGCCCGGCCCTTCAGGCCGACGAGCGGATCGACCCAGGTATCCCCGTCGCTCGCGGTCTGGCCGCCGAGGAGACCACCCTTGAAGTCGAGATCGGTATCGACGGACCAGACCCGTCCGCCGGCCACGATGTCGAGATTTGCCGTCTCGTCCAGGAAGAGGCTGTAGGACCCCACTGCGGTGAACATCAGGGTCTCGACTTCCGCATCCACGCTGTTGGCGAGCAGGCCAAGCGGCGTATCCGCATCGGCCGACAGCTTCACCCAGAGCAGATCGGTGGCGACCCCGAAGCGGCCGTATCGCGCTTCACCGGCACCCATGAGGCCGATATCGAAGTGGTTCAGCACATCGCTGAAGCTCGCATCGACGTCGACTTCCGGCAGACCGAATTGCGCCACCTTGCCGTCCATGCCGGCAGCCCAGACATAGGGCGCGAAAGTGATGCTCCATCCGCTGTCGGCTTCCGCCGGCGGGGTGGGAAGGTCCGCCGCGCTGGCCATGGGCGCTGCGGCCGCAAGAGCGATGGCCGCCAATATCAGTTTCTTGGGCATTTTAGGTACTCCCCTCGGAAGTCGGCGCGTGTTTACGATAAGCAATTACCGACCCTCCGTCCATTGGCCTTCGGTCCCTTGTGTGCATGATGCTCGCACGGCTTGCGCACCATTAAGCCATGAAGCGCCTCGGTCGGCGAGGGGTGCCCGCATGAGCACCCCGACCGGTTCGCCCCTGCCGACCGGCCTGCGGCAACCGCTACGGGCAGCGCCAATAAATCCGGCCATAAGCGTCCACGGCCTGCACGCAACCGGGTCTGTAGACGGTCGCCGCGGCCGCTCCCACGGCCACGGCGCGCCTGGTCGTACGCCGCGCCACGCCCGCGTAGCTCAAGGGAGTGAGGGGGCGCCCGACGATGGCGTGGGCCTGCGAGAACAGCGAGCCGGGCTTGTCCAGCGTTGGCTTGTCGCTGAGGAGCAGACAGCCAATACCGGCGGCGGCGGCCAGGGTGATACGTAAGAATGTTCCAATCGTGCTCTTCATTTCGTTTCTCCCTCAACGACACCCGCGGGCACTTCGTCGATGCCGGATAAGGCCTCGATTTCAACCTTCTTGGCTTCGGCAGGCGGCTTGAATTCGAAAGCATTGGAATCTATCTGCGCATCGGATTTCCATTCCGTGATGCGCAGCGTGTATTGCGGCGCGCCGGCCACTGCCTTGCTGGTGATGACATATTTACGCGGAATGGGCCGCTCGCCCCGCTCTACCCAGATCTGCCAATCGGTATCCTGGTTGCGGAAAGCGAGGTGATCGCTCTCGACCCCATCGATGACCGCATGACCGATATACTTGGCATCGAGGATGTCTTCGCTCAGAACCAGATAGGCATTCGACAGGAGCAGGTCGGCGCCGGGCATGTCGACCGCATATTTATCCCGCAACAGATCCACGAGCTGGTCGATCGTAGCCGGGGCGTCTGCCTGCGCATAGGCATTTTCATGCTTGCCGAGGACCGAGATGGTCTTTCCGTCGAAGACGAGCTCGACATCGGCATAGCCGCCCTTCCTTGTGACCCTGAGCCTGCCCGGACGGTCCACGAGCACCTCGCCGGAGCTGGCGAACTGGATCTTCTGGATCGCCGGCGTGATTACTTCGATATCGACATCGAACTTGGCGGAGAAGGATTTCTGGCTGATAACATAGTCCGACATCGCCTTCAGGATCTTCGTGGCCTCGTTGTCCTGGGCCCACGCGCCTGACGCGACAAAGATCGCCATCGACAGAGGCAACAGCAGTTTTGCGATCCATCTGCCAAGGACCGGCACATGTGGTCTCCATATTGCATTTCGGCTCATCGAGTTCTCCCTGGCTCGCTTCAGTCACGACGGCAATGTGCATATAAGGCCCGCCGCGGCTGTTTTACTCGCCGTACGTCCGTGAATTCCCGTCTGGCCCTGGAAAGTATCATCCGGCCTTCTGGAGCGTCTTATCAGTTCGCGCCATTCGCCCCGATTTCCGATGGCTCCGTCCGGCGCGACCCGGCAGGACGGCCGTGCCGGCCGTTGATCGAGCGCAATCAGTGGTGGTCATAATCGGTAAGTGCAATCCGGATCTCGGCGGCAAACACGACGAGCGCCGCGCCGAGCAGGAGGAGTGAGAGCATGAAAAGGATCGCGGCTCCCCAGATATGCTGGATGCCGAGATATGCGCTTGCGAAAGCCAGGACGATGAGGATGGTCGCCACGATGCCGCTGCAGACGGATAGAAACATTGCCCTGTTCATCAGCCTGGCGCGCCGCGCGAGACGAGGAATGTCGGCCTTGAGCGGAGAACGGGCATGTCCCTCATCCGGAACGGCGTTGAGGCTGCGCAGGCGGTCGAGGATATGGGTCATCCGCGTGAACAATATGGAAACGAAGCCCGCCACCGCGCCGAGTAGAAAGGACGGCGCGATGACATGCGAGAGGACCAGGGCAAGGTGATCGGCCGTTGTCGGTTCGACGGGCATCATGCCGGCACTTTTACTCCCTCGATAACCGGACCGTCGGCAAGTGCTACCAGCGAAATGGCAATGCCTCTTGTCATCTCGCGCCATCTTGACCGGAGCCGGCTGGATATTTGGAGTCTGTGCATGCTCGTGGCACCGAACGTCAAGACGGGGCTCAGCGGATTGCATTAGCTATGCGACTGGCAGGGAGCGCGAAACATCCTTAGGTCAGAAACGGGCGCAGCCCACGCGATGAACAGAAAATCGAGAGTCCCGGCGGCATCAGGCTCGATACGAGCTGACCCTGTGACCGCAATGAGGACAGTCATACAACGGCTTATTCCCCATGGCAGGTCCGGGATCGGGAGCGCCGCTATGATCGTCGGCATGAGCGTGCGCACGCTGCAGCGCCGCCTCGCCGAAACGGGTGTGAGTTATTCGCAGCTCGTCGATGAAGTGCGCCTGGCGAGCGCACTCGCCTTGATCGATGATCGATCGATCAAGCTTTCCGAAATTGCCCGCAGGCTTGGGTATGCCGATGCCGCGAACTTCGATCGCGCTTTCAAGAGATGGACAGGTTTTTCCCCCTCTCAGGTCAGGGCATTCGACCAGAAGTCGCGCATAGACCTCACCAAGATGGGGACATCCGGTTCAGTCCCGCCGCCACGATCCGATCTCGAATGATCGCGCAGATCGCCGGCGGATTTCCGCCGGCGCGGTCGCTGCCCGAGGCATCAGTAGCAGGCAGGATAGGGATAGTAGCCGCAGGGATAGTGCGGATAATACGGCGCAACGGCCGCGGCGCCCACTGCGGCACCTACGGCCGCGGCGCCGGCGACGACGCCCGGATGCACGCCATACCAGGCTCCGTGGTAGACCGGCGCATGCCAATAGCCGTAGCCGTGGAAGCCGCCGCCCACGGCAACACCGCCCATGGGACCGCGCGCGGCGAACCAGTCGATGAACAGGGCCGCCGGACCGTTGGCCCCTTCGAGGCTGCCTTCGAGGGTCTTTACATCGAAAGTAAGGGTCGTGCCGTCGAGCTTGGGCTTTGTCAGAACGACAACGGCATCGCTCACGCCGGAGCCATTGCTTCCAAGCACTGAAACCGTGGCGTTCGGTGGATCGACGGCGAAGCTGTCCTTACCTTCGTCCCACTGCATGATGAACTGTGCCGTCGTCTGGTGGCCGGCCGAGCGCACGGGGCGATCGGCAAAGACGATGGTGTTCGTCGACACGCCTGTCAGCGTGAGCTTGCCGTCGGCCAGCGTGGCTCCCTCAGAGTTGAGGACGGCCAGAGAGGGAACCGGGGCGGTCGCCTTCACGGTTCCGATGGTCTTCTCCAAGGGGATATGGGCCTTCTTGGCGGGCTCGGCGGCATTTACGAGAGCGGGACCGAGCGATAAGCCCGCTGCGATGAGCATCAAGCTCATGGTCACTCTGAATTTCATGTCGTCTCTCCTTGCGGTGGTGAGCAATATGGACGTTCTCGGGATCGTGCGCGGCAGAGGGTCGGACGGGAGGATCAATACAGGACGGCGCGCCGCCAGGTTCGCCGCGCAACACCGGCATAGGAGAGCGGAGTCAACGGCATGCCGATGACATCGATGAAGACGGACACATCGGCGGCCTTCGCGGGCATCTCTCCCTCGAGGACTTTGACGCCATAGCTCAACCGGTCGCCATCAAGCACGGGATCCATCAACGTGACGACAATCTGCTGAAGCTTGTCGCCCTCGAGTATCGAAATATCCGCGTTTGGCGGATCGGACAGGAAACTGTCCTTCCCTTGACTCCAGAAAGGGACGAAGGCGGCGGTTCTCATATGCGAGGCAATGCGCTCGGGCCGGTCGGTGAACATCACCGTCACCGGACTTACCCCTTCGAGCGTCAATTTGCTCGCAGCCTTGTCAAAGGTCATTCCTTTCGCGGTCTGAACGAACAGGAAATCGGCCTGCTTGGCGTCCTCGGCGAGCGCCGCAGCCAGAGAAAGCGGCAGCGCGGCCATCACGGAGCCCGCAACAAAAGTTCGTCTCGTCGTCGTCATGTTCAATGAACTCCTCTGTTCCTGACTATCTCACGTGGTGCAACACGGTTTCCGGCTCCGGCGGCGGGTTCAGCGCGCCGCCATCGCGAAGAAATTAACCCAGCCCTGCTGCATCAGCTTGGCTTGGGTCTCGGCGTCCAAGGTGATCGTGTCCGCCCCGCCCGCCGGGATTTCGAGCACCGAGTCATCGGCAGGCAGATCGCCGCCGGCCCCCACGTCCTTCAGGTAGAATTTGGCACTGTGCGGGAGGTCGTTGGTGACGTCGATGCTGAGCGCCAGTGTGATTTCGCTCGTATCGCCGCCGGCCTGAAACACCGGCATCTGCAGGAGCCGGGCCTTGGCGGCCTCGAGCTTTGCGACATTGAGAAAGATGCCGACCGACAACAGGTCCTTGTGTTTCCCATGCGGAAATACCGCAAATCGGACCAGATCATCGCCCAGCACCTCCTCGACGACGGTGCCGGAATTATGGGCGCCATTGGTCCGCACCATATTCGTCGTCAGCCGGAACGTGCCGGCACCCTTGCTTCCGGCCGCCTTGCAGCTGACGGGCTGGATGGGCGCCGTGGCGCTTCCGAGCGCAGCTATGGCCATCGCTCCCTCATCCTCGCACCAGGATTTGGAGGCGAAGCTTGCCGCAAGCATCGCATTGACGGCGACCGGCACGCCCGTCTGGACGACATTCGTGATATCGAATGTCCGCATCGGCGTCGTCGCCTCGATCTGGCAGGCGGCAAGGAGCAACCCTGCGCTCGCCGCCAACACCAGACGCATTCTGCGCGTAAGATCCATATGCCCTCCCAGGCTCATTATGTCGCTGTGTAGACGGCTTTGCAGAAGAAGCGACACGCCGGTCTCGCACGATCGACGTGACGTCTTGAGCGCGCGCATGACTATGCCTCCTCCTTCCGCGTGTTCTCCTCGAGCAACACAGCTCCGCCGCGTTCATCCGAACGATACGACACGTTCTATGTCACCTCGCCGGCTTTCTCTTGGCATTTGGCGCCAAACCGGTCTAATGTCTGGCCATCGTGGGGCGCGGAAGTCGATCGGGGCGGCAGGGACACGATGGCATCGTCAAGCGAAAGTGCGGAAGCCGACAGGGCCGGGGACTCCATACCTTTGGTGCGGACGAGCTCGCTGCTTCCCTTCATTGGATTTTGCGAACGCATCGGGGCGCCGGTCGAGCGACGGATGGCCGAGGTCAGGCTGCCCTATCAAACCTTGTCCGATCCCGAGAGCCTCATTCCCCTCAATCAAGGGCTCCTGTTTATCGACAGGATCGCCCGCACCGAAGGGCTCAGGGACCTCGGCGTCCTGGTCGGGCGCGAGACACATCTTCCGGAGCTGGGCGCATTCGGCCGGCTGATCCTTCAGTCGTTAACCCTGTATGATGCGCTGACGAAGATCTCGCAGGTCATTCATCTCTACAATTCGGCGCAATTCATCTGGGCGGATACCTGGAACGGCAAAGCGCGCGTCTGTACGGCATACGGGCCGAATGTGGGCCCAGGGCGGCAGCATGGCGAGCAGTACACGCTGATGCTCCTGATCGACTGCATCCGTTTCGCGGCGGGTCCGGCCTGGATGCCCACGGAAATTCACCTGGGCACGACGCTTTGGGACGCCTTTGCAGGGGATTCCCATGCGTTTGGCGGGCTGCCGGTCCGCCGCCAGGACGTGTCGGCGATCGTCTTCGACCGCGCGCTCCTCAGCGCGCCTATCGAGCGCGCCCGGCTGGCCCGGATCGACACAGGACGGCGGGAATATGAGGCGTTCGTCTCCACCGCCCCGGCGCTCGATTTTCCCGACTCCGTCGGGCAACTCGTTCGCATGTTTCTGAGAGACGGTCACTCTCACATCACCTGGATCGCTTCGGCAGCGGGCATCAGCGTCCGCACCTTGCAGCGTCGATTGGCCGAACGCGGCGTGGACTACTCGACATTGGTCGAAGGAGCACGTTTTGATATCGCGACGCATCTTCTCAAGGACCGTCGGTGCAAGCTCATCGATATCGCTTATGACCTTGGATATGCCGATGCTGCAAGCTTCACGCGCGCCTTCAGGCGGTGGACGGGGATCGCGCCATCGGAATACCGCCATTTGCACGCATTCACTTAGCGCGCATCCCGGCGAAGTGGAATCACTTCGCCGAAAAGGATTCGCGCCAAAATCAATATCTTGGAGCAAATCCTTATCGCCAAAGTCTGCAAACTTTGGCGGGATTTGCTCTAGATGCGTCGCGGCAGCTTGATTGAACCCGCCGCCGTTCGGCATTCGATCACGCCCCACATAGCGCTCTCCTGGCGAGCAGCACGACACCTGGAGAACGCCTCTCACCGGCGCGCAAAAAAAACCCGGCCGCGATGGCCGGGTTTCGTGTCTCGTATGAAGCTGTGCTTCAGTTGAGGCGCGACTTCACCGCATTGATCGATTCCTCGATGAACTTGGCGCCCTTGGCGCCTTCCGCCGCGACGCCCAGGAGCTCGCTCGCCGCACTGATGGCGACATCGGTCGCCGCCGTGCGCACGTCCTTCACCGCCTGCTGCTCGGCCTGGGCGATCTTCTGCTCGGCTTGCTTGGTGCGCCGCTCCAGCGTCTCGGCAAGCTTGGCGCGGGTCTCATGCGCATAGGCTTCCGCTTCCCTGCGGGCGAGGGCCACGATGTCCTCGGCGTCTTTCTCGGCCTGGACGCGCTTCTTCTTGTATTCATCGAGGAGCGCTTGCGCCTCTTCGCGCAGCCGCTTGGCTTCCGCCAGCTCCTTGGCGATGCGCGCCGCCCGCTCGTCGAGCATCGCCGCGACCTTCGCCGGCACCTTCAGATAGATGAGAAGCGCCACGAAAAGCACGAAGGCGACGGCAACCCAGGTTTCCGCATGTCCGAACATGGTCAGTTCCCTTGCGCCTTGGCTACGGCCTTGGCCGCATCCGCTTTCGTCACGCTGGTGCCGGTGAGCTGGCTGACGATGTCGGCCGCGATATCGGTGGCAAGGTCGCTCACGCTGGCCAGCGCCTTGCTGCGCGTAGCCTGGATCGCCTTCTCGGCGGCCGCGATCTTTTCGCCGAGCTCGCCGTCGAGCTTGCTGCGTTCCTTGTCGACCTCGGCATTGAGCTTGTCGCGCGTCTCTTTGGCGATGCCCTGCGCCTTGCCGCGCGCCTCCGCCAGCGCCTTCTCATATTCGGCGACCGCCTTGTCCGTATCCGCCTTGAAGCGCTGGGCCGAGGCCAGATCGCTGTCGATCTGGTTCTGGCGGCCGGCGATGACACCGCCGGTGCGCGGGATCACGATCTTCGAGATGATGAAATAAAGGACAAGGAAGGTCACCGCGAGCCAGAAGAGCTGCGGCGGCCAGGCATTGACGTCGAGTTGCGGCATGTCTCTAGCGCCTCTTCATGATCCATTGGCCGGCAAGGCGTGGGCCCTGCCGGTTGGCGAAGGCTTAAGCTTCAATCAGCCGAAGAGAATGAGCATGGCGACGGCGAAGCCGATCAGGCCCGTCGCTTCGGCGAAGGCGAAGCCGAGGAACAGCGTGCCGCGCTGGCCGGCGGCGGCCGCCGGATTGCGGAGCGCACCCGCGAGGTAATTGCCGAAGATGTGGCCGATACCCACGCCGGCGCCGCCGAGCGCGATGGCCGCGATACCCGCACCGATCATCTTTGCTGCATCAACTTCCATTTTACGTCTCCTGTTGAATGGATGGATCTAAGGTTCAGTGATTAGTGGTCCACATGCATGGCATCGCTGAGATACATGCAGGTGAGAAGGGCGAAGACATAGGCCTGCAGCGCCGCCACCAGGAGCTCGAGGCCATAGAGGCCGACCATGGCGATGAGCGGCAGCCAGCCGGCGGTGATGCCGAGCATGACGACGAAGCCCGCCATCACCTTGAGCATCATGTGGCCGGCCATCATGTTGGCGAAGAGACGGATCGAGAGGCTCATCGGGCGGATGAAATAGGACACGATCTCGATGACGACGACGAGCGGCAGGAGGACGGCCGGCACGCCGGACGGCACGAACAGCTTGAGATAGCCGAAGCCGTTGCGCATGAAGCCGATGATCGTGGCGCCGATGAAGACGACGAGGGCGAGCGCAAGCGTCACGATGATGTGGCTCGTCACCGTGAAGGAATAGGGGATGAGCCCCAGGACATTGCAGAACAGGATGAAGGTGAAGAGGGTCAGCACGAAGGGGAAGTAGGTGCGGGCATTCTCATGCAGCACTTCCTCCGTCATGTTGTGGATGAATTCGTAGATGCTCTCGGCGACCGACTGCAGCCTGGTCGGGATGAGGTTCTTGGGCGCGAGCAGGAACAGCAGCGTGATGCAGACGACGGCGATGATGGCCCACAGGCCCGAATTGGTGAGCGAGAAGGGCCCGAGATCGATGATCTTGTTGATCTGGAACTGATGGATCGGGTCGATGATCTTTTCGCCGTGTTCGGCTGCCGCGCCCGCTGCTGCTTCGGTTGTGGTCGTTGACACCTTCAATCCTCGTCATCGTCTTTGACCGATGGAGCCACCGGGCCTTTGCCGCCCAGAACCTCCTCAGCCTGTTTGCTCTTTGAGAGCCGCATCACATTGACGACCCCCGCAGCGATCCCGAACGGCATGAGGGCCAGCATGACCCACGGCGCCGTGCCGAAATATTTGTCCGCCATCCAGCCCAGGCCCATGCAGACCGCGATGCCGACAAAGAGCTCGGTCACCGCCCGCATGGCAAGACCCGCGGCCGACCCTTCGGTCGTGTCGGGCTTTTCGCCTTTGCGCTGGCTCAGACTGGTGTCCAGCCGCTTTTCCAGATCCTTGAGCCGGTCATCCGATGTGTTCATGAGCCCGCTCGAGAAAATGACTGATGCGGCGTGAACGCCCCCTCAAAATCGCGCGCACCATAGAGATTGGGCGAAATGGTGTCAAGGAACGCATCCTCGATTCAAGCCGTTGATTTGCTTGGTCTTTTGATGGCCCGGTGACGATGCGGCGATTCGCGCGCGAGGTTTGCCGCAAACACCACGCGGCCTCGCCCCGCGCCCCACGCTTCGGCGCTCATTCGACGTAAGCCTTGACGTGTTCGAACTCGGCCTTGAGCCCTTCGCACTGGGCGGCGAAGTCGGCATCGGAAACGCCCGGATATTGCATGGCGGTGAAGATGAACAGGCTGCCATGGCCCGGCCGCTCGACCACGCGCGCCGGCCAATAGGCCATCGCATCGGGGCCGGGGCCGCCATACATGTCGATGACGCCGGTTCGCGCGTCGGCCTCGATGCGGAAGAAGATCTCGCCTTGCGGCGTCACGATCCTGTGGCGCCCGGCCTTGTCCTGCCTCAACTCCTTGCAGAAGCGCGTCGCCCATTTCGGCAGGTTCTCGATCTTCGACAGGAAGGCGAATGCCTTATCCTTCGAGGCGGCGAGGGGGAGTGTGTGGGTATTGGTATTCATCGGTCTCTCCATTTGGTTCGATATCGTACTAATTCTGGTGCAATGCCTCTTGTCTGGCGGTCAGATGTTGGCGAACTGGTGCAGCCAGCGGCGCAGCTGGTCGAGATTCTCGCGTCCCTCGGCCTTGAGGGCGCGCCGTTCGAGCCGGGCCAAGACCTTCTCCGCGACGGGCCGGAACCGGCGAGCCTCCTCAGTGAGGAACACGCAGGTCGCCCGGCCATCTTCGGGATCCGGCCGCGTCGTAACGAGCTTCGCCTTGGCGATGAGCCGGATCATGGTCGTCATCGTCTGCTTCGACAGCTTCGCGCGCCTGGCAAGCTCGCTGAGCCGAAGGCCATCCTCCTCATAGAGCGGCACCAATATGGCGCCGAAGGAAGGACGCACCTGCGGGTAACCTTCCGCGCGGAACCCTTCGTAGAGAAGCTCGTTCCAGCGCTGCGACGCCTTGGCGAGCAGGAAGCCGATATTGTTCCGCGTCAGCTCGGTCACGGATAGTACGATATCAGACTATTTTGCCGGAGTCCAGAGGGTGGACGCGCTTCCGGCAAGTGCGTAACGATGAGGCACCGTGCTCGCGAGCTTGAGTCGCGAGTTGTATTGAGGACATGCGATGGCCGAAACCGTGAGTGTCAAGAAGAACTGGTGGGAAGCGGTTGGGGCCTATCTGACCCCCCGGATGCTCATCATCCTGGCCATGGGCTTTGCCTCCGGCCTGCCGCTGCTCTTGACGCTCTCCACTCTATCCTACTGGCTGTCCAAGCTCGGCGTCGACAAGACCACGATCGGCCTCTTCGCTTTGGTCGGTACGCCCTATACCTTCAAGTTCCTGTGGTCGCCGATCATGGACCAGGTGCCGCTGCCCATCCTGACGCGGCTGTTGGGACGGCGGCGCAGCTGGCTGCTGCTGACGCAGGTGCTGCTCGCCATCGCGATCTTTGCCATGGGCCAGGTCGACCCGACCGTCAATCCGTGGGGAACGGCGCTGATCGCCGTCATCGTTGCGTTTTTGTCCGCCAGCCAGGACATTGTCATCGATGCCTATCGTATTGAATTGCTGCCTCAGGACGAGCAAGGCCAGGGGGCGGCCGCCACCCAGGTCGGCTATCGCTTCGGATTGCTTCTCGCCGGCGCCGGCGCCGTCGGGATGTCGGATTTCTATTCCTGGCCGGTGGTGTTCGGCGTCTTGAGCGCCGCCATGCTGGCCTCGGCGGTGCTGACCCTGTTCGTGCCGGAGCCCAAGGTCGCCGTGAAGCCCGGCAAGCGCGACTATGTGCAATGGGTCAAGGAATCGGTCATCGATCCCTTCGCCGATTTCATGAGCCGCACCGGATGGGTCGTCATCCTGCTCTTCGTCCTGTTCTACAAATTCGGCGATGCGCTCGGCGGCACAATGGCCAATCCCTTCTATGTCGAGATGGGCTATAGCGGGCTCGAGATCGCCAGCATCAGCAAGGTCTGGGGCATATGGATGACGATCGTCGGCGCCCTCATTGGCGGCATCGCCGTGGCGCGCTGGGGCGTGTTCCGGGCGCTTCTGATCGGGGGCATCCTGCAGGCCGTCACCAATTTCGCCTTCGCCTATGTCGCGATCAGGGGCACGGAATATGGCCTCTGCGCCAAAGAGGCGCTGGCCGCCGATCCCAAGGCGCTGGTCAGCACGCTGTGCGCCGCCTATCCGCATGATCTTCCCGCACTCGCGATCGCCATAACGGCCGACAACATCGCCGGTGGCGCGGCGGGCGCGGCACTCGTCGCCTATCTGTCGGGCCTGTGCAATGTTGCCTTCACCGCCACGCAATATGCCTTGCTGACGTCCTTCATGGCGCAGGGCCGCACCTGGCTGTCTTCCGGCAGCGGCTGGCTCGCCGACAACACCGACTGGTTCACCTTCTGGAGCCTGACCGCTTTCCTAGCTGTACCGGGCCTGCTGCTCCTGCTCTGGATCATGCGGCTTTATCCGTCAGGCGCCGTCATTCAGCGTGGGCCTGCGGTCTGATCAGCCCGCTTCGGCGAGCTGCTCGGCGGTTTCGAGATCGACCGAGACAAGCTGCGACACGCCGCGCTCCATCATGGTGACGCCGAACAGGCGGTGCATGCGTGCCATGGTGAGCGGATGGTGGGTGATGATCAGGAAGCGCGTCTCGGTCCGCTCCAGCATCGCATCCAGCAGGTTGCAGAAGCGCTCGACATTGTGGTCGTCCAATGGTGCGTCGACTTCGTCCAGGACGCAGATCGGCGACGGATTGGTCAGGAACACCGCGAAGATGAGCGACAGGGCGGTGAGCGTCTGCTCGCCGCCCGAGAGCAGCGACAGCACAGTGGGCTTCTTGCCCGGCGGATGCGCCAGGATCTCGAGGCCGGCTTCCAGCGGATCGTCCGATTCGATGAGCTGCAATTCGGCCTTGCCGCCGCCGAAGAGCGTGGTGAACAGCTGGCCGAAATTCTCGTTCACCGTGCCGAAGGCGTCGAGCAGGCGCTGGCGGCCTTCGCGGTTGAGGTTCTGGATGCCGCCGCGCAATTTGGCGATGGCCTGGACCACGTCGTCGCGTTCCTTGGTGAGGCCGTCGAGCTGCTTGGCGACTTCCTCGGCCTCTTCCTCGGCCCTGAGATTGACCCCGCCCAGCCTCTCGCGGTCGTCGCGCAAGGTGGTGAGCTTGCGCTCGACTTCATCGAGAGGCGGCATCTTGCCTTCCTCGAGTCCTGCCGTTTCGACGATCTCGGTCGGCGCGCAATGCAGGGCTTCGGCGATGCGCCGCTCGGCCTCGGCGTGACGCTCGCGCGATGATTCGAGGCGCGCCTCATGGCGGGCATGGTCCTCGCGCGAGGTGGAGGCCTGGTCCTGGGCGGCGCGCAATGCCTGGTCGGCGGCGCGCACCGCGTTCTCGGCCTCGGCCAGCGCGTCCGCCGCAGCTCTGCGCTCGCCTTCCGCTTCCGACAGCGTGTTCATGAGCTTCAGCCGCTTGTCGGCGAAAAGCTGCGGCAGGTCCGCCATTTCGGCGATCGCGGCGCGGGTCTCGTCGGCGCGCTTGGTGAGGGTCTCGATCTGGGCCGCGGCGCGCTTCGAGCGCTCCTGCCATTGCGATTGCTCGGCGAGGATCGCCTTCAGGCGATCGGCACGGTTCTTCGCCTCGCGCTCGATGCCGTCATGGCGGGCGCGCGCCTCGCCATAAAGGGCGCGCTCATGATTGACGCGATCGCGAAGGCCCGAAATCTCTTCGGCGAGCCCGTCGAGTGCCGGCAATTCGGCAAGCTCGGTCTCGGCCGAGCCGAGGAGCGAGCGGGCTTCGGCAAGGTTCGCCTCGACGCGGCGCTTCGCTTCATCGAGAGCGCCCGTCTGCTGCAGGCGCTCGGCCACTTGCCGCTCATGCTGGCTCAATGCGCGGCGCGCCACTTCGACGGCCGATGTGGCGGCACGCCAAGCCTCGCGGTGCTCGCGCTCGGCACGCACCGAGGTCTCGACCGCGCCGCGAGCCTGGTCGAACAGCGTCTTGGCGTTCTCCATGCCGGCTTGCGCTTCGGCCGTCTCGGCCTCGAGCGCCACGAGCCGGTTGCGCTCGGCGAGCCGCTTCGCCGCGGCGCTGGGCGCATCGGCGGCGGCGGTGAAGCCGTCCCAGCGCCACACATCGCCCTCACGGCTGACGAGCCGCTGGCCGGGCTTCAATTCACTCTGCAGCGCCTGGCCGAGCGCGCGGCTGACGATGCCGATATGCGACAGCCGCCGCGCCAGCGCCGGCGGCGCATCGACGAAACGGGTCAAGGACTCCGCCCCTTGCGGCAGCGGCTCGCTCACGGCGAGCGGCGGCAGGCCCCGCCAATGCACCGGCGCTGCCTCATCGGCGGAGGCGTCGATATCTTCGCCAAGGGCGGCACCGAGCGCCGCCTCATAGCCGCGCTCGACCTTGATCGCATCGACCAGCGGCGGCCACAGATCGCCGTCATTGGCGCGCAGCAGATTGCTCAGCGTGCGCATTTCGGTCGAGAGCTTTTCCCAGTTGCGCCTTCCGTCATCGAAAGCCTGCCGGCTGTCGGCCTCGGTCTGCCGAGCCTGGCGCAATTGCGCTTCGGCTTCGCCGGCCGATTCTTCCGCCTGGGCGACAACCATGAGTGCCGTCTCGACCGCTTGCGCCAGGCGCTCGCCTTCCTCGGGCGGCGCCAATTGCGCCATCAGCGCCTGGAAGCGGGCCGCCGTCTCTTGCGCCTCGCGCTCGAAGCGCGAGATGCGCTGGCGCTCGCCGTCGATGACGCGCTGCGCCGCATTGCGCTTGGCGGTGAGATCGGAAAGCTGCAGATTGGCCTGATCGAGCGTCTCTTGCGCGCGAGCCAGGGCATCTGCGGCTTCCTGCAGCTTGAGCGCGGCTTCTGCGCGGTGCTGGGCATCGCTTTCCTGGGCCGCGTGCAATTCGCTCTCTTCACCGCCGAGCCGCTCGAGCACGCCCTCTGTATCGCGGATCGTCTCTTCCTCGCGGCCGAGATCGGCCACTGCCTGGACGAGGCGGGCCTCGAATTCGCGGCGCCTTGCCTCGGCGCGCTTCTCTTCCTCATCGAGATTGGAGCGCTCGATGGTGAGGCGCTGCAGCACCGCGGCGCGCACCGTCTCTTCCTCACGCAAGGCCGGCAGCTTGTCGCCGAGCTCGTCGCGATGGCGCAACGCCTCTGAGGCGGCCTGCGTATGTTCGGCGAGAAGGCGGGTCGCCTCGTCGAGCGCCTTGGCATCGCGCTCGGCGTGATCGGCAGCATCCTTCCAGGCGAGGTAAAGGCCGGTCGCTTCGAGCCGCCTGATCTCGGCGGAAAGCGACTTGTATTTCGCTGCCTGGCGGGCCTGGCGCTTGAGGCTCGACAATTGCGCCTGCAATTGCCCGATCACGTCCTCGAGTCTCGCCACATTCTGCTCGGCCGCCTTGAGCTTGAGCTCGGCTTCGTGCCTTCGCGTATGCAGGCCGGTGATGCCGGCGGCTTCCTCGAGGATCAGCCGGCGTGCCTGCGGCTTGGCGTTGATGATCTCGCCGATCTGGCCCTGCCGCACCAAAGCGGGAGAGCGGGCGCCGGTCGACACGTCGGCGAACAGCAATTGCACATCGCGGGCCCGGACGTCGCGGCCGTTGATGCGGTAGGCCGAGCCCGCCTCGCGTTCGATGCGGCGCGAGATCTCGAGCGTCTCATTGTCGTTGAACTGGGGCGGCGCGCTGCGCTCCGTGTTGTCCATCGTCACCAGCACTTCCGCCATGTTGCGGGCCGGACGCTGAGCGGTGCCGGAGAAGATGACGTCGTCCATGCCGGAGGCGCGCATGCTCTTGTAGGAGCTTTCGCCCATCACCCAGCGCAAGGCTTCGAGCAGGTTGGACTTGCCGCAGCCATTGGGGCCGACGACACCGGTCAGCCCCTTTTCGATGACCAATTCCGTCGGTTCGACGAACGACTTGAAGCCCGAAAGCCTGAGTCGCGAGAACTTCATAACCCCACCCCTTGCAGTCCAGAATGCGGAAAGCGATGCGCTCCCCTAGAGGAGCGGATCGATCGCCTTCCGGAACACATCGATTGTAGTTTCACCCTTGAGCAATTCGCCATTGACAAAGAAGGTCGGTATCGAATCCACCCCGAACTCTTTCTCTGCCTTGTCGCGCACCGCAATGATTCCCTTGGCCACCGCCTCGTTCTTGAGGCAGGCATCGAAGCTTTCCTTGGTGAAGCCGGCAAGCTGGGCGATCTTCTGCAATCCTTCGAGCGGCGCTTCGAGCCAGCTGTCCTGCTGCATGAAGAACATGTCGATGAGCGGGAAATATTTGTCCTTGGGCGCGCAGCGCGCCAGCATGAAGGCGGCGAGCGCTGGCTGGTTGTGCGGGAACTCGCGGAAGATGAAGCGGATCTTGCCGGTGTCGATATAGTCCTTCTTCAGCTCCGGGAAGGTCGTCTTGTAGAAATTGGCGCAATGCGGGCAGGAGGCCGAAGCATATTCGACGACCGTGACCTTGGCGGTTTCCGGCCCCATGGCCATTTCGCCCTCGGCAGGCGGCGCATGGAGGGCGGCCAGGTCGATAGCGGCATGGCCGGTCGATGCGAGACCGGTAAGGCCGGCGAGCGCGCTGGCCCCGAGAATCAGTTGGCGGCGATCTAGGTACATATTGTCTCCTGACTACTAGATATTGGGGGGTGTGACCAAGCGGTCATTTTGCCTGTGGAGAACGGGGACTTAGCACCCCTTGTCCCAGCCGCTTGAGGGCTTCCTTGAGCTCGGGGTCGGCCACCCCTGCAAGCTCGGTTTCGAGCGCCTGGGCCTTGGAGGCGTCGAGCGGCGGCAAGGCCCGGGATTGAGCCTTTTTCCGGCTGAGCGCGCTTTGCCTGATCTTGATCGCGGCGATGGCGGCATAGCCATAGAAGGCGTTGATCCGGTCGATGATCCGGGATGTCTCATGCTGGAGGTCGAGGCCCCGGCCGGGCGTCACCCGGATCACCAGGGTTCCGCCCTGCTTGCGCTCATCCGTCCCGGCCCGCGGCCATTTGATTCGCTCAGGCTCGCTCCATTGCGCGATCGCGTCCCCCACGATGGCCGGCCATTGCGTGATGAGGTCGGCATAGGCAAAACCATAGCGGGCAAAGGCGGCGCGCGTGAGGGCGCGGAAGTCCTTGTCGAGCGTTTGCATGCGAGGGATCATGTCGCCACGAACCATGGCGGAACAAGGGCTTTCACCAAAGCGTGAAGCGGAAACGCACAGGCTTCTGGCCTGGTATGACCGGCACCGTCGCGATCTGCCCTGGCGGGCAAAGCCGGGCCAAGTCCCTGATCCTTATCATGTCTGGCTTTCCGAGATCATGCTGCAGCAGACGACGGTGGCGACGGTCGCGAGCTATTACCGTAAGTTCTTGGAGCTATGGCCGACGGTCGAGGCGCTGGCGGCGGCCCCCCGCGAGGAGGTGCTGAAGGCCTGGGCTGGGCTGGGCTACTATGCCCGCGCCCGCAATCTCCATGCCTGCGCCAAGGTCGTCGCCGAGGAATTGGGCGGCCGCTTCCCCGACACGCAAGAGGCTTTAGGCGCCCTGCCGGGCATTGGCCCCTATACCGCCGGCGCCATTGCGGCCATCGCCTTCGACCGCCGAGCGGCCGCTGTCGACGGCAATGTCGAGCGCGTCATGGCGCGGTTTCATGCCATCGAGACGCCCTTGCCCGACGCCAAGCCGCGCATCCGCGCGCTCACGGCCGCGATGGTGCCCGAGCGCCGCACCGGCGATTTCGCCCAGGCGCTCATGGACCTCGGCGCCACCATCTGCACGCCAAAGCGCCTCAATTGCATGATCTGTCCGTGGACGGAGGAATGCGCCGGCAGGCGTGCCGGCATCGCCGATGAATTGCCGCGCCGCAAGGAGAAGGCCGAGCGCCCTCGCCGTAAGGGCGTCGCCTTCTGGGTCGAGCGCGACGACGGCAAGGTCCTGCTGCGCGAGCGGCCGGACAAGGGACTTCTCGGCGGCATGATGGAGATCCCCTCGACCGAGTGGACTGCCCGGGGTTCAACTCATCCGGAAGCCGAGGCCCCCCTTGCCGCGGCTTGGCAGAGGACGGGCAAGCGGATAGAGCACACATTCACGCATTTCCATCTGACGCTCGACATCTGGCGGGCACGGATCAGCCTGGAGGCGCCCCTCCCAGCGCGTGATTATCGCTGGGTGCCGGCCGCGACACTGAACGAAGAAGCGCTGCCCTCGGTCATGCGCAAGATCGTTACAGAGGTCACGAGCCGAAGAACTTCTCGACGATGATCACGTCGCGCCACTCGCCATCGAGCTTGGCGTGCTTCTCATAGGTGCCTATTTCACGGAAGCCCAAGGATTTGAGCAAGCCGCGGCTGGCGTGGTTTTCGGGAAAGATGCGGGAAACAAGTTTCCACCAGCCTCGCTTCCTGGCGTCGGCAATGAGCGCTTCCATGGCAGCGCGGCCATAGCCTTGTCCGCGCCCCTCGCGGGCAACATAGACCGAGAATTCGCGCACGCCGTCGTAGCAGGGCCGTGTGCGATAGGGAAAGGCCGCGGCGTAAGCGAGGATGCGATCTCCTTCGCCTGCTCCGAATACCGGATGGCCCTGGGCGAACCATGGGGCGATCTGCTGCGCCGAGCGCGGCTCCGTTTCGAAGGTCGCGCTGCGATCTTCCATGCCCTGATTGTAGATTTCCGCGATGCGTTCGGCGTCTTCCGGTGAACAGGCGCGGACGAAGCGGGCCACGGCTCAATCGGCTTCGGCCATCTCGCTGCGCACCTGCTGGCGCAGGAGATCGATCGGGATCAGCGTCTTTCCCTTGCGCAGATGCCAGAAAGTCCAGCCATTGCAGGCTTCCGCTCCTTGCACATGGGCACCGATCTTGTGGATCGAGCCCGAGGCGTCGCGGCAGGCGATCGAGCCGTCGGCCCTGACCTTGGCGGCGACGCGCTGCGTCGGGTCGCAGAGCGTGTCACCGGCCTTGACCAGGCCGCGCTCGATGAGCGAGCCGAAGGGGATGCGGGGCTCGGCGCGCTTGCCGGTCGAGACCTTCAAGGCCTCGGGTGGCAATGTTTCCGTCTCACCGATGCGCGTCTTGGCCGCCTTGGCATAGGTTTTCTCGCGCTCGATGCCGATGAAATGCCGGCCGAGCTGCTTGGCGACGACGCCGGTGGTGCCCGATCCGAAGAACGGGTCGAGGATGAGATCGCCCGGATTGGAGGACGAGAGCAGCACGCGCCGGAGCAGGGCTTCGGGCTTCTGGGTCGGATGCAGCTTGTCGCCCTTGCTGTCCTTGAGCCGTTCAGGTCCGGCGCAGATCGGCAGGAGCCAGTCGGAGCGCATCTGCAGCTCCTCATTGAGCGCCTTCATCGCATCATAGTTGAAGGTGTAGCGCGAGGCCTGCTCGCGGCTCGCCCAGATCAGCGTCTCATGAGCATTGGTGAAGCGCCGGCCGCGGAAATTCGGCATCGGGTTGGTCTTGCGCCAGATCACGTCATTGAGGATCCAGAAGCCGAGATCCTGAAGCAGCGTGCCGACACGGAAGATGTTGTGATAGGAGCCGATCACCCACAAAGCGCCGTCGGGTTTGAGCACGCGCCGGCATTCCTTGAGCCAGGCGTTCGTGAAGGCGTCATAGTCGGTGAAGGAGGCGAACTTGTCCCATTCGTCATCGACCGCATCGACCTTGCTCTGGTCGGGGCGGTGCAGGTCGCCATTGAGCTGGAGATTATAGGGCGGGTCGGCGAAGACGAGATCGACCGACCCGGATGGGATCTTGGCCAGCTCGACCAGGCAGTCGCCGATCAGCACCGTATCGTAAAGCGGCTTCAGATCAGGCCGCGACTCGAACCCCATGGACCACCCCAGAACCAACGCAACACACTCGACAGAATCCTTTATGAATCAAAGGGATTCGCGGGTGAATCGGCTTCTGGGGAAATGGTTAACGACGCATCGAGCGGGAGAGTTTCAGTCAATCCGATGAGCGGCTTAGCCCAAATACCGCGTGGCCGCCTCATAGAGGATGCGGATGGGCTCGAAGGAGCGGCGGTGATGCACCGAGGGCCCGAGGCGGCTCAAGGCCGCCTGATGCTCGGGCGTGCCATAGCCCTTGTGCTGGGCGAAGCCATAGCCCGGGCATTCGCGGTCGAGGTCGATCATCATCCGGTCGCGGGTGACCTTGGCGACAATGGAGGCGGCGGCGATCGACAGGCACTGGCCGTCGCCTTCGATGATGGTCTCGGTGATACAGGTGAGCTTGGGCGCGCGGTTGCCGTCGACGAAGGCGAGGTGCGGCGCCCGCTTGAGGCCGGCGACCGCCTGGATCATCGCCGCATAGGTGGCCTGAAGGATATTGTCGCGATCGATCAGCGTCACATCGGATATGCCGACGCCGACCTCGGCGACCGAGAGGATAACGTCATAGAGCTCTTCGCGCTTCTCGGGCGTGAGCTTCTTCGAGTCGTTGACGCCGAGCGGCAGGACGTCGGGATTGAGGATCACCGCCGCGGCGACGACCGGGCCGGCCCAGGGACCGCGCCCGGCTTCATCGATGCCGGCGACGCAAGCATGACCCCGCGCAAGAGCAGCACGCTCGAAATCGAAATGCGGAAAAACCGAATCAGCACGGCTCATGCCGCCAGTCTGGCGACCGCAGCGTAGAGGTCAATTCCGGCGTTTCAGCCATCCAAATGGAACTCTCGATCGTCTCGCAATGTGACACATCATTATTGCAATAATTATCTATTTTAGATATAATAGACAATATGAAAGTAACATCGACCGAGTTCCAGCAGAATGTGGGGCGCTATCAGGACGCGGCCCAACGGGAGCCTGTTGCCATTACGAAGAATGGTCGCACTCACACGGTCCTCATGTCTGCGGCATTTTTTGAGATGGTAATAAAGGGCCGTATTGCGCGGAAGATCGAGGACCTTGACGATGATACGCTGAGGGCGATCAGCACCAGCACTGTGCCCGCCGAATTCGCAGAACTCGATAAGCTCATCGAAGACTGGAAACCGTGAGCCTACCGAAGCCACGGCCAGGCTTGGTGATTTCCTATTCATATCTATGGGCAAGAGAACACAGCCAAGGCGCGGAAGATGGTCGCAAAGATCGTCCCTGCGCCATAATTGCCGCTCGTCAAGTTATTGCGGGCAGGGAAGTTGTCACGGTTGTGCCAGTGACCCACGCGGCTCCGCTTGATCCAGCAGACGCGGTCGAGCTGCCGGTCGCCCTGAAAGCGCATCTCGGCTTGGATGATGCGCCATCATGGATAGTCGTCACGGAAACCAATGACTTCCTGTGGCCCGGTCCAGATTTGAAGCCTGTTCCCCACTCGACATCGCGTCGTCTCGACTATGGTATGCTGCCGCCCCGGTTCTTCGCTCATTTGCGCGAACGAATTCTGCACGCCCATCACACCCGACGGCTGCAGCGAGTCCCTCGCACCGAGTGATCCGTTTTCTCACTACTTCGGCCAGGCGGCAAAGATCGCGTTGAGTTCCCCATGCGGCGTCGCCTGCTCGGCGAAGCTGAAGGTGCCCTTCGTCTGCACCTCGCGCGCGGCTGCCAGGAAGGCCCCGAGCGCTGCCCGGGTGAAGGCGCTGCCGACGCTGATGCGCTTGACGCCGAGCTGGGTCAGGTCCTCGACGCTGAGCGGGGTGCCCTGCAGGCCCATCACCACATTGACCGGCTTGTCGACTTCCTTGACAACGGTCTCGATATCGTCCGGGCGCGTCAGTCCGGGCGCATAAAGCACATCGGCGCCAGCATCCTGGAAGGCCTGCAGCCGCATGATCGTGTCGGCAAGATTAGGCCGGTCACACAGGAAATTTTCTGCGCGCGCGGTGAGCGTGAAGGTGAAGGGAAGGCTTCTTGCCGCCTGCGCCGCGGCAGCAACCCGCGCAACCGCAGCGTCGAAATCATAGATCGGGTCGTCGTTGCGCCCGGTCCAGTCCTCGATCGATCCGCCGACGACACCGACTTCGGCAGCAAGTAGGATCGTTCTGGCGCAGTCTTCGGGCGCATCGCCGAAACCGCCTTCGAGGTCGGCCGAAACCGGCAGGCTCGTCGCCTGCGCGATCTGGCGCGCATTCTCGAGATGCTCTGCGCCGGTGACGGCACCTGTGCCGTCGGGCTTGCCGATGGTGAAGGCGAAGCCCGCGCTCGTCGTCGCAATTGCCGGGAAGCCCAGGTTCTGCAGGAGCCTGGCGCTGCCCGCGTCCCAGGCATTGGGGATGACGAAGGCGCCGGGCTCCTCATGCAAAGCCGCGAATGTCCTGCCCTTTTCGGCTTGAGAGATCATGATTACCCCTCTTTAGAAAAGCTTGAGTTGTTCTCCTGGCATGGGCGGCCGCCGGAAATCGTCGGTAGCCAGCTGACGGCGCACCCGATTGTAGCCGAGCCTCTGCGCCGCCATCTCGAAACGCCGTCCGATCGACCAGGCATAGGGACCCGTGCCGGTGAAGCGCCGGCCGAAAGTGGCGTCGTTCTCCTTGCCCTGGCGCGTCTGCCGGATGAGCGACATCACGCGCGCCGCGCGATCGGGCAGCGCCGTACAGAGCCACTCCTTGAAGATGTCCCTGACTTCGAGCGGAAGTCTCAGTACGACATAGCCCGCCTCGCGGGCACCCGCCGCGTAGGCGGCCTTGAGGATGTTCTCGATCTCGCTGTCATTGAGGCCCGGGATGATCGGTGCCGACATCACGACGGTGGGCACGCCCGCTTTCGACAGGGCCTCGATGGTGCCGAGCCGCTTCGGCGGCGTGGCGGCGCGCGGCTCCATGGTGCGCGCGAGCTTGGGATCGAGCGTCGTCACCGAGACCGCGACCTTCACCAGATTGCGCTTCGCCATGTCGGCGAGGATGTCGAGATCGCGCAGGACCAGCGCCGATTTGGTGACGATGCCGACGGGGTGGTTGAACTCCGACAGCACCTCGAGGATCTGCCGCGAGATGCGGTAGTCGCGCTCGATCGGCTGATAGGGATCGGTATTGGCGCCGAGTGCTATGGTCATCGGCTCGTAATTCGGGTTCGACAGTTCAGCGCGCAACAATTGCGCCGCATTCGTCTTGGCGAAAAGCTTGCTCTCGAAATCGAGACCGGGCGACAGGCCCATATAGGCGTGGGTGGGCCGCGCATAGCAATAGGAACAGCCATGCTCGCAGCCGCGATAAGGATTGATCGACTGCCGGAAGGAGATATCGGGCGAATCGTTGGTGGTGATGATCTTCTTCGGCGTTTCCTCGAACACCGTCGTCTTGAGCGGCGGCAGCTCTTCGAGCGTCTGCCAGCCGTCGTCGAACACCGTGGTGCCGTGCTTCTCGTAGCGTCCCGGCATATTGAGAAGAGCGCCACGACCGCGCTGCTGCTGCGGCAAGGTCGCATAGCGGCCACCCCCCAAGGCGGAGGGGTCAAGGCCCGACGTCTGCCGTCTGTCGATGAGCGTGGTCATGCGAGTACATATAGGCGTTCTCCATGAACAAATCAAGAACGGATAAAAATCAGGCTATGGCTTGGGCGTGGCGATGACGTCCTTGAGCTCGGGATAGTTGCCGGTGATCCGGTCGAACTCGCCCGCCTTCGCCACTTCCTTGATGGCGGCGTCGAGCTTGGTCTTGAGGTCCTTGTCGCCCTTGCGGATGCCGGCGCCGATGCCTTCGCCGACCACGGAAGGGTCGTCGACATTGGTCTTGTATTCGCAGCAGGCGAGGCCCGCTTCCGATTTGACGAAGCCCGTCATCACCGCAGCGCTGCCGATCGCATAGTCGATCCGGCCCGAGCCGATGTCCTGGTTCACTTCATCCTGGGTGCCATAGGTTTTGATCTCGACGCCGGCGGGCTTGTATTTCTCTTCGGCATATTTGGACGAGACGGTGCCGCCCTGAACCCCGATGGTCTTGCCGGCAAGACGCTTTGGGCTGACGTCGAGGTCGCCATTCTTGGGTCCGACGATGAACAAGGTGGTGCGGTAATAGCTCATGGAGAAATCGATGACTTCACGGCGCTTCGGATTGATGACCATGGCGCTCCAGATCACATCGATGGTCCTCGCCTGCAGCGCCGGGATGATTCCGTCCCAGGCCACTTCGACATAGTCGCATTTCTCCTTCATCGCCTTGCAGACGGCTTCGATGGCTTCGACCTCCCAGCCCACCCATTTGCCTGCGGCATCTTTGGAGCTGAAGGGCGGGAAAGGTTCGGCGGCGAAGCCGATCTTGAGCTCGGCACGGGCAAGACCTGTCTGCAGCGCCATGAAGCAGGCGGTCAGGACAAGTGCCTTGATCATCTTATGCATTTGTCGGCTCCAGAAGGGATCGCGAATGAGCTGCACTATGCCGGCCGATCACGTTAAACCGCACTTGCCGTGACCGGATTCATCATACGGCAGAATTTAATCAGATGCCGCCTTGTAAATGACATTATCTCTACGGGTGGTTAAATCGTCGAGGGCCGTCGTGTGATCGGATGGAAGCCGGCGAGGCGATCGTTTTGTTAAGGAAAATAAAGGGTTTCAACCCTTGCGCCGCTGCCATTTGCCCGACGCAGCTCGTCGAGGCGCAACCGTGGGTTCGACGTTATTTCTCCTCGCGCTCTGGCCTCTGCGAAGCCGAGGCTTCGCTTCGGCGCAGCAAGCTTGCTCGGCGCGACCTCACGCCCCAACGGAACAGCAGCCAGCCTATGACCAGCGGCAGCAAGCCAAGCGGTATCCAGAAAGGCGCCATTTCCTGAAGGGCGCTCCCGATGCGGTTCGGTTCACTGACCATCAGAAAGAGCACGATAAGCGTGCAGCCGCCGCCGAAAAGGAGAAGCAGCACGCCGAAGATGATGAGGACAATGTGCATTGTGCGACCCTCAGGTTCCGACCTTGTTCGACGCCAACCCCAGCGACCTTGCCATCCTCGCTCGCGCCGCTTCATCGCGGTAGAACATGTTGTAGGTCTCGAACGGGATGATCTGTCCCGTGGGCGTCACGAAATGGATGCAGGAGCGCTTTACGCGCGACAGGCAGAAATTGTGGCGATCCATGAATTCGACGATGGCGACACGAAAGATATTCTCATAGCCCATGCCTTCCGGCATCGGCACTTCCGGCAAGCAGCAGAGCAGTGCCGCGAGCTTCTCCGGATTGTTGCACTCGGCCGTCGCCAGCGAGAAGAAGTCCAGCACCTGCCGGTGCAGTTCCGGATATTTCTCGAACGTGATGGCATTGGGCAAGGCCTCGACCAGCATGTCCCTCGGAAAGAAGGAAGTGATCGGCGCTATCTGTCGGCCTTTCCTGAGGGCGTAGCCGATGGCGATGGATTCGGGGTTGCACGGCAGCGGAATGATGTCGCCGGCTCCGAACGGCGTTCCCGCCTCGATGATTCTGCGCCGGATGTCGGAGAGCACGATGCGGTCGGTCGCGGGATCGAAATCCTCGTTGCGGCCGGCATCCTGGATGGGCTGGAAGGTGATGCCGCGCACGCACCGCCATTGCAGGGCGAAATGGATGATTTCGCCCAGTTCGTCGTCATTCACGCCATTCTTCACGACGGCGACGAGAGTGGTCGAGATCGCCTCCCGTTCGAGGGCCTCGAGCGCCTCTTTCCGGATCCGGGTGAGGTCGGCTCCGCGCAGCTCCTTGTGCGCGGACGCGCGCAGCGAATCGAACTGGAGATAGATCTCGAAGCCGGGCTTGAAGGCGGCGAGGCGCTTGGCGAAATCCGGCTCCTGGGCAATGCGGATGCCGTTGGTGTTGAGCATGATGTGCCGGATGGGGCGCCGTTTCGCCGCTTCGATGATCTCGATGATCTGCGGATGGATGGTGGGCTCGCCGCCCGATAGCTGAAGGAGATCGGGCTCGCCCTCGCTCGCGACCAGCGCGTCCATCATGCGCTCGATCTCGGCCAACGGGCGGTGCGCCGTCCGGTGCACGGAGGAATCGGCAAAGCAGACGGGGCAGGTGAGATTGCAGGTCTCGTTCACGTCGATGAGGGCGAGGCAGGAATGCTGCTCGTGATCGGGACAGAGGCCGCAGTCATAGGGACAGCCGAGCTCCGTGCGGGTCTGCGCCGTGAGCGGCCGGTCGCCGGGCTTCAGGTAATCGTGGCAGAGCTTGTAATATGCGGCATCGGTCGAGACGAGCGTCTTCTCGACGCCATGCGTCTTGCAGCGCTTGAGATAATAGACGCGGTTTCCCTCGATGATGATCTTGGCGGGGACCAGCGCCATGCACACGCCGCACATCGAGGTCGTCTGGCCGTAGAAGATGTAGGGCGCTATCTTGCGAAGCGGGGCATTCATGGCCTGTGCACCGCTCCCTCCGCCTGCGTTCTGCCGATCATAATGACGGAATAGATCACAAGTCCACCGCAGATGAAATGGAAGAGGTTGAAGGGGCCTAGCACCGTTCCATAGGGCTTGAGGAATTCCCAGAGAAAGCGCTGCCCGGCATAGACGAGCACCATCGCGTAAAAGCCGCAGCGCAGGAACCACGCGTCCCGTCTGCCGATGAGAATGAGGGCCACCACGAGGAATAAGGCCATGGTGAAGGACTCATAAAGCTGCACCGGATGGCGCATGACGCCGTCACCGAAGTCGTGGCCCCAGGGAAGTGCCGTGGGTGTGCCATAGGTCTCGTCCCCCAGGCCAGAAAGAAAACAGCCCCAGCGGCCCACTGCGACGCTCGTGGCGAAGGCCGCTACGAAGATGAGTCCCGTCGATCCCGTTATGCCTTTCTTCCACTTGTAGAGCTCGACGCCGGCGATGGCGCCGGCCAGCGCACCAACGATGCTGCGACCGGCGCCGGCGAGTCCCGAGAGCCAGAGATTGAGCGTGCCCGCGCCAAAGCCGCCGATGACGGCGCCGGCGATGAGCGCCACGGCATAGAAGAGGCCCGCGCTTTCGATCCGCGCCGCGGCATGGGAAAGCCGCCAGCGATAGACGACAAGGGTCATGCCCGTGGCCGCCAGCGCCGCGACAAGATCGAACGCGGTATGGACCGTCGTGCCCGAGGCGCTCTCGATGATCACTTCGCCTCAGCCCTTGCGCCGCTGCATGTGCTCGGCGAGCCGCGGCATGATCTCGACGAAGTTGCACGGCATGTGCCGGTAGTCGAGCTGGCTCTTGAGGATGCCGTCCCAGCCATCGCGGCAGGCGCCAGGCGATCCCGGCAGGCAGAAGATGTATTTGCCCTTGGCCACACCCGCGGTGGCCCGCGACTGCACCGTCGAGACGCCGATCTTCTGGAAGGAGATCATGTGGAAGGCGGTGCCGAACCCCTCTATCTCCTTCTCGAACAGGCCGCGCATCGCCTCGACCGTCACATCGCGCCCGGTGAGCCCTGTGCCCCCGGTCGAGATGACGACATCGACATCCTCGCGCTTGAGCCATTTGCGCACCTGGGCGCGGATCGCGCGGATGTCGTCCTTGACGATCCGGCGGTCGCTCAAGTTGTGCCCGGCCTCGGCGATCCGCTCGGCGAGCACGCCGCCCGACTTGTCGGTCTCAGGCGTACGCGTGTCCGACACAGTGAGCACCGCGATGCGCACCGGAACGAACGGACGGTCTTGCCGGGCTTCGGCCATGTCAGCGCCGCTCGAAGGGTGACGCACCATTCTCCCTCCACCGCGCGAAGCGCGGGGAGGGAGAACGCCCGAAGGGCGGCCGGGTGGGGTGTCTCCGCCCGGAGGTACTCAACGATCGGCTTAAGCAGCTTGCAAATGCCTTCCTTGAGAGATCTTTCTTGTGGGGACACCCCACCCGTCGCGCGTTCCGCGCGCCACCCTCCCCGCCTTCGGCGGCGGCGGGAGATTTCGTCGTAGCATTAGTGGGCATCGCTGTTGAGCTTCTGCTTGAGGGACAGGAAATCGCGCCAGGCGAGACGCTTCTGCGCCGGCTGGCGCAGCAGATAGGCGGGATGCAGCGTCGCCAGCAAAGGGATGCTGCCGTGGCCGGCAGCGAAGTCGAACCAGCGGCCTCTGAGCTTCAATATGCCTTCCGATTTGCCGATCAGGCGCTGCGTCGGCGTGGCGCCGAGGCAGACGAGGAGGCGCGGCTGCTTGATCTCGATGGCGCGCTTGAGGAAGGGCAGGCACATGAGGGTTTCCTGGTCGGTCGGCGTGCGGTTGCCGGGCGGCCGCCAGAAGATGACATTGGAGATGTAGACGGAGGTCTCAGGCGTCTCGCCGCGACGCGACAGGCCGATCGCCTGCAGCATGCGGTCGAGGAGCTGGCCGGAGCGGCCGACGAAGGGCTTGCCCTGGATGTCTTCGTCGCGGCCAGGCGCTTCGCCGATGAGCATCACTTGCGCTTGCGGGTTGCCGTCGGCGAAGCACAGATTGGTCGCGGTCTTCTTGAGCGGGCAGGCGTCGAAACGCATGAGCGCCTGCTCGATCTCGGCGAGCGTACCGCATTCGGCCGCCATTTGTGCGGCATCGCTTGTTCCCGAGGACTGCGCGGGAAGCGGGCCGCCGCGGAACTCTCCGATGACCGTTTGGGGCCGGAGGATCGGGGCGGGGGCGGGCTTCCTGGCCTCGGGCTCAGGCTTTGGCTTGGGCGCGACGAGCCGGTTCACCGGCCGATCGCCGATGATCTCGTCCGCTCCCATCTCGACCAGCCATTCGATCATGGCCGCTGCTTCAGCTGCCTTCATGTCGCACTCAGCGTTCCCGATGTCTTAAAGGGTGGCTTGCGCCCCTGCCTCTTGCCACTATAACAGGCCGGAAACCATCGTAGCCATAGAAGGTTATGCGAAAAGCAAGGGCCGGTCGCGCAGGCGAAGCCGGTTGAAATTGGGAGACGAGAGACTGTGGAAGACGTCCAGCGCGAAGCCATGGAATATGACGTCGTCATCGTGGGCGCGGGGCCCGCGGGGCTTGCCGCCGCGATCCGGCTGAAGCAGCTCGCAGCGGTTGCCGGCCAGGAGGTCTCGGTCTGTGTCCTCGAAAAGGGCTCGGAGGTCGGCGCCCATATTCTCTCCGGCGCCGTGGTCGATCCGATCGCGCTCAACGAGCTCATTCCCGACTGGAAGGAGAAGGGGGCGCCGCTCACCACCGAGGTCAACGAAGACCGCTTCTATGTCCTGGGTCCGCAGGGCGCTGTGCGCCTGCCCAATATCATGATGCCGCCGCTCATGAACAACCACGGCAACTATGCCGTCTCGCTCGGCAATGTCTGCCGCTGGCTGGCGCAGCAGGCCGAAGCCTTGGGCGTCGAGATCTATCCGGGCTTCGCCTGTTCCGAGGTGCTCTATCGCGAGGACGGTTCCGTCAGGGGCGTCGTCGCGGGCGTCTTCGGCATCGCCAAGGATGGATCGCGCAAGCCCGATTTCCAGCCCGGCATGGAGCTCCTCGGCAAATATGTATTCATTGCCGAAGGCGTGCGCGGCTCGCTCGCCAAGGAGATCATCGCGAAGTTCAGTCTCTCGGCCGGCAAGGAGCCGCAGAAATTCGGCCTCGGCATGAAGGAGCTGTGGGAGGTGCTGCCCGAGAAGCACAAGCCCGGGCAGGTCACGCATACGATGGGCTGGCCGCTCGGTCTCAAGGCGGGCGGCGGCTCGTTCATGTACCACCTCGAGAACAATCTCGTGTCGATCGGCTTCGTCGTACACCTCAACTACGACAATCCGCATCTTTATCCCTACATGGAGTTCCAGCGCTTCAAGCATCATCCCTTGATCGAGCCGGTGCTGCGCGGCGGGCGGCGCATCGCCTATGGCGCGCGCGCCATCACCGAGGGCGGCCTGCAGTCGGTGCCAAAGCTCTATTTCCCCGGCGGCGTGCTGATCGGCTGCTCGGCGGGCTTCGTCAATGTGCCGCGCATCAAAGGCTCGCACAATGCGATGAAGACCGGGATGCTGGCGGCCGAGGCGGCCTTCAAGGCGATCAAGGCCGGCCGCGCCGGCGATGAGCTCGCCGACTATGAGAAGGCTTACGAGAAATCCTGGGTCTATAAGGATCTGAGCCGGGTGCGCAATGTGAAGCCGATGTGGTCGAAGCTCGGCCTTATCGGCGGGCTGGCGCTGGGCGGCGCCGATATGTGGCTCAACCAGCTCTTCGGCTTCGGCCTCGGCACCTGGAAGCACGGCAAGCCCGATTACGCGACGCTGAAGCCTGCCTCCGAGATGAAGCCGATCGACTATCCCAAGCCCGACGGCGTCATTTCCTTCGACCGGCTCACCAATGTGGCTTTCTCGGCGACCAATCACGAAGAGGACGAGCCGCCGCATCTCAAGCTCATCAATCCGACGGTGCCGATCGCGGTCAACCTGCCCAAATGGGCCGAGCCCGCCCAGCGTTATTGCCCGGCCGGCGTCTATGAGGTGGTGGGTGAGGAAGGCAAGGATGCGCGCTTTCAGATCAACCACCAGAACTGCGTGCACTGCAAGACCTGCGACATCAAGGATCCCTCGCAGAACATCAACTGGGTGGTGCCGCAAGGCGGCGAAGGCCCCAATTATCCGAACATGTAGATCTAGGAAAAGACTGCGATTCTTCTTCGCGCGCCTTCAGCGCCATTTAGCCAAGGCGCTAAAGATGCGGGCGACAATGCCCGATTGCCTAAAACTTTAATTAAACCGGCAAGGTCTGTGGAACGGTCTTTGCATAGCTTGCCCCGCAGGCGAAGAGCGCCTCGCGACCGGGACAGCCATGAGACATCACCTGAAGGCCATGACAATCAAAGGCAGCGCGCTGCGGCGGCGCTTCACCAGCGACGCGCGGGGCAATGTCGCCGTCATCACAGCTCTTGCCGCCATTCCGCTGTGTGCGGCCGGAGGCGTTGCCATCGATTATTCGCATGCGAGTTTCGTGCGTTCATACCTGCAGGCCGAGGCCGATGCCGCGGCCCTTGGCGCCGCCGTCGGCGGGCCCTCGGCCAATGATGCGACATGGGCGACGGCAGCGGAGGGGCACACGAAATCGCGATTTGGAGCGGGCGTCAGCGACGTCTCCGTTCAGGGCAAATGGCTGTCGGCCACGGATTTCGGCGTCGATGCGAGCGCCACCGTGCCCGTGTCGCTGCTCGCGGCCGTGCCCGGCTTCTCCAAGACGATGAAAGTGAGCGTCGCTGCGGTGGCCCGCTATGCCGAGCCGGTGCTCGAATACAAGCCGCCCGTTCTCACCGACCTCAATCCGGATGCCGCCGACTACAACCGCGTCTCTGTCTATTGCTTCAACAGCGAGAAGAAAAAGGCGTCCGAGAGGCGGACGAAGATGACGGCCGTCGCCGACAACGCCTTGACGAAATACAACTACACAATGCCGGAATGCGGACCCAAGGAAACCCTGAGCTTCCGTCTCCACAATGTGCGCAACGCGCGGACCCAGAAGTCGAAATGGGATGATCCGAAGGCGGAGCACTACGACTATTACACCGACACGGTCATCACCGGCGGCAAGGAAAGCTACGCTCTCGAGTACAGCCTGCTCGAAACCGTGCTCTGCGACAGCCGGAGCGCCTGCCAGCTCCCGAAGGATGGCGGCACGCTTCCGGAAGGTCCGAACCGGACGCCGGATAATAGTAAGACGGGCGCCTGCGCGCCTGGAAAGTTCCTCTATTACGGTTGGGAAGACCGCCCGCCCGAGAAGGGCGGCTCCGACCGCGACTACAACGATATCCGGATCGTCATGGAATGCCCGACGGTGAAGGCCGGCGGCACTGAAAAGGTGGCGCTGATCAAATAGCCGCCAGCGCGACGGCGTCGATATCAAGCAAGTGACCCTCTCCACCACCTCAGGTCGGCTTGCATCCTGGGGGCGTTTCCTGGCGAAATGCCCCCTTTTTCTTGGGGTTTGCCGCCCTATGCTCGCAATGCCCCTTGCGGCAATCGTGAAAAAACCTCATTTTATGTCCTGAATCGCCAGCCTTAGCCCTGATGCGATCGGAAAGAGTTCCGCTTTAATGATCAAGACCTTGCACCGGATGCTGCCGGCCCTGGCCGCTGGCCTCGTCATCTTTGCCGCCCTTCCCGCGAATGCGGGTTATGAAGAACTCGACATCGAGGGGAGCTCGCTTTCCGGCAGCTATCTGGCGGGCCGTTTCGCCGGCAAGCAGCGCGACATGGACGCCGCCGGCCAGTATTTCCAGCAGGCTCTGCGCGATGATCCCAACAATGCCGTGCTCATCGAGCGGGTCTTCGTCTTCGACCTGTCGGAAGGCAAGATCGCCAGCGCCGAGGACTATGCCGAGCGGGTCCTCTCCTTCAACAGCCAGCATCGCATGGCGCGTTTCGTGCTCGGCCTGCGCGATGTCAGGCTGAAGCGCTATCAGCGGGCGCGCGAGAACTTCAAGAAGGCGGCCTATACGCCGATCGGCGAGCTGACCTCGGCACTCCTCTCCGCCTGGACCTATGCCGCCCAGGGCAACCAGGCGGCGGCCTTCAACGCGCTCGACAAGCTCGACCAGAACGAGTCGCTCGAGAATTTCAAAGCCTATCACGGCGCCCTCATCGCCGATTATCTCGGCACCTCCTTGCGCGCCGAAAGCTTCTACAAGAAGGCCTATGCCCAGGCCGGCAATTCGTTGCGCGTCGTCCAGGCCTATGGCAACTATCTCGAGCGCAACGGGCACAAGGACGAGGCGCGCAAGATCTATGAGCAGTTCCTCTCGACGGCCGAGAAGAATCCGCTGGTAGGCCAGTCGCTCGACAATCTGAACAAGGGCGTCAAGCCGCAAGCTTTCATCAAGACACCGCAGGCCGGCATGAGCGAAGCGCTGTTCTCGGTGGCGAGCGCGCTCTCCGACGACCAGGGCCTCGATGTAGCGCTGGCCTATGCCCAGCTCGCTCTCTCCATCGACGGCGATCGCAACATCAACCTGACGCTGCTCGGCGACATCTATGAAAGCATGAACAGCTATCAGCGCTCGATCGATGCCTATGACGCAATCGAAAAGAACTCGGTGCTCAAGCCCAATGCCGAGCTCGAGGTCGCGGTCAACCTGCAAAGGCTCGAGAAGAAGGATGAGGCGAAGGCGAGGCTCAAGGCGCTGACCCAGGCGGACCCCAAGGACTACGAAGCGCTGGTGACGCTCGGCAATCTCTACCGCAACAACGAGGAATTCGCACCTGCGGCCGACACCTACAACGCGGCCATTGCTCTCCTCGGCGTGCCCACGCGCGACAACTGGACGGTCTTCTACTATCGCGGCATTTCCTTCGAGCGCACCAAGCAGTGGGACAAGGCCGAGGCCGATTTCCGCAAAGCCCTCCAGCTCGAGCCCGATCAGCCGATGGTGCTCAACTATCTCGGCTATTCGATGGTCGACAAGAAGCTCAATCTCAACGAGGCGATCGCGATGGTGCGCAAGGCGGTCGAGCTCAAGCCGAATGACGGCTATATCGTCGACAGCCTCGGCTGGGCGCATTTCCGCCTCGGCGAATATGAGGAGGCGGTCAAGCAGCTGGAGCGCGCCGTCGAGCTCAAACCTTCGGATCCGGTGATCGCCGATCATCTGGGCGATGCCTATTGGCGCGTCGGCCGCCAGCTCGAGGCCCGCTTCCAATGGCAGCATGCCAAGGACAACAAGCCCGAGCCCGAAGACCTGGCGCGCATCGACAAGAAGCTGAAAGAGGGGCTGGCCGACGAGCCGCCCGTGACTCCGGCGCAGAACAGCGCCGGCGGCAATAACGGCTGATATTTTGCCTCATACGGAGCTGGCGCCTGCCAAGGTCAACCTGGCGCTGCATGTGCTTGGCCGCAGAGACGACGGCTATCACGAGCTCGACAGCATCGTCGCCTTTGCCCAGGTCGCCGACCGCCTGACCTTCGAGGAGGCCCCCGACTGGCGCCTCGATATTGCGGGCCCCTTTGCGGAAGGTCTCGAGGCCGCGCCGGACAACCTGGTGCTGAAGGCCGCTCGTGCCTTTGCCGCGGCCTATCCGTCGCGCACCTACCGCATCAGGCTGGAAAAAAACCTGCCGATCGCTTCCGGCATCGGCGGCGGATCGGCTGACGCCGCCGCCTGCCTCAGGGCGCTCGCATCGCTCGCCGGCGTCAGCGATGATCTGGGGAAGCTCGCTTGCGGCCTTGGCGCCGATGTGCCGGTCTGCCTCGTCGGCAAGGCCTGCCGCATGCAAGGGATTGGCGAGCGCATCGACTTACTGGACGACATCGAGCCGATGCCGGCCGTGCTGGTCAATCCCGGCCTTGAGCTTGCGACCAGGGATGTTTTCGCGAGGCTTGCCTTGAAGCCCGGCGACAAGGCCTTTGCCGGCCTCACGACGCCCATGGATCTGGCCTCATGCCGCAACGACCTCACCGTGTCGGCGCTCGCTTCGGCGCCGGTCATCGGCCAGGTGATGGCGGGCTTGAGCGTCCAGGCCGGCTTGCGTTTCGCCCGCATGTCGGGATCGGGCGCGACGTGCTTTGGCATTTTCGCATCCCGGGAGGCGGCGAAGGAAGCGGCACGGCGCATTTCCCAGACTCATCCGCAATGGTGGGTCGTGCCGACCATGATCGGCTAAACGCTGCGCTCGCGCTTTTACTTACGTGGCGGAAGAGAAACCTCTACCTTTCTTTCCTCATCCTCTCGAAGCATCGGAGCGAAAATACAGCCGCTGGATGACCGCCATGATCAACGCCGTCGCCCAGCCGAAGATGATCCAGCCATTGACGGCCTCGAACGTAGCCAACACACGCCAGTCGGGTCCCAGTGTTATGTCGCCGTAACCGACGGTGGTGAATGTCACGATCGAGAAATAGAGCGCTTGCTCAAAGGTCGGCAAGGCTTGCTTCAGGTCGTAACAGATCGCCCACACCACCACGTCGAGAACAATCGGCAGCAGGAGATACAAAATCCAAATGACCGTCACGGCGGTCGGCCAGCGCGCCAGAATGGCAGGGTGGTGCTGCTCGATCGACCTGAACCGTCGCAGTCCAAAAGCCATGAAGAGCGCCTGGACGGCGATGGTAATGGCGATCAACAGGCCGGCGAGAAGCAGCTGGCGCAGCATGATAACCTCCGTGCAAGACTATCCGGCCGGCCGCTCGGCCCGGCCTTTGCGCGGGCTCCGGCCGGTCCAGCGTTTGTAGGCGACCGAGAAGGCGCTCGGGTTGGAGTAGCCGAGAAGAAAGGCGATCTGGGTGAAGCTCAGCTCCTCCTCGGCGAGATAGCGCGACGCCAGGTCCTGGCGCAGGCGCTCGACGATGGTGGTGAACGGCATGTTGATCTCCGCCAGCCGGCGCACCAGCGTGCGCTCGCTCATGCCGAGCTCGGTGGCGATCGTCTTGATCCGCGCCTGGCCTCTGGGCAGGAGCTCCGCCAGCCGCCGCTCGATCTGATCCAGGAATTCCTCGCGCTGCGGCGGACGCTTGCGCAGCAGGTCATCGGCATGGTCCCTGAGCACCGCGAGGAGGCGGTCGTCGGATGACCGGATGGGCATGGCCAGCGTCTTGCGGGAGAAGACGATGTGCCCCTGGTTGCGGTTGAATTTCACCGGGCAGCCGAACTGTTTCGCGAATTGATCGAGATGCGAGCGGCGATTGTGGACGAATTGCACGGAGAGGGGGGCAAGCCTGATGCCGGCGAGCTGGCGATAGGCATGGATGACGACGCCATAGGAGAATTCGACCGCCTGGCGCGACTGGCCATAGGAGGAATGCAGCGGAATGATCGTGAGCGTCCCGGTCTCACCCGCGACCTTGAGGCTGATCTGATAGGCTTCCGAGAACACGCGCAGATAGCGGGCGAGGTTGTGCATGGCCTCCTCGACGGTGCGGGACGCAATGCCGAGATAGGCGAGGAGGCCGGCATCGCGAATGTCGATCGTGGCGCTGAAATTGAGACCGAAGCAGTCATCGCTGAGCTCGCGGGCGGCGATCTCGAGAAGCCTCGCATGGTCGGTGAAGGGGATCCAGGCATCGGCCTTGTTGAGCATGCGCAACTCGAGCCCCGCCTCGGCAAGCGCCGCTTCGAGGTCGGCTCCCGCCTGCTTGAGCTTGTCGACAACCATCCTTGCCCATAAAGCCCGAACCAGGATTTTCCCCGGATCGAGCCTGGTCTGCCGCTTGGCCATGATCGTCATCCCGAAAGCTTGGAACCCGCCATTGGGAACCGTTTGTCACGAAATGGCAAGCGTTTGGCGGGGTTTCGAAAGAATTTTGAGGCACCGAATGCCTAAGTCACGGGCCGAAACTTCTCAAGCCCGCTAGGGAAAGCGACAGGCGCCGGGTCACAGAAGAACTCAGAGTCCCGGTGTCGGACTAGCGGCTCTCGCGCCCCGTGAGACCGCTAGTCTTTTTCCCGACGGCAAAGGCCGCGCCCGAATGCGGCGCCATTCTTCACGTGATGGAAAACCATGAACGAGCCGGCCATGATGTTGCTCTCGGATACGGCGTCGTTCCTTGGCGCCATCGTGGCGGGAATGGCATTGGGCGGGCTGCTTTATGCCGGCGCCGTCATCGCCTGGCGGCTGGCCTCGCGAATTTGGCGGTGGCTCCGGCGGCAATAATCCCCCGGCGCAGACCGGGGGGTATTGCGCCGGGGGCGGGAAGCGACCCGGGGGTCCTAGTCGCCCCTCTCGCAGCCGGCACAGCCTGCGCCACGCCGGAAGCGGACGCCCTCTAGGCGAGCGATGTGAGAACCGCAATTCGACTTCAGGCCGCTGGCGTCGAATCAAAAGAGATTGGCGTATCAAGAGAAGCAGCTCCGTCATCCGCAAAGCTCTGGCGGATTTCATATATCTATTTGATATTATTGTGTAACGTTGAATTTTGTGGCTTGGGTTGCTTTCCTTTTGCCCAGGCTCACCGCCGGTCATCCTCGCCGCGCAGCGCGCCGTCGGACGGCGCGTCCAGAATTGAAGGGACCGGGTTAGGGGTGTATAATCCCGCCGTGTTCGAGTTGGCCCTGAACGCCCAAGGAGAAGGCATATCAGGCCATTCGGACGCGGTTGTTCAGGAGGTCAGTCATGGCCTCTTTACATGGAAAACCGATCGGCGCTGTAGACGACAGCACCGCTTACGGTGAGATCCAAAAGATCAGTGCAGCTGACCTCGTGGACGCTTTGTCCAAAGGCGTCGATGACTTCAAGGCGAAACCCAGCCACCTGGTCATCCTCGCCATTCTCTACCCGCTCGCCATGGTGGTGTCGGCCAATATCGCGGCCGGCTACATACCCCTGCCGCTGGTCTTTCCCTTGCTTTCGGGATTCGCCCTGATCGGCCCGCTCGCCGCGATCGGCCTCTATGAGATCAGCCGGCGGCGCGAGCAGGGCCTCGATATCTCCTGGGAGCACGCCTATAACGTCATCCGCAGGCCGTCCATCAGCGTCCTGACGCTGAGCGTGCTGGTCGGCGTGATCTATTTCGTGTGGCTCGGCGCGGCGTTCCTCATCTACCGGCAGATCTACGGCAGCACCGTGCCGACGGCGATCACCCCCTTCGTCTGGGAGGTTCTCACCACGCCAGCCGGCTGGGCGCTCATCATCGTCGGCTGCGGCGTCGGCTTTCTTTTCGCCGTCGTGGTGCTCGCCATCAGCGCCGTGTCCTTTCCGATGCTTGTCGATGTGCATGTCGGCGTGGTGACGGCGATACGGACGTCCGTTCACGCGTTTCTGGCCAATCCGACGACGATGATGCTGTGGGGCTTCATCGTCGCCAGCCTGCTGTTGATCGGGGCCCTGCCGTTGTTCGCCGGCCTCGCTGTCGTGATGCCGGTGCTCGGGCATGCGACCTGGCACCTGTATCGCAAGGTCGTCAAGCACTACCCGGTTTGACTTCGGTGTCGATATGAAGATCGCGTTCGCTTTGATTGTGCTGGCCTTGGGCTCGGTCGTATTTCATCTGCTGAGCCCGTGGTGGTGGACTCCGATCGCCTCGAACTGGGACTATATCGACCACACGATCACCCTCACATTCTGGATCACCGGCATCGTATTCGTCGCCATCGTCCTGTTCATGGCCTATTGCCTGTGGCGCTTCCGCCACCAGGCAGGAACGCAGGCGGCATATGAGCCGGAAAACAAGAGGCTGGAATGGTGGCTCACCATATTGACCTCGGTCGGGGTAGCGGCCCTGCTGACGCCCGGCCTGTTCGTCTGGCACCAATTCGTCACCGTGCCCAAGGAAGCAGATGTGGTCGAGATCATCGGCCAGCAGTGGCAGTGGAATTTCCGCCTCCCCGGAAAGGACGGCGTATTGGGCACTTCCGACACCCGCAATGTCACGCCTGAAAACCCGCTGGGCCTCAATCCGAACGATCCCCATGGCGAGGATGATGTCCTGATCGCGGGCGGCGACCTGCACCTGCCGCTCAACCGGCCCGTCAGGGTATTGCTCCGCTCGATCGACACCATCCACGACTTCTACGTGCCGGAGTTCCGGGCCAAGATGGACATGGTTCCGGGCATGGTCACCTATTTCTGGTTCACCCCGACCCGACCCGGAACATTCGCAGCCATCTGCGCCGAGCTGTGCGGCACCGGACACTACACCATGCGCGGCGTGGTCGTGGTCGAGGAAGAGGGCGCCTATCAGGCGTGGCTGCAGGAGCAGTCGATCTTCAAGCAGTCGGCCGATGCGGGGAACGGCACGGGTGAGGGGACAAGTCTCGCCTTGAGCGCGACCAAAACGGGTTCCGCGCCATGAGCACGCGCACCGTCAAAACGAAGGCCGGGCTGTCGCATATGGCGTTGGTGAAGGCCTCTCCACGCTTCCCCCTCTCCCGTTGCGAAGCAATGGGAGAGGGTGCCCGAAGGGCGGGTGAGGGCTCTTTGGCTCAGCAAGGAAGTTGGTTGAAATCAGAGTATATTGCACGAAAGAGCCCTCATCCGGCCTTCGGCCACCTTCTCCCGCAAGCGGGAGAAGGGGAAACCTGGCACGGCCCTCCACGGAAATATCCATATGCGATAGCCCTACCCGCAACGGATACGCAGCCCGCATTTTCGAGAGATATTCAAACCGAAGGGTGACGCGATGACCGATACAGCACCCGACGCCATCAATTATGTGGCACCCGCCGAAGTCGAGGATGTGGAGCTTTATCATCCGAAAAGCTTCGTCACCAAATACATCTGGAGCCAGGACGCCAAGGTGATCGCCATACAGTATGCGCTGACCGCGATCGCGATCGGCCTGGTGGCATTGGTGCTGTCGTGGCTGATGCGGCTGCAACTCGGATTCCCGGAGGCCTTCTCCTTCATCACGCCCGAATCCTACCTGCAGTTCATCACCATGCACGGCATGATCATGGTCATCTATCTCCTGACCGCGCTGTTCCTGGGCGGATTCGGCAACTACCTCATCCCGCTGATGGTCGGCGCCCGCGACATGGTGTTCCCCTATGTGAACATGCTGAGCTACTGGGTCTATCTGCTGGCCGTGCTGGTGCTGGTTGCGAGCTTCTTCGCGCCGGGCGGGCCCACCGGCGCCGGCTGGACGCTCTATCCGCCGCAGGCCATCCTCGCCGGCACCCCGGGACAGAGCTACGGCATCATCCTGATGCTCGCCTCGCTCGCCTTGTTCATCATCGGCTTCACCATGGGCGGATTGAACTATGTGGTGACGGTGCTGCAGGCGCGCACGCGCGGGATGACGCTGATGCGCATGCCCTTGACGGTGTGGGGCATCTTCGTCGCCACCATTCTGGCGCTGCTGGCCTTCCCCGCTCTGTTCGCCGGCGCTGTGATGATGATGTTCGACCGGCTTCTCGGCACCAGCTTTTTCATGCCGGATATCGTCGAGTTCGGCGAAAGCCTGAAATATGGCGGCGGCAGCCCGATATTGTTCCAGCACCTGTTCTGGTTCTTCGGCCATCCCGAGGTCTATATCGTAGCGCTTCCGGGCTTCGGCATCGTCTCCGACCTGATCAGCACCCATGCGCGACGGAACATCTTCGGCTACCGGATGATGGTGTGGGCGATCGTCGCCATCGGCGCCTTGAGTTTCGTGGTGTGGGCGCACCACATGTATGTCAGCGGCATGAACCCCTATTTCGGCATCTTCTTCGCCACCACCACGCTCATCATCGCGGTGCCCACCGCCATCAAAGTCTACAACTGGGTGCTGACGCTGTGGCGGGGCAACATCCATCTGACCCTGCCGATGCTGTTTGCCATCGCCTTCATCCTGACCTTCGTGAATGGCGGGCTGACCGGCCTGTTCCTCGGCAACGCCGTGGTGGACGTTCCGCTTTCCGACACCATGTTCGTGGTCGCCCATTTTCACATGGTGATGGGTGTGGCGCCCATCCTCGTCATCTTCGGGGCCATCTACCATTGGTATCCGCTGATAACCGGACGGATGCTGAACCAGGCCATGGGTCATTTCCACTTCTGGGTCACCTTCCTCGGCGCCTATGCGATCTACTTTCCCATGCATTATCTGGGCTTCATCGGCGTGCCGCGGCGCTATTACGAGATGGGTGACGTCGCCTTCGTGCCGCCATCCGCCCAGACGCTGAACGAGTTCATCACCGTCGCGGCCCTGATCGTCGGCTTCGCGCAGGTGGTGTTCATCTTCAACCTGGCGTGGAGCCTGTTCAAAGGCAAGCGGGCAGAGCGCAACCCCTGGCGGGCCACCACGCTCGAATGGCAGACACCGCAGATGCCGCCCGCGCACGGCAACTGGGGCAAGGAGCTGCCGGTGGTCTATCGCTGGGCTTACGATTACAGCGTGCCGGGCGCCGCTCAGGACTTCCTGCCGCAGAACCTTCCGCCCGATCAGGTCGCCACCTCGGCAGCAAAGCCATGAACCTCATCCGCCAGCTGACGGAAAAACCTTGGGTTCCGGCACAGGCCAGGATCGACGACCGTCACCGCGGCGGCACATTCCGATTGCCGGCCAAGACGGTAGCCTTGCGCACGTTTCTTGCCGTGGTCACGGTTCTGTTCACGCTTCTCGTCCTCAGCTATGGCACAAGGATGGAGTTCGAGGACTGGCGCCCCACGCCGCCGCTCAGGCTCCTGTGGCTGAACACAGGCCTTCTCGTCCTGAGCAGCCTCGCGATGCAGTGGGCGGAGGTTTCCGCGCGCCGCGGCGAGATCGACGGCGTGCGCAACGGCCTGCTGGCGGGCGGCGCCTGTGCCGTTGCGTTTCTGGGCGGGCAGATCCTGGCCTGGCGGCAACTGAACATGCTGGCCGTCTTCGACGTCGCGAACCCGGCGATCGCCTTCTTCTTCCTCATCACCGCGCTGCACGGGCTGCATTTGTTGGGCGGTCTCGTGGCCTGGGGCAGAACCACCGCCAAGGCATGGCGCGGCTCGGATGTCGCCCAGGTTCGCTTGAGCGTCGAGCTGTGCACCGTCTATTGGCACTTCCTGCTTCTGGTCTGGCTGGTCCTTTTCGGCCTGTTGTTTTCGGGCAACGACAATCTGGGCGTCCTGCTGGCGCTCTGCGGGCTCAGGTGAAGGGAACAATCCCCATGGCAGATACTGCAGCGAGCGATACGACCGAACCCCTGGCGCGGCCTCAAGGCCTGCGCGGCTTCACTGCCGACTGGTCCTCGGATCAGCGGGCATTCAAGAACGTGCCCTGGGGCAAGGCGATGATGTGGATCTTCCTGCTCAGCGACACCTTCATCTTCAGCTGCTTCCTCTTGTCCTACATGACGGTCAGATGGTCGACGAAGGTGCCGTGGCCCAATCCCAGCGAGGTCTTCGCGCTGAATATCGGCGGCACCAGCATCCCCCTCATCCTGATCGCCATCATGACCTTCATCCTGATCTCATCGAGCGGCACGATGGCCATGGCGGTCAAATACGGCTATGCCCGCGAGCGCAGGAAGACCGCGATCCTGATGCTGGTGACGGCGGCCTTCGGCGCCACATTCGTCGGGATGCAGGCCTTCGAGTGGACCAAGCTGATCCTCGAAGGGGTGCGTCCCTGGGGCAACCCCTGGGGCGCGCCGCAGTTCGGCTCGACCTTCTTCATGATCACCGGCTTCCACGGCACGCATGTGACGTTCGGGGTGATCTTCCTCATCGCCATCGCCCGAAAAGTCTGGCGCGGAGATTTCGACGTCAACCGGCGCGGCTTCTTTACGAGCCGCAAAGGCAACTACGAGGTCGTCGAAATCATGGGTCTCTACTGGCACTTTGTCGACCTGGTCTGGGTCTTCATCTTTGCCCTGTTCTATCTTTGGTGAGGCAAGACATGGCACACGCACAGGCGCAGCAGCATCCGATCGGCGTATATCTGTGGACATGGGGACTGCTCTTCGTCCTCAGCACCTTTTCCTACCTGGTCGACTACTTCAACCTCGAAGGCCATCTCCGGTGGTCGCTGATCCTCCTGTTCATGGTGCTGAAGGCGGGGCTGATCGTCGCCGTCTTCATGCATATGGCCTGGGAGCGGCTGGCCCTGATCTATGCCATCCTGCTCCCGCCGGTCCTGGTGCTGGTGTTTGTGAGCCTCATGACGCTTGAATCGGACTACACCCTCATCACGCGCGAACTCTTCTTCAAGGCAGGATCCTGATCCTCGCAAAGACAGGGCTATCACATATGAAAATTCTTGAAGTGAGTGAGCTGGCTGCGGTGTTCCCCCTCTCCCGTTGCGAAGCAATGGGAGAGGGTGGCCGAAGGCCGGGTGAGGGCTCTTTGTCTCAGCAGGAATGCTCGTTGAGGTCAGAGCACACTGCTCGAAAGAGCCCTCATCCGCGCTTCGCGCACCTTCTCCCATTGCTTCGCAACGGGCGAAGGGGAGTGACGCGGAAGCCTTACAAACCCCAAAGGAGTGACGGATGAAGTTCAGATTGGTTCTCGCCGCCCTGGCGCTCATGGGCTTCAGCACCGCCGGCTTTGCGCAAGATGCGGCCGAGGGTGAGAAAGTCTTCAAGAAGTGCCTGGTCTGCCATACGGCGACGGACGCGACCAACAAGGTCGGGCCCTCGCTCAAGGGCATTGTCGGCCGCAAGGCGGCGTCGGTCGAAGGTTTCAAATATTCCCCCGCCATGCAGGCCAAGGCCGCTGAAGGGGTGATCTGGGACGAGGCCACCCTTACCGCCTATCTGCCCGATCCGAAGGCCTTCGTGCCCGGCACCAAGATGGTCTTTCCCGGCCTCAAGAATCCGCAAGATGTCGCCAACGTCATCGCCTATCTCAAGACCACGGGAATGTAGGCTAGAGCATCGGACCGAAAAGTGCGAAGCGGTTTTCGGATAATCCGATGCGCAAACAAAGAATAGAGCGCCGAGGCGATTCCATCGGAACGCCCGACGCTCCAGACGAGCAGGTTGGAATGATCGTCATCCTCATTGGCGCGCTCCTCGTCTTTGCCGGCCTGTTGTTCATGGCCTACGTGGCCATCTGGCGCGGGCGGTTGAGCGGTGCGAGCCGGCGCGATTCAACGGCGGAAAGCCCAACTCTGGAACCCAAGGGTCGAAGTGCTGCCTTTGATCCCAGAGCGAACTGGCCCGGCCTTGCACTTATCGGGCTCGGCTCCGTCCTCATCTATGTCGGGACCAGTTATTTGTAGGGATCACCGCGGCGCATCGCTCTCGAGCGTGACGACTCTAGTCCAACCCATAACCCTCACCCTGAGGTGCCCGCCGCAGGCGGGCCTCGAAGGGTGGCAAGCGGCGTGCTTTTTGTACCTGGATCATGCTTCGAGGCTCGCTTCGCTCGCACCTCAGCATGAGGGTGTTTTGAGTGAGGCCTCGCCGCGGATTGTCGTATACTTGATCCGTCATGCGTCGTGTTCATGGAACATTGCGGCTGTGCGCGTTGTTGCGCATCTCCAATGTCTGGCTGCTGGAGTTCGACGGCAACCGCTTTCTCATCGACACCGGCCATAAGGTGGAGCGCCCCCTGCTGATGGCGGAGCTCCATGCCGCCGGCATCCGCGGGCGGGGTGACCTCAACGCAATCCTCCTGACACACCGGCATAGCGATCACGCCGGCAACGCCCTATGGCTGCGCGAGCGTTATGGCGCCCTGATCCTCTGCCACCCGGACGACGCTTCTGTCCTCGACGGCACAAGCAAAGCTGCCCCGCTCTCCGGAAGGCGTGCGCCGCTCTGGGCGGACGTCCTCTGTCGCATCGAGGACCTGATGCCGGCCCGCCTCGACGTCGATGGCACCTTTGGCGAGGGCCGCTGGCAATGGGGCTTCGACGTGACGCCGGTGCCGGGGCACACCGAGGGGAGCTGCCTGCTCTACCACGAGCCGAGTGCCACCCTGTTCTCCGGCGATGCGATCCTGGCCGGGCCGCCGCCCTTGCGCATGATCGAGTGGATCAGCCTCGCCGATGCCGCCTTCTCCGAGGATGTCGAACGTTGCCGCGCCAATGTGCGGAGGTATCTGCGCGCCCTGCCGCACGTCGAGTGGCTCTGCTCGGGACACGGCCCCGCGGTCACCAAAGACGTCAGGAAGAAGCTGCTGGCGCTTGGCCCGGAGAAGGCCGGCTGAGGTCGAGGTGGCCGTACAGAGATGCTTCGCCGAAACGGCAATTCGGTGAAAACCCTATCCTCCTTTCGTCATCCCGGCGAAAGCCGGGATCCATTGAATTCTTTCAAGGCGAGCAGCGCCGCCTCCGATGTTTCCCCTCTCCCGTTGCGAAGCAATGGGAGAGGGTGGCCGAAGGCCGGGTGAGGGCTCTTTGTCCCAGCAAGGAATGCTGGTTGAGGTCAGAGCCCGTGGCGCGAAAGAGCCCTCATCCGCGCTTCGCGCACCTTCTCCCATTGCTACGCAACGGGAGAAGGGAAAGGACGGAGGGGCCTTACAACTTCCATATGCGATTGCCCCGGAGGGGAGCGGTCTCACGTCACCATCCTTCGCCCCGAGCCTTCGACCGGCGGGCCTTCGAGGTAGACGCCGCCTTGCAGCCGCGGCCGCTCCCTCGGGGCAGGGACCTTCGGCGCGATGAGCGGGCAGTTGACGGCATATTCGCCGAAGGCATCGGCGCCGTGGCTGTTGACGTCATGCAAGGGGCCGGCAAAGCCGCCGAGCGTGGCGCTCTGCCGGCGCGAGTATCGCCGCAAGCGCGACAGGCCCAGCATCACCCGCTTGGTGCGGTTGAAGCGCATGAGCGGCAGGAGAGCGCGGCCTGCGTTGATGCGCTCCGCCGGGCCCTGCTGCGCGCCGACGCGGATCGGCTTCACGCCGAGCCGCATCAGCGTCAAGGCGCGGCTGCGCCCGGCAGCACCCCATTCGCGCAGCTTCACGTCATGGGGAAGATAGTGCTCGCCGTAAGCGAAAGCGCGCTCGCGTCCCACGCATGAGAGAGCCGGCGCGACCAGGCGCGGCTCCGGCTGCAATTCGGGCAGGGCCTCGCGCACGATCTCCTCCGCGCCCTGGCCGCTCGTCTCATGATAGTCGATCGCCGTCACCTGCACGCCGTCGTCCTGGAGGAACCAGATCGCCGTATAATCGTCGATGCCGATGTCCCACGCGGTGTCGACGGGCCGTGCCGGATCATGCGGGAAATCGCCGATGCGGCCCTGGCGCTCCGCTTCGGCGATGAGGCGCGCATAGTAGGAGGCCTCGCTGACGATCTCGTAATTGCCGCCCCAGACATGATCGGCCATTTCGGGATCGCTGGCATAATCGGACTCCTTCTCTATTCTCAGCACGTCCGGAAACCACGGATTGTCATGCCAGTTGACGGCGACGAGGGCGGCATCGGCGCGCTGGGGCCCGCCGCGGAAGAACCGGTCCACGGCGTCCGTCTCATGGCGCGGATTCCATGAGAACCAGAGTTCGGAGCCGGCTTTCCGGATGGTGGGCCTGAGCAGCCTGAGCGAGGGTTCGGAGAGGTTCTGCGCTTCCTCGACCCAGGCGATGTCGTAGCCTTCGAGCGACTTGATGTTCTCGGAATTGAAGGACTGCATGCCCTTGAAGATGATGAGCGAGCCGTTGCGTCCGCGGATCTCCTGCTCGAGCACGCTGAAGAAGTCGCTCAAGCCGAATGCGGCGATCTTGTCGATCAGGAGCTGGCGCACCGATTCGCGGATCGAGTTCTGCACTTCGCGGATGCAGACGCAGCGCAGCCGGGTGCTGCGGCACCGCCTGATGAGCTCGCCGGCGAAGAAATGCGATTTGGCGCTGCCTCTGCCGCCATAGGCGCCCTTGTAGCGCCGAGGCGAAAGCAGCGGCTTGAAGGCGCGCGGGATTTCAAGCCTCTTTCGGGTCGACAATGTAAAGCTCGAAGTCTGAATCGGAGGAAGCGCCGTCGTCCTGGCTCTCCCGGCTCTCCTCGCTGTCGCGCGGGGCTGCGCTGGTGGAGAAGTCGGGCAGGATTTTCTTGAGCAGGCCGAAGGCGGTGGAGATCTGGGACGGGGTGAGCTCCTGCCGCCCGCGAACGTGATCGAGCAGGAGGTCGAGGACGCCGCTCTCGGTGATCTTCTGGCGGTCGGCGGCAATCCGCTCGGCATTGCGTAGCGGCCGTATGGGTGAGGAATCCGGACTGGCCGATGAGATGTCGGATAGTGTTGGTGCCCGGGCAGCAAATCGCGGCGATTGTCCTGATGTCTCAGGTAGTTGCGCGGTTGGCGAGAGGGCCTCCATATGATTGTTCGAATGCCTGTGGCCGGTTTCAGTCAGGAACGTCGGGATAGAAGGGTTCCGGCTCCTGAAGCGATGGCCAACCATGATGCACCGTGATGTGTTGGGGAGAGTGGGAAGCGGCATGTCCGGTGGCCATGCCACCGAGAAGCTGCGCCTCGCTTGCGGTTTGAGCGCAAGCCGAGCTTCAGAATCGAAACGCCCGCGGGTTTGAGCCGCAGGCGCAATTTCTTCGATCCTGATATTTCCCAAATCTTATGCTTTGGCCCACGATGTCAAGCAATTTCTCATGGCGCAACTCAGTAACAGACTTATTCACGCTCCGATTCCTTCTTTGTCGAAAGCGCTGGCGAGCGTACTTCCACAGGATGAAGTGGACCTGAGGACCCGCTTAGGGAACAGCAGCGGCTTGAAGGCGCGCGGGATTTCAAGCCTATTTCGGATCGACAATGTAGACCTCGAATTCGGGAGCTGCGGGAGTACCGCTGCCATCGCCAGCGTCCTGTTTCTCCTCATCGTCCGAAGGCGCGGCGCTCGCAGGTGATATTTCCCAAATCTCACGCTTTGGCCCGAATGAATTCAATCTATAATTGTATAACTGAAAATATACTCTTTACAGGACATGAACATTATGAGAACGTCTGGACGACTCGCATTTTTTGTGGCTCTCGTTGAATCGGTCTCAAGTGCACTGATTCGAACAGAGCCAAGGAACGTAAGGCATTGTGATGAAGGTCGTAGGATTGTTTGCCGGTATCGGCGGTCTGGAGACCGGCCTTGCCCAAGCAGGACATCACGCGATGATGCTCTGCGAAATCTGGGAGCCGGCGCGTGCAGTTCTGGAAAGGCGATTTCCACATATTCCGATTGAAAGGGACATCACGGTATTAAAAGACCTTCCAAGTGATATCGACGTGCTGGTCGGTGGGTTTCCATGTCAAGATTTGAGTCAGGCCGGGTTGACTGCAGGAATTGATGGAAAACGGTCAGGCCTCGTAGGACATGTCTTTAGGCTTCTAGATCAGCAGCCTGTGCCTTGGGTCGTCCTCGAGAATGTATCCTTTATGCTTCACCTTGATAAGGGAAGAGCATTGACGACACTCGTCGCGGCTTTTGAAGAGCGCGGTTATCGCTGGGCGTATCGCGTAGTAAACTCGCTTGCATTTCTGCCTCAACGGCGAGAGCGCGTGATTTTTGTTGCGACAAAGACAGATGTTGACCCGGCTGATGTTCTTTTGGCGGATGACACTGTTGTTTCTGATTTGGTGACATCGATAACTACACATGCTCATGGCTTCTATTGGACGGAGGGAATCCGTGGCCTGGGGTGGGCGCCGGATGCGATCCCAACACTTAAGAATGGGTCGACTGTTGGCATCCCTTCACCGCCGGCGATTATGCTGCCCAATGGAGCTGTCATAACTCCGGATATTCGGGACGCCGAGCGGTTACAGGGCTTTGAATTCGGATGGACGGAGCCGGCATCGTCGGTGGGGAGAGCGTCACTTCGGTGGTCGTTGGTTGGAAATGCTGTGAGTGTACCGGTTGCCGAATGGCTTGGAATGCGCCTTGCGGCCCCAAGCCTCTATCAAAAGAGTCGGGATCGGGAGCTTTCCAATGATTCCCGTTGGCCGAAAGCGGCACGTTTTGACGGCCGTCAAAGAAAGAAAGTGGACATCGGCACTTTCCCCGTTTGGCGAGAACGCTCCTCCCTGGTAGAATTTCTCCAGTTTGATGGCAAATTGCTTTCTACACGTGCCACACGAGGATTTCTCTCACGAACGGACAGAAGTACGCTACGTTTCGTTCCTGGGTTCTTAGATAGGCTGCGACAGCACTTGGATCGAATGGAACACATGGACCTTTCGAAAATAAATTTGAGAGCCTTGGCAATCGCGGCTGAATGAAGGCACCTACGCCCCGCGATCCAAAACGAAGTGCCTTGATGAGCCGAGTTAGGCAACGAGGAACAGCAACCGAACTTGAAGTCGCTGTTATCCTGAGGAACCTTGGATATGCCTATCGTCTGAATGTCAAGTCTTTACCTGGGTCGCCAGACTTTGCAAACCGCAAGAGGAAGTGGGCTATCTTTGTCAATGGTTGTTTTTGGCACCACCACAGCGGCTGTCGTCAAGCAACTATTCCCAAAACCAACAAACGATTTTGGCGAGATAAATTCCTTACTAACCGCCAGCGTGATGCGAAGGCTATTCGCACGTTACGCAGTGCGGGATTTCGTGTCGCAATCGTTTGGGCCTGCAAAGCCAAGGACGATCTGACCCTGACAAACAGGCTCTCAAAGCTGCTTGAATCTCGTCGCATATATGTGCCCAAGACGATCGATCATTGACGAGTAATGATAGATGTCGTTGGCCTGTGGCGCAGGTGGCGTCCCAACAAGCCGTACGGTTGAACCGTCATTGGCGCAATCTACTACGACAATGGCCAGCGCATCGTATCCGGTATCTCCAGTTTTGGAGCGCCTCGGCAGCTGGCGAATCTTGTCGATTGCCAAGCCCGCATCACGCGGTTGATCGTGAGAGCTCCAGACTGGATTTGTCGAACGGTTACTCTTATTGAGGTCCGGGCTGAGATACTGAGAGGAAATATTTACCATCGCGAAGCCGGCGGCGATCGCTTGATCGGTCGCACCGTGCACGGTCAGATGCGACGAATTCAGCTCATCATATAGTCGAGGAAGAGCACGCTGATGGGCTGTCATGCACGCTTTTGCTTCCAGCGCCATAAGGACGCTCCCAACCGGGCCCCCGCGTAGTACCGGCAACTCCCTAAGCTCCGTTTGTTGATCCGCAGTTAGTTTGATTTCGTAGTCTTTCGCCATGCGGCTGAGATTTTGTACGGAATGCCCTCCGTTGGAACTTGATGGTGTGCAGAGGACTAGGTCGAGATTCTTCTTCCGGTCATGAACAAAATCGCGCATTTCATGATTAATTCCGAAAAAGACGCGAGCCTCTTCAACATGACGGCGCAGAAGAGAGTTGGTACGCAATAAATCAAAGACGATACCCCAGCATGCGACCTTCGAATGGTGGTCACTTCGAGAGTGATATTGCCAACGATTGCCATGGCGATCTTCGCGCGTTTCCCGAGAAAGTGTGCGAACGAGAATGTCTGGACCGTGCATTTCAGTTCCAATGGTTAGAACCGCCGAAAAGATAACAGCTCAGGAATAAAGAGACAATTGAGACGCCGGGAACAGGACTCGTCATCAATTGACCTGAACTGTTGCCCGCAAGACCAACAAAGGCGAATGGCTGTGGCAAGGCCGATTTCTGACCCGACCAAAACATTGAAGGACTAACCGGCTGATTGAAACGAGACAAGCGGCTTGCTTGGTGAACATGAACATCAATTGGTAATTCGTACTGCCACGAAGGTACCTTCCGGACCGTTTGTGATTTTCAGAGGCTGGTTTAGCGCGTATATTTGACTCCCAACCGGAGCGTAATGATCAAACTCTACTCGATTAGGCGTCGACCAGGAGCCCACGCCCTGATCGAAGAAGATTGTGCCCGCGCCCCGCTCAGTCCGAAAATCTAACTTTCGCCTATGGCCAAGGCGATTCCGCAAATCAACCGAAGATCGCGGCGCGACGGCAGCCAGCATCTGTTCCAGCACAAACGAACGTATGCCGAGGTCTGGCCAGTCGGTGTGAAGCCAGCGGCCGGACCGTGGGCGACCGTCTGGTCTGCCGGAAAGGGTGATGATCGTGACTTCTGTATCCATATTGGCGAATCCCGCTATTAGTTCGGTTACAAGGCGAACAGCTAGCGGGCTGAAAATATATCGATCCGAGTAAGATAATGAGAGAAACTTAGCTGATAGCACGTGGTCCAATTCGGGCGATTTGCCGATTAGCATCGAGAGTAGACGGCTCCCAAAACTAGTTGTCGGTCCGTCCAATTCGTTCTCGATTTCAAGCAGAGCTTCGCCACCAAGCGAGGTTAGTAGCGAAGCGAGATCAACTACCGGACCGAACGTAGGCTGCTCGATTTTGCCTCTGACTACTGGCGCATCGGACGCAGCCGCCCACGCGATTCCAATTTCTCGCGCACTTTTGGAACTGGACGACCAACCGGTAGCGCCCTTGGGACTTACAACACCCGCAAGCCAAGTAAGCGACCCGATATTTTCGGCCGACCGCACTGTGACCCGAGCCCGCTGAGCCCAGAGTACGAATTGCCGTCGAGTGATCGGGTCGGCTGCCTTGACCAATGCTGCATCCACGATAGCCACAGCGGAGCGACCGCGCGCCCCCCAGCGTTCCAGAATGGGAGTCATTGGCCATGCGCCCAAGTCCCAGTCGGCCGGATTGCCGGTCATAAGCACGATGACTTCTGCAGAGGAGTCGTGGACAAGGCACTCAGAAAGTGCGTCCGCCAAAGGCGCCGGCTCGTACGCAGTCTCATTGCCAAAGAGCTTCGCCGAATCTGGAAGCGACAAACGGGTGACCGCAGCTGCGAGAATCTGGCGCGCTAATTTCCGGTCTGTATCTTCGGCTGCATGCTGGCTGTCGACCGCAAGCACGCAACGAGGGCAGGCGTGCGTGGCGTCGGGATCGCCACATCTGCCTTGAGCGTTACAGTCAAGAAGGTCGCGAGCCTCGGCAAGAAAACCCATGGGATCACGCGCGATAGTGGAGCAGAAACCCGCGCCGCCACTCGCCCGATCGAAAACAACGGCACTGTAGCTTCGACCCAACGAAGGATGCGCAGCTTCAGGGGCAGCGAATCCCATTTCATCCGCATCGACCCCAAGCCTACGAGCGGCTATCTCTCTTAATGCCAGCGCGATAGTGAGCGCAGCTTCCCGGCTCGAACACTCGTACAGCTGGAGTTCACAAACATCAGTGCGGATCTCCTGACCAAGGCTCAAATGACGCGCGACCGCGAAAGGGGCGTCGTTCGCCACCCCGCCTGTGCAGGTAACCCCGTCGTGGGCCCGAGGTACCCCTCGCAATGGCTTGTGTCCGCCGAGGGCGCTAGGCCCGTCGGCCGCCGTCTCGGGAACTGAGCGCCCACAATGAAGGCAGATTTCGAATCCCAATCCGTGTGGGCCTGGATTAAACCAGAACACCAAACCATCGGCTCCAGTACGCACTCGCCCGATCCTTGGGTCAGGAAGGGCGCGCCAATTGGACGTCCTCGCTGATACCCATGGGTCAATTGATGGCGAGCCGCCGAGATCACGGGTATCGTCGTGCACTTCGTAACGCAAATCGACGGTAAAGCCGGCTGGCGCCAAAAAGCGTACCACGCGAAACTCTGAACCACCGCATTCGTCACACGTGCTGAGTCCGACCGAAGCAGGCGCAGACGTAAGCCCGCCGCACGTCCGACACTCACGCACCTGACGAAGGTTCTGGACTTCGCGGACACCTTCTTCGTCAGCTGGCTTTTTCCAGTTAAGTGTTACCCCGCTGGATTCGCGAACTACACCATCCACCACGATGCCTTTTCCAGGCGCATATGGGTCAGGCCAAAACCTTGTAAAGGGCGGTGTCGGAGCCCCGCGTTCGCGGCGTCGAAGCATGACGATTTGAGCTTGGCGTCGATCAATCCAACGCATCCAGCGTCTGGCATCGAAGTCTAGGATAACGTTGGTGCGGATGAAGTGAGTTAAGACAAGTCGTACCACATTGCGCCAGTCGTCTAGCGTAAGGCCAAGTTTCGCCGCGGCCCCCGGTAAGTTTGTCTCCTTCACATCGACGGCGGGCACTATTAGCTGCAAGAGGCCTAGCGTTTCAGCACTGTTAGCTCGCACCGGCCTACGCATAATCTCGCGGTATAAGAGGAATTCAGCCAGCTGTGTAGGATCGGAAAAAGTCTCCTCTCGTTCGGCCCATATGGTTCTCAGAAAGGTGGCAACGGTCTCCTCGCTCGCCAACCTTCGAACCAATTCCTTCCACGGCTTCGGACTACTTTTGCCTTCGAATTCAGGCCGCCTGGCTTCAAGCGTCGCAATGACAGCTGATATGTCCGGATCCTCAGCGGCCATTGTGCGAAGTTTGGCAATGCTGCGGTCTAGGTTCGCAAGTTCAAGTTCATTGCGGGCCGGCCTTTCTTGGACAAAATGATAGAGAAAGCTGCGAATGTAGCTCCGCTCTGAGGCTATCTGGATATTCGCCGCGTGACGAGCAGTGCCCTGCCGAGCATCAGTGAAGGTGATGAGCTGCCGGCCGTCGAGGGGTAGTGCTTCGCTAGCGGGCGTTTTAGGCGACAACCGACCAACCACGCCCGGCGCTATCTGGGACATCAGATAAGGCGCGCCCGCTGCCAGCGACCGAAGAGCACCTCGGTCGGGATCACTACCTTCTGGTGGGAAGCCACAAAACGGACAATGGGTGACGTCGTGGCTGCTATACAATGTAAGGCCACTCGGTCCTGGCCCCTCGGCAATTATCCCCGTGCCAGGATGGAAGGTGAGCTTTGGGATTGGCTTTCCGGTCGACTTCGAAAGGTAGCGGCGATCAATTGCTGGGGTTATGACAGGAGACGGAGTTGCATCGTCCTCCGCCTCCGCACCGTAAGTTTCGTCACGATCGAGTGCCTGGTCAAAGCCGTCCTCCCGCGCTGGCTCGTCCCAGGGGACTATGCGCGTACCTTCATCGGCAATCTCTGTTTTGAAGGCACCTTCGCCGCAGCGGGAGCAGAAAGCCCACTCAAGCACAAGCGACTGGCAGGATTGGCAGTGTTCGCGCTTTTCGAAATATACTGCGCCAAAAGGCCAGTCGCCTTTTACTATCTTCGGCCTGTCAAGGCAGTCAGGATTGACGCAGGCCCAAAGTCCAGTAAGCGTGCGGTGGAAGATATGCACCCGAGTGGGCAAAATTGAATTACCACCGTTCTTTACCAGAAGTTCATCGGCATAAGGGTCGCGAGCCTGAGCCGCATGCACAAGAAGTTTGGTTGGATCCGCCGAAGGCCCGCATATCTTTGCCGCCTCCCTCATCCAGCCGTTCCATGAGATAGTCAAACCTTGACGGAGCTTTTCGCGAAGCTCTCTCAGAGACGCCGACTGCGCAAGCATTTTTCCCGCGACCGCGGGTTCCGATGCCCTGAGAAGTGCGAGATCTACACACTCTTGTGAGAGCGCCGGCGCTTTGGGAAGTGGAGCGCGGGTGCCACGTATCACGTGAACGTTTTCTTCCGGCGCACCGGATAGATCGCGTAGAAATCCGCGAAGTCCACCGGCGTTTTCGCCACCAATAGTTGCGGAGGTCGCGACGTACCGTATCTCTTCGGGTTTACGGCCGAACGCCAAAGCGACCCGCCGCAGGAGTAAAGAAAGCTCCGCTGCCTGCGCGCCAATGTAGGAAAACGATACTCATACAGCGGTCGTCCGGTAGGCCTCGAAAGTTGGCGGGCTCTAAGCAAGGCTTCATACGTGCCTCGCGTCGCCAAGAGCGGCTGCTGCATCTCTTTAACGATTGGCGAAGAAGTCGGGCAGCACGCAGTCGGAGATTGCCTCCGCCGCGAAATCCATGTCGATCTGGTGCGGCATGAAGCCCTCAGCCCGGATCATTCCGGGCGCGAAACTCAAGCTTCTGGCCCTTTTGCCCGGAGAACAAAGTGCCTTTGGAATGAGCGTAACGCACTGCACGTATTTGAAAGCTCATCGTCCCTTTGGCCAAGTCCGGGCCGTCAAGAAGCGAGTGAAGGCATGTCGAAAATCGGCAAGGAGATTGCCCTGCTTATCCAGCGATCGGCGGAATCGAACGCTGCACTCATGCGTGGGGATGTCGACACGTACCGCGCGCTGATCACGCTCGCGGACGACTTCACGCTGATGGCGCCGTTCGGGGGAACGCCGACGCGCGGCCGCGACATGACAGAAGAGCGCTGGGCGGCGATGGGGCGGTTCTTCCGGAACGGGACGCTGCAGCACGAACTGGTTCAATCCTACGCCTCGGCCGACATGGTGGTGCTGGTGATCATCGAACACGGACATGGCGAGGTCGGCGGCCTGCCGGCCCAGGATTGGCCGCTACGCGTAACCCTGGTCTATCGCCGCGAGCAGGATGAATGGCGGCTGGCGCATCGCCACGCCGATCCCCTGGTTGCCGGCATCGGCCTGGACCATGCCGCGGCACTCGCCCGCGGCGAAGCCCGCTGACCGCCGGGTCTCGCGATGGAAACGGCAAACCTCTTTCTGCTGCTGTGGGCGGCGCTCGCCTTCTGGGTGCTGGGACAGATCTGGCTGGTCCAGATCGTCATCTATCCGCTCTTCGCCGAGGTCGGCGCGGCGGATTATATCCGCTATCACCGTTCCTACACGCGGCGCATCCCGCTGCCGGTCATCCTTCCCGGTTTCGCCAGTTTCCTGCTGCCGGCTCTTTTGGCCGTCTATGGCCCCGCCGTTCCCCTGTGGATGAGCGCCGCCAACATCATGGCCGGCCTTGCCGGCCTCCTGGTCACGGTGCTGCTCGAGATACCGCGGCACGCAAGGCTGGAGAAGGGTGGCCGGAACGACGCCATCATCTCAGAGCTGATCCGCTATAATTGGCCGCGCACAGTGTCGATCAGCCTCCAGGCGGTTGTCACCTTCCTGATGTTGCGCCATGTCTTCGGGGCCGCGTGAGGATGGCTTTCGGGGTTATGCCAAGCGGCGATCTTGCGGCCGACATGTCACGCAAGCTCATCTCGATTGGCCGGCCATGCCGACGAAGATCGCATAGGCTTACAATTTCATTTGTTTTAGTTGGAGACGGCTGGTCCTTGAGCCTCTAGTTTGGTGTAGGGCAATCGCATTCGAAGGTTTGCAAGGTCCTCTCCTTCCCTTCTCCCGTTGCGAAGCAATGGGAGAAGGTGCGCGAAGCGCGGATGAGGGCTCTTTCGCGCAGTGTGCTCCGACTTCAACGGGCATTCCTGCTGGGACAAAGAGCCCTCACCCGGCCTTCGGCCACCCTCTCCCATTGCTTCGCAACGGGAGAGGGGAAACATCGGAGGCGGCTCGCTCATTTCAGGATTCTTGTATGCGATAGCCCTCTCGTCCGGTGGATGTTACGCTAGATGAGCCCACGCATGGGATGAGTGCTGATGAAGACGGCATTTCGACATTCGGTCTGGCTCGCGATCGTCGCCCTCGCGATGGGTCCGGTGTCGGCGGTCGCCGGCGACAAGCCGTCGGCGCTCTACGAGGTTACGCTCGACATCGACAAGGACGGCAGGACGGATCGGGCCGTGCTGGTGCTGGCCGGGTCCAACCGCACGGACATCGGCCCCGCGACCGGCGAGCTCACCGCGGTGGGCGACGGCGAGAGCGTGGATCTTTACCTCTATCTGGCTGCCGGCGATGAAAAGCTCGATCTTTCGCGCCAGCCCGCCCTTCTCAAGAGGAAAATCGTCGACCCGGAGGAGACACCCTGGGTCCAGCCGCTCGAGAGCACGGACGGCGCATCGCTGGTCGTTCAGTCCTGCTATGGCTGCGGCGCCAATAAATCATGGAGCCAGACGCTGACCATCGTCTATCGCTCCGGCGAATTCCTGGTCGCCCGCTATGCCAGGGACTGGGACTGGAACAGCCATCTCGCGGACGGGAGCGTCGAGACGATCATGGGCGGCTGCGACATCGACTTCCTCGCGGGAAAAGGCGTCGTGTCGGAGGGGCTCGACGAGGAGAAGCCGATCGACGGGACGTTCACGCCCGTGAAGCTCATGGACTGGTCTGACGACCTGCGCCCAGCGCTTTGCGATTTTTGAGGCGCCGCCCCGCCGAGCCGCGCGCGCCCCTCCCGGGATTTCCGTCCGATTGCCTTGCGGGCCATTCTGTTGTTGGATTGCGACCCATGGGGAGCAGGGACGGCTGGCGCGACCATCTCGCCCGCGTTTCTCGCTGTGCTTGCGTGAGCCCGGTTCCGGCGCAATGATAGGGAGGTCGCCGTGCCAACAGGTCATCCGCCGCTTGTCGGCCGCCGGCGCGTCCTGCAGGCAACCGTCCTCGCCGGCGGGGCGACAATGGCGCCGGCATTCGCGGCCCATGCTCAAACCGCGCCCGAGGGGACGCCCATGACGGACGAGCTCAGCGCCGACGAAATCCGCACGCTCCTCGATCTCGAGCCCAATGCCACCTGCGGATATGTAAGGGTGACGTTTGTGAGCAAGCACGCGATTGCAGCGGGCGGCCTGCCGGCGCCGTTCGCGGATGGGCGGCCGCTCGGCTCCGCGCTCTATTTCATGGTGACGCCCGGCGCCCCCGTGCGCCTGCATCGCATCCGCAACGATCAGCTCTACCACTATTATCTGGGCGACCCGCTCGAGGTCTTCCTGCTGCATGGCGACGGCGCCTCTGAGCGTGTCGTCGTGGGGCCCGACTTGCGCCAAGGCCAGCGCGTTCAGCTCCTCATCCCCGGTGATACGTTCCACACCGCAAGGCTGATCGGACGCCAGCGCTGGTTTCTGGGCGCCAGCACCGAATGGCCGGGCGTGCTGCCGGCCGATGTCGAGATCGGAAACCTCGATGCGCTGGCCGGACAATATCCCTCCGTCGCCGACGACCTGCGCGCCATCGCCGCCTCGGTGCAGCACGTTGCCCCGGGCGGCGCGGGTCCGCGCCCCTGAGTTCGTGCTTCGGCTTGCCCTCGAGCTGGTCGAGACCTGCGCCCGCCTTCGGTGTTTCAGCGCCGGCGCTAAAGCGCGATGGCTTTTCTTCGAGTCACCATCGCGCTTTATCTTTTTGTTTGCGCATGATCTTTTCGGAAAACCGGTATCCACTTTTCCGGATCATGCGCTAGCTGCGCCCATTCCGCATTGCCGCGCGCTGTATTGACATTGTGGATACAAGTGCTCATATTCCGGCCATGGCCAAAGCTCGCAACGCCCCTTCGGAATCCTCCCGTTCCGCCACCGTCACGGTCGTGGACCGCGTTTCTGCGTCCGACACGAAGGGCAGCATCAATCTGCGGATCGAGACCGGGACCCGGCAGCTCATCGACGATGCGGCGGCGATCCTCGGCAAGACGCGCACGGAGTTCATGGTCGAGAGTGCGCGGCGGCAAGCGGTCGACGTGCTGCTCGACCAACGCCTGTTCGTCCTCGATCCAGAGCGCTACGACGCCTTCATGCAGGCGCTCGACAATCCACCAGCACCAGGACCAAAGCTCAAGTCGCTGCTGCGCCGGACACCGGCATGGCGGAAATAGGATTGTGCCGGACCGTCCTCTATCGCGACCGTCGGCTCCTGTTCCGCTGACGGCGGAGCACGACCTGTCGGCGTTCGACTGCGGCGAGCCCGCGCTGAACGACTGGTTGCGCCATCGGGCTTTGAAGAATGAAAGCCGGTTCTCGCGCACCTATGTCATCTGCGAAGGCAATCGGGTCATCGCCTATTTCTGCATCTCGGCGGGCGCGGTGGAACGCGGCGCCGTGCCGGGCAAGCTGCGACGCAACGCGCCCGATACTATACAAGTTTCGGTGATCGGGCGGCTTGCTGTCAGCCGTCAACATGCCGGGAAGGGGTTGGGCGCGGACCTGCTTGCGGACGCGCTGCGGCGGATCGCAATCGCCTCGCAGAGCATCGGCATCGGGGCTGTTCTCGTCCACGCCAAGGACGACGCGGCCAAGCGCTTCTATCTGCGCTGCGCGGAGTTCATCGAATATCCCGAAGACAGCCGGACCCTGTTCCTGCCCATAGAGACAGTGGTCGCAGCCTTCAGCTAAAACGGCGCGAAGCCGTCATCGAGGTCATCGCCTTCGCGGAAGTCATCTCGAAAGACCTGGCATCATCTTGGGGCGAGATATTACGCAATATTTTGCGCATTTTCCATTGACGCGCGGGATGAATTGCGTATATATTTGCGCATAACTGGGCGCGATATGCAGCATGAAAACAACACCGGAAGGATAAAGGCCCGGCTCGAGCGTGAGGGTTGGACGCGGGAAGGCGGCACGAAGCACGACAAGTATAAGAAGCCCGGTCACTCTTCCATCATGGTGCCTCGGCACCGCACCGTTACCCCCGGCGTGGCAAAGTCCATTGCCAAAGCTGCGGGCTGGACCAAGTAAAGTCCGGCCCGTCTATTGGAGGTCAGAATGTCTCGATATATCGCCATCATCGACTATGACGAAGCGAGCGGAAAATACGGCGCATACTTCCCCGATGCACCCGGCGCCACCGCAATGGGTGCAACCGAGGCCGAAGTGATCGCCGATGCCATCGAGGCGCTTGCCGAATGGGTTGCCGATGAGGTTGCGGACGGTCGCCCGGCGCCCGTGCCGCGCACCTATATGCAACTGCTCAAGTCCAACGAATTCGACCCTGGCCAAGGCGGCATGATCGCGACCGTTCCCCTGTTGCGCGAAAGCGGCAAACCCGTTCGCGCCAATGTCTCGATCGACGCCGGCCTGCTCGAAACCATCGACAAGGAGGCGGAGCGCCTCGGTCTTACCCGCTCGGCCTTTCTGGCGTCGGCGGCAAGGGAGAAGATTAAGGCGAGCGCCTGAAAAATGGCGCTCACGTGAGCCGCTATCGTCTTCCCCGAGCAGCACGCAGTCGGACGGCGAAAATCCGACATCGACCTCATCGTTCGAGGTCAGAGCGCCATTGAATGATTGTTGACATGTGGGAAAGTTTTGCCAAACTTCGACCCGTGACGCTTAAGCGCACCGGACGGCGCATCAGCGCTGCGGGAAGCGTCGATATGAGGGTTGAGACCATGGCCGAGAACAAGCCGGATGTCACCAAAGACTGGCAAGCCAGTCAGGACCAGAAGAGCTCTTCCCGGCGGCTTCGGATTTTCGCCCTGATTTGCTGGGCCGTGGCCATTGCCGGCGAGGCTGTCGGCATTTATCTGCTCCTGCAGCACAGATTCGACAGCGGCAATCTTCTCCTGCTGATCGGCATTCTTGTCGGGATCGCCGTCTTCGCCATTGCCGGCAGCTTGCTGTGGAAGGCCGCCAACCGGAAAAATCCGGCCAGCAAGGCCGACGGGTTCCGGTACTTCGTGCAGAACCAGCTCGGCGCGATCATAACGCTGATCGCCTTCCTTCCGCTGATTGTCCTGATCCTCATGGACAAGGACATGGATCCCAAGAACAAGCAGATTGCCGGCGGCATCGGCGCTGTCCTCGCGGTGCTCGCCACCCTTATCGGGGTGAATTTCCAGCCGCCATCGGTCGAGCAGTACACCCAGGACATGAATGAGTGCGCCCAACAGATCAAGGCCGGCCAGCCAACCACCGCCTGCTCACCCGAGGTCGCTTCGCAGGCGCAGGACATCGCCCGGGATTCCGCGGTGGTGGCCGACGCGACGAAAGATGCCCAGAACCCGAACGGCCAGGATGTCGTGTACTGGATCGCGCCGGAACCAGGCGCCACGAAGTCCAAGACCCCGCATGTCTTCCATCTTTGCGAGGCGGTAAGTCCTCTGCGCGGCAAGACCGTGAATCATGGCTCGGTGACGCAGGCCTATGCGGAGAACGCCATCCGCATTACCGAGCAGATCGCCATGGAGCGCAAGCAATGCGGATTCGACACCACGCCGTGAGCTGATCGGGAGCGACCGGCTATTGCCAGAGAAGGGTTGCCCTCTCAGGCAAGCCTTCGATCATCCTCGCCGAGCAGCACGCAGTCGGAGGGCGCAAAGCTGACATCGACCGCATCGCCTTCGCGGAAGACCTGGTCCTCGATGATCGTGTTGGCCTGCAGCTTCAGGCCCTGCGCCTCGATGGCATAGATGGCGCTGCCGCCGAGATAGGAGGTCGCAGCGATCTTGCCCTTGAGCTTGTTGGGGCCCTTGGCCTTCTTGCCGACCTCGAGGCGCTGGGCGCGCACGATGACCGTGACCTTGCCGCCTTGCTTCGCTGAAGCCGGGGCCTCGGCCTCGATGCTCAAGCCGTTGTCGAGGGTAATTTTGGCCTTGCCATCGGCGGCTTCCGCAATGGTGCCGGCGATGAGATTGGATTGGCCGAGGAAGCTTGCGACGAATTTGGAAGCTGGCGTGCGATAGACTTCTTCGGGCGTGCCGTTCTGCTCGATGAGGCCGTGATTCATGACGACGATGCGGTCCGACATCGCCAGCGCCTCTTCCTGGTCATGCGTCACGAAGATCGTGGTGATGCCGACCTCGCGCTGGATGATCTTGAGCTCGGTGCGCATTTCCTCGCGCAGATTTGCATCGAGCGCCGACAAGGGCTCATCGAGCAGGAGCACGTCGGGCTCGATCACGATGGCGCGGGCGAGCGCGATGCGCTGCTGCTGGCCGCCGGAGAGTTGCGAGGGCAGCTTCTTCTCGACGCCGGGCAGCCGCACCATGTCGAGCGCCCGCTTCACCTTGGCGAGGATCTGGGCCTTGGGGACGCTGCGATATTTGAGGCCGAAGGCGATATTGTCGGCGACCGTCTTGTGCGGGAAGAGCGCATAATTCTGGAAGACGAGACCGATATTGCGCTTGTAGATGGGCACGTCGTTGATCAGCCTTCCGGCGACGACGATCTCGCCCGCGGTCGGCGAGACGAGGCCGGCGATCGAGCGCAGGATCGTCGTCTTGCCGCAGCCCGAAGGGCCGAGGAGCGTCACGAAGCTGCCCTTGTCGATCTTGAGATCGACATCCTTCACGGCCACGAACGGGCCGTAGGTCAGGGTGACGCCTTTGAGATCGACGGCGGTTTCGGTCATGATGATGCGGTAAGAGTGCTTCCCTTCTCCCGCGCGGCACGCGTGGGAGAAGGTGGCCGAAGGCCGGATGAGGGCTCTTTGTCGAGGCAAGAACGGATTTTCAAAAGCTATTTCCTTTGCAAGCGAAGAGCCCTCACCCGCCCTGTCGGGCACCCTCTCCCATTGCTTCGCAACGGGAGAGGGGGAACATCGGAGGCGGCTCGCTCACTTCAAGCTTCAGCTCACGCACCTTTCGAGATGCGGTCCCACTGCTTCTGCCATTCGGCGTCGTGCTCGGCCCAATAGTTCGGGTCGGCGAAGGTCAGCGCCTTCATGGTGCCGGTCGGATCGAAGGCCGGAAGCTTGGCGATCTTCTCCGTGAGCTTGACCTTGTTGGGGTCGAGCGAGGGCGGATAGCTCTGCCCCTCGGCCACCGCGATCGCCGTCGCCGGCTCCAGCATGAAGTTGCACAGCTCCTCGCATTCGGCCATCGGCGAACCTTTGAGGATCAGCATGTCCTCCATCCAGGCATAGCTGCCAGGGGGGTCGAGATAGCCGATCGGATGGCCTTGCTCCTGAAGGGCGGCGATGCGGCCCGACCAGGCGTCGGTGACGACGATCTCGCCCTTCGACAGGAGGTCCATGAGCTCCGCACCCGAGCTCCAGTATTTCTTCGCCATGTCGCGGCTTTCGCGCACCTTGGCCCACACCGCCTCGATGTCCTTGATGTCGTTGGGGCTCTGGCCGGTCTGCAGCGCCGCATACCAGACACGCGTGTTCTTGTCGCCGAAACCACCGATCTTGCCGGTGTATTTCTTGTCGATGAGGAGGTTGGCGCCCTTTTCCTTGGCTTCCTCGGGCGAGATCACCTTGGTGTTGTAGGCGATGCCGGTGGTGCCGTAGTCGTAAGGCACCGCCGAAAGCTTCGGCGTCAGCTTGCGGAACGGCTCGATCATCGCCGCCATGACATTGACCATGTTCGGGATGTTGGCCTCGTTGATCTCCGACACCCAGCCGCCATCGACATATTTCTTGTAATATTCGGTGCCGGAGGAGTGGATGATCTGGAAGTCGCCCGGATTGGAGGTCTTCACCTTGGTGATGACCTCGTTTTCGTCGCCGAAGGTGCCTTGCACCACCTTGAGGCCGGTCTTCTTGGTGTAGGGCTGGAAGGCGAATTTATCGATCGCCTCCTGCACCGTGCCGCCCCAGCCGTCGAAGCGCACTTCCGTCACCGCCGCAAGGGCCGGTCCGCTCCAGCGCGTCATCAGGCCGGCCGAGGCCGCCGCCGCCGCGGTCAACCCTAGGAAGGTGCGGCGGTCCATGCCGCCATTCTGGTAGCGCTCTTTGAGCCGCTCCAGTCTCTTGGTCTGCGTGAGTTTCATCTTTCTGTTTCTCCCTGGTTATTATTGACGATTACCAAATAGAATGCGCCCTAAGAGACCGCCTGCCAAGGGGAGGCCGATGGTGATGAGGATCATCAAGGTTCCGAGCGCATTGATCTCCGGGCTGATCGAGATTTTCAGCATGGCCAGGATCTGCGTCGGCATGGTCTCGACCCCGGGCGGGCGCCAGAACAGGCTCGCGGTGATGTTGTCGAAGGAGATGGTGAAGACGAGAAGCACGCTCGCCACGATGGCGGGCATCAGCAGCGGCAAGGTCACTTCCCGGAAGGTGTTGAACCGGTTGGCGCCGAGCGAGAGCGAGGCCTCCTCATAGACGCGCTTGACGCCGATGAGCCGCGCCTGGACGACCAGCACGACGAAGGGCAGCGCCAGCATGATGTGGCCGAGCACCAGGAGCAGATAGGTCCTGGGCTGGTTCGCCCATTTCATCAAGAGCAGGAGGCCGACGCCGAGAATGGTCTCCGGCACCAAGGCCGGCATGATCACCAGCGTGTTCATCCAGTGCTTGCCGCGGAACTCGTAGCGGGTAAGTGCCAACGCCGCCATGACGCCGATGACGGTGCAGACGGCGGCGGTCAGGAGCGCGATCCAGATCGAGGTCTTGAACGCGCGCAGCACGGCCTCGTTCTGGAACAATTTGCCGTACCATTGCAGCGAGAGGCCCGTCATCGGGAAGCCGCCGAACATCGAGGCGTTGAAGGACAGGATGACGGTGACCAGGATCGGCGCGAACATGAAGATATAGACGAGGACGGTGACGAGCTTCACCGCCCGCCAGCCCCAGATGCCGCTCGCATCCTCGACTTGCCGGGTCCCACTCATCGGCTCAAGCCCTTGAAGATGGTGGAGAGGCCCATATAGCGGCTGTAGATCGCCGACACGATGCCGAGCAGCACGAAGAGCACGATCGAGAGCGTCGAGCCCATCGGCCAGTTGAGCTGTCCCATGATCGTGTCGAAGATCAGATTGCCGAACAGGGCATCGCGGGTGCCGCCGAGGATCTGCGGCGTGACATAGCTGCCGGCCGCCAGCACGAAGCACAAGAGCAGCCCGGCGCAGAGGCCCGGCAGCGACAGCGGCAGCGTCACTTCGCGGAAGGCCTCAGCGCTGGTGCAGCCCAAGGTGCGCGCCGCCGAGATCAGGTCGCGGTCGATGCCCTCGAGGCTCACATAGACATTGAGGATCATATAGGGCAGCAGGAAATGGATCATGCCCATGATCACCGCGCCCTCGGTATAGAGCATCTGGATCGGGCTCTCGATGATCCCCAATGACGTCAGCGTGACATTGATGGCGCCTTGCTCGCCCAGTATGTGGATCCAGGAGAAGGTGCGGATGGTGAAGGAGATCCAGAACGGCACGATGAGGAGGAGCAGCAACAGCCATTTGTGCCGGAAGGACGTCATCCAGATGAAATAGGCCGGGATGTAGCCCATGATGGCGCAGGCGATGGCGGTGATGGCGGCGACCCGCGCGGTCTTCCACAGGAACAGATGGTAATAGCTGTCGGTGAAGAATTCCTGCCAGTTGGCAAGCGTGAAATTCGCCTTCTCGACGCCGGCGGTGACGAATTCGTAAAATGTGTAGATGCCCATGATGACGATCGGCAGCAGCAGCAGCAAGATGAGCAGGACGAGCGCCGGCGCCAAGAGATACCAGGCGAAACGCGTCTGCTGGATCATTGAAGCCGCGTCCCTCTCGCCTCTTTTCCCTTCTCCCGTTGCGAAGCAATGGGAGAAGGTGCGCGAAGCGCGGATGAGGGCTCTTTCGTGCAGTGCACTCCGATCTTCACGCGTATTCCCTGCTGAGACAAAGAGCCCTCACTCGGCCTTCGGCCACCCTCTCCCATCCTTCGGACGGGAGAGGGGGAAAGCTTTGTGGCAGCTCGCCCCTTGCCTCGTTTCCCCTGATAATTGTCTGTTTTCGGAGGAGCTTAGCGCATCGGACTGAAAAGTGTGAAGCGGTTTTCAGAAAAATCCGATGCGCAAAACAACGATCAATAAGCGCGCGCCACGCAGAAATCGACCGCCTCGGCGAGCGCCGACTTATGCGCGCTGTCGGGGAAGATGGCGAGCGCGTCGCGGGCGATGGCGCCGTAATGGCGGGCGCGCTCCACCGTGTCGGCGATGGCATTGTGGCGCTCGATCAGCTTCTGCGCATAAAGGAGGTCGTCCGCCGTCTGGTTGCCTTCCTCGAGCGTGCGCTTCCAGAAATTGCGCTCTTCCTGGGAGCCCCGGCGATAGGAGAGGACCACCGGAAGGGTGATCTTGCCTTCGCGGAAGTCGTCGCCGACGCTTTTGCCCATCAGCGCCTGCTTGCCGGAATAGTCGAGCGCGTCATCGACGAGCTGGAAGGCGATGCCGAGATTGCGGCCATAGGATTCGAGTGCCGCCTGTTCGTCCTTGGGCCTTCTGGCGACCACGGCGCCGACTTCGGCCGCGGCCGAGAACAGGGCCGCCGTCTTGGCGACGATCACCTGCATATAGGCGTCCTCGGTGGTCGATGTGTCATGCGCGGCGGAAAGCTGCAGCACCTCGCCCTCGGCGATCACCGCGGCGGCATTGGCGAGGATGCGCAAGGCCTCGAGCGAGCCGGTCTCGACCATCATCTTGAAGGCCTGGCCCAAGAGGTAGTCGCCGACCAGCACGCTCGCCTGGTTGCCCCAGATGAGCCGCGCCGTCTTCTTGCCACGCCTGAGATCGCTCTCATCGACGACGTCGTCATGGAGGAGCGTCGCCGTGTGCATGAATTCGACGGAAGTGGCGAGCTTGATATGGGCGTCGCCCTTGGCAGCGCACATGCGGGCCGAGGCCACGGTCAGCATCGGCCTGATCCGCTTGCCGCCGGAATTGATCAGATGGCCGGCGAGTTCCGGGATCAGTTCGACATGCGACGCGGCGCGCGCCAGAATGGCCTCGTTGACCTTGACCATATCGCCTGAGGTCAGAGCGATCAGAGGATCGAGGCTCGGCTGCTTTTCACCGCTGCCTTCGAAGGGAATGACGACACCCAAGGTTGAACCTGCCTGCTTATGATACTGTCCCGGACAATAAGGGGGCTTGCCGCCCCCGGGCAAGCGCGACCGGTTGACGCTAAGGATAATAGATTATGAAGGAAGTGCTGCGGACCAACGACCTCGTGCTGCTCTCCTATGCGACCCATGTCCTGGCCGAGGCCGGCATCGAGGCCGTGGTTTTCGATGCCCATATGAGCGCGGTCGAGGGCTCGATCGGGGCCTTTCCCCGCCGCCTGATGGTCCAGGACGAGGATATTGCCCAGGCTTTGCGCGAATTGGGTAACGTTGCGATAACTGGGCAATAGTAGGCTGCCGCCCGCCATGCCAAACGCTTCGCCCGCCGATCCCAGCATGCCTACCGGGGCCATTCCGCCGAGCCTGACCGAGGACGGCTTCCTCAATGGCCGCCTGCGCATATTGCAGCCGGAAAAGGGCTACCGGGCCGGGATCGACGCGGTTTTCCTCGCCGCCAGCATCCCCTGCAACACGGGCGATCATGTCTTCGAGGCCGGCATCGGCACGGGGGTCGCTGCCCTTTGCCTGGCCTATCGAGTGCCAGGCCTCCAGGTTACGGGCGTCGAGATCGCTGCCCGCTACGCCCTGCTGGCCGAGGAGAACGCCCGTCGGAACGACTGTGGTTCGGGCGTCCGAGTCATCCATGCCGATATCAAGGAGGCCTTGCGCCGGGGCTCGGCCCTCTTGCCGGCGGCCGGCTCCATGGCGCATGCTTTCGCCAACCCGCCCTATTTCGAGGAGGGCAAGGCGACGCCGTCGCCCGTGGCCTTGAAAGCCGGCGCCCATAATTTCGGGCCCGAGGACCTCGATCTCTGGGTCAAGGCCATGCACGGGCTGATCGAGACCCGCGGCACCGCCACCATCATCTACCGGGCCGAGGCGCTCGCCCGGGTGCTCGCCACCTTCGAAGGCCGCTTCGGCGATATCACTGTCGCGCCGCTCTTTCCGCGCGCAGGGCTCGCCGCGACCCGCATCATCGTCCAGGGCGTCAAAGGCTCACGCGCTCCTCTGCAGATCCTTCCCGGCCTCATCCTCCATGGCGATGACGGGAAGTTTACAGAGGCCGCCGAAGCCGTATTGCGCGAAGGTGCCGCCTGGCCGATGCGCTAGCCGCGCGTCACACATTTGAGTGCTGCCGAGGCGAAACTGGTTAACGCGCGCTTCCCACAATCGACGCCGCCCGGCAAAAATGTTAGGAGGCACGGGGGTGCGAGCGTTGGACCACGCCACGTTGTCCGATAAGAACACGAAGGGGTGTCAATGGCACAGGCCTGGCAGCAGTATCTTGTCCTGGAGCCTGTGCCGTCGGCGGAACATGAGCCGACATCGCGCGCGGCCAAGCATCCGGGCCTGACCTGGCATGATCATCTCGTCATGCTGCTCCATGTCGCCGCCGAGATCGAGCACGGGCTCATGGTCCAGTATCTCTATGCCGCCTATTCGCTGGGCGGTCCTGATGCCTCGGCGACGCCTGAGCGCCAGGATCTCATCAAGCACTGGCAGGCGAGCCTGATCAAAGTCGCCAAGGAGGAGATGGGCCATCTCCTCACCGTGCAGAACATCCTCTGTCTCATCGGCGCGCCGGTCCATTTCGGGCGCGAAAACTATCCCTGGACCGTTCCCTATTATCCCTATCCCTTCCGGCTCGAGAAGCTCACGCGATCATCGCTCGCCTGCTACGTCCATGCCGAGATGCCGCCGCATATCACCGCCATGCTGAAGAAATATCCGGAGCTTTCCCGGCGCTTCAAGGAGTTCACCGAGAAGGACAAGGCCTGGATCGACCGGCTCGTCAAGGAGCGGGCCAGGGGCCAGATCCATACCGTTGCCGCCATCTATGACGAGATCGTCGGCATCATCGGCAACGAGGAGCTGATCCCCGATTCCGCCTTCGATGAGGAAAGCTATGTCTGCCAGGCTTCCTGGGACGATTGGGGACGAGGCTATGGGCCCGAATTGCGCCGCCTCGATGCGAGCGGATCGGCGGTGGGAGACCCCGAGCGCCAGCGCGAGGCCAACCTCCTCATCATGCGCGCCGCCACGCGCACCGAGGCGCTCACGGCGCTGAAGGCGATCGGCAGCCAGGGCGAGGCCATACACCTCGAGCCCAAACGCACCGACGAGCTCTCGCATTTCGAGCGCTTCCTCAAGATCTTCCAGCAATATCCGGACGACTGGGTGCCGGCGCGCGACATTCCGGACAATCCGACGACCCGGCAATTCAACAAGAATGACGCGGTCTATATCGACAACGATCATGCCCGCGATTGGGGCACGCTGTTCAATTACCGCTACCGGCTGCTCCTCACCTGTCTCGCTCATTCCTTCCGGCTGCAGCGGCTCTCGCAAGCGGGCGAGCCCAATCTGCGCGGCATGGTCATGCATCGGGCTTTCGGCGAGATGTACAACATCAAGACGATCGCCGGGATCATCGTCGGCCTCGACCTGCACAAGGAAGGAGCGCCGCAGGGAAGCCCGCGCTTCGCCGGGCCGCCTTTCGAGATGCCCTTCATGCTGACGCTGCCGGACGCCGAGCCCGATGCCTGGCGGCTGCATCAGGAGTTCCTCCAGGGCTCGATCGATGTGGCGGAGCTGCTGTTGGAGCAGGCGAAGGGCGCCCAACGCGATTATCTTCTGGCGCTCAAGGATCTCGACCGCCGGGCCATCGCCTCCATCGACGCCTTGCTCGACGGCCAGGGGAGCAGACGCAAGTGACCCGTGAGACGACCAAGATAAAAGAGCTTCGCATCCTGCCGCCTTTCGCCATCGGCAGGCTCGGTTCGGCGCCCGATCCGCTCGACAATTACACCATCGCGACCGATGCCGAGGGGCCGCTGGGCTATCGCAGCATCAGGCCGGTTGAAACATTGATCGTCGATGCGGCGACGGGCGAGATCACGGGCAGCCATGTGCCGGAAGAGATCGCGTTCAAACAGGACGGCCGGATACGTCCGGTGGCGCCGTTCCTCGAAGTCTTCGCGCTGACGGAGAATGACGAGCTTGTGCCGCTGACTGGCGACATGTTGGCGGGCGGCGAGCTCGCCTGGCGCGTCACGCTGGCCAACCGCAAGGTGGTCCGGCGCACGAGGGACGAAGCTGATCTCGTTTCCGCCGATACCGGCTGGTTTTCCGATCACGCGCCGCGACCGCTCGAAGGCCACTGCCGGAACTTCATATCGCAGGAAGCCCATGTCGATTTCGGCAGCGCGCGCTTCATCAAGCCCAGCGATGGATTTCCGCAGATCCGCCTGCGCTTCACGCCGGCGAAAGGCTTGATCTACGGGCCGCAAGCGCCCGACGCGAAGGATCCGGTCATCCCGCCCGAGCGCGCGATCTATGATCGCGGCAAGGGCAAATGGTATCACTTCGAAACGCATGGCGAGGATGAGACCATTCCGCCCTCGCTCTTCGCCATCGAGCCGCCGGCGCCGTCGTGGCTCAACGACAATGTCGCCGTCAGCCGCGGCTATCTCGATGATGCCTGTGACGGCTTCGTCGAGGTAAGGCTCACCTCTGCCGACGGCCAGGCGCTCACCGCGACGGCGCGGATCTGCGCGTCGCCGCCCGCGGTGGTGCCGGATTCGCTCTTCGTGCGCAGCCTCGCCGATGATCTGGAGCAGGTCATCCACGGTCCGGCCGTCGGCGATGACGAGCCGCCCGAAGTCACCCGGGCGCGCGCCGAGGATATCGTGCGCCGCGCTTTCGAGACCGTGCGCTTCCTCAATGTCGCGGTGATGAACGGCAACGACTATAAGGGCCGCTCGGCGCTCTCGCTCGATTCGATGCCCGAGGAGGAGGCCGCCGACACCGAGCGCGCCATCCGCCCGGTGATCGCGCCCGGCGGCGCCGATACGCTGGCGATCCTCGCTTTGCACCAGCAGGTCTACGCCGCCTTGCGCGGTGGCGCCGCACCCTGGTTCCTGCGCCTGCTGCGGAACCCTGATGAGGTTTCCGACTTCACCGACCGCGGCCGTCGCAAGATGCCGGCTCTGATGTGCGGCGCCGACAACAGCTATCTCGCTCTCACTCATCGCCAGATCGACACCATCCGCAAAGTGGCGGAAGGCGCTCTCGGCCGTCCTGCCGCTGCGCCCAAGGCGCCCGCGCTCACGCCGCGCAATCTCACCGCCCAGCTTCACTACGAGGCGGCGGGCAATCCGGTGAGTTCGCGGCCGGTGACGTCGGTCGCCAATTGCTGCCCGGGACTCGAAGTGGATTTCCGCGCCATCTGGCGGCGCATGCTCGAGGGCCTGGAGCTGCGCGAATATGACAATCTGATCGTCGCTGCCGATCCGGCCTTCGCGCGGCTGAAAGGCCATCGCCTGCTGCGCATCAACCTTCCGGGCCGCCAGAAACCGATCGAGCCCATGAATTATATCAAGGGGCCGGCGGCATCCGATCCCGAAGGCTATGTCATTCTGACCACGGACGAGAATCCTTATGGCCTGGCGCCGCTCGAATGGTCGAATGCGCTGGCGCGTCTGTTGAACGGCTTCCAGGGCCAGACCGTCCAATGCGACATCTCGCTTGCCGAGGAAGACGCGCAAGTGCCGTGCATCGAGGATCCGAAGAATTATGAGACGCTGAGCTTCAAGGTCCGGCATTTCTTCGCGCCCGATACGGCGGTCATCTCCGAGGCCCTGGCGCAAGCGGGCGAGCTCACCCAGGGCCTGTGCTCGCCCTGGCAGAATGATTACCGGGAATGCTCGTGCTATTACTGGGCTTCCGCCCGGCCCGATTATGTGAATGTCGAGCCCGGCCCCAAGGGTCTCAGCATCGGCGACAACTGGCTGCAGAAGAAGCGCACCGGGCAATATGTGCCCGACGACTACACCGATTCCCGTCTCGTCTTCTATGACGACCTGTTCACCGAGTGGGAGAAATGGCTGCGCTTCCAGGTCAAGGGCCGCGATGCGCAGGGCGAGGAGCGATCGTGAGCGGTCTCGCCCGTCACTATATGAAGGCCTCCGGCCCGCGCTTGCCGGCGGCGCATCTTCTGGCCACCGAAGCGGGCCGGCATCTTTTCGTCGCCGACGGCAGCCGGCTGTTCGATATCGATGCCGATCTCTTCGCCGCGTTCGACACGGCCTTGACGGGATTGGATGCCGGCAAGGTCGCAAGCCTGCTGGCGCGAGCGGGCCTCGACGGTGCGCCCTTGATCGACGATGCGCCGCTCGAGCCGCCGCCGATCCATGCGCTCTCGCTCGCCGTGGCGCAGAAATGCAATCTCGGCTGCACCTATTGCTATGCCGAACAGGGTGGCTTTGGCGGCGCGCCGAAGAATATGCCCGAGGCGACGGCACTTCAGGCGGTCGAGCAGCTCATCGGCAATGCGGGTCCGGGCGCCAGGCTCAATCTCTCCTTTCTGGGCGGCGAGCCCCTGGTCAACCGGCCGGTGCTGCAGAAGGCGACCCGTCATGCCGCCGATCTCGCGCGCCAAAGGGGCACGCCGATCACCTTTTCGATCACCACCAACGGCACGCTCGTCACCGACGCCGATGTGGACTTTTTCGAGGAGCATGGCTTCGCGGTGACCGTCAGCCTCGACGGCATCGGAGCAGCGCATGACGACCAGCGCCCCTTCCGCAATGGCCAGGGGAGCTTCGAGCGGATCATGCGCCGGATCGCGCCGCTGCTCGCTCACCAGCGCCGCATGCAGGTCTCGGCGCGCGTCACCGTCACGCCGCGCAATCTCGATCTGCGCGCCACGCTCGATGGCTTCATCGAAGCCGGCTTCCACAGCGTCGGTTTCTCGCCCATGCTCGCTTCGCCCTCGCGGCAAGGCGAGATGGGGCGTGACGATCTGGCGCTGATGCTCGAGCAGATGATCGCGTGCGGGCAGGAATTCGAGCGCCGCACGCGGGCCGGCGAGCGCTATCCCTTCGCCAACATGCTGAATGCGCTCCGCGAGATCGGGCGGGGCACGCATCGGCCTTACCCATGCGGCGCCGGCGCCGGCTATCTCGGCGTCTCCGCTTCCGGCGATCTTGCCGCCTGCCATCGTTTTGTCGATGACGCCGAAGGCGCCATGGGCTCGCTCGCCAACGGCATCGATGGCGCGCGCCAGAGGGCGTGGCTGGCCGAGAGGCATGTGCATCGCCAGGAGCCCTGCAATGGCTGCTGGGCGCGCTATCTCTGTGGCGGCGGCTGCCATCATGAAGTGACGAAGCGCGGCCGTCCGGCCTGCGACTACATCAGAGGCTGGCTGCATTATTGCCTGGAGGCCTATTTGCGCCTCGGCCAGGCTGCCCTGCAGCCGATGGCGGGGTGAGCCATGGCCCTGGTCTGCGTCATGGGCGGCGGTCCGGCGGGCAGCATCTTCGCCATCCGCATGGCTGAGCTCGGCCATGAGGTGGAGCTCATCGAGAGCGCGCGCTTTCCCCGGCCGCATCTGGGCGAGTCGCTGAGCCCGGGTGTTGTGCCGCTGCTCGAGAGCCTCGGCGCCGAGGGCGCCCTTGCCGGCGCACGCCCGGTGCGCCAGGTCGAGGTCGCCTGGGATGGTCCGCCGCTGATCCGCGCGGATGTGCGCGCCGAGGGGCGGCTGGTCGATCGCGGCACTTTCGACCGCCGGCTCATCGATCATGCGCGAGGCCTTGGCGTGCGCATCCGCCAGCCGGCCCGGATCATCGAGCGGCGGCAGGATGAGCGGGGCTTTCGCCTGACCATCGAGACGGAAGCGGGAAGAGAGGAACGCGCGGCCGATTTCCTCGCCGATGCGCGTGGCCGCGCTGCGGCGGGCGCCTGGCGCAGGGCGACGACCGGACCCCTGACCTTGGCGCTTCATGCCTATTGGAAGGGAACAGGACCTCCGACGCATCCGGTGATCCAGGCGGGTGATGAGGCCTGGTATTGGGCCGTGCCGCTTCCCGACGGCACCTCGAACCTGCAGGTCTTCGTCGATGCCAGGCAATTCGGCGCTGCGCCGAAAGCCGCGCTGGCGGCGCGCTATCTCGATCTTCTCGATCATTCAGGGTTCCGGCGCGGCTTGCGCCAGAGCGAGGTGATGGCGAGTGATGCGACGCCCTATGTCGCCCGCAGCGCCGCGACATCTTCGAGCATCGGGCTCGGTGAAGCGGCCTTGGCGCTCGATCCTTTGTCGTCGTCGGGCGTACAGAAAGCGATCCAGACATCGCTCGCCGGCGCCATCGTCGCCAATACGCTGATCAGAAGGCCGGCCTGGGCCGCGGCCGCCATGGATTTCTACACGGCAAGCCTGGAGGAAGCCTCCACGCGCCATCGCAGCTGGGCCGCCGGCTATTATGCCGAGGCGGCGCGGACGCGACCGGCCTCGTTCTGGCAGGATCGCGCGGCAGCCGCGCCTGACGAAATTCCCCGCGCAGCGGTGGTTTCCACCGATGCCGCAGGTGCGGCCGCGCAACCGGTCGAGCTCTCGCGCGATCTCGTCATCGAGGATCTGCCCTGCATCGAGGGTGAGTTCGTCACGCTCGCCAAGGCGTTGCGCCATCCGGGGCTTGCGGGTCCCGTCGCTTTTCTCGGTGGTCAGCCCTTGGCGCCGCTGGTGAACGATCTCTCGTCCGGCGCGACGCTGGTCGAGATCGCGCAAGGCTGGTCGCGGCGCATGCCGTTCAAATCCGCTTTGTCGATCGCCATCTGGCTGCGCAACAGCGGCATTCTGGTCGACCGCGGCGGGGTGCTGCCATGAGCGCGCTCACCGACTGGCTCGACGCGCATGGCTTTTCCGAGCATGCGCGGCTCTTCATCGACAACGATGTCGATTTCACCACGCTGCTGCTCTTGACCGACAATGACCTGAAGGAGCTCGGTCTCTCATTCGGCGCCCGCAAGCGCCTGCTCGGCGCGCTGGCCGAGGCCAAGGCGCTGAAGCCGGAGCCGGCGGTCAGGGCCGAGGAGCGGCGTCAGCTCACCGTGATGTTCTGCGACATGGTGGGTTTTACCGGGCTCGCCCAGCGCGTCGATCCCGAGGTGCTGAAAGACATCGTGCGCGCCTATGAGGATGCCTGCGCCGCCTGCATCGCCCGTTACGAGGGTTATCTGTTCCAGCGCCTGGGTGACGGCATTATCGCCTTCTTCGGCTTCCCGCTCGCCCATGAGCGCGAGGCCGAGCGCGCCATCCGCGCCGGCTTGGACATCCTCGACGCGATGGCCTGTTTCAAGACGCCCGATACGGCGAAGCTCGAGGTCCGCATCGGCATCGCCACCGGCATCGTCGTCGTCTCCGCCGACGGGCGCACCGCCGTGAGCGAGACCATGAACCTCGCGGCGCGCCTGCAGAGCGTGGCCGAGCCGGGCACCATCGCGGTCAGCTCCAAGGTGCGCAAGCTCGCTGCGGACGTCTTCGGCTATGCCGATATCGGCGCGCAAAGTCTCAAGGGCATCACGCTTCCCGTCCAGGTCTATCGCGTGGCAGGTGTGGCGACCGCCGAAGACCGCCAGGCCAAGGACAAGCCGCTCATCGGACGCGGGCCCGAGATGGAGGCGCTGCTCGACAAATGGCGGCGCGTCCATGATGCGGGCGAGGGCTTCACCATCAATCTCTGCGGCGAGCCGGGCATCGGCAAGAGCCGCATCGCCGATGCGCTATGCGCCAGCCTCGAGCATGAGCATGCCCAGATCTGGCGCTTCCAATGCTCGCCCTTCCATCTCAACAGCGCTTTCTACCCGATCAGGACGCATCTCGATGAGGTGCTGCAGATCGGCGACGACAGCCCGGCCGATGCGAGGCTCGACAAGCTGGAGGCGCTGATCGTCGGGCGTTACGGCCTGCCTCGTTCCGACGTGCGCTTCATCGCGAGCATGATGTCCATCCCCTGCGAGGAGCGCTATGGCGCGCTCGATATATCGCCGCGGCTCGCCAAGCAGGAAACCGTCCGCGTGATGGAGGACATGGTGGCCGCCGCCGCCCGCTTGCGTCCCACGCTGCTCCTGTTCGAGGACATGCACTGGGCCGATCCGACGACGCTCGAGACATTGGAGCGGCTGATCGGCAAGCTTGCCGGCATTCCTTTGCTGATCGTCGCCACCTATCGGCCGGAATTCGAGCCGCACTGGTCGCGTCATGTCAATGTCGCGGTGCTCAATCTCGCCAAGCTCACGGCCGAGCAATCGAGCGAGATGGTCTCGAGGCTCGCCGAGGGGAAGTCGCTGCCGGCCGAGATCGTCGAGCAGATCATCGCCAAGACCGATGGTGTCCCGCTCTTCGTCGAGGAACTGACGCGCACCATCCTCGAATCGGGCGGGCTCGTCGAAGCGGGCGGGCGCTATGTCTATACCGGCCCGACTTTGGGGTTCGCCATCCCCGAGACACTGCGCGATTCGCTGGCCGCGCGTCTCGACCGCCTCGCCAAGGCGAAGCCCGTCGCCCAGATCGGCTCTGTCGTCGGGCGCACCTTCAGCCATGAGCTCATCTCGGCGCTCGCTCAGATGGACGAGGCCGCCTTGGCCGAGGGCCTGGCGGAACTGACCGCCTCGGGTCTCGCCATGAGCTCGGGCGTGTCGCCTGGCCCCGTGTCCTACACATTCAAGCATGCCCTGGTCCAGGACGTGGCCTATGATTCGCTGCTGCGCAGCCAGCGCAAGCCCTTGCATGCGCGCATCGCCCAAGTGCTGGAGGAGCGCCATCCCGAGACGCGCGAGCGCGAGCCGGAACTGCTCGCGCATCATTATTCGGCGGCCGATGACCAGGCGGCGGCAGCCCCCTTGTGGCTCAAGGCGGGCGAGGTGGCGATGCGGCGTTTCGCGGTGCCCGAGGCCGACAGTCATCTGCGCAAGGGCATGGAGCTGCTCGCGACGTCTTCGCCGAGCGCCGAGCGCGATCTTCTGGAATTGCGCTTTCGCGCCGCATTGGGGCCGGCGCTCGTGGCCGGGCGCGGCTGGGGCCATCCGGAGCTGAGCGCGGTCATGGAACCCGCCTGGTCGCTGGCCCGCAGGCTCACGCATCGCCAAGGCTATCTGCCCATCCTGAATGCGCTCTGGGTGCATTGCCTGTGCACCGACCGGCTCGATGTATCGATGCATTGGGCGGAGAAATTGCTGGAGGTCGGGGCTGAGACCCAAGACGACAATCTGGTCATCGTCGGTCACCGTGCGGTCTCGGGCTCGGCCTTCTGGCAGGGTCGCTTCGACGTGGCCAAAGCCCATGGCGACAAGCTTCATGCACTATACGACGCCGGGAAGCATTGGCACATTGCGCAGCTGACCAACACCGATCCGCTGACCGGCGAGAGCATCTACCGGGCACAATATCTTTGGATCATCGGCTATCCCGACCAGGCGGTGGCGGCGAGCGATGCAAGGGACGACCACGCGCGGCGCCGCAATCATCCCTTCGACCTCGCCTTCTCGCTGACGCTGGGCGCCCAGGCGTTCGATTTCCTCTCGCAGCCTGAAGAATTGCTGGCGCGCGCGGCGGAGGCCGACAATGTGGGCCGTCGCTTTGGTGTCTCGCTGTTCTTCGAGGTCATGGCCGAGATCAGCCAGGGCATTGCCTGGCTTCGGGCTGGGCGTCATGCCGACAGCGCCACGCGGCTCGACCGCGCCATCACCCGCCTCGCCGCGACCGGCCATCGCATCTGGATCGCCTATTTGCGGGCGCTCCAGGCCGAAGCGCTGGCGCTGGGCGGCAATGTCGAGGCTGCCGAGGCTCTCCTCGACGAGAGCATCGCCAGGATCGAGGGCGGCGAGGAACGTTGTCACTATGCCGAGGTGCTGCGCCTCAAGGGTTGGCTTCTGGCGCGGCAGGGCAGGCGCGCTGAGGCCGAGAAGCGGCTCGGCGCGGCGCTTGCCGTCGCGCGGGCCCAAGGTGCGAAGTCGTGGGAGTTGCGCGCCACGACCACGCTTGCCCGGCTTCTCGCCGAAGAGGGCGAAGAGGCCCGTGCCTTCGACATGCTCCAGGCCATCTATGGCTGGTTCACCGAAGGCTTCAACACCAGGGATTTGACGGATGCCAGGGCTCTCCTCGATGAGCTTGGGCTTCAGTTGCGGAGAGGAGTGAAACATGGGTGAAAAACACAAAGCCGACGAAGCGGCGATCCGCCGGCTGGACGAGGAATGGGGCAAGGCGGCGACGAACAGCGATATCGACGCGGTCGTAAGTTTCTACGCCCATGACGGCTCGCTGGTCTGGCCAGATGAGCCCGCGGTGCACGGCACCGCGAATATCCGCGCCAACTGGAAGAAGATGATGGACACCATCACGGGCCTTAAACTGCGCTTCACGCCCGAGCGTATCGTGATTTCCGATGATGCCTCGCTCGCCTCCGATTTCGGCAAGGTCGAGTTCGGTCAGGAGGTGAACGGCAAGACGCAAATGCAGATCGCGAAATATGTCGTGGTCTGGCGCAAGGAGAAGGGCAGCTGGAAAGTTCTCTATGACAGCTGGAACATGAATTCCAAGTAGGCGGGGCCGCCCGGAACAGCCCCGCACCGGGCGAGCTCTACAACTCGGGACGGTCCGTAGGCCGCGATGTCATGAGCGCGGTCACGACGATCGCATAAGGGTTCACCACGGGCAGGAAGAAAGGCGCCTTGTCGTCTTTCCCGAAGCTGACGCCCATATCGTCCAGGACCTCAGGGTCCAGCGCTTTCAGCGCCTCGGTTTGCGCGCGCTCGATGCGCTGGGCGCGCCATGCCTTGACTTTTGCCCGTAGTGCGGCGGCGAGGTGGGTGAACAGAGGCGAGCCGGCCTGACGGATCGTGCCATGCTCGACATGCGTGGCCATGATGTCCTCCTGTGGCTGTTCCGGCTATGAACGGCCGGTTTTCGAACCCCACGAAGGATATCTAGAAGGTGCCGGCCAAGCCGTCGGTGCGGAAACTCACAAAGCGCGGCGGTCCTTGCCCGCTCTCGCCCGGATGCCTATGTGTGCCCCATGCCCAATCTCCTCGAGCGCCTGATCCCCCGCCGCTGGCGCAAGACGACCCCGCTTGTCCATGTCGTGCGCCTCACCGGCACCATCGGCGTCGGCACGCCCTTCAAGCCGCCCTTGACCATGGAGGGCCTCGCCCCGACGCTCGAGCGCGCTTTCGCCCGCAAGGGCATTTCGGCGGTCGCCCTGGTCATCAATTCGCCGGGAGGTGCTGCGGTCCAGTCGGCCCTGATCCATGCCCGCATACGCGCCCTGGCGGAGGAGAAGAAAATCCCGGTCTTCACCTTTTGTGAGGATGTCGCTGCCTCGGGCGGCTATTGGCTCGCTTGCGCCGGCGACGAGATCTATGCCGATTCGAGCTCCATCGTGGGCTCGATCGGCGTCATCGCCGCGGGCTTCGGCTTTGTCGAGGCGATCAAGAAGCTGGGCGTCGAGCGGCGCGTGCACACCGCGGGTGAATCGAAGGCGATCCTCGACCCGTTCCAGCCCGAAAAGCCTGAGGATGTCGAGCGCCTGAAAAGCCTGCAGCGCGACGTGCATGAGGACTTCAAGGCGTTGGTACGCAGCCGCCGCAACGGCAAGTTGCGGGGTGAGGAGGCTGAGCTTTTCTCCGGCGCCTTCTGGTCGGGCCGCCAGGCGCTGGCGCTCGGGCTCATCGACGGGATCGGTCATTTGCGCGACATTATGCGCGCCCGTTTCGGAGAAAAGACTGAATTCAAGGTGATAGCCAAGCCGCAAGGCTGGGGATTGCGCCGGCTGGGCTTCGGCATGGAAGCCGATCCGGTCTCAGGCCTCATTGATGCCATGGAAATACGTGCACTATGGGGACGTTTCGGTTTATGATGCCTTGAGCGTGCTTGTGACGGAGAGGACCATTTCATGTTGAAAGCCCTGACGATTGCCGTAGCCGGTATCCTGACGGCCGCCGCCATTAAGCAGCTCATGGATGGGCTTAACGCCGCCAAGGCTCGTGTCGCGGCCAGGCGCCCGGTCGATCCGCGCGCCGTGACCCGTCTCCGGCAGGATCCCAGGACCGGCATCTACTATCCGGAAGCTTAAGCGCCGCTGGATGGCCGAGTCATGCCCGGCCACGAGCACTTTTCCGCCTACAAAATATTGCCGCGAGGTCTAGTTTTCGTCATGGGAACATGGCTAGATTGTAATGTCGTTTGAACAAACGGCTGCAATCTAACAACAACCCAAGGACGGCTAATGATTCGATCCTTATCGATCACTTCCCTTGCTTTCACCAGTTCGCTCATCGTCGCGACACTTCTCGCCGGGTCCGCTTCCGCCGAGAAGGCCGCGGTCCAGCGCGGCCAATGGCCGTCCGTGGACGCGGGTGCGGCCAAACCGAGCGACGGCAAGGGACCCACGGCGAAGCCCGCTGCCGCCAATCCCACCCGCAAGGCGCCGGAAAAGCTCACCCCCGCGGGCAAGCTCGATGCGCTGACCGGTCTTTCGATGAGCCGCGACGGCAAGAGCCGTTCGATGAAGGTGCCGGGTCGCCTGCGCGGCATGATCCTGAAGGGCCAGGGCGCCGCCGCCATCCAGGAGGCGCCGAAGCCCGGCAAGCTCGTTGCGATCAAGGACACGACGCAATATCCCTATACGGCCGTGGGTCTGCTTTCCAATGGCTGCTCCGGCACCTTGATCGGCAAGCGCTTCGTGCTCACCGCCGCCTATTGCATCTATAATCTCGAGACCAAGCAGTGGGACCAGAATCTCGATTTCTATCCCGGCATCAATGGCAACAGCCGTCCCTTTGACGGCGTGCAGTGGAAGAATGCCTGGGTGACCAAGGGCTTTGCCGAAGAGGGCAATTGGGAGCTGGCCTTCGGCCTCGTCGAATTGCAGAGCGATGTCGGCGATCAGAACGGCTGGTTCGGCTATGGCCACGTTCCGCAATTCCCGAAGGGTCCGGCCATGACCGGCTATCCGGCGGGCGTGCCCGATTTCACCATGTGGGAGACCACGTGCCCGGTGAAGGCCGCCGACAAGGCATTCATCGCCTATAATTGTCCGCTGAAGAAGCCGCTCGAAGGCATGGCGGGAGCGGCGATCTGGATGGTCGACAAAGGGTCCAGCGGCCCGATGGTCGTCGCCATCCATGGCGGTCCGCTCAAAGGCGCCGATCTCTGGGGCCAGCGCATCAACGAGGAAACCTTCTACACGCTGCAGGCCTGGATGAAGGCTGCCGAAGACGGTGGCGAAGTCGCGGGCGACGACACCCAGGGCGATGAGGACACCCCTGGCGATGAGGTCGATCCCGACGACACCCAGGCCGACGAGGAAGAGGAATCCCAGGCGCCCAAGAAGCCGTAAGACTTCTTGACCCATAGGGTCCGGACCCATAGTTTGCGCCCGCAACAGTTCATGCTTTGCGGGCGCAAATGTCTTTAAACCCACGCAAATCCTTCCAGGACCTCATCCTCACGCTGCATCAGTATTGGGGCAGCAAGGGCTGCGTCATCCTGCAGCCCTATGACATGGAAGTGGGGGCGGGCACTTTCCATCCCGCCACGACCTTGCGTTCGGTGGGTCCCAAGCCCTGGGCTGCCGCCTATGTGCAGCCTTCGCGGAGGCCCAAGGACGGCCGCTATGGCGAGAACCCCAATCGCCTGCAGCACTATTATCAGTACCAGGTGATCATCAAGCCATCGCCGCCCGACCTGCAGGAGCTCTATCTCGGCTCCCTCTATGCCATCGGCATCGAGCCCCAACTGCATGACATCCGTTTCGTCGAGGATGATTGGGAGAGCCCGACGCTCGGCGCCTGGGGTCTCGGCTGGGAAGTGTGGTGCGACGGCATGGAGGTCTCGCAATATACCTATTTCCAGCAGGTCGGCGGCCTCGACTGCGCGCCGGTCTCGGGCGAGCTCACTTATGGTCTCGAACGCCTGGCGATGTATGTGCAGGGCGTCGACAATGTCTATGATCTCAACTTCAACGGCGCGGACGGGGCGAAGCGCATCACCTATGGCGATGTGTTCCTGCAGGCCGAGCAGGAGTTCTCACGCTACAATTTCGAATATGCCGACACCGACATCCTGCTCCAGCATTTCAAGGATGCGGAGAAGGAGTGCCTGGCTCTGCTGAAGGCGGGCGACAAGGGCAACCGCCATGAACTGGCGCTGCCCGCCTATGACCAATGCATCAAGGCGAGTCATGTCTTCAATCTGCTCGACGCGCGAGGCGTGATCTCGGTCACCGAGCGCCAAGCCTATATCCTGCGCGTGCGCGAATTGGCCAAGGGCTGCTGCGAGGCCTGGGCCAGGACCGCGGGCGGAGGTGCTCAATGATCGCGATGGCAACGAGGGAGGACACGCGATGTCGGTACCCAATATCGTCCAGAAGGCGCCGATCCCGGTCGTGGTCGAAGCGGGCAAGGATTACTGGTGGTGCGCCTGTGGGCGTTCCAAGAACCAGCCTTTCTGCGACGGCAGCCACAAGGGCAGCGAATTCTCGCCCGTCAAATGGACGGCCGAGGCTTCAGGCCGCAAGTTCTTCTGCGCCTGCAAGCACACCAACGGCCAGCCCTTCTGCGACGGCACGCATAAGACGTTGTGAAGCTCGATCGAGCCTGAGACGAGGGAGCAGCTGATGGGCTTGCCGACGAGCGAAAGTCATATCGCGGAGGCAGAGCATAGTGGTCGCTTCGCGTTACCATTGCCATGGAAGCGCATGCTGCTCCGCTCGAATGGATTTTCGATCGAAGCGAGTTGCGAAAATTGGGAGGCATTTCCGGTATTGGATCAGAGCAGCCGCAAGCATATTGCCCGTTCGGCCAATCATATCTTGCGTGAGACTGACTCCTTCCGGGACTTTCCTGCGTTCCCATCGGAAGCTGTTGCTATTGCTGGTAATGGCAGTGGAGATTGCCTCGTACTCCTTGCTGGCAAAAGTGATGTTTATTTTTGGAACCACGAGACCGGCAAGCTTGATATTGCCGACGTGAATTATCCGAAGAGCGATTTTGAGGAAGTTGATGCCTGAGCTTCTACTCGAGCTTTTTTCCGAGGAAATCCCGGCGCGCATGCAAGCCAAGGCGGCCGAGGATCTGAAATCGCTCGTCACCAATGCGCTGGTCGATCTGGGCCTCGTCTATGAGGGCGCGCAGGCGCATGCGACGCCGCGCCGGCTGGTGCTCTCGGTCGAAGGCCTGGCCGCGCGCACGAAGGATGTGACGGAGGAGCGTAAAGGCCCCCGCATCGACGCGCCGGAGCAGGCAATCCAAGGTTTTCTCAAATCGACCGGCCTCGAGCTTTCCGACCTCACCCAACAGGACGACAAGAAGGGCAAGTTCTATATCGCCCGGATCAGCAAGCCGGGGCGGGCCACGCCCGATGTGGTCGCCGAGATCGTGCCCGATGTGATCCGCAAATTCCCCTGGCCCAAATCCATGCGCTGGGGCTCGGGCGACCTGCGCTGGGTCAGGCCCTTGCAGTCGATCCTGTGCTGCTTCGACGGCGAGGTCGTGCCTTTCGAGATCGGAGGCCTCGCGAGCAGCGCCGTCACAAGGGGCCATCGTTTCCTCGCGCCTCAAGAGATCACCGCGCGCCGCTTCGAAGACTATGCGCAGAAGCTTTTTGACGCGAAAGTGGTGGTCGATGCCGCCCGCCGCACCGAGCTCATCCGCGTGGAAGCGAAGAATTTGAGCTTCGCGCAAGGCCTCGAAGTGATCGAGGACGAGGCGCTGCTCAAGGAGACCGCGGGGCTTGTCGAATGGCCGGTGGTGCTGATGGGCTCGTTCGACGAGAGCTTCCTCGAAGTGCCGCCGGAAGTGATCGTCACCTCGATCAAGCAACATCAGAAATGCTTCGCGCTGAAAGACGGCAAGACGGCCAAGCTCGCCAACCGCTATCTGCTCGTCTCCAACATGATCGCCAGCGATGGCGGCCTTAAGATCACAGAGGGCAACAACAAGGTCATCGCGGCGCGCCTCTCGGATGCGAAATTCTTCTGGGAGCACGACAAGAAGACGCCGCTCGAGAAGCTCTTGCCCAAGCTCGACCAGATCACCTTCCATGCCAAGCTTGGCACGCAAGGCGAAAGGGTGAAGCGCATCGAGACGCTAGCCGGCGAGATCGCCAAAACAATCGGTGCGGATCAGAACAAGGCCATGCTCGCGGCTCGTCTCGCCAAGGCTGATCTCGTCACTGGCATGGTCGGCGAATTTCCCGAATTGCAGGGCCTGATGGGCAGCTACTATGCGCAGGCGCAACACGTGGATGAGGAGGTTGCCGATGCGATCCGAGACCACTACAAGCCACAAGGTCCGTCGGATTCACTTCCTGCTTCAAGAATAGGCGTTGCGGCGGCGCTCGCTGACAAGCTCGATACGCTCGCTGGCTTTTGGGTGATTGACGAGAAACCGACAGGCTCAAAGGATCCATATGCGCTCAGACGAGCTGCCCTAGGATGTGTGCGGATCATTCTTGAGCAGCAACTACGCCTTAGGTTTCTGCCGATTGCATCGTCAGCGATGGATAGGATTCATCCTCGAAGGAAACCGGAAGACATTGTTAAGTCGACTGATCCCTCCATCGCCATACTCACAGGCGGTGAAGTCAAGGTGAAGGTATCTCGCCGGGACCCTGCTACTGGGCAGGACATAGATACGCGTGCAGATGACCTCCTCTCCTTCTTCGCCGATCGTCTGAAGGTCTATTTGCGCGACCAAGGTGCCCGCTATGATCTGATCGACGCGGTCTTCGCTTTGGGTGGTCAGGATGATCTGCTGATGATCGTCAAGCGTGTCGAGGCGTTGTCGAAGTTCCTCGACACCGAGGATGGCGACCATCTCCTGACCGGCGTCAAGCGCGCCACCAACATCCTCAAGATCGAGGAGAAGAAGGACGGCCGTTCCTATGACGGCAATGTCAACACCAACATCCTCATCCAGGGCGAGGAGCGCGAGCTCAACACGGCGGTCAATGCCGCGGCGGCCCGGGCGCGCCAATCGGTGAACGCCGAAGATTTCGAAGGCGCGATGCGCGCCATTGCCAAGCTCAGGGCTCCGGTCGACGCTTTCTTCGACAAGGTGACCGTCAATGCCGATGATCCCTCCTTCCGCGAGAACCGGCTCAAGCTCCTGAACCGCATTCGCGCCGCGACCCGCGAGGTCGCCGACTTCTCCAAGATCGAGGGGTAGATGGCGAGGCGGCGCGCTAGTGTCCTGATCCTGACATTCGCTCCAGTTCACGGCCGGCATGTTGCGAATGTCAGGATCAAAGGGATACTAGCAAATCTAGGATTCTAGTGTGGTCTTGGATTTGACATTCGCCATGAACGCAAACCGAAACACTGGGGCGAATGTCAAATCCACCACACTAGGCTGCCTCGAAAAGTTCTGCGCCGCAGCGCGCCGCTCGACCGGATTGGCGGATTTCGGCGATCCCTATTATCGCACCGGTTTACGCATTCTCCTGCGCAGCTTGCGGCGCGAGGCCCAACTCACCTTCATCGGCCGCATGTTGCTCGGGCGGAGCATCGCCACCGCCGTTGAGCAGCGCCTCATGATCCAGCATCTGCGACGGACGGAGCCCCAGATATTCAAAGGCAGGCTTATGCCGCCTGTCATCATCACCGGCATGCCGAGGAGCGGCACGACCTTCCTCCATCGCCTGCTCGCCGCCGATCCGGCGATGCGTGCGCCCGTTCTGAACGAGCTTCTCGAACCGGTGCCCAGGGGCTCGGACTGGCGGCGGCGATGGCTTGACCTGCGTCTCAAATGCGAGCTGGCGGTGATGCGGCTTTTCAATCGTGGGCTCGATGCCAGGCACTTCACCCGCGGCGAGGAGCCGGAAGAATGCATGTTCGCTCTGGCGATCTCGTTCCGCACCGTGCTGCCTTGGACATTGGCGCCGGTGCATTCCTATCTCGCCTGGCTCAGCACCGCCGACCGCCGTCAGAAATACCGCGAATATCGCGACATTCTTTGCCTCCTGCAGCGCCGCGACCAGGAAAGGCGCCTGCTCCTCAAGGCGCCGGACCATCTGGGCGGCGTCGCCGAGCTTCTCGCCGCTGTCCCTGAGGCCCTCATCGTCGTCTGCCGGCGCGATCCCGTGGTGGCTCTCACCAGCCTCAACAGCCTCCTTGACGGGGTGCACAAGGTGACCTCGCGCGCGAGCGACCGTGCGGCGCTCGGCCAGTCGAACCTGGCGTTCTATGCGGCAGAAACCGGACGTTACCTATCGGCATATGCGACATGGCGCGGTCACATTCTGGAGGTGGACTATGAGACCCTGACGCGCCAGCCCCTCGAAGTGGCTCGGCGCGTCTGTGAGCGCCTGGGGCTTGCGATCGAAAGCGGGCTCGCAAGGCGCTTCCAGGAGTTCATTGCCAACAACCCCAAGGACAAGCATGGCCGCCACCTTTATTCGCCCTCGGATTACGCTCAGACAGCGGAAGGGCTCCGCCGGAACCTCGCCCATTACGGCTGAGTTGTGATGCTGCGGCATTCCCGCCGCAAATGCACAGTTGATTTCGCAACTGCAATATGGCTAGTGCGGCTCATGAGCGGCGCTCGCTACTGAACCAACCGATCCTGTCCAGGAGGAGCTTTGAGGGTGAATCAGCAAGCGAATGGGAAACTCGTTTACCGCTTTGGCGAAGGCAAGGCCGATGGCGATGCGGGAATGCGAAACCTGCTCGGCGGCAAGGGCGCCAATCTTGCCGAAATGGCCAATCTCGGTCTGCCGGTCCCGCCCGGCTTCACCATCACCACCGAAGTCTGCACCGGCTACTACAAGAACGGCAGCACCTATCCCGCAGCGCTCACCGGTGATGTCGACGCCGCCATGGCCGAAGTGGGCCGCATCGTCGGCGCGGCCTTCGGCGACGCCAAAAATCCGCTTCTCGTTTCCGTGCGCTCCGGCGCCCGTGCGTCCATGCCCGGCATGATGGACACCGTTCTCAATCTCGGCCTCAATGACGCGACCGTCGAGGGCTTGGCCTCGCGCGCCAAGGACCGCCGCTTCGCCTATGACAGCTATCGCCGCTTCATCCATATGTACTCGGATGTCGTGCTGGGCGTCGAGCATCATCAGTTCGAGGACATTCTCGGCGAATACAAGGATGGGAAGGCGTTCGGCCTCGATACCGATCTCACCGCCGAGGACTGGACGAAGGTCATCGCCCAATACAAGACCTGCGTCGAGAAGGCGACGGGGAAACCCTTTCCGCAGGACGTGAAAGAGCAGCTCTGGGGCGCCATCGGCGCCGTCTTCCAGTCGTGGATGTCGGCGCGCGCCAAGACCTATCGCAAGCTTCACAATATCCCCGAGGAGTGGGGCACTGCCGTCAATGTGCAGGCCATGGTGTTCGGCAATCTCGGCGACACGTCGGCGACCGGCGTCGCCTTCACGCGCAACCCCTCGACGGGTGTGCATGAGCTCTATGGCGAGTTCCTGGTCAATGCCCAGGGCGAGGATGTCGTGGCCGGCATCCGCACGCCGCAGAACATCACCGAGGCCGCGCGCGTCGAGGCGGGCTCCAAGGCGCCCTCGCTCGAGAGGCTGATGCCCGAAACCTTCGTCCAGCTGGCCGATACTTTCGCGCGTCTCGAAAAGCACTATCGCGACATGCAGGACCTGGAATTCACCATCCAGGACGGCAGGCTGTGGATGCTGCAGACGCGTTCCGGCAAGCGCACCGCCAAGGCGGCGCTCAAGATCGCCGTCGATCTCGCCAATGAGGGCCTGATCAGCGAGGAGGAGGCGGTGAAGCGCATCGACCCGGCATCCCTCGATCAGCTCCTGCATCCCACACTCGACCCTTCGGCCAAGCGCGAGATCATCGGCCAGGGCCTGCCGGCATCGCCCGGTGCCGCCTCGGGCGAGATCGTCTTCGATTCAGACGAGGCCGAAAGGCTGAAGGGCGAGGGGCGCACCGTCATCCTGGTCAGGGTCGAGACGAGCCCGGAAGACATCCACGGCATGCATGCGGCGGAAGGCATCCTCACCACGCGGGGCGGCATGACGTCCCATGCCGCGGTCGTGGCGCGCGGCATGGGCAAGCCTTGCGTGTCGGGCGCCGGCAGTATCCGCGTCGACTACGCCCGAGCGACACTGACCGCGATGGGGGTCACCCTCAAGAAGGGCGACGTCGTCACCATTGACGGTTCGAGCGGGCAGGTGATGAAGGGCGCCGTCCCCACCATCAAGCCCGAGCTCTCCGGCGACTTCGCCATCATCATGCAATGGGCCGACAAGGCGCGCCGCATGAAGGTGCGCACCAATGCCGAGACGCCGCTCGATGCGAGAGCCGCGCGCGAATTCGGCGCCGAGGGCATCGGCCTCTGCCGTACCGAGCACATGTTCTTCGAGGCCGACCGCATCGTCGCGATGCGCGAGATGATCCTGGCTTCGAGCGAGAAGGGCAGGCGCTCAGCACTCGCCAAGATCCTGCCGATGCAGCGCGAGGATTTCATCGAATTGTTCGAGATCATGGCCGGGCTGCCGGTGACGATCCGGCTCCTCGATCCGCCCTTGCATGAATTCCTGCCGCAGAATGAGGCCGAGATCGCCGAGGTCGCAACCGCCATCGGCGTCAGCGCCGATTCGCTGCGCAGCCGGGTGGCGGAGCTGCATGAGTTCAACCCGATGCTGGGCCATCGTGGCGTCAGGCTCGCGGTTTCTTACCCCGAGATTGCCGAGATGCAGGCGCGCGCCATTTTCGAGGCCGCGGCCGAGGTAGCGCGGCGGACCGGCACACCGCCGATCCCGGAGGTCATGGTGCCGCTCGTCGCCACCAAGTCTGAGCTCGACATCGTCGGCGATCGTATCGTCGCCGTGGCGCAAGAGGTCCAGAAGGAGACGGGCGCCAAGCTCGATTATCTCGTCGGCACCATGATCGAACTGCCGCGCGCCGCCTTGCGGGCCGGCGACATCGCCGAGACGGCCGAGTTCTTCTCCTTCGGCACCAACGACCTGACCCAGACCACTTTCGGCATCAGCCGCGATGATTCGGCCCGATTTCTTGGTGAATACACGGCCAAGGGCGTCATCAAGACGGATCCATTCGTGTCGCTCGACACGGAAGGTGTCGGCGAACTGGTGCAGATCGCGGCAGAGCGGGGACGCAAGACGAGGCCCGAAATCAAGCTCGGCATTTGCGGCGAGCATGGCGGCGATCCGGCATCCATCAGATTCTGCGAGAAAGTGGGCCTCGATTACGTTTCCTGCTCACCCTTCAGGGTGCCCATCGCGCGGCTTGCCGCGGCTCAAGCCGCCCTCGCAAATCGTGGCTGAATTAAGGCAAGGCAGTCCTCTAAGGCCTTGTTAACCCTAGAGCATTTAGCGGCTGATTATGGGCGGCTTTGTGTTGCCGCCATGGTTAACCTATGCTAAACGCTCGGAGATCATACTACCGCCTGTTCGGGAAGCTTTAAGGGTTTAGACGGTAGCGCGAGGGGAAGTGAGACCAGCGAAGCGAGGGCATAGGGCTTTCGAGCCTGATTTTGACGAGCCGCTGCAGCCTGAGCGTAATGGCATGCTGAGCTACGTGCCCTATGCTTTTGGCGGCGCCATGCTGATCGCGAGCTTTGCCTTTGCCGGCCACTATATGGGCCGCAATGCCGTAGCTCACAGCCTCGTCGAAGAAGAGCCGCAAGTGGCGACATCCTCGCCGGTATCGACCTTGATCCAGAAGGGTTCGCTGATGCCGAGCGATGCGACCCTTGATCTCGTCAATCTGCCGATCATCCGCGAGCAGGAAGTCGTTTCGACCAGCAAGGGCGACTATATCGAGCCTGAGCCCGACGTGCCGGAAGCGCCGGAAGCGGTGGTGAAGCACGAGCCGGAAAAGATCGAGAAGCGTCTCGCTTTGACGCCGCCGGTGTGGAAGATGGAATCGACCTTCAAGCTCAAGCGCAACGAGAAGCAGAAGGTCGTCGCCCAGCGCCGCATCCGTATGGCTGAGGAGAACTGCCTCGCCAAGGCCGTTTATTTCGAGGCGCGCTCCGAATCGGAGCTGGGCCAGCTCGCGGTGGCGAAAGTCGTTCTCAATCGCGTCAAAGACCCGAACTTCCCCAAGACGATCTGCGGCGTCGTCTATCAGGGCTCCGATCGGCGCAATTCCTGCCAATTCTCCTTCGCTTGCGACGGCGTCGCCGACGAAGTGAAGAACAAGGCGGCCTGGGAAAACTCCAAGCGCGTCGCCCAGAAGGCCATCGACGGCGACCAGACCATTCGCGTCATCGGCGCGGCCACCAACTACCATGCCGATTATGTGCGCCCGCGCTGGGCCAAGGAAATGCGCAAGCTCATCAAGATCGGCCGCCACATTTTCTATTCCGACAGCTAGTCGACCGCCCCGAGGGCATCGCCCCGCCCCCTGAATTGACGAAAAATCCATTCAGCATTGGCCTCTAGGCCCCTTGTCCCTGGCGCAATACCATGGGAGACTTAGCCTCGGGGAAGGGGTCGATTCAGAACCGTCTCGTTCCCGGAGGCTGGCTGAGATTTGGGGCGGGGATGATTCGATTGGCGGAAGGCTGCAAAAGCGGGTCCACGGGCTTTCTCACTGCGCTGGGCGGTGCGATGGCGCTCCTCTGCTTCACGACGCCGGTGCTCGCCGGTGAGAAGAGCGATCCTTATGCCTTCACCGTCTTTGCCGGCAAGGGAACGGACACCGACTTTTTTTCGGCCTTGACCCAGCCCTGGACGATACATTTTGTCGATCTGGGTATCGTGGGTGCTGCTGTGTCCGCTCGGGTCGGAACGGTGAACGAGCTGACTGGCTGGGATCTCGGCAGCATCGGCGATGATTTTTCCATCGACCTGGAAACAGGCGCCGCATACCGCTTCGGCGATGAATGCGGCGATGAATGCGGCGATGAAGAGATGGGCGAGTTCTGGGGCGCGATTTACCTTCGCTATGACGGATTTCCGTGGAACGACACGATCTATACGACGATCGCGGCCAACACGGGCGTCAGCTACATCACCCATACGTCGGAATTTGAAAAAGGCCGGAGCGACGGCCAGAGTTCACAGCTGATGCACTATCTGACGCCCGAGATCACCTTTGCCGATCCCGACGACAAGAATGTCGAGTGGCTGGTCCAACTCCATCACCGCTCCGGTGTTTTTGGCCTCTTCGATGGCGCATCGGGCGGGTCGACCTTCGTCACGACCGGCCTTCGCGTGCATTTCCAATAGGATTTAATCCGCGCTGCCGGCAATCGACTGCCCGCCGATGCTCGCCTTGCGCGCATAGGCGATGAAGCGGAGCCCTTGCAGCCTGCCGGTCGCCAGCACCGGCACGAACAGCGCTTCATCGGAAGCACCGGACTTGACCGGCGCGAACCAGATGTCGAATTTGGACGGCACGCCGCCTCTCTTCTTGTACTTGACGGCCGGCCGGCCGCCGACCGGCGTGTAGGTCATGCTGCATTTGAAGGCGGGGCCGCGATAGGCGCCCGGGCTGTCTTTGCCGAGCTTCACTTCGCCGGCGAGAGCGAAGCGGAGCTCATACACTTCCCGCCCGTCGACCACTCTTTCGACGCTCTGGCAGGGCTTGCCCGCCTGCAGTGCCGTCATGCGCAGCAGCATGGACAGGGGATCGACGAGCCCGGTGGTGAGTGCCGGTGCCAGCAGGGCCTCGTCCTCCTTGTCCCTGGGAGTGGTCTTGACGGCCGGAGGATCTTCGCTCGGCCAGCTCACTTCGAGGACCTTTTCCGCATTCTTCTTGTCCGCTTTTGAACGGTAATGCTGTGGCTTGAGGCCCTCGCCGTCGAAGGCGCCGGACGAGGTCATGTCCATCTGGTAGTCCGAGAACATGCTCGCCAGGCCCTTGGTCTTGATCGAGGCTGTCGACTGATAGGCCGTGTCGGAAAGTGTGGCCTTGTAGGCAATGTGCATCGCCGACATGCTGCCGACCTCGACCTCATAGGAGATCGCGATCTGGTTCTGCGATGCCGCGCCGAGCTTGCCCGGCAGGGCGAACGCCGTGATTGCCAGCGCCAGGCACGCAACTTTCATCCTGTTCGGCGAAACGGCCGGTCTGTTCAACATTGATGCCATCCAGTGATTGATGTCCCATTAGCTCCATCGGCTAACTCTGTGACAAGATTTTGGTGCATGTCCGGGATGCCGATTTCTTGATTTTGCCGCTTTGTCTTTTACACCCGATTTGCCTAAGCTTGTCGGCAATGGGAGAAAAACATGGCGATTTCGCAATATGACGACAGCAAATGGTGGACCTATCTCGACGGCAAATGGCATCAGGGCAATCCTCCCATCATGGGGCCGTGGAGCGATGCATCCTGGCTAGGTTCCGCCATATTTGACGGTGCGCGCGCCTTCGAGGGCGTGACCCCAGACCTCGATCTCCATTGCCAGCGTTGCGAGCGTTCAGCCTTGGCCTTCGGCTTGGAACCCCTGAAGGCGGGCGCCATCGAAGAACTGGTGCGCGACGGCATCGGCAAGTTCCCCAAGAATACCCCCCTCTATCTGCGCCCCATGTTCTGGGCGGAGACGAACTTCCTCGATGCGGGACCGATCGAGACACGCTACTCGATCTCGGTCCATGAATCGGCCATGCCGTCGACCAAGGGCTTCTCCGCCGGCCTCTCATCCTTCCGCCGGCCGTCTTACGAATATGCGCCGACCGATGCCAAAGCGGCCTGCCACTATGCCAATTCCGCTCGCGCCATACGCGAAGCGCAAGGTAGGGGTTTCGACAATGCGGTATTGCTCGATGCCGTGGGCAACGTGTCCGAATTCTCCACGTCCAATCTCTTCCATGCCAAGGACGGGGAGGTGCACACGCCGATCCCCAATGGCACGTTGTTGAACGGCATCACCCGCCAGCGTGTCATCAAGCTCCTGCGCAAGGCGGGCGTCACGGTGCATGAGCGCGCCGTCCCCTGGCGCGATGTGCTCGCGGCCGATGAGGTATTTTCCACCGGCAACTATGGCAAGGTCATTCCCGTCACTCGCATCGAGACGCGTGATCTGCAGCCCGGCCCGCTCTTCAAGAAAGCGCGCGAGCTCTATTGGGAATTCGCGCATGGCGGCTGAAGGAGCCAGCTCCCCCTCTCCCGTTGCGAAGCAATGGGAGAGGGTGCCCGATAGGGCGGGTGAGGGCTCTTTGTCTCAGTAAGTCATATTCGTTGAGATTAGAGCGCGCTGCGCGAAAGAGCCCTCATCCGCGCTTTGCGCACCTTCTCCCATTGCTTCGCAACGGGAGAAGGGAAATGATGGGAGGGGTCTTACAAATTCCATTTTGCGATAGCCCTCCCCGTTAGCGGACGATCATCCCGCAAGCTTACGGAAAAACGCCTGCATCTCGTGGTCTGGAATGAAGGGTTCGGGCGCCTCAATCCTGCGGCGCATTTCTATCTGTTGAGTTTCGCTGAGCCGTATTGAAGCCTTGGCTGCCTCGGAAGCTTGGTCGCATGTCATAGCGTCATCTTCCACTGGAAGATGACGCCCTCATAGGCCTCTTCGCCGCGCCCGATGGCGTCGATCGCGTCCACCATGCGGCCTTGCCGGCCCATGATGTCGTCGGCGAAGGCGACGATGCGCCGGTTGGGGGTCGCCACATGCGAGAGCGAGCGCAATTGCTGGGCGAGCCGCCATTCATCGACTTGCGGATTATAGAGGCACATCGCGGTGAAGGCCGACGCCGTCGAGCGGCTGATGCCGGCCCAGCAATGGATGAGCATCGGATCTTCGCCCTGGCGCGCTTTCAGGAAGGCGATGAGCGTCTCGACATGATCGGACGCGGGCGCGGTCAGGCCTTCGGACGGCGCGAGGATGTCGTGAAAAGTGAGCTTGAGATGGTTGGCATCGGTGATGCCGGAGAAGCTGCGATGCGGCGTCTCGGGGCCGAGCAGGCTCACGACGTGGCTGACCTTGTGCTTGCTGACCAGAAGCTGTACGGCGGCGAGCGGGCTGACGATGATTTCCATGATACCTAAAGAAGTTGCTTGAATTTGCGCACATATGCCGCTTCCGCGTCATTGGGCGCAAGGGGGCGCAGCGCATGGAAGCTCTTGGTACCGTCGAGCCCTGAGGGGCGGCCGAAGAATCTTGCCGCCTCCTCCAGGCTAAAGCCCGCGAGCTGGGTCGCTTCGAGATAGGCGGCGATCTGATCGGCCTTCTTGATTTTCCTGGCCAGGAGCTCAGTGGTCTTGGGCGGCAGGCCAAACCGCAGATGAATGGCGGCGAGCAGCTTGTTCTCGAAGGCTTTGTAATCGACGCCGAGGGCCGCCTTGAACGGCGATATCATGTCGCCGATCACATATTCCGGCGCATCATGGAGGAGGGCGGCGAGCCTTGCCTGGCGATCGAGATTGTCCTCGGCATAGACGACCAGCGCCTCGACCAGGAGGCAATGCTGCGCCACCGAGAAGGCATGCGGACCCTTGGTCTGGCCGTTCCAGCGCGCCACGCGCGCCAACCCATGGGCGATGTCCTCGATCTCGATGTCGAGCGGCGAGGGATTGAGCAGATCGAGCCTGCGGCCCGACAGCATGCGCTGCCAGGCGCGCGGTTCCTCTGTCCGGCGTCTTGCCATTATTTCGATTTCGGCCGCCGGCTGTCCCGGAACGCGCCATGGCGGTGGCAGGTGACCATATGATCGTCGACGAACCCGCAGGCCTGCATCACGGCATAGACGATGGTGGGACCGCAGAAGCGGAAGCCGCGCTTCTTCAGGTCCTTGGCGATCGTTTCGGCCAGAGGCGTGGCCGCCGGCACGTCCTTGGCAGCGCGGAAGCGGTTCTGCAGCGGCTTGTCGCCGACGAAATTCCACAGATAGGTCGAGAAGTCCTGATGCTCCGAGAGCTTGAGATAGGCTTGCGCATTGCTGACGCTGGCCTCGATCTTGAGCCGGTTGCGCACGATGCCTTCGTTCTTCATGAGGCTCTGCAGCTTACGGGGCTGGTAGCGCGCCATGATTTCGGGATCGAAGCCGTCGAAGGCTTTCCGGAACGCGTCGCGCTTGCGCAGGATCGTGATCCAGGAGAGACCGGCCTGGAAACCGTCGAGCAGGAGCTTTTCGAACAGCGCGCGCGAGTCATATTCGGGCACGCCCCATTCATCATCGTGATAGGCCATATAGACCGGATCGGTTCCACACCAGAAGCACCGGCTGATGCCGTCTTCATGCTTGATCACGGAGTCATTGGCTTTGGTCATTCGTCGTCTTTCGGCAGGGCGACGTCGAATCGCGCCCAGCCCGGCTTTCTAACATAGATGGGCCCCGCTTCTGTCAGCAGTCCCTCTTGCGCCCCGACCGCGTCCTTCAGCCGGTCGAGCCGGATCAGAGCGAGGGCGTCCCTGTCGGAGGAGGAAAGCACGGTGCCGATGGTCTTGCCGTCCGCTGTGACGACGCTGCCTTTGGCCGCGCTACCCTTGGGACTGTAGACGGGCACGATGCGGTTGCGCGCCGTGCCGCGATGCTCCATGCGCGAGACGACCTCTTGGCCGATGAAGCAGCCTTTCTTGAAGCTGACGGCGCCCAGCTGGTCGAGATTGGCCTCATGCGGGAATAATTCGCCCGAGCCGATATCCTCGTCGGTGTCGGCGATGCCGAGCCTGATGCGCCCGCCGCGATAGGCTTCCGCATCGCCTTGGGGCAGATCGCCTTTGCGGGCAATGAGGCGGGCGCCCAGTTGAGCCGCGCGCGGGTCGGTATAGGAGAGGCCATTGGCAGGCTTCACGGGGGCGATGCCCACGTCCTCGTCGCTGTCGCTCAAGCTGACCTTGGCGCGCAATTTGTAGAAGCTGAGGCGCTTGAGGAGATCGGCCTTTTGCGCCTTGGAGCAGTCGATCGCATAGCGCCCGTTCTCGGCCAGGATGAAGAAATCGAACAGGATCTTGCCCTGCGGCTGGAGGAGCGCCGAATAGGTCGCCTGGCCCGGCTCGAGCGTATCGATATCGGCGGTCACCAGGTTCTGCAGGAACTCCTTCGCCCCTTCACCCGCAACCGAGATGACGGCACGGGAAGGAAGCCTCTGGGTGGCAAAGGGCAGGCGTTGCATGGATATTGCACCTCCGGGGCTCAACATCTACGAATGCTCACCGTTCTATTCAAGGAGCCGTGATGCCCGCCACCTATGATCTTGTTTTGAAAGGCGGAACTGTCGCCAACCACGACGGCGTGGCGGTCCGGGACGTGGCCGTCAGAGCGGCGCGGATCGCGGGCCTGGGCAGTTTTCCGGCGGAAGCGGCCGGGACGACCATCGATTGCAGCGGACTCCATATCCTGCCCGGGGTCATCGACAGCCAGGTCCATTTCCGCGAGCCCGGGGCTGAGCACAAGGAAGATCTCGAAACCGGGAGCCGCGCCGCGGTGGCGGGCGGTGTCACCGGCGTCTTCGAGATGCCGAACACCAAGCCCCTCACCACATCGGCCGAGGCCCTGGCCGACAAGATCGCACGCGCCACCAATCGGATGTTCTGCGACTTCGCCTTCTATATGGGCGGCACGCGCGAGAATGCGCGGTTCCTCCCCGAGCTCGAGCGCCTGCCGGGCTGTGCCGGGACGAAGGTGTTCATGGGCTCTTCCACGGGCGATCTCCTGGTCGATGACGATGCCGGGATCGATCTCATCCTGTCGCAGGTGAAGCGCCGCGCCGCCTTCCACAGCGAAGACGAGTTCCGCTTGCGGGCGCGCAAGAACGAGCAGCGCGCCGGCGACGCCGCGAGCCACCCGGTCTGGCGCGATGCCGAAGCCGCACGTCTGTGCACCGAGCGCCTGCTGAAGCTCGCGCGCCGGCATGGCAAGCGCGTCCATGTGCTGCATGTCTCGACGGCGGACGAGATGCCGCTGCTCGCCGCCAATAAGGACTTGGCGACCGTCGAGGTGACGCCCAATCATCTCACCCTCGTGGGACCCGAGGCCTATGAGAAGCTCGGCACCAAGGCGCAAATGAACCCACCGGTGCGCGACCGGCATCATCAGGAGGCGATCTGGCGGGCGCTGCTCTCCGGCATCGTCGATGTGCTGGGCTCCGATCATGCGCCCCATACGCTGACCGAGAAGGAAAAACCTTACCCCGAATCGCCCTCCGGCATGACCGGGGTCCAGACGCTGGTGCCGATCATGCTCGACCACGTGAACAAGGGCCGTCTCACGCTCGAGCGTTTCGTCGATCTGACGAGCCATGGTCCGGGCCGCATTTTCGGCATTGCCGGCAAGGGCCGGATCGCCGAGGGTTATGACGCCGATTTCACCATCGTCGATCTGAAGCAGCGCCAGCGCATCACCAATCGATGGATGGAGAGCCGGGCCGGCTGGACGCCCTATGACGGCGTCGAGGTTCAGGGCTGGCCCAAGGGAACAATCATCCGTGGACGGCGCGTGATGTGGGAAGGCGAGATATTGGGGCCGGCCCAGGGCCAACCCATCGCTTTCATGGAAGCACTCCCCTCTGTATAACCTTTGGATAAGGGGATTTCATGAATCGACAATTTCGCGCCATCCTGATCAGCAAGACGGACAAGGGCCAGTCCCTCGCTTTCGTGACTTTCAATGAAGACGATCTGATGCCGGGCGATGTGACCGTCGCCGTCGAGCATTCGACCGTCAACTACAAGGACGGCCTCGCGGTCACCGGGCGAGCCCCGATCATCCGGCATTTCCCGCTCATTCCGGGGGTCGATTTTGCCGGCACCGTCACCGCCTCGGGCCATCGCCTGATCAAGGCGGGCGACAAGGTGATTCTCAATGGCTGGGGCGTCGGCGAGAGCCATCATGGCGGCTATGCCGGCCTCGCCCGCGTCAAGGGCGACTGGCTGGTGCCCGTCCCTGAGAACATGACCACGGCCGACACCATGGCGATCGGCACGGCAGGCTATACGGCCATGCTCTGCGTCATTGCGCTGGAGCGCCAGGGGGTGAGGCCGGAAGACGGCGAGATCCTGGTCACCGGTGCGGCGGGCGGCGTGGGGTCCATTGCCATCGCTCTCTTGGCGAAGCTCGGCTATCGCGTGGCCGCCTCGACCGGCCGGCCCGAGGAAGAGACCTTTCTGAGGAAGCTGGGCGCCACTCAGATCATCGACCGCGGTGAGTTCGCAGGGCCGGTGAAGGCGCTCGCCAAAGCGCGTTTCGCCGGGGCCGTCGATGCGGTCGGATCGACGACGCTCGCCAATGTGCTCTCCCAGATCAACCCGGAAGGTGCGGTGGCCGCCTGCGGCCTCGCCCAGGGCATGGATCTGCCGGGTTCGGTGGCGCCTTTCATCCTGCGCGGCGTCAAGCTGATCGGTATCAATTCGGTGACCGCCTCGCCGACACGGCGCGCCGAGGCCTGGTCGCGCCTCTCGCGCGATCTCGATCTCGCCAAGCTCAAGGACCTCACCAGCCATGCCCGCCTCGATGATGTGCCGGCGATCGCCGCCGATATCATTGCCGGCAAGATCCGCGGCCGTGTGGTCATAGACATCTGATGGATCCCGAGCTCATCGCCATTGGTGTGGCCATTGGCATCGCCGTCACCGCGCCCCTGGGGCCGGTCAATCTCACCGTGATCCGCGCGGCGCTGCGCGCCGGCATGGGCGGCGGCATGGCGGCGGCGTCGGGCTCGATGGCGGGCGATGCGCTCTTCGCGACGCTCGCCGCCTATGGCGTGCGCTGGGTGGAGGACTGGGTACATGCCCATTCGACCGTGATCCAGATCGCGGGCGGCCTGCTGCTCATCTTCATCGGCATCCGCACCGCGATGCATCATGTGAAGGATGCCGAATTGTCGCTGTCCGATCTCGGCCGCGGCGCCTATGTGCGCAAGTCCCTGACCTGCCTGTTCCTCACCATCACCAATCCCGGCGCGCTCCTCGGCTTCTTCGCGATCTTCAGCGGGCTCGGCGGCGTGCTCGATCTCGGCAGCGTGCCCTACCGGCCGTTGAATGCAATCGTTGGCGTCATCCTCGGCACGCTCATCTGGTGGAGCTTCGTCACTTATCTCGTCACCCACATCAAGGGCCGCGTCACCAGCTACACGCTGGTCAGGCTCAATATCTGGGCCGGCGTCGCCATCGCCGTCTTCGGCATCGTCATCCTCGGCAATCTGGTGCTGAGCTATTTCGGCTAAAAAACTCCCTGCCACGCGCCGTGAGGCGTGGGGGAGGGTGGCGCAAAGCGCCGGGTGGGGTTCTACTTATTCGCCGCGATCGCCATTTGCACATCGCGTTCACGCTTCTTCTCTGCCCGGTACATGATCCAGCCGGCAATGGCGACGCCGCCGCCGACCAGGACCACGATGATGGTGGCGAGCGCATTCATGTCGGGCGTGACGCCGAGCCGGACCTTCGAGAAGATGTAGAGCGGCAGCGTCGTCGTTCCGGGGCCATTGGTGAAGGCGGTGATCACCACATCGTCGAGCGACAGCGTGAAGGCGAGCAGCCAGCCGGCGACGATGGCGGGCGCGATGATCGGCAAGGTCACGTCGAAGAGGACGCGCAAGGGCTTGGAGCCCAGGTCCATTGCCGCTTCCTCGACCGAGCGGTCCATCGAGGCGAGGCGCGACTGCACCACCACCGTCACATAGGAGAGCGAGAAAGTGATATGGGCGAGGGTGATGGTGGTGAAGCCGCGGCCATTGGGCCAGCCGATCAGATATTCAAGCCCGATGAAGAACAGCACCAGCGAGATGCCGGTGATGACTTCCGGCATCACCAGCGGCGCCGAGACCAGCCCCGAGAACAGCGTGCGGCCGCGGAAGCGCGCGAAGCGGGCGAGCGCCATGCCGGCCATGGTGCCGAGAATGGTGGCGATGGTGGCGGAGAGGAAGGCGATGCGCAAGGAAAGCCAGGCGGCATCGAGCACTTGTTGGTTCTCGACGAGCTTGCCGTACCATTCCGTCGAGAAGCCGCCCCACACGGTCGCCAGCCGCGACTTGTTGAAGGAATAAAAGATCATCGAGGCGATCGGCACATAGAAGAAGGCGTAGCCGAAGATCAGGACGACGATGAGGAAATAGGGGCGGCGCTTCATCTCGCACCGCCTTCGCTGCGCGCCTGAAAGAAGTTGTAGATCATGATCGGGATGACGAGGATGGCGAGGAGCGCCACCGCGACCGAGGACGCGACCGGCCAGTCGCGGTTCTGGAAGAACTCATCCGCCAGCACCCGGCCGATCATCGGGCTGTCACCGCGGCCCATAAGGGAGGGGATGACATATTCGCCGGTCGCCGGGATGAAGACCAGCATGGCGCCGGCGACAATGCCCGGCACCGACAAAGGCAGCGTGATGTCCTTGAACACCTGCCAGGGTTTGGAGCCCAGATCCATCGCCGCTTCATCGAGGGTGCGATCGAGCTTCTCGAGCGTCGCATAGAGCGGCAGGATCATGAAGGGCAGGTAGGAATAGACGATGCCGAGCACGACGGCGAAATTCGTGTTCATCATCTGTATGTGGTCGCCTTGCACCCAGAAGGGAAAAAACGTGCTGAGGATCGAGGTCAGGCCGTGGTTGAACCAGCTGTTGTTGCCGAGGAGCCCGATCCAGGCATAGACGCGCAACAGGAAGGAGGTCCAGAAGGGCAGGATCACCAGCAGCAGCAGCACGTTGCGCCAGGTGCCCGAGGTGCGCGCGATGCCAAGCGCCATCGGATAGCCGATGAGGAGCGCGAAGAAGGTCGAGATCACCGCGATCTTGAGGGCGTTGAGATAACCTTGCCAGTAGATGTCGTCCTCCGTCAGGAAGACATAATTATCGAAAGTGCCGAAAGGCCAGCTGTCGCTCCACACGACCGGCGGGATAGCGACCTGCGACGTGCCGACGCTGATGGCGAGCACGATGAGGAAGGGGGCGACGAAAAAGAAGACGAGCCACAGATAGGGAATGGCGATGATGGCCTTGCGCCAGGCCTCGCGGTCGAGCCATTGCCGCCAGGTCGTGGCCTTGGGCAGGTGGCTTTCATCGCCTTGCGCGGCTGTGGAAGCGGGAGCGAATGCGGCCATGGGCTACTCCGTCAGGATGATGACGGAAGAGGGCGCGAAAGTGAGCCAGACATCGTCCTCCCACACTGCCACGCGCTCGGCTTCGCCGGCCCGCCGGTTGTTGACAGCATTGACGCGCACCATGGTGCCGGAGGCGAGCTTCACCCGATAGAGCGAATCCTTGCCGAAATAGCCGAGATCCATGACCTTGCCGGCAATGGCGTTGCCGGCCGCCTTGGCGCCGGGCTTCTTGCGCTCGATGGCGATCTTTTCCGGCCTGACCGCGATCGTGACCTTGGCGCCATTGGTGAGGGGGCCGTCGTGATCGACGGCGACATCGGCGCCGAGGCCGGGCGAAGCGACGGTGACCTTGTTCTTGGCGGAGGATTTCACCTCGCCGTCGAAGATGTTGATCGATCCGATGAAGTCGGCGACGAAGCGGGTCCTTGGGAATTCATAGATCTCGGTCGGCGTGCCGATTTGCCGGATGATGCCCCGGTCCATGACCGCGATGCGGCTCGCCAGCGTCATCGCCTCTTCCTGATCGTGGGTCACGACGATGAAGGTGACACCGAGCTTGTCCTGGATGTTGATGAGCTCGAACTGCGTCTGCTCCCTGAGCTTCTTGTCGAGGGCGCCCAGGGGCTCGTCGAGCAGCAGTACCTTGGGCTGCTTGGCAAGCGCCCGCGCCAGCGCCACGCGCTGGCGCTGGCCGCCCGAGAGCTGGTGCGGCTTGCGCCCGGCCAGCGGCGTCAACTGCACGAGATCGAGCAGCTGCTTCACCCGGTCCTTGCGCTGGCTGTCGGTCATCGCCTCATGCTTGAGGCCATAGCCGACATTCTTCTCGACCGTCATATGCGGGAACAGCGCATAGGATTGGAACATCATGTTGACCGGCCGTTCATAGGGCGGCATGTCGGTCATGTCCTCGCCATCGAGATAGAGGCGTCCTTCGCTCGGCATCTCGAAGCCGGCCAGCATGCGCAGCAGCGTGGTCTTGCCGCAGCCCGATCCGCCGAGCAGCGCGAACAGCTCGCCCTTGAAGATATCGAGGCTGACATTGTCGACGGCGGCGAAGTCGCCGAATTTCTTCGTCACCTTCTCGATGCGGATGTAGGGTTTTGCCTTTTGATCGAGCCAGGGCCTATCGCTGCTGCTCGAGGTTTTCGTCTCGACATCCATAATTCTCATCCCTCGCTTTCAACGTGAAAACCCGACATCTTTCGATGCCGGGTTTGTGCGCTGGGGAATTATGAGCCCGACTTTATCTTGTTCCAGGCCCGGGTGCGTATCCGCTCGCCTTTCTGCGACAGCATCTTGGGCACGAACAGCGTCTTCATGATGTCATCGCTCGGATAGACGGCCGGATCTTCGAGCACGCCCTTGTCGACGAACTTCTTGGCCGCCAGATTGGCATTGGCATAGTTGGTGAAGTTCGTGCATTTGGCGATGACTTCCGGATCCATCATGTAGTTCATGAATTTGTAAGCCGCCTCCTTGTTCGGTGCGTCCGCCGGAATGACCAGGACATCGAACCAGGCAGGCGATCCTGAGGACGGCACGTTGTATTCAAGCTTGAGCTCAATACCGGCCTCCTTGGCTCGGGTCGCCGCCGTCGCATAGTCGCCCGACCAGGTGCCGGACACGCACAGTTCCTTGTTGGGCAGCGCGTTCAAATAATTCGCGGAGTCGAATGTCTTGATATATTGCCGGATCGGCTTGAAGGCCTCGACCACCGCATCATAGTCCTCCTGCTTCTCGGAATCGGGATCGCGCCCGAGATATTTGAGGACCATCGGTATGATGTCGCCGGGGCTTTCCAGCATGTTGATGCCGCAATCGGCGAGCTTGGAGATGTTATCCGGCTTGAAGATCGTGTCGAGCGACTTGAGATCGGCATTGGGCAGCCGCTCCTTCACCATGTCGACATTATAGGTCGTGCCGACGGTGCCCCACATATAGGGTACCGCATATTGATTGCCCGGATCACGGTCGGCGAGGACCTGCATGATCGCGGGATCCATATTGGCGATATTGGGCAGCTTGGATTTGTCGAGCTTTTCGAAGGCGCCGCTCTCCGTGAAGCGCGGCAGGTTCACCGAGGCAATGTCGATGACATCATAGCCGGTCGAGCCCGCCATCACCTTGGCTTCGACGGTCTCGGCCGAATCATAGGTGTCGTAGACGACTTCGATCCCGGTGGCTTTCTTGAAGTCTTCGAGCGTCGTCTCGCCGATATAGTCCACCCAGTTATAGACATGGACCTTGCCTTCCTCGGCCCTGGCCCTTTTGACGAAGGGCATGGCGAGGGACGTGGCCCCGATAAGCTGGATCGCAGAACGTCTGGTAAGCTTCATTATGTTTACTCCCTATGTGCCGGCTCTTTCCGGCCGGTTCATTGAATGGACATTCAATACTAGTTCGGCCCAATCGTCCCCTCAAGCCCCCGTTTGATCAGGGAACGTGCGATAATCAGCCGCTGGATTTCGCTGGTGCCTTCCCAGATCCGGTCGACCCTGACCTCGCGCAGGAACCGCTCGGCGACATTTTCGCGCATATAGCCGCGCCCGCCGAAGATCTGCACCGCCCGGTCGGCCACCCGGAAAGCGGCTTCCGACGCGAAGAGCTTGGCGATGGAGCAGCGCGCATGCAGCGATTTGAGATTCTCGCCGCGATCATGGGCGGCGGCCGCTTCATAGGTCAGGAGCCGCGCGGCATGGAGATCGAGCACGCTGTCGGCCAGCATCGCCTGGATCATCTGGTGGTCGGCGATTGCGCTGCCGGAGACGATGCGGTTTTTGGCGAAATCGGTTGCGTCCTCGATGAGCCTCGCCATGGCGCCGCAGCAGCGGGCCGCGATCAGGAGCCGTTCGCGCCGGAACCAGGAATGGGTGAAGCCCATGCCGTCGCCTTCGGCGCCGATCCGGTCGCGGGCCGGAACGGCGACATCGTCGAAGCGCAGGATCGGATGATGGTGGTTGTAATTATGGGCATAGGCGGGCGAGCGCGCGATGGTGACGCCCTTGGCGTCGGCGGGACAGACGAACAGGCAATGCTCGCCCGCATGAGGGCCATCCGCGAGCTTGGCCTGGACCACCATGTGGCTCGCGAGATTGTGGCTGGTGACATGCCATTTCTCGCCGGTGATGGTGTAAGTGTCTCCTTGGCGCCGCGCCGTCGTCGCGATATTGCCCGGGTCTGAGCCGGCATTCTCCTCGGTGATGGCATAGCACAGATGGATCTCGCCGCGCGTGACCGGCATGACGATGCGGGCGATCTGGTCTTCATTGAAGGCCTCGAACATCCACCCTTGCGCTTCGCCATAGCACCAGCCCAGCGCATTGGTCACGCGCCCGAACTGCTCGACGATGGCCGTCTGGGTCAGAATCGGAAGAGCAAGGCCGCCGCGCTCCTTGGGGACGTCCATCACCGTCACCCCCATCGCGATGCACGCTTTCTCATGCGCCTTGCGTGCCGCCTCGGGGATGCGGCCGTCATTCATTTCCGCTTCGACTTCGTAAGGCTTGAGCTCGCGGTCGACGAAATCCCGAGCCTTGTCACGCCAATGGACCGCCTCCGGCGGCAAAGTGAAGGTCATGATGGTCCGGCGGCTGGATAATGCTTGGGAAAGAAGGCATGCAGGCAGGCGGCGATCGTCTGCTTGGCGTCGTCGAGCGAATAGGGTTTGGCCATGGTCATGAGATCGAGCCACAGGCCTTCGAGCAGGGCATCGAGGGCACGCGCAATGAGCTCAGGCGCAAGCGGATAGCGGCCTTTCTTGATGATCGCCCGGCAGAGATCGAGGACGATCGCCGAATATTCCTCGTCATTCGACCCGCAATGTTCGAGATAGGTCGGCCGGCTTTGCGCCTCGGCCCAGAAGGCGCACCAGGCCGCGAGCTTGCGGGGTGAGCAGATCTCGGGATTGAAGTCGGAGAACAAGAGCGCGCGCAAGCTCATCGCCGGGTCGTCGCCGCCCGCCGTCAACGCCTTGTGCCAGTTGGCGCGATATTCGTCGGCGAGATATTTCAGCGTCTCGACCAGGAGCTTCTCCTTGGTCTCGAAATGGAAATTGACGATGCCGCTCGACAGGCCCGCCGCCTTGGCGACATCCAGCATGGTGGTGCCGGAATAGCCCTTGCGCGCCATCACATCGATGGTGGCTTCGATCAATTGCTGGCGGCGGATTTCCTTCGACGCCTTGCGGCCGATGATGGTGGTTTGTTCGAGCGTGGCCATTAAGCGGGCTTCTGTCCTCTGAGATGCGTCGGACAATGCTCTCCTTTGTCGAGGACCACAAGCATCTTGCCCCAGATGTCGATATTGTGGTCGACGAAATCCTTGCCCAGCCGCTCCGCCGCCTTGCCATAGAGCGGCCCCTTCATCTGCGCCAGCTCCTGACGCGCCGTTTGGCGATACCAGTCGTTGCGATTGGCGACGGCGATGTTGCCGAAACCGGCTTCCGTGAGTGCCGCCCGATAGCGTTGGGGCGAGGCCATGCCAAAATCGAGTCCCTCTACGGCAACATAGGCCTTCATTTCGGGCGAAGGATCGCCGTCATGGCCGATGAGCCAGTCCGACGCCGCGAACCAGCCGCCGGGCTTGAGGATGCGGAAGACATCGCGCATCAGCGCATGCTTGTCGGGAATATGGACGACCGCATCCTTGCTGAACACGATGTCGAAGCTTTCCGGCGGGAAGGCGAGCGGCCCTGGCCAGACCTTCACGAAGCCGCATCTTCCGGCAAGGCCTTTGGCTTCAGCGCGGCGGCGCGCCGTCGTCAGCACGGTGTCCTCGACATCGATGCCGGTCACATAGCTGGCGCCATGCGTCTCGATGAGAAGGAAGTCGACCCCGCCGACCCCACAGCCGATATCGAGAACGGTCTTGCCTTGGAAATCGATGCCGTTGATCACGGTGGCGACTTCCTCCGGGCCGCCGGGCGACAGCCAGCCTTCCCCCCAGACAAGCTCCAGCATGCCGATGAGTTGTCCGGAATAGAGTTCTCCGCCGGTGCCGTGGTCGGCCATAAGCTCCTTGATCCGCTTTTGCGGGCGTCAAGCTATGGCTATTCTGGCTGAATAGTCAATCAATGATCGACTATCGGCCTTTCATTCAGGCATTCCGGCCAGCCGGAGGCCTTCTTTCCACCTTACGAAATCTTCCGGCCGCATGGCCTGGTATGTGGAGATACGGGAAATGCGCAAGGTGGGGTTGATCTGCCGAATACTTGCCATGGCCTTGCGCGCCTGATCGTTGCGTCCGGCAAGGGCGGCACAGATGGTGATAGAAACGAGCGGATACAGAAGAGGGTGCCTGAACCGCAACGAGGCTTCCGCGCAGGCGAGCCCCTCCAGATAGTTGCTGGCGACGAAATGCGCGAAGGACATGGCGCATTGGCGGCTGAAATCCTGCGGGTCGTTCGGGCTCAGGCGCTTGGCATAGGCGAGGCGCTCGAGGGCGAGGGCAGCTTCGCCCTTGGCAGCCTTGACCCATCCGCTGAACAGCCAGGCTGAAGCGAGATTGGGATTGAGGGCAAGAGCCCTTTCGACATAGGCATCGCCGTCATCGACATTGCCGCAGAGATCGGAGAGGGCGAAGCCGGCAGAGCTCAGAGCGACGGCATCATCGCGGCCGAGCTCGGCCGCTCTCCTGGCCAGCCGCTCGGCTTCGGCGATTTCCGCCACGTGGTCGCTCATCCAGCCGCTGGAATTGCGGGCGACATAGGTGCGCGCCGCCAAGCCGTGCGCTGTCGCAAAATTGGGATCGAGCTCGATCGCGCGATAGAAATGGGTCAGTGCCGCATCATTGCCCTCGCGTGTCCATTTATGCAGATTGGCAAGACCGCGCAGGAAATGATCGTAAGCGTCGAGACTGTCGGTTGGCTTGCGCTGGACCCGGTCGATTTCGGCTTGTACCAGCCGGGGTGAAATCTCACCGACCACGCTTGCGGTCATCTGATCCTGCAGGGAAAAAATGTCTTCGAGACGTCCCTCGAAACGGTCCGCCCAAATATGGGCGCCCGTGGCTGCGTCGATGAGCTCGCCGGTTATACGGACCTTGTCGGCCGATTTGCGCAGACTGCCATCAAGCACGTAACGGACCCCAAGCTCGCGCCCGATTTGCTTCACATCCACGGAACGGCCTCTATAGGCAAAGCTCGAATTGCGGGCGATCACGAAGAGCCAGTGGAGGCGCGACAGAGCGACGATGATTTCCTCCACGACGCCATCGGCAAAGTAGTCCTGCCCGGGATCGCCGCTCAGATTCTGGAACGGCAGGACCGCAATAGACGGTTTGTCAGGCAGGACCGGCGCGGAATTTACCGCCACCGTCATGTCCGTCCCGGGCGCCGGCTTTGCCTGCCCACGCTCCAAGAGCCGTTGCCGCAGGATTTCGATGTCTCGACCCGGTGCGATTCCCAGCTCGCTTCGGAGCAGATTCTGACACGCCGAATAATGTTGCAAGGCAAGCCCGTCTTCGCCGGTATCGGCATAGGATTGCATCAGGGCGAGATGCGAGAATTCCTTGAGCGGTTCGATCTCGACAAGCCGTTTGGCGAGCCGGACTCGCGCCGATCCATTCTCCATGCCCCACAATTTCTCGAAGGTCGCGACTGCCAGGTCGTGCAGCGCGGCGCGTTTCGAAGTGATCCATTCCTCAAAGGCGGGGTCGTCGATCGTCGTGTCTTCAAGCAGCGGCCCTCGATAAAGTGAAAGCGCGGTGCGCAGGCTTTCAGCCTTCTCCAGGCGGGCGAGCTCCTGGAAGACAGCGGCATCGGTTTCGACATGAGCCGGATCGAGGGAAACCCTTTCGTCATCGATGCTCACACACGAGGCGTAGACCGGTCCCAAATCCTTGCGCAGAGACGCCAGTGCCTGACGAAGGCTGCTGCGCGCCTGGGCATCGCCGCGGTCGCTCCACAGAAGATTGGCAAGTCGCTCGCGCGGGATCGATGGGGAGAAAGCTAGGAGCGCGAGAAGGCCCCGGGATTTCTTCGCCGAAATGACCACAGGCAGATCTGCCCGGTCGCGGACCTCAAAGCTACCCAGGAGACCCAGTTTGAGAGATGCCATGACGGCTCTGCGCCCAAAGATCCGCCGAACCAGCGGTTTTTACGCCCCGCGTCGATTTATAACGCAGATTCACGCGCGTTTCACGTGGCAGAGACGCCAGAATACGGCGCCTTTTTCTAGTCTCATCGGCACAGACATGGGCTGAAAGGCCGGTCTGAAACGGCAGACTGAGCAGAGGTGAACACTATGAGCAAGATATTTCCTGCGCTGCAGCCAAAGAGCTCGTTCTTCCGCAACGGACTTGGGCTCGTATCTTCCACGGTTTTGGCAGGGCTTCTGGCGATTGATCGGAGCATTGCCAGGCATCGCGAAGAAGCGATGCTCCGCGCTCTCGACCGGCGCTTGTTGGAGGATATCGGCTTTGAGCCGGCGCCCACGGTCGAGAGCAAACCGGACCATGCAAGCCGCAGCGACTTTGCCCCTTTGCGCGTATTGTTCGGCTGGACGCGCTTTGTCAACTGAGCGGCATCCTATGTGAAGCCTCGACTAAATCTCGAGATGCTATCGCCCATCGAGCAGAAATCGTCCTCTCGGTGGGCGTATTCTGGATGACCCCTCAGGCGGTCTTCCGGGTGAGCGTATGAGCGGCGGATTCGAAGAACAGCGCCTGGCTGATCACCGCCTTCACCGTTTCCGGCTGGAAGGGCTTGGTGATCAGGAAGGTGGGCTCCGGCCGCTCGCCGGTCAAAAGCCGCTCCGGATAGGCGGTGATGAAGATCACCGGTAGCTCGATATTCTGCAGGATCTCGTTCACCGCATTGATGCCTGAGCTGCCGTCGGCAAGCTGGATGTCGGCCAGCACCAGTCCGATGCCGCCTTTGCGGGCGATGGCCACGGCCTCGTTATGGGTGCGGGCGATGCCGGCCACATCATGGCCGAGCGAGCGGACGATATGCTCCACATCCATGGCGATGATGGGTTCATCCTCGATGATGAGGACATTGGTCGCGATCTGCTCGGCGATCTCGCGGCCGGCCTGGGTCAGGAGCTCGTCGAACTCCTTCTCGTCGACGTCCAGGATGGCGGCGGCCTCGGCATTGCTGAAATCCTCGATGGAGAGGAGCAGGAAGGCCTGCCGGGCCGGCGGCGTGATGATGTCGAGCTTGTTGTCGATATCGTGATCGAAAGGCCGGCTTTCGGATTTCTGGCGGTTGATCCTGAGCGAGTGCCAGATCTTGGTGAAGACCTTGTAGAGCGCCACTTTAGGATTTAATTCATGATCAAAGGAAGATGGATCGGCAAGCAGGGATTCAATGACTGCCGCGACATAGGCGTCGCCCGATTTCTGGTTGCCGGTCAGCGCCCGCGCATACCGTCTAAGATACGGAATATGCGGGGAAATTTTCTGTGCAATGGCCATGCCTATCCCTCTGTCCCTGGTCGAATTTGGCAGCGTAGCAGCTGGTTTTCAACGTTTCGCGGCCGCTCCGGTTCCTCGCCTCGCAAAAAAGTTCCGCCCCTAGGAAACCCTGGGGGGAAATGGGAGTTATCGGCATGTGGTGACGACTACAAATCGGAAGGGGTGCTGCTGAGGCAGGCCGAATCATGAATGTCGAACGATGACGCCGAGGCGGCTGGTGGCCGTCCCAATAAAACAGGAACAAAGCCCGTGCTCGACCGCCAGATCCAAGCTCATATCGGCCGGAAATTGAAGGCCGTATACGACGAGGTCGCGGCCGAACCGCTGCCCAAGGAAATCATGGATTTGCTCGAGAAGCTGGAAAGTCGTTCCAAGGAATGAAGCTCAATCCGCAAATAACCGAAGAGATGCTGAAGTCGATCAGGTCGTTGCGCGCCTTCGCCGTTTCGCTGTGCGGCCGCACCGATCTCGCCGACGACCTGGTTCAGGAAACCATCGTCAAGGCCTGGTCCAATCTCGACAAATTCGAGGAGGGCACCAATCTCCAGGCCTGGCTTTTCACGATCTTGCGCAATCACTATTACTCCGAGATCCGCAAACGCCGGCGCGAGATCGAGGATGTCGAGGGCCGCTATTCGGCAACGCTCGCAACCCACCCCGCCCAGTATGGCCATCTCGACATGGCCGACTTCAAGGCGGCGATGCAGAAGCTCCCGGATGATCAGCGCGAAGCTCTCATCCTCGTCGGCGCTTCCGGCTTCTCCTACGAGGATGCCGCCAAGATCTGCGGCGTGGCGATCGGCACCATCAAGAGCCGGGTCAATCGCGCCCGCACCCATCTGGCCAAGCGTCTCAATATCGAAAGCACCGCGGATATCGGCCCCGATCACACATCGGAGGCGACTTTCTCGCAATTGCGCCAGGGCGGCTCCGGAAAATCGGATTGAGGTCCGCAATCTAGGGAAAAGGCCCGCGAATTCGCGGGCCTTTTCTCTAACTCAGGAGCTTTCCGTCATCGCTTGCCAGAGCCTTGCTCGGGGCTGAGAGCCTTGAGTGCTCTATGGATTTCCGGGAGCTGGTTGCGTTCGCGGCCGCGCTCGTCCGACATGTTCTCGTCGTCCGATTCGAGCAGCCTCTTGGCGTCGAGTTCCCAGTTCTGAAGCACTTTGATCTTTTCTTCGCGCGACAGATCCTTAGCCTCGACCACCGCCATGGGATTGGGAAACATTCGTGACGGATCGGCGATCGCCTCATTAACGACCGATTTTGTCATTGCTGTACCCTTTCAGAATGTTGTTTAATATCAACGTAGGGATCGAGGCAGGGTTCCCAGGCGCTTCCCGCCAGGATTGTCGCCCGCGAGACGTTTGCGTCAGATCGCGATCACTTCGGATCGTTTGCAATCGGAAGTGATGAACGTGATCGCCTTTTACTTGCCGGACCAGGCAAACCGGAAGGACGTGCGAGAATGTCTTCAACCAGCCGCATCAGGGCGCTGATGACGAATGGCAGTTTCTGGCGGCTGCGCGAGGAGATGAGCAGCGCGGCGCTGCTCCTGGGACTGGGGCTCCTGCTCCTGGTGGCGGCGATCTCGACCTATCTCTCCTGGGACACGTCCTATCGAAGCGCCTTGGCGCGCAATGCCAATGAGATCCGTGTCGCCAGCCTCGAGCTTCTCAATGCCGTGCAGAACGAGGAGATCGCGGCCAGGGAATTCCTGGTGACCGGCGATGACGCATCGCTCGCGGCCCATGATCGCAGCGAGGAGAGCTTGGGCGGCAAGCTCGCCAATCTCGCCGCCCTGACCGAAAAGGCAGGCCGTCATGCTGACGCCCTCCGCACGATCGGCGACCAGATCGCCGCGCGGTCAGCCCGCTTCAAGGAAGCCGTGGACGATCGCCGCGCGAGCGGCCTCGATGCCGCCTTCAACGAGGAGTTTCACAATGTGAGTGAAGCATCCCGCGACGAAATGGGCGGCCTGCTCCGGCAGATCGCCAATGCCGAGATGATCAATCTGGTGCAGAGCCGCAGCGACTCCGAGACCGGACGCTGGTGGCAGACGGTCGGCTCGGTGACATCATTCCTTCTCTCCGGTCTGCTGTGCGTGGGCGCGCTGTTCCTGCTGCGCCGGCGCGTCAATCTGCTCAAGGCCAGCGAACGGGTCCTCGCCGCCTTCAACGCGCAGCTTGAGATGAGCGTGCGCCAGAGGACACACGAATTGGAGGCGGCCAAGAGCGATATCCAGCGCGAGAAGGACCGGGCCGAGGCCTTGCTGGCGGATCTCAATCATCGGGTGGGCAACAGCCTGCAGATCGTGTCGTCCCTTCTCGGCATGCATGGGACGCGGGTCAAGAGCCAGGAAGCCCGCGACGTGATCGAGGCGGTGCGCGGCTGCGTCCATGCCATCGCCTCGGCGCAGCGCCGCGTGCGTCTCAGCGGCGCCAACGATCTCGTCGAGGTGAATCATTTCCTCGACACTCTGATCCAGGATTTGCGCTCGGCGCTCGGCGGAAATGAACACGTGACCATCAATCTGAAGGCCGATGAGGTCGTGGCGCCGAGCCATGATGCGGTGAGCATCGGCGTCATCGTCACCGAGGCGATCAACAATGCCATCAAATATGCCGGCAGCGCGGGAGGACCGCTCGGCATCGCGGTCACGCTGGAGGGCGATCAGGCCAAGAAGCTCCAGCGTGTCACCGTGGAGGATGATGGTGCGGGCTATGACGACAGCAGCAGCCAGGCCGGGTTCGGCAGCCAGATCACCGAAGCGCTGTCGATGAGCCTGCGGGCGCAATTGACCCGCAGCCACGTCCTTCCTGCGGGACCCCGGCGTGGAACCCGCATCCAGCTCGACTTCACCAAGGATGCCCTCGCGGCCTGACGTCTGATTGATCCGGCCGGCGGCAATCTCAGGCGATCGTCACCGTCATTCCGTAACCGTCTTGGCGAAGCACCTGGCTAGATCTTGGGGCGCTCCAAGCTTCTCTGCCCAGCTTGCCAGTTCAGGCTTTTCCGACGGATCGGCATAACCGCCCCATACTTCGCGAAATTGCTTCTTTCCGTTGACCGTCTGGAAGAACATCATGCCGTCATCGCTAAGGGGTGTGGTGACGTAGGCGGCACTCCAGTTCCTGCTTTCTAGGATCGCGAGGAATTTCACCTCTGCGGGTTTCACCTTCTTGGTAATCGCCGAGGCGACGAGAGGGGCATATTCCTGCTTGCGCGCCTCTGTCACTTCGACCTTCACGCCGTCGCAATCGTTCTTCGCGGCGAGAGCGGGCGTCAGCGTCATTCCCAGCCCCATGAGGCCGATCGTGACGCTTTTTGCGCCTCGATGGATAAGATCGCTGTATCCACACATGAGTGGCCTCCTCCTTCCTTGCAGCGGGAAGTCTGCACCGGCGCTGGGAGGCCGGCCGGCGATCATGGCATCACCGCCCAGCGCCGGTGGAGATTCAGTGGGTTGCCTGGCATGTTCCGAACGCTGTCAGGACCACCTCATGCGACACCACGGTGAAGGAAACGCCATCCTCCGATTTGGACGTCTGGACGATCCATCCCGTAAGCCCATCCACGCCTTGCAGGGTCAGATTGTCTCCCACGCTCGACAGCGTGTCGACGGTGGAGACATGCGGCAGACCGTCGGCGCTCGTGCTCGCGATCACCCGATCGGTGTAATGGACGAGGACTCTCGCCGGCAATGCGAGGTCGCCAAGCGAAGCGCTTTCGGCACAGCCGCCATCCGCCTTGCAGAGCTGCGCCTTCGTCAGCGTGCAATCGGCGGGTGTCGGCAGTGCTTCCGTGGCAGGCTGCTGTGCCGGTGTTTCCGTCTTGGCTTCCTGGGCCAGCATTGTGCCACTCATGCAGGCGAGTGCAAGAGCCGCGATGGTGAATCTATGCATTGGAGATGCTCCGTATGTTGAGCCAATCGATCAATCCGCTTCTCGCCCATGGTCCATTGCCAGGGCAAACAACCTGAACATGGCCTGTCGGAAAAGCGCAACCACTTCCAGAACCTGCGCTAGTAACAGGGCGGATAGGGTGGATAGCCGCAATAAGCCGGCGCATAGACTGGCGGATAAACTCGCGGCGGTGGGTAATAAACTGGTGGAGGTCCCCCATAGTAGTAGTATTTCTTATGCTTATGCTGGGAGGCCTCGATAGCAGAGCCCACTATGGCGCCGGCGATCAGGCCGCCGATCAATGCCCCGCCATGATGCGCCCGGGCGGGTGTGCTGGTCATGATCATCATACCGGCGATTGCGGCCAAGGCAGCCAGTTTCACAGGTGACACTAAAGTCATCACTCGATCTCCGTGGATATCGTCCCGGGAGAGGCTCCCCCTCCGGACACCGAATGCGGCGACGAGAAGATCGTTCCCGCACCGGTCGTCAAAAAGCACCGGGAAGGTTAATGGTCGTATTCGAGCGCAACGTTCATCGGGCGCTCGAGGGTGTCGTAAGGTAAAAACGAATTTCGCCGGCCGCGCTCAGCGCGGCCGACGGGAATGTAAAACTGTGATGGCGGTGAAGGTCAGAAGACCTTCCGGTCCTTCTCCCACTGCGCGACCTGCCTCTCGGCGTCATCGCGAGCGATGCCATAGATGTTCTGGATGCGCCCGATCAGCTCTTCGCGATTGCCGGCGATGACGTCCAGATCGTCATTGGTGAGTTTTCCCCACTGCTGCTGGACCTGGCCCTTGAACATCTTCCAGTTACCCTCGATACGATCCCAGTTCATGAGTTCCTCCATGCGCTGACATGTGCCTGAGGACAAAATGCGCCTGTGACCTGGTTGTTCCCTCGCGCATGATCCGGAAAAGTGGATACCGGTTTTCCGAAAGATCATGCGCAAACAAAAGGATAAAGCGCGATGGTGACTCGAGGAAAAACCATCGCGCTTTAATGTCAGAAGGCTAGATCAGCTCGCTTTGCGGCATGGTCAGCCGGTAGCTGATGCCCTCGGGGGTGAATTCGAGCTTGGCTTTGCCCTGTACCGACAGAGGCACCACCTCTTCGAGGAGGACGCGGCCGAAATGCCGCGCATTGGGCGGCGCGACCTTGGGGCCTGCGGTCTCGGTCCACAGAATCTGGAACAGGGGATTGGCCTCGGAAGCCTTCGCGATGAGGGACCAGGTGATGTCGACCCGGCCGGTCTCACCCGACAAGGCGCCGAATTTCAGTGCATTGGCGGTGAGCTCGTAGAGCGCCAGCGCCACATGCTGTGCCGCTGACGGCCGGAGCGACATCTGATCGCCCCCGTAGTGCACGCGCTCCGCCGCCTTGCCGGCGAAGAGCAGCACTTGCGTGCGAATGAGCTCGCCCATTGCGGCGCCCCGCCAATTCTCGTCGGTAAGAATGTCATGGGCGCGCGACAGCGACATCAACCGGCCGGAAAATCGCTGATTGAACTCGTCGATGGTCGAAGACGTCTGGCCGGTGCGGTTGGCGATGCCCTGGATGACGGCAAGCAGGTTCTTCGACCGGTGCGCCAGTTCAAGCAGGAGCACCCGCATATGATATTCGGTTTGCTTGCGCTCGCCGATGTCGATGGCGGCACAGAGCAGGCCCTTCTCTTTCCGTTTCTTGTCCAGGCTGGCAGGCGCGATGCGCAGTTCGAACCATCGCGGCTTGCCGTTGACCAGCATCTGGAATTCGACGGTCTGCGGCTCGCCGCTCTCCAAGGCCTTGCGCTTGGCCGGGACAATGATGTTCACGGTTTCGGCGGAAAAGATATCCTCATCGGCGTGGCCGACGAATTGTTGCGGCTGGTAGCCGGCGGGCGGGTTGTTGACCCATACATATTTGAGATCGCTATCCTGGTGGTAGAGCATGGCGCCCGACAGGCCCACCGCCGTCGAGACGTCATTGAGCATCGCGGCCGCTGTCGCGTCGCGCTCCTTGTTTCCCCTCTTGTTGCTGTTTGCCGCCTGTCGCACGATATACGCTTGAGGTCTGTTACGGGAAAGCACGGCAGAGTACTCGAAACATTGGGACTTGTCTCAACTCCCTTTTGAGAAGGCCCGGAGCGGTTCGTCCGCTCCGGGCCGGGCAAGCTCGTTATCAGTTACTGTTGCGGCGTCGTGCTCGAACCGCCGCTCGGCGTTGTCGGCGTCGTCGGCGACGAGCCTGAAGCCGGCGCCTTCACCAGGAACAGGGTCTTGTCGAAGGCGGGAGCCTTTTCCAGCTCCTCACGCGAGGCCTGGACCGTCAGCTTGATCGCGTTGTTCTCGTCCTTCGTCACGGTGATCTTGTCCAGAGGCAGGGCCACGTCCTTCTCGCCCATGCCGAGGAAGCCGCCGACACCGACGATCACCGCCTGGATCGCGCCCTTATCGTCGAAGATCAGGTCGTTGATGTCGCCGATATTCTCGTCTGTCGTCGTATAGACGGCACTGCCGATGAAGCTCGTGGCGAGCACCGCCTTGCCGGCATCGACCGTCACGGCGAGGTTGGAATCCGACGGCTTGGGTTGCTCAGCCGTGGTGTCGTCCTTCGGCTGTTCCGAAGACTTTGACGGATCTGGTGCCGTCGTTGGCGCTTCAGTGGACGGTTGCTGCTTCTGCTGCATCTCCTGGGAGGGCTGCGTGGAAGGCTGCTGGTCCGGCGTCGTCTGGGCAAAAGCAACTGCGCTCGCCATCAGAGCCGCGAGCGAGATTGCAGGGATGGCGAATCTTTTCATGAGGGAACTCCTTGAATTCTCTGGCCGTCACTCTCCTAACGCGCTTTTCGCGCATCAGGTTCCCTTAACAGCCAGAGATAGCTTGCGTTTTCGCGTTTTCTGGTCCGGTTTTCCGGTGCGGCGCTGAGCCTTGAGGAGCTCCTTCTCCGCCTCCATGCCGGCAATGACCGCGGCCAAGTCGAAGCCCTTGGCGCGCGCATGTTCGGCGAGCTTGCGATAATGGTCGCGGAACTCGTCGAGGCTGTTCTGTGGTAGATTCTCGAGGTCGAGGAGGGCGTTCTCCGCCCCGCGGCTGGCGCGGATGAGTTCGTCGATCTTGATCTGCAGCGCCTCGGTGTCGCGGTTCTGCGAGTTCTGGATGATGAACACCATCAGGAAGGTTATGATCGTCGTCGCCGTGTTGACGGTGAGCTGCCACATGTCGGAATAGCCGAGGAAGGGCCCCGCCGCCGCCCATGCGATGATCAGGCAGGCGGCGAGCGCGAAAGCGACGGGGTTCCCCGCCTGGCGCGCCACCCAGGAGGTCACCTTCGCAAAACGGGCATCGATCTCCTTGCTGCCCGTGCTCTGCTGTTCGTGTTTTGCCATGGCTACCAGTAGTAGGGCACGCCATAATGGTCGTGGATCCGGCTTTCCCAGTTGCGGTCCTGCCACGCATCATCGGTGAATTCAGGCGCGTCACGCAGCTGCTGTTCGCTGACCGCGGTGCGATAGCCCTCGAGGTCCATATCGTAGGACAGCGCCGACCAGGGCAGGGGATAATGATTGTGGCCGAGGCCCATGAAGCCGCCGAAGCTCATCACCGCATAGATCACCTGACCGGTCTTCTTGTTGATCATGAGATGATCGATCTTGCCGATCTTCTCGCCCTGGCGGTCGAAGACGCTGGTTCCCTCCACTTGCTGGGATGAGATCAGATCGTGATTGGGATGGGCGCGTTCCATTGGTTCTCCAGGGAACAGGGCGCCGAAGCGCCCTGAGTGATTACCTGAGTGATTAGCGGCTCTGGTCCGGCATTTGCCGTACCGGATCGGGATTGCCCTGCTGGCGATCCTTGTTTGGATCGAAGCCGCCCTGCTGCTCGCGATCGGGATTCTCGGCCTGCTGTTGTTTCTGGCGCTTATCCTCTTCTTTTTGCTTCTGGCCCTGGACGTGCTTCTGGTCCTGCGGATTACGATTGGTCATGATCGTCTCCATATTGGGTAAAAGAAGAGCATCGCGCCCCGGAAGGTGAGCGCGGTACTCGCCGATTCAACGCCGGTTATCGGGTTAAGTTCCACGAAACACTAGCCAAATTGGATGGCTTCGCGGGTCGCTATCTGCCCCTTGATCTCTTCAGGAGGATGAGGCCCGCCGCGATGATGAGGCCCGCCCCGATGACCGTATAGGCGTCTGGGATCTCATTGAAGGCATAATAGCCGATGAAGGCCGCGCCGATCAGCTCCAGATACACCAGAGGTGCCAGCATAGAGGCTTCGGCGAAACGGAAGGCGGCGATCGACAGGAGATGGCAGAGGGCCGAGAACAGGCCGAGGGCGAGGAAGAAGACGAGGTCGTTCCACTGCGGCACGGCCCAGGTAGCGATGGCTTGCGGCGTCAGCAAGAGCGTGCCGACGGCGCATTGGAATGCAAGCGTGCTCAAGGGATCGCTCCTTTGCGCCGCGAGCCGGGTCGCCACCAGGTAGATGCCGAAGCACAGGCCGGCAGCGAAAGCGAGCAGGATGCCGGGATTGATCTCAGTGCCTGGCCGCAAGATGACGAGCGCGCCGAGGAAGCCCAGAACGAGACTGAGCGTCTTGGGCCAAGTCATGCGCTCCTTCAGCACGAAGACCGACAACAGCACCGCGGCGATCGGACCGATGAAGAAGGCGCTGATCGCGGTCGCGAGCGGTATGCGCGCCAGAGCGAGGAAATAGAGGGTCATCGATATGACCAGGAACAGCGTGCGCAGGACATGCGAGGCACGCCCTTCTGTGGGAAAGACCTGTCCGCGGGGGCGCAAGGCGGCGATCGGCAGCACGATCAGCGATGCCACCATATAGCGCGCCCAGCCGAGGAAGAGCGGTGAATAAGCGGCACTCAGATATTTGGCCAAGCCGTCCACCGTGGGGATGGACAGCATGGCCAGCGTCATGAGCAGGATGCCGGTAGTCGACCGTGAGGATGATTGATTAGTCATGATCTTTGGCAATTACCCTCGGCCGTGAAGCGGGAAGAGGGAGGGTGAGGGGCATTTTGTGAATTGTCGATTTCCCGTTTTCGTTTGTGCAACTGGAGCTCGTGATAGAGCGTTATACGCGCCTTAGAAAGCCCCTCACCTTCCCATTGCTCTCGCCTTCGCGAAGCCAAGGATTTGCTTCGACGGAGAAAGGTAGCACTGCTTCGGCGGAGCAAGGGCGCAATGGGCCCCTTCCTCTCCCCGCTGCGCGGGGCGAGGATCAAATCAGCGATAGCCCGTCACGTCGATGGGCTTGCCCGCCTCGCGGACTTCCACGATGAAGCGGAAGGCGTCGGGCCGCGATCCGTCGAGATCGGTGAAGCCATAGACCTGCGCCAACCCGCCGCTCGACAGCGATTGCCCGTTGAAACGCGCTCTGTCGGGATCGGCGGCGAGCGCCGCCACCGCGCGTCCGACGAAGCGCGGCGTTTCCGATATCGCGAAATCCGGCACTTTCGCCGTGGCCTCGCGCCAATTGTCCTCGCGCACGCCAAAATGCTCGAGCATCATCTCCGAGCGCAGCCAGCCGGGCGTGATCGCAACCGATGTCGCGCCATGGGGTTTGAGGTCCTTGGCATGCGCCCACGCCATGCGCGTCACCCCGACCTTGGCGAGATCATAGAAGGGCGACAGCCGGTAATGGGTCGCATTGTAGTCGGCGGTGCCGTCCGTCACCTCGACCAGGAGGCCGCCCGGCCGTTCGATCAGCAAGGGCAGGGCGTGATGCGCGGTGATGAGATGTGTGTCGATGCCGAGGCGCAAGAGCCTGAGGCCGTTTTCGAGATTGTGCTGCCACACCGCCTTGTTCCATTCGAACAGCTTCTCGCCGCCCCAGATGTCGTTCACCAATATGTCGAGGCGGCCTTGCTCGTCCCGGATGCGCTGGATGAGCTTGGCGACCTCGGCCGAGACGAGATGATCGACCTCTACGGCGATGCCCTTGCCGCCAAGCGATGACACGATCTCGGCGGTTTCCTCGATCGTCTCGGGCCGCTGATATTCGGATGGCTTCAGGCGGGTCGTCCGGCCGGTGACATAGACCGTGGCCCCGGCGGCACCCAATTCGGTCGCGATGCCGCGCCCGGCGCCGCGCGTCGCGCCCGCCACAAGCGCGACTTTTCCCTGAAGCTTCATGACTCTCCTCCAACTGACTGACGCCTTGCCAATGACCCGCAGAATAATATATAAATGATCGTTCGTTTATAAATGAAAGTCAAGATGCCGCGTCCAAAAACCCAGTCCGACGAAAAAGTGCTCGCGGCCGCCCACCGGCTCATCCATCAGGAGGGGCCGGAAGCCTTGACCTTCGCGCGCCTTGCGCAAGCCTGCGGCTTGGCGCCGGCCACCCTGGTACAGCGCTTCAAGACCAAGGCCGGGCTCATGCAGGCGACCTTGCTCTATGCCTGGGACGGGCTCGATGCCAAGACCGCGCAGCTCGCGGCCAGTATGCCGAGGACGCCGCAAGGCGCTGTCCGGCTATTGACGGCGCTTTCGGGCGATTATGGCGGGATCGAATCCTATGCCGAGGGCTTGCTCATCTTGCGCGAGGATCTGCGCGATCCGGTGCTCCGCGCCCGCGGCACCGCCTGGCGTCGGGCTTTGTCTGAGGCGCTCGACCGCTGCTTCTCAGGAATTCCGTCGGCGCCGAAGGATGTCGGGCTCCTGATGGCCACGCACTGGCAGGGCTCGCTTCTGTGGTGGGGCTTCGAGCCTGAGGAGGACGTGGCGCGCTTCGTCGAGAAGAGCCTCAAGCGCTTCGTCGCGGCAATTTCTGCTTGAGCGTGAAGAATTGCGCCCAAGGATCGCGCTTGCGGTGGCTGAGCCGCTGGCGGAGATTGTCGATGGTGAAGTGATTGGCCCTGATGCCGGTCTTGAGCTCGGCCCAGGTGAGCGGCACCGAGATCGTCGCCCCGTTCCGGGCGCGGGTCGAATAGGCGGCGACCGCCGTGGCGCCGCGTCCGTTGCGCAGATAATCGACGAAGATCCGGCCCTTGCGCCGCGACTTGCTCATCACCGCCAGATACTTCGATGAATCCGCCGCCATCGCTTCGGCGAATGTCTTGGTGAAGGCCTTGACCTCCTCCCATTGCGCCTCGGGCACGATCGGGCTCACCACATGGAGGCCCTTGCCGCCCGTGGTCTTGACGAAGCTTTCGAGGCCGAGCGCCTTGAGCCGCTCCTTGACCTCGACCGCGGCCGCAATGACCTCTTCCCAGGCGACGTCTTCGCCCGGATCGAGATCGAAGATGATCCGGTCCGGCTGCTCGAGCTTATCGACGCGCGATCCCCAGGGATGGATCTCCAGCACATTGGCTTGCACCAGCGCCAGGAGCCCATCGAGATCGCGTATCGCCATCATCGGCTCGGCCTCGCCGACATCGACGGGCTCGAAGGCATTGCCCGCGCCCTCCCACATATGCTTGGCATAGAAGCAGGACTTGCCGACGCCGCCTGGGCAGCGCACCAGGCTCAGCACCCGGCCGGTGACATGCGGCAGGATCCAGTCGGCGATATCGGTATAGAACTCGGCGAGGCCCTGTTTGGTCATGCCGTCTTGCGGCCAGAGAATGCGATCGGGATGCGTGAGCTTGGCGCCGCTCGGCACCTCCTTGGCGCGCGTCCCCTTCCGGTTCCAGGGTTCCTCGAGCACGACGTCCTCTGGCGCCTTGTCCTCGCGGATACCTTTGAAGGCAGCCTGGCGCAAAAGCTTGTCCGGGCTCCAGCCTCTGAACTGGATATCGGCGACGAGGCGGGGCTCGACCCAGCGCACGCCCTCGAGCGATTCCCGCTCGATCGGCCGCTTGAATTTGGGTTTTGCCGTCTCGATCGCCGAAAGACCGCTACGCAGAGCGAGCGCCGTCTCGTCGGTGAAACCGGTGCCGGCGCGCCCGGCATGGACGAGCTCCTTGCCTTTGCCCTCATAGAAGCCCAGCACCAGCGAGCCCACCGCCTGGCGCGAGGTCGAGGACGGCACATAGCCGATGATGATGAACTCATCGCTCAAGGTGCATTTGGACTTGATCCACGTAGTGGTGCGGCCGCTGCGATAGGGCGCATCGGCGCGTTTCGAGATCAGCCCTTCGAGCCCCATCTGGCAGGCATGCTGGAAAATGGTGCGGGCGTCGCCCTCGTCCATGTGCTGGCTGTAGCGGATCAATGACGATGCGGGAAGCGATTGGCAAATCTCCTCCAGCGCTTCCTTTCGCTCCGTGAGGACGACGCCGGTGAGATTGACGCCTTCGCAATAGAGAAGGTCGAACAGGAAATAGCCCAGCCGGTCGCGCCGCCCGTCGCGCAGGTCGCTTTGCAAAGCGGTGAAGGTCGATATGCCGCTCTCTTCCTGGGCGACGATCTCGCCGTCGATCAGGGCGGAGCTCACCGGCAATTGCTCGAGCGCCTTGGCGATGGTCGGAAAGCGCTTTGTCCAATCAAGTCCCGTTCGCGTCAGGAGCTTGATCTTGCCGCCATCGATCCGTGCCTGCATGCGATAGCCGTCCTGCTTGATCTCATGCAGCCAGCCCTTGCCGGTGGGCGGCCCATCCTGTGTTTCCGCCAAGGCGGGCTCGACGAAGACCGGCAGGATGCCCTTCTTGGCGCCTTCAAGCTTGCCGTAGCGCGCGGCCGAGGCGCCGCTTTCCTTCCTGATCTTCTCACGCGCTTTGTGGTCGGGCCTGACCCGCTTGCGCTTCTCGAGATCCTCATTGGTGAGGCCGGAGATGACGGAGGTGAGCTCGGTTGCGGAAGGCTCGGGATCGGCGGCGCCGATCGAATATTCATCATCGCCCTTGAACAGCAGCCAGTTGTCCTTGGTCTCGCCGGGTTTCCGCTTCATGCGCACGAAGTGCCAGTGGCCTCTGAGCCGCTCGCCATTCAGCGCGAAAATGAACTTGCCCTGCTTGATGCCTTCGCGCGGATCGCCATCGGCCATCCAGGTGCCGCGATCCCACACGATCATGGTGCCGCCGCCATATTCGCCCTTGGGGATGGTGCCTTCCCAGGTGAGATAGTCGAGCGGATGGTCCTCGGTCTGGACCGCGAGGCGCTTGACGCCCGGAACCATGCTGATGCCCTTGGCGACGGCCCAGCTCTTGAGCACGCCGTCGAGCTCGAGCCTGAGGTCGAAATGGAGCCGGCGCGCGTCATGGCGCTGAACGGCGAAGCGCCAGGCCTTCTCTCGGCGGATCTTGGGCTTGGGCTCGGCTGTCCTGGTGAAATCGCGCTTCTCGCGATAGGCCTTGAGACGGCCGGACGCGCGCTTCTTGGGCTTTTTCGCAGAGCTAGGCGTCGCCATGCGAGACAGGATCGAGCTTCGTCATGCGACGAACATAAGGCGTTCCGTTTGGGGAAACCAGTCTAACGCCGGCTGCCGCCGCCCGCCTTCTTCTTCGGCGGGGATTTGTCGCCACCCTTGGCCGTGGCGGCTTTCTGAGCGGCGGGCTCTTTCGCCACCTTGTCGCCTTTGACGCTCCGCTTCAAGGCATCCATGAGATCGACGACATTGGTGCCGGTCGGCCGGTCTTCCTTTGTGGCGACGATCTTGTGGCCCTTGGCCTTCTCCTTCACCAGCTCCTGCAGCGCCGTCGAGTAGCGGTTCTTGTACTGCTCGGGTTTGAAGCTCGCAGCCTTGCGGCCGATGAGCTCGCCCGCCAGCGCCACCATCTCCGAATCGAGCTTCTGGTCGGGCAGGTCGCCGAAATACTGTGCCGTCGATCTGATCTCGTCGGCATAGCGCATGATATGCATGCCGATGCCCTGGCTGAGCGGGCCGACGGCGACGAGATATTCGCGTCCCGACATGGTCACCTGGCCGACGCCGAGCTTGCCGCTCTTCTTCAGGGCGTCGCGGATGACGAGATAGCCTTCGACCGCATGCTCATCGACCGGCACGAGATAATAGGGACGCTCGAAATAGCGCGGATCGATCTCCTCGGTCTCGACGAACTGCTTGAGTTCGAGTGTTTTCGTGCTTTCGAGCTTGATCGCCGCGAGCTCTTCCGGCTCGAGCGTCACATAGGTGTTCTCGTCGACCTCATAGGCCTTGACGATGTCGGCATTGTCGATGGGGCCCAGGCCCTTGACGGTCTTGGTGTAATTGATCCTTTGGCCGGTCGGCTTGTGGATCTGGTTGAATTTGATTTCGGCGCCCGGATCGACGGCATTGTAGGCGGCGACGCCGACGGAGACGAGGGAGAGCCTGAGGAAACCCTTCCAATAAGCGCGCCCTGGAGCTGCCATGATACTCACCACTGACCGACCAAACTTCTATTCAAAGTGTATCGTGTCGTCTGTGGTTCCTCTACGGAAACAAACCGAAAACGCACTATGCGGTTAGCGAATTCTTCCCACAAGATGTGGGTCCAACCACACGGATCGTCATTGTAATCTTCGAGCCGGGATGCGATTCTGGCGTCCATCGGACATCGAAAGGCGGAAGCTCATGACCCTCAAGCGCCTTGCTCTTTGTTGCACGCTTCTCGTCGCCTTTTCGGCGGCGGAGTCGGGATCCGCGAATGCCGATTTCCTCACCGACATCAAGCGCGGCGCCAACAAGGTTGGCCGCGCCATCGGCGAGGGTGTCGAGGATGCGGGCAATGCCATCGGGCGCGGCGCGCGCAAGCTCGGCCGCGACATGGAAAGAGGCTATTGCAAGCTCTCCGAGAACCGGAAATGCCGCGTCAACAGCAGCGTCGGGCGCGACAAGAAAGGCACCTATGCCTATGACCCGAAGAACCCCAAGAAGAAGTACCGCGGCGATGACACCGATCCAAAAGCCACCGATCGTGACAAGGAGCTCAGCAAATTCGCCGCCTATGTGAAGACCAAGGAGTTGACGCCGTCCGAGATCGAGGATCGCGACGTCTACAAGTTCCGGCGCTTCCTCTTGCCCAATGCCAAGCTCGGCGAAGGCTTCCCCGAGAAGGAGAAGCTCGTGCCGCCGACCAAGTCGGGCGAGATCCGCCCCTGCTGCGAGAAGGGCGGTGGCGGCGGCTTCCTCACCGACCGGCTCGACAAGACGAAGCTTCGCTTCTATGGCGGTGCCGATTATCTCACCAAGCCCGGCGATCCGATTTATGCGACGATCGATGGCTGGGTCGAGATGCGCAAGGATCCGCGCAAGGAATTCCAGGGCCTCATCTTGCGCAACAAGGACGGCTACCGCGTCAGCATCTATTTCGTCGAACTGACACCTGAGATCGACAAGGCGCTGAAGGACAAGAGCCGCTATGAGGTGAAGGCTGGCGAGACCGTGCTCGGCAAGGCCCAGGACCTTCATCCCGTCTATCCGCCGGAAGTGCCCAACCACGTCCATGTCATCATGTCGGACCCGAAGGGCAATCCCATCGATCCGTCCGGCAAGATCCTGCTCGAGCGCGCGCCGAAATCGGTGCCTGAGAAAATGCCCGAGAAGAAAGCCCCCGAGGCGAAAACATCTGAGACGAAGACACCTAAGACGAAAGCACCTGAGACGAAAGCACCTGAGACGAAACCACCCGAGACGAAGGCACCCGAGACGACAGCCAAGCCCTAAGGGGAGAAGGCCGATGAAATCTCGAAGCACTTTGATCGCCATCGCCGCGGCCCTATGGCTGCAGAGCAATCTCGCACAGGCTCAATTTCTCTTTAGCTTGGATGAGCAATCACCCGAGGTGCCCGCAGTTAGCCAGGCGGACATTCTCGAAAGCGGGCTCGGCGTGGTCATATCGGCAACTGCGCTGGGACTCCCGGCTGCAACGGAAATCGACGGGTTGAGCTTCGGTCACGACCAGATCGTCCCGATCAGCCCGACGGCTTTCGTCGCCATCTTTTATTCTGTTGATCGAGCCACCCGAGGCTTGCCGGCTGGCCCCCAACCAGGGGCCGGCGCGGTACGCGTGCAGGTCAACGGCAATGGTGCTGCCGGTGATATCTTTTTCCTGACGGCCCGCTTCGCGCCTGGCGTGGGTATGGTGCCGATCACGCGTGGGCTCACGGCGGACTCGGTGGCACTTGGCCTCACGCCCACGGGCGGTGCCGCCAATGAGTCCGACATTGACGGCTTGGTGTTCACGACGGGTGCCACAAGCCAAAGCGTCTATTTTTCAGTACGCGGCCCTGTGCCCGGTCAAAACTGGGGGCCGGCGGACATCATTCGCGTCGACATTGATCCGGCGACCGGAGCGGGAACACCGCCGCGCGTTTGGGCTACGGCCGCGCAGTTGGGGTTGGGGCCGAACGTCAACATCGATGCACTCGCCATTCGCAACCGCGACCAGAACGATCTTACCCCAGATGATGTGGTCTGGGTCAGCCTGAACCCTCCTCCCGCCGCTCCACTTCCTCCCGGCGAAAAAATCATACAGGTCTTTCCCGGCCCGCTTCGTCTGGTGGTGAACTCCCGTGTGCTCAATGTCCTTCCCGGCGACAATGTAAACGGCATAGCCGGCGTGGACCCGGACAAATTGGGGAAACCAAAGCGGCCTCCACCGCCACCGAAAGAGCAGCAACGAAAAAAGCCTGAACGGAAGCAGAAGCAATCAAAATAGCGGCAGTGCAATATCGGTCACTGTGATCGTTTGTCGATCGCGAGGGACTCGAGCGCAAGGCGCCGGAATCTGCGGAATGAATTTCGATCGCCGTCGACCTTCATGCGGACCAGCGTTCCCTCATAGCAATCGATAAGAAAGGCTGCCGCCTCTTTGGCATCGAGCCTCGGATCGACTTCGCCAGCGGCCTGTGCCTCTTCCAGCAATCTGCGCAGCTGTCTTTCCCAGGTGACGAACACCCGGGCAAGCCTTGCCCTGAATTCGGGGCTGCGCGCGGCGGCGGTCTGGCTCAGGACCCCGTAAAGGCACCCTCCAAGAGGCGCTTCGGCCAGATGCAGACGTTCGGCCGCGTCGAAATAGTCGCGAAGCCGCTGCAAGGGGCTGCGGGACGTGTCTTTGAATATTTCAGCGCGCATGTTGACATAGTGGCGCTCATAGGCGTCCAGAACCGCGCCGGCGAACTCCTCCTTGCTCTTGAAGAAATAGTAGAAGGAGCCCTTGGGCACGCCGGCCGAATGCAGGATGGCGTTCAGACCGATTCCGTCGAAACCTTTCAAAATCAAGACCTTGAGGCCTTCGGCGATCAGCCGGTCACGGGTCGGGTTATTTTTTTCCAGCATGTCTAGTAGACCAGTTTACTAGTTGCTAGCCATAGCGCCATCCTCTCACCGCGTCAACCGGGTGGGTGACGTGAAAAAGCAGCTGAAGGAGACAACGCCATGTCCGACGTCAATCCGCTTGGCCCAATGATGCATCTCAAGGAAATCGAGCGAGAGGCTTTGGCCCTTCGGACAGCACCAATGAAAAGCCGTCCCGCGATTCCCAATGCCGCATCGGGATGGATCATGAGGCTCCTGAAGCGGCTGAGCATTTCGCTGAAAGCCATGACCGCAGCCGGCAGCGCGCATGTCCGCAGACAGTAGAACGCAAGCCGTCTCACGATGATCGCACCGGTGAAAGGCTGGTGGCTTGCTGTCGCCTTCTCAAGGCGGTATCCTGACCTAGGGGGATTTCTGCAAAATGAGAGATGAGGGTGCTGGGTTCAGCGCCCCTCCAGTAGTTTGTGCTCAACAGGGAGGAGTTTTAATGCCAGTTGCCATTCATCCGTCGGTCGACAATGGATTCAAGCCGGCTGCCGAAAACTTCAAGGGCGGCACGCTTACGTGCAAATGCGCGAGCAATCCGGTGACGGTCAAGATAACGAGCCAGAGCGCCCATAATCACGCTTGCGGCTGCACCAAGTGCTGGAAGCCGGAAGGTGCGGTATTCTCGGTCGTCGCCGTTGTGCCGCGCGACAGCCTTTCCGTCACCGCCAATGGCAACAAGCTCAAGGTCGTTGATGCCAATGCCACAATCCAGCGCCAAGCCTGCACCGGCTGCGGCGTTCATATGTATGGCCGGGTCGAGAACACCAAGCATCCTTTCTATGGCCTCGACTTCATCCACACGGAGTTGTCCAAGGAGCAAGGCTGGTCGCCGCCGCAATTCGCGGCCTTCGTTTCCTCGATCATCGAATCCGGCGCGAAACCCGATCAGATGGGCGCTGTCAGAGCGAGGCTCAAGGAAATTGGCCTCGAGCCCTATGACTGCCTGTCGCCGCCGCTCATGGATTACATCGCCACCCATGTCGCCAAGGCCTCGGGCGTCCTCAAGGCCTGATTCCGCGATCCTGTCTTGGGGTGGACGGCCCGGCGCCCGCCGGGCTAGATCGATGAAAAATGCTGAAGGAGAATCGTGGACATGAAAACCCGCGCCGCCGTTGCCTTTGAGAAAGCCAAGCCGCTCGAGATCGTCGAGGTCGACCTCGAAGGTCCGCGCGAAGGCGAGGTGCTGGTCGAGATCAAGGCGACCGGCATCTGCCACACC
>JAKATG010000025.1:0-117226 GCA_021828105.1 Pseudomonadota bacterium
AGGACAAGATCATTCCCCTGGCGCACGCGAAGGGCGTGACGGGCGCCAAGGTCGAGGTGATCGAGGGTGCCGGCCACATGCCGCAAATGGAGCAGGCAGGCAAGGTCAATGCGCTGATCAAGGCGCAAGTGGGGGGATGATCAGCGCACCCGCCGAAAGAATTGCCGAAAGTACATGACATGACTTTGGGCAAGGCGCCGGGGCGATGAACAAAGTTTAATCTGCCGTAACGAGAACAATTGGCCCGATCCATGGTTGTGGATACGCAACAACATCATGGAGGTGTGCCATGTTGCGTCAAGTGATCCTGGCAAGCGCAGTGGCGCTGCCCTTCGGCCTGCCGATCCTGTCCGCGTCGGCGGCGATGCCGGCGACGGAGCAGGACTATGTTCCAAAACATGCCATTCCCATCGACAAGGCCGGCGTCGTCCATCATGGTCCGCTGGACTGCGTCACCGCGCGCAAGATCGTGCGCGAGGAGGGTTATCAAGACGTCAAGGCCCGCGATTGCAACGGCGAGACCTATTCGTTCCGCGCCGACCGCAATGGCCACAGGGTCCATTTGCGCGTCGACCGAGAAAGTGGGCGCATCACGCGCGGATGACCTAGCGACAAACATGAGGGAGCTCACACAAGCTCCCTCATGGATCTCTCGTCAGTGACACTCCTTGGTGTGACCAAAGGGAAGAGCGGTGCTACGCAAGTTGAATTGTGCCTGAAGCGCATGGTCAATAGTCTGTTAGAGCACTGAACCTCTGTGCCAACCGGGTGTCACGATGTCTCAGCTCTTCAGCCTGCGTGCCGCTGCTTCCGCCCTTTTCGCCATCATAGTTGTGAATATATCCGCCGGTCCGAGCCGTGCTGCGGATGCCGGAAGCTGGATCACCAGCTGGGCGGCAAGTCCGCAAGCGCGCTGGAATGACGAGCTGCCGGCGCCCATGGGCATCGCGGAAGCCGTGGACAATCAGACAATCCGCCAGACGGCGCGGGTCAGTATTGGCGGCAACCGCATCCGGGTCGTGCTCTCCAATGAATATGGCGCGAGGCCGCTCACCATCGGTGCAGCGACGATCGCCATTGCAGCGGAAGACGGGGCGGTCGAGAAAGGCAGCGCAAAGGCGCTTACCTGGAACGGGCAGAGCTCCGTCAGCGTGCCGCCCAAGGCGCCGATCGTCAGCGATCCGGTCGAGCTTCCGGTCAATGCGCTGGCGAGCCTGTCGGTCAGCATCTATCTCCCGAAGAAGACGGCGCTGTCCACGGTTCATTGGGACGGCGTGCAGACGGCCTATATCTCGGGCCCGGGCGATTTCACCAAGGACCCCGGCTTCAAGCCCGAGAGCACGCTCAAGTCGCGCCTGTTCCTCACACGGATACTGGTCGATGCGCCAAGCGATGCCAAGGCCATCGTGTTCTTCGGCGACTCGATCACCGACGGCAACTGCTCGACGCCGGATCAGAACAATCGCTGGCCGGACCATATCGCCGAGCGGCTGCAGGCCGCGGGCCATGCCAATATCGCAGTCGTCAATGAAGCGATCTCGGGCAACAGGATCTTGAGCGACGGCATGGGCATCAATGCGCTCTCCCGTCTCAACGCCGATGTGCTGAGCCATCCGCGCGTCGCCACGCTGGTGATTATGGAAGGGATCAACGATATCGGCTGGCCGGGCGAGAAAAGTGTCACACCGGAGGAAAAACAGCGCGCGCAGGACGAGATCATCCTCGGCTACAAGCAGATCATCGACCGCGCCCAGGCGCAGGGAATCCGCGTGGTGGGTGCGACGCTGACACCCTTCACCGACACGTTCAAGGGCACGCCCATGGAAGGCTACTACACGCCGGAGAAAGAGAAGGTCAGGCAGGCGGTCAATGCGTGGATCCGCTCGAGCGGGGCCTTCGACGGCGTCATCGATTTCGATAAGGCGACCGAGGATCCGGCCAAGCCCGGCCATATCCGGGCGGACTATGATTGCGGCGACCATCTCCATCCCAATGATGCCGGATACAAGGCGATGGCCGATGCCGTCGATCTCGACCTGCTGACGGGCAAATAGCGGCAGAAGCGTGACGCGATCGCCGCATCCCGTAACAAACGGTAATCTATCGTGTAGGAACAGCGGCAGATACGCATCGTTTTCCCATCACAGATTCATCACGGAGGTGAATATGTTCAGGAAAGCATTATTTGCATGTTCCATCGCTCTTCCGATCGGCCTGATCGGAACAATGCCGGCAGCGGCCGACACGGATGTCGAGGTCCATTTCGGCGTTCCGTTCTACACGTATCAGGTCAGTCCGCGTTATCGCTATTACGAGGACTATGGATGGTATGATGCCTATGCCTATCCTCGTGTCCGTCGCACCTATCACGTTTATGAGGATGACTATGTCGTCCGTGACCGTGATTATGACGATTATGATGACGATGGCGATTATATCGTGGTCGCGCCGGAGCCTTGAGCTGCGCCGGGGTTAGTCTCGTGCGTTACTTCGGGAGTCCTTTCGGGACTCCCGCTTTTTGAGCGAGGCGTGCCAGCCCGGAATCGTTTCGCGTGCCAGCCAGCCCAGCGAGGCGGTCGCGCTCTGAATCCGTGAAGTCCGGCTCAGACACAGCGCCATATCGGGCAGCGTCACCGGCGATGATGCCGGCTGCGCCGTCAAGCGCGTCGGGCCCGACGAGACGGAACGAGTTAGCCGTCAATGGTCCGAACATCAGGGCGCGGGCGATTTGAGGCGTCTCCGCCGGTTGAGGCTCGACGCCCGCGAGCCGTGCGAAACGGATCGCCATGGCATGCATCATTCGCCCCTGCGGTCCTCCGCGCCTCTTTCGATAGGCCGCGACTTCCGCCATGAGCTGCGCGCGTGCCGGGCGAGGTATCGCCCCGTTCCAGGCATAGGCGAGATAGCGCGCCTGGAGCTCAAGGACGGGAAAGTAGGGACCGATGAGCGGATAGAGGCCGAGAAAGGCCAAACCGTCGAGATCAGGATGGAAGGTGGAATCCGCGAGGTCGATATGGGTATCGTCGGTGGCGAGGATTTCCCTGATCTCCCGGGACAGAAAGGGCAGCGACAGCTTGTAGCCGGTGCACATGACGACCGCGTCGAACGCCGCCGACGTGCCGTCCTCGAACCACACGGTCCGGCCTTCCATGCGCGTGATCCACGGTCGCGTCGTGAGCCGGCCCTCGGCGAGGAGGGGCACGTAGTCCTGATTCAGAGCGACCCTTGCCTCAAGCAGGTTCTCTGCCGGGGGCGGGGCGCCGTAGATGGCGGGATTGCCCGAGGCTTCGAGGATGAAGGCCTTGAGCGCCGCCGCGGTGACCTCGGGCGGGAAGGTCTCGGCGGCGAGTGCCGCAAAGCGCGTCAGGCCGATATTGTCGACAGGCACGCCGGCGATGAGCTTCGGGACGACATAGCGCTGCCGTCGCATCGCAATCGTGACGCTGGCTGCGCCGAGACGCGCCAGGTCGCAGGCGATCTCGAGGGCGCTGTTGCTGCCGCCGGCGACGAGCACCCTGGCGCCCTGAAATTCATCCGGTCCGTCATAGTCGAAGGCGTGACGCAGGCCGGCCCGACCCGCAAAGGAGGAGAGTCCCTCGATATCCGGCGTCGCCGGAAGGTTGTAGCGGCCCGATGCGATCACGACGCGAGGGAAGGTCTCTACGATCTCAGCTCCGTTGGCGTCAGTCGCCGTGAGCCTGTATCCGCCATCCGGCGCGCGAGCAATCTCATCGACGATCGTGGCGAGCCGGATCGCGGGCAAGAGGTCGAACCGCGCCGCATAGGCTTCGAGATAGGCGCGGACCTGTTCATTATGCGGAAATGCGGCGGTGCCCCGAGCGTAGTCGAGATCGCTGAAGCGGGTCAGGATCAGGCTCGTATTGGCCCGCATGTCCGGCCAGACGCCACTCATCGGCGCGGTGTGATCCCATTGACCGCCGACCCGCCGGCCCCGGTCGAACAGGACCGGTTCGAATCCTCGGGACTTGAGGAAGCGCGCGCCGACGAGGCCCGCGGGGCCGGCGCCGACAATAGCAACGCGCCGGTTATCGCCCGTCATCTATCCAGCTGACCGATGCCGTAGGGTCGCAGCCAGGTTAGGCCCGCGTCGGTCCCATTGCGCGGGCGATACTCGCAACCGATCCAGCCGTCATAGCCAAGCTCGTCGATGAGCTTGAAGAGATAGGACACATTGAGCTCCTGTCCGGCATCGGGCTCGTTGCGGCCGGGGACGCCCGCGACCTGGATATGGCCGATGATCCCCAAATGCCTGCGCAAGGTCTCTGCGACGGCGCCGCGGCTCATCTGCTGATGATAGAGGTCATATTGCAGTTTCACATTCGGGGCGCCGACGCGCTTCAGGATCTCGGCCGCCTGGTCGGCCGATTTCAGGAAGTAGCCTGGCATGTCGACCGGATTGAGGGGCTCGATGAGGAGGGTGATGATCTGAGGTCCGGCGAGGCTCGCGGCCCAGCTCAGATTCTCGACAAAGCAGGCGGCGCAGGCCTCGAGGTCATCGTCGGCCGCGGGGATTCCTGCCATTACGTGAATGCGCGGATTTTCGAGAGCGACGGCATAATCCAGCGCCTGTTCGAACGTGCGCCGGAAGGCGTCCTGTTTGCGGGGAAGGGCGGCGAAGCCACGCTCGCCGGCCTCCCAATTCCCCGGCGGGGTATTGAACAAAATTTGGGCAAGTCCTGCCTCCTTCCGCCGGGCAAGGATGTCGGCCTTGGCGAAAGTGTAGGGAAAGAGGAATTCCACGCCCGTAAAGCCGGCTTTGCGGGCCGCCGCGAAGCGCTCCAGAAAGGGGATTTCCGGGAACATCATGCTCAAATTTGCAGCGAAGCGCGGCATCTTAACCCCGTCAAATAGTCTTGCTGTTCACCCTATAATACGGGAGCATAAACTTGCCGAGGGCCCATGGTTCAAACTGTCACGCAAATCCACCCCGAAGCGCCGAAGCCGGCGCCCAGGCGCACCGATGCCGCAACGCTTCGGGCCGAAATCCTGGAGAAGCTCGCTTATACGGTGGGCAAGGACCCGCTCGTCGCGCGCAACCATGACTGGCTCGCCGCCACCATCCATGCGGTGCGCGACCGCATCATCGACCACTGGATGAATTCGACGCGCGATGCCTATGCCAAGAACGCCAAGCGCGTCTATTATCTGTCGCTCGAATTCCTCATCGGCCGCCTGTTGCGCGATGCGATGAGCAATCTGGGTCTCGTCGAGCCCGTCACCCAGGCGCTGAAGAGCCTCAATGTCGAGCTCGATCTGATCGAGGCGCTCGAAGCCGATGCGGCGCTCGGCAATGGCGGCCTCGGCAGGCTCGCCGCCTGCTTCATGGAGAGCATGGCGAGCGTCGACATCCCGGCCTATGGCTATGGCATCCGCTACCAGCATGGCCTGTTCAAGCAGAAGATCAAGGACGGCCAGCAGATCGAAGTGCCGGAAGACTGGCTCGCCCATGGCAATCCCTGGGAGTTCGAGCGCCAGGAAGCGGCCTATGAGATCGGCTTCGGCGGCACCGTCGAGACGGTGGAGATGGAGGACAATTCGCTCAAGCACACCTGGATCCCGAGCGAGACGGTGCAGGCGGTCGCCTTCGACACACCGATCGCCGGCTGGCGCGGCAAGAGGGTGAATACGCTGCGGCTGTGGGGCGCCCAGGCGCTCGACCCGATCCGGCTCGATGCCTTCAATCGCGGCGATCATCTGGGGGCGCTTACCGAGCAGGCGCGCGCCGAAACCATCACGCAAGTGCTCTATCCCTCCGACAGCACGCTCGCCGGACAGGAACTGCGCCTCAGGCAGGAATATTTCTTCGTCTCGGCCTCGCTCAGGGATCTCATCCGGCGCCACATCAAGCAGTTCGGTTCGCTCGCAAGCCTGCCCGACAAGGTGGCGATCCAGCTCAACGACACGCATCCGGCGGTCGCTGTGGCCGAGCTCATGCGCATCCTGGTCGACCGGCACGATCTCGACTGGGACCATGCCTGGGAGCTGACCCGCGCTTGCATTTCCTACACCAACCATACGCTCCTGCCGGAGGCGCTCGAGACGTGGCCGCTCCATCTCTTCGAGCGACTGCTGCCGCGGCACATGCAGATCATCTATGCGATCAACGCCAAGCTCCTGCAGGAGGCGCGTGGACGATCGGCCAGCGATGCCGTGCTATCGGCGATCTCGCTCATCGATGAGCATAATGGGCGGCGGGTGCGCATGGGGCAGCTCGCTTTCGCGGGCTCCCACAAGGTCAATGGCGTGTCGGGCCTGCATACGGAGCTCATGAAGACCACCGTCTTCAAGGACCTGAACGAGGCCTTTCCCGGCCGCATCACCAACAAGACCAACGGCATCACGCCAAGGCGCTGGCTGTTCCAGGCCAATGAAGGCCTCACGCGCCTCATCTGCGACACCATCGGCATCGACGTGCTCGATGACCTCGAGCTGCTCGCCGATCTCAACAAATTCGCCGGCGACAGCGCCTTCCAGGAACGCTTTGCCGGGATCAAGCGCGCCAACAAGGAGAGGCTGGCGCGAGAGATCCAGCGCATGGGCGTCAGGGTCGATCCCGCCGCCATGTTCGACGTGCAGGTGAAGCGCATCCACGAATATAAGCGCCAGCTTCTCAATATCCTGGAGGCGATCTCGGTCTATAACCAGATCCGCTCGCATCCGGAGAAGGGATGGGTACCCAGGGTCAAGATCTTCGGCGGCAAGTCGGCGGCGAGCTATTGGCAGGCGAAGCTGATCATAAGGCTCATCAATGACGTCGCGCGCGTGGTCAATTCCGACCCTTCCGTGCGCGGTCTCATCAAGATCGTCTTCGTCCCCAATTACAATGTGAGCCTGGCCGAGCTCATCATCCCGGCGGCCGACCTTTCCGAGCAGATCTCGACCGCCGGCATGGAAGCGTCGGGAACCGGCAACATGAAATTCGCGTTGAATGGGGCACTCACCATCGGCACGCTCGATGGTGCCAATGTGGAGATCCGCGACCGGGTCGGCGCCGACAATATCGTGATCTTCGGCATGACCGCCGAGGAAGTTGCGGCCCGCCGGGCGTCCGGATACGATCCGCGCGCCGTCATCGAGGCGACGCCGGAATTGCGGGATGTACTCGATATGATGGGATCAGGTGTGTTTTCGCCGGGCGAGCCCGATCGCTACAAGGGATTGATCGATCTCCTGACCTCGAGCGACTGGTTCATGGTGGCCGCCGATTTCGCCGCCTACGCCAAGGCGCAGCGCGAGATCGATGCCTTGTGGAGCACGCCGCCGCGCTGGCATGACAAGGCCATCCGCAACACCGCCAATATGGCGTGGTTCTCAGCCGACCGGACGATCCGTGACTATGCGCGGGAAATCTGGACCGTGCCATCCATGTGAGGTCGAATGACGGAAGCGCGATGGCAACTCGAGGCGGCGGAGATCGCCGCACTTGTTTCGGGGACCCATGGCGATCCGTTCGCGAAGCTCGGTGTGCACAAAGCGGGATCCCACTATGTCGCCCGCGCCGTCATTCCGGATGCCGAGACGGTGGCCGCCTTCACCCTCGACGGCACGGCGCTGGGCGAGCTCGAAGCCGGGCAGGGACCGGGCTATTTCGAAGGCAAGGTCGCGCTCAAAAACCAGTCCCCGGTTTTCTACGATGCCAAGAACGCGACCGGACAGTGGACGGTCGTCGATCCTTACTCCTTCGGTCCCATCCTCGGCCCCATGGACGATTATTATGTCGCCCAGGGCACGCATCTGAGGCTTTACGACAAGCTCGGCGCCCACGCGATCACGCATGAGGGCATCGCCGGCGTGCTCTTCGCGGTCTGGGCGCCCAATGCCAAGCGCGTCTCGGTGGTCGGCGATTTCAACCGCTGGGACGGACGGCGGCATGTGATGCGCCATCGCAAGGGCGCGGGCTTGTGGGAAATCTTCATCCCCGAGCTCGAGCCGAAGACGGTCTACAAATTCGAGATCATCGGCGCCCAGGACAGACTTCTGCCGCTCAAGGCCGATCCGCTCGCCTTCCAGTCGGAGATGCGGCCCAAGACCGCCTCCGTCATCGCAGCACCCGAAGCTTTCACCTGGAGCGATGCGGATTATCTGAAAGCAAGAGCCCAAAAGGACCATCGCCGCAGCCCGATGACCATTTATGAAGTGCATCTCGGCTCATGGAAGCGCCATGGCGACGGGCGCTTCTTCAGCTATCGCGAGCTCGCGGACGATCTCTTGCCCTATGCCGCCGATATGGGCTTCACCCATATCGAGCTCCTGCCGGTGAGCGAGCATCCCTTCGATCCGTCCTGGGGCTATCAGCCGACCGGGCTTTACGCGCCGACCGCCCGCTTCGGCAGCCCCCGAGATTTCGCCTATTTCATGGACCGGGCCCATGCGCTTGGCCTCGGTGTCATCCTCGACTGGGTGCCGGCGCATTTCCCGACCGATGAGCATGGGCTTGCGCATTTCGACGGCACGGCTCTCTACGAGCATCAGGATCCACGCCGCGGCTTCCATCCCGATTGGAACACCGCCATCTATAATTTCGGGCGCACCGAAGTTTCGACCTTCCTCATCAACAATGCACTCTATTGGATGGAGCGTTTCCATGCCGACGGCTTGCGCGTCGATGCCGTCGCCTCGATGCTCTATCTCGATTATTCCCGCAAGGAAGGCGAATGGATCCCGAATCCGGAGGGCGGGCGCGAAAACCAGGAAGCCATCGCCTTCCTCAAGCGCATGAATGCAACGGCCTATGGCACCCATCCCGGCATCGTCACGGTCGCCGAAGAGTCGACCGCCTGGCCCGGCGTCTCGCAGCCCACCCATGTGGGCGGCCTAGGCTTCGGCTTCAAATGGAACATGGGTTTCATGCACGACACGCTGCGCTACATGTCGCACGAGCCCATCCACCGCAAGCATCACCACAACGACCTGACCTTCGGGCTGCTCTATGCCTTCTCGGAGAATTTCGTGCTGCCGCTGTCGCATGACGAGGTGGTGCATGGCAAAGGCTCGCTCCTCACCAAGATGGCGGGCGACGACTGGCAGAAATTCGCGAACTTGCGGGCCTATTACGCCTTCATGTGGGCCTATCCTGGCAAGAAGCTCTTGTTCATGGGGCAGGAGTTCGCCCAGCGCGACGAATGGAGCGAGGCCCGCGGCCTCGACTGGGAGCTGTTGCAATATCCCTCGCATGGCGGCGTGCGCAGCCTGGTACGCGATCTCAATGCGCTCTACCGAGCGCTGCCGCAGCTTCACGCGCGCGATTGCGAGGGCGACGGCTTCGAATGGCTGATCGCCGATGACCGGGACAATTCCGTCTTCGCCTGGATGCGCAAGTCGGGCGGGAACCATAGGCCCGTGGTGGCCGTTTCCAATTTTACACCGGTGCCGCGGCATGACTATGTGCTGCCGCTGCCCCTTGCCGGGCACTGGCGTGAACGGATCAATACCGACGCGACAAATTATGGCGGTAGCGGGCAAGGCAATTTTGGTGTCATCATGGGACAAGAACAAGGATCGCACGGACAGCCTGCCAGCGCGCGCGTAACCTTGCCGCCTCTGGCGACGCTGATCCTCGAGCACGAGGGATAGGGGGAGGGAAAGCATGGCAGAAAGACGCAGATACGCACCTCTGGCGCGCGATGCCATGGCCTATGTGCTCGCCGGCGGGCGCGGCTCACGGCTGATGGAGCTGACCGACAAGAGGGCGAAGCCCGCCGTCTATTTCGGCGGCAAGACGCGCATCATCGATTTCGCCCTCGCCAATGCGATCAATTCCGGCATCCGCCGCATCGGCGTCGCCACCCAATACAAGGCGCACAGCCTGATCCGCCATCTGCAGCGCGGCTGGAACTTCCTCAGGCCCGAACGCAACGAGAGCTTCGACATCCTGCCCGCCAGCCAGCGCGTCTCCGAGGACCAGTGGTATGCCGGCACGGCGGACGCCGTCTATCAGAACATCGATATCATCGAGAGCTATGCTCCCGAATATATGATCATCCTGGCGGGCGATCACGTCTACAAGATGGACTATGAGCTGATGCTGCAGCAGCATGTCGATATGGGTGCGGACGTGACGGTCGGATGCCTGGAAGTGCCGCGCATGGAAGCGGTGGGCTTCGGCGTCATGCATATCGACGACAAGGACCGCATCATCAGCTTCATCGAGAAGCCGAAGGATCCGCCCGGCATGCCGGACAAGCCCGACATGGCGCTGGCCTCGATGGGCATCTATGTGTTCCAGACCAAGTTCCTGTTCGAGCAATTGCGGCGCGACGCGGCGGAAAAGGGATCGGCGCGCGACTTCGGCAAGGACATCGTTCCCTATCTCGTCGAGCATGGCAAAGCCTATGCGCATCGTTTCCCGCGCTCCTGCGTGCGCTCGGAGAATGAAAGCCAGTCCTATTGGCGCGACGTCGGCACCGTCGATGCCTATTGGGAGGCGAATATCGATCTCACCGACACCGTGCCGGCGCTCGATCTCTTTGATCACAACTGGCCGATCTGGACCTATTCGGAACTGGTGCCGCCGGCCAAGTTCGTCCATGACGAGGACGGGCGCCGCGGCAAGGCGGTGAGCTCGCTGGTCGCCGGCGGCTGCATCATCTCGGGCGCCGGCGTCAAGAACTCGCTGCTCTTCACCGGCGTCAGGGTCAATTCCTATTCGCGCATGGAACACGCCGTGGTACTGCCCTATGTCAATGTCGGCCGCGGCGCCCGGCTCAAGCGCGTCGTCATCGACCGTGGCGTCGAGATCCCCGAAGGTCTCGTGGTCGGCGAGGATCCGGTGCTCGACGGCAAGCGCTTTCGGCGCACCGACAACGGCATCTGCCTCATCACCCAGCCCATGATCGACCGGCTCGTCGCGCAGAAATGAGTTGGGCACATGGGGGGTAAAATCCTGGCTGTGGCGTCGGAAGTTTTTCCGCTGGTCAAGACCGGCGGGCTCGCCGATGTCGTCGGCGCCTTGCCGGGCGCGCTCGCACATCACGGCGTCGAGATGCGCGTCATGGTGCCGGGCTATCCACAAATCATGGCGGCGCTCAAGGAGGCGCAGCCCGTTCATCGCTATGACGATCTTTTTGGCGGGCCTGCCCGCATCCTGGCGGGGCGCACCCACGGTCTCGATCTCCTAATCGTCGATGCGCCGCATCTCTTCGATCGTCCCGGCAATCCCTATCTCGGTCCCGACGGCGCCGACTGGCCCGACAATTGGCAGCGCTTCGCCGCTCTGTCGCGGGCCGCAGCCGATATGGGGCAGGGCGCCGTCAAGGCCTTTGTGCCTGAGATCGTGCAGGCGCATGATTGGCAAGCGGCGCTGGCGGTCGCTTATCTGAATTTCGCCCCGAGTCCTGCCGCAAAGACCATCCTTACCGTGCACAATATCGCCTTCCAGGGGCAGTTCCCTGCCACGATATTCCCCTCTCTCGGCTTGCCGGATGCCGCCTTCGCCATCGGCGGCGTCGAATATTATGGCGGCGTCGGCTATCTCAAGGGCGGACTGCATTATGCCGACGCCATCACCACGGTGAGCCCGAGCTATGCCGATGAAATCACGACGCCGGACTACGGCATGGGGCTCGACGGGCTGCTCAGGGCGCGCCGCGACGTGCTGACCGGCATCGTCAATGGCATCGATACGGCGATCTGGTCACCGGCGAGCGATCAACATCTGGCGCTCACTTATGTGCCGCGCAATTTCATCCAGCGGCGGCAAGCGAACAAGCGCGCCATCGAGCAGCGCCTCGGCCTTCAAGAAGGTGACGGTCCGCTCTTCTGCGTGGTGAGCCGGCTGACCTGGCAGAAAGGCATGGACCTTCTGGTCCAATGTCTCGACGGCCTTGTCGGGCAAGGCGCCCGCCTGGCGCTGCTGGGGGCGGGCGAAGCGGCGCTCGAAAGCGACTTCAAGGCTGCCGCGGCGATGTATCCGGGGCGCATCGGCGTCGTCATCGGCTATGACGAAAGCCTGTCGCATCTCCTGCAAGGTGGTGCCGATTCGATACTGATCCCGTCACGCTTCGAGCCTTGCGGCCTGACCCAGCTCTATGGCCTGCGCTATGGCTGCGTTCCGGTGGTGGCGCATGTCGGCGGGCTCGCCGACACGATCGTCGATGCCAATGAGGCCGCACTCGACCAGGAAAGCGCCACCGGCCTCAAATTCGCGCCTGTCGATACGTCAGCCCTGGCACGCGCCATCGACCGCGCGATCAGGCTCTATGCCGATCGCAAAGCATGGAATAGCATTCAGAAAGCTGGCATGAAGACCGACGTTTCCTGGGAGAAGAGCGCCAAGCGCTATGCGCTGCTATACAAGAAGCTTCTAGAGAACCGACACGAGGCCCGATGATCAAGACCATTCCGACAAAACCCTTTCCCGACCAGAAGCCCGGCACCTCGGGTCTGCGCAAGAAAGTGCCGGTCTTCCAGCAGAAGAACTATGCCGAGAATTTCATCCAGTCGATCTTCGACTCGCTCGAAGGCCACAGAGGCAAGACGCTGGTGATCGGCGGCGACGGCCGCTTCCATAATCGCGAGGTGATCCAGACCGCGATCAAGATGGCGGCCGCCAATGGCTTCGGGCGCGTGCTGGTCGGGCAGGGTGGACTCCTGTCGACGCCCGCCGCCTCGAACGTCATCCGCAAGCACAAGGCCTTTGGCGGCATCGTGCTGTCGGCGAGCCACAATCCCGGCGGTCCCGACGGTGATTTCGGCATCAAGTACAACATCTCGAATGGCGGGCCGGCGCCCGAGAAGATCACCGAAGCCATCTTCGCGAACAGCAAGAAGATCGAGCGCTATCTGATCGCCGATGCGCCCGATGTCGCGCTCGACCGCATCGGCACCAGCGAAGTCGAAGGCATGCGCGTCCAAATCTTCGATCCGGTCGCCGACTATCAGGCGCTGATGGAGCAGCTTTTCGATTTCGACGTGATCCGCGACATGTTCGCCGGCACCTTCCGCATGCGCTTCGATGCCATGCATGCCATAACCGGCCCCTATGCCAAGGCGATCCTCGAAAAGACATTGGGCGCGGCTGAAGGAACCGTGGTCAACGGGATACCCTTGCCCGATTTCGGCGGTCACCATCCCGATCCCAACCTGGTCTATGCCAAGGACCTCTATGACCGGATGATGGCGAAGGATGCGCCCGATTTCGGCGCCGCCTCGGATGGCGACGGCGACCGCAATCTCATCATCGGCCGCAACATCTATGTCACGCCGTCGGATTCGCTGGCCCTTCTCGCCGCCAATGCTCACCTCGCCCCCGGCTATGCCAAGGGCATCGCCGGGATCGCGCGCTCGATGCCGACCAGCATGGCGGCCGATCGCGTCGCCGAGCAGATGAAGATCAAATGCTATGAGACGCCGACGGGATGGAAGTTCTTCGGCAATCTTCTCGATGCGGGGCTCGCCACCATCTGCGGCGAGGAAAGTGCGGGCACCGGCTCCAATCATGTGCGCGAGAAGGATGGCCTCTGGGCGGTGCTCCTGTGGCTCAACATAGTGGGGCGGCGCAAGGAGAGCGTCGAGAACATTGTCTTCCAGCATTGGCGCGAATATGGGCGCAATTTCTACACCCGGCATGATTATGAGGCGGTGGACGCCGAACGCGCCAATGGGCTCATGAAGAATCTCAAGGACCAGCTCGGCAAGCCGAACCTGCCGGCGCTCGGCAACAAGGCGCTGAAGGGCTCCGACGATTTCGCCTATCACGATCCGGTCGACAATTCCGACACCAAGGGGCAGGGCATCCGGTTCCTGTTCAAGGACGGATCGCGCATCATCTACCGCCTGTCGGGCACGGGAACCGAGGGCGCCACCTTGCGCGTCTATATCGAGCGCTATGAGCCCGATCCGGCGAAGCAGGGCGGCGATCCGCAGACCGCGCTCTCGGATCTCATCCAGATCGCGCGCAACCTGGCCGAGATCGAGCCGCGCACCGGACGCTCGGCGCCCTCGGTCATCACCTGAGAATGGCGAACCTGCTCGGTGTGACATTGGCCAAAGGCGGCGCCACCATCGCCGTCTTTTCCCGTCATGCCACGCGGATCGATGTTTGCCTGTTTGACGAGAACGACCGGGAGACGCGGCGCGTCACGCTGGCGCGGGAAGGCGATGTGCATCAAGGTTTCCTGCCGGACGTCAGCGAGGGCCAGCGCTATGGCTTGCGCGCCGAGGGTCCCTGGGCGCCTGAGCATGGGCACCGCTTTGATCCGGCAAAGCTGCTGATCGATCCTTATGCGCGCCGGCTCGACCGGGCTTTCGTCCATCGCCCTGAGCTGATGGCCAGAGGCGTCGATACGGCAGCCCTGGTGCCCAAGGCGATTATCGAAAAGCGCGGCCTGGGCGGGGAATGGAGACCCGCCAGGCCGCCCGGGATCATCTATGAGATCGCGGTCAGGGCTTTCACCAAGCGCCATCCGCAAATACCGGAAGATCTGCGCGGCACGGTTGCCGCCCTCGGCCATCCCGTGGTGATCGAGCATCTCAAGGAACTCGGCATCGACACGGTGGAATTGATGCCGCTCGCGGCCTCGATCGATGAGCGCCATTTGCCGGCGCTCGGCTTGCATAATGCCTGGGGTTACAATCCGGTCACCTTCATGGCGCCCGACCCGCGGCTGGCACCCGGGGGGTTTGCCGAGATCCGTGCAGCGGTGAAGAGCCTGCAGGCCGCCGGCCTCAATGTCATCCTCGACGTCGTCTACAACCATACCGGCGAAAGCGACGTGCAAGGCACGACCTTGTCGCTCCGGGGCCTCGATGAAGCGAGCTACTACCGACATGACGGCAGCTTCCGCCTCATCAACGACACGGGCTGCGGCAACACCATCGCGGCCGAGACCGAGCCCGCTTTGAAGCTCATTCTCGATGCCATGCGGCTGTGGGTCACGGAAACCGGCATCGACGGTTTTCGTTTCGATCTCGCCACCATCCTTGGCCGCGGCCCGCAGGGCTTCTCGCGCGATGCGCCGTTCTTCGCCGGCGTCGAGCGGGATCCGCTGCTCAAGGATCTCGTCATGATCGCCGAGCCCTGGGACGTCGGGCCGGAAGGCTATCGGCTCGGGCAATTTCCGCCGCATTGGCGCGAATGGAACGACCGCTATCGCGACGATCTGCGCCGCTTCTGGCGCGGCGACCGCGGCATGGTGGGGACATTGGCGACGCGGCTCGCCGGGTCATCGGACATCTTCACGCCGGACCGGCGCAAACCTTCGAGCGGCGTCAACTTCCTCGCCGCCCATGACGGCTTCACCTTGCGCGACCTCGTCTCCTATACGGCCAAGCACAATGAAGCCAATGGCGAGAACAACCGCGACGGCACCGGCAATAATTTCTCCTGGAACAACGGCGTCGAGGGAGAGACGGACGATCCCGCCATTGAGGCGGCGCGCGCCCGCGATCTCCGCGCGATGCTCGCAAGCCTCCTGGTGTCGCGCGGCACGGTCATGCTCACCGCCGGCGATGAATTCGGCCGCAGCCAGAAGGGCAACAACAATGCCTATGCCCAGGACAATGAGCTGACCTGGCTCGACTGGGAGAAGGCCGACGTGCCGCTGATGGAATTCGTGCGCTCGGCCATAGCCTTGCGCCGCGCTCATCCCTCGCTCAGCCGCGACCGCTTCCTGACCGGTCAGCCGGCGGACGAAACGGACCTTGCCGATGTGACCTGGCTCAGGGCCGATGGTGCGGCCATGCGCGAGGAGGACTGGAACAATCCCGACAAACATCTGCTGGGAGCGGCCTTCTATGATTTCGCGAGCGGCGACCGCACGCTCGTCTGGCTCAATGCCGGACGGGCGCCGGAGCGCGTGAGGCTTCTGCCTTCGCGCGCGGGTGGAAGCTGGCGGATGATGCTCGATCGCGACGGCGCCGCCGATTTGCCCGTCAGTGACGAAGCCTCGATAGCGGCACGCTCCGTCATCGTCTTTGCCGAGAAGATGAAGGCGCGCCAGAGCGCTGCGCCGAACGACCGTCTGGTGAACGAACTCGCCGAGGCAGCCGGCATCCAGCCCGTATGGTGGACGGTCGCCGGGGAAAGGCACGATGTCAGCCTCGACACGAAGCGGGCGCTTCTCACGGCGATGGGGCTTGGATTCTCATCGGGTGGAGATGTCGCTTTAAGCCTCGACCGGCTGCAAAGGATTGTGAAAGCCCGAGCCGATGAGGAGAAATGCTTCCTTTCTCCGGCTATCGACGAAGGCAGGAAGATATTCGGCCTTGCCGCCCACCTTTATGCCTTGCGCGGCAGCAAGCCTTCGGCCTTGGGGAATTTCGCCACGCTCGGCGAGTTCAGCGCCACCACGGCTGAAGCAGGCGCAGCTTTCGCCGGCATCAACCCGCTGCATCATCTCTTCCCGACCGATCGCAGCCGGGCCAGCCCCTATCAGCCCTCCGACCGGCGCTTCATCGATCCGATCTATATCGACATCGATGCCGTGCAGGAAGCCGGGCATCGCAAGACGCATGACGCCATCACGGTGCTCAGCAAGCTTCGCCATGTCGACTATGAAGCGGCGTGGCAGGCGAGCAAGACGGCCCTTGGCGCCGCCTTCGATGCCGTCCGGTCCGGCAAAGATACGCAGACCTTCAAGGATTTCTGTGCCGATGGGGGAGAGGCGCTGCATCTTCATGCCGTCTTCGAAACGATTGCGGACCAGGCTGGCAGCGTCGATCGGAAGAAATGGCCGGAAGGGCTGCGTGATGTGGGCTCGGCCGAGGTCGCACGCTTTGCCGATGCACATCAAAGAGACGTGATGTTCCGCAAATGGCTGCAATGGCTCTGCCACCTCCAGCTCGTGCAGAATGCACGTCGCGGCAGCCCGATCTACGGCGACCTCGCCCTCGGCACGGCCTTTGACGGCGGCGAGATCTGGGCCGATCCCGGCCTTTTTGCATCGACAGTGTCGCTGGGCGCGCCGCCCGATCCGTTCTCTGCTCTCGGCCAGGTATGGAACCTGGCGCCCTTCCAGCCGCATGTGCTGCTCGAACGCAGGCTCGAGCCCTATCGCCAGATCCTCAGCGCAAATATGCGCCATGCCGGCATGCTGCGGATCGATCATGTGCTGGGTCTCATGCGGCAATTCTGGGTGCCGCGCGGGGCGGAAGGAAAGGACGGCGCCTATGTCAACTTCCCAATGGACGCGCTGTTGCGCCTCGTCGCGGAAGAGAGTGTGGCGCATCACTGCATGGTGGTCGGCGAGGACCTCGGCACCGTGCCCGACGGCTTGCGCGAGCGGCTCGCCCGCGCCAATTTCCTCTCCTACAAGGTCCTGTGGTTCGAGCGCGACGATCAGGCTTTCCGAGCGCCCAAAGCCTATCCCTATCTGTCGCTCGCCTGCCTCGGCTCGCATGACCTGCCGACTTTCGCGGGCTGGGCGCAAGGCGCCCATCTCGAGCTCGACCACAGGCTCAAGCGCAATCCGGACGAAGCAAAGCAGCGGCGCGACTACGAGATCGAGCGCAAGGCCCTGCTTGCCGCTTTCGACAAGGCCCAAATCGGCACCGGTGATCTGATGAAGGCGGCGCATCTTTTCCTGGCGCGGACCGGATCGGCGGTCGCCTTCGTCCAGGTCGACGATCTTTTCGGTGAGGTCGATCAGCTCAATGTGCCGGGCACCGATCGCGAATATCCGAACTGGCGGCGGCGCAACGCCCGCCCGGTCGGCGACCTCCTAAATGAACCACGGGCGACGGCGATCCTCGATATCCTACGCAAAGAACGGAGCCTATTTTGACTTTTGTACCCAAGATCGTGATCACCTCGGCCGAACTCGTCCATTCCGGCTGGGCGACGCTCACCCGCTACCGCCTCGACATCGAAAAGCGTGACGGCGGCACGCTGAGCGCGGTGCGCGAGGTGCATGACCACGGCCATGGCGCCGCCGTCCTGCCCTATGACGCCGAGCGCGGGACCGTGCTGCTCGCCCGCCAATTCCGCTTGCCGCCCTATCTTACCGGTACCGACGGCATGATGATCGAGGCCTGCGCCGGCCTGCTCGACGGCGATGAGCCGAAGGCCTGCGCGATCCGCGAGGCGGAAGAGGAGCTTGGCTATCGCATCCACAATCTCAAAGCCTGCGGCCGCATCTGGGGAACGCCCGGTGCCGTGACCGAGAGCATCTGGCTGTTCCTGGCCGATTATTCGCCGGCCGACCGCATCGGCGAAGGCGGCGGCAAGGACGGCGAGGACGAGGATATCGAGGTCCTGGAGATGGCGCTCGCGGAGGCGATGCGGCGCGTCGCGAGCGATGAAATTGCTGATGCAAAGACCATCATTCTGCTGCAGCATCTGTGGATAGCGACGCAGGAAAAGACGGCATGAACGACAGGATCAGACGGCCGATCCGCTGGGGCATGGTGGGGGGCGGCATTGGCGGCTTCATCGGCGAGGCGCATCGCATGGCGGCGAGGCTCGACGGCAAGTTCAACCTCATCGCCGGCGCCCTCTCCTCCGATCCGGAGCGGGCGCGGCAGTCGGCAGCGCAGTGCTTCATCGCACCGGAACGGACCTATGCCGACTATCGCGAGATGGCGAAGGCGGAAGCGGCCCGCAACGACGGTATCGAAGCGGTCACCATCGTCACGCCCAATGCGTCGCATCACGCGATCGCTGCCGCCTTCCTCGATCAGGGCATTGCGGTGATCTGCGACAAGCCGCTCGCCGTCAGCGTCGCGGACGGCCAGGACCTGGTCGGGCGGGCCGCCAAGGCGCAGCGGCTGTTGGGCGTCACCTACAATTATTCCGGCTATCCGATGATCCGCCATGCGAAGAGCCTGATCGCCGAGGGGGTCATCGGCAAGATCCGCCTGGTGCAGGTCGAATTCGCGCTGGGCTGGCTTGCGGCACCCCTCGAGCAGGAAGGCGTCAAGCAGGCCTGGCGCGTCGATCCCAAGGAAGCGGGACCGAGCGGCGTCGTCGCCGATATCGGGACGCATGCCTATCATCTGATGCGCTTCGTCACCGGGCTCGAGGTCCAGACGCTCGCCGCCGATCTTGCGACCATGGTTCAGGGGCGCCAGCTCGAGGACAATGCCAACATCCTGCTGCGCTTCAAGGATGGCGCGCGCGGCATGTTGTGGGCGAGCATGGTGGCGGCGGGCGAGAGTGTCGGCTTTAGGCTCAGGGTTTATGGCGAGACGGGCCATGTCGCCTGGGACGAGGCCTTTCCCGATCAGCTTCATCTGCGGATGCTCGACGGCACCGACCAGACGCTCAATCGCGGCGGCAAGCTTTCGCCCCAGGCGAAACGCGCGACACGCCTGGTCACCGGCCTGCCGGAAGGCTTTGTCGAAGCCTTCGCCAATCTCTATGGCGATTATGCCGAGCAGATCGAGGCCAGGCGCGAGAAGCGGGCGCCCGATCCGTTGAGCCTGCTCGCGCCCACCGGCGCCGATGGCGTCGATGCCCTGGCTTTTGTCGAAGCGGTGCTCAAATCCAGCCTGGCCGACGGCAGCTGGGTGGCGCTGGAATAGAGGCGGCGTCGCGGATACAGGGAAAAAGCAGGGAAAATGCGAAAAGCGCCGTTTCGGAACGCGACAGAACGAGGGTTTTCACGCCGCGTCATGGCTTTACGCGAAGGTGCAAGCTTTTTTTGGAGCAGGGAAAATTACTCTTAAGGGCGTCAAGTTCATGTTCTTGAACGATACGGCATTTTGCCGTATATGAGGCAAAAGGAGTTATGCCCATGCCCAAGCCCATTGCCGAAACCGACACCGCCCGGCTGGAAGCGCGCATCCCGGTCCAAATCTATGACCAGATGCAGCGCGCCGCTCGCCTGCGCGGCATGACCCTGACAGGCTATCTCATCGCCACTGCTGGCGAGGACGCACGGCGCGTTGTCGAGGATGCCGAAATCATGCGCCTGGCGCGCGCCGATCAGATCCGCTTTGCCAATGCGTTGATCGATCCGCCCAAGCCGAATAAGCGGCTAAGACGCGCCGCGAAGCGGCACGCCGAACTGATCGAGCGTCGGTGAGTGCCCGCTTCATCATCGAGCCTCTGGGGAAAAAACATAGGCGGACAGACTTCTCCTGCGGCAACGACCGGATCGACAGCTATTTCCACGAGGTTGTGTCGCAGGACGTGAAGCGCAAATACGCGACTTGCTTCGTCGCGAGAGAAATCGCGACAGATCGAGTGGCCGGCTTTTACACCCTGTCGTCCAGCAATGTGCCTCTAAATGAGGTTCCGGAGCCGCTGGCAAAGAAACTGCCGCGCTATCCTTCAGTTCCGGCCGTCCTCATCGGCTGGCTTGGCCGGCATCGCGATTATGCCGGCCAAGGACTCGGAGAGATTTTGCTGTTCGACGCCATCAAGACCGTCGCGACTGCGCCCGTCGGAGCGCATGCCATCTTTGCCGATGCTATCGACGACAAGGCCGCATCATTCTATGCGGCCTTCGGCTTCGTGTCTCTGATCGAGCGGCCACGCAGGCTCTATCTGCCGGTGACGACGGCATTGGACCTGTTATCAACATGATCCGTTGAGGCGTCATCCTTGGCTTCCTTCCTTGGCTTTGTCGTCTCTTCGGCGCTGAACAGCCAGTAACTGTCCGCCACGATCGATTGCAGAAGGATGGCATCAGGTTCCTGCGGGCAAGCTTTTTCCAAAGCCGGGCATTCGCAGCTCCGCAGGACCTCCATCTTGGCGCCGAAGCCGCGCAGGGTTTTGGCGGGCATTTTTGCGATCTCTCTCAGAAGGGCATCGCGGCGGCCCACGATCAGATCGGCCTCGGCATCAGAATCCACGCGTTCGGCAAACACCTTGTGCATGTCCTTCCGGGCCTCCCGGTATTGCCCGTAGAGGGCAAGGAGATCGGCATCGGCATCGGCATCGGATGATCGCTCAAGGTCACCAAGCGCTGCGGTAAGCTTCGCCTGTAGCGCGCGAGCATCGGCGCCGGCGGGCTCGGGAATGACGTCGGGAACCGGCTGGGTCTTGGCGGTGGTGAAGCGAGCAAGGAACGAAGCCATAGAGATACTCCCCTACGATCTGGCATCCGTCCACTGCTCTAGAGGATGGATGGAGATGCTTTCGATTAGGTAAACGGCCAGGCATCCGGTGCAGAATGAATGGGATAGGAGCGAAACAAGCGGCCAAGTCATGGTCTCACCAATATCAGCGAGTGACGTTTGCAAGAGCGGCGTAAGGGTTTAACCTTTCCCTGATTTACCCATATAAGGGAGTGCCTATGACCCATGAGTGCTGTGGACCTGGCTATGCTTCTCCCGCCGAGGCGATGCGGGCGCCGCGCGAAAAGGTGCTCTATACGATTGCCATCTATACCGGGACGGGCATCCAAAAGCCGGACTATCTGTGCACCATCGATGCTGATCCCGAGAGCCCGACCTACAGCCAGGTGATCTCGCGTCTGGAGGTGCCGGGCATCGGCGATGAGCTGCACCATATGGGGTGGAATGCCTGCTCGTCCTGCCATGGCGATCCGGGGATGGAGCGGAAGTATCTGATCGTGCCGGGCGTGCGCTCGACCAATCTGCATATCGTCGACTGCGGCACCGATCCACGCAATCCGAGGCTGTTCAAGGTCATCGAAGGTGCGGAGATCAAGGCCAAAACCAACCTCTCGGCGCCGCACACCGTGCATTGCCTGGGCTCCGAGATCATCATCTCCATGCTCGGCGACGCCCAGGGAAACGCGCCCGGCGGCTATCTCCATCTCGACAAGGATTTCGAGATCATCGGCCGCTGGGAAAACTCCATGGGCAAGATCAAGTTCGGCTACGACTTCTGGTACCAGCCGCGCCACAATGTGATGGTGAGCTCCGAATGGGCGGCGCCCAATACCTTCATGCCGGGCTTCGATCTCGAAGAGGTGGGCCATCTCAAATACGGAAGGGAAATCCATCTCTGGGATTTCAAGAAGAAGGAGCCGAGACAGACATTCTATCTCGGCGAAGACGGCTTGATCCCGCTCGAAGTGCGCTTCCATCACGATCCCGACAGCAGCCACGGCTTTGTCGGCGCCGCCCTTTCGGCCAATATCATCCATTGGTGGAAGGATGCGGCGGGTGAATGGCAGTGGGAGAAAATCGTGGACGTCGAAAACGAGCCGCATCCGGAGTGGCCCATCCCGATACCGGGCGTCATCTCGGTCATCCTCATCAGCATGGACGACAAGTATCTCTACCTCTGCAACTGGCTGCATGGCGACATCCGGCAATACGATATCTCCGATCCGCACAAGGCGAAGCTCACCGGTCAGGTGTGGATGGGGGGCCTTCTCAACCGCGCGCCCGAGGTCAATGGCGTGAAGGTCACCGGCGGACCTCAGATGATCCAGCTCAGCCTCGACGGCAAGCGGCTCTATGTGACGACCTCGCTGTTCTCGACGTGGGACAATCAGTTCTATCCCGAGATCCGCACCAATGGCGGATGCATGCTGATGGTCAATTGCGATACGGAAAAGGGCGGCATGGAGATCGATCCGCGTTTCGTCGTCGATTTCGGCAAGGAGCCGAACGGACCGAGCCGCTGCCACGAAACCCGCTATCCCGGCGGCGACTGCACAAGCGATATCTGGCTTTGACGCTCCACACCATCATTCTCGCCAATCGCGGCGGTGCCGCCTTCAAGGTCGATCACCGCAAACCGCTGCTGACGAGCTTGCGCGAGCAGGGGGTCGATCTGCCCTATGGGTGCCAGTATGGCGGCTGCATAAGCTGTGCCGCCAGGCTGATCAGCGGAAAAGTGGATCAGCGGGCGCAGGTGGCGCTGAACAACCGCCAGATCAACAATGGCTACGTGATATTGTGCGTCGCCCGCCCGATGAGCGACTGCACGCTCGAGGTCGGCGTCGAGAGCCATGACAAGCTCTACCGCAACCCCTTCCTCGACCCACTGGCCCCGCATGAGCTGAAGGCCGATATTGCTATCCCGCTGGAAAAACGAAATGACCCACATGAATCATGATGAGCCTTATCCGGAGGCCTATCTGCAAGGCATTCTGAAATCGGTCAAAACCATCGCCATGGTCGGGGCCAGCCCCGACAAGACCAAGTTCTCCTATGGCGTGCTCAGAGTGCTGCATGAGACAGGCTACGACATGATCCCGGTCAACCCCACGCCGGGTCTCGAGGAAATTCGCGGGCTCAAGGTCTATCCTTCATTGGCGTCCATCGACCGGCCGGTGGACATGGTCGAGGTCTTTCGCCGCTCCGAAGACCTGATGGAGGTTGCTGAGGAGGCGATCGCCATCGGTGCGAAGGTCCTCTGGGGCCAGATCGGCGTGCGCGATGATGCCGCCGCCCGCCTGGCGGAGGATGCGGGGCTCAAGGTTGTGATGAACCGCTGCCCCAAGATCGAGCTGTTCCGCCCCTTCTGGAAACCGAAATTGCATTTGGGGATATGAGGCGAAGGCGGGAAGCCGCCGCCGTCAGGTTGACATCTGCTTGAGGTAGCATGCCAGATGGTCGCTGAGGTCGCGCGCGTCGTCGCCGGCGCCGTCGATCAAAGCCGACTTGCGGCGGCGCAGGAACTGCATGCCCATCAGATAGAGGCCCGGATAATCGGTCACCCCGCCATCGTGACGCACTTGGCCCTTGCGATCGAGCACCGGCACTTGAAGCCAGGAATAGTCCGGACGGTATCCGGTCGCCCAAAGAATGGTCCTGATCCTGCCGTTCTTGAGATCCATGCCAAGCGGCGGCGCTTTCTCGACCTCGGTGGGAAGAGGGCGGTGCGGCGCTTCGATCTGACCGTCGAGGCCTTTGCTGGTCACCCATTCGTCGATCGTGCCGAGCAGCCGGTTCATCTTGAGATCGGCCATCGCGCAATTATTGTGCAGCGAACCCGAGAACTGCGCCTTGCCCTCGGCGATGCCGGCGATCCGCCCGACGAGTTTGACGCCGATGCTGGTCAAGGCGTTGAGGTCCAGAGTCTTGCGCTCGGTCGAGCCCGCCAGCTGAGCCGACGGCACCCGGCGTGCCCGGTCTATGTCATCGACTTCGTCATAGCGCTCGTCGTGAAGGCGTGTGACATCCATCCACCACTGGATATCCTTGCCCCGGTAGACGCGCGGCGCCCGGACATGCTCGCCGACGGACAGCGTGACCGGTCGGCCCGAGCGGTGAATCTCGTCCGCCAGCTGGGTTCCGGTCGCAGACGCGCCGACGACCAGTACGCCACCCTCATCCAGCTGACTTGGATTGCGATATTCCATAGAGGTAACGGTTGCGATCCCCGACGGAACCGCCGCGGCGACCGCAGGAACCCGCGCCACATTGCAGGCGCCGGTCGCGAGCACGACGGTTCGACAGCGCCAAGTGCCTCTATCCGTGGCCACGACGAAGCCTTTGTCCGCGGCGGACAGCGATGTCACCCGCGTATTGGTCTCGACGGGTGCCGAGATCACGCTTGCGTAGCGAGCGAGGAAATCAATGATCTCGGGCATCGTGCGGTAACCGTCGGGATTATCGCCATCATAGCCGAAGCCCGGCAGGCGGCTTTGCCAGTTGGGTGTCAGCAGGCGAAGCGAGTCCCAGCGTTCGGTACGCCACGAATTGGCAACCTCACCGCGCTCTATCACGACATGGTCGATAGAGCGTTCGGTGAGGCAGCGGCTCATCGCCAGTCCAGCATGACCGGCGCCGATCACAACAGTTTCTATGTTGCGAAGGCTATTCAACTCTTTAGATCGTGAGATGCGCCGATCAGTTCACGGTGACGGTGACATTGGTCGGGTTGGTCACGATGTCATAGACAGCCGAGCGCTTTTGCGATTGCGCCACTAGCGCCTTGATGTCGTCTGCGCTCGCGTCGGCATCGATCTTGAAGTTTACCTTGATCCCATCGAAACCGTTACGGACGTCCTTGTCGATGCCGAGGATGCCATAAAGGTTCATGTCACCTTCGAGCGTCGCCGTGACCGAGCGCAGCTGAATGCCCCGGTTCTGGGCCACGGCGGCGACGCCGGCCGTCAGGCAGCTGGCGAGGCCGACGAGGACGATTTCGACCGGTGTCGCGCCATGGTCTTCCGAGGCAAAGACCTCGGGGTGATCGGCATCGAAAGTAAAGGTGGTCTTGTGCTTCTGCTCTCCACCAAGGCCATAAAAGCCCTCGACGGTCGAGTGGCTGTGCGTGCCGTTTTCCCAGTTGCAGGTTGCCCGCCATTTGAAGTTGGCGGCCTCGGGGGCACCCTTCAGCGCCTCGCGGGCCTCAAGCAGTGCATCAACGTTGACGCCATTGTCGGCTTTAGCTTCGGAAGCCATATGCATTCTCCGTGTCTTGCGCTGGGCATATAGGGGTCAAAATCCGGCGGGTATTCGCCGCTACCCTGAGCGGATTTCCCGACGGGATGGTATGGATGCCCGAGCCTTTCTGCAAGTTTATTTACGCAGAGGCATGGCGGTTCCTTCCATATTGGAGCCAGGTGAAAATTCATGCCGCCTGAGCGGAACTGAACTGCCGAAATCATCCAGATGAAGCCGAAAAAGGCTGGCACCCGCACCAGGGATTGGACCCGGATCCTCGGTTTGGACCCTCCTTCGCTAAAGCTTCGGAGGGCTTTTCAGATCCTGCGAAGCTCGAAGAGCGAAGCAGGATGCGCTCCTTCGCTGAAGCTCCGGAGGAGTGGCCCAGCCTCCACGATCTCCGGCCGTCCAGCACTGTGCGTACGAGCATTCATACGCACAGTGTCTTCGCTCAGCTCCTCGATGACAACGCGGCCCGGACCGTACGGATACGGGAGTATCATGCAATTCGAAAAATCAGATCGCCGAGATACCATAGCTAATATCTAGGCTGCCTAATTTATTACTGGAGGAGGGCCACCGTTGAAATCCCAGAACTGGTTGAGGTTGTTATGGCATCTCCATTGCTGAAGGATAGCACCCTGCTTCGGCCGATTTGCCAGGGACGGGCCAGGGTTATGTGCATCCAGGCATTTTCCGGAATGCCGGGCCCGGACTATGATTCTTGCATTGTCGCAGAACGTCATGGGTTGACACTGGACATAAGGGTCAGTGACAAATTCCGCGAACCAGAGTTGGCTGGGGCCGCCGTGGCAGTCGAATGTCTGGACGATGGCGCCGTCTGCCCCGCTTGCACCATTGACATCAAGGCATTTGGCCGCATGTCGCGCCTTGATCTGGAAATCAGAGTGCGGGTTGTTCGGATCGACGCGCACGATGTCGAACCGTTGGTTCGGCCCACCCCAATCTGGCCAGAGCACTGTATGCGTGTTGGCGATTTGTCCTTGCCATACGTCGACCACCATCCCGGTGTAGTGATTCACGATGGAATAGGGCTCTGCAGCGCCGGCAGTGTTTGACGCCAGCAGGCCGAGCGCCATCGGGAGTATGGTCCGCCAGGATAATCGAGACCTTTTTCTAATGTGCTGGACATCCTTAGGCAGGTTTGTGACTAGCGGTCTTGACATAGCAGCCTCCATTTTCTCGACGGCAATGGCGCCGTGAGATCACTGCCTGATCGGAAAGTCGATCAGGCGCGACGCGGAAACTAGCGAATGTGAGCATACGGATCGCTTACGCGGTCTTTCTCGAGCTCGATGCTCTAGAGCGCCGGACGCTCTCATGGAATCGTCCCGGCGCTCTATCTCTTTGTTTTTGCGCATCGGCTTATCCGAAAACCGCACGCACTTTTCGGGCTGATGCTCTAAAGGTCGAGAAACTCGTGCATCTGCTGCAGCGCTTCATCCAACGCCAGCTTGAAGGCGCGACTGCGGGGCCGTTGGCCGGCAAAGCCGAGCTCGTGCTGCAGCCGGCCATCGACCGCCTTCAAATTGGCCCAGCCCAGCATATGCTCGCCCCAGAGCATGGGCATCGCGTAGTGACCCATGCGGCGCTTGTGCGCGGGGACATAGGCCTCAAGCTTGTATTCCCAGCCCCAGAGCAACTGAAAGCGTCGCCGGTCCCAGACCACCGGATCGAAAGGCGCGAGGAAGCGCAGCCTGTCATCGACCCGGTGCCGCGCGGCGGCGGGCTTCTCGCCCTGCGGCCAGAACCACAGCAGGCCGTCGACCTCCGCATGGGCATAACGGGATTTGGCGCGCTCGTGGAGCTGCCTTATCTCGGCGGCGAGGTGCGACACGCCAGAGGACAGCAGTCTACACAGATAGCGCAAGCTGGTTGCGGGCAGCGGCGCGTAAAGCTGCACCACCATGTCCAGCAACCGGCCGGCGCGCATGAGCCGGGACGCGGGACTGTCGTCCTGCGGTGGATGCTCGATCGCCTGGTAGATCCGGGTGCCGGCCTCACGCCGCTCCACCCGGAGCAGCCCGCGATAATGCAGGCCGTCCAGCAGATGCGCGCCGACATTGAGATTGGAGCCCCAGCGTTTCATGCGGCCATGGTCGAAATGCGCCTGCACATGCTTGCCGTGGGTGCGTCTATGCCGGCGGGCAAAGGCCAGCACCTCCTCGGCGCGCGCCTGCATGCCGGTGTCCCAGGCGTCCCAGGCGGGCGGCTCCCCGCGCGGATGCAGCAAAGCCACGGTCTCGCGCTGCACGAAACCATAGTTGATGAAGAAGTCCTCTTCGATCGCCAGACGAGGGTAGCGGCGTTCCAACTCGCCGACACGGTAGTTCTTGACGCGCTGCGCGAGGATCAGATCCTGGGCGCGAGCCGGCGCTCGCATCGGGTCCGCCTGCACAAAGCCCAAACGCGCAATGGCCCGCGGCAGGCTGGTCGGTTTGAACAGGCTGCGCGCGATCGCATAGCGGCGAAGCTGCTCCAGACTAGGCGTTTCGCGGCGATCCACGTGTGGCGTCCGGATTCGATGGTCCGAGATCTTCGTCTGCCTCATATTCCCAATTATTGTCCATATGTGTCAGCAGCCGTTAGCGACGGGCCGCTTCGGCGCGCCGCTGATCGGGTGCCTTAAGGCCCAACCTCTATTTCAAATGCTCGGCAATGAGCGGGGCAACGACTTCCGCCTTGTCGGATGCGAGGCTGTGGTCGCCACCGGGTACGACATGCAGCTTAGCGTTCGGCATGCGGCGCTCGAGGTGGAGTCCGATGGAAACTGGGCTGATCGGATCGGAGTCTCCCCAAATCAAAAGCGTCGGCGCCGCGATGAGCTCAACCGGGAGCGCCGCAGCCGTGCTACGCTGCATGATCCAGTCGGCTGCCTGCGGAAATTGACTTCGGTACTCCGCTCTCCAATCGGAGGCGCCAAATCGTTCCATGTTCACACCACCCGAGGTGGCCGTCAGGACGAGCCGGTGGACCATGGTTGGCCGGGCGAGAGCTATTCGCGCCGCGATGACGCCGCCCATGGACTGGGCCACCACATCGACCGGACCATCAATCCTGTCCTCGACGAGCCGAACGAGATCGTCGATGCCGTTGATCCTGGGATCGTGCGGCTGACTGCCGAGGCCAGGCCAGCCAAAAAGCACCTTCTCGCGCTCGGTCGGCAAGAGCATCGCTACGGGCCGCCAAAATTCGGGTGAGCCGCCGGCGCCGGGCAGGAACAGGATTTTTCGCATTCTCTACCTGGAGTTTTGGGCCGAAAACATTCCGCATGCCAGCGCGCTGCCGCTCGTTTCGGGCGAGGATATTAGAGAAACCGCCGGCGATATTGCGCAACGACGGACGGGTTGACAAGATTGACCGGCAGATCTCCCTTGAGCACGCGCAAGGTTTCTTCGACCGCGCCAATGCCCATCCGCTCCATGCTCTCCTCGGTGATGCCGGCGAGATGCGGGGTCAGGATCACATTGCCGAGGCTGAAGAAGGGATGATCCGCCGGCAGCGGCTGCTCGGCAAAGACGTCGATCGCGGCACCGCCGAGATGCCCGCTCTCCAGGGCCGCGACGACATCGTCCTCATTGGTGACGGCGCCTCTCGCGACATTGATCAGAAAGCTGCCCTTGCGCATCAGGGCGAGCTCGCGGGCGGCAATCATGCCGCGGGTCTCAGGCGAGAGCGGGCAGGCGAGAACGACATAGTCGCTGCGCCGGAGGAGCTGGTCGCGGGCGACCGGCTCGACGCCTTCCGGAAAGCCGGCATTGCGCCGCGTCGAGCCCAGGATCCGCATGCCGAAGCCCGGTCCGGCGATATTGGCGATGGCGCGGCCGAGATGGCCCATGCCGATGATGCCCATCGTAGCGCCCTGGAGCTCGCGGGCGGCGAGCGAATGAGCGCGGCCGGCGAGCCAGCCCTTGTGGCGCAGATCGGAATCGATGGCGCGGAAACGCCGGGCCAGCGCCAGAGCGACGAAGATCACATGCTCGGCGACGGAACGGGCATTGACGCCCGGCACATTGGCGACGAGCACGCCCGCTTCCGTTGCCGCCTCGACCGGGATCATGTCGAGGCCGGCGCCGTGGCGGATGGCGGCCTTGAGCTTCTTGGCGCCGGCAAAGAGTGATTCCGGCAGATTGGCGCGCACGATGACGATGTCGGCGGCCGCGGCCTCGCGGGTGAGGGTGTCGGCTTTGAGATCGGATGCGACGACGAGCTCGGCCGCGCCGTCGAGCAGCCTCGCGGCATTGGGATGCAAGGGATGCGTCGAGTAGACGATGGGCCGGTCGCTGGTCATGACCGCCCTCCACGAAACTCGATTGCCTTCGCCCCGCAAGCGGAGCGCAGCGGGGAGAGGGAAGGGGCCCGACGCGAAGCGGCGGAAAGGGTGAGGGGCATGGGCATATCAATCGCTTCTCGGCCGTATCGCGGATGCTTCTCTCGTTTGACGCTCGGTTGCAAGTCCAGTGTGAATCCCGCGGCAGCCCCTCACCCTCCCATTGCTTTGCAATGGGGCCCTCCCTCTCCCCGCTAAAGCGGGGCGAGAGTAAGGCATCAGCTCGTGATATGGCGCAGCCAGGCGGCTTCGGGCTGCGGCTTCTCGGGTGAGGGCGGTTTGTCGAGAAGGCCGGTCCAGTAGCTCTCGACACCTTTGAGATGCGCATCCATGAGGCCCATCGCCTCCACCGGATCGCGTCTGGCGATCGCCTCGAAGATGCGGATATGCTCATTATGCGACTCGCGGCAGCGTTCGGGGCGCTGGAAATAGATGCGCCGGCGCTCGGCCGTCATCAGGTAGAAGATGCGCACGATGCGGTAGAAGACATTGTTCTGCGTGGCATTGACGATCTCGAGATGGAAATCGCGGTCCTCGATGTCGATCGGCTCTTGCGCTTCGATGCGCTTGAGGGACGAGGCGAGGACCGCGCGCATACGGTCGAAATTCTCCAGCGTCGCGCGCTCGCAAGCGAGCCTGACCGCGGTGATCTCGTGGATGCGGCGCATCTCGTTCGACTGGCGCACCTCTTCGGCCTGCAGCGGCACGCCGATCTGGGCGAAGAGGGCCAAGGCCTCGACGCTCGCCGAATCGCTCGACATATAGATGCCGGATTTGGCGCGCCGGTCGATGACCCTCAGCGCCTCGAGATAGGCCAAGGCCTCGCGCACCAGGCCGCGGCCAGCCTTGAACCTTTCGGCAAGCTCGCGTTCCGACGGCACGCGCTCGCCCGGCTCGTATTTCCTCTGCAGGAAGAAGAGCGCCAGTTCCGAAACCAGGTCGCGATGCTCGTTCATCCGAAATGCACCGCATGTTTGGCGATAATGTCCTCGCGCGGCGTGATTCCCAGGCCCGGCCGATCGGGGATCGTGATCATGCCGTCCTTCACCTCGACCTTCTCCTCGATGAGATCATGCAGCATCGGATTGGCGCCGAGCGAATATTCGAGAATATAGCTCGACGGGCTCGCGGCGGCGAGATGGAGCCCGGCAAAGAAGGCGGGGGCCCCGGCCCACAGATGCGGCGCCAGCCGCAGATTGAACGCGGCCGCCAGCGCATCGATGCGGCGCGCCTCGGTGATGCCGCCGCATATAGCGAGATCGGGCTGCAATATGTCGACGGCGCGCTGGGTGATGAGGTCGCGGAAATCGAAGCGGGTGAACTCGCTTTCGCCGGCGGCGATTGGGATCATGGCCGAGGCGCGCACTTCGGCGATGCCGGCCTTGTCATCGGCGGTCACCGGCTCCTCGAACCAGGCGAGATTGCAGTCGGCGACCAGATGGGCGAAGCGCTTGGCCTCGGCCACGGTGAAGGTGCCGTGCGAATCGACCATGATCTCGATGTCGGGCCCTAAGGCCGCGCGCGCCGCCTTGACGCGCTCGGCGCTGACCTGCGGCGCCCCATCCATGGCGCCGACGCGCATCTTCACCGCCTTGAAGCCGCCTTGCTTCACATAGCCCGAGAGCTGATCGCCAATGGTCTGGGCATCGGCCCAGCCGCCCGAGGCATAGGCCGGCATGGCTTCGGCCTTGCGTCCGCCGAGCAGGCGCCAGACCGGGGCGTTCATGGATTTTCCGGCGATGTCCCAGAGGGCGATGTCGATGGCGCTGATCGCGGCGATGGTCTGGCCGCGCCGCGCCATGTCGGGCATCGAATGTCCGCGCGCCGTCGCATGATGGGCGCGCACGCCGTTGTAAAGCGAATCCCAGATCACGGAAATGTCCCGCGCGTCCTTGCCGATCAGGCGCGGGGCGAATTCCTTGTTGATGAGGGTGACGAGCCCGGCATAGGTGCCGGCACTGCCGGCGGCGTTCTTGCCTTCGCCCCAGCCGGTGATGCCGGCATCGGTGTCGATGCGCAGGATCGCCGAATCAAACGTCCTGATCTGCCCGAAATCGCTTCTGTGCTGACGATCTTGAGCGATCGGTATGGACACCCAGGTGGCTTCGATCCGTTCGATCTTCATCATGTTCTCCCGGCCGTTACGAGCGGGCTCGCCCGATGCGGGCCCGCTCGGCCGGTCATTTGATCAACGGCAGAATCGTTTCGGCCGATTTCTTGACGAGCATGGTGTAGAATTCCTCGCTCAACAGGCTCGAGCCGTGATCCTGGATAAACTTCAACTGCTCGGGCGAGATATCGACCGGGTTCTTCTCGACGGCATCGGGATATTTGGTGGCCGGCGTCCGGTCGACCGGCGCCACGAACTCGACGGTCAGTGCTCCGTCATAGCCCGCCTCCTTCAAGGTTTTCACGATCTTCGGCCAGTCGAGCGCCCCCTGGCCCGGCGCCATGCGGTTGTTGTCGGCGATGTGGAAGTCATAGAGGCGTTTTCCCGCCTTCTTGATCGAGGCGAACATGTCGGCGTCCTCGATATTGAGATGGAAGGCGTCGATGCACACGCCGCAATCAGGCCCGACCGCTTCGGCCAGCGCCAAAGCCTGGTCGGCGCGGTTCAGGATATAGGTCTCGAAACGGTTGAGCGGCTCGATGGCGATGCGCACGCCTTTTTTCTTGCCGTGCTGATAGACCTCGGTCACGCCTTCGATGAGCCACTGCCACTCTTCTTCGGGCGTCCCATCGGGCGTGATCTTGCCGACGGTCGCCGGCACGAGGGTGATGATCTCGCCGTCAAGCTCGTTCACCATGGTGACGACGCTCTTCATGTAATCGACGGTCTTGGCGCGCTGGGCTTCGTCCCTGGCGGCGAGATTGCGGTCGGCGAGGGTGAGCGTCACCGAGCCCCAGCAGCGGATGCCATATTGCTTCAGCAGCTTGCGGGTGTCGTTCACATTGTATTGGGTGGGCTCGCCGGAGATTTCGATGCTCTCATAACCAAACTTCTTGATGCGAGCCAAAGTGGTCTCGAGCGGCTCGGCGCGCATCCAGTTATGTGTCGAAAGATGCATGAAAGGTTCCTCCCTGGACTGATCTGGGTCGACCATTTTGGTCCGACCAAATTTGTTACCCTAGCCATAGAACAGGTCAAAATCCGTCGCAAGGGGCGGATTTCGCAAGTGCAGCAGCATTTTTGCCGTGCAGGTCCAACACAAACGCTTGCGCCCGGATCAATTTGGTACTACCAGTTTGATCAATAACAAAGGCGCAGCGCAGCGCCGTAAATGGGAGGATTTCGCGTCGATGAAGCCAGTTTGCCCCAGCACGACTCATATCGGCTGAGGTGGCCATGTCCCCCAATAAAGCCTCCGCCGTCAGCCTCGAAGGCGTGTCGAAAGCCTATGGCCGCGTGAAAGCGCTCGACCGGCTGACCTTCGATGTCGCCGAAGGCCAGTTCTTCGCCCTGTTCGGGCCGAGCTCGGTCGGCAAGACGACGACTATGCGCACTATCTCCGGCCTCGTGATCCCGGATACGGGCAGGGTGGCGCTGCATGGCGTCGATGCGACCCATGCGCCGATCAAGTCGCGCGGCGTGTCGATGGTGTTCCAGTCCTTCGCGCTCTATCCGCATCTCACCGTCTACGAGAATTTCGCCTATCCCTTGCGCGAGGCGAATGTCGCGCGGCCGGAGATCGACAAGCGGGTCAAGGAGACGGCCGAGATGCTGAAGCTCGCGCACCGGCTCGAGCGCAAGCCCAATACGCTGTCGGGCGGCGAGCAGCAGCGCGTGGCGCTCGGACGATCCTTGATCCGACGCCCCAATATCCTCCTGCTCGACGAGCCCCTGACCAATCTCGACGCCAAGCTCCGCCACGACATGCGCGCCGAGCTCAAGCGCCTGCACCGCCAGTTCGGCATGACCATCATCTACGCGACGCCCGATGAGCTCGAGGCCCTGTCGATGGGCGAGGTCATCGCGGTGATGCGCGATGGTGCGGTGGTGCAGAAGGGATCGCCCGACGAGCTCTATGACCAGCCCAACGACGTCTATGTCGCGGCCAAGATCGGCGCGCCGCATATGAACCTGCTCGAGGCGACGGTGGGCGAAAGCGGCGAAGCGCTGAAGACCGGCTTCGGCAGCTTCGAGCTCGCCCGTAAGATCAAGGCGAAAGCGGGCGACAAGGTCGTCATGGGCGTGCGCCCGGCCGATCTCGAAATCGCGTCCGGCCAGGCGGTCCAACTTTCGGCGCCGGTGCAGCTGCTCGAGCCGTTGGGCGATGTCACCATCGTTTCGCTCGGCGAGAAGACCGACAATCTGCGGATCCTTCTGCCGGAATCGCGGGCGAGCGAGATCAAGCTCGGCGACCGCCTGCCGATCAAGGTCGATGCAAGGAAAATCCATGTCTTCCGCGTCGAGGACGGTATCGCCTTGAGGTGAGCCGTCCAAGCACGCGAAGAAAAGAGAAGTGCCTAGATCCACTAGGGAGGAGAACTGGACATGAGTTGGCAGTATAAGTTGACGTCCTTTGCCGGGGCCGCGCTTGCCGCGACCCTGATGAGCGGCACGTTCCTCGGGGCCGCCTCGGCCGAGGAAGTGGTGCTCAAGATGGCGGTGCCGGACTGGCCGCCGACCCGCATCATGAAGGACATGTTCGACAAGCAGTATAAAGCGCCGTCAGGCAACACGGTGAAGCTCGACATCGACTTCATCCCGTGGCCCGACTACTACACCCGCCTCAACGCCTCGCTCACCTCAGGCGAGCAGAAATACAACATGGCAGTGTCGGACTCGCAGTGGCTCGGCGCCTTCGTCGAAGGCGGCTATTACAAGAAGCTCAACGAGTTCATCGATGCCGATCCGGGCCTGAAGGCGGCGATGGACGACATGCATCCGGCCCCGCTCAATGCCTATTCGACTTATCCGCACAAGACGCCGAACTATTACGGCTTCCCGCAGTTCCCGGACGTGCTGGTGAGCTTCGCGCGCAAGGACATCCTGTGCAACGAGGAAGAGCAGAAGAACTTCCAGGCGAAGTTCAACAAGAAGCTGCCGTGCACGCCGGAAGAGCTCGACGACATGGACTGGGAGATGTTCGAGAATATCGGCCAGTTCTTCCAGCGCAAGAAGGGCGAGAACCTAGCCGGCAAGCCGGCGGATGACGATTTCTACGGCATCGCCTACCAGGCCGGCAAGGGCTACGACTTCTCCTCGATGCAGATCAACGGCTTCATCTGGCAGGAGGGTGGCAATGTCTGGGACGAAACCCAGGCGCCCAAGGGCCAAGCGGAAGGCGTGGTCAATTCGCCGGAAGCGGTCAAGGCGCTCGATCACTATCTGCGCCTCATCCAGTATATGCCGCCCGTCGCCAAGACCGGAACGATGGACATCTTCAAGTCCGACGAGTTGTTCCGCGAAGGCAAGGTCGCCATCAATATCGACTGGATCGGTCTCGGCGAAGCCTCGCTCGATCCCAAGACATCGAAAGTCTCCGACAAGATCGCTTTCGGCCTGATGCCGGGAACCCGCGGCGCCGACGGCAAGATCATCCGCTGGTCGAATATCGGCGGCCAGCCCTTCGTGCTGATGACCTGGAACACCGACACGCAGACCAAGGAAGCGCTCGACTTCGTGAAATGGTGGCTGTCGAAGCCGGTGCAGACGGAATATGCCTCGAAGGGCGGACAGTCGGCGATCAAGTCGGTCTATAGCGATCCGGCCTATGTGACCTTCCGGCCATGGAACCGCGCCTGGGCGGGGAGCCTCGACTGGCAGAAGGACGTGTGGCACGTGCCGCAGTTCTTCGAGCTGCTCACCCAGCAGCAGGACCAGTTCGATCTCGCCATCACCGGCAAGCAGGACGCCAAGACGACGCTCGACAACATAGCGAAGTTCCAGCAGAACCTGCTCTCGGAAGCGGGCCTGATCCAGTAACGAAACGCCTCAGGGGACGCGCGCAGGAAACTGCGGGCGTCCTCTTTGTCTCACGGATTCAGCAGGCATAATTTTAGATGACGACTGTTGCCATAGACCGGCCGCCGCCGCAGTTCACGACGATCGCTCCCGACAATTGGAAGCTCGCGATCGCGGTGGGCCTTGCCGTGTCCATCCTCGCCATACTGGCCCTGCCGGCCAATGCCGCCTTCTGGGTGACGGGCGCCATGGCGGCGATGGTCGCGGCCGCCTTCGTCGTCAATGCCTATCGCCGCCATTATTATGGTGGCCTCCTGGTTTCGCCGGCGATCGCGGTGCTGTTCGTCATGAACATCTTTCCGCTGCTGTGGTCGCTCGGCCTCTCCTTCTTCGCCTATCAGAGCAACCAGCAGACGATCCGCTTCGTGGGCCTCAGGAACTACGAGCAGCTCCTCACCAACGACCTCAAGGCGCCGGAACTGTGGGCCAATCTCACCAATACCGCGATGTTCGTGGTGCTCACCGTCTCGGCCCAGATGATCGTCGGCTTCCTGCTCGCCGTGCTCTTCGCCAAGCAGTTCCCGTTGCGCAAATACCTGCTCATCCTGGTGCTCACCCCGATGATGCTCTCGGTGGTCGCGGTCGGCGTGTTCTTCTCTTATTACTATGACCCGACCTTCGGCCTCCTCAGCCAGGCGATCAAGGCCTGGAACGGCGAGCAGTTCATCTTGATGTCGACCAAGGCAGGCGCCGTCGCCGGCATCGTCTTCGCCGATGCCTGGATGTGGTCGCCCTTCGTCATGCTGCTGGTGCTGGCCGGTCTCGTCTCGGTGCCCAAATATCTCTATGAGGCAGCGGCCATCGACCGGGTCTCGAGCTGGCGGCGCTTCTGGACGATCACCTTCCCCTATATACGCGGCCTCCTGATGCTGGCGCTGCTGTTCCGCACCATCGAGGCCTTCAAGCTCGCCGATCTCGTCATCCTGCTGACCAAGGGCGGCAATGACACGATGACGATTTCCTACCATGTCATCCGCATTGCCAATGAGCAGAACAAGACCAGCGAGGGTGCGGCACTTTCCTATCTGCTGCTCTTCGTGGTGATCGTGCTCACCAATCTCTATCTCTATATCGCCAACCGGCGCGCCCAGGGGAATTGAACGATGGCTGATGTGACTTCGATCTGGGAAAGGCTGGGCTTCCGCAAGGCATCGGGCGTGGGCGAGGCGGGCTGGGGCCACACGCTCCTCACCGCGATCATCAGCCTGATCTACTTCCTGCCCGTGCTCCTCATCATCATCACCTCCTTCAAGCTGCAGACGGAAGCGCTGGCGGTGCCGCCGCGGTTCTTCCCGACGAGCTTCTTCGGCCTCATCCCCGAGCAATATGTCTTCACGCCGACATTGGAGAATTTCACGTCGGTCTTTTCCCGCGCCTACACCACGGGCGGCGCCGTCGAGAGCACCGGCTTCGACCGGTTCTTCTTCAATTCGATCTTCATCGCCGGCACCTCGGTGCTGCTCGCCTTGGTGATCGGCACGCTCGCGGCCTATGGCTTCTCGCGCTATGCGCTGAAGGGCAACGACACCTATCTCTTCATCATCCTCACCACCCGCATGCTGCCGGCGATCGTGGTGATCATCCCGATCATCCTGATGTTCCGGGTCACCGGCCTTGCCGGCTCCTATATCGGCATCATCCTGCTCTATACGGCCTTCAACCTGCCGTTCACGATCTGGATGATGAAGAGCTTCTTCGATGAATTGTCGCCCGATGTCGAGGATGCGGCACGGATCGACGGGTCGAGCGAGGTCAAGGTGTTCTTCAAGATCTGCCTGCCGCAAGTGCTGGCGGGCCTCGCCGCGACCTTCGTCTTCGGCCTCATCCTCACCTGGAACGAGTTCCTGTTCGCGCTGCTCTTGACCGGCGTCGACACCCGCACCGTGCCGGTCGCCATGAACCAGGCGGTGGCGGGCGGCGGCATCGGCGTGCTGTGGGGGCTACTCGCGGCGATCGAAACGCTGTTCCTCATCCCCGTCTTCCTGGTGACCTTCTTCCTGCAGAACCACCTGCTGCGCGGCGTCACCTTCGGCACCGTGAAGAGATAGACGCATGTCGACCATCGAAGCCCGCAAGATCACCAAGCGGTTCGGCGATTTCACCGCCGTCAAGGATGCCGATCTCAGTGTCGCCGCCGGTGAGGTCGTTTGCCTCCTCGGCCCCTCGGGCTGCGGCAAGACGACGACCCTGCGCATGATCGCCGGTCTCGAAAGAGTGACCGCCGGCGACATCATCATCGCCGGCAAGCGCATGAACGAATTGCCGCCGGAAAAGCGCGACATCGCGATGGTTTTCCAGTTCTATGCGCTCTATCCGGCCCTCTCGGTCGGCGAGAACATCGCCATGCCGCTGCATTACGAGAAACTCGCCAAGCCCGATCGCGACCGGCGGGTCAAGAAGGTGGCGGAGATCCTGCATCTGACCGACGTTCTCGAGCGTATGCCGGGGCAGGTGTCGGAAGGCGAGAAGCAGCGCATCGCCGTGGCCCGCGCGATCGTGCGCGATCCGAACTGCTTCCTGTTCGACGAGCCCCTGTCGCGGCTCGATGTCGAATTGCGCCATTCGATGCGCGGCCAGATCAAGGAAGTGCTGTCGGGCCTCTCCAAGGCGACCGTCATCGTGACGCATGACCAACTCGAGGCCCTCACCATGGCCGATCGCATCGCCATCATGCGCGACGGGGTCATCGAGCAGATCGGCACGCCGCATCAGGTGTTCACCAAGCCCAACAATGTCTTCGTGGCGAGCTTCATCGGCACGCCGCAAATGAACCTGGTCAAGGGCAAGCTCGAAGGCGTCGCCGGCGCCAAGGCGACGATCCAGTTCGGCGGCGAGCGGGTCGAGCTCGAAGTCAATCCCGCGGTTTCCAAGCTCAAGCCGTCGCAAGTGACGCTGGGCATTAGGCCCCGGGCCTTCACGCCGGTGGGGCAGGGCGCCCGGGACACGATCATCGCCCATGCCGAGCTGATCGAGCCCATGGGGGCGGAGACGCTCGTCCATGCGCGCACGCCGGATGCCTCCGATATAAGGGTCGTGGTGCCGCGCGACGTCAAATTCAAGATCGGCGAGAAGCTCCATCTGCGCGCCGATCCGAGCCAGACGCATATTTTCGGCGAAGACGGAAAGGCGGTGAGGGGATGAGCGGGACGCCGGACAAGATCTTGAGCCCCGCGGGCGCCTTGCGGCTCGAAGCCTTCATCATCGGGCTCGGCATATTGGCGCTGATCCTGATCTTCCAGCCGCTGAGCCTAAAACTCTTCGCCATCGGATCGGGCCTCGTTGTCCTGGCCGGGCTCGTCAACAATCTGCTGCCGCTGGCGAAGCCCGGCACGAAGATCAAGACCATCATCACCGTGGCGCTGGTGGTGGCGATGATCTTCTGCATCGTCCTCCTCATCTCGATTGCGGCCGCGCATCTCTATGGCGTGTTCTTTCTGAAGCCGCCCGATCCCGCCACCACCGCCGGCAAGGTCCAGCTCGCGACGCCGCCTTTCTACTTGCAGCCGCTCGTCTGGGCCCTGGCGGTCGCCGCTTTGTGCTTCGCCGCAGGCGTCACCTGGCTCGGCCGCCGCAAATAGATGCGCTACGACGTCTCCGTCATCGGGCTCTATATCCTCGATATATTGGGCCGCCCGGTCAGCCGCATCCCCGAGCGCGGCAATGTCGATTTCATCGAGGAGATCAGGCTGACCGTCGCCGGCACCGCGGGCGGCACGGTCATCGATACGGCGAAGCTCGGCCTCAAGAGCCTGGCGGTGGGCGCCGTCGGCGACGACGAGAAGGCCGACTGGGTGCTGCTGACACTCGAGAAGCATGGCGCCGATGTCTCGGCCATGCAGCGGCTGCCCGGCATTCCCACATCCGCGACCATCCTCAATGTGAGGCCGAATGGCGAGCGGCCGGCGCTCCATGTGAGGGGCGCTTCCGATCATTTCGACGTCCCGGCGTCAGCCTATGACCAGGTGTTCGACGCGCCGATCATCCATCTGGGCGGCACCGGGCTCCTCAAGAAGCTCGACGGGCCGGCGAGCCTCACCTTGCTCAAGGAAGCGAAAAGGCGCGGGCGGACCGTCACCTTCGATCTCATCGCGGCGTCGCCTGAGACGCTCGCCATCGTCGGACCGCTCTTGCCTTACATCGATTATTTCATGCCTTCGATCGAAGAGGCGCACGACATGTCGGGCCAGTCTACGGCTGAAGACTGCGCCCGCTTCTATCTCGATCGTGGGGCTGAGGCTTGCGTCTTCACGCTGGGCGGCGACGGCGCTTTCTATGCGCATAAGGACGGAACACGTCTCAAATCACCCGCCTATGAGGTCAAGGTAGTGGATACGACCGGCTGCGGCGATGCCTTCGATGCGGGCTTCATCACCGCCCTTCATCACAAGATGGACCTCGAGACGGCCTTGCGGTTCGCCCAGGCCGCCGCCGGGCTGGTGGCCACGGGCCTCGGCTCCGATGCCGGCATCCACTCTTTTGCGCATACGCTCGACGTGATGAAGACGTGGAAGGTGAAGGGATAGGTAGCAAATCCCGTCACCCCGACGAAAGTCGGGGCCGACTAAATTCCATCCACGCGATCGGCGCCGCCCGCTTGCGCTTATTCAATGGGTCCCGGCTTTCGCCGGGATGACGTTCGTTCGGAAACTACTTCACCAGCTGCTTCACCAGCGCATCGACCATGCGCGGCAGGTCATAGGGGAAGCGTGCGGTGATGAGATTGCCGTCGACGACCACGGGCTCGTCGATCACCGTGGCGCCGGCATTCTCGAGATCAATGTGGATGTTCCACACCGCTGTCGCCTTCTTGCCCTTGAGGAGCTTGGCGCTGATCAGCACCCAGGGGCCGTGGCAGATGCCGCAGACGGGCTTCGCCGCCGCGTGCATGGCCTGGACGAAGGCGATGGCGTCCTTGTCGGCGCGCAGGAAGTCCGGATTCCAGCAGCCGCCCGGCAGGATGACGGCATCATAGTCAGACGCCTTGGCCTCGCTGACATAGCGGTCGATCTTGAGCCAGCCGCCATTCTCCATGAGGCGGATGGCGAGCACATGAGTCTCGGCAATGGGCGGCATCTTCACGCCATAGCTCGGCGGCAAGGGACCGGCCTTGGGCGCCACGATATGGACGGTTGCGCCATGCTCGGAGAGCCACCTGTGGGCGCCCAGGATCTCGACCTCTTCCACCCCATTGGTGCAGCAAATGGCGATCCGCTTGCCTTTGAGGAGTGTCGAATCGGAAGGCGGGTCGAACAGGAAGCGGTTGAGCTCGCGATTGAGCTCGCCATCGGCGGTGGCGAGCATCTGCGTGGAAAGCAAAGGCACGCCGGCCGGGGATTCGAACTGTTGGACGCGGATGACGTTGGCATCGGCGGCGGGTGCCGGGTGAACGGGCTTGTTCATGTGATCCTCCCAATTGTCATACTTATCGCCAGCTTCTCATATTCCGGAATGCCGGTCACGCGTTTAATCACTTGCACTGCCGGCGGCCACGTGAAATTGTCCCGGCCACTTGCATAAGACGAGGGGTAGCATGCAGTTTGCCGATAGATTCAAGGGGCGCGTCGCCGTCATCACCGGGGGTGCTTCCGGCATCGGGTTCGCCGTGGCCGAACGCATCCTCGGAGAAGGTGGTGCGGCCGCGATCTGGGACGTGGATGCGAAAGCGGGGTCGGATGCCGCAGCTAAGCTCGGCAGGAACGCCCTTGCCGTCGCAGTCGATGTCAGCGACGAGACCAGCGTGAACCAGGCCGTGGCCCAGACCGTGAAGGCCTTCGGGCATATCGACGTGCTGGTGACGAGTGCCGCCATCACCGGACCCAATGCGACGACCTGGGATTATCCGCCGGAGAAATGGCGCCAGGTGATCGATATCAATGTGAACGGCGTCTACTATTGCTGCCGGGCCATCGTGCCGTATATGCAAGCACAGAAGTATGGCCGCATCGTCAACATCGCCTCCATCGCCGGCAAGGAGGGCAATCCCAATGCGCCGGCCTATTCGACATCGAAGGCGGCAGTGATCGGCTTGACCAAATCGCTCGGCAAGGAACTGGCGAAGACGAGGATCACGGCCAATTGCGTGACGCCGGCGGCGGTCAAGACGCCGATCTTCGACCAGATGACCCAAGCCCATATCGACTTCATGCTGTCGAAGATCCCGATGGGGCGCTTCGGCCTCGTCGATGAGGTGGCAAGCCTTGTCACCTGGCTCGCCAGCGAAGAATGTTCCTTCTCGACGGGTGCCGTATTCGACGTCTCGGGGGGAAGGGCGACGTACTGAGTGCAACTGAGCAGGGAGCGGCAATCCTTTGGCACATCATGAGATCGACGCGATCCGCACGTTGCTGAGCTCGAAGCCGCGCCCGGTGGGCTGGGCCGAAAGACGGCAAAGGCTCGATGAAGTCGGCTCGGTCTGGCCGATCGCCGATGACGCAAAGCTCGAGGCCGTCGACCTCGGCGGGTTGGCCTGCGAGTTTTCGACGGCGCCCGGCAGCGATCCTTCCCGCGTCCTCCTGTTCTTCCATGGCGGCGGCTATTGCTCAGGCTCGATCTCGAGCCATCGCCGCCTGGTGACCGAAGCGGGTCGGGCCGCGCGGATGCGCACATTGGCGGTCGGCTATCGGCTGGCGCCGGACCATCCGTTTCCCGCCGCCCATGAGGACGCCATGACGGCCTGGCGGTATCTCATCGCGCAGGGCGTTGCGCCCGGACAAATCGTCGTCGGCGGCGACAGTGCCGGCGGCAATCTCACGATCGCGCTGATCAACCGTCTGCGCGCCGCCGGTGAGGCCCAGCCTTCATGCGCCTGGCTCATCTCGCCCTGGACGGATCTGACCATGTCCGGTCCCTCGCTTGCGCTCAAGGATGCGGTCGATCCGATCATCCATAAGGGTTACCTCGAAGAATTGGCGGCGGCCTATGTTCCGGCCGGGACCAGCCGCAGCGATCCCAAAATCTCGCCCTTGTTTTCGGAGCTGCGCGGTTTTCCACCGACGCTGATCCAGGTGGGTTCGGCGGAGACGCTGCTCGATGATGCGACACGCCTCACGGCGGCGCTGGCCCTTGCCGACGTTGCGGTCACTTTGGAAGTCTGGCCGCAGATGATCCATGCATGGCCGCTCTGGAATGCCAAGCTCGCGGACGGACGCAAAGCGCTGGCGCAAGCGGGCGAGTTCATGAACCGCTGGTTGCCGTAGAGCGCCGGACGTTCACAAGGAATCGTCCCGGCGCTCTATCTCTTTGTTTTTGCGCATCGGCTTGCCCGAAAACCGCACGCACTTTTCGGGCCGATGCTCGAGATACTTACATCCCACCCGAAATGGTGTAACGTCGAGTAAGCCGGTCGACGACTGGCGAACCAACAAATATACAAACAGGGGAGGGGATTTATGATCGCGTCACTGCACAGGCGTCTCATGCTGATGGCATGTGCAACGCTTGCGGTTCAGTTCATGAGCGCGGCTTTCGCCCAGGCTGACGAGCTCGACGACATCACCAAGGCCGGCGTCATCAAGGTCGGCATATTCGAGGACTTTCCACCTTTCTCCTCGGCGGGCCCCGATCTCAAACCACAGGGCTATGACATCGATGTGATCAATGCCTTGGCGAAGGCTCTCGGCGTGACGCCTGAGCTCACCGGCATCACCGGGCAGAACCGCATCCCCTCGCTCACCGAGCACAAGCTCAACCTTTTGGTCAGCGTGGGGGTGAGCGACGAGCGCAAGAAGGTGGTGGCCTTCACCGCACCCTATGCGCCCTATTCGATCGATGTCATCGGCCCCAAGGCGCTGGCGGTGAAGGGGCCGCCTGATCTCGTGGGCAAGTCCGTCGCCGTCAACCGCGGCACGCTCGAGGACACTTCGTTGACCGAAGTGGCGCCCCAAGGCACCGATATCCAGCGCTTCAGCGACTACAATGGCGTCATCTCGGCGTTTCTTTCGGGCCAGGTGCAGCTGATGGTGGTCGGCAACGATGTCGGCGCCGCGGTCCTGGCCAAGCGGCCGGACAGCCAACCGGAATCGAAATTCCAGCTGCTGAACTCGCCCTCGGCCATGGCCATCAACAAGGGCGAGGACCGCTTGCTGGCCAAAATCGACGAAGCGCTGGCGCAGATGAAGAAGGACGGGACGCTCGACGGCATTTCCAAGAAATGGCTGTTCATTCCGCTGCCGCCCGAGCTTTAAGCTAGCGCATGGGCTATCAGCTCGATTTCGGAGCGCTGGTCCAGTATCTCGGTCTATTCCTGGAAGGCACGACGGTCACGCTGGGCTTGACGGCTCTTGCATCGGTTGCCGGCATTGCCTTGGGCATCGTCGGCGCCGCCGCCGCGCGCAGCAAGAACGACTGGGTGCGGCGGCTGATTGCCGGTTATGTCGAGCTGATCCGCAACACGCCGTTCATCGTGCAGATGTTCTTCATCTTCTTCGGCCTGCCGAGTCTGGGCCTGAGGCTCAGCGCTCTCACGGCCGCGGCCCTGGCGATGATCATCAATCTCACTGCCTATGCGATCGAAATCATCAGAGCGGGATTGGACGCGGTACCGCCCGGCCAGGCCGAGGCTGGCCGGGCCATGGGCCTGCATGGGCTCGGCGTGTTCGGGCTCATCGTGCTGCCGCAGGCCTTGGCGACTGTCTATCCCGCTCTCGTCGCGCAAATCACCATCACCATGCTCGAATCGGCCGTGGTCTCGCAGATCGCCGTCGTCGATCTGACCCATGTGGCCGATCTCATCCAGTCGCGCAATTTCCGCAGCTTCGAGACCTATCTCGTCGTCACGGTCATCTATCTGATCCTCGCCTTGCTGCTGCGGCGATTGCTGGCGCTCGCCGGACGCAGCCTGTTTGCCGGGCGGACGCAATGAACGACTTCACGCTCTGGGACATAGCGCGCAATCTCCTGCTGGCCGGGCGCTGGACCCTGCTGCTTTCGGCGATTGCCTTTGCCGGGGGCGGGATCCTGGCGCTGGTCCTGCTCGTGCTTCGCTTCGGCTTCGGCAAATGGGTCCAAAGGACCATCGCTCTCTATGTCGAGCTGTTCCAGAGCACGCCGCTGCTGATGCAGCTTTTCCTGGTCTATTTCGGCCTGCCGCGGCTCGGCATCGATGTTTCGGCCTGGCTTGCCGCCGCGGTCTGCCTGACCTTCTATTCGAGCGCGTTCCTCACCGACATCTGGCGCGGCGCCGTCGAGTCCATACCGCGCGGCCAATGGGACGGCAGCTCCAGCCTCGGGCTGCATTACCTGGCGCAGTTGCGCCTCGTCATCCTGCCGCAAGCCCTGCGCATCGCCATACCGCCCACCGTGGGTTTCCTCGTCCAACTGGTCAAGAGCACGGCCCTTGCCTCGATTGTCGGCTACCATGAGTTGACAAGGACCGCCCAGATCGTGACCAATGCGACTTTCCAGCCCTTCCTGGTCTACGGGATGGTGGCGCTGATCTATTTCGCCATATGCTATCCCTTGACCGATCTGTCGCGCCGCCTGGAGCGCCGGCTAGCGGCGAACCCGCGATGACTCGCAAATACTAGATGGCCGCTCGCAATTTCGCGGCAGTTTTTCCGAAGCCGCGGTCATTGGGATGTATCTCGTCATGCCAATCGTCAGCGGGCACCACGTTGCGCAGATTGATATTGGTGGCGCCGTATATCGCATATTCCGGCGACACTGCTGCCATGACAAGCCTTGGTCGCCAGCACGGAAGCGAAACGAACATGTCGGCCTGATCGCTCTCGAGGACGGCGCTGACAGGCCCACCTGTCTGCTCGGCAGTGTGTGGGCAAAGGGGCTGCCTACGAAGAGGTCGCAGTTGAACAGAAGGGGTAAACTCGGCCTCGTGACGGAGCACACCACCGAACCGGGTCGCCCGAGGCGTCCAGTTGAAAACCTTCCAAATTTAGGTTTCGGTACTTGACCTTAGCTAGAAAACTGAGCAACATGTTAGTAAGTTATGACTATGCAGTTACACATGAAAAAGCAAGACATCTTCGGTCTTTCCACCGCCCTCATCACACCCTTCAACGCGGAAGGATCGGTCGACCTGGCGCGCCTCTTGCGCCATGCACACCACGTCCTCGCCAAGGGCTCAGACAGCATCACCCTCTTTGGCACGACCGGCGAAGGCTTCTCGATCGGCATCGATGAACGCGCCCGCATGTTGGGCGGGATGATCGGCAGCGGTGTGACGGGCGAGCAGCTTTATGCCGGCGTGTCGGCGACGACGCTGGTCGATGCCGTCGCTCAGGCGCGGCTGGCTTTGGATTTCGGCGCGCGCGGCCTCCTGCTGGCACCACCTTATTACTTCAAAGGGCCGGACGAGGACGGGCTTTTTGCCTGGTTCTCGCGCGTGATCGAGGGCATCGGCGGCGACGCCCGCGGCATCATCCTCTATCACATTCCAGGACAAACGGCCGTCCCGCTGTCGGTCGATCTCGTTGGCCGCCTGAAACGAGCCTTTCCCGGCGTGGTTGCCGGGATCAAGGATTCTTCCGGCGACAAGGCCACGACTGAGACCTTCCTCGCCGCGCATGGCGAATTGGCGATCCTCGTCGGTGAGGAGCGATATCTCGCCGAAGCGATGCGCAAGGGAGCGCAAGGATCGATCTGCGGCCTGGCGAATCTCGCGCCCTGGCTCCTGCGCGACGTGATCCATGACCGCAATGACAACCCCCTGATCGTGCCGGTCGTCAATCTGATAACCTCCTATCCGGTTTTGCCGGCGGTGAAAGCGCTCGTCGCGCATATGCATGGCGATGACGCCTATGCCCGGATGCGGGCGCCGCTGGTCGATCTTTCGGCTCCTGAGCGAAGCACGCTCACGCGCTCCTATGAGGCGCTCCTTGCCCCGGATCAGGATCGAAGACGCGCATGAGCGAGGGCCATGAAGCATTGAAACTGCGCGAGCAGGCCTATGTCGGCTATACGCGGAGCCTGCTCGCCAACAAGATCAAGCCGGGACAGTTCATCACCCAGCGCCAACTCGTCGCCATCACCGGGTTGCCGCTCGGAGCCATTCGCGAATTGGTGCCGCGGCTCGAAGCGGAAGGGCTGATCCGCACCGCGCCGCATCGCGGCATGCAAGTGCCGCAGGTCGACATCCAGTTGGTCCGCAACGCCTTCCAGTTCAGATTGTTTCTTGAAGAATCAGCGGTGCGCATTTTCGCCCGCAGCGCTTCATCCGATCTCATCGCCGACATAAGGCTGAAGCACGAGGCGATCCTTGCCCGTCACAATGCGGGTGAAGACCAGGGCCTGATGGAGGAGGCGGAAGCGACCGACCTCATGCTGCACGAGGCGGTGATCGATCATCTCAACAATGAGATCATCTCCAATGCCTATCGGGTCAACTGGATCAAGATCAAGCTGATCCGGCTGGCGGAGACGCGCCTCTATGTGAGGATGATTCCACAGGTGATCGGCGAGCATATGAAGATCATCGACGCGATCGAACGCCATGACGAAGACGCAGCAGCGCACGCCATGGCGGAGCATATCGGCATCGCACGCCAGCGCGCCCTGAGTATTTGAAAAAAAGCGTGAAGTCTAATGGGAGGAGTCTCAACATGTACAAGCCGACAAGACGTGGATTGATGGCAGGTGCGGCCGTGTCAGCGGCGGCCTCGGTATTTGCGCCAACCCTATTGCGGGCGCAGCAGACGGTCATCCGCTGGGGGGACATGCTGGCCACCACGCATCCGCAGGTGCAGATGATCGACAAGATCGCCGCCATTGCCAAGGAAAAATCGTCCGGACGCATCGACATCCAATCCTTCCCCAATGGTCAGCTCGGCTCCGGCAAGGACATGATGGATGCGGTCGTCTCGGGCGCGCTGGCCTTCACGACGGACGGTGCCGCTGCCTTGGGCGCGCTGTTGCCCCAGCTCTCGGTCATCGAGGCGCCCTATCTGTGGAAAGATGCGGCGCAAATGGCCAAGGTCGGCGCATCGCCGCAATTCGCCGGCATGAATGACGACCTCGTCAAGAAGCGCGGCTTGCGGATGCTCGCCGTCACTTATTACGGCAAGCGGCATCTCACCACCGGCAAGAAGGACGTGAAGACGGCAGCCGACATGGCAGGCTTCAAGCTACGCGTGCCGCCGGTCGACACCTTCCGGGCCATGGCCGAAGCCTGGGGCGCCAAGGCGACGCCCATCAACTTCAACGAGCTCTATCTGGCGCTGAGCCAGGGCGCCGTCGACGGCCAGGAGAACCCGCTGCCGACCATCGCCACGGCCAAGCTCAACGAGGTGCAGAAATATCTGGTGCTGACCGGCCATATCATCACGCCGCGCCTCATCATTGCGAATGAAGCGGCGCTCACGGCGCTCGATCCGGCCGACCGCGCCATACTCGATGAGGCCATTGCCGAGGGCGTCAAATGGCAGGACGCGGAGCTCGCGAGCCAGGAAGGCACGCTCCTCGGCAAGCTCAAGGATGCCGGCATGACGGTGATCGAGCCGGATGTGGAAAGCTTCCGCAAGCCGGTACTCGAGCAGCTGCCGCCGAAATTCGAGGAGAAGTGGGGCAAGGGCACCTGGGACTCCCTCGCGGCCCTCTGATCGATCTTAACGAGAGGGCCGTCCCCATATTTCCCCTCTCCCGTTGCGAAGCAATGGGAGAGGGTGCCCGAAGGGCGGGTGAGGGCTCTTTGTCTCAGCTAGGAATACTCGTCGCGATCAGAGCACATTGCGCGAAAGAGCCCTCATCCGGCCTTCGGCCACCTTCTCCCACGCGTGCCGCGCGGGAGAAGGGGAATCTTGGAGAGAAAGGTGCTGAACACTTTGTCGAAATGGTCGGATCGTGTGATAGAAGCTGCAGCAGTGCTGCTGCTGCTGGCCATGCTCGCCGCGGTCTTTCTGGGGGTGGTCTTTCGTCTGGTCGGCGAGCCGCTCGCTTGGTCGGATGAGGCTGCCCAGTATCTACTGGTCTGGACGGCCTTCGTCGGCTGGATCATCGCCAGCCGCAGCCGCGCGCATATCCGCATCGGATTGATCATCGACCGTCTCAAGGGGCGCGCGCGGCAAGCGGCCGAGATCGCGGCCCAGGTGCTGGTGGCGCTGTTGGGCATGATCCTGCTCGTCAAGAGTTTTGGGCTCATCCAACGCAATATCGATGTCGAATGGGTGAGCCTGCCTCTGTCGGTCTCGCTCGTCTACATTCCCATGCCGATTGCGGGTCTTGCCGTCATCCTCCAGGCTCTCGTGCAGATCATCGAGGTGATCAAAGGCAAGCACAGATTCGTCGTCGCGACGGAGGTGCCGCTATGACGGAGCTCATGCTGACAATCCTCGTGGTGTGGCTCGCGGCACTGATGCTAGGCCTGCCGATGTTCGCCTCGATGGGGCTCGCGGCCTTCGCCTTCGTGGCACTCGCCGGCATGCCGGTCGACATCGTGCCCCAGAAGATCGCGCAATCGGTCAATTCCTTCCCGCTGCTGGCGGCACCGCTTTTCGTACTCATGGGCAATATCATGAATTCGGCCGGCATCACCGACCGGATCTTTGCTTTCGCCACGGCTTGCGTCGGCTGGGTGCGCGGCGGCCTGTGCCACGCCAATATCCTGGCGAGCGTCATTTTCGCCGGCATGTCGGGATCGGCGGTAGCGGATGCGGGAGGGGTGGGCTCGCTCGAGATCCGCGCGATGAAAAACGAGGGCTACGACGCCGAGACGGCGGCCGCCATTACCGCGGCTTCGGCGACGATCGGCCCGATCATTCCGCCGTCGCTGCCTATGGTCATCTATGGGGTCAGCGCCGATGTCTCCATTGGTGGCCTGTTCCTGGCCGGGGTCCTTCCGGGCCTGCTAATGGCCCTCACCCTGGCAGCAATGGTGAGTGTCGTGGCCATCAGGCGCGATATGCCCAAGCATGCCTTTCCCGGTTTCCGTGACTTCTGGATCGCTTACCGCCGTGCCCATTGGGCCCTGATGACGCCGGTCATCCTGTTCGGCGGCATGATGGCCGGCATCATGACGCCGACGGAAGCCGCCGCTGTCGCCACCGTCTACGCGCTCATCCTCGGTCTTTTCGTCTATCGCGAGTTCGACATCCGTGAATTGCCGAAGCTCGTCGTCGACACGGTCGAGACGACGGGGACGGTGCTGGCGCTGGTGATGACCGCGGCGGCCATGGCCTGGTGCCTGTCGATCGCCCGCATTCCGCAGCTGGTCACGCCATTGTTCGCGGACAATCTCGGCAATCCGCTGCTCTTCCTGCTGATCGTCAACCTGCTGCTGCTGTTCATTGGCTGCTTCATGGAAGCGCTGGCGGCGATGCTGATCCTCATTCCGATCCTGACGCCGGTCGCGGCGACGCTTGGCATCGATCCCATACAGTTCGGGCTGATTTTCGTCCTCAACCTGATGATCGGCACCATCACGCCGCCGGTCGGGGTCGTGCTCTTCATCACTTCGAAGATCGCCGGGATAAGCTTCGAGGCCATGTCGCGGGCGATCGTGCCCTGGCTCATCCCGCTGCTGGTCGTCCTTGCCGCGATTTCGCTCTGGCCGCCGCTGACGACGGCGCTTCCGAACTATTTCCTGGGGCAGTAACATCAATTGCGAAGATAGATGGAGGAAAAAATGACAATCAAAACATTCAGGCCGACACGGCGCGACTTTCTTGGCGGAGCAGCGGGCCTCGGCGCGGCCGGCGTCATCGGGGTTCGCCCGGTCTTTTCTGCGGAAGTCGACTGGAAGAGGTTCTCCGGCCAGACGCTCGAGGTCAATCTGGTCAAAAGTCCGCGCAGCGACACGCTGCTCAAATATCTGCCCGAGTTCGAGGAATTGACCGGCATCAAGGTCAATGCCGAGGCTACGCCCGAGCAACAGCAGCGGCAGAAGACGGTCATCGAGCTCTCCTCCGGGAAGCCCAGCTTCGACGTCGTCCATCTTTCCTACCACGTGCAGAAAAGGCAGTTCGAGAAGGGCGGGTGGCTCGCCGATATCGGTGGCTTCCTGAAGGATCCCTCGCTCACCGACGCGGCCACGACGGAGGGCGACTTTGCCGATGCCGGCCTCGCCTTCGCCAAGAACGCCGATGGGACACTGCATTCGCTGCCGTTCTCGGTCGACTACTGGATCATCTACTGGAACAAGGACCTCTTCCAGGCCAAGGGTCTCGCATATCCGGCAACTTTCGAAGACATGGCCAAGGCCGCCGAAGCCTTGACCGACAAGGATGCCGGCACCTTCGGATTTGTCGCGCGCGGCCTCAAGAATGCCAATGTGCCGGTGTGGACATCGCTTCTCCTGGGCTTCGACAAATATGCGGTCGACAAGGGTGAGTTGCAGACGACAACGCCCGAGGCAATCGAGGCGGCAGCACTCTACAAGCGGTTGATGACCACTTCGGCACCGCCCGGCGTCGCCGGCTTCAACTGGGCCGAATCGCAGTCGGCGTTTCTGCAGGGCAAGATCGGCATGTGGTTCGACGGTGTCGGCTTTGCGCCGCCGCTCGAGAATCCGGACAAGTCGCGTGTGGTCGGCAAGGTCGGCTATGGCGTCATGCCCAAGGGTCCGAAGGCCCATGCTTCCGGCACGTTTGGCGACGGCATCGCCGTCACTGCCGCCAGCGAGAAGAAGGAGGCCGCCTATCTGTTCTGCCAGTGGGCCGTCTCGCCGCTCATGGGCGCGAGGCTCCTGCAGGCGGGCGCCGGCGTTCCCTTCCGCAAGTCGGTCCTCGGCGATCAGAAGGTTCGCTCCGGCGTCACCATGCCGGGCGAGTGGGTCGATGCGGTCGCGGGCTCGGGTGACATCAGCCGCCTGGCCTTGCCGGTCATCGTGCCGGTCACCGAGTTCCGCGACACCTTCGGCGTGGCGCTGACCAACCTCATCGCCGGCGGAGACCCGGCGGAGGAGCTGAAGAAGGCGACCGAAGCGTTCAAGCCGGTGCTCGAGAAGAGCGAAAAGACCTGATGGCGGGGGCCATCCGGACGGCGGATATCGCCGCCTACGAGCAGGGGCGCCGGCCGACAAGGCTGGCTCCCAATTACTGGCCCTTCGTGATGCCGGCCTTGATCGTGGTGCTGGCGGTCATCGTCTTTCCGTGGGCCTTCACCATCTGGATGAGCGGCAATGAATGGACGCTCGGCCAGCCCAGAAGCTTCGTCGGGACGATCAACTATCTGCGCCTCTGGGGTGATGCGAGGTTCTGGGAGTCGCTTGGCCATACGCTATGGTACACGCTGCTCTCGGTGGTCATGCCCTTGCTTCTCGGCACGCTGGCCGCGCTCATCTTCGATGCGAAGTTTCCCTGGCGCGGCTTCCTGCGCGGCATCTTCGTCATGCCGATGATGGCAACGCCCGTCGCCATCGCGCTGGTCTGGACGATGATGTTCCATCCCCAGCTCGGCGTTCTCAACTACCTGCTGTCGCTCGTTGGCATCCCGGCGCAGGAGTGGATCTTCAATCCCGCGACCGTCATCCCCTCGCTCGTTGCGGTGGAGACATGGCAATGGACGCCGCTGGTCATGCTGATCGTGCTGGGTGGCCTTGCCTCTCTGCCGCGCGAGCCCTACGAGAGCGCCGAAATCGACGGCGCGAATGCCTGGCAGAAATTCTATCACCTGACACTGCCGATGATCGCGCCTTTCATCATGGTCGCGGCGATCATCCGCACCATCGATGCCCTGAAGAGCTTCGACATCATCTATGCGATGACCCAAGGCGGCCCCGGAACGGCGTCCGAGACGATCAACATCTACCTCTACAACACCGCCTTTGCCTACTACGACATCGGCTACTCATCGGCGATGGCGATCATCTTCTTCGTCATCATCGTGGCGCTTTCCTTGATCCTCCTGATGCTGCGCCAGCGCCTGCAATGGTCGGAGGCCGAAGGGAGATGACCAACCGCGTGTTCAACCGCATCGGACTGCTTTTCCTGGCGCTCGTCGTCGTGTCGCCGGCCGTCCTGTTCTTCCTCTGGATGCTCTCGCTGTCGCTGAAATTCGAGATCGACAATGGAGCTTATCCACCGATCCTGATCCCTGAACGTTTCGCCTGGTCGAATTATGCGCAAGTGTTCCGCGAGAACAATTTCCTCCTCTATCTGTGGAATTCCATCATCGTCACAGGGGCCGCGACCGCTCTGGCTCTGCTGATCGGCGTGCCTGCGGGCTATGGGATCGCCCGGCTGAAAGCCCAAAAGGCCGCGATCGTCGTGATGATCGCCCGCATGACGCCGGGCCTGTCCTACCTCATACCGCTCTATCTGTTGTTCCAGTGGATAGGGCTCGTCGGCACGATCTGGCCGCAGATCATCATCCATCTGGTGGTGACCGTCCCCATCGTCGTCTGGGTCATGATCGGCTATTTCGAGACGACGCCGATGGAACTGGAGGAAGCCGCAAGCATCGATGGCGCCAATAGCTGGCAGGTGTTCCGCCTGGTTGCGCTGCCAATCGCGAAGCCCGGGATCGTGGTGGCGCTGATCTTGGCCATCATCTTCTCCTGGAACAATTTCGTCTTCGGAGTGGTGCTCGCCAATCGCGAAACGCGGACCTTGCCAGTCGCGGTCTACAACATGCTCTCCTATGAGCAGGTGAGCTGGGGGCCGCTGGCTGCCGCCGCCCTGGTCGTGACGCTGCCGGTCCTGGTATTGACCATGTTCGCGCAGCGGCAGATCGTCGCCGGACTGACGGCTGGCGCCGTGAAGGGCGGGTGACATTACCCGGCCTTTCCCATAAAAAATCCGTAATGAAGCTTGCGCGGACCTCCCGCCGTCCCAATTTTCTCCACATCAGGGATTACCGTCCGGCATGTCATTGGAGACCATATGATTGATCGACTGCTTGATTTTCTCAGCGGCCGCGAAGCGCCTGCGGTGGCCCGGGGCACCGACGACATCGAACACGCGGTGGCGGCCCTTCTGATCGAAGCGGCACGCATGGATGAGAATTTCGGTGCCGCCGAGCGGGCGACCATCGAGCGCCTGCTGGCCAACAAGTTCAATCTGGCACCTCAGGCGGTCAATTCGCTGGTCGAGGCAGCGGAGCGGGCGGTCGAACAATCGACCCAGTATTATTCCTTCACCAGGCAGATCAATGACCGCCTGAGCGGCGACGAGCGCGTCGACATCATCGAGATGATGTGGAAGGTCGCTTATTCGGACGGAGTCATCGATCCCCATGAGGACATGCTGCTGCGCCGGATCGCGGGACTTATCCATGTCTCCGACCGCGACCGCGGACTGGCGCGGAAGCGCGCGCTGGGAGATATCGCCACGGACATCAAGCCTTCCGGAGAGACAAACTAGCGCGGTTACGGCAACTCAAGGTATCCGGCGGCCTTGGCGACGATCACCGTTGATCAGAGATTGTTGATGGCTGTCCGTATCTTCGCGGCGACTTTTGCGAAGCCGTTATCGTTCGGATGTATTTCATCATCCCATTCATTGGCCGGCACCACGTCTCTCAGATTGACGTAGGTGGCGTGGGAGAAGTTCGCTAGAGTGTTTTGCAGCGTGGTGTTGTACATATCCATCAGGATCTTGACCACGGCGCGCTGCAACTGGCCGGCGGGAATTCTGCGCCGCTGCATGGGTTGACCGATCCATAAGTCGTTCATCGGTCGCGGATAGTCATAGCCATGTGCGATGAGGCGCATCCTCGGGAAGTCCCGTTCGAGCTCAGACAGAACCGCAGAGAACAGGTTCATGATCGGCGGCAAAACCTTCGAAACCTCGGTTTTGTTGATCAAGTCCTCGGCCGTCATTCCCCGCCTGTAGTCATTCAGCAGGAAGTATAATTTGCCTCCGCCCAGAAGATCATTGCCGCCGGCACTGAGCAGCATGATCGTGGGGCGCGGAATGCTCCAGAAGATGTGGTTCCAATATTCGCCCCGGGTCTTGCGATCCTTCCACATGGTGCTCAGCGTGTCCCCGGCGCAGTCGGTGCTCCACACGGCCAGCGGATTCCTGCCCCGCAGCAGATGGTCGATGACATCGAGGAGGAGCGGGTGAAGGAACCACGAGTCGCCCTCACTGACGAGGCGCGGTCCATGATATCCGGAATTCCCTATGATCCGCCGAAAGCGGGTATGGCGACCATTTTTCTGGCTGTCGCAGATCCAGTCATATTTCGACATCGCTTCGATATCGGCCGCCGTCGATATCTCGACCATATCCTGCCTGACCTTCGCACGCTGCGTCGGCCAGGCGACCGTCATATCCTTCTTGTCATAGTAAAGGTATTTGTCGGCCGATCGGCCGGCCTCCTTGAGGCGCAGCCGGTTCAGCTTGATTTTCTTGGCCATTGCAACACCCTTGAGAATCAGTTGTCGAACGAAGCCGGCGCAAAAATCACAAGGAGCGGTCTGAGGCGAGCCTGCCGCCGATCAGGAGCGTCTTGCCGCAGACGAGATCGGAAGCGGCAGAGGCGAGATAGACTAGCCGGCATGACCGCCAATGGCAACGATGCCAGCCAGCTCCCGCGGCTTGCCAAAGCGGCCCGGCGGCGCGGTCTAAGCTCTATACGATCTGATCCATTGCAGGTGGCGAAGTCACCGCGGCAGCGAGAAGCTCCAGAGCCTGGGCGAGTTCGGCGCGGTTGCGCGCAGCACCCAGCGAGACGCGCACCGCCTGCGGGGCAGGTTGCTCCACCGCGAAGGCATCACTCGCGACGACGGCCAGGCCGGCCCGGAGAATGTGGGAGGCGAAGCTCGACGCATTCCAGTGGCGCGGCAATGACAGCCATAGATGATGCGCGCTTGGCCGGCTCGCGAACGATATCCCCTTAAGTATCTTCCTGGCGAGGTTCTGGCGACCGGCAGCTTCATTGCGGATCGCGGAGACAATTTCTTCGGCAATGCCCGTCTTCAACCAGTGTGCGACGAGCGCCACCATCAATCGCGGCGGCATTTGCGCCGTTGCCTGAAGGCTGCTCCGCATGGTCTGCTCGCCGGTCGCGTCGGGCGCCAGCAGAAACGATACGCGAAGCGCGGGTGCGATGCACTTCGACAGGCCAACGGCGAGATAGGTCCGCTCGGGAATCAGAGTAGCGATTGGCGCTACCGATGGCTCGAGGAGGCCATAGGCATCGTCCTCGATGAGGAACGTCCCGCTCCTGGATATGACATCAGCCACGGCGTGCCGGCGCTCGGCACCGAGCGTCGCCGTCGTCGGGTTATGCTGGGTCGGCGTGAGATAGACCGCCTTGGGCCGGTGTTGGCGGCAGGCGCTCATCAGCGCATCGGGCAGGACGCCTTCCTTATCCATCGCGACACCGATGAGACGGACCCCCAGTTTCGCGGCCGCCGCCTTGATCCCGGGATAGGTCAGCGCCTCGGTCAGGATGATGTCGCCGGGGGAGGTGAGCGACAGCAGCGCGTTGAACAGGATGGCCTGGTTTCCCGGATAGATGACGACACGCGCTGGGTTCGCCTCCGGTATGCGTCGGCGCAGCCAGCTGGCCGCGATGTCGCGTTCCTCATCGCTGCCGCCGGGTCGCTGATAGTTCAGGAAGGCCGAAAGGCTGGCTTTGCTCTGAAGCGACGCAAAACCCTTGGCAATGCGCATATCGAGATTGGCCTCGACCGGCTGCGGCGGCACATTCATCGAAAGATCGATCTTGACCGGAAACGGGATGTTCGCCGCCGCGCGCGCGGTGGTCTCCGACACAAAGGTGCCTTGCCCCACGCGCGCTTCGATCAAGCCGCGTCGCCGCGCTTCGCCATAGGCGCGCGTGACCGTCGTCAGATCAATGTCGAGCGCCTCAGCCAATGCGCGATGTGTCGGCAACTGCTGGCCGCGCACCAGCCGCCCGCTGGCGATGTCGGAGGTGAGGGCCTCCACGACGCGCAGATAGACCGGCCCTGACCATTCCGATATTGTAGGGATCCAATCCATGCAATTTCTAGAACTCTCCAGTAGCAGAGTATTCTATGGAACTCTCGGCACGGTCAATAGCATGCGAATTCTCAGGATTCCCGCGTCTCTGCCGCGCCTCATATTGCATGGAGATGATCCATACAATTTATCAGGTTACCTTTGATCACGAGCCAAAGGGCACCAATATTGTATGGATATTTCTTACCGATAAAGGAGCCTCCCATGACGCTCAATCATGGTCCGGTCTCGCCCTACAAACCGAGCCGGGATTTTCTGACGCAGCGGTCGATCCCTTCCACCGTGGTCGCGACTTTGCTCCTGTCCGTGCTGGTGCTTCTTGCGACGTACATCCTCGGAGGTTTCGACGGCCTCACTGGTAACGGCGCGGCAGCGTTGATCTTCGGCGTCATCGCCTCCTTCGCCCTCGGAATTGGTCTCATGGTCGCTGTTTTCTACAGCAGCCGGAAGTATGACGATGCAGCCCACTATGCCGCGATGGATCATTTCACGAAGGAGTCTCGCTCGTCCGATGAGCCGAACGGCCGTGAGTGAAGCGCCCGTCTAAAGCGACGTGAACCCGCCGTCGATGAGGATCGTCTCGCCGCAGACGAGATCGGCAGCGGGGGAGGCCAGATAGAGCACGCAATCGGCCACTTCCTGGGGCTTGCCGAAACGGCCGAGCGGCGTCTTGTCGAGCATCGGCTTGCCCTTGGCCGGATCGCCCCAGACCTGCTCGCCCATTGGGGTCAAGATGATCGTCGGGCAAATCGCGTTGGTCTGGATATTGTGCTTCGCCCATTCCGACGTCATGACCTTGGTCAGCATGTTGAGGCCGCCCTTGGAGGCGGAATAGGCGGCATGGCCATCAATGGCGACGACGCCGGCCTGAGACGAGATATTGATGATCTTGCCCGAGCGCTGGGCGATCATCCTCGGTGCCAGCTCCCTGGCGAGCAGGAAGGGGGCGCGCAGATTGACCGCCATGGTCTGGTCCCAGTCCTCGACCTTGGCCTCGAGCAGCGTGTCGATCAAGGCGATGCCGGCATTGTTCACCAATATGTCGATGGTGCCGAAAGACTTGAGCGCGGTCTTCGCGGCCTCGACCGGGCCTTCCGCAGTCGCGAGATCGGCGGCAATGGTCACGCATTTGCGCCCCTGGGCCTCGACCGCCGTCTTCACCTCGGCGAGACCTTTCTCATCGCGCGCAACGGCGGCGATGTCGGCGCCGGCATCGGCCAGGACCTTGCAGATGTCGAGACCGATGCCCTTGGTGGCGCCGGTGACGAGAGCAGCCTTGCCGCTGAGCGAGAAGCGTTTGATCCAGTCAGCCATGGGTCTTGTCGTGGTCCTTGTCGAAGGCGATGCCGGGCGGCGAGCGCTCGGGGATGAGGCCTGAGCGATATTTCTGCAGAACGAACTGCAAAAGTAAACCGATCAGCAGCATGCGGATATAGGACGATCGTGTGGCGAGCTCGGCCGGGAGCCGGTTGGTCAGGATCTCGGTCATCGACCAGATGCCCCAGACGGCGAGCGCGCCGATGATGGCGCCCTTGTTGTTGCCGCTGCCACCCGCCATGAGCATGACCCAGGTGAGGAAGGTGATGAGCAGGGGCTCGGTCGCCTCGGGCGACAGGAAGCGGAAATAATGGGCGCTGAGTGCGCCCGCGACCCCCATGAGCGCCGCGCCGATGACGAAGGTCTGCAGCCGGAAGGAATCGACGTCCTTGCCGACGGCGCGCGCCGCGTCCTCGTTGTCGCGCACGGCGCGCAAGGCGCGGCCCCAGGGACTGTCATAGAGACGGTTGCAGATCAGATAGACGAGGCCGACGATCAGCCAAACGACGACGAGATAGAGGATATCCGCGTCGCGGCCCTGGAGCAGGCCGTCGAAGGGGCGCGGGATATTGGTGATGCCGAGGCTGCCATTGGTGAGCCAGTCCTCGTTGACGATCACCATGCGCAGGATCTCGGCGATGCCGATCGAGGCCATGGCGAGATAATCGCTCTTGAGCCTGATGCAGATCTTGGCCACCGCCCAGCCGGTGATCCCGGCGATCAAAGCGGACGCAAGGATGCCAATGGGCACAGGCAGCTCATAGCCGCCGAGATGGGTTTGCGCCGGTGCGGCGGTTAGGAGTGCCGATGTATAGGCGCCGACCGCGAAGAAGCCCGCAATGCCGGCATTGAACAGGCCGCCATAGCCCCATTGCACATTGAGGGCGAGGCAGAGAATGGCATAGATGCCGCCGGCGATGAGGAAGGCGACCAGATAAAAGAGAAGGCCTATCGGGTCCATCAGAGGAGCCTCCCCTTGAGCAGGCCTTGCGGGCGGAAGATGAGCAGGATCACCATGATCAGAAAGGCGGTCGCCGTCTTGTAGCCCGGATTGATCAGGGGCTCATCCGTGATCCAGGGATAGGCGGAAAGCTCCTCGATCAGACCAATGACCATGCCGCCCAAGAGCGCGCCCATGGGTTTGCCGATGCCACCCAGGATCGTCGCCGCGAACATCGGCAGTATGAGGTTCCAGCCGAGATTGGGCTGGATGTTGGTGTCGAGACCTGCGAGCACGCCGGCAATGGCGGCTAGGCTGCCGCCGATGATCCAGGTCGAGCGCACCACCTTCTCGGTGTCGAGACCGGCGACGCGGGCGAGTTCGGGATTGTCCGAGACGGCGCGCATCGAGCGGCCGGTCTTCGTCCGTGTCAGGAAGTAGTGCAGCGCGACCGCGGCGATGACGATGATCGCGATCGATTCCAGGTGAAGCACCGAAACGCGAATCATATCAAAGAGTACGAGCGGCTTCTGCACGCCGCGGATGAAGACCTGGTTCTGGCTTCCCCAGATGAGCTGGATCAACGAACGGAAGATCAGCGCCACGCCGAAGGAGGCGATCACCGTGTAGATGGTCGGCAGGTCGCGCAGGGGTTTGTAGAAGATCTTGTCGGCCAGCAGCACCGCCGCGACGGCGAGAACGATGCCGACGGGTAGCGCCAGCAAGGGATGGAGGCCCGACAGCCACACGGCGGTGAGCGTGCCATAGGCGCCGAGCGTCATCACATCGCCATGGGCGAAATGGGCAAAGCGCAATATGCCGAAAATCATCGAGATGCCGATCGCGCCCAAGGCATAGATGGAGCCCAGAGCCAGGCCGGGGATCAGATAGAAATTGATGAGCTCCATCATGAGGAGGGGCCCCGTCGTTTCCCTTCTCCCGCGCGTAGCGTGGGAGAAGGTGGCCGAAGGCCGGATGAGGGCTCTTTCGCGCAGTGTGCGATAATCTCGATGAGCGTTCCTCGCTGAAGCAAAGAGCCCTCACCCGCCCTCTCGCCTTCGCGAAGCCGGGGCTTCGTTTCGGCGCAGCAAGGTTGCTTCGCTTCAGCGGAGCAAGGTCGGGCACCCTCTCCCATTGCTGCGCAACGGGAGAGGGGGAATACGAGAGATAGCTCGCTCATTTTCATGAGGGGCGAGTGCCTCCCAGGAAGGAGCGACGGATCTCGTCACTGGCAAGGAGGTTCAAGCCGGTGTCGGACGCGAAATTGCGGCCATTGACGAGAACATAGGCGCGGTCGGCGATGCTCAGCGCCTGCCTCGCATTCTGCTCGACCATGAGGATGGTGACGCCGCTTTTACGGATGTCGAGGATGAGATCGAAGATGCGCTCGAGATAGGCGGGCGACAGGCCCGCGGTCGGCTCGTCGAGCAAGAGCAGCAAGGGCTCGCTCATCAAAGCGCGGCCCAAAGTCACCATCTGGCGCTGGCCGCCCGAGAGCTCGCCCGCCGGCTGGTCGAGCTTGCGCTCGAGATCGGGAAAGAGGCTGAGCACGCGGTTTTCCACCTCGGCGCGATTGCGCGGCGGCGATGCATAGGTGCCGATGTCGAGATTCTCCCTGACGGTGAGCGAGGGAAAAATGTTGCGCGTCTGCGGCACGGCGGAGATGCCCAAAGGCACCAGCTTCTGGGTCTCGAGCCGTGAGATATCGTTCCCGGAGAAGCGGATCGATCCGGAAATGATGCTGGTGAGCGCGAAGACCGATTTGATCACGGTCGACTTGCCGGCGCCATTCGGGCCGATGATGAGGACGATCTCGCCGGGCGCGACATTGAGATTGATATTGTCGATGATCGGCAGGCCGCCATAGCCGGCGGTCAACCCGTCGATCGAGAGGAGGGCGCTCACGTGCCCACCTCGTATTTGCCGCCGCCGAAATAAGCCTCGATGACGCGCTCGTCATGACGCACTTGATCGATCGTGCCGCGCGTCAGGACCGACCCTTGCGCCATCACGATGACATCGCCGCACAGGCGCGAGACATAATCGAGGTCATGCTCGATGAGGCAAAACGTATAGCCGCGCTCGGCATTGAGCAGCTTGATCTTCTCGGCGATCTTGCCGAGCAGTGTCCTGTTGATGCCGGCCCCGATCTCGTCGAGCAGGATGAGACGCGGCTCGCGCATCAAGCTGCGGCCAAGCTCGAGCAGCTTCTTCTGGCCGCCCGACAGATTGCCGGCCTTCTCGGTCGTGACATGCTTGAGCTCGAGGAAATCGAGCGTGTCGCGGGCACGCTCGTAGACGGCGCGCTCTTCGCGGCGGAACAGGCGGCGACGCAGCACGGCGTTGAAAGCGCTCTCGCCCTGGCTTGTATCTCCCGCGACCATGAGGTTCTCGATCACGGTGAGCGCGCCGAATTCATGCGGGATCTGGAAGGTGCGGGCGAGGCCCTTGCGGCTCCTCTCATGTGGAGCGAGGCGCGTGATGTCCTCGCCTTCCAGGAGCACCCGGCCCGATGTCGGGAAGAGGCGGCCGGCAATGATGTTGAAAAGCGTCGTCTTGCCGGCGCCGTTGGGACCGATGAGACCGGTGATCACGCCCTTTTCGATGGCAAAGCTCACATCGTCGACGGCATGAAGGCCGCCGAAGCGCATGATGATGTTTTCGAGAGTGATCACGAACCGTCTTTATCCAAAATCCCCTCTCCCCCTGCGGGGGAGAGGGTTAGGGTGAGGGGGATCCGGTGAAAAGATTCGTTCAGATGCAGGAACACTTCACCGTCCGTTCCCCCTCACCCTCCCGATGCTTCGCATCGGGCCCCTCCCTCTGCCCCGTTGGGGGTGAGGGTGTGTCTACTGGAAGATGGCGATCTGCTTGTAAGTCTCGCCATCGACGATGAACTTGCCGATATAGCCCGTCACATCGCCATGGGCGTCGAACTCATAAGAGCCGCCGGCACCTTCATAATTGATGTCCTTGCCGGCCTTGATCAGCTCCTTGGCCTTGGCCCATTCGCCGGGGCCAATGACCTCGCCCGGGGCGCTCGCCACGTCGCGCAAAGCCTGGCTCATCTTGGCCCGATCGGTCGAACCCGCTTTCTCGACCGCAAGCGCTGCCAGGAAAGTCGCATCATAGGTCTGGTCGACGAAGGGCTTGTCGGCGCCTTCCTTATATTCGGCGTTGAAAGCCTCATGCAGCTTGGCCGAAGCATCGTTCTTGTCGGGCGAGGTCGGGGCCGAGAAGAAGGACGTCTTCAGCGCATCCGCGCCCACTTCCTTGATGAGTTGGTCGTCGCGCAAGCCGTCGGTGCCGATGAAGCGCGAGAAGAAACCGCCTTCGATCGCCTGCTTGACGATCTTCGAGCCGGAGCCCGAAGCGTAAGCAATGACGACAAGCGCTTCCGGCTCGCCCTTGGCGAGGGTCGCGATCTCGGAGCGATAGGAGTTCTTCTTGTCTTCATGCTTCTCGAAGGCCGTGACCGTGCCGCCCGCCTTCTCATAGGCAGCCTTGAAGGTGTTGGCGATACCGACACCATAATCGTTGTTCACATAGGTGATGGCCACTTTCTTGATGCCCTCGTCGAGCACGATCTTGGTGAGCACGTCGCCCTGATAGTTGTCGCTGGGCACGAGCCGGAAAAGATGATCGTCGTCCTTCATGTCGGTCATGGAGGGCGAGGTGGCGGTGGGCGAGATCTGCACGACGCCGGCGGGAATCGTCACCGCGGTCGCCGCGGCAATGGTCGAGCCGGAAGCGAGCGCCCCCATGACGATGGGAACGTTCTCGACATTGACGAGCTTGGTCGCGGCGTCCACGGCCGGCTGCGAGGCCGCCTGGCTGTCGCCGACCACGAGCACGGCCTTGCCGTCCAGGAGACCGCCGCCGTCATTCACATGCTTGATGGCGAAATTGGCGGAATTCATCAAAGGCGGAATGAAGCTCGCCAATGGACCGGTCACGTCCATCAGGGCGCCGATCTTGGTGTCGGCGGCCTCAGCCATCGACGTGCCCGCGAGCAAACCCGCAAGCAGCGCCGTCACAACCGATTTCCTCATGTAGTTCCTCCCTGGTTTTAGATTGCCCATAGTTAAGCTCATTTCAGGTACTCTTCCAACAGCCGCACCAGAAGGTCGTTCTCGGCCCGGCTGCCCAGGCCGATACGGCTCCAATTGGCAAAGCCCGGCTCGCCCACCGGACGCAGCCAGATGCCTTCCTCCCGCATGGCCAGATCGATGAATTTCGCCGCCGATTTCCTCTTCTCGTCCGGAAAGCGGGTCAGCAGGAAATTGCCGTAGCCCGGCACGAAATGGAGCCCGAGCCGCGTGAAATGGCGCGCCAGGAAGCTCCTCTCGGCGGTCGTCTCGGCAACGACCCGGTCGACGAAGACCTGGTCCTCGACGGCGGCCGCGGCCGCCGCCTGCGCGATGGCGTTGATATTGCCGACCCCGCGCAACAGATTGAGGCCGGGCGTCATCCAGTCAGGCGCCAGCGCCCAGCCGACGCGCAAGGCGGCAAGGCCATAGGCCTTCGAGAAGGTGCGGGTGATGACGACATTGGGTTTTGCGCCGCCATAGCGCATCAGGCGGTCGAGGTCGACCTTCTCCATATATTCGCCATAGGCCAGGTCGAGCACCAGCACGATCTCAGGCGGCAAATTCTCATGCAGCCGGATGACGTCATCGACCGGGAGAAGCGTGCCGGTCGGGTTATTGGGAACAGCAAGGAAGACGAGCTTGGTCTTGGGGCCGAGGAGTGCCAGAAGTCCGTCGACATCGGTGATGTAGTCGTTCTCGGGCGCCCGCTTCAGCTCGGCGCCGAGCCTTGCCGCAACCACGGCGAATTGGAAGAAGCCCGACTGCGACATGATGATCTCATCGCCCGCGCGCACGAACATGCGGGCCACGACATCGAGAAGCTCTTCCGAGCCGTTGCCGCAGACGATGCGCTCAGGGTCGAGCGCGAATTGCTTGCCTATCGCCCGGCGTAGATCGGCGCTCGAGGGGTCGGGATAGCGGTTGGGATTGCCGAAACGCGCCTCCGCCGCGACCCAGGCCTTGCGCGAGCAGCCATAGGGGCTTTCATTGATGGCAAGCGAAATGAGCTTCTTGCCCTGAGGCGGGGTCGGCAGCACGAAAGGCAGCCGGCGCGGCGGATTGAAATAGGCCTGAGGCAGGGCAGCCGTCATGCCGCCCTCAATCCCGCGTCGCGCATCAGCGGCAACACTTCCTTCACGAAATAGGGAAGCTCGTCGAGATAGTTGACGAAAGACACGGTGGTCCCGGCGAAGCCCGCCTGATGCATCTTCACCATGTCGTCGACGATCTTCCTCGGCGTGCCGATGAGGGGATAGGTGCCGGCGCCGCCGGCGAAGCGCTTGGCATGCAGGCGGAAGGTCGCCTCGTCATGCGAGCCGGCGAATTTCTGCTTCTGGGTCATGTGATAGTCGACAGCGCCCTTGTCGGCTTCGGTCACCGCATAGCGCTCATAGTAAGCCTCGGCCTCGGCCTGCGCGGGCCGGCAGACGACATGCGCCGTGGCGAAGACGCCGAGCGTGCGTCCGAATTTTTCGGCCCGCGCCTTGATATCCGCGATATGCGCCTTGCCGGCATCGATCTCGGAAAATGTGGTGAGCAGGAAGTCGCTGGCCTGGGCGGCGAAATCGCGGCCCGGCGGCCCGAAGGCGGCATTGAAGGTGACGGGCCGCGGGCGCTGCACCGGCTGCGGCTTACCGGAGACATTCTTGAGCTGATAGTATTTTCCGGCAAAATCGAAGGGCTTCGGCTCGCTATAGATGCGGGTGATCACTTCATACCATTCCAGCGCCTGGGCATAGCGCTCGGCCTCGGCATGGATGCCGAACATGGCGAACTCATCCGGATTCCAGCCCGCCACGATATTGAGGCCGGCGCGTCCGTTGCTCACGTGATCGACGGTGGCCAGCGCCTTCGCGGCATAGACGGGATGGATCATCGGCACATGGATGGTCGAGAAGATGCCGATCTTCTCGGTGACGGCGGCAAGGGCGGAGGCGAAAGTGAAGGTCTCGAAGGAATGCTCGCGCGAATTGGTGGTGCCGCCGAAACCCTTCCAGCGCGCGATCGGCAGGAAGAAGTCGATGCCCGCCGCATCGGCCATGCGGCACAGTTTCGCGATATCGCTCCAGCGCGCCTGCCAGCGTTCAGGCACCGTGGTCAGCGTCAGCCCGCCATCGGCATTGGCCGAGAATATGCCGAGCTTGAACGGATTGGGTCCATAGACCGGATGGCGCGCGCTCACACGGATACTTTCTTGTACTTCGGTTGCTTCCAGATGTCTTCGACGAGGATACGTTTGAGCCGCGCCACGGTTTCATGAATGTCCTGATGCGAGATGACGAGCGGGCTGACGCCGAAGCGGATGGCGTCGGGCTTGCGGAAGGAGGACACGACACCGTGATCGATCAGCGCCTCGACGACCGAGCCCGCACCCGGCGAACGGAAGCTGACATTGCCGCCGCGCCTGTCATGATCGCGCGGCGATGTGACCTCGATGCCCAAGGATCCGCATTCCTGATCGAGCAATTGGATCAGGAGATCGGTCAGCGATCTGTGCCTGGCCCAGAGCTTTTGCGGATCGATCTTCGGCCAGATATCGAGGAGGGCTTTCGCCAGCTCATTGGCGGCGACGGCCGGCGTCCCGGCAATGAAGCGCTTGACGCCCGGATGCGGTGCGAAATCGCGGGTGAAGCCGAAAACGTCGGCATGACCCATCCAGCCGGCGAGCGCCGGCCAGACGGCATCGGCGATCTCCTGACGCGCATATATATAAGCCGGACCGCCGGGGCCGGTGCAGAGATATTTGTAGCCGCAACCGATCGCCATGTCGGTCCGGCTCTCCCTGAGCGCCACTGGCACGGCGCCCGCCGAATGCGACGTGTCCCACACGGTGAGCACGCCCTTGGCGTGGGCTGCCTCCGTGACGCGCTTCATGTCCCAGCGCTCGCCGGAGCGGTAGTCGACATGGCTCAAGGCGGCGACCGCCACGGTTTCATCCATGGCGGCAATGGCTTCCTGTTCGGTATCGATGAAGCGCAGGCTCAGGCGCCCGCGCGAGGCTTCGATCATGCCCTGAATTACGTGTACGTCAGTGGGGAAATTCCCGTTCTGGCTCAAGACGACGGAGCGCGGGTGATTGATCGCCAGGCAGTGGGCGACGGCCTTGAACTGATTGATGGTGGTCGAATCGCAGACCACCACTTCGCCCGGACCGGCGCCGATCATGGGCGCAATCGCATCGCCGAGCCTGGAGGGCATGTCGAGCCATTGCCGGTTGCTCCAGCCGCGGCGGCGGAGCGCCACCCAGTCGTCGAGCAGGCCTTCGGCGGATTGCCGCACGGCCTTCGGCATCGGGCCGATGGAATTGGCGTCCATGAAGATGGTGCCGGGCTTGAGCTCGAACAGATCGCGCAAATGCGCGAGCGGATCGGCGGCATCGAGGGCAATGGCGTCCTTGAGGGTGAGCGGCTTGGCCAGCATCCCGATATTATTTCATAACTAAAATATCGCGGCAACGGGGCATTTGCTCTTGCGGAATTCCGCGGCTCCAAGCTAGGGAGAGGCCATGGCCGCACGACATGCTATCAAGCTTGCCGCCGACATCGGGGGCACGTTCACCGACATCGTTCTCGAAACCGCCAACCGCCGGCATAGCTGCAAGGTGCTGACGACGACGGCGGCACCCGAGCTCGGCGTTCTCGAAGGCATCGAGATCGTGCTTCTGGAGGCGAAAGTCGCCGCCCGAGACGTCGATGTCTTCATCCATGGCACGACACTCGCCACCAATGCGCTGATCGAGCGCAAGGGCGCCAGGACCGCCCTCATCACCACGGAAGGCTTCCGCGACGTGGTGGAGACGGGCTATGAGAAGCGCTTCGACCATTACGATCTGATGATCGACCGGCCGGCACCTCTGGTGCCGCGGACGAGGCGCTACACTGTGCGCGAAAGGCTCGCCGTCAATGGCGATGTCCTGGTGCCGCTCGACGAAGCCGCCATCCCGGAGCTTGCCCGGAAGCTCAATGAAGAGCGGGTCAACGCCGTTGCCATCGGCTTCCTGCATTCTTACGCACATGATGCACATGAGAAACGCGTGCGCGACATTCTCAAGCCTCTTCTGGACGATCATGTCACCCTTTGCCTGTCGAGCGAGGTCAGCCCAGAGATCCGCGAATATGAGCGCTTCTCGACCACTTGCGCCAATGCCTATGTGCGCCCGCTGATGTCGGGCTATCTCGCGCGCCTGCGCGATGAGCTCTCGCGACGCGGCTTCAAGGCGCCCTTGTTCCTGATGATGTCGGGCGGCGGGCTCACCACGCTCGAAACCGCGGCGCGCTTTCCCATCCGCCTCGTCGAATCGGGGCCGGCGGGCGGCGCCATCCTCGCCAGCACCATCGCGCGGCAATGCGGGCTCGATGAAGTTCTGTCCTTCGACATGGGCGGCACGACCGCCAAGATCTGCCTCCTGTCCGACGGTGAGCCCGAACGGGCGCGCAAATTCGAGATCGCGCGCGCCTATCGCGACATGAAGGGTTCGGGCCTGCCGGTGCGCATCCCGGTCATCGAGATGGTCGAGATCGGCGCCGGCGGCGGCTCGATCGCGCGCGTCGACAAGCTCGGGCGCATCACCGTCGGGCCCGACAGCGCCGGCTCCACGCCCGGACCCGTCTCCTATGGCCGCGGCGGCAGCGAGCCCGCGGTCACCGATGCCAATGTCGTCCTCGGCAAGATCGACCCCGCCTTCTTCGCCGGCGGCAAGATCGCGCTCGACGAAGCGGGTGCCAAGCAGGCGCTGCAGGACGCCATCGGAGTGCCCCTCAAGCTCGACGGCATCTGGCCTGCGGCCGGTGTCACCGAGATCGTCGAGGAGAACATGGCCAATGCGGCGCGCGTCCATGCCATCGAGCGCGGCAAAGACATCGGCCAATGCACCATGATCGCCTTTGGCGGCGCGGCGCCCTTGCATGCCTGCCATCTCGCCGAAAAGCTTGGGCTCAACCAGATCATCGTGCCGAGCGGCGCCGGTGTCGGATCGGCCATCGGCTTCCTTCAGGCGCCGATCGCCTATGAGATCACCCGCAGCGCGGCTATCGCGATCGATGATTTCGACGCGGCGGCGGCCAACCGGCTCCTCAGATCGATGGAGCGCGATGCGCGCCGCGTGGTGGAGCCCGCCGTGGCTGGTGAAAAGCTCAAGGTGCTCCGCATCGCCGACTTCCGCTATGTCGGGCAGGGGCATGAGATCCGGGTCCCCTTGCCAGTGGGCGAGCTCAAGGCTTCCGACGGCCCGAAGCTCAGGGCCGCCTTCGAGAAGCTCTACAAGGTGCTCTATGGCCTCATCATCCCCAAGATGGAGATCGAGGCCGTGACCTGGTCGGTGACGGTGTCCTCGGCACCGCCGCAGGTGAAGCGCGCCGGCAGGCCGAAGGCGGCCGCGGCGCCCAAGCCCCGCAAGTCGCGGCAGGTCTATGATCCCGATGTCGGCAAGCTCGTATCCATGCCGATCTATTGGCGCTTCGAGATGAAGCCGGGTGCACGCATCAAGGGGCCTGCGATCATCGCCGAGAACGAGACCTCGACGCTGGTCGGGTCCAATTTCAAGGCCCATATCGACAGCCTGGGCTATATCGTCCTTGAACGGGCGAAGGGAGGCCGCTGATGTCCAAGCACGCGCTCGCCGCGATCCGCACGCAAGTCATGTGGAACCGGCTCATCGCCGTCGTCGAGGAGCAGGCGCAGTCGCTCTTGCGCACCGCCTTCGGCACGATCACGCGCGAGGCCGGCGATCTCTCGGCCGGCGTCTATGACACCAAGGGTCGCATGCTGGCGCAGGCGATGACCGGCACGCCTGGCCATGTCAACACCATGGCGACGGCGGTCGAGCATTTCTTCCAGTGGTATCCGGTCAAGGACATGAAGCCGGGCGACGTCTATATCACCAACGATCCCTGGCTCGGCACCGGCCATCTCTTCGACTATGTGGTGATGACGCCGGTGTTCTTGGGGAAGAAGCCGGTCGCGATCTTCGCCTCGACCTGCCATGTCATCGATGTCGGCGGCGTCGGCATGTCGGCGCGAGCGTATTCATCGTTCGAAGAAGGAACCCTCATCCCGCATCTCATGCTGCGCAAGGCGGGCGAGATCAACGAGGAATTGCTTTCAGTCATCCTCGCCAATTCGCGCAACCCGATCGAGGTCCGAGGCGATCTCCTGTCGCTGGTCAGCGCCAATGACACGGGGGCACGGCGCCTCATCGACATGATGACGGAATTCGGCCTCAAGGACATCGACAAGCTGGCCGAGCATATCCTCACCCAATCGGTGAAGGCGACGCGCGAGGCGATCCGCGCGCTGCCGGAAGGCGAGTGGTCCTATGAGATGCCGCTCGACGGCTATGAAGCGCCGATCCTGATCAAATCCAAGCTCACCATCAAGGCGGGCAAGATCACCATCGATTTCACCGGCTCGTCGCCCGCCTCGGTGCGCGGCATCAACAGTCCGCGCACCTATACGCATGCCTATTCGGTCTTCGGCCTCAAGGCGGTAGTGGCACCCCATGTGCCGAACAATATCGGCTCGCTCTCCTGCTTCGATCTCGTGACCGAGGCCGGCACTTGCGTCGATCCGATCCGGCCGAGCCCGGTCACGGCGCGCCATGTCATCGGCCAGATGCTGGCGGATGCGACCTTCGGCTGCCTGGCGCAGGCGCTGCCGGGCAAGGTGCAGGCGGAAAGTGCCGGCAGCATCTGGATCCTATCGCTGTCGAGCGCGCATGAGCAGGTTTCCGCCAAGGAGACGGAAGGGGCGCAGCGCTTCCAGGTGACGAATGTGGGACTGGGCGGCATCGGCGGCAGGCCCGGCAAGGACGGGCTTTCGACCACCGCTTTTCCGTCCGGCATCGGCGCCATACCGGCCGAGATCACCGAGGCGCAATGCCCGCTCTATTTCAAGCGCAAGCAGTATCTGCCCGATTCCGGCGGCGCCGGCGAATTCCGCGGCGGGCTCGGCCAGGTGATCGAGATCGCCAATCGCGAGAAGACGCCGTTCATCATCTCGGCGGCGACCTTCGACCGCATCCACAATCCTGCCCGGGGACGCGAAGGCGGCAGCCCCGGGCGCAAGGGCAGCGCCCATCTCGGCAGCGGACCCAAGCTCAAGGACAAGGGCAATCACGTCGTGCCTGTTGGCGACAGCCTCGTCGTCGAATTGCCGGGCGGCGGCGGCTTCGGCCGGCCGCAGCAACGTGGCGCCGAGGCGATAAAGGCGGACATCGATGCGGGCCTGGTCAGCGAGGCGGCCGCCGAACAGGATTACGGGTACGCCACATGAATGCCGGGCAGTCGCATATCACATCGGTCACGGTGATGAGCTCGGCTGCAGGCGTCTTCGCCCGCATGAGCGATGTCCGCAATCTTCATCGCTGGTCCTTCGGCACCTGGAAGACCGAGATATTGCCGGACGACCTCGTGCTCGGCACCAGCCTGTTCGACGGCAGCCTCATCTATGTGCACATCGACAAGGATGAGGCGCGTCTCATCATCGACTATCATCTGGGAGCAGAAGCCTCGAAGCTCGTGCCGCGCATCCAGTTGCGTGTGGTACCCGGTGGGCATGTCGGACTTGGCGATGATCAATGCGTGCTGACCTTTATCGCCTGGCGTTCGGAGGCGATGGATGACGACCGCTGGCGCAGGCTGACGGCGTCGCATGAAATGGAAGCGGTACTGGTGAAGTCGCTGATCGAGAGCGGGCAGATGTGACGCGCTGCCGGCCTATTCCGGCAGGCCGGCCTTGATCATTCCTGCTCGGAAGTGCGCTATGTTATCGGACCCCCACTTGCCTTTTCTTTCTTGCAACAAGCGGAAGCCCGGCCGCATCTTCATAATTGTTTCCACGACGGCTCTTGCTTCGTCCATCCGATCCAGTTGCGCATAGCAGGCGGCGAGGCGGCACAGCACCCACACACGCGGATTGCGCCTGTGGTTGAAAGCTTCGATCGCTTCTTCATATTTTTCGCAGACATAGAGCGCGCTGCCGAAGTCGACCCAGTACCACTCAGGGTGATAGGGGTTGAGCCGGAACGCTTCTCTGTACATGGACAATCCGAGTTCTCGCTTTCCGCGCATCATCGTCAGGACGGCGAGACCGGTAAGCGCATTGGCATCGCTCGGATTGAGCTCCACTGACTTGCGATAGCATTGCTCTTCGCCATCGAGATCACCGCTATAGGTCAAAGCGATCCCCATCAGCCACCAGATCCGCGGCTCGTCGGGATCGAGAACGGAGGCCCGGCGAATGAGGGCAACAGCAGCCTCGAGGATATCAGGAGGGGTCGCTTCGTAACCGTGATAGACGATGTCGGCGAAGCCGCGATAGGCCATGGCGAGTGCGAAGCCCGGATCGGCGGCGAGCGCCTTGTCGAAATGCTCGATCGCCAGCTTATTGTCATCCGGCTCATAGCCCCTGAGATGCTTGATGCCGACGAGAAGATGTTCATAGGCTGCCAGCGTCGGCTTGCGTCGGCTTCGCTCCAACAATGTGCTCTCGACTTGCGCATTTATGCTTGGCAGCACCGCCGCCATGATCTTGTCCGGCGCGGACAAGATGTCGGCCGCCTTGAGGTTGAACTGGCCGCTCCATTTCTGCGTGCGGGTCGCGGTGTCGACCAGCTTGACCGTCATGCGCAAACAGTCCTGCGGCCGCTGCAAACTGCCTTGAACCACGAGATCGACACCGAGACGCTTCCCGATCTCCTGAGCGTCCGATGTGGTCTTGGCGATCTCGGCCGAGGAAAAGCGGTCGATGACGGAAAACAGCCTGAACCGGCCGAGACCCGACGTGATGTCTTCTGCGAGGCCTTCGCACAGGACATCGAGATCGGGCTCCCGACTGATGTTGTGGAAGGGCATGACCGCGATCGACGGCCGCCCTTCGGCCGGCATGGCGAGCGCTATCGGTTCAGCCGGTTTCGCAGCGCCGAGGATATCGCGATAGACTTTCTCCGTTTCCGGTGCCGCCTTGACGCCAAGCTCCTCTGTGAGAGCTGCTTCACATTGAGCGAACAGCTTGAGCGCTTCCGTGCGCTTGCCATCTCTCACCAGCAGCTGCATCAAGGCGCGGCAGACCGGTTCTCTGAGCCGGTCGCGATCGAGCAGCCGGCGCGCCAGACGGACGGCTGAAGCCAGATCCTGCTGGCTCATTTCGGTCGTAGCGAGACGCTCGACCACTGATGCCGCGAGGTCTTCCAGCCTTTGCCGCTCCGGTAACAGCCACTGGCCATATTCGGGGCTCGGCGCCTCGAAGCCATCGAGCAATGGACCGGAATAGAGCATGGGAGAGGCGGCAAGGGTCGAGATATCCGCTGCCCTCCGTTCAAACTCCTCGACATCGAGGTTGAAGGCTGAGGGCTTCACGCTCACGCTGTCGCGGCCGGCGAGAAGCACGGAGTCCGCATCATTGCCAAAGGCGCCCCGCAACGCGGCCAGGGACTGGCGTAGGCTGCCGCGAGCCTGTTCCTCGGCCCGATCCGCCCATAGGAGACCGGCAAGCCTGTCGCGCGACACTGGCCGGCCGGATTGCAGGCCAAGAAATCCCAGCAACAGCCGGTCCTTGCGATTGTGCAATTCGACCTGTTCACCCGCCCGCTCGACCGCGAAGCCTCCGAGGAGCCTCAACGACCACATCGCCATGGCTAAACCACCCGGCCCGGATAGGAATTCATGAAGAATTCACGGAAAGGCGACCATCCAGCAGGCCTTTGGCGGCAAGGTTTCACGCTCGGACTCCGGGGCAATTCACGAAACCTGTGCATTCTTCCCCTGCGAAACATTAGCCAAGCAGGAGAACCCCGACAATGGCGAACATCCAGACATTATTATCAACCCTTCTGGGACCCGGATTCGCGAAAGAGGCAGCGCGGGCTCCGATGCCGGCCGAAGGCCGGCTCGACCGGATCGAACATGATCTGATCGGCCTCTCGGACACCGACGCCATGTGGTACTACGAACTCAGAAAATGGCGGGGCAGGGACTGATCATGCTCGATGGCTCAGCGACAGCGCGGGTACGGCTTTCGCCCGAACTCGTTGCCTTTTGCGAGAGGCCTGAACCGAAGCAGGGTCCGGAGCCGGGGCTCGCTTATTTCTCGGAAGGCGATTACCAGGCCGCCGCCGATAGATTTCTCGCCGAAGCGAGCGATGGTCCCCTCTGGGTTTTCGCCTATGGGTCGCTGCTGTGGAGTCCGGCCTTCAATGCCGAGGCCAGGCACCTTGCCGAGGCCAAGGGCTGGCGGCGCGAGTTCTGCATGGAGATCAGACGTTGGCGAGGCAGTCCCGAGCAACCCGGACTCATGATGGGGTTGCGCAAAGGTGGCACTTGCTCAGGCGTCGTCCTGCAACTCGCCCATGATGATCGTCGCGGCCAACTGGTGCGGCTGCTCAGACGCGAAGTCGATACCGATGAGGATCTCCAGTCGGTGCGCTGGATCGAGGCCGACACGAGTTTGGGAAAGGTGCGCGCGCTCGCCTGTTGGGCGGAGCCCGTCAGGAGCCGGATGTTCGTCGAGAAGTCCATCGAAGAACAAGCCCACATGCTCGCGCGTGCTTGCGGCTTCGGGGGATCGGGCGCCGCCTATCTTCACCGGACAATGACGAGCCTAGCCGGTCTCGGGATCGCTGACGACTATCTGACCACGCTCGATGAGCTGGTTGCCCAGGAAATCATCGGACGGACCGGCTTTAGTGTATCATCCCTTTAGAGTGGATGAGGCATGGGCGCGTGAATTATGACCTGATCATTGTCGGAGGCGGCCTCGCCGGCTCAGCTCTCGCCATCGCATTGGCTCCGCTCGGGGCCCGGATACTCATCATCGAACACCAGGACCCGTTTCGCGACCGCATCCGAGGCGAAGTCCTCATGCCGTGGGGAAGCCTGGAGGCCAAGCGCCTCGGCATCTATAACCTTCTCCTCAAAAGCTGCGCCATCGAGGTCGCCTATTATTCGAGGTTCAGACCCGGTGCCGCTGCTTTGGTGCGCGATCTTGTGGCGACGACGCCCGGCAATACATGCTGCATGACCTTCCCGCATCCCGCCATGCAAGAGGTCCTGCTGGCCGAGGCAGCGGCTTTAGGGGCAGAGGTCAGGCGTGGGGAGGCGGTTGCCGCCGTCACACCCGGCGAGCCCGCCCGAGTCCACATCGGAAGCGATGCTGCCGGCCTTTCAGCACGTCTTGTCGTTCTCGCCGACGGACGTGACTCGCGGCTGCGAACGCCTGTCGGTTTCGAGGTCAAGCGTGATCCTGAGCAACTGATCATTGCCGGCATGATCCTGGAAGGCGAGACCGATTGTTCGGAGTTTCTGGCGGGCAGCGCTCCACCCCAAGCGAGCACAATCAACCTCTTTTATGATCCAGCCGGCGGACGAATGGTGATCGCGATGCGCATAGCGCCGGGGCGTAATCGCATCTATCTGATCTACCATAAAGATGCTCTGCCGAAGCGCCTGTCAGGCCGACATTCGGTCGAAGAGACGATCCGCCAGCTTCAGGGAGCGGGTGCGCCAGGCCATTGGTTCGAGCGCGCCCAGCAGGTTGGGCCCTTTGCAAGCTTCGATGGATCGCATCGCTGGGTCGGGCGGCCCTACCGCGATGGTGTGGTTCTGATCGGCGATGCCGCAGCGGCCACCGATCCGACCTGGGGACGCGGTCTGTCGCGAACCCTGCGCGATGTGAGGTTGCTACGCGATCGGTTGATCGCGGACACGAACTGGCGGACCGCGGCTCAAGCCTATGCGGATGACCATGATGATTTCTACGGACGCATGCGGCGGCTCGAAGCCATGGAAACAACCTTGTTGTTCGAACGTGGCGAGGAGGCCGACCAACGCCGCAGGCGGGCATTTGCACTCTTTGCGCAGGATCCAAGCCGCATCCCTGATGCCACCGGGTTAGGACCCGAGGCGCCATCCGACGATGTGGCCAGGGCGCGGTATTTCGGCGAGATTTAGAGCATTACCTCGGCACCGGCGCTCTCTGATCCATCAGGCCTTCAGCCTTGAGGTCGCGCCATAGCGCCTTGGGAATCTTGGCGCCCAAGGTCTTCACATTGAGCTTGACCTGCGCCGGCGTGATGCCGCCTGGAATGACCGAGACGACGCGAGGATGGGCGAGGGGGAAGCGCAGAGCGGCTTGCGGCAGTTTCACCTTGTGGCGCTTGCACACGGCCTCGATGCGGCGCACGCGTTCGAGGATGTGCTTCGGCGCCCTGGCATAATTATAGACGGCGCCGGGCCTGGCGCCCGTGGCGAGGATGCCCGAATTGTAGGGCCCGCCCAGCACGATGCCGATGCCGCGCTCCTCGCAGAGCGGCAGGAAGCTCGCGAGCGCTTTCTGCTCGAGCAGCGTGTAGCGCCCGGCGAGAAGGAAGATGTCGAAGTCGCCGCGCCGCGTCAGGATCTCGGCCACTTCCCATTCATTGATGCCGCCGCCAAAGGCCTTGATGACTTTCTCGTCGCGCAGTTTGACCAGCGCCTTGTAGCCCGACTTCATCAGCGTCTCGACATGGGCGTCGCGCGCTTGGGCCGTGCCGTGATTGAAGATGTCGATGTCATGCACGAAGAGGATCTCGACGGAATCGAGGCCCAGCCGCTCGAGCGAGAAGTCGAGCGAGCGCATGACGCCGTCATAGGTGTAGTCGTAGATCTCGCGGCGCGACGGGATATCGAAGAACTTGCCGATGCCCAGCCGTTCTTTCGGCGGTGAGACCTGCAGCAAGCGCCCGACCTTGGTCGAGACGATGTAGTCGCTGCGTTTCCTGCCGCGCAGGAACTGGTTGAGGCGCGTCTCGGAGAGGCCGGCTCCATAGAGAGGCGCCGTATCGAAATACCGCATGCCGGCAAGCCATGCCGTCTCGAGCGTGGCTTGCGCATCCTTGTCGGAAACCGTGCGCAACAGATTGCCGATCGGCGCCGTGCCAAAACCCATTTCGGTGAATTTGATCGCTGCCCCCGAAGGCGCCTTGAAGGTCTTTGTCCGCATCACATCCTGTCCGTTTCCAAGTCCTGCCAATCGGTGAAGAGCCCGGGCTCGCGGCGCGCGAAGGACATGAGCTCCGTCATCACCTGATCGAGATGATCGCCCATGGCGAGAGCGGCGAGGGCGCCGTCATGTCGCTCGAGGCCAGCGACGATGCGCTCATGCTCCTTCACGGTCTCGGTATTGCGCCGGGGCGAGGCGAGGAGGAGCCTGACGCGGTCGAGGGCGAGTCTTGCGGATTCGGCTGCCGCCTTGACGCGCGGAAAGCCCAAGGCTGAGAGCAATGTGTCGTGGAAGGCGAGGTCGAGCGCGTGGAAATCCTGCTTGTCGCCCTCTGCCGCCACTTGCTTCTGGTCGGCGAGATTGGCGTGCAGCCGGTCAAGCGTATCCCCATCGATCATGCCGGCAAGGTGCCTCACCGCCTCGGCCTCGAGCGCCTTGCGCAGGAACATGTTCTCGCGCACGTCCGACAAGCGGATCAGGGAAACCGTGGTGCCGCGCTGCGGCTGGATCTCGACCAGGCCTTGCGCCTGGAGCCGGGCCAGCGCTTCCGATACGGGAAAACGCGAAACGCCGAGCTTTTCGCAGAGCTTGGCCTTGTCGAGGGCGGCGCCCGGCTCGAAAGCGTGCATGACGATGGCGTTGCGGAGCGCCTCGACCACCCGGGCGGTGGCGCCGCCGCGCTTCTCACCCCGGATATTCTCAAGAAAATCGTAGGATTTTCCTTTGGCAATCATGCTAACATGTTAGTATGGACATGCCGAGGGGAAGTCAAAGCTTTTCAACCCTTGTCCCTTGAGAAAACCGCCACCCATGAAGATCGTCGAGCCCGCCAGCAAAGAACCCCGCGTCATCCGACTCAACGCGGTCGACAATATCGTCGTTGCCGTCGACAATGTCGAGAAGGGAGCCAGCACTTCGGGCGCCGTCGCCCAGGCGCGCATCCCGCGCGGCCACAAGATGGCGACCCAGAAGATCGCGCAAGGGGAACCGATCCGCAAATTCGGCCAGGTCATAGGCTTCGCCAAGACCCCGATCACGCCCGGCGAATGGGTGCATGAGCACAATGTCGAGATGCATGACTTCGCCCGCGACTATGCTTATTGCACCGAGGCAAAGCCGGAAGACATCCTGCCCACAGCGCAGCAGGCGACCTTCCAGGGCTATCGCCGCGCCAATGGCAAGGTGGGCACGCGCAACTATGTCGGCATATTGACCAGCGTGAACTGCTCGGCCTCGGCGTCCAAATTCATGGCCGAGGAGATCAACCGCTCAGGCATCCTCAAGGACTATCCGAATATCGACGGCGTCGTGGCGCTGACCCAGGCCAATGGCTGCGTCATCGACTATCGCGGCGTCATCTTCGACACTCTGAAGCGCACCAGCTGGGGCTATGCGACCAATCCCAATATGGGTGGCGTCGTCATGGTGGGTCTCGGCTGCGAAGGCTTCCAGATCCCGCGCTTCAAGGAGGCTTATAAGGTCACCGAGAGCGAAACCTTCCGCACCATGACGATCCAGGAGACCGGCGGCACCAAGAAGACGGTCGATGCCGGGGTCGCCGCCATCAAAGAGATGCTGCCCACCGTCAATAGGGTGAGACGCGAGACCATCCCGGCCTCGGAGCTCCTGCTGGCGCTGCAATGCGGCGGCTCCGACGGCTATTCGGGGATCACCGCCAATCCGGCGCTGGGAGCAGCGGTCGACATCCTGGTGCGCCATGGCGGCACCGCCATCCTGTCGGAGACGCCCGAGATCTATGGCGCCGAGCATCTCCTCACGCGGCGTGCCATCAATCGCGAGGTGGGCGAAAAGCTGGTCGACATCATCCATTGGTGGGAGGACTACACCAAGCGCAACCAGATGGAGATGAACAACAATCCCTCGCCCGGCAACAAGCTCGGCGGACTCACGACCATCCTGGAGAAGTCCCTGGGCGCTGCCGCCAAGGGCGGCTCGACGACGATGACCGCCGTCTATCGCTATGCCGAGCCCGTCACCGCCAAGGGCTTCGTCTTCATGGACACGCCCGGCTACGATCCGGTCTCGGCCACGGGGCAAGTGGCGGGAGGCGCCAATATCCTGTGCTTCACCACTGGGCGGGGCTCCGCCTATGGCTGCAAGCCGACGCCCTCGATCAAGCTCGCCACCAACACGCCGATCTATGAGCGCATGATCGACGACATGGACATCAATTGTGGCGACATCCTCGACGGCGTGCCGATCGAGACGAAGGGCCGGGAGATCTTCGAGAAGATCCTGAAGGTGGCCTCGGGCGAGCGCTCCAAATCGGAGCTGCTCGGCTATGGCGACAATGAATATGTGCCCTGGCAGATCGGAGCGACAATGTGATGAGCGAACTCGGCATCATAGCGGCCATTCTCGGCGCCGTGCTGATCGGGGCGATCAGCCCCGGCCCCAGCTTCGTGATGGTGCTGCGGACATCGATCGCCCTGTCGCGGAGCGACGGCCTTGCCGCGGCCATCGGCATGGGGCTCGGCGGCGCCTTGTTCGGCACTATCGCGCTGCTCGGCCTGACGGCGCTGCTCGCCCAGGTCGAATGGCTCTATATGGTGCTCAAGCTCGCCGGTGGGGCCTATCTGATCTATCTCGCCATCCGGATCTGGCGCGGCGCGCGTGAACCCGTCACCATTCCGCAGACGGCCGCCTTCAAGTCCAACTCGCTGCGGCGATCCTTCTCGGTCGCCCTGATGACCCAGCTCAGCAATCCCAAGACCGCCGTCGCCTATGCCAGCGTCTTTGCGGCCTTGCTGCCGCCGCACGTGCCGGCCTGGATGATCCTCGCTTTGCCGCCGTTGATTTTCCTCATCGAAACGTCGTGGTATGCGGTCGTCAGCTTCGTCTTCTCATCGCACCGTCCACGCTCGGCCTATGTCAGAGCCAAAGCCTGGATCGACCGGGTGACCGCGCTGGTCATCGGCGGCCTGGGTCTCAGGCTCATCTATGAGACGGTCAAGACGCATCGGCCTTGATCGTCGGCTCACGGATAATCGAGTCAAATGAATCGCTTAAATCGATCCGTTGATCGGATTGATCAAGTTCTTCGGCTGTGCGTCATCCCATATGGTGACCAGCTCCATGAGCTCGGCCAGCGCTGAGGGATAGCAGAGATTGGGATTGGCGATATTCCGTCGCGGCCGATAGACGGCATGGCCGGAGACGGCTTTGAGCTCCGGCCAGCCCGGGCGCCTGGCCACGGGATGCGACATTGCATTGGGGCAGTCCTGACAGTCGAAAGCGAGGATCATGTCGGGCCTGGCATCCCGGACGGAATTGAAATCGACCCAGGCCACGGCATCGCCTCGCTGCGCGAGGAGCGGCTTGCCGCCGCAGAGCCGGATCAGCTCCGCCGCCAGATAACCGCCCACCATGATGAAGCGTCCGGGATTGGCGCGGCGCCGTGCGGGATCGGGATGGTATTTGATGCAGATGCAGTATTCGAAGAGGATCGCCGGGCTGCCAGCCGGCATTCGCCGTTGCGCCAGAACCCCATCGCGCCGCGCCGCCAGTTGCGAGACGAGTTCCCGGGCGGCTTCCGGCCTGCAGACGATCTCGCCTATGGTCAGGATCTGCCGATCGAGATCGGCCAATGTGCGGGTGTCGAAATTGATCAGGGCCTCCGGCCGAAGACCGAACATACTGGCCTCATGCGTATCGAACGGGCCGCTTCCTGAAGCGAGGACCATGTCCGGCCGAAGGGACGCCGCGCGCTCGTGATCCGCCCGGGGCCAGGCGCCCATATCCGGCAATGCCTCCCAGTGAGCGAGGCGCGCAATCGTCTCCTCACCGGAAACCCCCCATGTGTCGAGGTAGTCCCGAATGGAGGCCACGCAATATTGCGTGCGTCCGACGACGACATGATCGGCGCCGAGGGCGAAGAGGATCATCGAGACATTGGGCGCCAGGGAAACAAGGCGCCGAGGTCTATTGCTGCTACCAGCGGTCATCGCGCTGCCTCCACCGGTGCAATGTGAGCGCGCGCCGAGCCATATGGCCTTACAGCAGCGTCCCAAAAGCGGCAGTAAGCGACAGGCAAAGAGAATGCCTGAGGTTTTTGAATCGGTTAGGCGGGCTTTTTGAACCAGCCTGTGAGGCCGGTGCCATTGACAGGCGAGAGCAGGGTTGTTAGCGCCCAGCTTCCATTCATTGCCTGGCCTGTCTTCATGTCCTCAGAGTCTTATTTCATTGGTGTCGATACCGGCGGCACCTATACCGATGCCGCGGTCATCGCCGCCCGCGATCACAAGGTGATCGCCTCGGCCAAGGCCATCACCACCAAGGGCGATCTCGCCATCGGCGTCACCGAGGCGATCACCAAAGCGGTGGCGAGCCTGCCCAAGGGGCTGGCGCCGGAAGACATCTCGCTCGTTTCGGTCTCGACGACTTTGGCGACCAATGCCGTCGTCGAAGGCCATGGCAGCTCGGTCGGCGTCATCCTCGCCGGCTTCGATGCGCAAATGGCCGAGCGCACCGGCATCGCCAAGGCCTTTCCCGGCATGCCGATCGAGATCATCGCCGGCGGCCATGACCACAATGGCGACGAGCGGGTGGCGCTCGACAAAGCGGCGCTCGGCGCGGCCCTCGAACGGATCGGCGGCAAGTGCGACGCCTTCGCCGTCGCCGCGAGCTTCGCCGTGCGCAATCCCGCCCATGAGCACCTGATCCGCGAGGCGATCACCTCTTCGACCGGCAAGCCGGTGACGCTGTCGACCGAGCTTTCCTCGGCACTCGATGCGCCGCGCCGGGCGCTCACCGCCGCCCTCAATGCCAGGCTCATCTCGCGCATCTCGCTCCTCATCGAGGCGGTGGGACGCGCCATGGCCTCCCTCAAGATCGTCTGCCCGCTGATGATCGTGAAGGGCGACGGCACGCTGGCGCTGGCCGAGACGGTGGCGAAGCGGCCGATCGAGACGGTGCTGTCGGGGCCGGCGGCGAGCCTCGTCGGGGCGCGCTGGCTGTCGGGGCTCGGCGACTTCATCATGTCGGACATGGGGGGCACCACCACCGATCTCGGCGTCCTGCAGAACGGTCGCCCGCGCGTCACCGAGGAGGGGGCGGAAGTCGGCGGCTGGCGCACCATGGTCAAGGCCATCGATGTCCGCACCATCGGCCTCGGCGGCGATTCCGAGATCAGCTTCGGGCCGAATGGCACGCTCATCGTCGGCCCGGGGCGCATCGTGCCGGTCTCGCTCATCGCCGAGCGGTTCCCGGAAGTGCTCGCCATGCTCGACAGCGACATCGCCGACAGCGAAGGCGGATCGATGCATGGCCGCTTCGTGGTCCATCCCTTCGGCTTGAGCGGAGCCCCGGCGACATCGGAACTTTCGGCGCGCGAGAAGGAGATCCTCGATCTCGTCACCGATCGCCCGAAACCCATCCGCAAGGTCGCGGTGTCGTCGGGCGCGCAGCGGGCGCTCGCCGCGCTCAAGCGCAAGGGTCTCGTGCAGATTTGCGGCTTCACGCCCTCCGATGCCGCGCATGTGCTGGGCCTTCAGGCAAACTGGTCGGGACCCGCGGCAGAGAAGGCGGCGCAGCTCCTGATGCGCTTCCGCGAGATGAAGATGCCGGCGCCCGAACGGGTGAAGGAGTTTTGCGAGGAAGTGTGGTCGGACGTGGTGCGGCTCACGGGCCGCGTCATCCTCGACACGGCGCTCGGCCGCAAGACCGGCGGCGATGCCTTGCTCGATGCCGTCTGCTCGGGACAGGGCGGGCTCGGCTTGACTCGGATCGCGGTCAGTCCGCAAGTTCCGGTGGTGGCCGTCGGCGGGCCGGTCCGGATCTACTACGGCGAAGTAGGGCGAAGGCTCGCGGCGGAGGTCGTGTTCCCGGATTTCTGCGACGTCGCCAATGCGGTAGGGGCGGCGACCGGCGTCGTGGCGCGCAATGTTACGGTCACGGTCGAAGGCGACGGCAGCGGAGTCTTTCGCCTGCATGGCCCGGGTGGCACCACGAGCCTGGGCTCGGGGGCTCAGGCCTTGGCCGCCGCCGAGACGCTGGCGCGCCAGGAGGCGCTTGCCGCCGTCGCGCAAATGGGCGCGAGCCACGCCGAGGTCAAGGTCAGCATCGAGAAGAGCTATCTGCCCGACGCCGTGGACGACAATGGTCTGCTCAAGGCCGAGGTCACGGCGGAAGCGATCGGGCGGCCCGATACGCGGTAGTTCCTATAGGGAACTTTTGCAGATTGCCGGCGTTCACTTTCCGCAACATGCGGAGGACGGCATCTGAAAGTCGACGTGGTTCTCAACCAGGACAGCGGCACGCTCAGGGACGGCGATGCCAAAGCGATGGCCCGGACCATTGTCGATATCGTCAAATCTCATGGCCACAAGGTCGATGTGAGGTTGGTCCGAGGCGTTGAAATCAAGGAGGCCCTCACGCATGCCCGCGAGAGCAGCGATACGGTGCTCGCGGGCGGCGGCGATGGGACGGTCTCCACCGCAGCCGCCCTTTTCGCCGGCCATAAGACGGTCCTGGGCATCCTGCCACTCGGCACGATGAATCTTTTCGCGCGGGCGCTGGGCATTCCTCTCAACCTCGAAGAAGCGACGGAAATGCTGCTCACGGGTGAAAAGCGGCCTATCGATATCGGCGAGGTGAATGGCGAGATTTTCGTCCATCACGTCACGCTGGGACTGCATCCACGCATCGTCGCCGGCCGCGAGCGGCAACGCTACCATTCACGCTTGGGCAAGAAACTCGCCTGGCTCAAGACCTGGTGGAAGCTCTTGCGCCAGGCGCCGCGGATGAGGCTCAGGCTCACGGTCGATTCCGACCAGGTGAAGCTCAAGACGACATCGCTCATCATCGCCAACAATCCCTTTGTCGAAGGACTGGGTGGGCTACCGCACAGCGAAATGCCCGAGCGGGGCAAGCTCGCGATCTACGCGGCGCAGACGCGCGACTGGAAGGAACTTCTCGCCATGTCGGCGCAAGCGAGCCTCGGCAAATGGGAAAGCAACAGCCGGCTCGATTTCCTGGAGGGGCGCGAGATCGCCATCCATGCGGAACGCAAGCGCCTGCGAGTCTCGATCGACGGTGAGTTGGCCTATCTACAAACCCCGTTAAGGGCTAAAATACGTCCCAGTTCTCTTTGGGTCCTTTGTCCGGGTTCGGTACAAGTGAAACCAAAGAAGGCTTCCGTCGCGCCACCCAAGAAACGGAGATTGCGCCATGCCGGAAGATGAAATCGATACCGAAAGAGTGCGTTCAGGAATCATGCTGCATCGCATGCGCTTCGTGCTGGGCTTCGGCCTCGCCGGGGCAGGCGCAGCCCTTCTCGTCGCCTGGGCATTGATGGGTCCGTGATCGCCTCGCCGGGCTTCAGGGCTGCAGGGTTTCCACGAACCATTCGCGCGCCAAGGCGGCTGCCACCTCGACCTTCGACTTGTCCGAGTAAAGCGTCATGTGGGAGGTGTGGGGAAGTATCTCCAGGCGCTTGCGCGTCGACGGTATCTGGTTGAACGCACCGATTTCGAGATCCCACAGCGTGAGGTCATCGCCCTCCGCGACGATCATGAGCGTCGGCGTGTTGTAGATGCGCTTTACGAACGGGCCGACGTCGTAGTTCATGAGCAGGTCGACGGACTCCACTGTGCTGCGGTTTTCGTAGAGGGGCGCCTCGGACGCCTTGATCGCAAGGAAGGTGCGCACCGTCTCCGGGAAGGGCCAGGCCGAGACCTCTTCTGCCGAGCGCTCCGTCGCATGCGGCAAATAGAGTCTCTGGCCGGGCTTGTCGTAGCGCAGTGCCCGATCCTTCAGCACGAGATCCCAAAGCGCACGATATTCCATGGTGCCGTGAGCGCGGCGCATGTTCTCGTAGCCGTCGATCACGGGGATCTGGCTGACGATCGACCTAACGCGCGGGTCGATGGCGGCCAGAATCAGGGCGTGGCCGCCGGAGTAGGAGATACCCCACACGCCGATACGGTCGGGGTCGACCAGCTCATGGCGCTCCAGGAAGCTCATGGCATTCTGGTAATCCCGGATCTGCTGCCACGGATCGAGATGCTGCCGGTTGTCGCCGTCGCTGACCCCGAGATTGCGATAGTCGAAGATCAGAGCGTTGATGCCGGCTTCGGCGAAGGCCTTGGCGTAGGTCGGCATCACAATCTCGCGCACATAGCACCAGCCGCCGGCGAGCACGACGGTCGGCGAGCGCTTGCCTTCGCCGCCAAGATAAAGCCAGCCGCGAACGGTCGTGCCCTCCGACTTGAATTCGACATCTACTCTCTTGACCATGGTGTTTCCTTTCCACGCGATGCAAACGATCGCACTGACAGTCCGGCTCAAACCCGGGGCGCATCGTCGGAGGCTTCTCGTCGTGCCGGCGGGCGTGATGCCGCCGAGCCCTCTTACGAGAACAGGCAGCCGCCGTTCACGTCGATCGTCGCCCCGGTGATATAGGCGCCGTCCGGCCCGGCCAGGAACGCTGTCGCGGCAGCGAGCTCCGCCGGGTCGGCCGCACGGCCGAGCGGGATCTTGTCCCACTCGATTTTCTTCATCTCCTCGAAGGTGATGCTGCGCTTGGCGGCTTCCTCGCGCAGCGCATCGAAATGCATGCTCGTGGCGACATTGCCCGGAGCGACCGAATTCACGCGAATCCTGTCGCCTGCAAGCTCCGCGGCCGCCGTATGCGTCAGCGAGATCAGCGCCGCCTTCGACGCGCAATAGGCACCGAAGAATGCGTGACCGCTCTTGCCATACCAGCTCGAGATGGTGACGATGGATGCGCCACCCGCGGCGCGCAGCGCCGGGATGAAGTGCTTGATCAGCAGGAAGTTGGCGCGCGTGTTGATGCTGAACACGCGGTCCCATTCCGCCACCGCCAGCGTCTCGATCGAGCCCACCTCCTGCAGGACGCCGGCAATCAAGCCGAGAAACTTCAGCGGCGCGCCGATTGCCGCGATCTCGGCGTCGATCAGGCCATAGTCGGCGGGGTTGGCGACATCGGCGGCGACGCCGACGATCTTCGCGCCCGAGGCGGCGGACAGGTCCCTGGCCACTTCCTTGACCGCGTCTGTGCGGTCAACCAGCACCAACGACCAACCCTCCTTGGCGAAGCGTTCGGCGGTGGCGCGGCCGATGCCGCCGGCCGCGCCGGTGAGAACTCCCGTCTTGCCGCTCATTGGAGGATCATCCCGCCATCGATCAGGAGGACTTGGCCGGTCATATAGTCAGACTGGTCGGACCACAGGAAGCGAACCGTGCCGACGACGTCGGTCGGCTTGGCGACGCGGCCGAGCAGGATCTGGCTGGCGAGCGAGTTCATGGCCTCGCCTGGCTTGGAGCTCGCACCCATCGCCATCAGATCCTTGTCGAGCTTCTCCCAGAGCGGGGTGTCGACCACGCCCGGCGCGAAGGCGTTGACGGTGATGCCCTTGGCGGCGAGGGCGCGAGCGCCAGCCTGGGTCAGGCTGATGACCACCGCCTTGCTGGCCGAGTAGGGGGCGAAGTCGGCAAAGCCGGTGCGGCCGGCGATCGAGGCGGTGTTGATGATCTTGCCCTTGGTGCCGTCGGCGATCATCGCCCTGGCGGCTTCCTGGATGCCGATCAGCACGCCGAGACCGTTGACGTTCATGATTGCGTTCCAAGTGCTTTCCGTCGCCTCCAGAAACGGCTCCGGCTTGTTGAACCCGGCATTGTTGATCATCACGTCGAGGCCGCCGAACGTCTTGCGGCACGCCGCGATCGCGCCTTTGACCTCAGCGCGATCCGAAACGTCCACCTTGTGGAAGATCACGCGGCCGGCATGCGCCTTGGCGAGTTCGTCGACCGTCGCCTGTCCGACCATGGGGTCGAGGTCGGCAATGACGACGCCGAATCCGTCCTGCAGCAGACCTGTTGCGATCTGGCGACCTATGCCGCGTGCGGCGCCGGTGACAACCGCGCCTTTGTGTCTTTCCGCCATGGTTCAATCCTCCTTTTGCAAATCAACCTCGCCATCAGGTCGGAACCGGAGCGTTTTCGCGCACCAGGCCCTGTTTCCTGAGATCCACCCACAATTCGCCGGGGATCGGGTGCTCGATGAGGGCGATGTTCTCGTCGAGATGCTTCTTGGTTCGGGTGCCGGGAATGTTGGTCGTGATGGCGGGATGGGCCAGTACGAACTGCAGCGCGGCCGCCTTCAGCGGCACATCGTGCGCCTTGCAGACCGCCTCGATCTTCGCCACACGCGCGAGGATTTCCGGCCCGGCCTCGCTGTAGTTGTAGTGCGCGCCCTTGACCGGGCCGGTGGCCAGAATGCCGCTGTTGAAGCCGCCGCCCAGCACAATCGAGACGTCGCGCTCTTCGCAGAGCGGCAGGAAGGTGTCGAGTGCGTCCTGCTCCAGCAGCGTGTAGCGGCCGGCGAGCAGGAAGCAATCGAAGTCGCGCTCGCGCAGCGCCGCCTCGCAGACCTGCCACTCGTTGCAGCCGACGCCGATCGCTTTCACCAGCCCTTCCGAGCGCAGCTTCTCCAGCGCCTTCCAGCCGCTGTCCATGGCGGTGCGGAAATGCTGCTTCTGCAGTTCCGGGCCATGGCTGAAAACATCGATGTCGTGGATGAACAGGATGTCGATGCGGGCCCGTCCAAGGCGCTGCAGGCTGTCCTCGAAGGAGCGCATGCAGCCGTCGTAACTGTAGTCGTGCTCGATCTCGAAGGGCGGCATGTCGACCCAGAAAAACGAGGTCAGCCCGCCTGCCGGCACAGGTTTTAGTTTGCGGCCTACCTTGGTGGAGAGCACGTAGTCATTTCGCGGATAGGCACGCAGCGACTCGCCGAGACGATGTTCGGACAGGCCGTGTCCGTACATCGGGGCGGTGTCGAAATAGCGCAAGCCGGCGTCCCAGGCGCCACCGATCACCGCGCGCGCATCTTCTTCCGGCACCCGGCGGAACTGATTGCCGATCGGCGCGGTACCGAAACCCATGGCGGTCAGTTCGAGGCCCGACCGGCCAAATCTTCTTTTCGCAGACGCCTTCATGAGCTTTCTCCCCGTCACTTGATGAAAGCATATTTCGAGCGGTCGATGGTCAACGACACCGCCAGGATGATCACGAAGCCCTTGACGATGTCCTGGGTGAAGCTGTTCACCTCGGTCACGTCCATGCCGTTGGTCAGGATGGCGATGACGAGCACGCCCAGGAACGTCCGATGCGGACCGCCGATTCCTCCCGACAGGGCAGTTCCGCCCATGACGACCGCGGCGATAGAGTTCAGCAACAGGCTGCTGCCGGCGGTCGGCGTGCCGGCGCCGACCTGACCGGTGAGCATGACGCCCGCCAGGCCGCAGATCGCGCCGGCCAGAACGAAAGCGAGAATCTTGTAGAAGGTGACCGGCACGCCGGCATGGGCCGCGACGATCTCGCCGCCACCCAACGCATAGAGATAGCGCCCGAGCTTGGTGCGGAAGGCGACAACCGTGAGGATCCCGGTGGCGATGAGCGCGAACCAGATGATGTTCGGGATACCGAGCACATAGGAGCCGTTGACCAGATCCGGCAGCAGGCTGTCCGTGAACAGGATCGACTGGCCCTGGGAGATCTGGTTGGCCACGCCCGACAGGATTGACAGCATGCCGAGCGTGACCAGGAAGGAGGGAACCTTCAGCATGGTGACGAGACCGCCGTTGATCAGCCCAACCAGCGCTCCGATTCCAAGGCCAACGAAGGTTGCGCCGGCAATGCCGAAGCGGTCGATGGTCAGTGCGGCAAGAATTCCGGTAAGTGTCACGAGGGCGCCGACCGAAAGGTCGATCGAGCCGATCAGGATCACAACCGTTCCCGCCAACGCGACGATTAGAAGCACCGATGATTGGCGGCCGATGTTCAGCGCATTGGCTGAGGAGAAAAACAGCGGATTGACGTAGGAGAAGTAGGCGATCAGCACCACGATGGCGATGATCGGCAGGATTATCGTGCGAAGCTCGATGTCGCGGGTCACCTTGGCGGTGGTTGCCGGCTTCTGGACCATGATATTCTGTTCCATTTTCGTCAAAGCATGGCCGAAACGACATCGACCTCACGGGGCTTGGCCTCCTTGCGTGCCTCGACCATCGCCGAGACCATGCCGTTGCGCAGTACCATGATGCGGTTGGAGAGCCCGATCAGTTCGGGCAGGTTATCGGATACGAGGAGCACCGCCGCGCCGCCGTCGGCGATCTCGCGCATGAGCGAGTAGATGTCCTCCTTGGCTCCGACGTCGAGGCCGCGGCCCGGATCGTCGAGCACGAGGATATTGACGCCGCGCGCCAGCCATTTGGCGAACACGACCTTTTGCTGGTTGCCGCCGGACAGTGTCCGACAGGTGACCGATGGCCCCGGGGCGCGAATCTTCAGCCGCCGGATCCATTCCTGCGTCAGCGTCCGGCTGCGGCGCGGCGAGATCAATCCGAGCAGGCCGATGCCGATCCGCTTGAGATTGGGGAGCGTCAGGTTCCAGTCGATCGTATGGGTGCCGATGATGCCGGCGACGCTGCGCTCGGCGGGTACGAAGCCGATGCCGTGGCGGATGGCGTCGCGTCGCGAGCCGCGCTTCAAGGTCATGCCGCCGACCGTCACCTCGCCCGTGGTTTGCGCTTCTGAGCCTGCGACGATCTTGGCGAGCGTCGACTTTCCCGAGCCGAGCACGCCCGCGACGCCGAGAATCTCGCCCTCGTGCAATTCCAGGGATACGCCGCGCAGATGGCCGGGCTTGGTGATGGCGGTGGTCTTCAGCACCACCTTTGCCCCCGGTTCGCGCTGGATCGTCTCGCGGTAATATTCGGCATTGCGCTGGCGTCCGACGATCAATTCGTGCAGGCCGGTTTCGTCGATCGTGCCGATCGGCCTCTGGCCGACGACCTGACCGTCCTTGAGCGCAACAACCTCGTCGCAGGCGGCGAAGACATCGGCCAGCCGATGGGACACCAGCACGAAGGAGGCGCGGGCGCGCCAGCGCTTGATACCGTCAAACAGTTTCGCCGCCTCATTGTCCGAGAGCGCGCTGGTCGGTTCGTCGAGAAGAATGATCGGCTGGACCGGATAGACGCGCGCCAAGGCAAAGGCTTTCGCGATCTCGACAAGCTGGCGCTCGCCGAAAGAGAGCGTGCCGGTCAGTACGGTCGGGCTGATGTCGACCTCGAGTTCGTCGAGCACGGCACGTGTCTCGGCGATCATTGCCCTGCGCCGCAGCCCGCCGGCGATGGAGAATTTGGCTTCGCGACCAAGGAAGATATTCTCGAAGACGGGGATGGTCGGAATCAGCCCTTGTTCCTGGAAGACGGTTGCGACGCCCTTGCGGGCGGCTTCCGTTGGATAGCCGAATCCGACCGCCTCGCCGTTGATGGCGATGGTGCCGGTATCGGGGCGGACCGTTCCGTTGATGATCGAAAGCAATGTCGACTTGCCGGCACCGTTCTCGCCGACGAGGCCAAGCATCTGGTTGCGCTGCAACGTGAAGCTTACCCCCGCAAGCGCCCTGGTGCCCGGGTAGGTCTTTGAAATATCACGCAGCGCAAGCGCCGGCGCTCGGGTAGCAGGGCCGCCCGGGTGTCCCGGGCGGCCCATCTCCTGCACGTTCACTTGAACGGTCCGCTCTTGTAGCGATCGGCATAAAGTTTCGCTGTGGCGTCGAAATCCGTTTTCCACTTGGCCGCGTCGCCATAAGCGGCATTGAGCTTGTCCTTCCCGTCCTGCCCGGCCCAATGGGTTGCGGGATCGATCGGGAAGATGTTGTTCTGGGGATCCCAACTGTCGGGATTCAATGTGCGGCTCATCTTCGCCCAGTCGAAGGGCAGTTCGGCGCTCTGATAGATTTTGGTGTCGATCGAGGCCGCCGTCTCGGCGGTGGCGGTCAGGGAGCCGGTATAGAGTAGCCGCTCGGGCAGGCTTGGCTTCCACCCGCTCAGCGCGTCGAACAGCATGACCGTCGCGAAGCCTGCCTGGTACGGCGCCAGCGATGTGTTGGTGGCGACGAATTGCTCGCCCTTGGCGACTTCCTGAAGGCCTTCCGATAGCCCATCGATGCCCGCAACCTTTACATGCTTCAAGCCCCGTTCCTTGAGCACGCTGAGCACGCCGAGCGCCATGGAGTCGTTTTGGGCAAACACGCCCTTCATGTTCGGATAGGCGGTGACCATGGACAGCATGACGGTGCGGGCTTTTTCGCGCACCCAGTCACCACGCAGCCCGCCGACGATCTTGATGCCCGGGAATTCCGCCGCGGCCTTCATCATCCCGGCAGTTCTGGCGTCATCGGTGGGGGTAGCAAGACCCTTGATGTGGACAACCTCTCCTTCGCCACCGATCGACTCGAACAGCGCCTTGCCGACCTGATAGCCGGCTTCCGTCGAGTTGGCGGTCATATAGGCGACGAAGTAGTCGCCGATGTCCGAGGGAGTGAACCAGGCCGGTGTTTCCCAGATCGCCGAATAATAGATCTGGCTCTCCTGGCAGAGCTTGGCGATCATCGGCACCTCGCCAGCCGCCACGACGGTGTTGATCAGCATGTTCACGCCCTGGGTGGGCAGGCCTCGCACCTGGCTGATCTCGCGCGCAGCGTCGTTGTCGTGAAACAGCTCAACCTTCTCGAGGCCCAGCTTCGAGACCGTTGCTCCGAAGCCTTTCATGAAAGCAGCCCAATAGTCATTGGCCAGGGTTGCGACACAGGTCGCCGCCTTGCCTTTGCCCTGCGCGAACGCCGGCGAGCCGAGCCCGCCTATTGCAGAGGCCAGCGGCACGCTAATGCCGGCAGCCGATGCAAGTTGCATGAACACGCGCCGGCTTACAGGATTCCCGATGCGAGCGAAGGCACTTGCGATACGTTCCTCGTTAGACATGAATATCCTCCCTTCTTGCCATTCACGGCAAATGAATCAGGCGAAGATGAAGACGCAAAAGATCTCTCACGCCTCGCAGTACAAGGCATGCTTGGATCTTTTCGTACGTCGACATGATCCGCCGCTCTTAGAGCGGTATTTTCCCTTTCAGTTTTGAAATAGCACCGGCCAGCCAGATATCGAGGAACCTAAATTCCCATACTGATAATTGCGCTCGATGCCGGGCATGCTCGATTGCGACGGGAACAATTTCGAATCCGGGTTCCGTGGATAAGATTCTGTGTGGCGAATCGGTTTTCTGCTATGGCCTGTCGCGATCGGGGCACTCAAGGGACGAGGCATTTTTCATGACGGGCGCAGCGCGCAATTTCTTCATCCTTGCACTCATCTACGCCATTTGTGGCATGCTTCTGGGACTGGCCATGGCCATTCGCCAGGATCATACCCAGATGCCGGTCCATGCCCATGCGATGGTGGCCGGGTGGCTGATGTCAGGTTTCTTCGCCTTCTTCTACCATTTCTTTCCCGAGATCGGCCGGTCGCGGCTGGCGATGATCCATTTCTGGCTGACGGCAGCCAGCGGCGTCGTCATGCTCGTGTCACTTTTCTTCGTTCTGTCCGGAAATATCGCGATCGAACCGGTGACGGCGATTTCCTCGATCCTGTTCTTCCTCGCCATCCTGCTCTTCACCTGGATTGCGCTGCCGGTCCTGCGCCGCACCGCCTGATTTTCCGCTCTTGCGTCATCCCCGCTAGGCTGGCAACAAAGTGCCAGCCTAGCGGGGAGCTGACTCATGGCCGAATTCTTCACAGCCGAAAACCTGGTCACCTTTCTGGTGCTGACGGCGCTCGAAACTGTCCTCGGCTTCGACAACCTTCTCTATATATCGATCGAGGCCAAGCGGGTTGCCGCCGACAAGCAGAAATATGTGCGCCAGGTCGGCATCGTGCTCGCCATCGGCTTGCGCATCGCGTTGCTGTTCGTCGTGCTGCAATTGATCAGCGCCTTCCAAGATCCGCTGTTCAGCATCGATATTCCGCCGCTGGTCTCTGGCTCGGTCAACGGCCACAGCGTGATCGTGCTCGCGGGCGGCGTGTTCCTGCTCTATACCGCGCTCAAGGAGATCTACCACATGCTGGCCGCCCCCGAACTGGGGCATGGCGAGAGCAATGGCCGGGCCATGCGCAGCGTCGCCTCGGCGCTGGTCTGGATCCTCATCATGAACATCGTCTTCTCCTTCGACACGGTGCTCTCGGCGGTGGCGTTGACGAAGAATTTCGCCGTGATGACGCTCGCCATCATCGTCTCGGGCGTGCTCATGGTCGTGCTCTCCGAGCGGGTGGCGGCGTTCCTCGCCAAGAACCGGATGTATGAGGTCCTGGGGCTGTTCGTGCTCCTCCTGGTCGGCGTCATGCTGATGTCGGAGGGCGGCCACATCGCCCATCTCAGCTTTTTCGGCTATCCGATCGAGCCGATGGCCAAGAGCACCTTCTATTTCGTGGTGGTGGCTCTCGTCATCGTCGACATCATCCAGAGCCGCTATCAGAAGAAGCTTTTGGCCGAGAAGGGGGACCATTAGCTAAATCCTGGTAAACGTTGCATCAGGGGCCGGCATCGGTTAGAAGCCGGCCCAACTCCATTCATCGGTAAACGGAAATCTGATGGCGCGTCAGTTCATCTATCATATGCACGGCCTCTCCAAGGCCTATGCCGGCGGCAAGAAGGTCCTCGACAATATCAACCTGTCCTTCTACCCGGACGCCAAGATCGGCGTGCTCGGGCCCAATGGCTCAGGCAAGTCGACGCTGCTGCGCGTCATGGCGGGGCTCGACACCGAGTTTTCGGGCGAGGCCTGGGTGGCCGAAGGGGCCACCGTCGGCTATCTCGAGCAGGAGCCTGAGCTCGACCCGCAGCTCAACGTGCTGGGCAATGTCATGGAAGGGGTTGCGGCCAAGAAGGCCATTCTCGATGAATATAATGCCTTGATGGCGGATTATTCCGACGAGAATGCCGAAAAGGCGGCAGTGCTGCAGGACAAGATCGATGCCCAGAATCTGTGGGACCTCGACGCCCAAGTCGAGCAGGCGATGGACGCCATGCGCTGCCCGCCGGGCGAGGCTTCGATCGACAATCTCTCGGGCGGCGAGCGCCGCCGCGTCGCCCTCACCAAGTTGCTGCTGGCCAAGCCCGACCTTTTGCTCCTCGACGAGCCGACCAACCATCTCGATGCCGAAAGCGTCAACTGGCTCGAGCATCATTTGCGCGAATATCCGGGCGCCATCCTGATCGTCACCCATGACCGCTACTTCCTCGACAATGTGACGGGCTGGATTCTCGAGCTCGACCGCGGCCGCGGCATTCCCTATGAGGGCAACTACTCGGCCTATCTCGGCCAGAAAGCCAAGCGCTTCGCCCAGGAAGCGCGCGAGGATGCGGCGCGCCAGAAAGTGCTCGAGCGCGAGCAGGCCTGGATCGCCTCATCGCCCAAGGCGCGGCAGGCGAAATCCAAGGCCCGCTTCAAGGCCTATGATGAGCTGGTCAAGGCGAACGACGCCCGTCTCAAATCGACGACGGCGCAGATCATCATCCCGCCGGGCGAAAGGCTCGGCAACAATGTCATCGACATCGAGGGCCTGTCCAAGGCCTATGGCGAGCGGCTCCTCATCGACGATCTCTCCTTCAAGCTGCCGCCCGGCGGCATTGTCGGCGTGATCGGGCCGAACGGCGCCGGCAAGACCACCTTGTTTCGCATGCTGACCGGCCAGGAGACGCCGGACCAGGGCTCGGTCCAGATCGGCGAAAGCGTCAAGCTCGGCTATGTCGACCAGAGCCGCGACTCGCTCGATCCCAACAAGACGGTGTGGGAAGAGATCTCGGGCGGCAACGACATCATCTATCTCGGCAAGCGCGAGATCAATTCGCGCGCCTATACCGGCTCGTTCAACTTCAAGGGTGGCGACCAGCAGCAGAAGGTCGGCACGCTGTCGGGCGGCCAACGCAACCGGGTGCATCTTGCCAAGATGCTCAAATCGGGCGCCAATGTGCTGCTCCTCGACGAGCCGACGAACGATCTCGACACCGAGACGCTGGCGGCGCTCGAAGAGGCGCTGGAAGACTTTGCCGGCTGCGCCGTCATCATCAGCCACGACCGCATGTTCCTCGACCGGCTCGCGACCCACATGCTCTCCTTCGAGGGCGACAGCCATGTCGAATGGTTCGAGGGCAACTTCCAGGACTATGAGGAAGACAAGAAGCGCAGGCTGGGCGAGGATTCGGTCATGCCGAAGCGGATCAAGTACAAGCAGTTCGCGCGCTAAATCACCAATTCCTGGGTCATGCCGCGGCAGTCCATCTCGAATTCGAGATCGACGACCGGCGGGCGGGTGAAATGCCAGGTCAGTCCTGAGCGCGCGGCGCCGCGGCGGACGATCTCGTCCGCCAGGAAGGGATGGAGATCGTGGATGGTGTAGGCCTGGACGGCGCTGGTCGCTTCCCAGCCGACGCCGAGGCGCCTGAGCCTGCGCTCCATTTCACCCAGCACGAAGCGCGCCTTCTCGCGCAGGGCCTCCGGGCTGACATCGCCCAGGCGAATGATGTGATCGCGGTAGTTCGCTTTTCCCTCGACGGATTCGCCGCTGCCGGCGACGACGAAACCCGGCCTTTCGGTGGGACGCTGGATGGTAAAGGCGAAGGCATGGAATGACGGCTCGGAGGGCGGATCGATCGCCGGACAGACATTGGTGCGCGCCACGGGATTGGTCTCGCCATCGGAAATCCCCCAGCGCTGCAAGGTCTCGACATAGAGCCGGTTGAAGGCGCGGAAACCCGCTTCGTCAAAAGGTGCGGGCGAGCGCAATTCGCAGGCGCAGAAGGCGGCCAAGGGCCGGCCTTCCCGCTTGACGAACTGCTCGATAAGGCTGAAGCCTTGAGCTAATGGCGGATTGCCGCTCAATCTGACGCGCACCATGTCGAAGCCGGGCGCTGCGATGACGCCGGCGGAATATTGGAACACGCTCGGAATGTAGCGATAGCCGCCGGGCGCAAAGAGCGTGGTTTCCTGCCGTGCATCCGGCTTGTCCATGGAGTTCTCCCGAAGTGGTCGAGCTGCCAGCTTATCGTCCGGCGCCGGCGCCAGATAGCCGCCTTAAAGTGGCCTGTTCAAATTTTCAAATACTGGAGATTCATATCGGTCCACTTTCGCGCTAGCTTCGCGAAAACAAAGGACTCCGCCATGTATGTTCCGCCGGCCTTCCGCGAAGACGATCGCCAGATCCTGCATGAGGTGATGCGCGGCGCGCGCCTCAGCAATCTGGTGACCGCCACGGCCGAGGGCCTGATCGCGACGCCTTTGCCGCTGTTCCTCGTCGAGGCCGAAGGCGAGCAGGGCGTTCTCTACGGGCATGTCGCCCGGGCCAATCCGCAATGGACGATGCCGCCCATTGGCGAGGCGCTTGCCATCTTCATGGGCGCCGACGCCTATGTCACGCCCTCCTGGTATGCGTCCAAGATCGAGCATGGCAAGGTCGTGCCGACCTGGAACTACAGCGCGGTCCATGCCTATGGGCCGATCGAGTTCTTCGACGATGCGGCGCGGCTGCTCGATGTGGTGACGCGCCTCACCGAGCTTCACGAGAAGCCCCGCGCAGCACCCTGGGCGGTCAGCGACGCGCCCGAGCCCTTCATCAAAGCGCAGCTGCGCGGCATTGTCGGCTTGCGCCTGCCGATCACGAGGCTCGAGGGCAAGCGCAAGCTCAGCCAGAACAGAGCTGCGGCGGACCGGGCCGGCGTCGCCAAAGGGCTGGCGCAAAGCGAGCGGCCCGTGGAGCGCGTGGTCGCGACCCAGATCCCCGTTGAATCGTAGCTCAGAGGCCTTTCCGCAGGATAAGGATCACGCCGGCGACCAGGAACATCGCTCCGATCATGGGGACGATATTGGCCTTGAGACCACCAGCACCTGATCCCGCCGCGTCGGCGATCAGTCCGGCGACAAGCTGGCTCGAGACGAGGATGGCGATGGTCGATGCGGCGCCGATCTTCTGATAGCCGAGCAAACCGGCAAAGACGAAGAACGAGCCGAGCAATCCCGGGAGTAGGGCCCAAGCCTTCAGCGAGGCCGCCGCTTCGACGAAGCCGGACAGGCCGTTGCGGGCGAGAAGCAGGGCGGCGAGGCCCGTCAGGCCAACGGTCGAATTGATCACCAGGGTGATGAGAACCGTCGAGACGGACTGCGTGATGCGGACCATTAGGAGATTCTGCACGACCAGGGCGGCGCCGGCCATGATCAGAAGAAGGATGGTGGCGGGAGAGCTCACCTGTCGGGTCGGTCCCGCGTGTCGAGAGTGAGCTGCAGAAAGACCAGATCGAGCCAGGCGCCGAATTTGGCGCCCACTTCCTTGAGATGGCCGACTTGCTCGAAACCGAGCCTGCGATGAAGCCTGATCGACGTCTCGTTGCGGCCTTCGACGCCGGCGACCATCACATGCTTGCCGATGGAGCGGGCACGAAGGATGAGCTCATCCATCAGCGCCTTGCCTATCCCTGAGCCGCGCCGGTCCTTATGCACATAGACCGAATGCTCGACCGTGTGGCGATAGCCGTCCCAGGCGCGCCAGTCGCCGAAGGAGGCATAGCCCAGCACCGTCTGGCGATCATCGACGGCGACCAGGACCGGATAGAGCTGGCGCCGGCGCTCCGAAAGCCAGGCGGCGCGGTTGGCGGCATCGACCTTGATGTCGTTCCAGATGGCGGTCGTGTGGATGACGGCGTCATTGTAAATGGCGGTGATGCCGGCAATGTCGTCAGGTGTGGCGTCTCGGATAAGCATCTTGCTCTCCAGTAGAATTGTCTATTATAGTATAACATATGTCTACTAAATTGGATAGTCTGGATCGCCGCATCGGCGCCAGAATCCGCCTCGAACGTGAAAGCCGGGGCTGGTCGCTGACCGAGCTTGCGGAACGCTCCGGCGTGTCGCGCGCCATGGTCCACAAGATCGAGCGCGGCGAGAGCAGCCCGACCGCGACACTGCTGGCCAAGCTTTCAGGGGCCTTCAGTCTGACCATGTCGACGCTGATGGCACGGGCGGAAATGCAGGAAGGCCGGCTTCTGCGGAAGGAGGACCAGCCGGTGTGGATCGATCCGCAAAGCGGCTATGTGCGCCGGCATGTGTCGCCGCGCTCCGATATGCCGCTCGATCTCGTGCGCATCGAGCTTCCGCCCAGAACCGAAATTCCAATGCCGGCTTCGGCCTATGCCTTCCTGCGGCAATTGATCTGGGTCCTGAAGGGATCGCTGGTGTTCGTCGAGGGGGGCACGCGCCACGAGCTCGGCGAAGGCGACTGCCTGGAGCTCGGCCCGCCGGCCGATTGCATGTTCAAGAATGAGAGCGGCAAGCCTTGCGTCTATGCCGTCGTCGTTCTCGCGAATCGTTGAGTCGTTTTGCGCATCGGCTTATCCGAAAAGTCTGCAACTTTTCGGGCCGATGCTCTATGCCGCATCCGCGCCGACGCGGCTTTTCTCTTTGGCGAAAGGCGAGAGGCCCAGCCATTTCTGCATCGAGCGGGCGATCTTCGGATCGCCGACAAGGTCGAGCGCGCCAGCCTCCACTTCCTTCTGGACGGTGGAGACGCCCATCCAGATCGCGGTCATCGCCCTTAAGGATCCGGTGACGGTGAGATCGATCTCATGACCCGGATCGAGAAGGCACAGATCGACGACACCCTTGTCGATGACCAGCCACCAATGGCGGCGTGCATCGTCGAGCTCCGGATATTCGAAATGGATGGTGCAAGGCCTTTCTGGCAAGGGTGTTGGATCGAGAAACCGGCGCATGTCCCACATGAGGACGGTCGGATCGAGATTCTTGAGCGACAGCTTCGATTCCACCCAGCGCTGGCCCCAGATGCCGAGCGACATCACGAGCGGGCGCAAATCCTCGCCGGACTGGGTGAGCACATATTCGACGCTGCCTGAGGATTTGGCGCGGCGCGTGTGGATGATGCCCGCCTTCTGCAGCTCCTTGAGCCGCTTCGAGAGGAGGGTCGGCGACATGCGCGGCACCCCGCGCCGGATGTCGTTGAACCGCGTGCTGCCGCAGAGGATCTCGCGCATAACCAACGCCGTCCAGCGCGTGCAGAAGACCTCCGCCGCCATGGCGACCGGGCAGAACTGCCCGTAACTGCCTTGCTCCACCTGTGTCCTCCCGTCTCCGGGCCCTCGGTTGTGGACGCTACGATGGGCCCTGAGCCAGTGTCCAGTACAGTTTTGGGACCTCGCCGATGGCCGGTAGCGCCCACCATCGAGGAAGGAGTACAGTTTCGTGACTAGCCGCGCGAGGAGGCCAATGGAATGATCATGGGCGGAGAGGCGTTTCCCAGTTCGAGGTCATCATGGCTCAAGTTCAACCCATGCATTCCACCAGATCGCTCGACATTGTCGAGTTAGCAGAAAGGCTCGACCAGGGTTTTGCGGCCGATGCCGATGAAGACCGGTTCGTCGCCGACAATCTCAAGGCCCTCAAGGACGCAGGGCTTGTCGAAGCGGGCGTCCCCCAGGAATTGGGCGGGGGCGGCGCATCGATCGACGAGCTCGCCGAGATGCTGCGCGTGCTGGCGCATCATTGCGCCTCGACGGCTCTCGCCTTCTCCATGCACACGCATCAGGTCGCCATCCCCGCCTGGCGCTGGCGGCACCAGAAGGCAATGGCGGTCGAGCCGCTGCTCAAGCGGATCGCAGGCGAGCGCATCATGCTGCTGTCGAGCGGCGGATCCGACTGGATCTCAGGATCCGGCAAGGCCGAGAAGGTCGATGGCGGTTACCGCATCACCGCGCGCAAGGTCTTCACCTCGGCCGCACCCCTCGGCGATCTCCTGATGACCGGGGCCATTTGCGCGGAGACGGGCGAGGTCCTGCATTTCGGCATCCCGATGAATTCGCCGCATGTGAAGGTGCTCGACAATTGGCGCACCCTCGGCATGCGCGGCACCGGCTCGCATGACGTGATGATCGAAGGCCATGTCGTTCCCGATGCCGCGGTCGCGTTGCGGCGCAAGGCGGGCGAATGGCATCCGCTGTTCCAGATCATCGCCACCATCGCCTTTCCGCTCGTCTACTCCGTCTATCTGGGGGTCGCCGAGAGCGCGCGCGACATCGCCATAGGCCTCGCCAAGAAGCGGCGGCCCGACCGCCATGTGCTGGCGCTTGTCGGCGAGATGGAGACCGCATTGCGGGCAGCGCAAATGGCGCGGCAGTCGATGCTCGACGTGGTGCGGCGCAATGCGCCTTCGGCGGAGACGATCAATGACGTGATGATCGGCCGCCAGCTCGTCGGCCAGAATGTGCTGCGCGTCGCGGAGCTCGCCATCGAAGCGGCGGGCGGGGCCGGCTTCTATCGGGCGCAGAAGCTCGAGAAGCACTTCCGCGACATCCAGGGTGCCCGCTATCACCCGCTGCAATCGGGTCCGCAGGCCGAATATGCCGGCGCCATGGCGCTGGGACTCCCGATCGACAAGATATTCTGAGTCAAGAGAAGAGATCACAGTCAGGGCTTGTGGCTGGACTGCCCAAAGTCGACGTGATCCGAACCGTCAGCCATGCCATAGAAGGGCATGGCTGACTGGTCCTCCACCCAATATCTCAAATTCGCCGACGAGCGCACGCGCGCGGCGCGCGATCTCCTGGCGCAAGTGCCGCTGCAGGCGCCCCGCCTCGTCTATGATCTCGGCTGCGGGCCGGGCAACTCGACCGAGCTTTTGATCGCGCGCTATCCCGAGGCTCGCATCGTCGGCCTCGATTCATCGCCCGACATGCTGGCGAAGGCGCGCCAATCCTACCCGCATGCGCATTTCATCGAAGGCGACCTCGCCAGCTGGCGGCCGACGGAGGCGCCCGATCTCTTGTTCGCCAATGCGGTGTTCCAATGGGTGCCGGACCATCTCGAGGTGCTTGGCCGTCTCCTTGCGACACTCCCGGAGGGCGGTGTGCTCGCGGTGCAGATGCCCGACAATCTGGACGAGCCTTCGCACGTCGCCATGCGCGCAACGGCCGCCGAAGGGCCGTGGGCCGTGAAGCTCAGGAAGCTTGGACAGCCGCGCGATCGCCTGCCATCGCCTGCGACCTATTACGGCGCGCTGAAGCCGCAGGCGGCGCAGGTCGATATCTGGCACACGATCTACAACCACCCGCTCGCCGGGGCGGACGGCATCGTCGAATGGGTGAAGGGCACGGGCCTCAGGCCCTATATCGATCCGCTCGATCCGGATGAGCGCGAAGGCTATCTTGCCCGATATCGCACGCGCATCGCCGAAGCGTATCCGGCGGCGAGCGACGGCAAGGTGCTCTTGCGCTTTCCGCGACTGTTCATCGTCTGCGTGAAATAACTCAAGCTCCGTATTGCCCGTCGTTGACCTTTTCCAGCCAGTCGACGCTCTTTCCATCCAACGCCTCGGCGATGGCGATGTGGGTCATTGCCGTGGTGGCCGTCGCGCCATGCCAATGCTTCTCACCGGCAGGAATCCAGACGATATCGCCGGGACGGATCTCTTGCTTCGGACCTCCCTCGCTCTGCACCCAGCCGGAACCGGACGCGACGATGAGCGTCTGGCCAAGCGGATGCGTGTGCCATGCCGTGCGGGCACCCGGTTCGAAGGTGACGAAGGCGCCGCCGACACGACCCGGCTCGCTCGCCTTCCTGCTTCGCACCTTCCAGTGCTTCGCAGGACTGGAGACGGGAGCCCTCCGAAGCTTTAGCGAAGGAGGGTGAAACCGCATGTCGATCCGCACGGCGCCGGTGAAGTATTCCGTGGGACCGCCGGCGGAGGGTTGCGAGCCGCTTCTCTTGATCTCCATGGTTTCTATCCTTCGTTGCATTGCATGGGCAGCTCCGGACGCCGCCATCAGTCCGCCCGCGGCGGCAAGCATGGTCCTGCGAGTGATCATGACCTTCGCTGCGGATATGCTCATCCAATGCCCGGCAGGCGGTCGAGGAGCTTGTCGAGCGTGATCGGGTAGTCGCGCACGCGCACCCCCGTTGCGTTGTAGATGGCATTGGCGACGGCGGCACCGACGCCGCATATGCCGAGCTCGCCCACCCCCTTGGCCTTCATCGGCGAGGAAAGCGGATCGGTCTCGTCAAGGAAAACGACCTCCTGATGCGGGATGTCGGCATGGACCGGCACCTCGTAGCCGGCAAGATCATGATTGACGAAGAAGCCCAACCGCTTGTCGACGGCAAGTTCCTCCATGAGGGCGGCGCCCGCACCCATGGTCATGGCGCCGATCACCTGGCTTCGCGCCGCCTTGGGATTGAGGATGCGCCCGGCGGCGCAGACCGCAAGCATGCGCCTTATACGAATCTCCGCGGTGACAGCATCGACGCCGACTTCGACGAAATGCGCGCCGAAGGTCGACTGCTGGTACTTCTTGTCGAGATCGCCATATTCGATTGTATCCTCGGCGACGAGACCGTCTTTTCCCGCTGCCTCCGCGAGCGAGGCGCTGCGATTGCCGGAGCGGACCCGACCATCCTCGAATACGGCATCGGTGGAATTGAAACCGAGCTTCTGCGCCACCGCCTCGCGCAGCTTGACACAGGCGGCGAAGACGCCCGCGGTCGAGTTGTTGGCGCCCCATTGCCCGCCCGAGCCGGCCGATACCGGAAAGGTGGAGTCGCCGAGGCGCACGACCACCTTGTCAAGCGGCAGGCCCATCATCTCGGCTGCGGTTTGCGCAATGATCGTGTAGGTGCCCGTGCCGATGTCGGTCATGTCGGTCTCGACCGTCACAATGCCGCGCTCGTCGAGCCGGACACGCGCGGCCGATTTGGTGAGCAGGTTGTTGCGGAAGGCAGCCGCGACACCCATGCCCACCAGCCAGCGCCCGTCGCGGATGGCGCTGGGCGAGGGATCGCGCCCGTTCCAGCCGAAACGCTCGGCGCCGGTGCGCAGGCATTCGGCGAAATTTCGCTGCGAGAAGGGCCGCGCCGGATTTTCGGGATCGACCTCGGTGTCATTGCGGATGCGAAACTCGATTGGATCGAGCTTCAGCTTCTCGGCCATCTCGTCCATGGCGACCTCGAGCGCCATCATGCCCGGTGCCTCGCCGGGTGCCCGCATGGCATTGCCCTCGGGAAGATCGAGGACCGAAAGCCGCGTGGCAGTCATGCGGTTGGCGCCGGCATAGAGAAGGCGGGTCTGATAGGCCGCCGCCTCCGGTCCGCCATTCGGCAGGTCACCCGACCAGCTTTCATGACCTATGGCCGTGATCTTGCCGTCGGTTCCTGCACCGATGCGGACGCGCTGGATCGTCGCCGGCCGATGCGTGGTATTGTTGAACATGAACGGCCGCGGCAAGGCTACTTTCACCGGCTGCCGCACCGCGCGCGCACCGAGTGCCGCCAATATCGCATCGGCGCGCACGAAAAGCTTTCCGCCGAAGCCGCCGCCGATGAAGGGCGAGATCAGGCGGACATTCTCCTTAGGGATGCCGAGCGTTTTCGCCACATCTCCGGTGCTCCAGTCGATCATCTGGTTGGAGGTCCAGAGCGTGAGCTTGTCGCCATGCCAGGCGGCAATCGAGGCATGCGGCTCCATCATCGCATGCGCATGGTCGGGCGTGGTGTAGGTCTCATCGAGCGTGACGGGTGCCGAGGTGAAGGCGCCGGCGAAATCGCCGGTGGCGGTATCGGCCGGGCCGCCAAAGCCAGGCGCAGGCGCTGCAGAATCCTTCACCGCGGCGAGGTCGAAGGCGCCTTGTGCCGCGACATAGTCGACACGGACCAGTTGGGCCGCAGCCCGCGCGTCTTCGAAGGTCTCAGCGACCACGAGGGCGATCGCCTGGTGATAATGCTCGATATCCGGACCGCCGAGCAACCTCGCGGTGTTGAAGCTGCCCTTGTCGAGCCTGCCGGCGTTCTCCGCCGTGACGATGGCAAGCACTCCGGGCGCAGCCTTGGCTTCAGTCAGGTCGATCGCGGTTATCCGTCCCTTGGCGATGGCGGAGCCCACGACATAGCCATAGGCCGGATCGGACACGGCATCGTGGCGCTCATAGGCATAGGGCGCCGTGCCGGTGGCCTTGAGCGGCCCATCGATCCTGTCGGTGGGCTTGCCGATGACCTTGAGCCGGTCGATCGGATTGTTGATTGCGGGAGTGTCGAACTTCATGCTTCAGCCCCTTGCTTCGTTCAGGACCGCATCGAGGGTGCGCTCGACCAGCCGCAGCTTGAATGCGTTCTGCTGCGTGGGCCTGGCGCCGGCGAGCAGTTGCGCCGTGACGGCCTTGGCGCCGCGCGGCATGTCGGCCTCGGCCGCCTCGACGCGCCAGGGCTTGTGCGCCACGCCGCCCAAAGCCACACGTCCAGAGCCATCCTGCCGCACGATCGCGCCGACCGAGATCAGCGCAAAGGCGTAAGACGCGCGGTCGCGGACCTTGCGGTAGACATGCGTGCCGCCGAGAGGCTTGGGCAGCGTGACCGCGGTGATCAGCTCACCCGGTGCGAGTGCCGTCTCGATATGTGGCGTATCGCCGGGCAGCCGGTGGAACTCGGCAATGGGAATGGACCGCATCGTGCCGTCCGGCCGTACGGTCTCCACCGTCGCATCGAGCGCACGCAGCGCTACCGCCATGTCGCTCGGATGGGTCGCAATGCAAGCCTCGCTGGTGCCCATGACCGCGAGTTGGCGGCTGAAGCCGCCAATGGCGGCACAGCCGCTGCCGGGACGGCGTTTGTTGCACGGCTGGTTGGTGTCATAGAAATAGGGGCAGCGGGTGCGCTGAAGCAGGTTGCCGGCCGTCGTCGCCTTGTTGCGCAGCTGGCCTGATGCGCCGGCGAGCAGGGCCCGCGTGAGCAGGGCGTAGTCGCGCCGCACGCGTTCATCGGCGGCAAGATCGGTGTTGCGCACCAAGGCGCCGATGCGCAAGCCGCCATCAGGCGTCGGTTCGATCTTGTCGAGCGCCAGACCGTTCACATCGATCAGATGTGTCGGCGTCTCGATCTCGAGCTTCATCAAGTCGAGCAGATTGGTGCCGCCGGCAATGAACTTGGCGCCTTCCGTGCGCGACGCCAGCGCCGCCGCTTCGGCAGGCGAGTGGGCGCGCTCGTAGGTAAAGGGTCTCATGCCTTCCTCCCGGCGACCTCGGTGATCGCATCGATGATGTTGGAATAGGCGCCGCAACGGCAGATATTGCCGCTCATGCGCTCGCGGATCTCGGCGGCCGTCGCCTGCGGCCGCTCGATGAGGTCGGCGCTCGCATGGCTGGGGACGCCGGCCTCGATCTCGTGAAGCACGGCCACCGCCGAGCAGACTTGGCCTGGTGTGCAATAACCGCATTGAAATCCGTCATGCTTCACGAATGCGGCCTGCATCGGATGCATGTCGCGGGGCGTGCCCAGCCCTTCGATGGTGGTGATGCTGTCGCCTTCATGCATCACCGCCAGCGTCAGACAGGAATTGATCCGCTGGCCATTGACGATCACCGTGCAGGCGCCGCACTGGCCGTGATCGCAGCCTTTCTTCGTGCCGGCAAGATGCAAGTGCTCGCGCAATGCATCGAGCAGCGTGGTCCGCGTGTCGAGCGCCAGACTGCGGACCTCGCCGTTTATGGTGAACGAGACTTTCGGCATGGCGGGCGCTCCGACAGTAGTGGCTTGAGCGTTGGCCGTGGGCGCGGCGGCTGCTGTCACCGCGGCGGCAGCGGCTCCGATCATCAGGTCGCGCCGGGATATTTCGATTTCGGAAGACTCTTGCATGTCGTGATTTCCAATCTCTTCTTGGGCGGAGGCGGCGACGACGTGGACATTCGCCGTTGAACAGAATTTTCTCCCTGCCGATTGCATCATCTGCCAATCAGTCCTGTCGCGTTCACCGTCGAGTGTGCGTGCACATGTGAGGTTCATCTCCAGGTTTAATTAGTGGCCCGTTCGCGATAGCTCTTATGAGCAGGGCTCATGAAAACCGGACTGCACGTCATTACGGACACAGGAGTCACTTTGTCCGCGCCGCGAAGACTGATTTGGCCACCGGCAGTGCGGACATCGCTCGCGGCCAGCCGGCATAGAAAGCGATATGCGTGATGACTTCAGAGAGCTGGATTTGGGTCAGGCCGTTGTCCATGCCCCGGTTGAGGTGAAACGGCAGTTGTTCGCTCTGGCCTGCGGCGATCAACGCGGAGATCGTCACCAGGCTCCGGTCGCGGGGCGTGAGGTCGGCGCGCCGCCACAGATCGCCGAACAAGACACTGTTGGTGTAGCGGGCGAGCGCCGGCGCAATGGCGCCGACCTGGTCGTCGACGGCCACGGCGCGTTGCGCCTCGCCGGCTTCATCAAGAGAAAGAACCTCGCTCGATTCCGCTGCAAGCTGGTCGAGTTCGATCCCGCGCTTGGCAAAGACGTCCTTCGCAGCATCAACGGCCGATATCGCGCGCGGCCAGCCGGCGTAGAAGGCGAGATGGGTGATGGTCGCCGTGATCTCATCGGGCTTGACCCCATTATCGAGGCCACGATTGAAATGCCCGGTCATCTGGGCGGTATGGCCGCCGGCAATGAGAGCGGCAATGGTCACCATGCTGCGGTCCCGGGGCGCGAGCTCAGGGCGTCGCCACACATCGCCAAAGAGAATCTCATCGGTAAAGGCTGCGAGCGCCGGTGTGATTTCCTGCACAATGGCCGGCGCCACTTTTTGCGCGGCAGTTTTGCGTTCCTGCGCCTGTGCGGATGCGACGAGCGAGACGGCGGCGAGAATGGCAGTGAAAACTTTCATCGGGTCTCCGACACTCGAGTGATCGTTCAAGGGCGAAATCTAGGAATTGGGCCGGCCTGCGATTAGCTGGTATAATTCGCATGGACTTATGAGAGAGGCTCATGAATGCCGCGCGGAACCGTCAACGACCTTCTCGCCTTCCTCGCCGTTGCGCGGGAGCGAAGTTTTACCAGGGCTGCGGCGAAGCTCGGGGTTTCGCAATCGGCGCTAAGCCACACCATCAGGGAGCTTGAAGCCCGTCTCGGCGTTCGATTGCTGACCCGCACGACGCGCAGCGTTTCTCCGACGGAGGCGGGTGCCCGCCTGCTTCATGGCGTCGGGCCGCGGTTCGATGAGATCGAGGCCGAGCTTGAAGCCTTGAGCGAGTTGCGAGAGAAACCCGCCGGGACCATCCGGATCACGTCCGGCGATCATGCCGTTCAATCAGTCCTGTGGCGAAAGCTGGCAGATTTCCTGCCGAAGTATCCTGACATCAAGGTCGAGATCACTGTCGACTATGGCCTGATCGATATCGTTGCGCAGGGTTATGACGCCGGCGTGCGTTTCGGTGAGCAGGTCGCCAAGGACATGATAGCCGTGCGTATCGGACCCGACGTCCGCTTCGCGGCGGTCGCGGCGAAATCGTACTTCGCCCGGCACCCGCCACCAAAGACGCCGCAGGACTTGATCGGACATTCCTGCATCAATTTACGCCTGCCCACCTATGGCGGGCTCTATGCATGGGAGTTCGAAAAAGATGGCCGCGAGCTGAAAGTGCGCGTGGAAGGCCAACTCGTCCTCAACAGCATCTTCCAGATCCTCAATGCGGCGGTGGCGGGCCTCGGGATCGCTTATGTGCCGGAGGAAATGGTGCAGCCCTATCTGGCGAAGGGCGAGCTCAAACGGGTGCTGGAAGACTGGTGCCCCTATTGGTCGGGATATCACCTCTATTATCCGAGCCGCCGGCAATCTTCGCCGGCCTTTGCCCTCCTGGTGAACGCGCTGCGCTATCGGGCCTAGTCGTCTTCCTTCGGCACCCATTTGCGGATCTCGCGCAAATGGTGGTCGGGCTTGGCACCCTTGATATCACCGGGCTGTGCCAAGGCGAAAGTGCGCCGGCGCAACTCTTTCACCAGCTCGCCGCGGTCCTCGATATGGGCGATCTCGCTGAACGGGATGGGCGGACCCACCCGCATAGTGAGGCGTGTGCCCATGCGCCGCGCCGTCTCGCGGAAGACGAGCGACAGGCGCAACGTGTCGCTGATGTGACTCGCGAGCTGGAACAGCCGGCTGTTCTGGCCGACGAAGAAGACAGGGACGACGACGGCGCGTGACGCGCGGATGAGCTTCGCCGTGAACGGCGCCCAAGGCAATTCGACAGCCGGTCCCTTATGCGGCCGCTCGCTGGTCGACACGCCGCCACCCGGAAAGATGCCGATGGCGTGGCCGGCCCGCAGCCAGGATTGCGCCGTCAGGCGTGAACGCACATTGGTCTCGCGCGCGGTGCGCGTGCCGGCGAAATCGACGGGCAGCAGATTGTCGCGCGCCTCGGGAATCTGGCAGAGCACCGAATTGGCCAAAACCTTGGTGTCGGGCCGGACCAGCGTCGACAGCCAGGCGAGGCTGATGCCGTCCAGCACGCCATAGGGATGATTGGCGATGAAGACGACGGGACCATTCACCGGGCAGAGATCGAGCGAGGTGCGGTCGGTATCGATCGAGATGCGGAGCAGCCGCAAGGCGGTGGCGAAGAAGCTTTCGCCCGGCAGACGCTCCTTGTTGCGGTTGTCATAGAGCTTCTTGAGCTTGGCTTGGCCGCCGATCTTCTCGATGGCCTGGATGACGGTGCGCTGCAGCAAGGATTGATCGGCCGTCGAATAGGAAAACCGCACCGGTGCGTCGCCCGCTGTCCGATTCTTTTCCCCACGTCCGCTCTTGCGCGTCATTTTGCCATTCCCCGCATTACTCTCAGACGCCCATGCAGCACATGCAAGTGACATTTCCCGCAGAACTGTGGAAAATCACCATAAGCGGGGGTTTGGGAGGAGCTTGCATGTACAGACTTTATGGGCGCCCCGGATCGGGCTCAGTTGCGATCGAAGCCATACTCGAGGCAGCAGCGGTGCCTTATGAAGTCGAGCTCATCGAACGGTCATCCGACGGCCAGGCACCGTCGGAGAAGCTCACCCGTCTCAATCCCCTGGGTCAGGTGCCGGTGCTCATCCTGCCCGATGGCACGATCATGACCGAGTCGGCGGCCATCGCGCTCTATCTCGCCGACACGCACCGCGAAGCCGACCTGGCTCCGCCGCCCACATCGGCCGAGCGCGCCGCTTATCTGCGCTGGATGATCTATCTCGCCACCAATGTCTATATGACTGGCCTCGCCGCTTATTATCCGGACCGCTATACGAGCGACCAGAGCGGCGGCAAATGCGTCAAATCGGCAGCGCTCAACCGCATGGCCAGGGAATGGGACATCTATGCGCAAGCGCTTGGCGACAAGCCTTATATCCTTGGAGACAAGATGAGTGCGGCGGATATCTATGCCGCCATGCAGGCGACCTGGAATTTCGACGTCCCCGCCTTCTTCAAGAAGCATCCCAATCTGCGCGCCATGTACAATCGCGTGACGGCGCATCCGGCCATCGCCAAGGTGTGGGGCCGCAATGAGATGGAAGACTGGAAATACTGCCTGAAGAGCTGATCTGGATGGCCGCCTCGATGGGCGGCCATGGACTCACGCCGCTTCGGCCTCTTCGCCCAGGCCCACGACGCGGCAGATCGCATAGACGAGATCGGCGCGGTTCAGCGTATAGAAGTGGAAGCTTTCCACGCCCTCGCGGCGCAGGAAATCGATCTGCTCGGCGGCCACCATGGCCGCCACGAGATTGCGCGTTTCGGGATCGGCATCGAGGCCATGGAAGCGCTGGGCGAGGGCCGGCGGCAGGAAGGCACCGCATTTCGTCGCGAACTCCTTCACCTTGGCGAAATTGGTGATCGGCAGGATGCCCGGCACCAGCTCGATCTTGATGCCACGGGCAAAGACGCGGTCGCGGAAGCGCAGGAAGGCGGCATTGTTGAAGAAGAACTGGGAGAGGGCGCGCGTCGCGCCTTGCTCGGCCTTGTCGGCGAGAAAGGCCAGATCCTCCTCGATCGAAACCGCCTCCGGATGCTTTTCCGGATAGGCCGAGACCGAGACCTCGAAGGGAGCGATCGCGCGAATGCCGCGCACCAGATCGGCGGCATTGCGATAGCCCTCAGGATGCGGCACGAAGCGGCCGCCGACACCGCCCGGCGGATCGCCGCGCAAGGCCACGATGTGGCGGATGCCCGCCTGCCAATAGCCGCGCACAACCTCATCCACCTCATCGCGCGTGGCGCCGACGCAGGTGAGATGTGCTGCGGGCTGGAGCGAGGTGCGCTCGACGATGCCGTTGACCGTGCCCAAGGTGCGGTCCTGCGTGGTGCCGCCGGCGCCATAGGTGACCGAGACGAAAAGCGGCTTCATCTCCTCCAGCCGCTTGATGACCTTCCAGAATTGCTCGGAAGGCTCACCGGGCTTGGGCGGAAAGAACTCGAAAGACACTCGCGGCTTGCTGTTCACGCCAGATTTCCTTCCACTCGGTTTCTGGCGCTGCGGCCGGTTTTGGTGATGTCCTCGGCCGGGCGTTTCGCCAGCCACAGGGAAACGGTGAGCCCGGACGAGCCGTTGCTCCTGGGCGGCGGCAAGATCTTCTCCTGCATCACCTTGAGATCGGCGCGTTTCAGCCATGAGGCCATGATGTCGGGCGCTATGCCCAAGCGGCGATGCGCATGCTGGTCGCGCAGATGCTCGAGGTCATGCGGCGCGAAATCGACGATGAGCAGGCGACCGCCGGGCTTGAGAATGCGCGAGGCCTCGATCAAGGCGCGGCCAGGATCGTCGAGATAATGCAGCACCTGATGGATGGTCACGAAGTCGGCGCTGGCGCTTGGAAAGGGCAGGGCATAGATGTCGCTTTGACGCACCTGGGCGTGGCGCAGCCCCGAAGCCTCGAGATTGGCGCGCGCGATGATCAGCATCTCGCGGCTCTGATCGATGCCCGTGGCCTGCGCCGCCTGCGGCGCGAAGAGCGACAGGATGCGCCCGGTGCCGGTGCCGAGATCGAGGAAATTGCCCAGCGTATCGTCGCCCGCCATCTCGGCCATGGCGGCTTCGACGGCCGCCTCGCTCACATGCAGCGAGCGCAGCTTTTCCCAGTTCGCGGCATTGGCGCTGAAATAGGCCGAGGCGTTCTCGGCGCGCTGGCGGCGAATCTCCTCCATGCGGGCGATGTCGCTGACGAGCACCGAATCGGAGCCCGGAAGCAAGTCGACGATGGCCCGCGCCAAGGCGGCGCCGCGCGTCCCATCGCTCAGGCGGAAGAGCACCCAGCTTCCCTCCTTGTACCGCGAGAGGAGTCCGGCCTCGGACATCAACTTAAGGTGGCGGCTCACCCGCGGTTGGCTCTGCCCCAGGATCTGGGTCAGCTCGCTCACATTGAACTCACCGTGGGAAAGGACGAATAACAGCCTGAGCCGCGTCGTCTCGGCAATCGCGCGCATCCCGGCAAGAAGTTCATCCATGGGTCGATCCATTCAATATGCTCACATAAACATATCTTTATGTCAAAATCAACGTTAGGATGGTATTAACCTAAAAAAGGCCTAACTCACGTCCCATCGAAGTCATGAACAGTCACATAAATTGTCGTCGCGCTCTGGGAAAAATGCGCTAAGGTGAGGGGAAGCGGGAGTCGTGATGTTTCGGACGGTAAGCCACCGGAAGAATGTGCATTTGCGGCGCATGGCGACATGCGCCTGCTGCGCTGCGCTTTTGGCGCTGCTGCCGGCTGCAGCCTCGGCGGAGCGCAAGTCCGAGCGCGCTGGGATAACCCAGACCGTCCTCTCCCTCGCGTCGAATGAACAGAGCAGCAAGAAGAAGAAAAAGCAGCTCGCGGCGAAGAAGCTCGAGAGCAAGCAGGCATTGAAGATCGATCCCAAGGAGCAGGTTGCCAAGACCGATCGTCAGCCGGGTTTGAAGATCGATCCCCAGGAGCAGGTTTTCAAGACCGATCCCGGGGACGCCTTCACGTTCGATCCCGATCAGCAAGTTCTCAAGATTAATCTCAAGCCCAAGCAGTATGTTTATGAGATCGATCCCAAGCAGCGCGTGATCGTCGAGCCGGCCGCCACGGTGTCCGGCGTCGATGTCGTCGATGGCGTGCAGGTGCCGGGGGACCTGAATGAAACCGGCGGCGCAACCGGCGATCCCGAGAGTGTTCCCGGCGATCTCGTCGCGACGCAGAGTGATCCGCTCGAAGGCTTCAACCGCGTGATGTTCGGCTTCAACGATGTGGTCGATCGCGTGGTGCTTGAGCCCGCCGCGCGGGTCTACCGCGCCATTGTTCCGCCGCCGATACGCCGTGGCGTGACCAACGTCGTCAACAATCTGGCGACACCCGTCACGCTGACCAACGACATATTGCAGGGCAATCCGGAAGCGGCAGCCAACACGATCAAGCGCTTCATGGTCAACAGCACGCTGGGCATCGGCGGCATCTTCGATCATGCGACAGGCCTTGGTGAACCTTTCCATCGCGAAGATTTCGGCCAGACGCTCGGCACCTGGGGCATCAATGGCAATCCCTATATCGTGCTGCCGCTCCTCGGCCCCAGCAATCCGCGCGACATGGTCGGCAGGGTCGCCGACACGGCGGTCAATCCCATGACCTGGATTCTCTATGACGCGCCCTTCTGGGAGCGCTCGATCCCGATCGGCGTCGAGGTGGTGTCGGGGCGCGAGGCCATTCTCGACGATTATGACAGCCTGCGCAAAAATTCGCCCGATTTATACGCCAGCGTCCGCGACCTCTATGCGCAGAAACGGCAAGCCGAGATCGCCAACGAAGCCGCCGGATACAATCCGGGTACCGGCGCCTCCAGCCTGCCGCCATCAACCATCCCGCAATCCCTCAACCCCTATTGAGGATCGATACCATGACTGACATCGTCCGGCCCCTCAGCCGTCGTCTTTTCATGTCTCTGGCTCTGCCCTTGGCGTTGACCCCGTCGCTGGTGTTCGCGGCAACGTCGGCGGAAAGCTATGTCTCCAAGGTCGGCAACGGCGTCATCGCCGCCGCCCGGGCCAATTCGGTCAGCCAGTTCCGCTCGCTTCTCAGGTCCAATGCCGACATCGCGGCCATCGCGATCTACTCGCTCGGCCCCTATCGCAAAAGCCTCACCAATGACGTCAAGGCCGAATATTACAGCCTGGTCGAGAACTATATCGCCAGGGTCTTCCAGCAGTATGCCAAGAAGCTTGCCGGCCAGGGCCTTGAAGTGCAAGGCACCAAGGATGCGGGCGACAGCGTCCTGGTGAAGAGTGTTCTCAATATGGGCGGTGGCGGCGGCTCAGTGCCGGTCACCTGGCGGCTGGTCAAGCGCGGCGGCGGCTTCCGCATCTTCGATGTGAATGTCGACGGCATCTGGCTGGCATCGACCCAGAAGACGAATTTCGTCTCCGTTCTCAAGAAGAACAACGGCCAGATCTCCGCGCTCCTCGACTATCTGCGGAAGTAACCCCGTCATCGGAACTTCATCACGTCCCGGCTTGCCTGGCGACCGTCCTTTCTGGCAGAAATCTCGGCGCGAGAGAGGCATCAACTCGACGGATCAGGAATGAGCGATAAGGTTTTCCACGGGCGGTTGAGCCGCCGCGGCTTCATGGGCTTTGCATTGCTGCTGGCGACGACCACGCTTGCCGGACGCAAGGCTGAGGCGCTGTCACCCGCTGAGCAGTATGTCACCAGTGTCGGCAACAACGTCATCCGGCTCGCCAATAGCGGGGCGGGCAAGGCGGCGATGCGGCAGCGCTTCTCGAGCCTCATCAACCAGAATACCAATGTGCGCTCGGTGGGCCTCGTGGCGCTCGGGCCCTACCGCAAGGACCTGCCGCCCAGCATGGCGGGGGAATTCGTCAAGTTGGTGTCGTTCTACATGGCGGCCTTCTTCGTCTATTATGTCGACGAGTTCCAAGGCTCGAGCATCGAGATCAATTCCTCCAGCAAGCAGGGCAACACGACGATCGTCAACTCCTCGGTGCGCTTCAAGAACGGGTCGACGAGCCAGGTGCGCTGGCGCATTCTGGGCGGGGGCCAGGTGAGCGACATCAATGTCCGCGGCGTGTGGTTGTCGCTGCAGCTCAAGAAGCGCTTCACCGACGTGCTGAAGCGTTCCCAGGGCGATTTCAAGCAGCTGTTCGCGGAATTGCGCAGCGCGGAAAGCTGGTGAGGACCGCAGTTGACGAAATACAGTCGATTCCGTTACGTCTTTTCACTTGAGAAGGCTATCAAGGCGAATCATGGCTGAGTTTCCGAAGGGCAGGGTGGAGAGCCTCTCGCGGCGCGCCTTTATCAAGGCGGGCGCCGGATTGGCATGCGCCGGTCTCGCCGGAACGACGGCCCTTGCCGGCGACAAGAACCATCCTTCCGTCGCCTTCATGAGGAAGGTCGGCAGGGATCTGCTCGAGGCGCACCGTCAGGGAACCGTCTCCGCCTTCCTCAGCGTCATCCAGCGCTATGCCGATGTTCCCGAAATCGCGCTCTATTCGCTCGGCCAGTACAAGGCCAATCTCGTTTCCGCCCAGCGGCCACGCTATTTCCGCGGTGTGGCGGTGTTCATGTCGCGCTATTTCGCCGACCAGTCGCGGCAATATCCGATCGCCAAATATGAGGTGGGCGAGGCCGAGACCGACGGCAAGGATATCATGGTCTCGAGCCGGATCTATCTGATGTCGGGCCAGACCTACACGGTCAACTGGCGGCTGGTCTGGCGCAACAAGACCTACAAGGTCGCCGATGCGAAAGTGCTCGGCTTCTCGATGATCTATATGCAGCGGAGCATCTTTACCTCCTATCTGTCCAAGCGCAGAGGTGACCTGCTGCAGCTCATGAATGCCTTGGAAGGCTGATCCGGCCCCCCTAAACTTATTTTGACGGGATGACCGGCACGAGGGCGGCCATGAAATCTCTATTAATCTTAAAATTCTAACCTCCGGGCGGGTCGGTTGCGTTCCGGAGTTGGTTCATGCGTATCGAGAGGCTCGTTGGGCTTTCCGTCGGCACGGCCGTCCTCGCCATGCTCTCCGCCTGCGGCGATGGATCAAAACAGTTCACGACCGAAGGCCTCATCGCACCTCCCATCTACTGCCTCACCGATCCGCGCATCCTGGGCGATGCCGAGAAGCTCGATCCGATCGACGAAGGCAATGGCTGCCAGGTGCCCAATCCCTGGCGCATGTATTCGGTGGCGGGCGTCACGCTCAGCCAGCCCGCCATCCTCAATTGCAGCGTCACCCAGCCCTTGCACGACTGGATGGGCGCCGTTGTCCAGCCGGCGGCGCAGGCGGCGTTCGGCGAGAATGTGACCGCGCTCGACATCGCCGGGTCCTATTCCTGCCGGGCCCGCAACAACAAGCGCGGTGCCCGCATGAGCGAGCACGGATTCGGCAACGCCATCGACATATCGAGCTTCACGCTCGCCGACGGCCGCAAGATCACGATCAAGCAGGGCTGGCGCGGCGAAGACGATGAAAGAACCTTCCTGCGCGAGATCCGCAAGGACGCCTGCGCCGAGTTCATGACCGTCCTCGGGCCGGGCTACAACCGGCAACACAACGATCACTTCCATCTCGATCTCGCCAACCGGCGCAGCGGCAAGGCTTATTGCGGTTGACTGGATGGATGGCCAGGCCGATGCGGGCTACTCCACCACGCCCGGCTTCTCGGTATTCACATATTTGAAGCTGGCCGGATCGAAGAACGGCGTGTCCTGGCCGAGCCACATATAGGCCAGCAGCACTTTGTCGATGACGACGAAATACTGGATCGCGTCATTCGTCGTGCCGTAGTCGCCGCAAGAGGCAAAGGGCTCGTCGGTGGCGAGCAGCTCTTCCATATAGGCCGCATTGGGCTCGTAATTATAGGTGTTGGACGCAAAGTCGAGATGAACGACGCAGCGTCCGATCTCCTTGGGATCGATCGAGGGGGCCGCGATATTGTGGATCAAGACGGAGGGTTTCTCGCCCTTCAAGGGCCAGAAGCGCGCGACCGGGCCGCCATGATCGCCGCCCCAGGACTGGATCAGCTCCTCGCGCTCATTGAGCGCATAGACGACCTTGGGCAGGTCCTTGGCTGTGCATTCCTGGTAGCGGAAGCTCAGCTGCTGACTGGGCTTGCCGTGGATGAGAATCGTCTGGTCCTTCCATTGGCAGCCGGGCAGCAAGGTGGCGTCGCCTTCCGTCCCGGTGGTCTCGGCATGGGCGCCGAGGGACAGCAACAGGATCCCGGCGCCCCATCCAAGCCATCTGGTCAACTGCATCGCTGCCAATTCCCACCTCGTCCAGAACTTGAGTCAAATCAGAGACTTGATGCCAATGCCTAAGATTTCGATTCAATGAAGCTAGCGCGCTTCCCGACGAGGTGGAATCACCTCGTCGAAAGGAATCGCGCCAGATTAATATGTTGGAGCAGATCCTTATCGCCAAAGTCTGCAACTTTGGCGGGATTTGCTCTACGCCTGATCGGGAAAAGTGGATACCGGTTTCCCACCCGTCAGACATTAAACTTAAGATTTTCGGCCGGCTCTACTGGAGCGCCTTGCTGTAGGCTTCCAGGAACTCATCGGCGTCGCGCGGGCAGCCGCCGCCTTCGTCGGGCGGATCGATATAACGGTCGAGGCTGAGCCCGATCCAATGTACCTGGCCCGGCACCGTGCCGAGATCGCCCTCTTTCGAGAAGAGACAGAGGGCGATGAGCCGGCCCGCGACCGAGATCGCCAGTGCGGCATTGTTGTTGCCGCAATTATGCGCCTCGCAGACCGTAGCGATGAGCCCGTCTTCCTGTAGAGCTATCGGCGTCCCGACATCGAGATTGTCGACCCAGTCCGCCGTGCCGGGTCCCGCCGTGTTGTCGAGCGCCGCCACGACCTTTGGATTCTCGAAGAAAGAATAACCGTCCACCACGTCAAAAGGATATTTCCCCGCATAAACGGACAAGTCCTCGGGGAGGTCGGCCGCATGGGCAAGGCCCGTACTGCAGGACACGCAAAGCAGGCCTATAAGCTTTGAAAGCTTCATGAAGAGAGCCGGTGGTTTGGGTATGGCGTCAGTCTAACCCACCGAATGTGGCAGCGCCGCGGCTATCGCGGTTTTTCGCACAACTCATTGTCATCACGCCATAGTTTGCTTGTTCCGCCGGGGCACGCGCGGCCATAATCCAACTTTGTCCCGCAAGCAAGAGGGGAGACCACTCGTCCCGCATGCCGCATGAAACGCCGCTTATCGCCACGATCGTCATCGGCCTCGGCCTCGCTTTCATCCTCGGCGCCATCGCCAACCGGTTCAAGATACCGCCGCTCGTCGGCTACCTGGTCGCCGGCATCCTGGTCGGGCCGTTCACCCCGGGCTTCGTGGCCGATCAGGCGCTGGCGCCGCAACTGGCCGAGATCGGCGTCATCCTGCTCATGTTCGGCGTGGGCTTGCATTTCTCCCTGAAGGATCTCCTGTCGGTCAGGGCGATAGCGGTCCCGGGCGCCATCGTTCAGATCGCCATCGCCACCGCCATGGGCACAGCCATAGCCTGGTGGCTCGGCTGGGCGCCGGCGGCAGGCCTCGTCTTCGGGCTTGCCTTGTCGGTGGCGAGCACCGTCGTGCTGCTCAGGGCCCTGCAGGAACGGCGCATCCTCGAGACCGAGCGCGGCCGCATCGCCGTCGGCTGGCTCATCGTCGAAGACCTGGCGATGGTGCTGGCGCTGGTCCTGCTGCCGGCGCTCGCCCAGGTCATTCAATCGGGCGGCGAGGCGTCGCATGCCGATCCCATCGCCGAGTATCTGGGGCTCGGTCTCGCGGGCGTGCTCATCCTCACCTTCGTCAAGGTGGCGCTGTTCGTGGCGCTGATGCTGATCGTCGGCCGCAAGCTCATCCCCTGGCTTCTGCATTATGTCGCCCATACCGGCTCACGCGAGCTGTTCCGGCTCGCGGTCCTCGCCATAGCGCTCGGCGTCGCTTTCGGCGCCGCCAAGCTCTTCGGCGTGTCGCTGGCACTCGGCGCCTTCTTCGCCGGCATGATCCTGAGCGAATCGCAGCTCAGTCAGCGCGCGGCGGAGGAATCACTGCCGTTGCGCGATGCCTTCGCGGTGCTGTTCTTCGTCTCGGCCGGCATGCTGTTCGATCCGATGAGCCTCTTGCGCGATCCCTTGCCAATGGTGGCGACCCTCTTCGTCATCGTGATCGGCAAATCGCTTGCCGCCTTCCTGATCGTGCTCGCATTCCGTCATCCGCTAATGACGGCGCTCACCATCTCGGCGAGCCTCGCCCAGATCGGCGAATTCTCCTTCATCCTCGCGGATGTGGGCCGCGATCTGGGGCTCATCCCGGCCGAGGCACGCGACCTCATCCTCGCCGGCGCGATCCTGTCGATCGTGCTCAATCCGCTGGCCTTCACCGCGCTCGATCTCTGGAAGGCGCGTTTCGACCGGAAGGCGCCGGCCGGGGCTGCGAGCGCGCCCGCCGATCCGGACGATGATCTCACCGCCACGTCTCTCAACGACCATATCGTGCTTATCGGGCATGGCCGCGTCGGCAGCATCGTGAGCGCGGCGCTCAAGCAAAAGGAGGCGGCCTTCCTTGTCATCGAGGATGCAAGCCCGCGGGCGGCGGGGCTCCGGGAAAAGGGCATCGAAGTCATCCCCGCCCATGCGGCCAAGGCCGAAACGCTCGCCGCCGCCAATATCGCGGGCGCGCGCCTCGTCATCCTCGCCATTCCCAACGGCTTCGAGGCGGGGAGCGACTATCTGGGGTGTCAAGTTGCATTTGCATATTGCGCTCGCGCATCGCGTGCTTTGGCATTGAGGCGGACGAGAAGCTTGTGAGCAAGAGCGACCCGAACGACCATTTTGGGCTTTC
>JAKATG010000046.1:0-22912 GCA_021828105.1 Pseudomonadota bacterium
TGGTTATGCCTGGCGACAATGTGACGATGGATGTGGAGCTGATCACGCCGATTGCGATGGAAGAGAAGCTGCGTTTCGCGATCCGCGAAGGCGGCCGAACCGTCGGCGCCGGCGTCGTCGCCAAGATTGTCGAGTAAACGGAGGCAGGATTAGGGGTGTAGCTCAGTTGGTAGAGCGGCGGTCTCCAAAACCGCAGGCCGGGGGTTCGAGACCCTCCGCCCCTGCCAGTCTCTGAAAGCGAAAGAACAGATGGCCAAGACAAACCCACTCGAATTCCTTCAGGAAGTCCGCCAGGAGGCCAGGAAGATCACCTGGCCGACGCGGAAAGAGACGATGATCACGACCGTCATGGTGCTGATCATGGTGGTCCTGGCCTCCGTCTTCTTCCTGGTCGTCGATGCCGTCCTCAAATGGGGCGTCGAGAAGATGCTGTTCGGGATGTGAGCCGATGACAAAGCGCTGGTACATCGTTCACGCTTATTCGAATTTCGAAAAGAAAGTCGCCGAATCGATCAAGGAACAGTCGGTGGCGAAGGGCCTGGGCGAGCTGTTCGAGGCGGTCCTGGTGCCGACCGAGGAAGTGGTCGAGATCCGCCGCGGCCGCAAGTTCAAGAGCGAGCGCCGTTTCTTCCCAGGCTATGTGCTGGTGAAGATGGAGCTCACCGATCAGGCCTATCACCTGATCAAGAATACCCCGAAGGTGACGGGGTTCCTGGGATCGGACAACAAGCCGATCCCGATCACCGATGCCGAGGCCGCCCGCATCCTGAACCAGGTTCAGGAAGGGATCGAGCGGCCGAAGACATCGATCAGCTTCGAGGTCGGCGAGCAGGTTCGCGTCGCCGACGGCCCGTTCGCTTCCTTCAACGGTCTCGTCGAGGAAGTGGACGAGCAGCGGGAACGGCTCAAAGTGGCGGTTTCCATTTTCGGCCGGCCGACGCCGGTCGAGCTCGAATACGGGCAGGTCGAGAAGATTCGTTGACCTACCTGTTAACGGTGGGAGGCCTCGAAAGCCGGACCACTAACCTCAACTGCCTTCCCAAAAGGAAGGCGAGGGAAAGCAAATGGCTAAGAAAGTAGTCGGATACGTAAAATTGCAAGTTCCGGCGGGACAGGCCAATCCGTCCCCGCCGATCGGTCCCGCGCTCGGTCAGCGCGGCCTCAATATCATGGAATTCTGCAAGGCCTTCAATGCGGCCTCGCAGGGTATGGAGCCGGGCTCGCCGGTGCCGGTGATCATCACCGCCTACCAGGACAAGTCCTTCACCTTCGAGATGAAGGCGCCGCCGGCGTCCTATTTCCTGAAGAAGGCGGCGAAGATCAATGCGGGCTCCAAGGAGCCGGGCAAGGGCGCGCCGGCGGGCCGGGTGACCATGGCCCAGTGCCGTGAGATCGCCGAGAAGAAGATCAAGGGCATGAATGCGCGTGAGCTCGATGCTGCCGCGCGTGAGATTGCCGGTTCCGCCCGCTCGATGGGCCTCGAAGTGGTGGGTGACTGATATGGCCAAGATAGCCAAGCGCATCAAGAAGACGACCGAAGGCCTGAGCCGCGAGAAGTTCTATGGCCTGGGTGAGGCTGTGAAGCTGGTGAAGTCCCGCGCCATCGCCAAGTTCGACGAGACGATCGAGGTCGCGATGAATCTCGGCGTCGATCCGCGCCATGCCGACCAGATGGTCCGCGGCGTGTGCAACCTGCCGAACGGTTCGGGCCGCAAAGTCCGCGTCGCCGTCTTCGCCAAGGGCCCCAAGGCCGAGGAAGCGAAGAAGGCAGGAGCCGACATCGTCGGTGCCGATGATCTCTTCGAGACCGTCAACAAGGGCACGATCGAGTTCGACCGTTGCATCGCGACCCCCGACATGATGGGCCTCGTCGGCCGTCTGGGTAAGGTGCTCGGCCCGCGCGGCATGATGCCGAACCCCAAGGTCGGCACCGTGACCATGGATGTGACGGCAGCCGTCAAGGCGGCCAAGGGTGGTGCTGTCGAGTTCCGCGTCGAGAAGGCCGGCATCGTCCAGGCCGGCGTCGGCAAAGCGAGCTTCTCGGAAGAGCAGATCGCCGGCAACGTCAAGGCCTTCTACGACGCCGTGGTCAAGGCGAAGCCGCAAGGCGCCAAAGGCACCTTTGTCAAGAAAGTGTCCATTTCTTCGACTATGGGCCCCGGCCTCAAGCTCGATATTGCGAGCCTGACGGTCTGACGAGAAACGAGTTTCCGGCTGAAAAGCGAAAATTTTTCAGCCGGTTAGCAGGAAATCTTCGGATTTCTTGCGAACCTGTCCGAGATTGCAGGCGTGGGGATTTTCCCCACTTAAACGTGAAAGCCCGCATGAGATGGGTGTCAAAGAGATCAAAGTTCCCTCTCGGGAACGGAGATCGGTTTGAACCTAGAGACCTCCGTTTCGGCGGAGGGGACAGGCAAATGAGCGCCGCTGAAGCTCATCTGCCGCGTGCAGCCAGGTTTCGGCGGTTGGTCCACCGGCGCCTTCATCCTTGAGGGATGAGGCGTCAACTGAGGAGAGAGCAAGTGGAAAGAGCTGAAAAGAAAGAGCTCGTCACAACGCTCAACAAGGTGTTCCAAACCACCACTGTTGTCGTTGTGGCCCACAATAAGGGCCTCACTGTCAACCAGGTCAATGACCTGCGCGGCAAGATGGCCCAGGCGGGCGCGACCGTGAAGGTCGCGAAGAACCGTCTCGCAAAGCTTGCTCTGGATGGCACGCCCGCAGCCGGGATCAAGGACCTGTTCACCGGTCCGACGATGGTGGCCTATGCCGCCGATCCGGTCGCGGCGCCCAAGGTCGCGGCCGAATTCGCCAAGGGGAATGAGAAGTTCGTCATTCTCGGCGGCGCGCTCGGCAAGACCATCATGGACGCCGCTGCGGTCAAGGCTCTCGCGGAATTGCCCTCGCTCGACCAGCTGAGGGCAAAGCTCATTGGCATGATCCAGACGCCGGCCACCCGCATCGCGGGCGTGGTCCAGGCGCCTGCCGGCCAGTTGGCGCGCGTGATCAACGCCTATGCCACCAAAGACAAGGCTGCCTGACGGCTCGCCTCGAACAAACCTGGTTCAAACCGATTGAAAGTGAGAAAGTAAAATGGCTGATTTGTCGAAAATCGTTGACGAGCTGTCGAGCTTGACGGTCCTCGAGGCCGCCGAGCTGTCGAAGCTCCTGGAAGAGAAGTGGGGCGTCTCCGCCGCAGCACCTGTGGCGGTTGCCGCCGTGGGTGGCGCCGCTGCCGCCGCTCCGGTCGAAGAGAAGACCGAGTTCACGGTCGTCCTCGCCAAGACCGGCGACAAGAAGATCGAAGTCATCAAGGAAGTCCGTGCGATCACGGGCCTTGGCCTCAAGGAAGCCAAGGACCTGGTCGAGGGCGCGCCCAAGCCCGTCAAGGAAGGCGTGAACAAGAAGGACGCCGAAGAGATGAAAAAGAAGCTCGAAGCCGTGGGGGCTTCCGTCGAGCTCAAGTAATGACTATATCACGGGGTCCGGTGATGCGGACCCCGTGATCCAAAACTGGTGTGTGGCAACAGCTTTCTTGAAACCCTGAAAGAAGGGTTTGAAGTAAGCTGTTGAATTGGCTTGTAAAAGCTTTACTTACGAAGGAAGAAACATGGCTGAAGCGCAGACTGTCGCAAGTCGCAAGAGGGTTCGTAAGTTTTTCGGCAAGATCGCGGAAGTCGCGGAAATGCCGAATCTCATCGAAGTTCAGAAGGAATCCTATGATCAGTTCCTTCAGGTAAAGGAACCTGCCGGCGGGCGGGCCAATGAAGGCCTGCAGGCCGTTTTCAAATCGGTTTTCCCGATCAGCGACTTCACCGGTCAGGCCATGCTTGAATTCGTCCGCTACGAGTTCGAGCCGCCGAAATACGACGTCGATGAATGCCAGCAGCGCGGCATGACCTATGCGGCGCCGCTCAAGGTGACGCTGCGTCTGATCGTGTTCGAGGTCGACCAGGACACCGGCGCCAAGTCGGTCAAGGACATCAAGGAGCAGGACGTCTATATGGGCGACATGCCCTTCATGACGTCGAACGGCACCTTCGTCGTCAACGGCACCGAGCGCGTCATCGTCTCCCAGATGCACCGCTCGCCGGGCGTCTTCTTCGACCACGACAAGGGCAAGACCCATTCCTCGGGCAAGCTGCTCTTCGCGGCGCGCATCATCCCCTATCGCGGCTCCTGGCTCGATTTCGAGTTCGACGCCAAGGACATCATCCATGTGCGCATCGACCGCCGCCGCAAGCTGCCGATCACCACGCTGCTCTATGCGCTGGGCCTCGATAGCGAGCAGATTCTCAACTATTTCTACAAGACCGTTCCTTATACCCAGACCAAGGACGGCTGGCGCACGCCCTTCGACCCGCAGCGTTATCGCGGCCAGAAGCCGTCGGTCGACCTCATCGACGCCAAGACCAAGCAGGTCGTGGTCGAGGCCGGCAAGAAGATCACCCCGCGCCTTGCGCGCAAGATCGCCGAGGACGGCGTCAAGGAGCTCTTGGTGCGCGATGAGGATCTCTACGGCCTCTATCTCGCCAAGGAACTGGTCGATGACAGCACCGGTGAGATCTTCGCCGAAGCGGGCGACGAGATCACCGAGAAGCTGCTGAAAGGCCTGACCGAGGCCGGCTATGCCGAGCTCGACATCCTCGACATCGATCACATCAATACCGGCGCCTATATCCGCAACACGCTGAAAGCCGACAAGGTCGAGAGCTACGAGCAGGCGCTGATCGAGATCTACCGCGTGATGCGCCCCGGCGAGCCGCCGACGCGCGAAACGGCCGAAGCGCTGTTCAACGGCCTGTTCTTCGATCCCGAGCGCTACGACCTCTCGGCCGTCGGCCGGGTGAAGATGAACATGCGCCTCGAGCTCGACGCCGCCGACACGGTCAGGGTGCTGCGCCGGGAGGACATCCTCGCGGTCATCAAGACGCTGCACGAGCTGCGCGACGGCAAGGGCGATGTCGACGATATCGACCATCTCGGCAACCGCCGGGTGCGCTCGGTCGGCGAGCTCATGGAGAACCAGTATAGGCTCGGCCTGGTGCGCATGGAGCGCGCCATCAAGGAGCGCATGTCGTCTGTCGATATCGACACCGTCATGCCGCATGACCTGATCAACGCCAAGCCCGCGGCTTCGGCGGTGCGGGAATTCTTCGGCTCCTCGCAGCTGTCGCAGTTCATGGACCAGACCAACCCGCTCTCCGAGATCACCCACAAGCGCCGCCTCTCGGCACTTGGCCCGGGCGGCCTCACCCGCGAGCGCGCCGGCTTCGAAGTGCGCGACGTGCATCCGACCCATTACGGCCGCATCTGCCCGATCGAGACGCCGGAAGGCCCGAATATCGGCCTCATCAATTCGCTCGCGACCTATGCGCGGGTGAACAAATACGGCTTCATCGAGACGCCCTATCGCAAGGTGACGAACGGCAAGGTGACCGACGAGGTGATCTATCTCTCGGCCATCGAGGAGGGCAAGCACCACATCGCCCAGGCCAACGTGCCGCTCACCAAGGACGGCACGTTCGAGGAAGAGCTGGTGGTGGCGCGCCATCACGGCGACGTCCTCACCGTGCCGCGCGAGAAGGTCGACTTCGTCGACGTGTCGCCGAAGCAGCTCGTCTCGGTCGCGGCCGCGCTCATTCCGTTCCTCGAGAATGACGACGCCAACCGCGCGCTGATGGGCTCGAACATGCAGCGCCAGGCGGTGCCGCTGGTGCGCACCAACGCGCCGCTCGTCGGCACCGGCATGGAAGCAGTGGTCGCGCGCGACTCGGGTGCCGCCATCACGGCGCGCCGCACTGGCGTCGTCGACCAGGTCGACGCCAAGCGCATCGTCATCCGCGCCACGGAAGAGACCGATCCGACCAAGTCGGGCGTCGACATCTACACCTTGGCGAAGTTCCAGCGCTCGAACCAGAACACCTGCATCAACCAGCGTCCGCTGGTGCGTGTGGGCGACCAGGTGAAGGCGGGCGACATCATCGCCGACGGTCCCTCGACCGATCTTGGCGACCTGGCGCTCGGCCAGAACGTGCTGGTCGCGTTCATGCCATGGAACGGCTACAACTTCGAAGACTCGATCCTGCTCTCCGAGCGCATCGTGAAGGACGACGTGTTCACCTCCATCCACATCGAGGAATTCGACGTGATGGCGCGCGACACGAAGCTCGGCCCCGAAGAGATCACGCGCGACATCCCGAATGTCGGCGAGGAAGCGCTGAAGAATCTCGACGAAGCCGGCATCGTCTATATCGGCGCGGAAGTGAAGCCGGGCGACATCCTGGTCGGCAAGATCACGCCCAAGGGCGAAAGCCCGATGACGCCCGAGGAGAAGTTGCTACGCGCTATCTTCGGCGAGAAGGCGTCCGATGTCCGCGACACCTCGCTCAAGCTGCCGCCGGGCGTTTCCGGCACCGTCGTCGAAGTGCGCGTCTTCAACCGCCACGGCGTCGACAAGGACGAGCGCGCGCTCGCCATCGAGCGCGAGGAGATCGAGCGTCTCGCCAAGGACCGCGATGACGAGCTCGCGATCCTCGACCGCAACTCCTATGGCCGCGTGCACGACTTCCTGGTCAACAAGCCGGCGACCGGCGGGCCCAAGGGTCACAAGCTCGAAGGCAAGATTACGCCGAAGAACCTCGAGGATATTCCGCGCTCACAGTGGTGGAACATCGCGCTGTCGAACGAGAAGTCGATCGCCGAGCTCGAGGCGATGAAGCAGCAATACGAAGAGTCGAAGAAGCGCCTGGAAAACCGCTTCCTCGACAAGGTCGAGAAGCTGCAGCGCGGCGATGAGCTGCCGCCCGGCGTGATGAAGATGGTCAAGGTCTTCGTCGCGGTGAAGCGCAAGATCCAGCCGGGCGACAAGATGGCCGGCCGGCACGGCAACAAGGGCGTGGTGTCGAAGATCGTCCCGATCGAGGACATGCCGTTCCTCGAGGACGGCACGCATGTCGACATCGTGCTCAATCCCTTGGGTGTGCCGAGCCGCATGAATGTCGGCCAGATCCTCGAGACGCATTTGGGCTGGGCCTGCGCCGGTCTCGGCCGGCAGATCGGCCGGATGCTCGAAGTCTATCGCGAATCGGGCAAGGCCAAGCCGGTGCGCGATCATCTCCACGAGATCTACGGCAAAAACGAGGAGATCGATGGGCTCGACGACGATCAGGTGATCGAGCTCGCCGGCAACCTGACCACGGGTGTGCCGATCGCCACCCCGGTGTTCGACGGTGCGCGCGAGGAAGATATCGCGCATCTGCTGAAGGAAGCGGGTCTGTCCACATCCGGACAGGTCAGGCTGTTCGACGGCAGGACCGGCGAGCCGTTCGATCGCCAGGTGACGGTGGGCTATATCTACATGCTCAAGCTGCATCACCTTGTCGACGACAAGATCCATGCCCGCTCCATCGGCCCCTACAGCCTCGTCACCCAGCAGCCTCTGGGCGGCAAGGCGCAGTTCGGCGGCCAGCGCTTCGGCGAAATGGAAGTGTGGGCGCTCGAAGCCTATGGCGCCGCCTATACCTTGCAGGAAATGCTCACCGTCAAGTCGGACGACGTGGCGGGCCGCACCAAGGTCTATGAGGCGATCGTGCGCGGCGATGACGCGTTCGAAGCCGGCATTCCGGAGAGCTTCAACGTGCTGGTCAAGGAAATGCGCTCGCTGAGCCTCAATGTGGAGCTGCAGAACTCGCAGCAGCAAACGTAATCAATGGGGCAGGGCGGTCACGCCGCCCTGCCACCCTTCAAGTTTCGTCGCGTTCAGACAATCACCCTCGGCGGGGAGGCAAGCCCGCGAAAAGGAGAACAGTGTCCATGAACCAAGAGGTCATGAACATCTTCAACCCGGCTTCACCGCCGCAGACATTCGATCAGATCCGCATCTCGATCGCATCGCCCGAAAAAATCCTGTCCTGGTCTTTCGGCGAGATCAAGAAGCCGGAAACCATCAACTACCGCACCTTCAAGCCGGAGCGGGACGGGCTGTTCTGTGCCCGCATCTTCGGCCCGATCAAGGATTATGAGTGCTTGTGCGGCAAGTACAAGCGGATGAAGTACAAGGGCATCATCTGCGAAAAGTGCGGCGTCGAGGTGACGCTGTCGAAGGTCCGGCGCGAGCGCATGGGCCATATCGAGCTCGCCGCACCCGTCGCCCATATCTGGTTCCTGAAGTCGCTGCCCTCGCGCATCGGCCTCCTGCTCGATATGATGCTCAAGGACATCGAGCGCGTGCTCTATTTCGAGCAGTATATCGTGCTCGAGCCCGGCCTCACGCCGCTCAAGCCTTACAGCCTCCTGACCGAGAGCGAATATCTCAAGGCCCAGGAGGATTACGGCGAGGATTCGTTCACCGCCGGCATCGGCGCCGAAGCGGTGCGCGAGATGCTGATGTCGATCAATCTCGAGAAGTTGCGCGATGAGCTGCGCGAGGAGCTCAAGGTCGCGACCGGCGACCTCAAGCCCAAGAAGCTCGCCAAGCGCCTCAAGATCGTCGAGTCCTTCATCGAATCCGGCAACCGTCCGGAATGGATGATCCTGACCGTCGTGCCGGTCATCCCGCCGGAACTGCGCCCGCTCGTGCCGCTCGACGGCGGCCGCTTCGCGACCTCCGACCTGAACGACCTCTATCGCCGCGTCATCAACCGCAACAACCGCCTGAAGCGGCTGATCGAGCTCAGGGCGCCCGACATCATCGTGCGCAACGAGAAGCGCATGCTGCAGGAAGCGGTCGACGCCTTGTTCGACAACGGCCGGCGCGGCCGCGTCATCACCGGCGCCAACAAGCGCCCGCTGAAGTCGCTCGCCGACATGCTGAAGGGCAAGCAGGGCCGCTTCCGCCAGAACCTGCTCGGCAAGCGCGTCGACTATTCGGGCCGCTCGGTCATCGTGGTCGGCCCCGAGCTCAAGCTGCATCAGTGCGGCCTGCCGAAGAAGATGGCGCTCGAGCTGTTCAAGCCGTTCATCTATTCGCGCCTCGACGCCAAGGGCCTCTCGGCCACCGTCAAGCAGGCGAAGAAGCTGGTCGAGAAGGAGAAGCCGGAAGTCTGGGATATCCTCGATGAGGTCATCCGCGAGCATCCGGTGCTCTTGAACCGCGCGCCGACGCTCCACCGTCTCGGCATCCAGGCCTTCGAGCCGGTGCTGATCGAGGGCAAGGCGATCCAGCTCCATCCCCTGGTCTGCGCCGCCTTCAACGCCGACTTCGACGGCGACCAGATGGCCGTGCACGTGCCCTTGTCGCTGGAAGCCCAGCTCGAAGCGCGCGTGCTCATGATGTCGACCAACAACATCCTGCATCCGGCCAATGGTCAGCCGATCATCGTGCCGTCGCAGGACATCGTTCTCGGCCTCTACTATCTGTCGATCATGCGCCAGAACGAGCCGGGCGAGGGCAAGGCCTTCGGCTCGATCGCCGAGATCGATCATGCCCTGTCGGAAGGCGTCATCACGCTGCACACCAAGATCAAGGGTCGCGTCAAGGAAATGAACGCCGACGGCGAGATCAGGACACGCATCGTCGAGACCACGCCCGGCCGCATGAAGATCGGCGAGCTCCTGCCCAAGAACAAGGGCGTCAGCTACGACCTGTGCAACCGGCTGATGACCAAGCGCGACATCTCGCGCATGATCGATGCCGTCTATCGCCATTGCGGTCAGAAGGAAACGGTCATCTTCTGCGACCGCGTCATGGGCCTCGGCTTCTACAACGCCTACAAGGCGGGTATTTCCTTCGGCAAGGACGACATGGTCATCCCCGGCACGAAGGAGAAGTTCGTCAACGAGACGCGCGAGCTCGCGACCGAATACGAGCAGCAGTATATCGACGGTCTCATCACCCAGGGTGAGAAGTACAACAAGGTCGTCGATGCCTGGGCCAAGTGCACCGATCGCGTCGCCGACGAGATGATGAAGCAGATCTCCTCCGTGCAGGTGGACAAGGAGTCGGGCCGCGAGAAGCCGATCAACTCCATCTACATGATGAGCCATTCGGGTGCGCGCGGCTCGCCGGCGCAGATGAAGCAGCTCGCCGGCATGCGCGGCCTGATGGCGAAGCCGTCGGGCGAGATCATCGAAACGCCGATCATCTCCAACTTCAAGGAAGGCCTCACCGTTCTCGAGTACTTCAACTCGACTCACGGCGCCCGCAAGGGCCTCGCCGACACGGCGCTCAAGACGGCCAATTCCGGCTATCTGACCCGCCGCCTCGTCGACGTGGCGCAGGACTGCATCATCACGACGGAAGATTGCGGCACCAAGTCCGCGATCACCGCGCGACCGATCATCGATGCGGGTGAAGTCATCGCCTCGCTCGGCCTGCGTATTCTCGGCCGCACCGCGGCGGACGACATCAAGGATCCGGCGTCGGGCGATGTCATCGTCCCGGCGGGCGAGGAGATCCTCGAAGCCCATGTCGAGCAGATCGAGAAGGCCGGCATCCAGGAAGCCCGCATCCGCTCGGTCTTGACGTGCGAGACCAAGTTCGGCGTGTGCGCCAAGTGCTATGGGCGCGATCTCGCCCGCGGTACGCCCGTCAATATGGGTGAAGCGGTCGGCGTCATCGCCGCCCAGTCGATCGGCGAGCCGGGCACCCAGCTCACCATGCGCACCTTCCATATCGGCGGCACGGCGCAGGTGCTCGACCAGTCCTTCGTCGAGTCGAACCACGAGGGCAAGATCAGGTTCCGCAACAAGAACGTGGTCAGGGACTCGTCTGGCAAGCTCATCGTCATGGGCCGCAACGTCGCCATCGTCATCGAAGACGCCAAGGGCAACGAGCGCGCCGTCCACAAGGTGACCTATGGCACGCGGCTGTTCGTCGATGAGGGCGATCAGGTCAAGCGCGGCACCAAGCTCGCCGAGTGGGATCCCTATACGCGTCCGATCATGACCGAGGCCGACGGCACGGTCGAGTTCGAGGACGTCGTCGAGGGCGTGTCGGTGAACGAAATCGCCGACGAGGCGACCGGCATCACCAACCGCGTGATCATCGACTGGCGCAGCAATCAGCGGGGCTCCTCGCTGAAGCCTGCCATCGTGATCAAGGACGCCGACGGCAAGGTGGCGAAGCTCGCCCGCGGCGGCGAAGCCCGCTATCTGCTCTCGGTCGATGCCATTCTGTCGGTCGATCCGGGCGCCAAGATGAAGGCCGGCGACGTGCTCGCGCGCATCCCGCTCGAAAGCGCCAAGACCCGCGACATCACCGGCGGTCTGCCGCGTGTCGCGGAGCTGTTCGAGGCGCGCAAGCCCAAGGACCATGCGATCATCGCCGAAATCTCGGGCCGCGTCGAATTCGGGCGCGACTACAAGAACAAGCGGCGCATCCGCATCGTCCCGCAGGACGACTCGGTCGAGCCGGTCGAGTATCTGATCCCCAAGGGCAAGCATCTGCCGGTGCAGGAAGGCGACTTCATCGAGAAGGGCGAATACATCCTCGACGGCAATCCCGCACCGCACGACATCCTGGCGATCAAGGGCGTGGAGGAACTCGCCTCCTACCTCGTCAACGAGATCCAGGAAGTCTACCGGCTGCAGGGTGTGAGCATCAACGACAAGCACATCGAGGTGATCGTCCGCCAGATGCTGCAGAAGGTCGAGATCACCGCCACGGGTGAATCGACGCTGCTGCCGGGCGAGCAACTCGACCAGGTCGAGCTCGACGACATCAACGACAAGCTGATCGCCGAAGGGCGCAAGCCCGCCTCCGGCGTCCCGGTGCTGCTCGGCATCACCAAGGCGTCGCTGCAGACCCGCTCGTTCATCTCGGCGGCGTCGTTCCAGGAGACGACCCGCGTGCTGACCGAAGCCTCGGTCGTCGGCAAGGTCGACACGCTCGAAGGCCTCAAGGAGAACGTCATCGTGGGCCGCCTCATCCCGGCCGGCACCGGCGGGATGCTGTCGCGCTTCAAGCAGGTGGCCGACCGGCGCGACACGCTCATCCTCGAGGAGCAGGCCAAGGGCAACGAGGTCCTGCCCGCCGCCGAATAAGCGGCGCGCGATACGAAATCAAAAGCCCGGCGGAGCGATCCGCCGGGTTTTTTATTTGAAGAGCCTGAGTCCGTTCTCGCCCCAGGGTGCAGTGCAGCAAAGAACAGGGATTATCAGGGATTATCAGGGAATTTTTTCGAAAAGGATTCCGATCCCAGCAATATCAATGAGTTGGAAAACCGATCAGGGAATTTTGCATCACGGAGCAGGGAATTTGGCCGGGAACTTCAGTGGTTCATCGTGTGTCCCGGGACGACCCTCGGCGTGCACCTTCCCATCGTGACATTTCCCAAATCCCACGGCTTGGCCCACGATTGCAAGCAAAGAATTTCCAGCGGGCTTCGCTAAAACGCTCCACCGCCGGCTCCGATATTCTGTCCGGTGATCCAGCGCCCGGCCTCGCTTGCCAGGAACACGGCCACATCGGCAATATCCGATGGATCGCCGATACGATTGAATGGCGATATGGCGGCTGCTTTCTCGCGATAGCGGTCCTGCATCATATCCGTCTCCGTCGGGCCGGGGGAGATGATGTTCACCGTGATGTTCCGTTTGCCCAGCTCCCATGACAGGCAACGCACGAACTGCTCCACGGCACCTTTGCTGCCGAGATACAGCGACTGATCGGGGAAGAACATCCTGGTTCCACCCGTCGAAGTGACGATGATGCGCCCGCCGTCTCTCAGCCGCCTTGCCGCTTCCTTCAGCGTGAAGAACACGCCCTTCGCGTTGGTGTCGAAGATCCGGTCATAGTCCTCTTCGCTGCAGTCCATGAGCGGCTTGACGATGATGTCCGCGGCATTGGCCACCACAATGTCCAGGATGCCGACCGTTTCCTGGGCCTCGTCGAACAGGCGCGCCACTTCCGCCGGCCGCGACAGATCCGCTTTGATCGCCACGGCCTTTCCCTTCGCGGCGGCAATCGTTCGCACGACCTCCTCGGCACGCGAGGCGTTTCTGACATAACCGATCGCGACCTTTGCGCCATGAGTGGCCAGCCCGATCGCGACCGCGCGGCCGATGCCGCGAGATCCGCCAGTAACCAGGGCATTCTTATCCCGGAGCGGGCCTTGCATGTCCGAGCCCCTTGCTTCTGCGGCTCTCGCCGTTCACGAACGTGCTGAACGCTCGCCCATTCCCGCGTGCCAGTCAATGCCACGGCTGGCCGTGCGATCGTCTCGACGAGCGTAGTTTCGATTTGCCGTAGCCTACTGGGTTATGGCTGGATCCGCACCCACGCGCCAATTTCCGAGCGGCCAACAACGATGCCGCCGCCGATCGCGACCTCCTGGACCAGACGATCGGCGAGCGTATCGATGCCGATCTCGGCGGCAGTCGCCACGCCCTGTTTCTCCATTGTCGGCGCCATAACGAGGGCAAGGTCGGCCATTGCGCGCAACCATTCGGCAGCGCTCACGGCGTCGCCGATAACGGCCTGCATGCGCATCGTCGGCGGGGGCAGGCCGGCGTCGACGAAGGCACGGTGCAATCGAGCGCTCATGTCTATGTTCGTGCCGGCGCGGTCGAAGGTGTCGCTGATCCAGCGGCAGCAGCGATCATAGGTGGGCGCGGCGGGAACCGAGCGCACGAAACTCCAATCCATCTCGTGAAACACAATCACGCCGCCCGGACGCAGATGCCTGGCGAGCTTGCGCAGCATGGCATCGGGATCGGCCTGGCACCACAAGACATAGCGGCCCACGATCGCATCGAATGGGCGTTCGAACTCCATATCCGCGGGATCGCCCTGGCGAAACACCACTTGCGCAAGACCACGCGCAGCAGCAGCCTCGTTTGCTGTCGCCACGGCCGTCGGCGCTAAATCGGTTCCGACTACTTCCCCGGACGGTCCCACCAGTTCGGCAGCGAGGAAGGCAACAACGCCCGTCCCGCTGCCGACGTCGAGCACGCGCATGCCCGGCAAGATGTTAGCGTGGTGGAAGTAGTCGCGCGTTGTCGGACCTATAAGGCGTTCCTGGCGAGCTAAGCGTTCCAGCTCGAACGCTGAATGCCCGAGTACGTAGTCAGGATTCGTCATGGCTGCCGCCTTCCCCACAGGATAGTGCTCCCCATCCTATCTTGGCACGGACTCTTGCCACACGCACTCGCGAAGCGATGGGATCCACTCGTCATGCGCTACGGCTTTCACCCAAGCGTGCTCTACGATCCGGCGGCGAAATCGATACGCCCATGACCGCCGCCGGCATTGCCCACCGCTACCGCGGGCTCGCTCAGGAGCAGGGCCTGAAGCATCCCGACGAGATCGCCAACGCGGTGCTGTTCCTCGCCTCCGACGACTCGTCGTTCATGACCGGCGCTATGATGTCCGTCGATGGCGGCAGCACGGCGGCGTAGATGTTACGCCGATCAGGCGCCTTTCTCCTTGCGATGCGCCTCAGCCAGTTCAGCCAGGCTCTTGAAATGGAAATCGACCGTGGGCGGCTTTGCCACCTTCGCGGTGGCGCCGCTGCCCTGCTTGCCATAGCGCCGGTCGATCCAGGCGCGGGCGAGGCCGGCCTTCTCGGCCGGGACATGGTCATGATGCAGGCTCTGGGCGGTGTGTAGGATCTCGGCTTTGCGGATGTCGAGGTCGGCTTCGACATGATCGATCAGGTAGGCAAAATTGCGCGGGTCCGGCTTGTAGGAGCCGACATCCTCGGCGGTGTAGACGGCATCGAAGGTCACGCCGAGCTTCTTGTTGCTGGTGGCGAAGCTCTTGCGGTCGACATTCGACAGGATGACGAGCTTGAAGTGGCGCTTGAGATAGGCGAGCGCCTCCACGGAATCGGGGAAGGCCGGCCAGTCAGGGATCGAATCGCCAAAGCGGTCATGCAGGTCGGCATGCGTGTGGACGCCCCATGACTTCGCCATGCGCGAATGGATCACCGCGAGCAAGGTCGAATAGCGCAGCGACGGGGTTTCCAGCTCTTGTTCGGTCTCCAGGCGGCCGAAGATGTCGAGTGCTTCCTCGCGGCCAATATCCAGCCGGCCGGCGGTCAGGAGCGGCTGCAGTGCGTTCCACAATCCAGTCTCCCAGTCGATCAGCGTTCCATAGCAGTCGAATGTCAGCGCCTTGAAATCGCTCAGCTTCATTTCGCGATCCTCCTCATGAAGACGGCAGAGTAGCGCAAGTCCCGCCGTCTGTGATGAGCCGAAGCTCCGGCGGGCTTAGCTTAAGCTGCGACGGCCGGTGCGAAACTCGGACGGCGTCACGCCGAAGCGCTGCCGGAACAGCCGGTTGAAGGAGGAGACATTCTGGTAGCCCAGACCATAGGCGATCTCGGCGATGGGATCGGCTGTGGTGACAAGCCGGTCGACGGCGCGGTCGAGCAGCTTGCTCAGCCGATATTGCTTCGGCGATTGCCCGGTCGTCGCGCGGAACAAGGCGTGGAACTGGCTTTGACCCAGGCCGGCGGCGCGCGCCATCTCCGCCACGCCGGTCTCCTCTTGCCCTTGGGCAACGGCGAGAATGCGTTTGTCGGCGGGCGGAGCGGAAGTGGGCTTGACGAGCTGCAGGCTGGTAAGCGCCAGGCGCGCGACATCATCGGCCCGCCGCGCATCGGCCTCGACCTCGGCGCCGAGCTGGCGGAACAGACGCCACAGCCAGGGCTCCAGGCGCGTGACGATGGGGCCCTCGCCCTTGAGAACGGTGGGCAACGCGCCCTGGGCGAGCGTCGCTGCCTCGACGTCGAGCACGAACATGTTGCAATCGGCGCTCGGCATGAAGTCATGCACGCTCTCTTGTGGGATGACGGCAAGGCAATGGCTCGATACGACGCCCGACCGGCCTTCGATGTCGATGCGCATCGAACCTTTGAGCGGCACCAGGAACTGGCAATAGTCGTGGCGATGCCGGTCGCCGCCGGCATACTGCCTGATCTCGAGCTGGGCTGACATGTGGCTTCCCTGTCTTTACCGACTTGGGTGGTATTTAGCTCAAACAGCCGCGTTCCAATAAGCGGCGATGCCTTTGGCGGCGGAGAGGACTGCCAGCACGGCAAGGAGGATGAGCACCCATTTGCGGAAGCTGGCGGGATCGGCCGATTTGAAGCTGCGGGCGCCCATCCAGTTGCCGATGATGAGGGCCGGCAGGAAGAGCAGCGCCAGATAGACCGTGTCCCAGGTGATCAGGGCCTCTTGGCTCAAGAAGGCGAGGCCGATCAGATCGGTCATCAGGAAATAGGCGATGAGCGAGGCGCGGCCGGCATCATGCCCGGCGGGCGAGGCGAAATAGAACAGGATCGCCGGCGGGCCGCCAATGCCGAAGGCGCCATTGGCGAGACCTGATGCCGCGCCGACCGTGCCCGAAGCGGCGGTGCCCGGCATCGTCTTGAGCGCAAATCCCCGGAACAGGAACCAGACGGCGGTCAGAACGAAGAGAGCGAGCGCCACTTGCATCGGGGGTGCCGGCATGTTGGCAAGAAGCCAGACGCCGAGCGGCGTACCGATGGCGCAGCCGATGATCAAAGGCGCCAGCGAGCGCCAGTGGATGTCCTTCCAGATTCCGGGGAGGAGATGCAGGCTCGCCGCGATTTCAAGCATGAAGATCGCCGGGATGAAGGTCGCGGGCGCCATCAACAGGGACAGCGCGGTGATCACCAGGAGGGAGAAGCCGAAGCCCAAATAGCCGCGCACGATGGCGGCCAGGAAGACAAAGAATGACCCCAGGCCGAGGACGAGTGGTGACATGGGGGACGGGTTCAGTAGCCGGCGAAACAGCGGTCGAGCGCGTCCTCGACCAAGGCGACGTCTTCCTTCGTCACGCACATCGGCGGCACCATGCGCAGGATGTTGCGGTTGGCGCCCGACTTCGACACCACGATGCCGTTCTCGCGAGTCTTCTCGAAGATCTCGGCCGTCTCCTTGGTCGCCGGCGTCTTGCTCTTGCGGTCGGTGACGAGCTCGATCGCCAGCATCAGGCCATGGCCGCGAACATCGCCGATGATCTCATATTTCTGGTGCAGACGGTGGAGCACCGATTTGAGCTCGGCGCCCACCGTCCTGGAATTCTGCTGCAGCTTCTCCTCGTCGATGACTTGGAGCACGGCACGGCCCGCGGCACAGGCCATGGGACTTGCGCCATAGGTGTTGAAGAAGAATTTTTTGGCCAGGCTCTCGGCGACATCCCGGCGCGCCACCACCGCGGCGAGCGGGAAGCCATTGCCGATGCCCTTGGCCATGACGACGATCTCGGGGAGGACGCCGTGATGCTCGAAGGCCCAGAAATTGTCGCCGGTGCGCCCGAAGCCCGACTGCACCTCATCGATGATGCACACGCCGCCGGCATCGCGCACCTTGCGCACGGCCGCCTTGAGATAGCCTTCCGGCAATTCGACGATGCCGCCATAGCCCTGGATGGGCTCGACGATGATGCCGGCGAGCTTGCCCGGCGTCGCAAATTGGATGGTGCGGTCGATCTCGGCGAGATAGGCCTCTGTGTCGTCGTCGAAGATGCCGCGATAAGGATCGGGATTGGCGATGTGGTGGATGCCGCCGAGGAGGGGGATCGAATGGCGGAAGCCCGAGATGCCGGTCAGCGACTGGGCGCCGATCGTGGCGCCGTGATAGGCGTTGCGCAGCGCCAGCATGTCGATATTGCCGGTAAAGGTCTGGGCCATGATGAGAGCGAGATCGATGGCCTCGGTGCCGCTATTGGTGAAATGCACCACCCAGTCCTGGCCCTTGGGCATGCGTCCCGCCAGTTCCTCGGCGAAATGGGCCGGCACGGGGTGATAGAACATCGTCGTACAATGCTGGAGTGCCCGAATCTGCTCCTCGACGGCCCGAGTCACGGTAGGGTGGGCATGGCCGACCGAAATGCAGACATTCATGCCGAGGAGGTCGAGATATTTCCTGCCCTTCTCGTCCCAGAGATACTGGCGCTCGCCACGCGCGAAGATGAGCGGCGTCTTATAGGGGACGAAGGCGCGCTGCGAAGCGGCGTAATATTTGTCCCGGCGGGCGATGATTGCATCGCCCGACCAATCGGTAGCGAGTTCTGCCATGGAGACCTCCCGGATCTTGGAGAGGCAGTCTTTGCCGATTTGCGTAAGGATTCTAGGGCCAGCGTGAAATGAAAACGGGGCCATACGGCCCCGTGTTATGTTGCCTTTACGTAAGAAATTGTGTCAATTGGCCGCCACGATCGCAGCTTCGGGCTCGATCAGGCCAATGAGGGCCCCCGCTGAATCGGTCACGACCGCAAGCTTGCCGACACCCGGAACGAGGGCCGAGGCGCGCATGACCTCGCCGCCTTCGCGGACCGTATCCTCTTCGGCTTTTTCGATGTCGGCCACCGTCAGATAGGTCATCCAGTGAGACGGAATGTCGGAGAATTGGGGGGAGGTGAGCTCGAAAATGCCGCCTACAGGCTTGTTATCCTTGCGGGCGATCCAATAGCTGCCGCCATCGGGAAGCGTCGTCGAATCGAATTTCCACCCTAGGGTGCGACCATAGAAGGCGAGTGCGACTTCGGGTTCCCAGGTATTGAGTTCATGCCACCAGGCGGGCTGCGCCAGCATCATCGATAATCTCCCTCTCGAAGGTCTGGTTCCGCCGTCCGGAAGTGATCATGGCGGGGGGAATGGGCGAAGATGTGGCACGATCGGGGCAATTTACCCGTTCTGCCTACTCATTTCGCCCAGTTGACGATCGCCAATGGGGGCTTTAGCCGCTCATAGTGGCGGCTGTTGTTCGTGACGAGGACAGCTCCCGCCGCCAGGGAATGAGCCGCTATCATCATATCCAGCTCGCCGATCGGCTGACCGCTGGAGATCAGCCGGTGGCGGATATCGGCGTAATTATCGGCAGCGTCAGATCCCCAAGAAAACACTCGAATCATTTGCAGAAACCGATGTACGCCAACTTGCAGCCTGTGGCCGGATTCGAGCCGCTTCAGGCCGTAGAGCAGCTCCGCACGGGTGATGACAGAGATGCAAATGTCGGTTGGCGGTAACGCAGTGAGCTTTTCGATGATCGCGAGCGAACGTCCCTTGATGACGTAGCTCGCCATATCGGTGTCGAGCATGTGAAGCATGGTTCAGTCTTCGGCGAGGACATTGCGCTCGACAGGCAGGGTGTTCATCGGGCGTTCGGCCATGAAATCTTCCGGAACATCAATAGTCTTCATCAGTTCAAAGAAATCGGCCCAAGCATGAGCGCCGGGGCGCGCCGAAAGAATGACATCCCCGGTGCGCTCATCACGGCTGATATAGACCTCGTCACCTTCGAAGCGATAATCGGCCGGCAGCCTGACCGCTTGGCTGGCGCCGTTCTTGAAGAGCTTGGCTGTTCTGATTTCCGTCATCTGAAAATCTCCTCCATGGAGTATATACTCATGTATATACTCTCGATCCGCGACAGCTTCAATGACCAGCGGAGCCTGCGGCATAAATAGCGTAATTTTCTTGCTTTCGGGGGTTGACGGGGTGGGAGCGCGCCAGTATGTTCCGCGCGTTTTCAGGCGGCAGGCAGTAGGTGCTTCGCGCACCTAAACGCTGGCGGAAAACACACTTTGAACATTCAAGGTCAAGACCACAAGGCCTGCCGGCTGTGGTCCTCTGGTTTTGAGGCGCTGTGCACCTTCATGAGCCCGGTGCGCCAGCGCTTTTGGTCATGCGCGATGGCTACATCGTTCGGGCTCAGAACAGTTTTGCGAAGGTAGAGACAAGGCCCGATGCCGACGATCAACCAGCTCATCCGCAAGCCGCGCTCCGCGCCCACTTATCGGAGCAAGGTGCCAGCGATGCAGTCATGCCCGCAGAAGCGCGGCGTCTGCACGCGCGTCTACACGACCACACCGAAGAAGCCCAACTCGGCTCTCAGGAAAGTGGCGCGCGTCCGCCTGACCAATGGCTTCGAAGTCACGAGCTACATCCCGGGCGAGGGTCACAATCTGCAAGAGCACTCGGTGGTCATGATTCGCGGCGGCCGCGTGAAGGACCTTCCGGGCGTTCGCTATCACATCATCCGCGGCGTGCTCGATACCCAAGGTGTCGTGAAGCGCCGTCAACGCCGTTCGAAATACGGCGCCAAGCGTCCGAAATAAGGGGAGATCCAGACCATGTCGCGCCGCCATCGCGCTGATAAGAGAGAGATCAACCCGGATCCGAAGTTCGGCGATCTCATCGTTTCCAAATTCATGAACAACCTGATGTATGAAGGCAAGAAGTCGGTCGCCGAATCGATCGTCTACGGGGCCTTCGACAAGATCCACGGCAAGACCAAGCAGGATCCGCTCACCGTCTTCCACCAGGCTCTCGACAATGTGAGCCCGGCGATCGAAGTGCGCTCCCGCCGCGTCGGCGGCGCCACCTACCAGGTGCCGGTCGAAGTGCGCTCCGAGCGCCGCCAGGCCCTCGCCATCCGGTGGATCATCATTGCCGCGCGCGCCCGCAACGAGAACACCATGGTCGACCGCCTGTCGGGCGAGCTCATGGATGCCGCCAACAACCGCGGCACCGCCGTCAAGAAACGCGAAGACACGCACCGCATGGCTGAAGCGAACCGCGCCTTCTCGCACTATCGCTGGTAAGCCACCCGAGGAACCAAGATCATGCCCCGCACGCACGCCATCGAAGACTATCGCAATTTCGGCATCATGGCCCACATCGACGCCGGCAAGACGACGACGTCCGAGCGCATCCTTTATTATTCGGGCAAGAGCCACAAGATCGGCGAAGTGCACGACGGCGCCGCGACCATGGATTTCATGGAGCAGGAGCAGGAGCGCGGCATCACCATCACGTCGGCCGCCACGACGACCTTCTGGAACGGCAAGCGCCTCAACATCATCGACACTCCGGGCCACGTCGACTTCACCATCGAGGTGGAGCGCTCGCTGCGCGTGCTCGACGGCGCCGTATGCGTGCTCGATTCGAACCAGGGTGTCGAGCCGCAGACCGAGACGGTCTGGCGCCAGGGCGACAAGTACAACGTGCCGCGCATCGTGTTCTGCAACAAGATGGACAAGACCGGCGCCTCCTTCGAGCAGTGCATCAAGGACATCAAGGAACGTCTCGGCGCCAAGCCGGTTCCCATCCAGCTCCCCGTCGGCTCGGAAGCCAATTTCAAGGGCATCATCGATCTCGTCCGCATGAAAGCGGTGATCTGGGAAGAAGAGTCCCTTGGCGCCAAGTACAATGACGCCGAAATCCCGGACGACCTCAAGGATGCCGCCGAAGCGGCTCGCGCCGAGATGATCGAGGCCTGCGCCGAGCTCGACGAGCAGGCGACCGAGGATTTCCTCAACGGTAAAGAGATTTCCAACGAGACGATCAAGAAGCTGCTGCGCAAGGCGGTGGTTACCGGCGCCTTCTTCCCGGTGCTGTGCGGATCGGCCTTCAAGAACAAGGGCGTCCAGCCGCTGCTCGACGCCGTCGTCGACTATCTGCCTTCGCCGCTCGACCGTCCCTCGATCAAGGGCATCGACGTCAAGACCGGCGAAGAGACCGTGCGCAAGGCGTCGGATTCCGAGCCCCTGTCCATGCTCGCCTTCAAGCTCATGGACGACCAGTATGGCGTCCTGACCTTCTGCCGCCTCTATTCGGGCTCGCTCTCCAAGGGCACATCGCTCCTCAATTCGACCCGCGAGAAGTCCGAGCGCGTCGGCCGCATGGTGCTCATGCATGCCAATACGCGCGAGGAAATCTCGGAAGCCTATGCCGGCGACATCGTGGCACTTGTCGGCCTCAAGGACACCCGTACCGGCGACACGCTGTGCGATCCGGCGAAGGCCGTCATCCTCGAGAAGATGGAATTCCCCGATCCCGTCATCGATATGTCGATCGAGCCCAAGACCAAGGGCGACCAGGAGAAGATGGCAATCGCGCTGCACAAGCTCGCGGCCGAGGATCCGTCTTTCCGGGTCACCACCGATGCCGAATCGGGCCAGACCATCATCAAGGGCATGGGCGAGCTTCATCTCGATATCAAGGTCGACATCCTGAAGCGCACCCACAAGGTCGAAGTGACCGTCGGCGCCCCGCAGGTGGCCTATCGCGAAACCATCACCCGCAAGGCGGAAGTCGACTACACCCACAAGAAGCAGACCGGCGGCACCGGCCAGTTCGCGCGCGTGATCCTCGAGATCGAGCCGAACGAGAAGGGCAAGGGCTACGAGTTCGAATCCAAGATCGTCGGCGGCTCGGTGCCGAAGGAGTTCATCCCCGGCGTCGAAAAGGGCCTCAACTCGGTCATGTCCTCGGGCGTGGTCGCGGGCTTCCCGGTTCTCGACGTGAAGGTCGCCCTCACCGATGGCGCCTATCACGAGGTCGACTCGTCTGCGATCGCCTTCGAAATCGCCGCGCGCGCCGCTCTGCGCGAGGGCCTGCAGAAGGCGGGATCGGTCCTGCTCGAGCCCGTCATGAAGGTCGAGGTCACGACGCCGGAGGAATATCTCGGCGGCGTCATCGGCGACCTCAATTCCAGGCGTGGCCAGATCATCGGCACCGGTAATCGCGGCAATGCGCAGATCGTCAATGCGATGGTCCCGCTCGCCAACATGTTCGGCTATGTCAACAACCTGCGCTCGATGAGCCAGGGACGCGCCAGCTACACGATGCAGTTCGACCACTATGAGCAGGTGCCGCAGGCGGTTGCTCAGGAAGTCCAGAAGAAATTCGCTTAATCAAGTTAAGATCCAAGACGGAGTAGTCCGATGGCCAAAGAGAAGTTCAACCGCGACAAGCCGCATTGCAATATCGGTACGATCGGTCATGTCGATCATGGCAAGACGTCGTTGACGGCAGCGATCACCAAGGTTTTGGCCGAGACGGGTGGTGCGACCTATACGGCCTATGACCAGATCGACAAGGCGCCGGAAGAGAAAGCGCGCGGCATCACCATTTCGACCGCTCACGTCGAGTACCAGACGAAGAACCGGCACTATGCCCATGTCGACTGCCCTGGCCATGCCGACTATGTGAAG
>JAKATG010000047.1:0-21058 GCA_021828105.1 Pseudomonadota bacterium
AGGACAAGATCATTCCCCTGGCGCACGCGAAGGGCGTGACGGGCGCCAAGGTCGAGGTGATCGAGGGTGCCGGCCACATGCCGCAAATGGAGCAGGCAGGCAAGGTCAATGCGCTGATCAAGGCGCACATCACCGGTTCGTGATCAGCATACTACAGAGCGCCGAAACGGCCAGAGAAAGGAGGGTACCAGAGAGCGGGAGCTTAGAGCTGTCCGAGAGACGCGAGGCCACATAGGACGGCTCTGCGTCTGCCGCTTTAACTGAGAATAAAACCAAAATGGGAGAACGCTCATGTTTTCAATTCCGAAGAATGCTGTCTACAAACGTATCAGTCGGCGCAAGTTCCTGGAACTGGGCGGCGGCGCGGCTTCGGCACTGGGTGTGGGCTCTATGACCCTCGGCCTCGGCTCAACCATAACCCGCAGCAGGGTCCAGGCAGCCTCCTCCGACGACGCAAAATGGAAGCAGTATGCCGGCTCGAAGCTGGTCTTCATGTCGGAGAATACGCCGCCGTCCTTCGCCATCCGCGACAACATCAAGGCCTTTACCGATCTGACGGGCATCGACGTGACCATTCTCACGGATGACCTGCCCGTCGTGCAGCAGAAGGTCGGCATCGACCTGCGCAGCGGAAAGTCCGACTATCACCTGAACTACGTGCAGGACAAGCCGATCGGCGCCCCCTTCGGCGAGTTCTACGCCGACATGTCGCCGATGTTCGGAGACAGCACCTTGCCGCAGGATCCGGACGGCTATGGCGACGAGGCGTGGTTCGAGAACTTCCTCTCGGCCTGCGGCCGCTTCTATACCGAGGGCAAGATCGTGGCACTGCCTTATGACTGCGCCGTCGCCTGCACCTTCTACCGCCAGGATCTGTTCGAGGCGAACTCGAAGGACTTCGAAGCGGAATATGGCTACCGGCTCGAATTCAACAAGGACTCGACCTGGAAGAACGTCACCGACATGGCCGCCTTCTTCAGGAAGGCCAAGGAAAGCGGAAAGGATGTGCCTTACGGCTATGCCCAGCACCAAGGCTCCTTTGCCTGGACAACGCAGCTCGACATCCAGCGCTTCCTCTTCGCCAACGGCCGCTGGATGGACTGGAAAATCGACGACGTTTACGGTTCCAAGGAGCCCGGCAAGACCAATTGGGGCGACGAGCAGTCGATCCTGATGATGACGAAGTTCAAGGAGCTTGCGGATGTCTGCCATCCGGACAACCTGGCCAATGGCACACTCGAGCTCAACACCGTCTACCAAGCCGGAAACATCGCGATGCAGACTCAGTATCATGAGTTCGCTGCCTCGATCGAGGACGAGAAGACCTCGCGCGCCGCGGGCGGCAAGACCGCCTATGCGCCGTGCCCGAAGGGAGATCCGTCATGGATCAAGAATGGCGGCGAGGCGGTGAACGGCACGAACTGCGGCATCGGCGGAATCGGCATCAACGGCAACGCCTCCGATGATCTCAAGCGTGCGGCCTATATCTTCGCCATCTGGTCGGTAAGCCGGGAAAACCAATTCAACGTGCTGAAGGGCCTTGGCGGCACGCCGACCCGCAAGTCCGTTCTGGCGATGGAAGAGGTGCAAAAGGCCAAGCAGCGTCCGACCACCATGCCGAACGCGCTCACTTTCGACGCGGTGTACGAATACGGCATCAAAAACCCAAACTTCGTCCTTGGACCCAAGATACCGAATGCCAACGAGTATCATTCGATCCTCGCGGCGGAGACGCAGAAGTGCCTGTCCAACGAGCAATCGGCGGAAGAGGCCTGCAAATCGATCCAGTCTCAGCTGGACGAGCTGAACGGCGCCGGCTGATCGGGCCGACGAACGTCCGGTGGCCTCGCCAGCCGCCGGACGCCACGCTGGAGCGCCGGGCATTCCCAGAGAATCGGCTCGGCGCCCCATCTCCTCGTTCCTACGCATCAGCCTGTCCGAAAACCGCGTACACTTTTCGGGCCGATGCTCTAGAGTGCCTTAAGAAGTGATCCCATGACCGACGTCTCCATGACTTCAACAGCCGGAATGCCGAAAGGGTCAGGCAAGCGCCACTCCGGAATCGAGCTGTTCCGGGTGCGTCATATTCCCGACAGCGTCGAATCCCGCCCGGTCTCCCAAGTCGCGGCCGAACCGGCGTCGCTCAACCCGCCCGCCTCCAGACGCTATTACTTCTGGCTCATGGCGCCGGCCATTCTGGTGCTGGCTTTCATATCAATCTATCCGTTTTTCTGGATGATCTATATGAGCCTGCACGAGGTCGACATCGGCAATGTCCGGTGGAATGATTTTGCCAACTTTACCAGGCTCGCCGGCGACACGCGCTTCCTGATGGGCTGGTGGCTCTTGATCCAATACAGCGCCATGTGCCTGTTCCTGCAGATCGCGATCGGCGTTTTTCTGGCGGTGGCCTTGAACGGTTCACGCTACGAGAAAGTACTCGTGACCACCTTGCTGATGCCGATGATGATGGCTCCGCTGATCGCCGGCATGGTGTGGTATTTCCTCTACAATGGCACCTTCGGCTGGTATCACTGGCTGCTGCAGAGCCTCGGCATATTGGGGCCAAAATCCATTCTGGCCAGCTCAAACACCGCGATGATCGGGATTGTGCTGGTCGATGTCTGGCAGTGGACGCCGCTCATCACGCTGATCACGCTGGCGGGTCTCAAGCGCGTGCCGCAGGACCAGCTCGAAGCCAATATGGTCGACGGCGCTTCACCCTTCCGCAATTTCGTGATGGTGACACTGCCCAATCTCTACCCGGTGCTGCTCATCGCCATAATGCTGCGGTTCATGGACAATTTCCGCTTCATCGACTCGGTGCTGGTGCTCACCGGAGGCGGACCCGGCAATGCGACCAAGATCCTTCCCATCTATCTTTTCGAGGTGTCGTTCAAATTCTTCAAACTCGGGCGCGGCGCCGCCATCGCCCTTATCCTGCTCATCGTGACCATCATTCTCGGCATGCTCCTGGTCCGCGTTTTCGATCGCCAGCAACCGTCTAAGGTGTAACGATGGCTTCGCGCGAAATCGTTCGGTACGAGACGCCGCTGTCGAAGGCCGTCAACTGGTGCGCCGGGGTTTTCGTCGCCTTCTATGTGGTGTGGACGGTGCTGCCTATCTTCATCATGTTCATATCGTCGTTCAAGGATCTGCTGGAAGCCTTCAATCTTCCGGCGGTAGGTGATTGGGCCGGCATCCGCGTCTTCTTCGAGTTCACGCCTACCTCCAAGCATTATTACGAGCTCTTCGCGAATCTGGGATTCACCACCTACCTCTTCAATTCGCTGGTGGCGGCCGTCGGTTCGGCAGTGGTGTCGGTGGTGCTGGGGTCGATGTGCGCCTATTCGCTGTCGCGAATCGACTTCAAGGGCAAGAAAGATCTGTTTTTCTGGATCATTTCCACCCGCATGGCGCCTGTGGTGGCCGTCATGGTGCCGCTCTATTGGATCTTCCGCGAGTTGGAGCTTGTGGGAACGCTGCCCGGCCTCATTCTCGCCTACACCACGTTCAATCTGCCTTTCGCCATTTGGATTCTAAAGGGCTTCTTCGACAATGTGCCCTATGCCATCGAAGAGGCGCAAATGGTCGACGGCGCGACGAGGTTCCAGGCATTTCGCGCCATTCTGCCGCTGGTCGCGCCGGGCATCGGCGCCTTCGTGGTGCTGTGCGTCCTGTTTGCATGGAACGACTATCTCTTTGCGGCCATCATCGGCTCGGGCGGTGCCAAGACGCTTCCCGCGGCCACCCGCGAGCTGGTGCAGCCGCAGAATATCCAATGGGGTCAAATCATGGCGGCGGGTGTGGTCACGACGCTGCCGATGATGTTCCTGGGCCTCGTCATCCGCAGATATCTCGTGACGGGCCTCACCATGGGCGCGGTAAAGGAATAGCAGGGGTCACCATGGCCAAAGTCTCGTTCCGCAACGTTTGGAAGAAGTACGGCGATCTTCCTGCCGTGAAGGATCTCAATATCGAATGTCCCGATGGTTCCTTCCTGTCGATCCTCGGTCCCTCGGGCTGCGGCAAGTCGTCGACGATGCGCATGGTGGCGGGGCTCGAGCACATCACCGCGGGGCAGATACTTTTCGACGAAAGGCCGATCAACAACCTGGCGCCGAAGGATCGCGACGTCGCCATGGTGTTCGAAAACTATGCGCTCTATCCGCATAAAAGCGTGTTCGAGAACATGGCCAATCCGCTGAAGCTGAGAGGTCAGGACCCGGACAGGATCAAGGAACGCGTGACGGCCGCGGCCAACCTCCTCGAGATCAGCGAGCTGCTGCAGCGTCGTCCTCAGGAGCTCTCGGGCGGCCAGAAGCAGCGTGTGGCCATCGGACGCGCCATCGTCCGTGAGCCGAACCTCTTCCTGTTCGACGAGCCCATCGCCCATCTCGACGCCAAGCTTAGGGCCCACATGCGTGGCGAGATCAAGCATCTTCAGCGTACACTGGGTACGACGATGATCTATGTGACGCATGATCAGCTCGAGGCTATGTCGATGGCCGACCAGATCGCCGTCATGCATGAGGGCGAACTTCAGCAGCTCGGCACGCCGCGCGAGGTCTATAACAAGCCGGTGAATGCCTGGGTTGCGGGTTTCGTCGGCGAGCCCGCGATGAACTTCGTGGACGTCGGCCTGCAGCACAAGGCTGACAAGATCCACTTCACCCACCCGAACTTCTCCATCGCGGTGACGGAGGAGCAGCAGCGCCTTCTCACTGCGGGCACGTGGCCGAATGCGCTGCGCATGGGCATTCGTCCTGACGCAATGTCGATCTCGATGACGCGGCCCAAGGGCGATCATATCACCGGCAAGATTTTCGTGACTGAGCTTCTGGGCGGCGACATGATCGTCGATGTGGATCTCGAGGACAGCCGTATCCGGGTCAAGACCTCGACCGAGTTCGAGGGGCTCGAGGGCGAGACCTGCTATATGACGGTCAATCGCGACAAGTGGCATGCTTTCTCGAAAGACACCGGCAGCGCCGTCTACTGACGGAGAGCACGTCGCTCCGTCAATGCCCGCCGCCGGCAGGGGCGGCGCGCGGCACGGGCTTGCGGATGAAGGGCACCAGCAGCACCATGGCCAGAAAGATCACGGCCAGCGCCAGGAAGACGTCGGAGAAGGCCATCACCAGGCTTTCGCGATGCGCCGTCTGGGTCATCAGCTTGATGGCGGCAAGCTCGCTGTCGCTGCCGAGGCTCGGGGTAAGCGCCTGGGTCATGGTCTGAAGGTGCTCGACGGCGGCCTCGCGGCCCCAGGTGACGGCCTCGTGCAGCCTGACGATATGAAGATCGGTGCGGTCATTGAGCATGGTGGTGATGAGGGCGAGGCCCACCGCGCCACCGAGATTGCGGGTGAGGTTGAAGAGCCCGGAGGCGTTCTTGATGAGCGCCGGCGGCAGCGTGCCGAGCGCCAGCATGGAGATGGGCACCATCGCGAGCATGAGCGCCACGCCGCGCATGGCTTGCGGGATGAACAATTCGGCAAAGGCCCAGTCCTTGGTGATCGGCACGAGCTCCAGGCAGGAGATGCCGAACAGGCCCATGCCGAAGCCGACGATCCAGCGCGCGTCGAAACGCTGCGCCAGCTGGCCGGCGAAAGGTGCCGTCATCATCTGGAACATGCCGGTGACGAACATGGTCTCGCCGATCTGGAGCGAATCATATCCGCGCACACGCGCCAGGAACACCGGATAGAGATAGACGAGACCATAGAGCCCGACGCCGACGATGAAGGAGAACAGCGAACCGGTCGCGAAATTACGGTCGGTGAAGGTTTTCAGATCGACGACCGGCTCCTCGGCGGTGAAAGCGCGCCAGAAGAAGAGCACGCAGCCCACCGCCGATACGACGGCGAGATTGCGGACCGTCTCGTCGCCGAACCAATCGTTCTGCGGACCTTCCTCGAGCACATATTCGAGCCCGCCGAGAAAGGCCGCCAGGGTGATGAGGCCGACATAATCGAATTTGCGCAGCAGCTTGAAATCGGGCTTGTCGAAATCGATGAGTAAGTAGGCGGCGGCCGTCACCGCGATGCCCGGAACGACATTGATGAGGAACAGCCAGTGCCAGGAGAAGAGGTTGGTGAGATAGCCGCCGACCGTCGGGCCAATGGTCGGCGCCATGGTGGCGATGAGGCCGACGACGGCCGAGATCGAGCCGCGGCGCTGCGGCGGGAAGATGGTGAAGGCGGCGGCGAAGACCGACGGGATCATGGCGCCGCCGATGAAGCCCTGCAGCGCCCGGTAGATCATCATCTGGTCGATGGACGTGGCCGTGGCGCAGAGCGCGCTGGTGATGGTGAAGCCGCCGGCGGCAATCGCGAAGAGGTAGCGTGTCGACAGAGCCCTTCCGAGAAAGCCCGACAGCGGGATCATCACCACTTCGGCGATGAGATAGGAGGTCTGCACCCAGGAGATCTCGGAGGCGCCCGCGGCTAGGCCCGCCTGAATCTCATTCAGCGAGGATGAGACGATCTGGATGTCGAGGATCGCCATGAACATGCCGACCGCCATGGCGATGAAGGCGAAGACGCGCCGCCTCGGCATGATCTCGGTCTGGGCGTCCATGGTTGAACCTATTGGTTTGCAGCGACCTTCTTGCCGTTTTCATCAGCACGACTGTCGATTGACACGACGACCGACATGCCCGGCCGCAACAGGCTTTCGGCCGCGACCTTCGCTGGGACGACAATGCGCACCGCAAGACGCTGCGTGACCTTGGTGAAGTTGCCGGTGGCATTGTCGGGCGGCAGCAGGCTGAACACGGCGCCCGAAGCGGGGGCGATGCTCTCGACCGTGCCGGTCACCGGCTTGTCGTCATAGGCATCGACCGAAATCTCGGCGGGGGCACCGACATGGATGTCGGCGAGCTGGGTTTCCTTGTAATTGGCATCGACATAGATCTGGGACAGCGGCACCAAAGCGAGCAGGCGCTGGCCCGGCGACACGAACTGCCCGGCCTGGACATTGCGATTGCCGATGACGCCGTCGAAGGGCGCACGGATCACGGTGCGGTCGAGATCGAGCTTCTTCTGTTGGAGCGTGTTGCGGTCTTGATCGAGCGCGCGCTCGGCCTCGACGCGCTGGGCGGCGAGGACGGCGACATTCGCTTGCGCCGAAGTGAGGCCGGCCTTGGCCGTCTCCACCGAGGCCTGCGCTTTTTCCTGCGTGGCATTGGCCTGCTCGAGGGCCTGGGCGCTGACGAAATCGCTCTGCTTGAGGCGCTGGGCGCGCTTCAAATCGGCGCCGGCCAGATCGAGATCGGCCTGGGCCGAGCTGATCGAGGCCTGGGCCTGGATGACCGCGGTCTTCGCGGCATCGATCTGGCGATCGATCCGGTCGATGGCGGCAAGCTGGGAGGAGATTTGCGTCTCGGCCGCGGTGACGGCCAGGCGCTCGTCGGAATCATCGAGGGTGACAAGGGGATCGCCGGCCTTCACCTCCTTGTTCGTCTCGGCCTCAACTGCGGTGACATAGCCCGATATGCGCGGCGAAATCGCGGTGAAGTCGGCACCGACATAGGCGTCATCGGTCGAGACGATGAAGCGGCCCATCGTCCACCAGTGATAGCCGAACCACGATCCGGCGGTGACGGCGATGGCGGCGGCCAGCAGAAGGGCCACGCGGCGGCCGCCCTTGCGCTTCGGCGGGGCAGTCGGCGGCGCACCAGCGGGCTTTTGCGCCACGACGACGGTAGAAGGGGGCTTTTCGAGGGGCGCGGGCATCGGGCGTTCCGGGGCCTCGGCTCTCTCCTTGAGCAGGAGAGCGTCCGGCGCCGGAACCGCATCTTCCGTTTCACAAGGGCGATCTTGTTCACTTTTGTCTCCAACGAGGCTGGAGGAGGTATTGACCGAACTGTTCGGTCAATGACTGCTTGAACTAGGCCCTGGCAGGGCATAAATCAAGATCGAACCGAACGGTTCGGTCTAATTTAATGATGCGGCCATCATTCCGTTGCGGTATTCTGGCCTCAGCGGAATCATGGGTTGAGGCCGGCAGGGCCTTCGCGCGGCGCCTGAACGAGCGGTGTAACTCATTGAAACTGGACGATTTTATAAGATGGAGAGTGACGTGACCTTGGTCGAGCAGAGGGTGGAGTCGGCAGCGGGGCAGGACGCCCGAAAGCGCCAGCAGATCCTCGAGGGCGCCAGCAAGGTCTTCCATGCCAATGGCTTCGACGGGGCCAGCATGAACGACATCGCCCGGGTAGCCGGCGTGTCGAAAGGCACGCTCTATGTCTATTTCGAGAACAAGGAACGGCTCTTCCTCGAGCTTATCGCCGAGGAGAAGCGGGCGGATCTCTGGCCGATCATGTCGCTCGACCCGGAGGACCATGACATCAGCGCGGTGCTCAACCGCTTCGGCCAGGAATTCCTGAAACTCCTGACCCGGCCCTATTACATCACAGCGATGCGCACGGTATTCTCGATCGTCGAGCGCATGCCCGAGGTCGGCGCCGATTATTATTCGCGGGGGCCGCAAGTCTGCATGGAGAAGCTCGCCCAATATCTCGCGGCGCAGGCGGAAGCGGGCGTCGTCGAGATCGAAGACCCCTTGCTGGCGGCGCAGCAATTCATGGACCTTTCACAGGCGGGCATCCTGCGCAAGCTCCTGTTCAATGCGACATCGACGCCAAGCGAGAGCGAGATCGCGCTGCAGGTCGCGCGCGCGGTGATCTTCTTCCTCAAGGTCTACAAGCCGACTCGCTAGACATGCCCGTCTATGCCAGCAAAGGAACCTGAACTTGCCCTGCGAGTTCTCAAGGTGAATCTCGACCGCTGGGAGCTCCTGATCGATCATCCCGATCTGCCGAAGCAAGGAGGGACCATTCATGATCCCCATCGCCAAAAGCGCAACGTTGATCCGCCGGCCGATTGCCCAAGTGTTCGAGGCGTTCATAGATCCGAAAGTCACCTGTCACTTCTGGTACTCCAAAGGCAGTGGACGCCTGAAGCCTGGCGAGAAAGTGCGCTGGGAGTGGGAAATGTACGGCGTTGGCACCAACGTCACGGTAAAGGCGATTGACGTCAACCGCCGAATTCTTATCGAATGGAACGGTCCGGAAAACCCTTCGGAAGTGGAATGGACATTCGAATCTCGTGGCGACAGGACTTGGGTGACGGTTGAAAATCGGGGCTTTTCCGGTACGCCGGAGGCGCAAATGAAGGAGGCGCTCGACTCGACTCAGGGTTTCACCTTCCTGCTGGGCGGCGCGAAAATCTGGCTCGAGCACGGCATCGAACCCCGCTTCGTGCTGGACCATTCTCCCGAGGGGCTCGTCGAAGGCTGGCGCGATAGATAGCCGCCTTTGCTCCGATACATCCCTGCCGTAAAAATCACGCCACAGCCTTGAGCCGGCAGAAGCAGGAGGCCTTCACCGGCACATCGGCTCGGGCGATTGCGATGTCGAGCCGGGGCTTGATGAGCGCCGCCTCGGCCGTCTTGCCGAGCTTCGTCAGGCATTCGTGGAAGCCGTGCAGGCTCCACACATTGTCGGGATGCTGGCAGGCGCGGCGCAGCGTCGAGTCGAGGCCGAGATCGGCGCGATAGATCGCTTCGGCCTCTTCCACCTTGCCCTGCTCGAGAAGCAAGGCGCCCAGCGCATGGCGGGTCGGCTGCATCCATCCCCAGGGCTCGTCATAGGGAAGATTGTCGTCGAGCTCGACCGACTTGCGCAAATGCGCGAAGGCTTCCGCATGGCGCCCCTTGCGATAGGCAATCTCGCCTTTCATCATCTCGGCCGCGATCGCCAATATGTCGAGACAGGTGTTGTTGAAGAGATAGCGGGTCGGCGGCACTTTGGCCACGGCCACAAAGTGCTTCGCTTCCGCCTCGGCCGCCGTCACATTGCCCGTCGCTGCAAACGCCACCGCTCTGGCATAGCGGATCATCGCCGTCGTCACGCAATAGAGCGCCTGGTTCTGCGGCAGCTTCATCGCGATGATGTCCTGCCATTTGCCGAAGCGGATGAGCACATGCAGCTTCATGGGCACGAAGCTTTCGAGCCAGTCCGCCATCGGCGGCACCTCGATGGTAAGGAGGTTCTCGGTCAGCGTCGCCGCCATTTCCTCCGCCGCCTCGAGCGCCGGCGCCAGCCGGCCCATGAACATCGCGCCATAGATCTTGAAATGGAAATCGTGGCAGCGATAGAGCGAGTAGAAATTGAGAGCGCCTTCCTTCGCCAGATATTTGCGGTCGGCCTTGATGGCGCGGTCGTTCCATTCGACGACATTCTGATAGTCGCCGCACAGCACATCGATATGGGTCGGCATATGGAGGAGATGGCCGGCATCGGGAACGGCCTGGCGCAGCCGATCGCCCGCCTTGAGCGCGCGCTCCGGGGTGGGCGACATCTCCATCAGATGGACATACATATGAAGAAGTCCCGGATGGGTGTCGCCGCCGGGAAGGCGCATCGATTTCTCCAACACGTCGATCGCTTCCAGCGTATCGGCGCCTTCGGCAGGCTTGCCGGTCGCGATGTCCCAGAGCTGCCAGGGGGTGCGGTTCATGATCGCCTCGGCGAAAAGGGCGGCGACGTCGAGGTCCCGGCTGTGCGCCTCGAAGACCTCGCGCATCGCCGCGGCATAGTCGTCATTCCAGATCGGCGTCACCAGGCCCGGGTCGTTCAAGGGATAGCGCAGCGCCAAAGGCTGGATCAGCGCCTTTTCGACCGGGCTCGCGGAAGCGGCATGTTTCAAAGCCTCGGCGGTCGCCCCATAGGCGGTCTTGAGCGAGCGTTCGAGATCGACCGTGTCGAAGGCCTTCCACTGCTTGTTGTAGTTCGGTCCGGCGGCATAGGCGATGCCCCACCAGGCCATGGCGCAGGAGGGATCGGCTTTCGCCGCCTTCTCGAAACAGCGCACCGCCTCGTCGTGATTGTAGCCGTAGCACCAGGCAAGGCCACGATCGAACCAGGCTTGCGCCTCGGCCGAGGATGTGGAAATGCGCCGGCTATAGGAGCCGAGATCGTAATAGTCGGTCATCTGGTGCCTCACCCTTTGGGAAGGTCCATCGTCAGGGGTCTGCGAATCATCGTCAATCCCCTTTACGTTTCGGGCGATGCGCATCCTGGTCCTCGGTGCTGCCGGCTTCATCGGCCGCCATATCGTCTCCGAGCTCATTTCTGCCGGAGACGAGCCCGTGGCCGCGGTGCGCCGGCCAAGGGAATTCTCCAACGCTTTTCCCTCGGTCGAGACCGTCGGCTGCGATCTGGCGCGCGACCTTTCGGTTGCGGACTGGCTGCCGCGCCTCGACCGCATCGATGCGGTGGTGAATGCCGCGGGCCTTCTGCGCGGTGACGGCATGGAAGCCGTCCATGTGTCGGCGCCCAAGGCCCTCTATGAGGCCTGTGCCCGGAAAGGCGTGAAGCGCGTCGTGCTGATCTCGGCGATCAGCGCCAGGCCCGACGTCGACACCGATTACGCGCGCACGAAGCTCGCCGGCGAAAAAGTGCTGGAGGAGAGCGGGCTCGACTGGGTGATCCTCAGGCCTTCGCTCATCGTCGCCAAAGGCTCCTATGGCGGAACCTCGCTGCTGCGCGGCCTTGCCGGATTCCCGCTCATGATGCCCCTCGCCGGCGACGGTTCCCATGCCTTCTCGCCGCTTCACGCCAATGACCTGGCGCGCGCGGTGCGCATCGCCTGCCAAACGGAGCGCTATGGCCGGAAGGTCCTCGAGCCGGCAGGTCCCGAGGTGCTGTCGCTGCGCCAAATCCTGACCCGCTACCGCAGCTGGCTGGGCTTTCCGCCGGCGCCGTTTCTTCCCATTCCCTTGAGCGTCATGCGCATGCTGGCGAAGCTCGGCGACTGGACGGGCAGCGGTCCCATCTCCAGCAACACGCTGGCGCAACTCACCGCCGGAAATGAAGGCGACGGCGAAACCTTCGCCTCAGCGATCGGCTTCAAGCCGCAGGCGCTTTCCGCGCTGATGGCACAAGAGCCGGCAGAGGTGCAGGACCGCTGGCATGCGCGGTTGTTCTTCCTGGCGCCGTTGCTGAAGGCGGTGCTGGTGCTGATGTGGTTCGTTTCAGGTCTTGTCGGCTTCTTCGCCGGGCCCGCGGTCGCAGAGCCAGCCCTCGCGGCCGTCGGACTTGGAAGCGGATGGACGATGCCGATCGTCTGGGCGACATGCCTCCTCGATCTTGCCGTCGCGGCCCTCATCCTCTTCGATCGGCGCGGGACCAGAGCCACGGTCGCCCAGCTCGCGGTCATTGCCTTCTATACGATCGCCTTGACGATCGTCCGGCCTGAGCTCTGGCTCGATCCCCTGGGACCGCTGCTCAAGAATCTGCCTATTCTTGCCGCCGTTCTCTGCCACGGCGCCGTGAGCGATCCCCGATGATCGATCCCTATCTCCTCATCAAATGGCTGCATATCGTAAGCTCCACGATCTTGTTCGGCTTCGGCGCCGGCACCGCTTATTATTTTTGGGCAGCGCACCGGACCGGGGATGCTCGCGTGATCGCCTCGGTCGGGCGCATGGTGGTGAAAGCGGACTGGATCTTCACCGGGACGAGCGGGGTGGTGCAGCCGGTGACCGGCCTTCTGCTCGCGCATCTCTCGGGCCTAGATCTCACGGAATCATGGCTCGTCGCGACCTATCACCTCTATGCGCTGGCGCTCGCCTGCTGGCTTCCGGTCGTCGCCCTGCAGATCAAGGCGCAAAGGCTTGCCGAGACGGCCTGGCGCGAAGGAAAGCCGCTTGGCGCCGATTATCGCCGCACGATGCGCCTGTGGTTCATCCTCGGCTGGCCGGCCTTCCTCGGCCTCATCGTCGTCTTCTGGCTGATGATTGCGCGGCCGAGCTTGTGGTGAGAGCCTATATGCTAACGACCTAGGCGGGGATTGGGCTGGTAATCCGAGCAGTAAAAGAAATTGACCCCCGTCAGCACGAAGAGCTTCTTGTTCTTCCGGATGAGTTGCAGAGTCTTCGTCTCGGTCTTGCCCTGCGTCGTCAATTCGAGACCCAGATTGATCTTGCTGCCCTCGACGCCGACATTGGTGATCCGGCCGACGGTATCCTGCCAGTTCATCTCGGTTGCGGAGAGGTTGATGTAAGCGCGCTTTTCCTTGTAGTCGGGACCGTCCTGATCGGTTCGGCTCATCTTGCACCAGTCCTTGTTCTGCGCATAGGTGCCGAATTCGAGGGGGATTTCGTCCTGGGCCTGGGCCAGGAAGGGGACCGAGACGACGACGGCAGCAGCCACTGCGCCGAACAAGACAAGTGATCTAATTCGCATGAGAAAGACTCCGGTTGGGCACCGGCCTTTAACACAGGACGGCAGGACTTTTCATCCCGCCTTTTGTTCCTGATTACGTTAGGTTCACCGGAATTTCCGATATATCGAAATAGACCGGGATGCCGCGCTCACGCGCAATGCGCACGTCGTTCTCGGCGCCCTTGGATTCGCCGGGCAGCCTCAGCACCGCGTCGCAATGCTGAAGCAGGCGGCCCGCGGTCGGATGAAGGATCCGGTCATAAAGCTTGTCGCCCACGGATTTGCCGCCGGCCATATGCCAGATGGGAAGGGCCACCCATTCGCCGATCATCGGCACATGGCCTTTCTCGAAGATCGGCCAGGACGCTTCCTCCAGCCTTTTCAGATTGGCTGCCATCTTGGCCGGATCATCGCCGGTGCCGGAGCGATAGGGGCCGGCGATCAGGATCATCATGGGTTTCTTCGACATGGGAATACTCCTCGTTCCACTCACTCGGGTCACCATGACATATCGTGACATTTCGTGCAATGTCGTGTAAATTCGTGCAATGCTGACCCAACAGAGAAAGAAGCTTCTGCTCGACCGCCTCGCCACGGACGGGCGGATCATCGCCAAGGATGTGAGCCGGGAGCTGGCACTTTCCGAGGATACGATCCGCCGCGACCTGCGCGAGCTTGCCGCCGATGGCCTGTTGCAGCGCGTCCACGGTGGAGCTCTTCCGGCCTCGCCGACGGTCGCCAACCTTGCCGCCCGCCGCTCCATGGCGAGGGAAGAAAAGCAGCGCCTCGGCCGCAAGGCCGCGACACTGATTTCCCGCCAGCAACGGGTCTTCATCGATGGCGGCACCACCCATCTCGAGCTGGTGCGCGCGCTGCCGCTCGAACTCAGCCTCACCGTCATCACCCACAGCCCGACCATCGCGGCGGCACTCGAGCCGCATCAGGCGGTCGATGTCATCCTGATCGGCGGTACGCTGTTCCGCCATTCCATGGTGGCGGTCGGAGCGGCGGCGCTCGACCAGATCCAGCGCCTCCATATCGATGTCGCGTTCATCGGCCTCACCGGCCTCCATCCCAAAGAGGGCGGGACGACGGGTGATTATGAAGAGGCGGCGATCAAACGGGCGGTCATCGCGCGCGCGGCGGAGACGGTGGCGCTCATGACCCAGGAGAAGCTCGGCGCGGTCTCGGCCTATATGGTCTCTTCGGTCAAGGACCTCGCCTCGGCCGTGGTGCCGCGCGAGGCCGATCTCAAGGGCTTTGCCAGGACGGGCATCGAGCTTATCCGCGCATGAGGCGATTGGCGGGGATGGCGCCTCATTGAAACTCCGCCAGGGCGTCGGCAGGCACATAGCCGAGCTCATGCCCGTCACGGGCGATCAATGCGCGGGCGCCGTCCAGCTTGAGCAAGCGGACGAGGGTGAACGCCTTCTGCTCGCGGTCGTCAGCCCTTCCTTTCGTCAATTCCACGCTCACGGCACGCGTTATGATGCGGTTGGGCTCTCCCGGGATGCTTTCGCCCGGCGCAATATCGGCGACCTGCAGCCCGAGCGGGAAGTTCGACAGGGTTTTGGTCCGCGGACGTTGCTCAAAACCGAATTCCTGCCGGCTGATCTTCGGCACGACGGCGCCGACATGATTGGCGAGCTCGAAGATCTCGATGAAGCTGTCCTTGTTCTCATCGCCATTGGCGAGAGCGTCGAGCAGCGCCCAGGTGAAGAGGCCGTGTCCGCGATAGCCTTCGCGCGCCGGCTGATCGGCGTCGGAGGCGGCGATCACATTGATGCCGACGGCCTGGGTCAGCCGGTCCATGGCCGCGGCTTTTTCGGTCGAGGCGCTGCGCGCCACCGAGCCCGACTCGCAGGTGTCATAGAGAAGAACGCTCGACCGGGCGGCGATACGGGCGAACCATTCCTGCCAGCGATCCTGGCTGATGCCCTTGCTGGCATAGGTGTCGCCGGAAGCGGGCGCAAAATTCTGCGGCAGGAAATAATATTTGCCGTCGACGGTGAGCCCATGGCCGGCGATGAAGAAGACGAATTTGTCTTCCGGCTTGATCTCGCTCGCAAGCGCGGTGAAGGCGCGATCCAGCCCCTCGTCGGTCACGTCCCGGTCGAGCACCGGCACGACCTTGACGTCGTCATAGACATTCCGGCCCACCGCGGTCAGCGCCTGACCTAAGGCGTCGGCATCGGCGGCCGCGTTGCCGAGCCGAAGCGCTGGATCGGCATATTGGTCGACGCCGATGACCAACACGTAGAGATTGCCGCGCTTCTCGGTGCTGATGCCGGCGGCATCGATCATGACGTCGCTCGGCGGCGAGGCAACGAGGTTCTGCGCGTTGTATGCGGTTACGGAGATGACGTTCCGCCCTTGCTTGAGCGCAAAACGGCGCGTCAGCGTGGTGTCCGTGTCGGGCGTCAGGATCTCGGCACTGCGCTCGCGGGCGAGCGCCTGGGTGCGCCCGTCGATGCGCCATTCGATCTTGCCGATGCCGCCGCCCTGATCCTCTATTGTCGCGGTGACCTCGACTTCATCACCCGACCGCTCCGCTTTCTTGATGATGATGCGGGGCGGCGGGCCGGTGTCGATGAGCTTGCGCAGATCGAGCTTTTCCTTTGCCTTGGCATAGCGACCGAAGGGATCGCCCTTGAGCCACTCCTCCACCAGGTCGGGGCGATAGAGCGCCTGAAAGAACTGATGAATGCCGTAGGGCGTGAAGGTATCGACGACGGCGATGAGATCGGTCCCTTGCGCCGGCCCATTGAAGAAGCCGGCGGGTGTCAGCGCCAGCCAGTCATCATCACTGCCTTCGGCCGCGGCAAGCAGGACCGTCTGCTCGCCATCCGCGCGCCATTCCCTAATGGTGGTGTCGCCGCCGCCGGAAAAGATCCGCTCGCCCGAGAAGGCGACGCCGTTAACCGGACCCATATGGCCTCTGAAAGTCTGCACGGGTTTGGCAGAAGCGATGTCCCAGAGAATGACCTCGCCGTCGCCACCGCCCGAGAGAACATGCCGGCCATCGGGCGAGAAGGTTACGGAATAGACCGGTCCATAATGTCCTTCCGCGGTCTTGGCGGCTTCATCGGCGCCGGGAAAATACTGAAAGACCGGGTCTTCCTTGTTTCCCTGGAAGACCGTGCTGGGCTTCATCAAGGCAATATCCCAGATCATGATCTTGCCGTCTTCGCCACCCGACAGGATCTGCCTTCCGTCGGCGGAAAAGGCGACGGACTCGACGCCATCGAGATGAAGGCCACGTTCACTGAGGAGGGTGCCCGAGGCGGTGTCCCATAGTCTCAGATGAACGGTGCCGGAATTTCCCGTCAGGATCCTTTGGCCGTCGGGCGAGAAGGCGACCGCGTTGACATTGCCCGGGAATCTCTGGAAGTCGCGCAGCAGGCTGCCGGTGGCCGCGTCCCACAGCATGATGACCCCGCCATCGCCGCCCGACAGGATGTAGCGACCGTCGGGCGAGAAGGCGACGGCGTTTACGGCACCCGGGTGGCCGGTGAAAGTCCAGGATGGCGTGGCCGAAGGAATATCCCAGAGAATGACGTTGTGGTCCCTGCCGCCCGAAGCGGCATGGCCGCCATCGGGCGAATAAGCGACCGAGAGGACCGCATCGGTGTGGCCTTTGAAGACGTTGAGCAGCTTGCCCGAAGCCGTGTCCCAGGATTTGAGAGTCGCGTCATGGCTGCCCGAAATCAAAACCGTGCCATCGGGTGAAAGGGCGATCGATCTCACCTGGCGCGCATGCTCGTCAAAGCTCTTCAACCGTTGGCCGGTGCCGGCATCCCAGAGGATGATGGCGCGATCCTCACCGCCGGTCAGGATCTGCCTGCCATCGGGCGAAAAGGCCAAAGCGGCGACCGCGCCTGAATGGGCGGAAATGACCTGTACCGGCTTGCCGCTCGATGAGTCCCAGAGACTGATGACGCCATTTGTCCGCCCCGACAGAACCTGGCGGCTGTCCGGCGACAGAATCGTGGTGCGAGTCTCATCCGGAGGGCCATCGAGGCTTGTGGTATTGAGCAGGCTACCTGAGGCCGCCTCCCATTGTGACACCACCTGGACGCCGTCGGTCGCCAGGATCTGACGATCATCCGCGGAGAAGCCGACCTTGCCGAAATAGGGGTTGAATTGCGGGGCCGGAATGTTCTTCAGGATCTGGACGGCGTTGGTGTCCCACAGCGTGACCGACGCGCCCTTCAAGAGGAACAAGCGGCCATCGGAGGAAAAGGCGGCAGACGAAAAACTGAAGATGTCGTTGGTGATGGTGTTGATCGTGCCGCCCGTCTCGGCATCCCACAGTCGCGCCGTCCGGTCGTTGGCGGTCGACAAGATCTTGCGGCCATCGGGCGACATCGCCACGGCGTTGATCCAACCCTGGTGCCCGCGGAAGTCCCTGAGAAGGAGGCCCGACGCCGCGTCCCACAATTTGACGGTGTTGTCGGCGCTGCCCGACAGGATCCTTGATCCATCGGGCGAGACCAGAAGGTGGGTGACCCAGTTCGAATGGCCTCTGAACACCCGAAGCAGCCGGCCCGTCTCCTTGTCCCAGAGCTTGATCGTGCCATAGCCGCCGGACAGGACCAGCCGGCCATCGGGCGAAAAGGCGACCGCGCGCACGAGATTGGCATGGCCGAGCTGCGGCATGATCTGGACGGGGGGCTTGGTGTCCTGGGCCTTGGCCTGAGCGGCCCAGATCATAAGAACGCACAAAGCAAGACTGTGCAGTCCGCTGCGGATGCGGGAAGACACGGGCGCCGTCCTTGCCATTACGTCACTTTGCCGGAAAATCCGGCCGAGTCCATGGCTCGCTGGTGGCAGCCTCATGGCAAAGAAAAAGCCGCCCCGGTTTCCCGGGACGGCTCTTGATTGGTTCGCCTGGTCGGCTGGATTAGAAGTCCATGCCGCCCATGCCGCCGCCGCCCGGCATCGCCGGGGCCGCCGGCTTGTCCTTCGGCTTCTCGGCGACCATGGCTTCGGTCGTGATCAGGAGGGACGCGACCGAGGCTGCATCCTGAAGAGCGGTGCGCACGACCTTGGTCGGGTCGATGATGCCCTTCTCGACGAGATCGCCATATTCCTCGGTCTGCGCGTCGAAGCCGTAATTGCCCGACTTCTCGAGCACCTTGCCGACCACGATCGAGCCTTCGACGCCGGAATTCTCGGCGATCTGGCGGATCGGGGACTCAAGCGCCTTCGACACGATCTTGATGCCGGCCTGGATGTCGGCATTGTCCGACTTCAGGGCGTCGACAGCCTTCTTGGCGCGCAGCAGAGCGACGCCGCCGCCCGGCACGATGCCTTCTTCGACCGCAGCGCGGGTGGCATTGAGCGCGTCGTCGACGCGGTCCTTGCGCTCCTTCACTTCGACTTCCGTCGAGCCGCCGACCTTGATGACGGCGACGCCGCCTGCGAGCTTGGCCAGGCGCTCCTGGAGCTTCTCACGGTCGTAGTCCGACGTCGTCTCTTCGATCTGCTGCTTGATCTGGGCGACACGGCCCTGGATGTCGTTCTTCTTGCCATGTCCGTCGACGATGGTGGTGTTCTCCTTCTCGACGCGCACGCGCTTGGCGCGGCCGAGCATCTCCACCGTGACGTTCTCGAGCTTGATGCCGAGATCTTCCGAGATCACCTGGCCGCCGGTGAGGACGGCGATGTCCTCGAGCATGGCCTTGCGGCGATCGCCGAAGCCCGGGGCCTTGACGGCCGCGACCTTGAGGCCGCCACGGAGCTTGTTGACGACGAGGGTGGCGAGAGCTTCGCCTTCGACGTCCTCAGCGACGATGAGCAGCGGACGGCCGGTCTGCACCACGGCTTCGAGAACCGGGAGCATGGCCTGAAGGCCCGACAGCTTCTTCTCGTGCAGGAGGATATAGACGTCCTCGAGCTCGGCGATCATCTTATCGGCATTGGTGATGAAGTAGGGGGAGAGATAGCCGCGGTCGAACTGCATGCCCTCGACGACGTCGAGCTCGGTGTCGAGCGACTTGGCTTCCTCAACCGTGATGACGCCCTCGTTGCCGACCTTCTGCATGGCCTTGGCGATCATCTCGCCAATGTCCTTCTCGCCATTGGCGGAGATGGTGCCGACCTGGCTGACTTCCTCAGAGCCCTTGACCTTCTTCGAGCGCTTCTTGATGTCCTCGATGGCGGTGCGCACGGCCTGATCGACGCCACGCTTCAGATCCATCGGGTTCATGCCGGCGGCAACCGCCTTCGCACCTTCGCGCACGATCGCCTGGGCGAGCACGCAAGCGGTGGTGGTGCCGTCGCCCGCGACGTCATTGGTCTTGGAGGCGACTTCGCGCACCATCTGGGCGCCCATATTCTCGAACTTGTCGTCGAGCTCGATTTCCTTGGCGACCGTCACACCGTCCTTGGTGGTGCGCGGCGCGCCGAACGACTTGTCGATGACGACATTGCGGCCCTTGGGGCCCAAAGTGACCTTCACCGCATTGGCGAGAATGTCGACGCCGCGGAGCATGCGCTCGCGGGCTTCGCCACCGAAGCGGACTTCTTTCGCTGCCATGTTGTTCTTCCTTTGACCTAAATTGTTGAGCTACAGACCGGAACTGATCAGGCCGCCTTCTTCGAAGACGACTTGCCTTCGAGAACGCCCATGATGTCCGACTCTTTCATGATCAGATATTCGGTGCCGTCGATCTTGACTTCGGTGCCCGACCACTTGCCGAAGAGCACGATGTCGCCGGCCTTGACGTCGATCGGGATCAGCTTGCCCGCTTCGTCGCGCCCGCCAGGGCCGACAGCGATGATTTCGCCCTGCATGGGCTTTTCCTGGGCGGTTTCGGGGATGATAATGCCACCCTTCGTCTTGGTGTCTTCCTCAACCCGGCGCACGACCACGCGGTCGTGCAGAGGACGGAACTTCATGCGATGTCTCCTTCGTTGGTCGCATTGTTCGATTATGGGGATGCCGGAGCATGGTGCGGGGAGAGCGAGGCCTCCCAACCCCCTTCCGGCGCCTGTTAGCACTCATTTATCAGGAGTGCCAGCAGTTGGCGGTTGAGATAGGGCAGGCCGTCCGGACCGTCAAGGGGAAGCCCCGGAAATAATTGAAGAAGCCGGTCTAGCGGTCAGAGGGGCGGCTGACGGCAAGGGGCGGGGCGGCTGACGGCAAGGGGCACCCATATCACGGGAGGATAAATTTCTTATGACTTTGCCATGACTTACGACGATGGTCCCATGACGCGGCGGTAATTAGGCTTCCCCCTTGTCGAAACAAACCTTGCGAGTCATCGTGACGCAAGAGCGTTATCCACTGTCGCTACTACGGCGCGAGACCAAGTAAAACATGCAGGGAACGCTGGAGGAGGAACCCGTTTGGCTCCGACCGTGGGCATCATTGCCAATCCCGTCTCGGCGCGCGACATCCGCCGCGTCATCGCCAATGCGACCGCCCTGCAGATCACCGACCGGGCCAATATCGTGCTGAGAGTGCTGGCCTGCCTCAAGGCTGCGGGCGTCGGCCAGGTGGTGATGATGCCGGAAAACGGCGGAATCCGGCACCATGTGCACCGGGGGCTCGAGCGCTCGCGCAATCTGGGCGAGCATGAGTTCCCCGACCTCGCCTATCTCGACATGGCCATCACCGGCACGGTCGACGACACGATCCGGGCGGCCGATCTCATGCGCCAGAAAAAGATCGATGCCATTGTCGTGCTGGGTGGCGACGGCACGCATCGCGCCGTCGTGTCGCGCTCGGGCGATGTGCCGATCGCCGGCATCTCGACCGGCACCAATAATGCCTTCCCCGAACATCGTGAGCCGACGATCACCGGCCTTGCCGTAGGCCTTG
>JAKATG010000048.1:0-21012 GCA_021828105.1 Pseudomonadota bacterium
TCGAGGCCTGCCACAAGGGCTGGGGCGAATCGGTGATCATCGGCGTTGCCGGCGCCGGCCAGGAGATAGCGACCCGGCCGTTCCAGCTGGTGACCGGGCGCGTCTGGCGCGGCACCGCCTTCGGCGGTGCCCGCGGCCGCACCGATGTGCCGAAAATCGTCGACTGGTACATGAACGGCAAGATCGAGATCGACCCGATGATCACCCACACATTGCCGCTCGACAAGATCAACGATGCCTTCGACCTGATGCATCAAGGCAAGTCGATCCGCAGCGTCGTGGTTTACTGATAGCTGGAATAACCGTCCGTTCGATCCGTTCTCCTGGAAGTTCAAGGAGAACGGATCATGTTTCGCGAAACCCTGGCCAGTTTCTGGTCCGCGGCCGCCCGCCACAAGGGTGACGGCACGGACACTCTCACCATGGACTTCACCTGCGATCCGGCGGATCTGGGCGTCATAGCCGAGCCCGTGCCGGCCAAGCTCAGCATGCCGGACTGGTTCAAGCGGCTGCCCGCGGTCGACGATGCCGTGGTCTCGGCGACCAATAACGGGCTCACCGTCAAGCGCTGCATGCCGTTTCTCGACGCCATGACGCTGGGTTTCATTCTGCCGCTTGCGGCGACGACCCGTCTCGAGATCAAGGAGGGCGGCAAGACCGTCGAGGCCGGCTGGGAATTCGACAAGGTGATGGTCAGCAATCATGGCAGCCACCAGATTGCCGGCCATCCGCTGAGCGACAGGCCGCCGATGAAGTTCCACAATTACTGGACGATCAGGACGCCGCCGGGTTGGAGCTGTCTGTTCGTCGCCCCTCTCAATCGCGGGCCGCTCCCGGTTGCGATCATCGCCGGCGTGGTCGACACCGACCTCTATCATTCGCTGATCAACTTTCCGTTCTTTGCGACGGGCGCGGACGGCGTGCATGTGCTGGAGAAAGGTACACCACTCGTTCAGGTCATTCCGTTTCGCCGGGCCGAAGCGGCGCTCAAGCCCACGCTCGTCCATTCGGTGCGCGCGGAAACATCGCAGGAGAGTCGGACGCGCGAAGCGATCCGCCGCAACACGATTGCCGGCGAAGGCTGGTATCGCAAATTTGCGCGCGCCAGGCGTTAGAGCATCGGCCCGAAAAGTGTGTACGGTTTTCGGATAAGCCGATGCGAAATAACAATGATCGGAATAGCCGCGCCGCCCATCCGTTCCTCGCTCGGAATGCGCATCAAGCCATTCCGTTGATTGACGAAAGGAAACATCATGAAACGCAAAGTAATCCTGACGAGCGCGCTTGCCCTGGGTCTTGGCGCGACTGCCGCCGCGGCGATGCCCGTAGCGAAGCCCGACATCGCCGGCACGCAGAGTGTCACGGGTGAAACGGGCCAGATCATTCTCGCCGGCAACAGCTCGTCCAACTCCAGCTCGAACTCGAGTTCGAACAGCTCATCGAACTCGTCCTCGAACTCGAGCTCCAACAGCTCCTCGAATTCGAGCTCGAACAGCTCGTCGAACTCGTCTTCGAATTCTTCGTCCAGAGGATGGGGCAAGCGCTGGCGCTGAGCCCATGCGATCGGGAAGGGCACGGGAAATCCGTGCCCTTCTTTTTCGTCACCCGCACAATCCCGTCGGATTGAGGAGGCCCCAGCCGAAAATATCGTCATGTCCCGGCCGGCCCAGATCTTCAGCGCTGCCCGTGAGGCGCGACAGAGCCGCGGTCTTTGCCACGCCGCCTTCGGCCTTTTGCGCCAGCGCTATGGCCGCGGTCACGAACGGTGCCGCAAAGGACGTGCCGGTGCGAGGTCTCGCGCCCTTTTGCGAAGCGGCGATCCAGACATCGACGCCGGGTGCGGCGAGGTCGATATGCGATCCCCTGGCGGCGCGCCGGTATGGACGTTTTTGCCGGTCGACGGCGGTGACCGCGACGACTTGCGGATAGGCGGCGGGATAGACCGGCTTGGCCTTGGGACCATCATTACCGGCGGCGGCGACGAGAACGACGCCTTTGCCGGCGAGGCGCTCGATGGCTCTCTCCAGCACCACATTGGCAGGGCCGGTGAGGCTGAGATTGATGATCGCGATAGTGCGGCTTTCGAGATAGTCCAGCGCCTTGACCAGGCTATAGGCGTCGGACACATCGTCATGGCGGCCGCGCCGGTGGAACGTATCGACGGCGACCAATTCGGCGCCGGGCAAGAGGCCGGGAGAACGGCCCGATGGATTGCCGACCAGGAGGGCCGCAATGGCCGTGCCATGCTGCATCCCCGAGGGCGGCAGCCGCTCCGCCACGAAGCGCTGGACCTCGATCCGGCTTCCGGCGAGCGCCTCATGATCTTCATTGATGGCCGTGTCGATCATGCCGATGCGGATGCCGCGGCTGCAGGTATCTTCCTGCCGGGACGGGTTCCATCCGATCAGATTGCGCGCCAGGCACTGGCTCGCAACGCAGTCCTCGCTCATATCGGGCCGGTAATAGTGATTGAAATCGATTTCCGCCTGGGGTGCCGCGGAAAGGATTTGGGCGCGTGCTTCGGCCAGTGTCAGGCGCTCGGGGACGCGCAGGCGGTGGATGACCTGGCCCGAAGAGGCAAGGGGAGCCTGCTCCAATATCACATAGCCCGCCGCGATCAGGCGGTCGATGGCGCTGTCCTCGAGACCATGGCCGATGATTTCCGCGCGCGCATGATCGGGCAAAGGCTGAAGGATTGCGCGGCGCCGCGGCTGCGGCCGCGCCTTCACTTGTGCCGGCCGCTTCAGCTTCTGGAAAGCGCCACCGTCGTCGTCATCGTCATCGCCCCCGCCGTCATCGTCATCCGCCAGCGCCGCCGTGACCAGGCTTGCCCCGGGGTCACTGCCCGGAAAGCCGATGGTCACGATCACCAGGCCGCAGAGTGCTGCAAGGAGATATTTCGTCAAGCCATTCATCGCTTTCTCCCGATTGAGCCATTTCGCACCGTTCTGGCCTTGCCTTCAAGATATCGACATGCCATCCGGTCAGACGAGACCCCGGTGATAACGGCTCTTTCCAACAACTATTCCGCAAGGGGATTTCTTTTTAGGCTTGGCCATGGCGGGACCTTCAGACGAATTCGGTGACCGGCTCATTGCGTTCCTGCCGAATCTGCGCCGCTTCGCGATGTCGCTGTGCCGTTCGCCCGACATGGCGGACGATCTGGTGCAGCTTGCCTGTGAGAGGGCCATCGCCAATGCGTCGTCATTTGTGCCGGGGACGAGGTTCGATGCCTGGATGTTTCGCATCCTGCGCAATCTGTGGATCGATCAGCTGCGCCGCGACCGGACCCAAGGCCGCAAGGACGATATCGGCGCCCATGAGGAAAGGCTTGCCGGCGACCCCGGAACGGCGCCGGAGCACCGTTTGGTGCTCAAGGACGTCTGGAAAGCGATCGCGGGACTGACGGGCGAGCAGCGCGAAGTGCTGCTCCTCGTCTGTGTCGAGGAGCTCTCCTATCGCGAGGCGGCGGATATTCTCGGGCTCCCGATCGGCACGGTGATGAGCCGGCTGGCGCGGGCGCGGATCAATATTGCGGCCGCCGCGGGAATAGATGCGCCGGCGCTTCGTTCGAAGAAGCAGGACAAGGTCGAGACCGATGAGTGACGAATTCACCGATGAGGAGCTGATGGCCTATGCCGACGGCGAATTGGATCCTGCCCGCAGGGCGCGGCTCGAAGCGCTGTTGCCGAAGCGGCCTGATCTTGCCGGGCGCATCGACATGTTCGCCCGCGCGCGTTCTGCCGCGGCCGAGAGCGTCAGGACCCATCTCGACGAGCCCGTGCCGGCAAAGCTCAAGGCTTCCGTCGAAGCCATGATCAGACAGGCGTCGCAGCCGGATTCCGCCGACGCTGTCGTTCCGCTGCGGCCGCGCAAGCGGACGCCATTCGCGGCCTGGGCCGCGCCCATCGCCGCCTGTCTCCTGGCGCTCGTTGCGGGCGCGATCGGCTACTGGCTCGCGACGCAAGGGACCGTCTCATCGGGCGACTACCAGATCGCCGGCATCGCCGATCCCGAACTCGACCAGGTCTTGTCGAAGCTTCCTTCGGGAGAGAAGTCGCGGCTCGCCGGGTCGGGCGCCGAGATTTCCATGATCGCCTCCTTCCTGCGCGGCGATCAAATGCTCTGCCGCGAATTCGGCATCGCCCATGCCGCCATGGGCGATCACCTGGCGATCGCCTGCCGCAGCGCCGGCAAATGGAGCATCGACCTGGCCTTGCGGACGGCGGGCGGCGCCGCGAACGCCTACAAGCCCGCATCATCTGCCGAAACGATCGATGCTTTCCTTCATGCTTTGGGTGCCGGTCCCGCCCTCGAGGGCCAGGCGGAAACGGACGCCCTGGCCAAACTTCACTGATCGGCTGCTGCCATCGTCTGTCACTTACCTCGCGGTGCGTGGTTTACAAGCGCTGTCCTCGCATCCACTGACGCATGAGACGTCAATCGATCGTGGAGAGCTGCCGATGCCCGAGATCCAGAGAACCGCAAGCTGCGCCTGCGGTGGGTTGAAGCTCACCGTCACGGGTGAGCCGGCGCGGGTCTATGCCTGTGCCTGTCTTGAATGCCAGCGCGCGACGGGATCCGCCTTCTCCTATCGCGCCCGCTTCGCCAAGACAGCCATTGCCAGGCTTGAGGGCGACCATCGGTCCTGGCGGCGCGGCAGCGACGCCGGACGCTGGATCGAACAGAGTTTCTGTCCCAGTTGCGGAACCCTCGTCTTCATGACGGGCGAAGCCATACCGGAAGAGATCGTCGTGTCGGTCGGATGCTTTGCCGATCCTGCCTTTGCGCCTCCGGTGAAGCTTTTCTGGGAAAATCGGCGACACGGTTGGTACAGCCTCGTTTAGGTTCGGGCACCAAGTGGACGTAGCGTAAAAATCTCTTGCGTATAATGCATGCATGATGTATGCATCTTGTCTATGAGCGGTTCCAACCCTCTTTCCATGCTTCAAACGTCCGGTCGAAAAGCCGAGCCGGCACAGGACGTCGTCTTCCGCTGGCTCAAACAGCACATCGTCACTTTGCCGCGCCGCGACGGCGTTTTCCTCACCGAGGCGGAAGTCTGCCGGGCGATCGGCACCTCGCGCACACCGGTGAGAGAGGCTTTGCTCCGCCTCGAGGCTGACGGCTTCCTGCAGATCGTGCCCAAGAAGGGTGCCTATGTCGCGCCCATCACCGAGGCCGATATCGAAGCGGTGATGCAGGCCCGCAAGCTCGTCGAGGAATGGTGCGCCAGGCAGGCCGCCGGTCTTGGCGAAACCCTGGCGCGCGAATTGGACCAGCTCATCGACCAGCAAGCGCAATTGCAGGATGATCCCGTCGCCTTCATCGAAAGCGATCGCCTGTTTCATCGCGCCATTGTGAGCGCTGCCGGCAATCCGGTGTTGGCCGGCTTCTATGAGAGCTTGCGCGATCGCCAATTGCGCATGGGCGTGCATGCCGTCACGACCTCCGACCGGCGCAGCGGCGATGTGCTTGGCGAGCATAGAGCGATCGTTGCCGGCATAGCCGCGGGCGATCCCGATCAAGCGGCGGAAGCGGTGGCGCGGCATCTCGCCACCACGCTCGCCGCCTTGCGCATGCCGATCATCCGGCCTCTGGAGCGGAGCTTCTCCACATGACCGCCCTCATGCAGGAGGCGTTCGATACCAGGGCGTTCCGGCATGCATTGGGACAGTTTCCGACCGGTGTGTGTGTGGTGACCGCCATGGTCGACGGCACGCGCCTCGGCATGACGGTCAGCTCCTTCAATTCGCTCTCTCTCGATCCGCCGCTGGTGCTGTTCAGCATCGACCGCCGTGCGGCGAGCCTCGCTTTGTGGGAAAGGGCCGAGGCCGTCGCCGTGCATGTCCTGGCCGAGAACCAGAAAGATATTTCCAACCGCTTCGCCCGCGCGCTCGCCAATAAATGGGAAGGCATGAGCGCAAGCGAAGGTGCTTCGGGTGCGCCGGTGCTGCCGGGCGTGGCGGCCGTCTTCGAATGCGCCGTGTGGGCCAGGCACGATGGCGGCGATCACACGCTGTTCATTCTCGCGGTCGAGCATTTCCTGAGCTTTGCCGACCGGAAACCTCTGGTCTTCGGCAAGGGCCGCTATGCGGCGCTGCAGTCATCCGACGCCACAGCGCCATTGTGGCCGCTCGACATCCATTACTGACGGTGAGGAGGAGATCATGATCAAGACGGGCTCCCAGCATCTGGCGACGCTGAAGGACAGGCGGCAGGTCTTCATCAATGGCGAGCTTTCCGGCGACGTCACCGAGCATCCGGCCTTTCGCCGCTCCGTCGCTTCGATCGGCACGCTTTATGATTTCCAGTCGCGCCCCGAAAACAGCGAGCTCATGACCTTCGAAGCGCCAGATGGCGCGCGAGGGCGCGCCAACCGTATCTGGCAGCTGCCGCGCAATTACCAGGAACTGGTGGAACGGCGGCGGGCACTGGAGGCCTGGACCGAGCTTCACGGCGGCTTCCTGGGCCGCGCGCCCGATCACGTCGCCTCCTGTATTTCCGGCATGTTCATGGGGCTCGACGTCTTCGAAGCCCACGACCCGGCACGTGCCGGCGCCTTGGCCGACTACTATCGCTTTGCCCGCGACAACGATCTCTACCTGACCTACGTCATCATCAACCCGCAGGCCGACCGGTCAAAGCCCGCGAGCGAGCAGGCCGATCCTTTTCTCACCGCGGGCGTTGTCGATGAGGATGGTGAGGGCCTCACCATCCGCGGCGCCAAGATGCTGGCGACCGGCGGCATCATGGCGAACGAGGTGTTCGTCACCTCGATCCAGCCCTTGCGCGCCGGCGAGGAACGCTATGCCGTGTCCTTCGCCGTGCCGATGAACGCCAAGGGCCTCAAGATCCTGTCGCGCAAATCCTATGAGGAGAGTGCGACAAGCGTTTTCGACAATCCGCTCGCCAGCCGCTTCGATGAGAACGACGCCGTCCTCTATTTCGACGATGTGAAGGTGCCGTGGCACCGCGTCTTCATCAACCAGGACATCGCCATGTGCCAGAAGCAGTTCCATGCCACGCCGGCGCATGTCTATCAGAACTACCAGTCGCAGATCCGCCTGATGGTGAAGATGCGGCTCCTGGTCGGCATTGCGCGCCGCATCGCCGAGACCAATGGCACCGTCGGCTTCCCGCAGGTGAATGAGATGCTGGGATCGCTTGCCGCGCAGAACACCATGGTCGATGCGCTGGTCCATGCCATGGAGGTGAAGGGCAGGATGCAAGGGGGTTATTTCGTCCCCGACAGCCACACGCTCTATTCCGCGCAAGTGCTGACCCAGGAGCTTTATGCGCGGGTCCTCCTTGCGTTGCGCGAGCTTGCCGGCGGCGGCCTGATCATGCTGCCCTCCTCGGTGCGCGATTTCGCCAATCCCGAGCTCAGGAGCCTGATCGAGAAGACGCAGCAATCCCCCGCCGCCTCGTCGGAAGGCCGGGTCAAGTTCTTCAAATTCGCCTGGGATGCGGTGGGCTCGGAATTCGCCTCGCGCCATGCGCAATATGAGATGTTCTATGCCGGCGCCACTTTCGTCACCAAGGGCCACAGCTTCCGCACCTTCGACTGGGACCGGTGCACCGGGCTTCTCGACCGCATGCTCGACGGTTATTCCCTGGCCGACGAGCTCGCCGGCGCCGCATCTCTGGCGGCTTGAACCATGCCGGTCGGCAAGGAGCATAAGGAATTCCACGCGCTCGATATGGCGAGCGGCTGGCATGTGCCTCAGGGCTATCCGCCGGGGATCGAGCAGAAGATCCTCGCCGGCGCCCTCGATGAGACGGCACGAACCGGCAACCGCACGAGGCTTCTCAGGTTTCAGCCCGGTGCCCGCACCACGAAGCCTTTCGTTCATGACTATTGGGAAGAAGTTTACATTCTTGCTGGCGATCTGATCGCTAGCGGCGGCGGGACGGAAGAGGTCTTCCTGGCGAATACCTATGCCTGCCGTCCGCCCGGCATCTATCATGGTCCTTTCCGCTCCCGGACGGGCTGCCTCTTGCTCGAGACTCACTATTACGCGTGAAGGCGCCTATTTGCGGAAGACGGCAACGAGCTCATCGATTTGTTCTCTGGTCAGCAAGCGGCTGTGCCGGTCCGCCAGCGTAACGACAAGCTTCGCCGTTTCTTCGAGCTCTTCCGCTGCATAGATCGCCGACAGGAGATCCGGCCCGGCGACGACCGGACCGTGATTGGCGAGGAGCACGGCCGTATATTTCCCGCCCAGCGCGCGGATCATGTCGCCCATCCTGGGATCGCCGGGCCGGACATAGGGGATGAGCTTCACTTGCCCGACGCGCATCACGACATAGGGTGTCAAAGGCGGCACCGCATCGTCGCGATCGATACCCTCGAGGCAGGAAAGCGCCGTCGCATAGGTGGAGTGGAGATGGACGACGGCGCCGGCCCTGGCGACGGTTTCGTAGAAAGCCCGGTGCAGGAAGACTTCCTTGGACGGCGGGTCGCCGGCGATGTGCTTGAAATTGCGGTCGAGCTTGCTGATGCGCTGGGGATCGAGGAAGCCCAGGCTCGAATTGGTGGGCGTGATGAGGAAGCCATCCTCGACCGCGGCACTGATATTGCCGGCCGAACCGACCGAGAAGCCGCGTTGATAGAGCGAAGCCGAGCGCTCCACCAGGAGGTCGCGAAGCTCCGCCTCTGTCATGCCTGGGCTCCCAGCCGATCGAGGGCTTTCGCGAAGAAATCCTCGGCACCGAAATTCCCCGATTTGAGAGCGAGCGCCACTTTCTTCTCGCCGAGCGTGGCCAAGGCCGGAACGCCGGGATCGATCTCGGGACCGATGGTAACGGCATCGAGCGCAAGCCCGCTGACCGCGGCGCCCGAAGTCTCGCCGCCGGCGACGACCAACCGCCGGACACCGCTCGCAACCAAAGCGCGCGCCGTCTCGGCGAAGAAGCTTTCGAGGGCATGAGCGGATTTTTCACGTCCATGCCGTGTCTGGATGGCGCTGACTTCATCCGGCGATGACGATGAATAGGCGAGCGGCTGCCGGCCTTCATTCTCCCGCATGAAGGCGACGATGGTTTCAGGCGCGAGCTTGCCGGCAATGACCGCTTCGGCATCGATCGCGAGAACGGGGTGACGGGCCGCATGATGCTCGACTTGCCGCCGTGTCGCCGTCGAGCAGCTGCCGGCGAGAATGGCTTCGGGCCCGCCAATGCCTCGCCAGGCGCGGCTGCCGGGCTTGAGCTTGCCGGCGGCGGCGAAATTCTGCGGCAGGCCCATGGCTATGCCAGAGCCGCCGCTGATCAGGCGCGCATCGGCACAAGCCTTGCCGATCGCGATGAGATCGTCCTCGGTGAGCGCATCGACGATGACGAGCTTGTCGCCTTTCTCGGCTGCCTCGGTGAGAGCGGCCTTGATGGCGGAATCGCCCTTGCGCACAAGGGCCCAGGGCACGAGCCCGACCGTGGCCTTCGACTGCCGCTTGAGCCAGCGCCTCAGATCCGCATCCGTCATGGGATTGAGCGGATGGTTTTCGAGACCCGATTCATTGAGCAGACGGTCATGGACGAAGAGATGGCCCTGATAGAGCGTGCGCCCTGTCGCTGGAAAGGCGGGACAGGCGACGACGCCTTTGACGCTGAGCGCATCGGAGAGCGCTTCGCCCACCGGACCGATATTGCCCTCAGGCGTCGAATCGAAGGTCGAGCAATATTTGAAGACGATCTGTTCGCAACCCTGCCGCAAGAGCCAGTCCAGCGCCTTCAGCGAAAGATCGACGGCTTCCCTGGCCGGAATGGAGCGTGACTTGAGTGAGATGACCCCGGCTTCGCAATCGGCCTCGGCCGCCTTGGCCGGAATACCGAAATATTGCGTCACCGCCATGCCTTGCGTGCCTTGGGCACCCTTGGCCAGCGTATTGGCGATATCGCTGGCGCCGGTGAAATCATCGGCAATGACACCGAGCAGCATGAGAACTCTCTTCATGACGGGGATATGAAGCGCGAAAGTAACATATCCTGTGCCGAGGAGAAGGGGCAGCCGCGCTTGACTTTTGCACGATGGCCCGCGATGTCTCCGTCCGCCGGCCTTCCCCATCTGGCCCAAGACCGGGCGTCAATCATGAATCAGCGGGAAGGTGGAATGGTCGACACTGTCGAGATCCTTTTGGTCACCGGCCCGGCGGGCGTCGGCAAATCGACGCTATGCTGGGAATTGGGTGCTGAGCTCAGCGCCGCAGGCCGGGCGCATGCCATCATCGAGAGTGATGAACTCGACCGGGTCTATCCGAAGCCGAGCGCGGAAGATCTTGCGAAGCTCGGGCCGGGCATCCGCGATGTGATCAGCATCAACCTTGCCGCTCTGTGGTCGACCTATCGGGTGCTCGGCCATTCGCGTCTGGTGATGTCGGGTGTGATGCTGCATCTCGACTTCGACCGGCAATGGATCTTGAGCGCCACTCCCGATGCGCGCATCACCGTCATCCGTCTCGTTGCCAGTGAAGAGACGCTTCGCGCCCGGCTGGCTGAGCGGGAAAAGGGCACCGGTGCGGAGGATCAATTGCAGCGCACGCTCCGGCAGGCGCGGCGCATGGCGCAAGAGAAGACCGATGGCCTTGTCATCGTGCCGACCGACAACAAGACGCCATCCGAGCTGGCGCGGATCGCCTTGCGCGAATGCGAGTGGCTGGCGATCTAGGCCGTGAACCCATAAGTCTGCCGGGTGGACGGCTCGCCAGGGTCCGCTATACCCCGATACCAGCCAAATTCAGCAGCGAAGCGAAATGACACGATGGGCCAAAAGCGGACATCGCGTGATCACGTTGTGCGCATTGCCGCCGGCACCGTCATTGCCGCACGTGCCGTTGGCTGCAGGTCCTTGGCCCAAGGTCCAACTTGCCTGCCCGGCATTTTCGTACTGATAGTTCAGACTTCGGACACGGGTCGTGCGCCGATCGATTTCGTCTCGAAAGGGACGAAGAGGGCATTGGATTTGCCTTCTGGGCCGCAATCATTGCTGCGCGCCCATTTCAGTCACAGGTTCAAAAACCTTCTCCGCCTTCGTGCTTTCCAGCAAAACACAGGGAGGCTTACAATGAATTCGACTACAACTAAATTCAAATGGCTCGCTTCGACGCTGTTCGCGACAGCCGTGGCAATTTCACCCCTCTCCGCACCGCAAGTGCAGGCGCAAGATGCCAAGAAGCCCAATATCATGTTCATCATGGGCGACGACATCGGCTGGATGCAACCCAGCATCTATCATCAGGGCCTGATGGTAGGGGAAACGCCCAACATCGATCGCATCGGCCAGGAGGGCGCGAAATTCATGACCTACTACGCCGAGCAGAGCTGCACTGCGGGGCGTACCGCCTTCATCACCGGCATGCAGCCGGTGCGCGTCGGCATGGTCCTGCCGGAAATTCCCGGAAGCCCGTCCTACCTGCGGGCCGGCACGCCTCACCTCGCCAAATTCCTATATGATCTCGGCTACTCGACAGGTGAGTTCGGCAAGAACCACCTCGGAGATACCACCGAATCCCTGCCGACTGCACACGGCTTCCAGGAATATTGGGGATACCTCTATCACCTCGACGCCATGCAGGGGGTGAGCTTCCCCGACATCAACAAAAGCCCAGCCGAGCAGGGGATCGCGCCACCCTGCATGAATACACCGATCCCCGGCGTGGCTGAGGTTCCGGGCGCTGTCGATCCCAAGACAACAACCTGCCTGACGCCTCCGCGTCCGGTTCTAGCATGCGCATCCTCCGACGGATCCCCGGCAAATCAATCGTGCAAGGACGAGGGCCCGCTGACGCTGGAGCGGTCAAAGACCATAGACGAGGAAATCTCCGCAAAGGTCGTCGACTTCCTCGACCGAAACGACCCTAAGAAGACCAACAAGCCGTTCTTCGTCTGGTACAACCCGGCGCGCATGCACATCACGACGGTGTTGCCTGACAAGTATCTGAACATGCTCGGCGAGCCGGGCGGCAAGGACTGGGGCATCAACGAAGCCGGCATGAAGCAGATGGACGACAATATCGGTGTCGTCCTCAAGAAGCTGGAGGATATGGGCCAGCTCGACAACACCATCGTCGTCTTCACCACCGACAACGGCGCCGAGACGATCACCTTCCCGGATGGCGGAACCACCCCGTTCAAGGGCGGAAAGCTTAGCACCTGGGAAGGCGGCATGCGTGCCCCGCTGGTCGTGCGCTGGCCGGGACACATCGAACCCGGCACGGTGAAGAACGACATGTTCTCAGCGCTCGACTGGTTACCGACGCTCGTGAACATCGCCGGCGGCCCGAAGGGCGACGGGCTGAAGAAACAGATCGAGGCTGGCACGTATCCCGGGATCGTCAAGACCACGCTCGACGGGATCGATCAGCGCGACTTCCTGGAAGGGAAATCGCCATCCGCGCGCGATTCCTTCTTGTACTATTCCGGCAAGGAGCCGTCGGCCGTCCGCTACAAGAACTGGAAGATGTATTTTGCAATGGTCTCCGACGACCCAGCTGGTTTCATCTCAGGCGTCCAGCCCTACTCCTGGACGCAGGTCGTCAACATCAAGCGCGACCCGTTCGAAACTTCGGTCGGTCAACAGATCAAGACGCTGTTCGGCATGGGAGGCGCCATCGCGTCACCGTCCACTGCCTACGTCTATGACTGGAACATCCTGCCCATCGGCCAGCAGTTGTGGCTGAAGCATCTCGAAAGCTACATCGCCTTCCCGCCACTTCAGAGCCCTGCAAGCTACAATCTGGAGCAGGTAATGGAGCAGGTCCGGCAGATGAAGACAGGTCACGATTAGGCGCCGCGGAACGAAAATTCAGGCCGCGCTGTCTCCTTTCTCTCGAAGGGACAGCGCGGTAATCATCCCGTGCAGTGACCCGTCAAAGAATACAGAGCGACCCTTACAAACATCCGAATCCGCCCGTGGCCAACAAAACACGGTTCTGAGCAGGGCTTGTCCTTGCGTGGAGGCCATCCGAATTGGTTGCGGGCTAATGAGTCCACGCCCTAGATCTTCACCAGCATGGCCGTCCCATACATGATGGCAAGGCCGGCCGCGACGCCGAGGAGGACAGGCGGCGTCATCCAGCTCTTGAGCGGGTCGTCGGATGATCGCGCGAGGAAGGCCCCGACCTCGACAATGACCTGGAAGATCGCGCCGGCGCCAATCGCCAGCGCCAGCGCCGACCAGTGCGGCGCATAGGCGAGACTTCCCGCCCACATGCCGATGACCGCGGGTCCGCCGGCGATGAGCGCCAGCACGGCGAATTGCGTGAGCGACGGCTTGATCTTGAGCAGCGGTGCGGCGATGCCGACCCCTTCGGTGATGTTGTGCAATGTGAAGCCCATGACGAGGAAGGTGCCGAGCCCGGCGGCGCCCGCCGCGAAGGCTGCTCCGATGGCGAGACCTTCGCCGAGATTATGGAGTCCGATGCCGATGGCGATATAGGTGGCGAGCGCGAGGCCTGAGGGCACGCCCTGCCGGCGCGAAATGCCGAGCAACAGGATGAAGCTCGCGGCCGCGGCGAGGATGACCATCATCGGCCCCTGGAAGATGGCGGCGGAGCGGCCGGCGAATTCGAGCGCATCCTCGATCGTGTCGATCAGGAGGAAGAGCAGAAGACCGATCGTCATGGCGAGGAGGAAATTCATCACCTGCGGTCCCGCCCCGCGCAGTGCCGGATAGAACATGAGCCCGATGACCACGGGCAGGATGCCGACGAAGGCGCCGAGCATCGCCTGGGCGGCGAAATTGAGCGACGTCACTTGCGGGGTTTCGACCGCGACCGGGATCTCATGTTCGAAAGTGGCGCCGGTATTGGTGACGAAGGTCACCTTGTGGGCTTCCGCCAGGACCCAGGGGAAGGGGATGGCGATCCAGGCGGCGCTGCCGCGCTCGATCGGACCGGGCGGCGTCTGGCTGAAGCGCCAATAGGCGGCATCGACCTGGACCTGCGCGATCGTCATCGCCTCCGATCCGCCGCCTCGCACCAGGAGGCGAAGCCCGTCCTGATCGAGGATGGTGCGCTCGACGGTGAGCGCCTCGACGGGCGGCGCGCCATTGCTGAAATAGCTGAGCAGATTGCCGGCAAGGAGCCACCATAAGGCGCCGATGAGAAGGACGAGGGGCGCCAGGATCCAGGCGATCTTCTGCCAGGAGGAGCGGGAATCCTGGGCTTGCGCAGCGGCCTCGACGCTCATGACAAGGCCTCCACCACGTCGAACATGCCCATCCAGCCGAGCTCGGTGAATTCCGATTGATGCGCATGGAACATATAGAGGCCCGGCTCATGCTCGGCATGGGCGCCGAAGGTGAATTCGAGAATGCCGCGCTGCGCCTGGCACTGCATGATGACATCGACGGTCTTGAGCGTCGGCGTCAGCGTCGTGCCCTGGTCGTAATAGTCGAAGAAATTGCCGTGCAAGTGGAAGGAATTGATCGGATCGAACTCGGTCACATTGACCAGATAGATGCGCACCGGCCGACTGCGCGCCAGCTTGATCGGCTGCTTGGCATAGCAATGGGCGATGGTGTTGCAGGCATAGAACTCGTTCTCGCCGTCGAAATTCGTGTCGAAGGCGTTCATCACCATGGCCATTTCCTGCCATTGTGCATTCTCCGGCGTGCCGAGGAGGCGCGAGGCGGCGACCGCTGCCGCTTCGGGATGCTGGGCGGGATCGGGATCGATGACGAAGAGACCGTACATGCCCTTGTGGATGTGGCGCGCCAGCGGCAGCGCATGGCAATGATAGAGATGGCAGCCGAAGGGCTTCGCCTCGAACTCGTAGACGAACTCGCCGCCGGGCGGCACCAGTCCGGCGCCCGGAATCCCGTCCATGCGCGCCGGATGGAAACCGTGGAAATGCATCGAATGCGGATGCGAGCCGAAATTCTTGAAGACGATGCGCACCCTGTCGCCTTCGGTGGCGCGCAAGGCAGGCCCGGGCACGCGCCCGTTGAAGGTCCAGGCCGGGAACATGACGCCCGGCGCGATCTCGATCTCCTTGTCTTCGGCGGTCACCTGGAAGGTGCGCAGCCGGCGTCCGTCAGGGAGTGTGGAGACTTCGCCTGTTTCCCATTGGGTGAGCATGGCGGTCGGATCGAAGCCGTTGCGGCCATAGTCCACATCGCCGACGGTGATCATCTCGCCATGGGCGTTCATGTGGCCGCCGCCTTCATAGGACTGGCTGCCGGCCGCCGGCATTTGATGGCCTTGATGCGGTGAGGGTGCCTGCTCGGCCTGGCTGAGCGCGCCGCGCCCGCCGAAGGCCGCCGCACCCGCCGCGAGGAGACCCGCGCCGATGAAGCCGCGACGTTTGAGATCGAAAGGAAGCCAGCTTGCCATGGTCGGTCCCTATAAAGTCAGTCCTCTTAGCCCCTACGAACAATAAGAGCACAAGGGCGATATCTTAGCAATGGCTATATTTTGATATAATCCTCAGAATATCCTATAGCTCTGGCTATGATATTTCCTGACGGATTTTACTTGTAATGAAGGCCACCAAAGCCCGCGCCACCCCCGAAAGCTCGCTGGTCGATGCCGACACCCATGTGGAGAGCTTCCGCCAGACCCGCCATAACCGGCGCACCGAGCTCGTCGAGGACTATGTCGAGCTGATTGCCGATCTTATCGCCGACCGCGGCGAAGCGCGCCAGGTCGACATCGCCCAAAGGCTGGGCGTGGCGCAGCCGACGGTAGCGAAGATGCTGAAGCGGCTTTCGGCCGAAGGGCTCATCCAGCAGCGGCCCTATCGCGGCGTGTTCCTCACCGAGGTGGGCACGAGCCTTGCCGAGAAGAGCCGCGAGCGCCACCAGATCGTCGAGAATTTCCTCTGCGCCCTGGGGATCAGCCCCGTGACGGCGCGCGTCGATGCCGAGGGCATCGAGCATCATGTCAGCCTCGAGACCCTGAACGCCTTCAAGGCTTTCCTGCAGAAGCGGTGAACGCCCCCTGTGGACGATCGATCAAGCGGCGTCTCCGCCCGTCTGCTAGGAAGCGGCATCTGATGAGGAGATGACATGGCGGTCGCCGACAATGCCCTGTGGATCATCGAACGCAATCTGCGCGAGCCCATCTCGCTGACATCGCTCGCCCATGCTTGCGGCGTGTCGCGCTCACATCTCGCCAACGCCTTTGGCACCGCCACCGGTCAGTCGGTAGTGCGCTATCTCCGCGCCCGGCGTTTGAGCGAGGCGGCGCGCGTACTGGCGCAAGGTGCGCCAGACATACTTACCGTCGCCCTCGATGCGGGCTATGGCTCGCATGAGGCTTTCACTCGCGCTTTTCGCGAACAATTCGGCCGAACTCCCGAAACTGTGCGCGGCCAGAATAGCCTCGCCGACCTGGAAATCGTCAAGCCGCTGGAGCTGAAGGCGCGAGCAGCCACCCATCTCGATCCGCCGCGCATTATCGCGGAAGAGCGCATTCGTGCCGTCGGTCTTTCCGAGTCGCACTCCTTCGCGACGACCATAGCAATTCCGGCGCAATGGCAGCGTTTCATGGAGCTCTATGACATTGTTCCGGACAAGCTCGGCCGCATCCCGATCGGCATAAGTCAGGCGCCCGACGACAATGGCGAGTTTCCGTATATCTGCGCCGCCGAGGTTTCACGCTTTGGCGACCCGCCGCCAGGGCTCGTCAAAATGGATTTGCCGCCACGCGTTTATGCGGTGTTCGAGCACAGGGGTCACGTATCGCGGATCTTCGAGACCTATGACGCGATCTGGAACGAGGGGCTGGGCGATCGCAAGGTCGCAGATGCGCCGGTCGTCGAGAGGCACAATCCGACCTTCGATCCCGGCACGGGCGAAGGTGGACTTACCTTGTGGATACCGCTGGCGGAATAAGCGTCATGAAGAGCAAGGTCCCGTTGCCACCGGTTGTGAGCGAGTCCGAGTGGCGGGTCTCGCGCGACAAGCTGCTGGCCCGGGAGAAAGCGGCGACGCGCACGCTTGATACTCTTGCCGCGGAACGGCGCCGCTTGCCCATGGTCAGGCTGGTGCGAGATTACGGCTTTGATGGAGCGCGCGGCCGTGTCACGCTTCGCCAATTGTTCGAGAAACGCCGCCAGCTCATCCTCTATCACTTCATGTTCGCCAGCAGTTGGCAGTCCGCCTGTCTGGGCTGTGCGCGTCGCATCGATGATGTCGGCCATCTGGCTCATCTCCATGCCCGAGACACGACTTTTGCGGTCGTGGCCTCGGCGCCCTATGGGCGACTCGCGGAACTGCGCCGGCGCAAGGGCTGGACTGTTCCATTCTATTCATCGGCGGGCAGCAGCTTCAATGCCGATATGGGCGTCACGATTGATGGCGAGGAGGATTTTGGCCTCAGCGTCTTTCTGAGCGATGATGATCATGTCTATCGCACCTATTTCACGACCGGCCGTGGCGTTGAGCCCGCGGGCTTTCGCCATCTTCTCGATCTGACACCTTATGGCCGGCAGGAGGAATGGGAGGATTCGCCCACCGGTTGGCCGCAATCGCCAACCCATGGCTGGGGTTCGGCCCGCGACGACTAGCCGATGTGCAAGACGGTCTTCTGTCTACCACACGAACGGAACAAGCCGCCAGCGCACCCGCCTGGCGTAATCCTCATATCCCTTGAGCTCGGCGCCGAGCGCCTGCTCCTCATGCACGGCGCGCCAGGCAACGCCGAGGATGAAGACGACCGCAAAGAGGAGACCAAGCGGAGATCCGAGCAGCAAGGGAATGCCGATGAACAGGAACAAGGTGCTGGCATACATCGGGTGGCGGACAATGGCATAAGGCCCGCTGTCGATGACCTGCTGGTCCTTCTGGATCTTCACCACCGGCGCGGCGAAGCTGTTTTCGCGGAACGTCCACCATGTGCCGGCGCCGTTGATGAGGATGGCCAGCGCGCCCGCCACCTGCAGCCAGGCTGGTATCGCCGCGAAGCCGGTGCGCGCGGCATCGAAGCCCATGAAGGCCGTCCAGGCGAGGAAACAGAGCACGAAGAGCGTCAGCCAGACGCGGTCCCATGATTTTTGCTCGCGCTGCCAGGGCGAGGCCATGCGCTCGCGCAACAATCGTGGATCGTGCTTGCTGAGCCAGAGGATCATGGCCAGCCCACCGAAAGCATAGATCGCGAGGAGAGCCCAGGCGCCCGGATAGGCGAACGTGCCGGCCGGCCAGAAGATCAGGACGCCGAGCAGCGCAGTCCACAGAACAAGTTGAAGCAGGATGCGAAACATGAGGTGGACGTTCACTGTTCGAAAGCTTCGATGGGAATGCCGAGGCGGACTGCATCGGGCAACGCGCCCGATCGACTCACACACCAAGGTGCTCTTAAACACTGAAACATCGGGAAAGTTCCAGAATCTGAAGAAAATATTCTGCTGGCCGCCGGCTTGACAATGAGGTGAAAATCAAAGTTTCCGTTCAGACCGGAGTGAAGCTTGATGAACAAGAGTCTTCCCAGATCAGGCAGTCCCGAAGCAGATGAGATCGATCTCCGTATCGCCGAGATTTCCCGGTTGGACCCGGACCAATATCGCGACGTGCTCGACGCTTTGCCTTGCGCGGTCTACATCACCGATCCCGACGGACGGATAGTCTATTTCAACAAAGCCGCCGCCGATTTGTGGGGCGTGGAACCCGAGATTGGCAAATCGGAATTTTGCGGCTCATGGCGGCTCTTTTGGCCCGACGGCCGGCCCTTGCCGCATGATGAATGTCCGATGGCCTTGGCTCTCAAGGAGAAACGGCCGAACCGCGGCATGGAAGCCGTCGCCGAGCGCCCTGACGGCATTCGCATTCCCTTCATCGCCTATCCGACCCCGATCTATGATTTCGCCGGCGAGATGACGGGCGCCGTCAACATGCTGGTCGACATCACCGATCGCAAGCGCGCCGAGCTCAATACCCAGCGCCTCGTCGCCATCGTGGAAAATTCCGATGACGCGATCATCAGCAAGGACCTGAACGGCGTCATCACCAGCTGGAACGCCGGCGCCGAAAGGCTTTTCGGCTATACCGCCGAGGAGGTGATCGGCGAGTCGGTGACCATGCTGATCCCGCCAGACTATCTGGACGAGGAGCCGGAAATTCTCGAGCGCGTCCGCCGCGGCGATCGCATCGACCATTATGAGACGGTCCGCCGGCGCAAGGACGGCACGCTCGTCGACATCTCCCTGACGGTCTCGCCGATCAAGATCCGCGACGGCCGGATCGTCGGCGCCTCGAAGATCGCGCGCGACATCAGCGAGCGCAAGCGCCAGCAGGAACAGCAGGCGCTGCTGCAGCGCGAGATGAAGCATCGCATCAAGAACACGATCGCCACGGTGCAGTCTATCGCCTCCCAGACGTTGGAAAGCATCGCGCCGGAAGAGCGCAAGGCCTTCGCCGCCCGGCTCGAGGCGCTGGCCAATGCGCAGGATCTTGTCACGCTGGAGAATTGGCGGCGGGCGTCGCTCGACCGCGTGGTCGAGCGCGCGCTTCAGCCCTTCAGGGAAACCTACGGAACGCGAATCGCGACCGATTGCCCGGGTGTCTGGATGAGCGCCGAACGGGCGCTGGTTCTTTCTCTCGTACTGCACGAGCTCGCCACCAATGCCGTCAAATACGGTGCCTTGTCCAACGATGCCGGCACGCTTCGGATCGAATGGCTGCCCGATGAGGGAGACGTGAAAAGCGGCAGCTTGCGCTGGATGGAAGCGGGCGGACCTCCGGTTCAAGCGCCTGCCAGGAAGGGATTCGGCTCGCGCCTGGTCGAGCGTGCTTTGGGCGGTGACGGCGAGATCTCTTTCGAGTTCCGCCCCATGGGCCTCTTCTTCTCCGTGCGGCTCCGTCTGGAATAACCGCACGTCGTGCCGTCGCAGAGGAACCAGGACTCCGATTGGAAGTTATTTTTCCGATTTCCGAGAGGAGGCAAGAATGACGCGCCATGCTGCATCACGCGAGCGCTCAGCCGGTATCGCTGCCGACAAGGGCCGCAAGATACAAGCACAAGTCGACGCCCGCGATCGCGAGGCGCCGGCGCCGAAGCCGGCTGAAAAGCCGGTGCAAGCAGGCCAGCGCGACTATCCCGCGCGCTTCCCGCCGCAGCATCTGGCGAAGCCCGGCCTCGAAGCCGATCTGGCGGAGCCGCCGCTCTTCGAGGCGCCGGTCTATAAGGGCTCGGAGAAGCTCAAGGACATGGTCGCCCTCGTCACGGGGGGCGATTCAGGGATCGGCCGGGCGGTGGCCGTCCTCTATGCGCGCGAGGGCGCCGATATTGCCATCGTCTATCTCGACGAGCATCAGGATGCCGAGGCGACAAAGGCTGCCATCGAGGCGGAAGGCCGGCGTTGCCTGCTGATCCCGGGTGACGTGAGCAATGCGGCTTTCTGCGACAGCGCGGTGAAGCGGACGGTCGATGAATTCGGCCGGCTCGACATACTGGTGAACAACGCCGCCTTCCAGGAGCATGAGCGCAAGATCGAGGATCTGAGCGATGCGCATTTCGACCTGACTCTCAAGACCAACCTTTACGGCTATTTCTATATGGCCCGGGCTGCTGTTCCGCATATGAAGGAAGGGTCGTCCATCGTCATGACGGGCTCCGTCACCGGCATCATGGGCAGCCGCAACCTGCTCGATTATTCGATGACCAAGGGTGGGATCCACGCCTTCGCCAAGTCGCTGGCGGCCCATCTCATCGATCGTGGCATCCGGGTGAATGCCGTGGCGCCGGGCCCGGTATGGACGCCGCTCAATCCGGCCGACAAGCCGGCCGATGAGGTCGAGGACTTCGGCAGCGATACACCGATGAAACGGGCCGCCCAGCCCGAGGAGATCGCGCCGGCCTTCGTGTTTCTCGCCGCACCGAGCTGTTCCAGCTACATCACCGGAGAAGTTCTGCCGATCATCGGCGGGTATTGAAGGGGAGAGCTCGCGCCGCAATCGCGAAGAGTGGTAAAAAAACCGCCGGCTTTGCGGCCGGCGGTTGGAACGGCAAAAGAGCCGCTTCACATATCGCGTTTCTTCTCTTCATCCATATCCGACTGGCGGTCCGGTTCATCAGTGTA
>JAKATG010000026.1:0-104221 GCA_021828105.1 Pseudomonadota bacterium
CGGGTCGCTCTTGCTCACAAGCTTCTCGTCCGCCTCAATGCCAAAGCACGCGATGCGCGAGCGCAATATGCAAATGCAACTTGACACCCCAGATAGTCGCTCCCCGCGCTTCGCGCGGCGGAGGGAGGATTGCGGTGACGAGCGATCCTACTGCGCCTGCAGCATTTCAGTCCACACATCCTGCATCTGCTTGTCGAGCTTCTCATCGGGTGCGGGATAGAGCTGGGCGCGCGCCAGGAAGCCCGGCTGCTCGTCGAAGCGCAGCACCTTCTTCTGCTCGTCGCTGAGCGCCGCCTGCTTGTTGGCGGGCATGCCCCAATAGCAGGACGAGGTCGAAAGCCTGGCCTGGCCTTCCGGGCTCAGCACATATTGGATGAATTTGAGCGCTGCATCCTTCTTCTGGCTCGACGCCAGCATGGCGAGCGACTGCGACCACAATATGCCGCCTTCCTTGGGGATCGAGAAATCGAGCGCCGGATTCTCCTTGGAGAGGCCGGCCGTCACCCATTCGCCGCCGCCGACCAATATGTCGACCTCGCCGGTGGCGAGCGCCGTCTGGCTGGCGGTGACCTCGCCGACGAGCTTGGCATTGGCCTTCATCTTGAGCAGCACCTCCTTGATCGCCGGCAGGTCGGCTTCGGTGAGCTCGGCGGTCTTCTTGCCGGCGGCGAGCGCCGCCATGCCGATCACCGGCAGATAATAGTCATAGATGGCAATGCGACCCTTGTATTTGTCTCCCAAGAGCGATTGCAGGGTCTGCATGTCATTGACATCGACCTTTGAGTTGTTGAAGCCGATGGTGTTGTAGCCGAACTTCTCGGTGATGCCGTAGCGCTTGCCGTCGATCTTGGTGAACTGGTCGAGCTGCACTTCCGGATAGAGATCGGCGAAGGGCAGCTTGTCTTCGGGCAGCGGCTCGAACAGCTTCTTGTCGACGCCGCGGCGCACATCGATCGAATCGATCACCATGACGTCCCATTCGCCGGGCTGCGACTGGTCGAGGATGGCGAGCCCCGCGCCGGTGCCTTCGAACTCCTTCACATTCACCTTGATCCCGGTCGCATCCTCGAAAGGCTTGAGGAAATTGGGATCGGCATGGTCGCACCAGACGAGCGCATTGAGGTCTTCGGCAAACGCCGGGGACAGCGTGATGGCGAAAAGTGCCGTTGCCGACAGAGCGAGCTTGCGCAGGGCTCGGGCGAAAGATGGCAGAGATTTCATGGTGACTACCTCCCTGATTTTATGTTCTCGACCAAGAAAACTGAACCATTTCTAAAGTTGAGTCAATTCTAAAAATATGCCAGGATGGCCCGCATGACAGGACTGAGAGCGCGCCAAAAGGCCGACCGCCATCAGCGGATTTTGCAGGCGGCTTCCGAGCTTTTCCGCAAATCGGGCTATGAGGGCGCCAAGATCGAGGCGATCGCCGCCTTGGCCGAGGTCTCGATCGGCACGATCTACAATTACTATCAGAACAAGGGCGATCTGCTGGTTGCCATCGTCGCCATGGAAGTGAACGAGGTGCTGAATTCAGGCCAGGGCGTCATCGCCAAGCCGCCCGCCAATGTGGCGAAGGCCGTCGACCGGCTGGTCATCGGCTATATCGAGCATTCGCTCGTCTATCTGAGCAAGGAGATGTGGCGCCAGGCCATGGCGATCTCGACCCAGCAGCCCGACAGTCCCTTCGGCAAGACCTATGGCAATCTCGACCGCGCCTTGACCGACCAGACCTGCGCCTTGGTCGCACGATTGCAGGAGCTGGGGCTCGTCCGCCGCGACATCGATTCGAGGAGCGTCGGCGAGATGATCTTCAACAACACGAACATGATGTTCACCATCTTCGTCAAGGACGAGGCCATGACCACCGCCGAATTGCGCGCGGCGATCCGGCGGCAGAACAAGCTGCTGCTCGAGGCGGCGGCCACTGCGGCTTGATGACCCGCGGTCTGATTCGCGGATGATCAGGCAGGCGCCGTAAGGCGTTGCGAACGCATCCTCGGCCGCAGCAGCATGCCGCCGAACCGGACCGCATAGAAGAAGAAGGCGAAAGCCCAGGCCGCGGCAGAAAGCTCGATCAGAAATCCGGTCGCGGGAAAGCACACGGCCGCGAGACGCAAGAGCGCCGCGAGAAGGACGCCCGCGAAGATGGCCGAGCCGCCTAAGCCTGCTTTCAGCGCGCGCCCCGTATGGCCGAGCGTCGCGCGGATCATCACGGCGAGTGTCATGGCGCCGATCGCGCCGGCGCCGAAGGCATGAATGGCGGCGGCCGGCGGAACCGTCTCCGGCGCGAGCGCCGCCAGCCCGGCCAGCAGCAATCCGAACGGCACGAAGCCATAAGCGATATGGAGGATCAGAACCAGGGGATCGCGCCAGGTCCGCGCGCCCGCCCAACGCGTGAGCCGCGCGCCGTTGGCCGCGGCGGCCACGATCAGAAGGACGCCGGTCTCCGAACGAGCCGGCAGGAAAGTCCACGCGATCAAGGTCGCGGCCGACAACGCAAGGATCATCATGTCGAGACTGTTGAAGGCAACCGGCAGGCGTCCGGGATTCTCCCGCGTGAGCCAATTATGGGTGAAGCTCGGGATGATGCGGCCGCCAATGATCATGATCAACAGGATCGCAGCAGCGAGACCGAGCCTTCTGCCGATATCGGCGATGCCCCAATGATGCGCCTCCCAATGGAACAGAATGTTGGCCGCGCACAGCACCGTGACCGGCGCCAGCACTTTGAGATTGCGCCAGTTCTTGCCCGCGACGATCTCTCGCGCGGCGACGGCGACGACCGCGAGCAGGAAGGCGCAATCGATTGCCGCCGCGGCGAGCCAACCGATCTCGGCGGAGAACAGCACCGCAAGGCGGCCGATGAGCCAAAGCGCGGCGAGCCCGAGAAGCGGCAGGCCCTGGACCGGCAGGCGGCCGGACCAATTGGGAATCGCGGTCAACAGGAACCCGGTCATGACGGCCGGGAGATAGCCATAGAGCATTTCATGCGCATGCCAATCCATCGGCGCGAACAGGCTCGATATTTCGAGCCGGCCGCGCAAGAGCGGCAGCCAGAGCAGGATCGTCAGGCCGGCATAAAGAGCGCCGGCGAGAAAAAACGGCCGGAAGCCGTAAGAGAGAATAGCCGGATAGTGGCCAGGTTTGAGACGTGCGATCGCCATGTGTTCATCGTCATGTGTTGATGGGGCGCCCGGTCACACCGGACCCCCGTCGCCGCCCTTTCTTGATGCCCTCTTGCGCGCCCACGAGCCGGCCTACTTTGCGGGAACGCAAATAAGGGCGGAATCGGCTGCGGCCTTTCGTCCTGGCGCAGCCACGCGAAAAATGCGAAGCGGTCCTCACCCCTGACCTCGCGGAGCTGCTTTTGTACACACTTGACCGATCCCTGATCGCCAATCTGGCGCCCTTTGCGGGACTCACGCCTCAGGATCTCGACCACATATTGGCGAAGGCGCGGCCGGCGCGCGTGGCCGAGGGGCGGCCGGTCTTCGAACAGGACGCCGAAGCCCATTCCTTCTTCCTGCTGCTCGACGGCCATGTGCGGGTGGTCAAGACGACGGCGGACGGCGAGCAGGTGATCATGCGCTATGTGAGCTCGGGCCAGCTCATCGGCATCGCCAAGGCGCTGGGCCGGTCGAGCTATCCCGCGACCGCCGTCGCCGCGGTGGATTGCATGCTGCTCGCCTGGCCGAGCGAGGCCTGGAGCGAACTCACCCTCCGCTATCCGGGCTTCGCCGCCAACACCTACAAGGCGGTCGGCGAGCGAATGGAGGAGGCCCATGACCGCATGGTCGAGCTCGCCACCGCGCAGGTCGACCGCCGCGTCGCCCATGCTTTGCTGCGGCTCGCCAAGCAGACCGGCCGCAAGACCGATGAGGGCATGCTGATCGGCTTTCCCATCACCCGCCAGGATATCGCCGACATGACGGGAACGACCTTGCACACGGTGAGCCGCCTGCTGACCGCTTGGGAATATCTGGGTCTCGTCAAGAGCACGCGCAAGAAGGTGACGGTGGTCGATGCCGAGCGGCTGCAGGAGCATGTCGGCGGCTGATCGCCTCAGCCTTCCATCTCGTCATCGAGCAGAATGCGCTGGGCCGCCCCGTCGAGATCCTCATACTGGCCGCTCTTCAGCGACCACAGGAACGCCCATAGCGCGCCACCGCCGAGGATGAGGGCGAGCGGCACCAGATAGACGAGGCTGCTCATGACGCCGTCACCGCAGAATGAGGAATGGCCGCCGGCATGGCCTTCTCAGTCGCCGCTTTCCTACTTGCTTCGCCGCGCAATCTGAGCGCATTGGCGACGACGATGATCGAGGAGAATGACATCGCGAGCGCGGCGATGAGCGGCGTCACCTGGCCGGCAATGGCGGCCGGCAGCGCAATGGCATTATAGAGGACGGCGAGCGCGAAATTCTGGCCGATCAGCCGCTTCGCATCCTTGGCCACGCGCATCGCCAGGGGCACCGCGCTTAGATCGCCATGCAGGAAGACGAAATCCGCGGCATTGCGCCCGATATCGGAAGCGCTCGCCGGTGCCATCGACACATGAGCCGCGGCGAGTGCGGGCGCATCATTGAGGCCATCGCCCACCATCAGCACCTTGCCGCCGGCTTCGGCAAGAGACGCGATATGCGCCGTCTTCTCCTGAGGCAGCAGCGCCGCTTTCGCCTCCGCGATGCCGAGCTCGGCGGCGACTTTCGCCACCGCTTGCGGCGCATCGCCCGAGAGGATGAGCAGAGGAAGATCGCGGCGCCTGAGCTCCACGGCAGCGGCCTTCGCCCCTGCCCTCAGGCTGTCCGTGAAGGCGAAAGAGGCGAGCTGCCGGCCATCCTTCGTCAGAACGGTGCGCCCCGCGTCATGGCCCCCTGCCCAATCCGATCGGCCGAGCCTGTAGAGATGGCCCTCGATCTTCGCTTCGATGCCTGAACCCGGGATTTCCGTGATCTCCGCACGAATAGACTTGCCGTCGCCATAACCGGCAAGCGCCCGACATACCGGATGACTCGATCCCGTTGCGAGTGCCGCGGCCAAAGCGAGATGCGCCGGCTCGATCTCTCGCCCATTGACGAGACGCGGGCGGCCGAGTGTCAGCGTGCCGGTCTTGTCGAAAGCGACCATGTCGGCCTCGGCCAGGCGCTCGAGCGCCGCACCGTCCTTGACCATGATGCCGCTCTCGAACAGGCGGCGCGCCGCCACCGTCTGGACGATCGGCACCGCAAGGCCGAGCGCGCAAGGACAGGTGATGATGAGAACGGAAATGGCGATGGTGACGGCGCGATAGGGATCGCCGGTCAAGGCGAGCCAGCCGATCAGGGTCAGCAAGGCGGTCGCATGCACGACCGGCGAATAGAGAGAAGCGGCGCGATCGGCGATCCGGCGATAGCGGCCGCGCCCCGCCTCGGCGGCTTCCATCAGCGCCGTCATCTCGGCAAGGAACGAGGTCGCGGCGGTCGAGCGCGCCCTGAGGGTGAGCAGGCCGGTCAGGTTGAGCGTTCCCGATCGCAGCACGCCGCCGGCCTTGACGGCCAGGGGCGCGCTCTCGCCCGTCGCCAGCGAGCAGTCGACATCGGACACACCGCTTTCGATCACACCATCGACCAAAAGGCGCTCGCCGGGAGAGACCTGCAGCAGCATCCCCGTCTCGATGGCGTTGGCAGGAAGGTAGTCGCGGCCGCCATCGGCGCCGATGACGGTGGCGCCGCGCGGCGTCATCCGCATGAGACCGCGAACGGCGCTGCGGGCCTTCTCGCGCATGACATGGTCTAGCGTCCGCCCGATCAGCAGGAAGAACAGGAGCGAGGTCGCGGCATCGAAATAAGCATGCCGGCCATGGGTGATCGTGTCATAGAGGCTGATGCCGAAGGCGAGGAGGACGCCGATCGAGACCGGCACGTCCATATTGGTGCGCCAGCGCCTGAGCGCCGCCCAGGCCGAGGCGAAGAAAATGCGCCCGGAATAGAGGAGCGCCGGAAGAGCGAGCCCGGCCGAGATCCAATGGAAGGCCTGGCGCGTTTCCGCTTCCGCCCCCGACCATATCGAGACCGACAGCAGCATGATGTTCATGGCCGAGAAGCCGGCGACCGCCATGGCGCGGATGAGGCGCGTGAGCTCAGGATCGCTGCGCTCGTCATCGCTGAAGAGATGGGCGTCATAGCCGAGATCGTGCAGGGTTTCGACGATCGGCGGCGGGTCATCGCCCCGCCATTTGACCGCGACGCGCCGGCTCGAAAGATTGACCCGCGCCCCGACGACGCCCGGCATGCGCTTGAACGCGCCTTCGATCGCACCGATGCACTGAGCGCAATGGATGCCGGGAACGGAGAGATCGGTCTGGTGGAGGCCGCCGCCCAGAGCGCGGCTCGCAAGCTTGAGCTCATCGCGCGATGGCGCATGGGCGAGCTCGGCGCCGGCCGCCACAGCTGATGCGCAGCAGGTCATCTCATCGCCCTGTAGGCATGCCACGTGGCGTGGCCGAGCAGCGGGAACACGACGATCAACCCGATGAGCGCCGTCGCCACGCTGAGCAGGAACAGCACCAGCACGATGGCGCCCCAGGTCAGCATCACCGGGAGATTGCTCCAGACGAGCGAGATGCTGGTGCCCATGGCGGTAAAGGCATCGGTCTCCTCATCGAGCAGCATCGGGATGGAGAAGGTGCTGATGGCGAAGGAGAAGGCGGCGAAGACCCCGCCGACGGCGGAGCCCACCGCGAGCATCGCCCAGCCGGTCCATGAGGTGAACAGCATCGTCGCGACGTGATCGAGCCCGGGAAACGGCGTCAGGCCGAAGAACAGCGCATAGATGATGACCGCGGCGCGCATCCACAAGAGCATCAACCCGCACAATATGGCGCCGGTGAACCAGATCTGCGCGCCCGATCGCGGCCTGACAAAGATCATGCGGGCGAGCGAGACGGGCTCGCCTTTGGCGATCGCGCGGCTCTTCTGATAGAGGCCGACCGCCACCAGGGGTCCCATCACCATGAAGCCGGCGAGTGCGGGAAAGAGGATGTAGTCGTAGCCGAGCGCGAACAGGCTCCACACGATGGCGAGCGAGACGGCGAAGACCGCGATCCCGTAAGCCAGGCTGGCGCCCGGATGATTGAGGAAATCGCGCCACCCGGCCTTCAGCCAGGCGAAGGCGGCACCAGCCGGCAGGTTGCGGCGGTTGCGCTCGATATAGGGCCGTTCCCCTGTATCATCCGCAATATGGCTGGCGATCATGTCATGTCCCTCGCCTCATCATGAGGATTTCGCCGCCTGGAAACCGCTGCCGGGTTCCTTCTGATGCGGCACGCAGTCGGGCTGAGACCGCAAGGCGACATAGATGAGATGCGCATTGGCGGCGATGAAGATCGAGAGCGTGAGGGCGGCGATGGCGAGCGCCATGGTCCGCCAGGTGACCCGCATCATGGCGCCGCCCCCAGAGTGTCGACATAGAGCGCGAGGAGCTTGATCTCGGCCGGCGACAGCCGGTTCTTCCAATGCGGCATGTGGCCCTGCCGGCCGCCATAGATGCTGCGATAGACGGAATCGAGATCGCCGCCATAGACCCAGACCTTGTCCGTCAGGTCGGGCGCGCCGACATCCTGCTTGCCCTTCGCATCCTCGCCATGACAGCTCACGCAATTGGCCGTGAAGATCTCCTGCCCGGCCTTGATCGTCTCAGCCTCGGCGCTGTCCCCGCTTGGCGCCGCCGACAGCGAGCGGACATAGGCGGCGACCTGCCCGACCTGCTTCAGATCGAGCGCGCCGCTCGCGCCGAAGGGGGTCATTTGCGAGCTGCGCGTGTCGTTATTGGTCGAATTGATGCCGACGCTGATCGTCTGCGCGAGCGCCTCGGGCGCCCCGCCCCACAGCCAGGCCTTGGCCGTCAGATTGGGAAAGCCCGGGCCGCCCGTGGCGCCGACACCATGGCAGACGGCGCAATTGTCGGTGAACAGCGTGCGCCCCGTCTCCCGCACATGCTGCATGATGTCGGGATCGGCCTTGAGGGTGGCAAAGTCGGCAGCGCCGATCTTGTCCATCCACGGACCGCGGGCGAGCCGCGCCGCCTCCACCTGCTTCGTCACGATGTCGCGCTGGTCGATGCCGAGGATGCCTTTGGTATAGGTCGAGCCCAGCGGCCAGGCCGGCATCGCGATCCAGTAGCCGATGGCGAACACGGTGGTGATCGCCAGGAAGAACAGCACGACGCGCGGCACCGGCGTGTCGAGCTCCTCGATGCCGTTCCATTCATGGCCGGTCGTCAAGCGGCCGGTGATCGGGTCGCGCTTGCCTATGTCCACGGCTTGTCGTCCTTGTCGAGGATGCTCTTCTTGGCGCGATCGAACTTCTTCCGGTTGGCCGGCCAACAGGCATAGATGACGACGCCGATCGCGAGCGCGATCAGATAGAACAGGCCCCAGCTCTTGGAAAAGGCGACGATCGTGTCATGCATGATCACTCTCCCAGCGCCGTCTGGCTCGTCTTCTTCGCGGCATCGGTGAGCCCGCCGATGATCTGCAGATAGGCGACGAGCGCATCCATTTCGGTCAGCCTTTCCGGATTGCCGTCGAAGTCGCGCATATGCGTGGCCGGGCCATAGCGTTCAGTGACGCCGCCTGCCCAGTCGCTGTCGGGGGCGGCCTGGCCATAGGCATCCCGGCTGGCATTGGCGATCATCTCATCGCTATAGGGAACGCCGACCGCCCGCATCGCCTCAAGATGCTGGCCGAGGTCGTTCGTCTTCAGCGCGTTGCGCAACAGCCAGCGATAGGCCGGCATGACCGATTCCGGCACGACGTCGCGCGGATTGTTGAGATGCGCGACATGCCAAGCGTCGGAATATTTCTCGCCCACCCGCGCCAGATCGGGGCCGGTGCGTTTCGAGCCCCACAGCATCGGATGGTCGTATTTGGATTCGACCGCCAGCGAATAAGGCCCGTAGCGCTCGACCTCGTCGCGCAAGGTGCGGATCATCTGCGAATGGCAGGCATAGCAGCCCTCGCGGAGGTAGATATTGCGGCCGGCGAGCTCGAGCGGGGTGTAGACCCGCATGTCGGGCGCCGCCTCGACGGTTTCCGCGATGGTGAACAAAGGCGCGATCTCGACAAAGCCGCCGATCGAGGCGACACCGACGATGGCGAGCACGAAGCCGATGGCGCTGCGTTCGATCTTGCGATGGAATTCCGCCATGTCCGTCACTCGCCCGGCTGGATGATGGGATCGCGGACGGCCGGCTGGTCCGTCTCGCCTGTGCCGGCGGCACGCTCCTTGCGCGCCGCGACGATCGTCATCAGCACATTATATGTCCCGACGATCGCGCCCAGGAGGAACAGCAATCCGCCGAAGGCGCGGGCGACGTAATAGGGATGCATGGCGACCAGCGAGTCGATGAAGGAATAAGCCAGCGTGCCGTTTTCCGTATAGGTCCGCCACATCAGGCCCTGGATGATGCCCGAGTTCCACATCGCGAAGACGTAGATGACGGAGCCGGCGAGCGCGAGCCAGAAATGGACTTCGACCAGGCGCGCCGAATACATGGCGTCCCGTTTCCACATCCACGGGACGAGCGCATAGATCGAGCCGAAGGTGATCATCGCCACCCATCCCAGGGCCCCCGCATGTACATGGCCGACCGTCCAGTCCGTGTAATGCGACAGCGAATTGACCGCGCGGATCGCCATGAACGAACCCTCGAATGTCGCAAGGCCGTAGAAGACGGCGGCGACCATCATGAAGCGCAAAGTGGCGTCGTCGCGCACCTTGTGCCAGGCGCCGTTGAGGGTCGCGAGCGCATTGCCGGCCGACGCCCAGGACGGCACCAGGAGGACGATGGAGAATGTCATTCCCAGCGTCTGCACCCATTGCGGCAAGGCCGTGTAGTGCAGATGGTGCGAGCCCGCCCACATATACATGAAGGTGATGCCCCAGAAGCTGATGATGGAGAGCCGGTAGGAGAAGATCGGCCGTCCGGCGCGCTTCGGCAGATAGTAGTACATCATGCCGAGGAAGCCCGCGGTGAGGAAGAAGGCGACGGCATTGTGGCCGTACCACCATTGCGTCATGGCATCCTGGACGCCTGAGAACAGCGAATAGCTCTTCACGCTCGCGAAGGATATCGGCACGGCCAGGTTGTTGACGATGTGAAGCATCGCCACGACCAGGATGAAGGCCATGTAGTACCAGTTGGCCACATAGATATGCGGCTCCTTGCGGCGCGCCAGCGTGCGCAGATAGATGAGGAAGTAGACGACCCAGACGATCACCAGCCAGATGTCGGCATACCATTCGGGCTCGGCATACTCCTTGGACTGGGTGATGCCCATCAGATAGCCCGAGGCGGCAACGATGCAGAAGAGGTTGTAGCCGAGGAGCACGAACCACGGGCTCAACTGATCCGGCAAGCGGGCGCGGGACGTGCGCTGCAGGACATGGAAGGAGGTGGCGATGAGGGCATTGCCGCCGAAGCCGAAGATGACGCCGCTGGTATGGACGGGCCTCAGCCTGCCGAAGCTTGCCCAGGCCGCATCGAAGGTGAGATCCGGCCAGGCGAGCAGTGCCGCCACCCAGACGCCGACAAACATGCCGGCGACCGCCCAGAGCATCGCGAGCACGATGCCCGCTTTGGTTGGGTCGTCATAATAATGCGCGTATTGCGAAGGGTCGGGTTCCGGCGCGCCGAGCTTGCGCAGCACCAGCATGGCCACGCCGAGCGCCGACGCCATGACGATGAAGCCCTGGGCCCCAAGGGCATTGTCGCGACCCGCTGCAGCCATGATGACGCCGAGCGCCGCTACAAGGAACAGCATGACGAGCGCCGACTGCCGCTCGTCGACCGTCAGTTTCGAGATCATGGGTCAACCGCTGTCAGAAAGTGAGACAATCAAAGGCCCTCCTCACTCGAATCTAAGCGAGAACGGCATCCCGTCTTTGCGCTGGCGCAAATTGTGACTGCAACTGGGTTGAGCCGACCCCGCACACCCCCGAAACTTGCCGGCTATTCAAGCACGATATCGCTTTCGGAGCAAAAACAACCTGCGGGCTTTCCGCTGTCACAGAACTTTTACAATGGGCTGATTGATAGCCCCATGGCCTCCGACGAATCCCGACAGTCCGCAACCGAAAAAACCGCCCGGCAACAGTGGATGTCGCTCCTCGCTCAGGCCTTGCCACGGCGCCTCGACGCCCTCTTCCCGCGCGAGCGCTTTCCCCATTTCGTCTATTTGCGCAAGCCGGAAACCGGCCTGGTCATGCTGCGCGGCCGCGTCGGCGGCACCGGCAGCCCGTTCAACATGGGTGAAGCCACGGTGACACGCTGCGCCATCCGCCTCGATGACGGGACGGTCGGCCATGCTTTCGTCATGGGCCGCTCGCATGAGCATGCGCTGAGTGCGGCGATCTGCGATGCGCTCTTGCAAGGTTCGGACAGCGACCTTCCGCAGACCGTGATTGCGCCGCTGGCGCAAGAGCGCACCCGCCGCGAGCGTGACCTCGCTCTCAAGAATGCGGCGACAAAGGTCGATTTCTTCACCATGGTGAGAGGCGAGGATGATTGAGGCCGTCAGCGGCTTTGCCGACCAGGCGCTGGACAGCGCCCGCGCCTTCCGGCTCATGCTCGACGCCATGGCGCGTCCGGGCCTGATCGTGCCGATGCAAGCAGGGCTCGACGCGCCGTCGCCCTTGTTGCCGACCGCGGCGACGATCTGCCTGACGCTCTGCGACTACGATACGCCGCTCTGGCTCGACGAGGCATATCGCACGCCTCAAGTGCTCGACTATCTGCGCTTCCACAGCGGCGCGCCCATCGTTGAGGAAATTTCCGCGGCGAGCTTCCTCTTATGCAGCGAAGCTACTGCCGCCTTGGCGCTCGCCTCGGCCAATCGCGGCACGGCCGAATATCCCGATATATCGGCGACGCTGATCGTCCAGCTTGCCTCTTTCACATCGGATGAGCGTCTCATCCTCAATGGTCCGGGCATCGACGGCATGCGGGAATTCGGAGCTTTGGGCCTCGAACAGGGCTTCTGGGATCTGATGGAAGACAATCACGCGCTTTTCCCGCTGGGCTCAGACGTGTTCTTCGCCACCTCGCGCGAGATCGCCGCTTTGCCCCGGTCGACACGTATAAGAAGAGAGGGCCAGGACTGATGTATGTCGCGGTCAAAGGCGGCGAGAAGGCGATCGATGCCGCGCACCGGCAGCTCGCGGAAGAACGCCGCGGCGATCCGAACATTCCGGAACTGACACCGGAGCAGATCGGCGCGCAGCTCTCCCTCGCCGTCGACCGGGTGATGACCGAAGGCTCGCTCTATGACCGCGAGATGGCGGCGCTTGCGATCCGGCAGGCGCGCGGCGATCTCATCGAGGCGATCTTCCTCATCCGCGCCTCGCGCACCACCTTGCCGCGCTTCGGCTACTCAACCCCCATCGAAACCTCGAAGATGCTGGTGCGCCGGCGCATCTCGGCCGCCTTCAAGGACATGCCGGGCGGCCAGATTTTGGGGCCGACCTTCGACTATACCCATCGCCTGCTCGACTTCGCGCCGGGCGATGACATCGCGGCCGCACCCACCGACACCGGACCGGCCGATATCGACCGCAGCATGCCGAGAGTGCTCGATCTCATTGGCGCCGAGGGCCTGATCGAGCCTGCTTCCGAAGCCCAGAGCGATCCCGCCGATCTCACCCGCGAGCCGCTCTCCTTCCCGGTGGGGCGCGACCTGCGCCTGCAGAGCCTGGCGCGCGGCGATGAAGGCTTCCTCTTAGGCCTCGGCTATTCGACCCAGCGCGGCTATGGCCGCACCCATCCTTTCGCCGGCGAGATCCGCTATGGCGAGGTTCGCGTGAGTTTTGCGCCCGAAGAGCTCGGCTTCGAGATCGAGATCGGCCAGATCGACATGACCGAATGCGAGATGATCAACCAGTTCAAGGGTTCGGGCAGCGTGCCGCCGCAATTCACCCGGGGCTACGGCATGAGCTTCGGCCAATGCGAGCGCAAGGCCATGGCCATGGCGCTGGTCGACCGCGCTTTGCGCGCGGGCGAATTGGACGAGGAGCAGACGGCGCCGGCGCAGGATGAGGAATTCGTCCTCTCCCATGCCGACAATGTGCAGGCGACGGGCTTCGTCGAGCATCTGAAGCTGCCGCATTATGTCGACTTCCAGGCCGAGCTCGAATTGCTCAGGCGTCTGAGGCGCAAGGCCCTCGGCCTCGAGCAGGAGGCGGCGGAATGACGACAGGCTACAATTTCGCTTATCTCAACGAGCAGACCAAGCGGATGATCCGCCGTGCGCTTCTGAAGGCCGTGGCCATTCCGGGCTACCAGGTGCCTTTCGCCAGCCGCGAGATGCCCATGCCCTATGGCTGGGGAACGGGCGGCGTCCAGGTGACGGCCTCGATCCTCACCCCTGAGGACACGCTCAAGGTCATCGACCAGGGCGCCGACGACACCACCAATGCGGTGAGCATCCGCAAATTCTTCGTGCGCACCGCGGGCGTCGCCACGACCGAGGAGACCGCGAAAGCCTCGATCATCCAGACAAGACACCGGGTTCCGGAGACGACGCTCAACGAGAACCAGATCCTCGTCTATCAGGTGCCGATCCCCGAGCCCTTGCGTTTCCTCGAGCCGCGCGAGACCGAGACCCGCAAGATGCATGCGCTCGAGGAATATGGCATCATGCATGTGAAGCTCTATGAGGACATCGCGCGCCACGGCCATATCGCCACTTCCTATGCCTATCCGGCCAAGGTGAACGGGCGCTATGTCTTCGATCCCTCGCCGATCCCCAAATTCGACAATCCGAAGCTCGACAATTGCGCTGCCTTGCAGCTCTTCGGCGCCGGCCGCGAGAAGCGCATCTATGCGCTGCCGCCTTACACGCAGGTAAAGAGCCTCGATTTCGAGGATCATCCCTTCAGCGTGCAGAAATGGGACGAGCCTTGCGCCCTGTGCGGCTCGCGCGACACCTATCTCGACGAGATCATCCTCGACGACAAGGGCAAGCGCATGTTCGTCTGCTCCGATACCGATCATTGCCGCCAGGCCCGCGGCGAGGAAGCCGCATGACCGGGCCTCTGCTCGCCGCCGACAATATCAGCAAGTTCTATGACGGGCGTGTCGCCTGCGACAAGGTGAGCTTCGAGCTCTGGCCGGGCGAGGTTCTGGCGGTGGTGGGCGAATCGGGCTCCGGCAAGACGACCTTGCTCAAATGCCTCTCGATGCAGATCGCTTTGTCGTCGGGACGCGTGCTCTATGCGCTCCGCGACGGCCGGATGGCATCGCTGGCCGATCTGAGCGAGGCCGAGCGCCGCTTCCTGATGCGCACCGATTGGGGCTTTGTCCATCAGGATCCGCGCGAGGGCCTGCGCATGGGCGTCTCGGCCGGCGCCAATGTCGGCGAGCGCCTGATGGCGGTGGGCGAGCGCCATTATGGCCGCATCCGCGGCACCGCCCTCGACTGGCTCGACCGGGTGGAGATCGCGGCCGACCGCATCGACGACAGCCCACGCCATTATTCGGGCGGCATGCGCCAGCGTCTGCAGATCGCCCGCAACCTGGTGACCGCCCCGCGCCTCGTCTTCATGGACGAGCCGACCGGCGGGCTCGACGTCTCGGTCCAGGCGCGCCTGCTCGATCTCTTGCGCGGCCTGGTGAGGAGCCTCGGCCTTTCCGTCATCATCGTGACGCATGATCTCGCGGTGGCGCGCCTGCTTTCGACCCGCATCCTGGTCATGCAGCAGGGCAAGGTTATCGAGACCGGCCTCACCGACCAGGTCCTCGAGGATCCGCAGGCGCCCTATACCCAGCTTCTCGTGTCTTCCGTCCTGCAGGTGTGATGAGATGAGCCTCGTCCTCAAGATCAGCCATCTCGCCAAGCAGTTCCGCCTGCATCTGCAGGGCGGCGCGCGCATTCCCGTCTTCGACGACCTGGCACTCGAGCTTCAAGCGGGCGAAGCGCTCGCCGTCACCGGCCCTTCTGGCAAGGGCAAGAGCTCTCTGCTCAAGCTGATCTACGGCACCTACAAGGCAGGTGAGGGCGAGATCCTCGTCCGCCACGAGAACGACTGGCTCGATCTCGCGCGCGCCGAGCCGCGCCAGGTCCTCGCCGTCCGCCGCCGGACCATCGGCTATGTCACCCAGTTCCTGCGCGTCATCCCGCGCATCCCGGCGCTCGATATCGTCGCCGAGCCCTTGCTCGAGCGCGGTGTCGCGGCGGAAGAAGCGCGTGGCCGCGCCGCGAGCCTCCTCGAGCGGCTCAACATCCCCGAGCGCCTGTGGTCCTTGTCGCCCATGACCTTCTCCGGCGGCGAGCAGCAGCGCGTCAACATCGCCCGCGGTTTCGCCGCCCCCTATCCGATCCTGCTGCTCGACGAGCCGACCGCCTCGCTCGACCAGGAGAACAAGGCCCGCGTCCTCGCCATGATCAGCGAGGCGCGCGCCCAAGGCAGCGCCATCATCGGGATTTTCCACGACGCCGTAGACCGAAAAGCCGTGTGCACACGGGAGTTTGATCTCGACCATCTGAAAAGCGAGGCGGCTTAGTCTCATTGACATAAAGCGTTCAGAAGACTGTCATGAAAGCCCGTTACCCCTTCTTGAAAGAGCAAAAGGGGTAGACGTTGAACGCGATCCTGATCGAGCGGCTGAGCAAGACGTTCAGCAGCGGCAAGCGTGGATTGGACGACATATCGCTCACCATTGCCAAGGGCGAGATGGTGGCCCTGATCGGCGCTTCGGGCTCCGGCAAATCGACCCTCATCCGTCATGTTGCGGGCCTCGTCGCCGCCGACAAAGCCCAGGGCAGCACTGTCAAGGTCCATGACCGCGCCGTGCAGGACCAAGGCCGCATCGCCCACAATGTCCGCGACATCCGCCGTGAGATCGGCGTCATCTTCCAGCAGTTCAACCTGGTCGGCCGCATGTCGGTCCTGACCAATGTGCTGACCGGCGTCCTGGGCAAGATCCCGGCCTGGCGCGGCACGCTCGGCGCCTTTCCGCTCGCCGAGCAGCAGGCGGCCATGGCCGCCTTGACGCGCGTCGGCATTGCCGAGACGGCGCGCCAGCGTGCTTCGACGCTGTCGGGCGGCCAGCAGCAGCGCGCGGCCATCGCCCGCGCCTTGGTGCAAGGGGCGCGTATCCTTCTCGCCGACGAGCCCATCGCCTCGCTGGATCCCGCTTCCGCCCGCCGGGTCATGGAGACGCTCGAGACCATCAACAAGCAGGACGGCATCACCGTCGTCGTGGCGCTGCATCAAGTCGAATATGCCCGCCGCTTCTGTCCGCGCACTATTGCCATGCAAGCGGGCCAGGTGGTCTTCGACGGGCCGAGCACGCAGCTCTCCAATGAGCGGCTTCGCCAGATTTACGGATCGGCCAGCGAAGAGCTGATCCTTCCCGATGCGGGCGAGGTCCGCCGGCCCGTTCCTTCCCTCGAAGGGCTCGCCGCGGCCGCCGCATAGCGCATTGGACCGAAAAGTGTGCTCGGTTTTCGGATAATCCAATGCGCAACAAGAGATAGTTTGCGTCAAACGTTTCGTTCCAGGAGAAGTCAGATGAGATGGATTTCACGACGGCTTGCTGTATTTGCAGCGGCCAGCATGTTCATGGCCGGCACCGCTTATGCCGAGACCAAGGAGATCAATTTCGGCATCATTTCGACCGAATCGACCCAGAACCTCAAGCAGTACTGGACGCCGTTCCTCGCCGATCTCGAGAAAGAGACCGGCATCAAGATCAATCCGTTCTTTGCCTCCGACTATGCCGGCATCATCGAAGGCATGCGCTTCGGCAAGGTGCAGGTGGCCTGGTACGGCAACAAGGCCGCCATGGAAGCGGTCGACCGCGCCGAGGGCGAGGTCTTCGCCCAGTCGGTCGATGCCGAGGGCAATCCCGGCTACTGGTCGCTGCTCGTGACCAATGTCGACAACGCCAATATCAACACCGTCGATGACGTGTTGAAATGCGACAAAAGCTTGAGCTTCGGCAATGGCGATCCCAATTCGACCTCGGGCTTCCTGGTGCCGTCGGTCTTCGTCTTCGGCGCCAAGAGTGTCGATCCCAAGACCTGCTACAAGACGGTCACCAATGCCAATCATGAGACCAATCTCATGGCGGTGGTGAACAAGCAGGTCGACTTCGCCACCAACAACACCGAGAATTTGCGCAATTTCGCCAAGTCGCATCCGGACGAGCTGAAGAAGATCAAGGAAGTCTGGCGCTCGCCGCTGATCCCGTCCGATCCCATCGTCTGGCGCAGGGACCTCGACCAGGAGGCCAAGGACAAGATCCTGTCCTTCTTCATGACCTATGGCCGTCAGGGCTCGGTCGATCAGGTCAAGGCGGCGCGCGAGAATCTCAAGAAGCTCAACTGGGCACCGTTCAAGCCGTCCTCCGATGCGCAGCTCTATCCGATCCGCGTGCTCGAAATCTCCAAGGCCATGAACAAAGTCAAGGCGGACGAGGCGCTGAGCCAGGCCGACAAGGACGCCAAGATCAAGGAGCTCGAGGCCAAGAAAGCCGAGTTCGAGAAGCTGATGGCGGAAGTGCCGCAGACCTAAACAAGCATCTTCCCCTCTCCCGTTGCGCGGCAATGGGAGAGGGGAACTCTCGCAGGACGCGTTGATGATCACAAGTGCGATCTACATTCCTCCCGTGCCGGCGGCGCAGCGCTACGGTCAGCTCGCCTTCTGGTCGATCCTCGCGATCCTTCTGGCCTGGAGCTTCAACCCGGCCGAGATCTACCGCGCCCCGCTGCTCGTCACCGATGCCGGCAACATGGCGAAATATGCGTCAGGCTTCCTCTCGCCCAATTTCGCCGACTGGAAGCTCTATGTCAGCGAGATGCTGATCACCGTCCATATCGCGATCTGGGGCACCTTCCTCGCCATCCTGTTCGGTATCCCCTTGTCGCTTCTCGCGTCCAACAATGTCGCGCCGGTCTGGATCGTCCAGCCGGTGCGCCGGCTGATGGATGCCTGCCGGGCGATCAACGAGCTCGTCTTCGCCGTCCTCTTCGTCGTAGCCGTCGGCCTCGGCCCCTTTGCCGGCGTCATGGCGGTGTTCGTCCACAATCTCGGCATCATCTCGAAACTCTTCTCGGAAGCCGTGGAAGCCTCCGATCCACGCCCCGTCGAGGGCATTCGCGCCACGGGCGCCACGCGGCTCCAGGAAGTCATCTATGGTATCGTCCCGCAAGTGATGCCGCTGTGGCTGAGCTATGGGCTCTATCGCTTCGAATCGAATGTGCGCGGCGCCACCGTCCTCGGCATCGTCGGCGCCGGCGGCATCGGGCAACTGCTCTTCGAGAACATCCGCGGCTTCTATTATGGCGAGACCGCCGCGATCATGATCGTCGTGGTGGTGACCGTCGCCATCATCGACATCATTTCGCAGCGTCTGCGCAAGGTGCTGGTATGAGCGCTCGCTACGCTCTGTACTACGCGCCCGCCCCCGACACGCTGTTCCATGCGCTGGGCGCGCGCTGGCTCGGCCGTGACGCCTGGTCGGGAGAGACTTTGGGCCAGCCCGCGATCGAAAACTTGGCGGACCTCACCGGCGAGCCGCGCCGCTATGGCTTCCATGCGACCCTCAAGGCGCCGTTCAAGCTGGCGGCAAGTAAGAGTCGAAAAGACCTGTCGGCCTTCGCCGAAGAGTTCGCCAGGCGCCAGGCGCCGGTGATGCTGAGGAAGCTCCGCCTTGCCGCCCTCGACGGCTTCCTGGCGCTCGTCCCCGATGCCGAGAGCGATCACCTGCATGAGCTCAGCGCCTGCTGCGTCATGGATTTCGACGGCTTCCGCGGACCCTTGCACCAGGAAGAGATCGCGCGGCGTCACCGTTCGGGTCTCAATCTGCGCCAGAGCCGGCTGCTCCTCAACTGGGGCTATCCCCATGTGCTCGACCAGTTCCGCTTCCACGTGACGCTCAGCGACAAGCTCGAGGCGGCGGACATGGCGCGCTTGCGATCCGCGGCCGAGACGCATTTTGCGGTGGCGATCGGCGCCCCGCTGCTGATCGATGCGATCACGATTTTCTGCGAGGCGGAACCGGGCGCGCCTTTCCGCGCCGAGGAGCGCTTCACGCTCGCCGGCAAGGCCGACAGGGCCTGGCCCGAAATCTGGAAACTGGGTGTGAGATGACGAAGGAAAAAGTCCTCGGCAATGCGAGGATCGTGTCGGCCGCCGAGATCATCGAAGGGGCTGTGCTGCTGCGCCACGGCGTGATTGCCGATATCACGCGAGGACCGGTCGCCGCCGTCGATGTCGATCTCGACGGCGCCTATCTGCTGCCGGGCCTGGTCGAGCTTCATACCGATCATCTCGAAAGTCATTTTCGCCCCCGGCCGGGGGTTGCCTGGCCGGCGGTCGGGGCACTTCTCGCTCATGATGCGCAGATCGCCTCGGCCGGCATCACCACCGTCTTCGACGCCTTGCGCGCCGGCACCTTCGACACCGAGGACGGGGCCTTGCGCCGTGCCAATGGCGAGCTGAGCCAGGCGATCGTCGCGGCCCGCGCCGGCGACATGCTGCGCGCCGATCACCGCATTCATTTGCGCTGCGAATTGCCCTGCGCCGACACCTTCGACACCGCCGAGGAGCTCGTCGAGGACGGCCTCGTCGACCTCTTGTCGGTCATGGACCACACGCCGGGCGAGCGCCAGTTCGTCAGCCTCGACAAGTTCCGCGAATATTATCTCGGCAAGAACATCATGACGGCGGACCGGCTCGAGGTGTTCATCACCGAGCGGCGCGAATTGAACATCCTCCATTCCGACCGTAACCGCCGCGCCATCGTTAATCTCGCTCTGGCCCATGGGATCAAGCTCGCGAGCCACGACGATGCGACGCTCGAGCATGTCGCGGAGGCCGTCGCCGACGGCGTCGCCATTTCGGAGTTTCCGACCACCGCGGAGGCCGCCCGCGCCGCCCATGTCAACGGCCTTTCAGTGCTGATGGGCGCGCCCAATCTGGTGCGCGGCGGCTCGCATTCCGGCAATATCCCGACCCTCGATGTCGCCAAGGCCCGATGCCTCGACCTCATGTCCTCGGACTACGTGCCGGTGAGCCTGCTGCATGCCGCCTTTGCCTTGCCCGAGATCGCGCCCGAGATCGGCTTGCCCGAAGCCGTGACGATCGTGTCGCGCAATCCGGCCCGCGTGATGGGTCTCGACGATCGGGGCGAGATCGCGCCAGGCAAGCGCGCCGATCTCATCGAGGTGCGCCGGGTGGATGGTTTTCCCGTCGTGCGCTCGGTCTGGCGGGCGGCGGAGCGCGTCCTCTGACATGCCGCCGCTGCCGGGCAAGCTGGTTCTGGTGGTAGGACCGTCGGGCGCCGGCAAGGATAGCCTGTTGCGCCATGCAGCGGAAAGTCTCGCCGGTACCAGGCACGTCGTCTTTCCACGCCGCGTCATCACCCGCCCGAATGGCGACGCTACGGAAGCCCATGACAGCATGACAGCGGAAGACTTCCGCAAGGCCGAGGCGAGAGGCCACTTCGCTCTGTCCTGGGAGGCGCATGGCCTTCATTACGGCATTCCCGTTACGATCCTGAATGACCTTGCGGCCGGCCGGGCCGTCGCCGTCAATGTCTCACGTGCCGTCATTGCAGAGGCGGGAATCCGCTTTCCCAACCTGGCCGTGCTCCATGTCACGGCACCCGTGTCGGTCATCGCCGCGCGGCTGGCCGGGCGCGGGCGCGAGTCCCCTGAGGACATCGCCCGGCGCATCGAACGTGAGCCGCCGCATTTCGAGGCGCGCTTCGATACGGTCACCATCGTCAACGACACGACGCTCGAGCGCGCCGGTCTCGCTTTCACCACCGCCCTCTTGCGATTTGTCGAGGTCAGCCATGCCGCGCCTGTCTGAGACGCCCTATTTCCATGACGGCGCCGTCGTCATCGGCTCGACGCTCGGCCGCTATGTCGAGATCGGCGCCGGATCCCGTATCACCGAGAGCATCTTCGGCGACTACAGCTATACCGACCGCTATGCCGACATCGCCTATTCGACCCTCGGCAAGTTCGTGAATGTCGCGGCCTTCGTGCGCATCAATCCGGGCGAGCATCCCTATCAGCGCGCCTCGCTGCATCATTTCATGTATCGCTCGGAATATTACTGGCCGGAGGAGAAAGGCGAGGAAGCGATCTTCGACTGGCGGCGCTCGCGCGGCGCCGTCATCGGCCACGACACCTGGATCGGCCATGGCTCGGTGATCATGAAGGGCGTCACCATTGGCGATGGCGCCATCGTGGGCTCGCTCTCGGTCGTAACTAAAGATGTCCCCGCCTATGCGATCGTCGCGGGCAAGCCGGCGCAGTTCATCAAGTGGCGCCATCCGCAAGCCATAGGCCGGCGCCTGCAGGCACTCGCCTGGTGGGACTGGGACCACGCGACACTGCGCCAGGCGCTCGAGGATTTCCGCACGCTGACAGTCGAGGCCTTCCTCGAGCGCTACGAGGCAATGCCCATGCAGAAGGTCGGCTAGCCTCCACTCTTTCCTGCAACTACGGCTTCAAGGCTTGTGCCCGCGCATGCGGGGACAGGCCTTCGCCCCTTGACGCTCGATAGCCGCCGACTATAGTCCATGTCCGGCATACTAGATTAAAGTCCACCATTACGGAAAAGCACATGGGATTGCTCGCCGGCAAAATCTGCCTCGTCAGCGGTGCGGGCCAGGGCCTGGGGCGCGCGGTGTCCCACGAAATGGCGGACGAAGGCGCCCATGTCATGCTGCTGGAGCGCAATGCCGAGACCGTCGCCACGGTGGCCGCCGAGGTCGAGGCCAAGGGCGGCAGCGTCACGCCCTATCCGCTCGATGTCACCGATTATGACCGCTATCGCGAGATCGTCGCCGATGTGATCGCCAAGCACGGGCGCATCGACGTGCTGGTCAACAATGCCGCGATCAACCCGCCGACCCGCACCATCCTCGACGACACGCTGGAGGACTGGCGGCGCACCATCGCCATCAATCTCGAGGCCGTCTATATGGGCAGCAAGCTGGTGGCGCCCCATATGGTGAAGCAGGAATGGGGGCGCATCATCCACGTCGCCTCGATCCAGGGCTTTGCCTCGAGCGGCGAGGCCGGCGCCTACAACGCCGCCAAGGGCGGCATCATCGCCTATACCCAATCCATGGCGGTCGAGCTCGGCCGCTACAATATTCTCGTCAATGCGGTGGCGCCCGGTTTCATGGTGACGCCGATGTCGATCGTCAACGGCGTCGATGAGACGACGACACCCGACTTCATCGAATGGTATGTGCGCCGGCGCAAGATCCCCTTGGGCCGCAGCGGCCTGCCCGAGGACGTCTCGGGCACCGTCGTCTTCCTGGCCTCCGACTATTGCCGCTACATGACCGGGCAATTGCTGGTGGTCGATGGCGGGCTGATGAGCACATTCTGACCGAGAACGACTATCATAATGAGTGAGGAACAGGGAAGGCATCAGCCATGAGCACCATCAAGATACCCAATATCTCGCGTCGTGATTTCCTGATGACATCGGCGGGGCTCAGCGCCGCCGCCGCTTTCGGCCTGCCCACGGGCGCCCGCGCCGAGGACAAGACCCTCGACATGTGGTGGTGGGGCCAGCAGGAGCTGCCCGGCCTGCAGAAATTCGTCGACGACTCGATTGCCGCCTACAAGGACGCGACGGTCAAGTCGATGCTGCAGGACACCGCCGTGGTGATCTCGCAGTTCCAGACCGCGGCCGCCGCCGGCAAGGCGCCCGATATCCAGTATCTATGGAACGGCGTCTATCACATGGAGAGCGTGTGGCTGGGCTATCTCAAGGGCCTGAAAGGTCTGGTGAAGGACGACATCCTCACCGCCTCCAACCCGACCGCGCTCAGCCGCTTCGGCGGCAATATCTACCGCGTCGGCTGGTATCCGCTGCCGATGTTCTGGTGCTACAACAAGACCCTGTTCGAGAAGGCCGGCCTCGATCCCGAAGCGCCGCCCAAGACCTGGGACGACCTGCTCGCCGCCTGCGAGAAGCTCAAATCCGCCGGCATCGAGCCTTTGGGCGGCGGCATCCAGGACGGCTATTGGAGTGAATGGTACATCACCCATTCCCTGCCGCAGAATCTCGATTCCTTCGGCGAGGCGGTCGAGCTCATCATCGGCGAGAAGGATTTCCGCGATCCAAAATATCACGAGCACTGGACGAAGCTCGAAGAGCTCAAGAAGAAGGGCTATCTCAACAAGGACATGTCGTCGCTCGAGCTCTATCCCGGCATCGATCTCGTCGCTGCAGGCAAGCTCGCCATCGGCCAGACGATCGGCACCAGGCTTCCCGCCGACAGCAAGGCGACCGGCGGCAAGATCGGCTTCATGACCATGCCGATCTTCGGCAAGGGCAAGCTTGCCGGCGTTCCCGTGGTCGACGTCCAGGGGCTCGGCATCTCGACCAACGCCGAGGATCCGCAAGCGGCGGCCGCCTTCCTCGAATATCTGAACTCGCCCGAGCGGCTGAAGGCCTTCTGGGACGCGACCGGCTGGCTCCCGTCCAACACGACCTTCGATGCGAGCGTCATCACCGATCCGTCGGTCAGGGCATTGTGGGAGAATTGGGGCCTCAAGCCCAATATCTCCAACGTGACCAATCTGGTGCCGGGCCAGTTCTATGAGCGCGCCGCCATCCCGACCGGCCAGCAGATCGTCCAGGGCTCGATGACCGGCGAGCAGGCGGGCGAGCTCGCCGCCAACACCGCCAAGGAATGGCGCGACTTCAATCCCGACATGGTCGAGAACTACCGCAAATGGGCCGTCGACCTGTCGGCGCCGCTTTGATCTCTTCCCCTCGCCCCGCGAAGCGGGGCGAGGGGAAAGCGCTGTCGAAGCTCAAGCCCTATCTCTATGTGCTGCCGCTGGTGGCGCTCCTGGCTTCCGTCTTCGGCTATCCGCTGGTCCGCATCTTCGAATTCAGCTTCAAGCTGGTGCGCGGCGTCGACGGCCCGTGGATCGGCTTGCGCAATTACCAGCTGATCCTGTCGCAATCGCTGTTCTGGGAATCGGTGCTGCACAATATCCAGCTCCTGCTGGCGATCCCCGCCATGGTCGTCATCTCGCTCCTGATCTCGATCCTGCTCTATGAGCGCGTTCCCGGCTGGAAGCTCTATCGCATCATCGTCTTCGTGCCTTTCGTGCTCGCCATCCCGATCATCGCCGTGATCATGAAGCGCATGTTCCAGTTCTCAGGCCCGGTGAACGAAGTCCTGAGGTGGCTGAGCCTCGATTTCCTGGCGCTCGACTGGATCGGCTCTTCCGATGTCGCGCTGTGGACGGTGATGATCCTGATCATCTGGCGCGAATCCGCCCTCGGCATCATCCTCTTCCTCGCCCGCCTCCTGAGCCTCGATGAATCGGTGATCGAGGCCGGCAAGCTCGACGGCGCCAATTGGGGGCAGCGCGTGTGGCACATCATCCTGCCGCAGATGAAAGGCGTCATCGAGTTCTTCGCCGTGGTCAGCGTCATCACCATGCTGGCCTCGGTCTTCGCCTATGTCTTCGTCATGGGCGGCGGCCGCGGCGGTCCCGGCACCGCGACCATGGTGATCGAGCTCTATATCTTCAATGCGCTGATCCGCATCAGCCTGCCGGGCATCGCGTCGGCAGCCTCGGTGCTGCTGTTCGGCGTGTCGGTGCTGCTGATCTTCCCGATGTTCCGGGCGCGCCGCCGGGTCAGGGAGCAGGAAGGCTAGACCATGAAAATCCGCTTCGCGCCCGGTGATCTCGTCAAGCAGGCCGTGCTGGTCATGGCCTCCTTCGTCGCCCTCGCGCCGACGCTCTATATGATCGTGACCGCGCTCAAGAGCGATGAGGAATATGCGATCGACAAGCTCGGCCTGCCGGACGTGCCGGTGTTCGAGAATTTCCGCGCCGTGCTCATCGACAGCCCGTTCATCGCCTGGATGCTGAACAGCTTCATACTGGTCTTGGGTGCCGTGCTGCTCAGCCTCGTCGTGTCCTGCCTCGCCGCCTATGCCATTGCCCGCATGGAGTTCAAGGGCCGCGACACGCTTCTGGCCCTCAGCACCTCGCTGATGGCGGTGCCGCCGGTGGTCATGATCGTGCCGCTCTTCGTGCTCTATACGCAGCTCGACCTGATCAGCACCTATCAGGGCGCCATCCTCATCTATGCCGGGCTCGTCACGCCCTTCTCGGTCTATCTGCTCACCACCTTCTTCCGCACCGTGCCCAAGGAGCTGTTCGAATCGGCCCGCATCGACGGCTGCGGCGATTTCACCATCCTCTGGCAGATCGTCCTGCCGCTGTCGCTGCCCGCCATCCTCACTCTGGTGGTGGTGAATTCGCTCTACGTCTGGAACGACCTCCTGATCGCCATCATCTTCCTGCAAGAGGACGCCAAGCGCACCTTGATGGCCGGGATCAGCGTCTTCCAGGGGCGCTACAACAATCAGGTGCCGCTCACCATGGCCGGCATGGTCATCGCCAGCGCGCCGATGTTCATTCTTTACATCGCCTTCCAGAAGCATTTTATTCGCGGCCTGATGGCGGGCGCCATCAAATGACCGTGCCCCTCCTCACCATCGCGAATGAACGCCTCAGCGTCACGCTCAATCCCCGGGTCGGCGGCAGCATCACCTCGATCACCCATCGGCCGTCGGGCTTGTCCGTCCTGGGCACGGTGCCCTGGCCCGCCATCGATGAGCCGATCGCAAGCTTGGCGGCACGCGATGAGCCCGAATGGCTGACCCGCTACACCGGCGGCTGGCCGCTGATCTTTCCCAATGGCGGCGATGCCTGCATCGTCGACGGCATCTTTCACGGCTTTCACGGCGAAGCCTCGATCGCGCCCTGGTCGGCGGTGGCGCAGGCGGAGGGAATCGAGCTCACGCGTCGCTTCACCGTTGTGCCGGTGGAGATGCGCCGTCATTTGCACCTCGCGGACGATGTGCTGGTGATCCGAGAGCATCTGCGCATGAAAGGTGATCGTCCGCTCGATGTGATGTGGGGCCATCACCCGACCTTGGGCTCCGACCTGCTGGCGGGCCCGGTCGAGATCACCACCGGTGCCCGCCAGGTGACGGTCGATCAGACCTATGATCCCCCGGCCAATCCCTTGCGGCCGGGCGCCACGGGCCATTGGCCGGTCATGCCCGGCAAGACCGCGCCTGTCGATCTGAGCCGGCCTTGCGATTCCCTGGCGAGCCTCGTCTATTTGCATGATTTCGACGCGGCCTGGATCGCGGTGCGGCGCATGGACAATGAAATTGCCGTCTGTCTGTCCTGGGACGCGCACCGTTTCCCTTGCGCCTGGCTATGGTGCGAATTGACGGGCACGATCGATCCGCCCTGGCGGGGCAAGACGCGGCTCATCGGCATCGAGCCCAATACGACCTGGCCAGGCATCGGCCTCGTGAAGGCCAAGGCCGCGGGCGGCACGCTGCTTCGCCTGCATCCGGGTGAAGAACTTGACGCTACAATACGATTTCGCGTGTTCCGGCCTTCGGCGTGAGCTGCCACATATCTGCCTCTCCCCGCTCATAATCCCCTGAGGCATTCGATCTGTGCCTGGAGATTTATTGTCTTGCCTGAAGCCCGTGCTCTTATTTTGGCGAACCGGCGCGCGCGGAAGGGCAAACAATCGCTCGGCGCCGCGATCGATCGGCTGCATCATGCCGGCATCGGCACGATCACCGTGCCGCAAGACCCATCGACCAGTTCGGCCAATGTCATCCATGCGCATGCCGATCGTATCGACTTCGTCGTTCTCGCCGGCGGTGACGGCACGCTGAATCACGCGGCTTCCGCCTTGCACGAAACCGGATTGCCTTTCGGCGTGCTGCCGATGGGAACGGCGAATGATTTCGCCCGGACCATCGGCATACCGCGCGACCTCACGCGCGCCGCAGAGATCATCATCGACGGCCACCAACGGCCGGTCGATCTCGGCGAGGTCAATGGTCATTTCTTCTTCAATGTCGCGAGCATCGGTTTTTCCGCGACACTTGCGCGTGGGCTCACGGCCGAGGCGAAGAAACGCTGGGGGACTCTGGGCTACGCTTTGGCGGCGCTCAATCTCTTGCGCCAGAGCCGCCCTTTCACGGTCGAGATCGATCATGACGGCGCGGTGGAGACGGTGAGGACGGTGCAGGTCGCCGTCGGCAATGGCCGGTTCTATGGTGGCGGCATGGCGGTCGAGAAGACCGCGGCACCCGATGATGGCCGTCTCGATGTCTATAGTCTCGAGATCGATCACTGGTGGGAGCTGATCGCCTTGGCCCCGTGGCTGCGCCGCGGGACCCAGAATCGCTGGCGCAAAGTGCGCGCCTTTTCGGCCACGAATCTCGTGATCCGGACGAAGCGGCCCCATGACATCAATGCCGACGGCGAGATCGTGGGTCAGACCCCCGCGACATTCCATATCAAAATCAAGGCGGTAAAGGTCTTCGCGCCTCGTCTGGTAAGGCCGGGTTAACCGCAACTGTGGGTAATTTCCGGTATCCTTATTTTAATCATATTCCTCGTTAATGAGTGGAGGGGTGACGGAGAGGAACTTCGGCATGCGCAGACCGTGGAAAATAGGCGCGCTACTGGTGGGGACAGCATTGTTCTGCGCCGCCACCGTCTCATTATATATGAGCGATCGCGGGAGCTTTATCGCCAAGCTGTGGACGGACTCCCAGTCACGCAATATTTCCACTTGGGAATTGTTGGCCCTGGCCTTCGGCTTCGACTCCGACCCGGATGTGCTCAAGCGCGCCCGGAACCAACCCGAAGTTGTGATGCCGGTCAAGGATTATGTGGAGAAGCGGGTAAGCCCCGCGCGAATAGAGGCCGGCAAGCTCAAGATCACCGAATGGCAGGATGCTGTCGCCGGCATCGAGAAGAAATATGGCGTGCCGGCCAGGATGCTGGTGGCGATCTGGGGAATCGAGTCCAATTTCGGCAAGACGATGGGCGACAAGAACGTCTTGGGCTCGCTCGCGACGCTCACCAAGGCCGGCTATCGCGCCGATTATTTCAATAAGGAGTTGCTCGCGGCGCTCGAGATCGCGCGCGACGGCAAGATCCAAAAGGCGCAAATGGTCGGGTCCTGGGCGGGCGCCATGGGCCAGATCCAGTTCATGCCCTCGAGCTATCTGACTTATGCCGTCGACCATGATGGTGACGGCCGCAAGGACATCTGGAAGTCGATCCCCGATGCGCTGGCCTCGACCGCCAACTATCTCAAGGAAAGCGGTTGGCGGCCCGACACCGACTGGGGCTACGAGGTGAAGATCCCCGAGAAGTTCGATTTCGCCGCCGCCTGGAAGAAGAAGAACGTGACGCTCGCCGACTGGGCCAAGATGGGGCTTCAGCGCGCCGATGGAAAGCCGTTCCCGCGTCCGAGCGAGAAGGCCCGTTTCTATCTGCCCGCGGGCGGCGCCGGGCCGGTCTTCCTGGTGCTCAAGAATTTCGACGTGATCAAGCGCTACAACAACGCCGACTCCTATGCGCTGGCCGTAGCACATCTCGCCGATCGCATTGCCGGGGCTGAGGATTTCATCAGCCCGTGGCCCGAGGATGTGGTGCCGCTGTCGCGCAGTGAGCGCAAGGAGCTCGAGGCGCTGATCGCCGAGAAGGTCCTGAAGCCCGGCAAGCCCGCCGGCAATGCGAGCCACGCCATCCGCCTTGCCATCATCAAATTCCAGAAGACGGAGGGGCTCCTGGCCGACGGCCATCCCTCCCGCGCTCTGCTCCAGCGCCTGCGCGACTGGAGCCCGGCTTCCTCGAGCTAGATCCAACGATATTCCTGATCGCTGACCTGCCCCGGCCTCGCGGCCGGGACCGTCGGCTTGCCTGGCTGAGGAATGCTTGTCCACAATCGCGGAACGGGGTACAGTATTTCAAACACGGGGCGTGTGCGCGTGAGGACGGGACTGAATGCTTCCTTCGGATAAACGGGCCTTGAAGCCCATGCAGGAACCGGATGCCGCGGCTGGCGAGGAGGAAAATACGGGCTCCCGCAGTGTCAGGCGGGCGCTCGATATTCTCGAGCTCATCCTCAAGCACAACCAGCCGGTCACGGTGGCGCAGATCATCGGCGAATTGTCGATCCCCAAATCGACCGCCTATGAGCTGGTGCGCACCTTGTCGGACGGCGACTATCTCGAGCCTTCCGGCAAGGGCTCCGGCCTGTTCCTGGGCCGCAGGCTGTTCGAGCTCGGCATGGCCTATAAGAGCCATGTCGATCTCCTGCGCGACGGCAGCCGCATCGCCGAGGAATTGCGCGACGAGACCGGCGAGACGGTGCAGCTCTCGGTGCTCGAGAACAATCTCATGATGGTGCTGTTCAAGGAGGAAGGCATCCGCCCCTTGCGCATCATCAGCAATGTCGGCTCGCGGGTCCCGGTCAACTGGGCGGCGGCCGGACGCCTCCTCGTCTCCGATCTCGACGACAAGGGGCTCGCCAAGCTCTTGACCGACACGGTGCGCCAGTCGCCGACCGGCAAGGCCATTCTCGACGTCAAGAAGCTCATCGGCCAGATCCGCAAATTCCGCCGCCAGGGCTATGCCACCGAATTGAACGAAGCCAATGAGCATGCGGGCTGCGTCGCCGCCCCGGTGATCGACGGCTCCGGCCGCTGCATCGCCGCCTTGAGCATCGTCGCCCCCGAGCAGCGACTCGCCAAATCCAATCGCGACCAGCTCATCGCCAGCGTCATTGCCGCCGCCGAAAAGCTGTCGCGCCGCCTCGTCTGATTTCCCTCACCATTGTTCTAGCATTCACGGAACCTCAATGAGCATCGAAGCGATCGACTTCTTCTATTTGTCCATGCCGCACGTCACCGACGCCGGCGACGGCAGCCAAGATGCCCTGGTGGTGCGCGTCGCGGCCGACGGCCATATCGGCTGGGGCGAATGCGAGGCCTCGCCGCTGGTCTCGATCGCCGCCTATGTGACGCCCATGTCGCATGGCGCCTGCAAACCGGTGTGCGACGTCGTGCTCGGCAAGAAGATCGACAGCGCCGATGACATTCAGCGTCTCGCGGCCGCGGTCGAGCTCGAATGCATGGATCTCTTGCAGGCGGCCCACACTTTATCCGGCATCGAGATGGCGTTGTGGGATCTCCTCGGGCGCAAGCATGGGGCGCCCGTCTATGAGCTCCTGGGCTACGCCAAAGCTTTTCCGAAACTGCCTTATGCCTCGCAGCTTTTCGGCGACACGCCGGAGGAGACGCGCCAGGGCTGCAAGTCGGCGCGCGACAAGGGTTTTCGCGCGGTGAAATGCGGCTGGGGTCCCTTCGGGCGCGGCTCACTGGCCGATGACCGCGACCATTTGCAGGCGGCGCGCGAGGGCCTGGGGCCGGAGGGCACCTTGCTCATCGATGCCGGGCAGATCTTCATCGAGGATGTCGCGGCCGCCGCGACCCGGTTGCCTCTGCTCGCCGAGGTCGGCGCGACCTGGCTCGAGGAACCGTTCCTGGGCGGCGCCTACGACGCCTATGCGGCACTCGCCGCGAAGAGCGGCAAAGTGCGCATCGCCGGCGGCGAGGCCTCCCATAATTTCCACATGGCACGGCAATTGATCGACTACGGCAAGGTTGCCTATGTGCAGATCGATTGCGGCCGCATCGGCGGCATCGGTCCGGCGAAGCGCGTGGCGGATTATGCGGCACCGCGCGGCGTCACCTATGTCAACCACACTTTCACCTCGCATCTGGCCCTGTGCGCCTCGCTTCAGCCCTATGCCGGGCTGAAGGACCATGTGATCTGCGAATATCCCTTCACGCCGAAATCGGTGGCCTGGGACATGACCGAAACGCATCTGACGCCCGATGCCGAAGGCGAGGTGTCGGTGCCTCAGGCCCCCGGCCTCGGCATCACCGTCGACACCAAGGGCATGGCGAAATATCTCGTCGATGTCGAGATCCAGGCCAAGGGCAAGCTCCTCTACCGCACGCCGAAGCTCTGAATCATTCCCTGGCTTGACCCTGTCCGTCCGCGCTGATTAGACTATTCCGCAAAGTAAGCCGACTGTCCGAAATAGCGGACAGACAACAAATACCGGGCGAAAAGGGAGAGAGACATGACCAGCATATCTGACGACCTGCGGGCGATGCTTGCATTGTCCCGTCAAAGCACGCTGTCGCGGCGCGGCCTGATGAAGGCTTCACTGGCCTTGGGCGCAGCCGCCTTGGCCGGCTTGCCGGTACGCGAGGCCAAAGCCTCGACGACCATGACCTGGATGGGCTGGCAAGGCTACGAGACGCCGATCAAGGCGGGCACGTTCCTGAAAGACAATGACATCGATTTCCAGCCGACCTTCATCGCTTCCAATGAGGAGATCATCACCAAGCTGCAGGCGGGCGGCATCGGCAAGACCGATATCATCACCATGTATTTCGGCTATCTGCCGCTGATGGCGCAAGGCGGCCTGCTCGAGCCCATCGATCCGGGAAAGATCCCGCTCTTCGGCGAGCTCATTCCGCAGTTCACCAACAATGAAGCGATCCGTGAAAGTGGCAAGCTCTATGGCGTGCCGTGGAACTGGGGCTCGCTGCCCTTGATGTATGACCCGGAAGCGGTGAAGACGCCGCCCGAGAGCTGGCAGGATCTGTTCAAGCCCGAGTTCAAGGGCAAGGTGGCGATGGTCGATGATCCCTTGGGCAATCTCCTCATCTGGGGCACGGTCGTCACCGGCAAGCCGATGGGCACGCTGCTGACCCGCGAGGAGCTGGCCAAGGTCATCGACACGCTCATCGATCTCAAGAAGAACCAGGCCCGTGCCTTCTTCGCCTCCTATGGCGACATGGCGGACGCCTTCGCCCGCAACGAAGTGACGGCGAGCGCCATTGGCTGGGAAGCCGTCGCGGTCTGGGCCAAGGCCAAGGGCAAGGTGATCAAATACACCATCCCCAAGGAAGGCACCGGCATGTTCATGGATTGCCTGTGCATCCCGAAGGATGCGCCGCATCCCGACCTCACCTACAGGATGATCAACCATATAGTTTCGCCCGAGCCGCAGAAGATCTTCGCGACCGAGCAGAGCGCCGGCATCACCAATCTCAAGACGGTGCCCATGCTGCCTCAGGAGCTGGCCCAGTCCTACAACTATGCCGATCTCGACGGCTTCATGAAGAAGGCGCGACTGCAGCCCGTGCCGCCCAGCGAATATGACGGCAAGACGGCGAGCTATGGCGACTTCCTGCAGGAATATGCCCGGCTGCAAAAAGCCTGACGCCAGAGCATCGGACCGAAAAGTGCAAAGCGGTCTTCGGATAATCCGATGCTCAAACAAAAGATAGCGCGGATAGGCTCGGAAATCGCAGGCGAGCCGGCAGCACGCTCGATGGGCGTCCTGCCGGCTCTCGCTTTATGGTCGGCGCTGTTCGCCTTGCCTCTATGCTTCTTCTTCATCGTCAGCTTCTGGTCGGTGCGGGGCCTCGCGATGCGGCCCGATCTCACCTTGCAGAACTACTGGGCCACCTTGCGCGACTATGGCGATGTCCTGGCGAGCACGCTCCTCATCGGCCTCATTACCGCTTTCGTGACCACTTCCATCGCCTGGTTCTTCGCTTTCGCGATCCGCTTCCGCGCCGGACGCTTCGGCAATGCGCTGCTCTTCATCACCCTCATCGCGCTCTTCGGCGGCTATCTGGTCAAGATCTATGCCTGGAAGAGCATCCTCGGACGCGACGGCATCATCAATGCCGCCCTCCTCGCGCTCGGCCTCATCGATGAGCCGCTGACCGTCTTCATCTACAACGCCAACAGCGTCGTCATCACCCTCACCTACTTCCTGCTGCCTTTCGCGGTCCTGCCGATCTATGGCAGCATGCGCGCCATCCCGGAGGATTTCGTCGAGGCGGCGCGCGATCTGGGCGCCGGGTCGCTGCGCGCCGCGGCCGACATCGTCCTGCCGCTCAGCGAGAAAGGCTTGAGCGTCGCTTTCCTGATGGCCTTCCTGGTCTCGGTCGGCGATTACGTGACGCCGCGCTATGTCGGCGGCGGCGCCTCCATGATGGGCCATTTCATCGAGACGCAGTTCTCTTTCGGCTTCAACTGGCCGATGGGGAGCGCCATGTCCTTCACCCTGATGGCGGTTTCCCTCATCATCTATCTGTTGCTCAGGACCTTGTTCCGCCGGCTGGTGCTGCCATGAGGCCGAAGCTCACGATGCAGGGCTGGCGCCTCTTCATCTTCCTGGTGATCGCCTTTCTGGTAACGCCGCTCATCCTCGTCATCTTGTTCAGCTTCAATTCATCGGCGCTGACCAGCCTGCCGCTCACCGGCTTCACCTTCGACTGGTATCGCCGCCTCTTCGCCAATGAGAGTTTTTGGCCGGCCTTGACCAACAGCCTGATCATAGGCTTCACCGTCGCGGTCCTGTCGGTCGTGGTGGGCACGCTCGCCGCTTTGGCGCTTGTGCGCTTCAAACCGAAGGGCGCCGACCGGTTGATGGCCCTGCTTTCGGCCCCGATGATGATGCCCGCCCTCATCATCGGCATAGCGCTCCTGGTCTTCTTTAAGCGCCTCCTCGACGTCCCGCTCGGTCTGCCGACGGTCATTCTCGGCCATCTGGTGATCATCCAGCCTTTCGTCATCGCCATCCTCCATGCGCGGCTCGCGACATTCGACTGGTCGCTGGTCGAGAGCGCCCGCGATCTCGGCGCCTCGCCGCTCAGGGCCTTCGCCACCATCACCTTGCCGATCATCCAGCCGACCATCGTCGGCGCCGCACTGATCGCGCTTTCCATCTCGCTCGACGATTTCGTCATCACTTTTCTCACCATCGGCGCCGGCAACACCTTGCCGACCATGGTCTGGGGCCTGGTGCGCACCTCGCTCGATCCCACCATCAATGCGCTCGCCACTTTGCTGCTTGTCCTCAGCATCGGATCGACCATAGTGGCCCTGTCGGTCAGCCGGTATCGCGGGTGAAAGGATGATGGTCTTCGACTATAGCGGGAAATCCGTGTTGGTGACGGGCGCGGGCCGGGGCTTGGGCTTTGCCATCGCGCAAGCCTTCCTTGCCGCCGGCGCCAGCGTCTTCCTCAATGACCGCACCGCCGAGCAGGTCGATGCCGCAATCGCCAAGGCCGGTGGGGGCGAACACCTGATTCCGGCCCCGGCCGACCTCGCGACCGCTAAAGGAGCGGCTCTGGCCCTGGCGCCAGTGCTCCGCCACGGCCGGCTCGACATCCTGGTCAACAATGCGGCGGTCAATATCGAGAAGCCGATCGAAGAGACCGACGATGCGCATTGGGACCTGCATCTGGCGGTCGTGCTGAAGGCCGCCTTCTTCACCACGCGCACCGCTTTGCCTTTGCTCACGCAATCGCAAGGCTCGGTCGTCAATATCGCCTCCGAGCTCGGTCTCCAGGCGATCGCCGACAACATCGCCTATGTTTCGGCGAAGCACGGCCTCATCGCCATGACGCGATCCATGGCGCTCGAGCTGGCGCCACTCAACATCCGCCTCAACGCGCTCTGTCCCGGCACGATGGATACCGAGCTGATGCAGGATTGTGCCAGGGCGAGCGGTGATCCCGACGATTACTATCGAAGGTTCCGGCAGTATCATCCGCTCGGACGGCTTGCCACGCCGCAGGAGATCGCGGCCTTCGTGCTCTGCCTCGCCTCGCCCGCCGCCGCCTTCATGACGGGGAGCGCGGTGGCGATCGATGGCGGCAGCTCGGCGGGGAGGATGTGATGGCTCTGCTGTCCGGAAAGCGCGTCCTGGTGACCGGATCGACGCGCGGCATCGGCCGCGCCACGGCCGAGCTCTTTCTGGCGAAAGGGGCCGAGGTCATCGTGCATGGGAGGAGCCGGGGCGATGTCGACCGCACGATCGATGAGCTCGGCCATCGCGATCGGATCACGGGACATGCCGCCGATCTGGCGCGCCGCGGCGAGACGAAGCGCCTCGCTGAGGAAGCGGGCGCAATCGATATATTGGTGAATTGCGCCGGCATCTATATCGAGAAGTCCATCATCAACTCGGATGAGGCCTTCTTCGACCGCACCATCGAGATCAACCTGACCGCGGGCTTCCTGCTCAGCCGATCGCTGTTGCCTTCTCTGCGGCAGAGGCGCGGCGTCATCGTCAATGTCAGCTCCGATGCCGGCCTCCTGGGCTATGGCGGGAGCTCTGTCTATGCCGCCTCGAAAGGCGCCGTCATCGGCCTGACCAAGGCGCTCGCGGTGGAGCTCGCCCCCGATGTCCGGGCGCTCTGCATCTGTCCGGGACCGGTCGCGACCGACATGATGGAGAATGCCGTCAAGGCCACGTCCGATCCCGAAGCGGCGCGCCGGCAATGGGCGAGTTTTCCGCTGCTCGGCCGCGTCGCTCGTCCAAGCGAGATCGCCGAGGCCATTGTCTTTGCGGCATCGCCCGCCGCGAGCTTCGCCACCGGCAGCATCATCACCATCGATGGCGGCACAACCGCCGGCAAACGAGTTTGAGAGGAAAACGAACATGAGCGGTTCCGATTGGCAGATCTGCGCCCAAACGCATGACAGGCTGGGCGAAAGCATCTTGTGGCATCCTACCGAACAGGCGCTCTATTGGATCGATTTCTATGGGCCCTTCGTGCATCGGCGGAAACAGGCGAAGGGTCCGGTCGAGACCTGGAAGATCGATGCCGGCAAGGCGATCGGATCGCTGGTCTTCGCCGACAAGGGCCGCCTCCTTCTGGCGCTCGACAACGGTCTCTATCTCTTTGATCCCGCGACCGGCAAGACCACGGCGTTTGCCGATCCGAAAAAGGGCCGCACCGATTTGGGCTTCAATGACGGCAAGATCGATCGCGCCGGGCGCTATTGGATCGGAACTTATGATGTCCCGGAAGTCTCGCCCAACGCCATCTTCTATCGCGTTGCCGCCGACGGGACGGCGACCGTCGCCGATGACGGCTTCGTCGTCTGCAACGGTCCCAGTTTTTCGCCCGACAACCGCAAGCTCTATTTCAGCGATTCCTATGGCCGCCGCATCCTCTCCTATGACCTCGGCCAGGACGGGACGCTGTCGGGCAAGCGCACTTTCATTCAGTTTGGACCGGATGACGGCCTGCCCGATGGGCTGACCGTCGACAGCGCCGGCAATATCTGGTGCGCGCTCTATGCCGGAAGCAAGGTCGTGTGCCTCGATCCGCAAGGGACGATCAAGCTGTCGCTGCCGCTCCCCACGGCCCATGTCACCAGCCTGTGCTTCGGCGGGCCGGGGCTCAAGACGCTCCATGTCACGACGGGATGGGGCGCCGGAACGACGGAAGAAACCAAGGCACAGGATATTGGCGGCTCGGTCTTCATGCGGCCGGTCGATATTCCGGGCCTGCCGGAGCCGATCATCACCCTTTCCTAGGCAGGCTCGCTTGCCGTTCCGCGACCAGCTGCGTCAGCGCCAAAGTGCGGGACCGCACTTCCCCCGGTCTCACGCTGATTTGGGCAAGCCCTTCCGACACCGCCGCCAGCGCAGCGGCCTCGGCTACGCTCGCATGGGTGAGAGGATCGAGCGGCGAGGGCAGGATATGCTCGGTGTCGTTGCTGCCGAGCCTCGCCAGCATGCGCGATGCGGCAAGGCACATGCCGATCGAGACGGACTTCGCTTTCGTATCGAGCGCGCCCCGCATGAGGCCGGGGAAAGCCAGCACATTGTTGCAGTGATTGGGGAAGTCGAACCGCCCGCTGGCCGCGATCGCAGCACCCGCGGCGCGCGCTCTGTCGGGCGATATCTCGGGCTCGGGATTGGCGAGCGCAAAAACGATCGGATCCTTGGCCATCGCGCGGATCATTTTTTCATCGACGATGCCGCCGACCGAGAGACCGATGAAGACGTCCGCCCCCTTCAGCGCATCGGCAAGGCCGCCGGTCAGTTGCGAACGGTTGCTGCGCGCCGCGATCTCGCGCCAATAATCATGCGCCAGCGGATCCCCGGCCTTCAATATGCCGTTGCGGTCGACGGCCACGATATCGCCGACACCGAGCGCCTCCAGCATGAAGATCGTCGCCGAGCCGGCCGCGCCCACGCCATTGACCACGACTCGGACATCGCCGGGTTTCCGCCCCGTGAGCTCCAGCGCCTTGATGAGGCCGCCCAGCGCCACCGTCGCCGTTCCATATTGATCGTCGTGAATGACCGGAATCGACAGCCTTTCATCCAGTGAACGCAATATCCGGAAGCAATGCGGTGCCGCGACATCTTCCATGTTGATGCCGCCAAAACTCGGCTCGAGGGCCGCCACCACGTCGCAGAACTGTTCCGGGCTTTTGACATCGAGGCACAATGGCATGCAGTCGATGCCGGCCAGCGCCTTGAACATCACCGCCTTGCCTTCCATCACCGGCATGCCGGCATGGGGCCCGACATTGCCGAAGCCCAGCACCGCCGTGCCGTCGGTGACCAGCGCCACCATATTGTCCTTGGTCGTCTGCCGGCCGAGCTCTTCCGGATGCGCCAACAGCCGGCGCACAACATGGCCGACGCCTGGCGTATAGGCGACCGCCATATCGGCCAGCGTCTCGGCGCCTACCTTGGGCAGGATCTCGATCTTGCCATGGCCGGAATAGACGTCGCGCCCGAAGGCCAGCGCCCGGTCCTCGAAGGTCGACGATGCGTCATTCATGCGGCGACCAGCCGGTCGAGGGTGCGGAAGGCGGCATCCTCGTCCTCGCGCACCAGGATCTCATAGAGCGTGATCTGGCTGAGCTGCGACCACACATAGTTCTTGAGCTGGTTGAACGGCTTTCCGGCCTGGTCGCACTCCTTGAGCTTGAGCCGGCTTGCCGCGAACTGGCGCAGCATCGGCTCGGTATAGAGATGCGCGGCGCCCATCGTATAGGGCCAGTTCATGTCGGCGAGATGAGTGACCCATTGCTCGGCCGGCTGCGGCGCCAGTACCACCTCGCCGCCTTTCCTTTCGAGCAGGCCGTAACCGACCGGATCGACATTGGCCAGCACGGCGGCGGCCTTGATGAAATGGGCGACACGGTCGAGCCCGACCCAGTTCGTCACCACCTTGCGGCCGTCCATCGACGCATTGAGCGCGGAGAGCTGATGCGCCGCCGCCATGGCCATGACGATCCGGCTGTCGAAGCGGCGATGCATCAGCTCGGCCGTCACATAGATGCAGTGCGCATGCCAGGTATCGTCATAGACGGTGCGCGGCTCCTCGAGCCAGGTGCCGTCCTGCTGCCACTGATAAAGCCAGACCTTCGGATATTCATGCACCAGGAGGCCCGCCACCGACACGTCGCGATTGATCGGCACGCCATAGACCTGGCGGTAATTCTGCGTATAGGCATCGGCCATGCGGATATTATAGGCGACCGTCAGTGCGAGCCCGCCCGGATGCGCATTGTAGAAATCATTATGGCTCGAGGGCGCGGTGAGATAGGTCTGCGGCGACATGTGCCCCCTGGGCCACACATGGTCGGGATCGTCCGCCGCATTGAAGAAGCCGAGCTTGACCATTTCCTTGAACAGCTTTCGCCGGTCGTCGTCGCTCGGATACAATTCAAGGAAGGTGATCTTAGGTCCCGTGATGCATTCGGTCATCAGCCGGCGATAATCGGCATCCTCGAGGCTGGCCGCGGTGCGCAGGAGCTCGTTATAGATGCCCATGATCATCAAGGACGAGCGCGCCATGTCCTCGGGCGACATGGCGATCACCTCCTCCAGCCGCCGTTGCGGTGCCAGTTCCAGGTCGTCGGAAAATTTCGCATAGGCGAACTTTCCGGGCAGTCCGCCATGCTTGCCGCAAGCGCCTGTCACACACATGTGAATTCCTCCTTCTTCGCAAGATCGGCTTCGTCGCGATCGGTGGTGATGAACAATTTCGTGTCCCGGTCGAGGATGCGGCCGCTTTTCACCGTGAAACCAAACCAGGCCGGCCCTTCGCTCTCAACCGGATGATCGGCCGCGGTCCTGACCTTGATGAGGTGATCACCGAGCTTCACATCCAGGATTTGATGGCTACCCAAGTGTTCGATCCACAGGACTTCGCCCGCAAAGGGTGTCTCGGGAGAGGGCCTGGATGCCGCCTGGATTTCTTCCGGCCTGATTCCAACGGCGGCATGAGCCGGAAGAGGTCCGGCACTTGCGACAGCCGTTGTGAAACCGGACCCGACCGCCTGCGGCGCGCCATTCTTCGGTTTCAGCTCGACAGGCAGGATATTCATGGGCGGCGAACCGATGAAGCGCGCCACGAATTCGCTCGCCGGCCGGTGATAGACATCATCCGGCGTGCCCACTTGCTCGAACCGGCCATTGTTGAGGACGCCGATGCGGTCCGACATCGACAAGGCCTCGATCTGGTCATGCGTCACATAGAGGATCGTCTGGCCGGTCTCGCGATGCAGCTTCTTGAATTCGAGCCGCAAAGCGATGCGGATACGTGCATCGAGATTGGTGAGGGGCTCGTCGAGCATCAGGAGATCGGCCGGATGGCTGATGGCCCGGCCGATGGCGACCCGTTGCTGCTCGCCGCCCGAGAAGGTGCGTGGCAACCGGGACAGCAAATGATCGACCTTGAGCAGATTGGCGACCTCATCGACGCGCGCCTTGACCGCCGCCTCCGCCATCCCGGCGACGCGCAAAGGGAAGGCAACATTCTCGAAACCGGTGCGATCGGGGAACAGAGCGATATTCTGGAACAGCAGGCTCACTTTCCGCTCGCGCGGCTGCAGCGCGCCGAGATCCCGGCCCTTGAGCGCGATCGTACCGCGATCCTGCCGCTCTAGGCCGGCGATCGTCTTGAGCAGCGTCGACTTGCCGGCATTGGTCGGTCCGACAATGGTGAAGAACTCACCTTTGCGAAGCCTGAGATCGATGTCGGACAGAGCCGTCACTTTGCCGGGATAAGTCTTGGTGATGTCTTTGAGCGCGAGCCAATCCATCAGGCGGCCTCCGGCAGGACGACCTGGTCATTGTCGCCGCGGATGAGATGGACCTTGGCCGCATTCACGCTGGCCCACAGTTGATCGCCCGGCGCGGCGAAGCCCGGGCGCATGATCGCGGCGGCAACCGCATCGCCATAATCGACATAGGCGACATGCTCGGCCCCCAGATTCTCGACAAAGCGCACGATGGTCCGGGCCGCGCCGGCGCTCTTCTCGCGCGCGAGCCTGAGGTCGTGCGGCCGGATGCCGAGCAGATGCAGGCCCTGGGGCGCATCGCTGACGCGCAAGGCGATCGCTTCATGCAGGGCCGTCACCGCCCGGCCCTCGATCACTTGGCAGGGAACCAGGTTGATGGGCGGATCGCCGATGAACTCGGCAACGAAGCGCGTCCGGGGCCGGTGATAGATCTCCTGCGGCGTGCCGATCTGCTCGATGACGCCTTGCCGCATCACCGCGATCCGGTCTGACATCGCCATGGCCTCGACCTGGTCATGCGTCACATAGAGCACGGTCTGGCCGAGGCTCTTCTGGATCTGCTTGAGCTCGCTGCGCAGCGAGGCGCGCAAACCCGCATCGAGATTGGACATGGGCTCATCGAGCAGCAGCAGGCGCGGCTCCGTCACCAGCACGCGGGCGATGGCGACACGCTGCATCTCGCTCATATTGAGGCTGGCGCCGCGGCGGTCGAGCAGTGCGGTGAGATCGAGCTTGGCCGCGATATCGGCAATGCGCCGTCCGCGCTCGGCGCGGGCGACAGCTTGCGCCTCGAGACCGAAAGCCAGATTGCTCTTGACGGTCAGCCGGCTGAAGACTGCATAGTCCTGGAACACCATCCCGATCCGGCGGCGGCCGGGCGGCGTGTCATTGACCGGTTTGCCGTCGATGGCGATGGTCCCGGCGCTCGGCGTCTCGAAGCCCGCGATCATCGCGAGCGTCGTCGACTTGCCGCAGCCCGACGCGCCGAGCAGCGACAGGAACTCTCCCGACGCCAGCGTGAGGTCGAGGCCGCGCACCGCCTCGACGCCGTCATAGCTCTTGGCCAGCCCCTTGAGCGCGAGCCGCGGGGTCATCTTTTCACCGCGCCGAGTGTCAGGCCGCGCACCAGATGCCTCTGGATGAGATAGCCGAAGCAGATCACCGGGAGCGTCGATATGGCGCCCATGGCGGCCTGCACGCCATAAAGCTTGCCGGAGGAGGCCGAGACATAATTGGCGACCTGCAGCGTGACGGTGACGATCTTGCCCGAGGTCAATACCAGCGCGAAGAGGAACTCCGACCAGTTGAGGATGAAAATAAAAAGTGCCGTCGCCAGGATGCCACCGCGGATCAGGGGCAGCGTGACCTTGATGAAAGCTTCCACCCGGCTCATGCCATGCACCATGGCGGCACCCTCGAGCTCGGCCGGCGCATCCTCGATGAAGGAGCGGATCATCCAGATCGAGAAAGGCAATGTGAAGGCCGTATAAGCGAGGATCATGCCGGCATAAGTGTCGGCGAGCCTCAGCATGGCAAAGAGCGCCACCATCGGCACCACCACCGCGATCGGCGGCATCATCCTGACGGTCAGGAACTGGAACGGATAGTTCTCGCCGCCCGTCCGGAAGCGCACGATCGAATAGGCGGCGAGCGTGCCGAAGACGACCGACAGGATCGTCGCCACCGTCGAGATGATGGCGCTGTCCTGGAACGCCTTCCAGGCGCTGCCCGATACCTTGTAGTCGAGCGAGCCCGCTTGCGTGGCGGCGAAGTCGCGCGCCGCTTGCGGGAAGAACACGATCCGGTAGTTCTGCAAGGTCGGCTGCTCGGTGAGCCAGACCGGCGGCCAGGCCGCCCATTCGTCATAGGGCTTGATCGAGGTCGCGAGTAGCCAGTAGATCGGGAAGAAGGCGATGAGCATGCCGAGAATGACGGCAAAGCGCTTGAGGCCTGTTGCCAGCACGTTTCTTGCCATCTCAGCCGTGCCTCTTGAGCGGCCGGGCCAGCGCAAGGCACAGCGAGATCACCAGCACCAGCACGATGAGTGCCGCCGCCGCGACATAGCCCATGCGGAAATAGACGAAAGCGCCGTTGTACATATACATCGAGATCGTCTCGGTGGCGCCGCCCGGCTGGCCGCGGGTCAGTATGTAGACCGGATCGAAGATCTTGAAGGTCTCGATCGCGCGGATCAGCACGGCGATGCCGATGACGGGGGTGAGCAGCGGCAGCATGATGCGTCGGAAGATGCGCGCCGGCGAGGCGCCGAGCGCCACCGCCGCCTTGATCTGGTTCTGCGGCAGGGCGATGAGGCCGGTGAGCACCATCAGGAACATCAAAGGGGTCCATTGCCAGATCTCGCACAGCACGATCGGCAGCATCGCCCATGTCGGATGCGACAGCCAGGAAAAGGTGAAGGGCTGACCCGTCACGAGCGAGATCAGGTGATTGATGGGCCCGCGATCGTTGAACAGCATGAAGAAAGCGTTGGCGGCATCGACCGGAATGATCATCATCGGCAGGATGATCACCGAGACGGCGAAGCGTTTCCACCACCAGTCCTCGAGAAACAGGAGCGCAAGGCCGAGCGCCAGCGCCAGCTCGACGGTGATGCACAAGGCCACCACGCCCAGAGTGCGCAATACGGCATTGATGAAGCGGTCATCATACCAGAGGTCGTAATAGTTCCAGAACCACACGGGCTCGGCCTTCCACCAGGGAATAGCCTGGGTGGGCTGCCAGTCGGTCAGCGACAGCCAGATGACGATGAGGGTCGGAATGACGACGACGACCATCATGGTGAGCTGCGCCGGCAGCACCAGCGCCACATTGAATGGGATAAGACGGGCGAGGCCGGGGGTTTTCCCCTCGCCCGCATTACCCACTTGGCGATGCGGCGCTTTGGGCGCCGCATCTCTCGTCGTCATGTCGCTCACTTGAGCTTGTCGCGTATGCCGGCCGGATAGTTCGATTTGAGGAAGCGCCACTGCACTTCCTGGCTCCTTGCGCCCATGCGCCTGGTGATGCGCGCCCAGGCGGCGGCGGTATCGTCGAGCGCCGCCTTGGCGGTCTTGGTGCCGGCATCGGCAGCCGCGATATTGACGCGCAACTCGTCGAAATACTCGCCCTGACCCTTGAGATAGAGATCGGGGATCGAATTGATCATCGACGCTTTGTGAGCGACGAGGAATTCCGGCGAATAGGTCCTCTTGATCTCGGCATCCTCGTAATGGGCGTTGCGGGTCGGATCGAAATAGCCGGCAGGATCGCGCACCGCGATGGTCGAGAGCACGGGCGATGCGGCAAAGAGCGTGTAGAGATAGGCGATCTCGGGCTCCGGCGACACGCTCGACACGATATAATTCCAGCCCCAGTTGAAATAGGGCGTCCTGACGAGTTCGCCATTGACGAGGCCGCCCGGCATGTCGCCGAAAGCGAGCTTGCCCTTGATCTTCGACTTGTCGGAGTTGAGGAACTTCTGCGTGCCGCCCCAGCCGATATTGGCGAATTTGTCGCCTTCCCCGAAGGCTTCGAAGTTTTCGAACAACCCGTTGGTCTTGGCGCCCGGATAGAGATATTGCGAGGCGGCGATCAGCTCTTCGAGCGCCGCGACCCCCGCCTCATTGTTGATCTGCGGCGTCAGATCGTCGGCCAAGGGGTAGAAGCCCTTGGCATGGAACCTGCCCCACCATTCCCAGGCGATGAAATACTGGGTGCGGAAGAGCGCGCCGCCGAATTTGCCTTTGTCGGGCCGATGGAACCAGGCCAGCATCTGATCGAGCTCCTGCCAGGTATCGGGCACTTTCAGCTCATAGCCGTTCTTGTCGGCAAAGCCTTTCCGCTCGGCGTCGTCATCGAGCCACGGCTTGTTGTAGAACATGAGATAGGTGTCGCCGTCGGTCTGGTAGCCATAGAGGCTGCCCTTGTAGTAGTCGCCGATCGTATAGAGAGCGTCCTTCTGATAGTCCGCCGGCTCGTATTTCTGCGCATATTGGTCGAGATTGACGAGAATACCCGATTCGGCCAGATCGGGAATGCCGAAGGTTGCGGGCAGCGCGATATCGAAGGCGCCCGATTTCGACACCGCTTCGAGCAGGACCTTCTGGTTGATCTCGCCCAGCGGCACCTCGATATAGTCGAACTTGATGCCGGTCGCCTCGGTGAACCGGTCGGCCACCGGCTTGACATTGCCGAGCGAGCCTGACGGCTGCAGGATCTTGAGCGTCACGCTGCGGCCTTCGGCCAGTTTCTTCGCCGCCGCGGCGGCGGTTTCATGGATGGTGGCGAGATCGCCGGCTTGCGCTGAAGCGCGGCCGGCGAGCATGGGCGCCACCGCATAGGCGGCGATCCCCGAACCCGCGCCGCGCATGAGCGCTCGGCGCGTCAGTCCCCTAGTCCGGATCTTAGTCATGTTGTCGTCCTCTCTGTCTGAACCTAACCCTCACTTGATGACAATGCTCCCCCGCCGGTCCTGGCTTATCAGGACGGCGGCCACGACGACCGCGCCCTTGATCACCATTTGTGTGTATTGATTGACGCCCATGAGATTGAGGCCGTTATCGAGCAGCGCGATGATGGCGACGCCGATCAGCGTGCGATGGACGCCGCCTATACCGCCCGACAGCGACGTTCCGCCGACCACGATGGCGGCGAGCGAGTTGAGCAGCAATTCCTGACCGAGTGTCGGACCAGCGGCGCCGAGCCGCGCGACCGCGAGCGCGCCGGCAAGGCCGGCGAGCAGCCCCGATATGACGAAGGCATAGATCTTGTAGCGCGTGAGCGGGATGCCGACATTGCGCGCCACCGCTTCGCCGCCGCCGATGATGTACATATAGCGGCCGAAGCGCGTCATCTGGCCGGCGAGGCTCGCCAGCACCCAGACGCCGATGGCGAAAAGCGCGATATTCGGTACATGCGGGATGAACTGGCCGATCGCGAGCTCCTCGAAAGCGGGCGAGGAGAAGCGCAAGGCACGTCCCTGCAGCAATTCCCAGGCGGCGCCGGTGAAGACCGACAGCGTGCCGAGCGTCACCACGAAGGACGGGATGCGGCCTAGCGAATAGAGCACGCCATTGACGAGGCCGAGAAGTGCTCCGGCGACCAGGCTCACCGCCAGCGCATCGACGCCCATGCCGAAGGCGTTCAGGGCCGTGACGGTGACGGCACCGACCAGGAGCACGATGGCGCCGACGGAGAGGTCGATGCTGCCCATCAGGACCACGAAGGACGCGCCGAGGCAGGCGAGCAGCAAGGTGCTGGCCTGGCCCAGTATGCCCGTCATGTTGCGCAGGCTGAAGAAGGCGTCGCTGGCGAGGGAGAAGAAGACGATGAGCGCGATGACGACGGCAATCGGAAGCCAGATGCCATTGAATGCCGCCTTGCCGGTCGATCGATCGGCACTGGACAGAGCCATATGAACGCCCTCGTCCGTCATGCCGCCCTCTCGGGCGTCTGATCGCCGTCACCGGCGCCGAGCATCATGGCGACCAGTTCCTGCTCGGTCGGCTTGGCATCGGCCCGGGCATCGATGATCCGGGAGAGCGTCCCTTGCCGCATGATCGCGATGCGGTTGGCGAGGCCGATCAGCTCGAGCAGGTCGTCGGTGATCAGGACGATCGCGACGTCCTTGGCGGTCAAAGCACGCAACAGCGCATAGATCTCTTCCTTGGCGCCGGCATCGACGCCGCGCGTCGGATTGTCGAGCACCAGGGCGCGCAAGTCGCGCGCCAGCCAGCGCGCCAGAACGACCTTCTGCTGATTGCCGCCCGACAGCCGGGCCGCCGGTGTTTGCGGCGATCTGGCCTTGATCTTTAGCCTGTCCATGAACCGCGCGCTGACCGCCGCTTCACGGCGGTGGCGCCAAAGGCCCCAGCGCGTCGAGAAGAGATCGGCGCCGCTGGCGGAGGAGATGTTCCAGGCGACGGGCTGGCTCGCGATCATGCCCTCGGCCAGCCTTTCCGCCGGCACATAGCCGAGCCCCTTGGGAATGGCCTTGGTGATCTCGGGTGCCGTCCAGCGTCCGTCGCCAAGATGGATCTCACCTCGCTCCGGGCGCTCGATGCCGGCAAGCCCCTTGCCCAGCTCCGACTTGCCCGAATCGAGCAGGCCGCCAATGCCCAGAATCTCGCCGGCTTTCACCTCGAAGCCGACATCATCATAGACATCCGCGCGTGTGAGGCCGCGCGCCGCGAAGCCCGGACGTCCGAGATCGCCGTCGCGCTGCTCTTCTTCGTGATAGTAGTCGGCGTCGCGTTCGCGCCCGACCATCAGCCGATGCAGATCGCGCTCATCGGCTTCTGCCGGCGTCACCGAGGCGACACGGCGCCCATCCTTCAGGATGACGACCTCATCGCAAATGGAAAGGATCTCGGTCAGCCGGTGCGACACGAAGAGGACGGCGCTCGACTGCCTGACCTTGTCGATGAGATCGAAGAACAGTCTCTCATCGCCTTTCTCCAGTGACGCCGTGGGCTCATCGAGCACGATGATCGGCGTTTCGACGCCATGGAGGCTCTTGGGTCCGATACAGGCCCGAATGATCTCGACAACCTGGCGCTCGGAAAAGCTCAAGCTCTGGGTCAGGCGCCGGACGTCGATCTTGGCGCCCGCTTCATCGACCATCTCCTGCGCCAGCCGGATCATGTCGCGTCGGCGCATGAACTGGCCGAGGCGGGTGAAGCGCGCTTCCGCGCCGAGCAGCAGATTCTCGAACACCGGAATGGTGCCGATGAGCGCCTGTTCCTGGAACACGCGCCCGACGCCCAGGCGCTGCGCCGCGCCATAGCCCGCGAGCGACTGGCGGGCACCCTGGATCTCCAGGGTGCCCGCATCGGGTGACGTGATGCCGGACAGGATATTGAGCAGCGTCGATTTGCCGGCGCCGTTCTCGCCAACAAGGCCCACGACCTTCTTCGCCTCGAGGGTCAGATCGACATGGCTCAGCGCCAGGGTCTCGCCATAGCGCTTGCTCAAGCTTCTGGCGCTGAGTGCCGCAGGATGGTCGGCAGGGGGCGCGCTCATGCGAAGGCTCGCTTACTGCTCGCTCGACGTCAAAGCTTCGGCGCCGGACCGAACATCGGAATCTTGTAATGTTCGGCATATTCCTTGGCGACCGCCGCGGCCTCGCCGCTTTCGCGCGCTTTCTTGTAGTCCGCCGGATAGTCCCAGCCGTCCGGCTTCGCTATGCCGCCCCATTCGAGGTCGATATCCATGGGGAAAAGCTCGGCCTGCGGGTCCCAATCGTCGGGATGCGCCACTTTCGACAGGCGCTTGTAGTCGAAGGGCGCCGCATCGCCATTGTTCACATAGCGGGCGAGATACACATCGACATTGTCCTTGGTCATCGTCACCGAGCGCCAGCTCATCAGCCGTTCGGCGGCACGCGGCTTCCAGCCATTGAGCACGTCATAGAGCCGCGCCGTCAGCATGGCGCCCATGTATTGCGGGACATTGGCGCTGGTGGCGAGCAGCAGGCCCTGCTTGATCATCTCCGCACCACCGGTCGTGCCGTCGGCGCCGGAGATGAAGACATCCTGGCCGGGCCTGAGGCCCGCCGCCTTGAGTGCGGCGATGCAGCCATCCGCCACGTCGTCATTCTGCGCGATGACGCCTTTGAGATTGGGATGGCGCGAGATCAGGTCCTCCATCGCCTTCTGACTGTCCTCGCGGTTCCATTTGCCGGGCAATTCACCGGCGAGCGTGATCTTGGGGAATTCCTTGATCGCCGCGTCCCGTCCACGTGAGCGGATAAGATCGGTCGAATTGCCTTCGACGCCGGTGACGCCGACGAGCTCGCCGCCGCCAAAGGCCTCCATCACCGCCTTGCACACGGTGCGCGTCACATCGCCATGGGCGGAGAACTCCTCCGGCACCGCATAGAGCGTCCAATAGTCGCCGGCCTCGAAAGGCGTGTACCAGGGCAGCGTGCCCCAGGTGTTGTCGAGCCAGATCTTGTTCTGGTTGGCGAGCTCGGCGATGCGCTTGATCGAGCCGCCGCCCGGCGCATGCAGCATCACCGCCTTGACCCCGGCGGTCGCCTGCTGCTCGAACTGGTTGAGCTGGCGCTCGCTGTCGAGCTGGCCGTCGACCGCCACTTGCTCGAGACCGAGCGCCGCCGCGGCCCCTTTGGCGCCGGCATCGGCATTGGCGACATATTCGAGCTGCAGCGTCATCATCAGATGGGCGATCTTGCCGCTGGTCGCGGCGACCGCGACGCCCGGCGCGCCGATCGTGCCGGCGAAGGACGCGGCCACCGCACTTGCGGTCGCGAAAGAAAGGAAGTCGCGGCGCGACAGGCCGCTCGTCCCATAGGCGTCCATATGGCGGTCGATCACCTTCTTGTCGGTGAAATCGGGAAAGCGAGACTTTCTGAAACCCTTCGACATTTCTTCCCTCCTTGGCTTGGAGCTCAGCTCCATTTGTTTGCCCTTCGGGCCTCGTGCACTTCCGATGCCCAGTCCTTGCCCCTTGCGGTCGCCGCGAATTTCACCTGCCCGCTTTCATTGATGCGCAGCGCGTTGCCTTTCTCGATGTGCCAGATGAGATGCGTCTGGATGCAGCACTCGGCATAGCAGCGCCGCATGCCGATGCCGGTCGACACGGCATAATCGAGCTCGCTCTTCACCGGCATGACCTCGGGTACGAGATCGGAAATGGTCATCGGCCGCCCGGCCCGCGCCAGCACATGGATGATCCAGTATTCGATGTCCTCCTGCTGGCGCCGCATATGGAGGAGGCGCCGGAGCGCGCTGTCCGCCGAATAGGCGGAGAGGCCGTGGCCTTCGAGGATGAGCTGCGGCTTGATCTCGATGCAGCGCTCGATCGAGCGGCGATGCGCCTTGGCATCGCCGATCGGAAAGGGCCCGAGCGGTGTCGGGAAATGCATGATGTCGGCGGAATAGAGCGTGCCCGAATGCTTGTTCCACACGCCGATCTGGCCCGGGCAGTGACCGGGAAGATGCATGATCTCGAGCTTGAGGCCGCCGACCTCGAGCACGTCGCCGTCATCGACCGTCACGTCGACTTCGACCGGCCGGTTCCAATGCCGGCGCACGATCTCGGGGTCGGAGAGGCCGAGGCTCTCGCCCTCCGCCAAGTTGAAATCGGCCAGCACCTCGGCCGGCGTCGTCCCGAAGCGCTTCAGATTCTCCGCTTTGGTGACCAGCATCGGATCTTCGATGATCGGCTTGTCGGCGGGATGAGCGACGATTTCCGCGCCATAGCGCTTCTTCAAGACCGCGGCATTGCCGGTATGGTCGTAATGGAAATGAGTGATCAGGATATATTTGAGATCGTTCTTCTCCTGATCGAGCTTTTCGATCAGAAACTCGCCCATGCCGTTGTCATAGTCGGGTGTCGTCCAATTGCCGGTATCGATGAGGATGTTCTCAGCCCGGCCGCGGATCAGATAGACGCCCGACTGCACATAGCCGTCGAGCTCATCCTCGGCCCAGGGACCGTGAAGTCCGGGAATCCCCCAGCCATCCGGCGTCTCGGCCCAGAAGAAGATCATGCATTCTCTCCCCGATAGCGTTCGGCGCGCGCCTTGCAGGTCAGCGCATGCGCCAGCATGCCTTCCGCCGCACAGATGCGTTCGAAGGGCCCGGCGAGATCGCGGCTCGCTTTGCGTGTCAGCCTTTGCCAGGTGACGGTCTTGATGAATTTGCCGACCCAGAGTCCGCCGGTGTAACGCGCGGCGCGCCCCGTCGGCAGCGTGTGATTGGTGCCCACACCCTTGTCGCCATAGGCGACGGTCGATTCCTCGCCGACAAAGGCGCTGCCATAGTTCCTGAGCCGCGCCAGATACCAGTCGTCGCTCTCAGTCTGGATCTCCAGATGCTCGGGCGCATAGGCATCGACGATCTGGGCCGCTTCCTCCCTGCCATCGGCGACGACGATCTCGCCATGATCGCGCCAGGAGCGCGAAGCGATGTCGTGGGTCGGAAGATCGACGAGCTGGCGCTCGATCTCCTTCACCACGGCCTCCGCCAGCTTTTTCGATGTCGTGACCAGCCAGGCGGGGCTGTCGGGTCCGTGCTCGGCCTGACCGAGAAGGTCGGTGGCAACGAGAGCGGGATCGGCCTTGTCATCGGCGAGGATGCAAATCTCCGTCGGGCCCGCCGGCAGGTCGATGCCGACCAGGCCGAAGAGCTGGCGCTTCGCTTCCGCGACATAGGCATTGCCGGGGCCCGTGATCATGTCGACCGGCCGCATGCCCACGCAGCCGAAGGCCATGGCGGCCATGGCCTGCACGCCGCCGATGCAATAGATCTCATCCGCGCCCGAGGCCTGAAGCGCATGGAGCGTGTGGGGATACATCCCCGCTTCGCCGGGCCGCGGCGGCGCGCAGCCGATGATGTGATCGACGCCGGCGATCCGCGCCGTGCCGACGCTCATCGCCGCGGCCGAGATGAGCGGATATTTGCCGCCGGGGATGTAGCAGCCCACATTGGCTACGGGCACGAGCTTCTGCCCCAGCTCCACGCCGGGCGCGATCTCGGTCGTGAATTCGCTCAAGGAGGCGCGCTGGCGGCGGGCGAATTCCTGGATATTCTTCAGGCAGAAGGCGAAATCGTCCTTGAAGCTTTCGGGCAAGGCCTTGGAGACCGCGCGGATCTGGTCGGGAGAGACGCGGAAGCTCTCGCCTTCCCATTTGTCGAGGGCTTTCGCGTAATGCCGGACGGCATCATCCCTCTCCTCGCGGATGCGCCCGATCATCTCGCCGACCGTGCGTTCGACGGCGAGCGTATCGGCGCGCTCTTGGCCCGCGGCTTTCTTTATATAATGAGGCATCGTGACCCAATTTGTAAGCGCTTACAAATATGAGCTTACGACAGAGGATATTTGAGTCAATCGCATTCGGCTTGACTTATCCTAAAGTGACACTTTAGGATTTCTAATCGTGATCTATCTTTCGAGATTCGTTTGTGTTTTTGAAGGGGAGCGAATTTCTGACGGCAACCCGGTTTCCAGGCAGGCAAACTGAAAGCGCTTACATAATGACCGAGGATCCGCCGCGCGAGGACGAGTTTTCCTCTTCGCCGCAGGAGCGCAAGACGATCAAGGAGATCGCCAAGGAGGCCGGCGTCTCGACCGCCACCGTATCGCGCGTGCTGAACAATCCCGAGCGTGTACGGCCCGAGCGGCGCAAGGCCGTGCTCAAGGTGATCGAGCGCCACGATTACGTGCTGCACGGCATGGCGGGCGCCCTCGCCGGTGCCCGCTCGATGACCATAGGCCTCGTCATCCCGACGATCACCAACTCGATCTATGCCGCCTCGACCCAGGCCATCCAGCGCGTGGCCCAGCGCGAATCCTATGGCGTGCTGCTCGGCGTCAGCGAATTCTCGCCCGATGAGGAGCGCCGCATGATCCGTCATCTGGTCGAGCGCCGTGTCGATGGGTTGATCCTCACCGGCGGCGGACGCGATCCTGCCATCTATCGGCTGATCGAGCGCCACGGCATCCCTTGTGTCGTGACCTGGCGGCTGGACACCGCCGCCAATCTTCCGTGCGTGTCCTTCGACAATTACGCGGCCGGCCGCATGGCGATGACGCATCTCATCGAGCTCGGCCATCGCCGCATCGGCCTGATCTGCGGCCGCACCGAGCTCAACGACCGGGCGCTCGAACGGCGCAAGGCCTATGAGGACACGCTCGCCGAGATCGACATCGCCATCGATCCGACATTGATCTTCGAGCGCGATTTCGAATTCATCGAAGGCCGCACCGCGATGCGCCGCATGCTCGACGATGTCGTCCCGCCGACCGCGGTCTTCGCCGCCAACGACATCCAGGCGATCGGCGCCATGACCGAATGCCGGGCCTCGGGTCTCGATGTTCCGAGGGACATGTCGATCATCGGCTTCGACGATCTGCCGCTTGCCGAATTCACCTTTCCCAAGCTGACGACGATCCGCGTGCCGGCTCAGCGCATGGGCCATGTGGCGGCGACCCGGCTACTCGAGATGGTCCGCGGCCAATCGGAGCCCGCTTCCGAGGTCCTCCCGGTCGAGATCATCCTGCGCGAGAGCACCGCACTGCCACGCGGGTGAATGGCTGATATTTATGCGCCTTCACCGCTTTGGTGCGATGAGCCTGTCCCAGGCGAGAGCGCCCAGCAGGATGCCGAGCAGCGGACCCAAGGCATAGATCCAGTAATGATGCCAGTCGCCGAGGAAGACATAGGGGCCGAAGGCGCGGGCCGGATTCATGGCGGCACCGGCGATCGGCCCCATGACCATGACCTCGATGCCGACGACAAGCCCGATCGGCACGGCGGCGAACTGGCGCAATTGCTCGCCCGTCGCGAAAGCGGCGCGTATGGTGAGCATCATGGCGAAGGACAGGAAGCATTCGATGATGAAGGCGCCAGGACCTGATATGGCGAGCGCCGTATTCGGCATATTGGCGCCCATGCCGGCCTGAGGTCCAAGCGCATAATAAAGAAGTGCGGCGCCGGCGACGGAGCCCGCCAGTTGTGCGGTGAGATAGCCGAGGACACTGGATTTGGGGAAATCGCCGAAGACGGCAAGCACCACGGTCAAGGCCGGATTGAAGTGGCCGCCCGATATGTCGACGAAGCACCAGATCAGGATCATGAGTGCCAGCCCCGAGGCCGCTCCGCCGATCAGGGGTACGGGAAGCCCGCCCACCATGCTGGCCGCCATGACCGCGCCTGCGGCGAAGAACACCAATATGGCCGTGCCGATGAACTCCGCTGCGTAGCGCCCTATGTTTGCGCTCAGCATGATCAGATCGTCAGCCGGAAATAGAGCATCGGCAACTTCTCCGGCAAGGCTTCGATCCGGTTGATCATCAGATGGTTGCGCAGGCCGAAGATGCGCGGCAGATAGCTTTCGCCGCCGCTGTCGAGGCCGACGCAGAAGACGTCGATCCCCTTATGGGCAAGCTCATGCACCGCCTTGCGCGCATCCTCGACCAGATATTTGCGGTCCGCCACGTCGATGTCGGAGGGCTCGCCGTCGGTGATCACCAGCACGAGCTTGCGGTGCGTGACTTGGCGCTCGATCTCGGCACCGGCCTGGCGCAAAGCGGCGCCGAGCCGGGTCGACAGCATGCCGCGCAATCCGGCGAGCCGGGCTTTCAGCGCTTGCGGGCTGCTCTCGGCAAAATCCTTGACGCGGTAATAGCGCACCTCCTCGCGGCCATTGGAGCAGAAGGCGTGAATGGCGAAGGGATCGCCGAGATCGGCCATGGCCTGGGCCAGAAGGGCCGTGGCGGCACGTTCGAGCGCGATGACGGTTGTGGTCGTGTCGCGCACCCGGTCGCGCGTCGATTCCGATATGTCGAGCAGCAGGAGCACGGAGAGATCCCGCGCGTGCATCTCCTTCGTCTCATAGATGCACGCATCGGGGGTGACACCGCTCCTGTAGTCGATCATCGCCCGGATGGAGGCATCGAGATCCAGGCGATCGCCTTGCGGCTGGCGACGCATGCGGACCGGACGGCTGATCTTCGCCGCCCTGACCAGGCGCTCTATGCGCTGCTCGACATCGGCATAGCGCTCGAGGATGTCGTCGATTGCCGCCGCCGGCGCGGGGCGCGGCTTGAACTCGACGATCGTCGTCCAGTCATGGCGCAGGATGCTGCTGATGTGATCCCATTCGGCATGGCGTGCGATCGGGATGCCGGCGTCTTCCGGCACCTCCGTCACCCGTGTGGCGCGGTTCGCCGGCGTCGAGTCGTCCTGCCGGTCGCGCTGCTCGCCCTTGTCCTTGTCTTCCTTTTCCGAGACGCGCACCGCTTCGAGAATGGTCTCCGCCGTTTCGGCTTGCTCGGGCGGCGGCTCGCCCCAATCCCACAGGCCGAGATTGTCGTCGCGATAGGACGGCTCGACCACGTAGCTCTTGGCGTTGAACTGGATGCGCATCTGGCCGATATCATTGCCGAGGAGCCCGCCGATGCGGCGGCTGATGGAGGGATCGTTCCATTGTTCGCGGGCCTCGCGAAACATGATGCGCGCTTTCGTGATCCAAGGATCGCCATCGATGAAGGAAGGATCGATCAGCGTGCGTGACAATCGCAGCATCAGGAGCTCGGCAGTGAGCGCCGGCGATGCTTCGACGCGATGAAATCGTCCCCACAGCCGGGCAAGGCCCGGATAATCGGCGGCTGCCAGCGCCTCGACGCGCGCATCTTCGATGAGGCCGACAAGCGCCATTTGCACGGGCTTGAGCGATCCCACGGGGAATTTCGCCTGGCCATAGGCCAGATGCGCGCCGACATGGGCCAGCACGGCATGATAATGTGCCGCGGCTTCCGCCCCGCGATAGCCCGAATAGATTTCCGGCAAGCGAATAAAGGCGCCGTCGAAGGAAGCGCGCCGCATCACCTTCCCGCCGGGCCTCACATTGGCGGTGCGGATCACCGGGCGGATCCTCCACAAGGCCATCACGAAGGCCTTGAGCGAGGCCTCGACATCGCTGAAGGCGACATCATCCGGATCGCGCTCGAAGGCCTTGAGCGTCGCGCTGTCGACTTGCGCGAAATAGGCGGCGCATTTGACGGGATCGCTGCCTGCTTCGCGGATGCCGTTCAGCATCCACGCGCGGAAGGCGATGATATTGACCCGGCCGAGGAGCGAGGCTTGAACGATGGCCGGCAGCGAATGCGGCGCCAGATTGGCGCCTTCCTCGATGGTCCTGAGCCAGGTCCGAAAAGCCGAATGATCCTTGAAGAGTCCCGCCGCCTTGGTGAGTGCCGTGAGGAAGATCGCGGCAGCCCCCATGTCGGCTGTCTTGGCGATACCGACCGCCATGGGCACTGTCGCCAGAGCAAGATCGGTACCATGGGCGCGCGCCACCGCAGCGCTGCCGCGCGCAAACTGGATACCGGCCTGAGGATCATCGATCGCCGAGGCAATGCGCGAGAGACTATCGCTCCACTGGTCGAAGATGGAATCGGGAAAGGCCTTGCGCACCATGTCCCATGTCCGGCTGTCGATCATCCTGGCGTAGCGTGCCGATTTGAGGAGATCATCTATGGGATCGCCGCCGCCCATCATACTATATGCAGGCGGCGATGGTTTCGCTGAGCGCCATGCGCATGTCGGGATCATCGGTGATCGGCAGCACCAGCGCCACCTCGCAGGCTTCGACGATGGGCACCGACCGGCTCATCAGGCGGCCGGCCTGGATGAGCATGCGCGTCGAGGCGCCCTCATCGAGCCCATGACCTTTGAGATTGCGGGTGCGGCCGGCGATCCTGACCAGGGCCGCGGCATTCTTGCGGTCGATGCCCGCTTCGTGCACCACGATCTCGGTTTCGATCTCGGCCTCGGGATAGGTGAAATCGAGAGCCGCAAAGCGCTGCTTGGTCGATTCCTTCAGATCCTTGATCACGCTCTGGTAGCCGGGATTGTACGAGATCACCAGATGGAAGTCCGGATGCGCCTTGATGAGCTCGTTCTTCTTCTCGAGCGGCAGGATACGGCGGTCATCGGTCAAGGGATGGATGACGACGGTCGTGTCCTGGCGCGCCTCGACGATCTCGTCGAGATAGCAGATGGCGCCATGGCGCACGGCGAGCGTCAGCGGCCCGTCATGCCAGACGGTGCCTTGCGCATCGAGCAGGAAGCGGCCCACGAGGTCGGAGGCCGTCATGTCCTCATGGCAGGCGACGGTGATCAGGGGCTTCTTCAGCCGGAAGGCCATATGCTCGATGAAGCGCGTCTTGCCGCAGCCGGTCGGACCTTTCAGCATCATCGGCAGGCGGGTCGCATAGGCGGCCTCGAATACCGCCACCTCATTGCCGGTTGCGTGATAATAGGGCTCGGCAGTGACGAGATAGCTGCTCAGTTCCATGATGCTCAAGGCCTTGTCGCAAGGAGGAGGCCGGAGGGCAGTGGGGCCGCCCTCCGGTGCTAACCCAGACAGTGAACCCTCTAGCGGTGGGCTCGTGTCTTGGGATTGGGAATGCCCTCGATCGGTGACTCCTCGGTGCCGACCGTGGACCGCGTGATCGCTTCGACCATCTCGCGGGTGCCTTCGGGGTCGGTGATCCACTTCTTATAGAAGTCATAGGGGCAATTGGCCACGCCCTGGGCGCCCTCGCCCGAATTGATGATGCCGGTATAGCCGCGATGCACCAGCTTGAAGAGATGGTTGTTCGACTGGCTGTTCTTGCGCGCATCGCGGATCAGCGACTTCGACAATTGCGCATATTGGATGCCCATTTCCTCTTCGCCGCATTCGCCGAGCGTGCGGCCGTCGAAGCCGATGATCGCCGAATGGCCGAAATAGGAGTAGACGCCGTCGAAGCCCGTCGCATTGGCGACCGCGACATAGCTGTTGTTTGCCCAGGCCATGGCCTTGGCCATCAGCACCTGCTGGTCCTTGGCCGGATACATATAGCCCTGGCAGCGCACGATGAGCTCGGCGCCCTTCATGGCGCAGTCGCGCCAGATTTCCGGATAGTTGCCGTCATCGCAGATGATGAGGCTGACCTTGAGTCCCTTGGGCCCTTCCGACACATAGGTGCAGTTGCCGGGATACCAGCCCTCGATCGGAACCCAGGGCATGATCTTGCGGTATTTCTGCACGATCTCGCCCTTGTCGTTCATCAGGATCAGCGTGTTGTAGGGCGCCTTGTTGGGATGCTCCTCATGACGCTCGCCGGTGAGCGAGAACACGCCCCAGACCTTGGCCTTGCGGCAGGCGGCCGCGAAGATCTCGGTCTCTTCGCCCGGGATCTGGGAGGCCGTCTCATACATCTCCTTCGCGTCGTACATGATGCCGTGGGTGCTGTATTCCGGGAAGATCACCAGGTCCATGCCCGGCAGGCCCACTTTCATCCCGACCAGCATCTCGCCGATCTTGCGCGCATTGTCGAGCACTTCCTTGCGGGTGTGCAGACGCGGCATTTTGTAATTGACGACGGCAACGCCGATCGTGTCATTGCTGCTACCAATATCGCCATGAATCATGTTCGTCTCCCATAGTATTGCCACTCGATGCGCACAGATCCATGGATCACACCGCCATGTGCTTGTGCATGAGATTGTCCGTCAGTGATTTGATCGGACCCTCCGCCACGACACGGCCCTTCTCCATGATCACGAAGGAGTCGGACGCACGCCTTGCGAAATCGATGTCCTGCTCGACCAGGATGATGGTGATGCCATGCACCTTGTTGAGCGTCATAATCGCCTGCTCGATCTGCTCGACGATATTGGGCTGGATGCCCTCGGTCGGCTCATCGAGCAGGATGATCTTAGGGTTCGTGAGCAGCGCCCGGCCTATCGCCAGCTGCTGCTGCTGGCCGCCAGACAGATTGCCGCCCTGGCGGTCGAGGAATTCGCGCAAGACGGGAAAGATCTCGAAGACGAGGTCGTCATAGGTCTTGCTCCCGTTGCCGGTGCGGGCGAAAGTTCCCATCTTGAGGTTCTCGCGCACCGTGAAGGTCGGGATGATGCCGCGCCCCTGCGGCACGTAGCCGATCCCGGCATGGGCGCGCTTGTAGGTCGGCATCTGGTCGAGCCGGTCGCCGCCGAGCGCGATCTCACCGCCGCAACGGTCCATGAGGCCCAGTATCGCCTTGAACAAAGTGGTCTTGCCCACGCCGTTGCGGCCGAGCACGGCCATGAACTTGCCGGTCTCGATCTTGAGATTGATGCCCTGCAGCGCGCGGGAATTGCCGTAATAGGCTTCGAGGTTCTTGATCTCAAGCACTGCTGATCCCCACCGATCCCAGATAGACCTGCTTGACCTTCGGATTGTTCTCGACCTCGGCGACCGGGCCTTCGGCCAGGAGCTTGCCCTGATGCATCACCGAGATGATGTCGCCGATCGCCTTGACGAAACCCATATCGTGCTCGACGACGATGATCGTGTGCTTGCCCTTCAGCCGGTTGCATATGTCGGCCGTCTTCTGGGTCTCCTGTGCCGTCATGCCGGCGGTCGGCTCATCGAGGAGGATGAGCTCGGCGTCCTGGGCGAGCAGCAGCGCGATCTCGAGCCATTGCGTCTGGCCATGCGAAAGATGGCCGGCCGGCACATCGAGCGCATCGCTCAAGCCAACGAACTCGGCCAGCTTGTCGAGACCGTCGCTGTCGACGGAACGCGCCCAGCGGAACAGGTTCGCCATGACCCCGTTGCGCTTGCAATAGGCGACTTCGAGATTCTGCCTGACCGTCAGTTGTCGGAAGACACTCGGCACCTGGAATTTGCGCCCGACCCCGCAGCGGGCGATCTGATAATCGTCGAGCTTGCTCACCTCGGCGCCCTTGAAGCGGATCGAGCCCGAGGTCGGCACAGTCTTGCCGCAGATGAGATCGAGGGCCGTGGTCTTGCCGGCGCCGTTCGGCCCGATGAGGCAGCGCAATTCGCCCTTCTCGACGGCGAGCGACAGGCCGTTTACGGCTTTGAAGCCGTTGAAGCTGACGCTCACATCATTGAGCTCGAGATGCGCGCTCATTGTCCCTCGACCAGCTTGGTGTTGCGCAAGGGCTTGCCGCCGGCGACCGGCTTGCCGGGCGCAGCCGTCTGCGACGCGGTGCCGCGCATCTGCCCGATCTTCTCGGCGACCTTCTCGCCGAGGCTCGCGAGACCATTGGGCAGGAAGAGCACGACCAGCACGAAGAGTGCCCCCATGACCAGCGTCCAGGTATCGAGGAAGACCTCCGATTCAGAGAGCGCCCCTTGCACGCCGGCGACCAGGATGGCGCCGAGAAGCGCGCCCACGAGGCTCTGGCGGCCGCCCACGGCGCACCAGACGACGATCGACAGACTGAGCTGCACGCCGAGGAAGGTCGGCGAGGCGAATTCCATGACGATGGTGTAGAGCATGCCGGCGAGCCCGGCGATGCCGGCCGAGATGCAGAACACCATGGTCTTGAACAAAGCGACGTCATAGCCGAAGAAGCGCACCCGCGCTTCCTGGTCGCGGATCGCCTGCAGGATAAGCCCGGCCTTGCTCTTGGTGACGGCGAGCGCCAGGAACAGGCACACGGTCAGGCAGATGGCGATCAGGTAGTAGGTCGTGGCGCTATAGGCGTCGAAGGTGATGCCGAAGAGCTCGAGCTGGGCCAGATCGGTGATGCCGTTGAAGCCGCCCGTCGCCCATTGCTGGTCGATGATGACGAGATTGACGACCACCAATGTGGCGAGCGTGATGATCGCCACATAGACGCCGGTCACCCTTCCGCGGAACATGAACCAGGCGAGGATCGCCGAGACGATGACCGGTATGAGGATGCCGGCCAGGATGGCGAAAGGCATCGAATAGAACGGCTCCCAGAACCAGGGCAGCTTCTCGACATTGTTCCACACCATGAAGTCGGGCAAGCCTTCGGAGCCGGTATGGACCGGGATGGTGCGCAGCTTGAGCGCCATCGCCATGCAATAGGAGCCGAGGCCGAAGCTCATCGCCTGGCCAAGATTGAGGATGCCGGCATAGCCCCAGGACAAGGCCAGCGCCATCGACACCATGGCGAGCACCAGGTAGCGCGCGACCCGGTTGAGCAGGAAGTCGTCGTTGATCAGCGTCGGCAGCAGCAGGATGGCGAGGCAGACGACGCCATAGAGGATCACTTGCGTGAGCGTCTTGTTCGTCATCATGTCCTAACCCGCGTGACGAAGAGGCCCTGCGGCCTGAATCTGATGAGGATGACGATGGCGACGAGCACCAGCGCCTTGGCGATGGTGTCGTTCTGCCAGAAGGCGAGCACGCCCGAGAGCTCGCCCAGGAGCAGCGAGCTCGCCACCGTTCCGAACAGGCTCTGCACCCCGCCGAGCACGACGACGAAGAAGGCGTCGATGACGTAGCCGGTGCCCATTTCCGGCGACACGCTCTTGAGCGGCGCCACCAGCGCCCCGGCGAGCCCCGCGAGGCCCGCGCCATAGGCAAAGGTGCCGGTATAGATCTTGCTGGCATTGATGCCGAAGGCGGTGGCGATGCTGCGATCCTGTATGACGGCGCGCAATTGCATGCCGACCGCCGTCTTGTTGATGAGGAGCCAGGTCAGGCCGAACAGCACGGCGCCGGCGACGATGATGAAGACGCGATAGCCCGACACGTCGACGCCGAGGATGTTCACCGTGGCGCTGAGGCTCGGCGGCATCTCGACATAGCGCAACTCACCACCGGCCATGAGCCTTACCGCCTGCTGCAGCATGACGCCGATGCCCCAGGTCGCGAGGATGGTGTCGATCGGCCGCTTGTAGAGATAGCGGATGACGCCGCGCTCGATCACAGCACCCAGGAGTGCGGTCACGATGAAGATGATGATGAGCGCCGGGAAGAAGCTGATGCCGGCGAAAGTCTTGAGCGCCCAGGCGCCATAGGCGCCGAGCATGATGAACTCGCCATGCGCCATGTTGATGACGCCCATCGAGCCGTAGATGATCGAGAGGCCCAAGGCGACGATCAGCAAGATCGAACCGATGCTGAGGCCGGTGATGAACTGTTCGAGCAGAAATTCCATAGGCGAAACTCGCGAGAACTGGGCCGCGGTGACGGGGTCCGCCACCGCGGCTCCGGAGAATGAGCTCAGGTTTCCTTGAGCCCCGCCTCCGTGCATTTCTGGTTCGGATAGGCGGCATAGGGATCGGGCGCCAGCCACTCAGCCGATTCCTTCAGCACCTCGAACTGGCCGTCAGACTTGGCGACGGCGATCTTCGGCCACAGCCAGGTGTGGAGATTCTCCTTCTCGAGCAGAATCTTGCCTTGCGGCGCCTGATACTCCTGGCCCTTCACCGCCTCGCGAATGGTCTCGGGCGTGATGTCGCTCTGGCCGATCTTCTCGATCGCCTGCTTGAACAGATAGGTCTGGAAGTAGCAGGCTTCCGAAACGAAGTGGGTCACTTTGTCGTCGCCCCAGCGCTTCTTGTAGGCGGCGACGAACTTCTCGTTCTCGGGCGACTTGTGCACCATGAAATAGGGTGCCGAGGTGAAGTGGCCGGCGGCCGCGTCACCACCCATGGCCGCGATCTCGTTCTCAGACGTCGTCAGGCTCGCCATCGGCATCTTGGCGGGATCGAGGCCGGCGGCACGGTATTGCCGGTGCAGCGCCACCACCGAATCGCCGACAACCGTCGAGAAGATCACATTCGGCTGAGTGCTCTTCATCTTGTTGATGACGGACGAGAACTCGGAATGGCCGAGCGGCACATATTCCTCGTTCACCACTTCGCCGCCGAGCTTCTCCAGCAGCTTCTTGCAGTAGTTGTTCTCTTCCTTGGGATAGATGTAGTTCGAGCCGATGAGGAAGAACTTCTTGCCGAATTTCTCGATCAGCCAGGGGACGAATTCATCCTGTTGTTGGTTGGGGACGGCGCCCGTGTAGACGACGTTCTTCGAGCATTCGCGGCCCTCATAGAGGGTCGGATAGAAATAGAGGTTGTTGCGCTTCTCGAAGACGGGAAGTACCGCTTTGCGGCTCGCCGACGTATAGGAGCCGAAGACGCTGACGCATTTGTCGCCGACCACCAGCTTGCGCGCCTTCTCGGCGAAGGTCGCGGGATCCGATGCCGGGTCCTCGACGACCGCATTGATCTGCATGCCGTTGATGCCGCCCGCCGCGTTGATCTCCTCGATCGCAAGGATCGTCGCCTTGTTCAGCGATTCCTCGATGATCGCGGTGGTGCCGGTCAGCGAGAACAGCACGCCGACCTTGATTTCACCTCCGGCCGCGCGCGCCAGCGAATAATCCTTGATCCAGATATGAGGGAAGCCGCCAATCACACCCGCGCCGAGCGCAGCCGTTCCCCTCAGGAAAGCTCGTCTCCTGATAGCCATCGTTTCCTCCATGACAACAACAAAAAACCCCCAAGTTGACCACACGTGGCCAAACATGGAGGCGTTACTGCCTGATTATGTGAGCGGCATTTTTGCCGCTTTCCGCCTTGGACGGATGAATTCCCTTATACGAGGCTGTCGGAAGTGTCAACGAGCTTCGAGGCGATCGAAGCGATCGTGGCGCGCTTTTTCATCGCGATGTCGCGCAAGGTGCGGAACGCTTCCGCCTCGCTCACGCGATCGCGCAACATGATCAGCTGCTTGGCCTTCTCGATGTCGCGCATCGCCCGCACATTCTCCTCCATGCGCGTGATGCGCGACTTCTGCCGCTTGAAGAAGGCGAACTGATCATGCGCGACGAGCAATGCCGCATCGATCGAATGCGGCAGATAGGGACGATGCAGCACCGCATTGGGACAGGCCACCTGCAGTTCGTTGAAGTCGAAGCGCCCGTTCTGCGGCAGGAGGACGACGAGGGCCGCTTCGGCCTCGCCCGGCATCCAGGCGAGGCGCGAGCCGAGGCCCGGACCATATTCGCAGAACAGCACATCGGCATTCTCGCCGATGCGGTCGGGCGCCGGCCACTGATGCCTGACCGCCGCGCGCGTGCGCTGCAGATGGCGCAACAGCGTCTGGCCATCATCGTCGGCCTCGCAGACGACGAGGAGACGCAGCCGCGAGAACTGGCTCACCGGATTGGCCGCCATGATCAGGCACTCTCCAGCGCCCGATGCGAGCCGATCAGATAGGGATCGGCATCGATCTGCGACAGCGACTGATGCACGATCGAGAACTGTCCGGCGCGATTGACCCGGCCGACGCGCGACCAGACATTGGCATGGCTGCAGGACGGATTGATCGTGACCTTGCCTTGCGGCGCATCGATGGTCGAGCCGAGGACGAAGGGCCTGAGGATGTCGGTATCGAGCGTGTTGACCTGCTCCAGCGCCTTGGCCAGGAGATGCACCTGGAAATAGGCCGCTTCCACGCACATATTCGTGCTTTCGCTGTCGCCATAGCGCTTGCGGTAGCGCTTGACGAACGCCTCTTCCCGCTCGCCGCCGCTGCCCTGGAAATAGGGTGCGGCGGTGACGTGATGTTCGCCGACATCGGCACCCATCGCCCGGATCTCGGCCTCGGTGGTGGTGAGGCTCGCGATCGGCAGTTTCCTTGCATCGAGGCCGAAATCGTTGAAGGCCTGGTAGAGGAAGACGGTCGCCTCGCCGACGACGGTCGAGAAGATGACATCGGGACTTGCGGTCTTGATGTCGCGCAGGATCGGATAGAACTCCTCGCGCCTGGCATTGAGCGAGACATACATCTCGCCCACCACCTCGCCGCCCGACTGGTTGATCAAGGCGCGCATGATGCGGTTCGATTCGCGCGGATAGACATAGTCGGATCCGACGAAATAGAAGCGCGTGCCGTAATTGGCGGCGAGATAATTGAACAGCGTCAGGCTGTTCTGGTTGGGAGCGGCGCCGGTATAGATGATGTTGGGCGAGAACTCGAAGCCCTCATAGAGGGTCGGATACCACAAGAGGCCGTTCAGGCGCTCGACGATCGGCAGCACCGCCTTGCGGCTCGAGGAGGTATAGCAGCCGAAGATGGTGCGGATGCCGTCCTCGGCGAGCATCTTCCTCGTATAGGCGCGGAACTGGGCATTGTCGGAGCCGGGATCGAAGACCGAAGGCAGAAGCTCGCGGCCATTGATGCCGCCCGCTTCGTTGATCTCATCGATCGCCAGCATCGTGCCGCGATACTGCGTCTCCTCGATCAGCGCCATGTAGCCGCTGCGCGAAAACAAGACGCCTACTCGCCACGGCTCCGACGAATACTCATGACCCATGCCAGGCATTGCTCTCTTGTCTCTCGCCCTCACCCGGAATAGCGCGTGAGCATGCGCGTTTTGGTTAATGGTTTCAACTGCTCAATTGACAAAGGTCGTGGAAGATCTCGATGAGGGCTTCGCGAGCATTGTCGGATCATCATGCGAACCACTGACTTCGCGCTGCTTGCCGATGGTGCGCAGGGCTTCGCGATGGCTCGCGAATTGATCCGTCGTCGGTCTAATTTTTAGTCGCGACGAAGGTCCGTAATGTTCTGGCCGCGACGACGGCGCGAAGGGGCCTGCGATGAATCACCCACCGCCCGATATCCCTCTGTTTTTAATAAAAGATTCACCATTTACCGCATCGCCATGGAGGCTGCCTTGATGCTTGCTTAATTGCGTGGCTTAGACGTAGCTTACCCGAGGTTTGCTAGGTGGGACCATGGCGACAGTGGCGACCGCAGTCTTTGCCGGAGCACTTCTCGGCATTGCATTGTTCTCGAGGATTCCGATCTGGGCTTTGCGCGCCTGGAAGAAGAAAAGTTTCCTGCGCCTGTTCCTCGCCCACCTGCTCACTTATGCACTTGTCGGCCTGGCCTACGCCCTTCTCTCGGCAGATGGTAGCCCGCCGCAATGGCAGCCCGCCCTTGCGAGCTTCATCGCTCCGACCCTCGTCGTTTTCACGCTCGATGCCATCGCCATCGCCGCCCTGCGCAATGCCGGTCCGCAGGCTTCACTCGCCCCCATGTGGTTCCTGCATGCGGGCGGCAATCAGAGCGGGCCGCTGACGACCGATGCGGTCGAAACCGCACTGGCCGGCGGCTCGTTGAAACCCTCCGACTGGATCTGGCGCAACGGCTTCAAGGAGTGGATGCAGATCGAAAGCGTCGATCTGTCCAAGCCTGAGGAAGCGCCGGCTCTTCCCGCCAGTCCGGCGATGACCAGAAATGCGGAGCCGGGTCCCGGCCAATGGCACAAATGGTTTGCCCAGTCGGCGGCCTATTGGATCACCGGCCTTGTCATCGCAGGCTTGTTTGCGGCTTCCTCCCTCACCCTCCTCAAACTTGAATTCGCCGATCATCCGCGCCTGATCAGCGGTGGGCTCATCGTCCTGTGGCTGGCGCTTCTCGCGGCGATGCTGTGGCTCAGCATCGGGGTCGTCCGCTCGGTCGACCGGCAGGCGAAGGCCTCGGCCCATCCCTATTGGAGCGGCGCCGCCAAGGTCGTGACCGCCCTGGCCGGCCTCGCGGTTCTCGCCGTCTTCGTGCAGCAGGGCGTTCCTGAGATTCGCGAATCTGCCAATGTGATCTCCGAAACAATGGCGCCCCGCTATCAATTGCGCCTGCTGCGCGACAACACCGAGCTCGAGCTCGTCGGGCAGATGGATTTCGGCGTTGCCGACACGATCGCCGCCTCTCTCGACGGCAATCCCCAAATCGCCACGCTGGATGTGAACAGCCCCGGGGGAAGATTGAGCGAAGCCGACAAGCTCGCCGACATCGTGCTCAAGCGGAATTTGAACACTTACGTCTCGACATTCTGCCTCGGTGATTGCGCGCGGGTGTTCGCCGCCGGCAAGAAGCGCTGGCTGTCGCGCGCCGCGGTCATCGCCCTGCACCGGCCAGGTGCTGAAGCAGCGACCCTCGAGGCGGAGACGGCGAAGACAAAGGCCTTCCTGGAAAGCCGGGGCATCGCCGGCAAATTCATCGATCGCGGCCTTTCGAGCCCGCGTGATGCCGCCTGGCGCCCGACCCATGCCGAATTGTTCAGTGCCGGTTTCGCGACCTCCTATGCCACCGATGCCGAAGTTGCGGTTGCCGGCATCCCGGTGCGCGAGATCGAGGATGCGCAAAAGGAGCTGGACAGCATCGGTCTCTATCGCGTGCTGCGCGACAAGCATCCGCAAGCGCATCAAGCGATCGTCGCGATCCTGCGCAATGGCTATGTCAAGGGCCAGCCCGTCGCCGCCATGCGCCAGCGAATCTGGTCCGTCATATTGCCGATCGTGAACAAGAGCCTTTCTTCCGCCTCCGACACGGCCCTGGTGTCGTTCTATCGGCTGGCGGTCGATGAAGCGGAGACCTTTGCCGCGAAGGATGTTCGTGGCTGCGAGGCCTATTTGCGCGGGCGCAGCGAGGGTTTCGACCAGAGCCTGCTGTCCGCTGAATTGCAGGAGCGCGAGCTTAGCGCCACCGCCGATCTCATCCGCACCAGCGGCAGCTATACCGGCAAGACGATCGAGAAGAGCGAGGCGCGGACCGTCCTCGCGCAATTGCTGCCCGCCGCCCAAAGCCAAGGCTTCACACCTGACGATCTGGAGAAAGCGATCCAGTTCAAGCTCAGCCCTGAGCGCAACTGCCGCGGCCTCATCCTGTTCTTCCGCTCGCTGTTGCAGCTCGACGATCCCAACCGGACCGCGCTCCTGCGGTTCATGGCTCAGCAATCGGGCACCTGACCAGGTTCGCCACCGCAGCAGCGTTTCAACGCAACGCGAAATGCCGCTCGGCGAGTTTGCCCGCATGCTCGATCGCGCAATTGATGAGGAAGAAGAGCAGGCCGGCAAGGCCGTAGAATTCCAGCGTCATGAAATTGCGCCCGACGATCTCCTGGGTGCGGAACAAGAGTTCGCCGGTGCCGATGACCGAGAGAAGGGTCGAGGTCTTGATCAGCTCGACGCTGGCATTGACCCACACCGGCACGATCATGCGCAGCGCCTGCGGCAGGAGAACCAGACCGAGGATGATCGCAAAATTGAGCCCGAGCGCGCGGGCCGCATCGGTCTGCGCCTCGGGTATCGCTTGTAGCGCGCCACGCAAGATCTCGGCCATATGCGCCGCGCAGAAGATGGTGAGCGCGAGGAGACCGGACTGGACGGCGGTGAAATTGATGCCGGCCACGGCGAGGAGATAGAAGATGGCGAGGATCAGCACGAGCACCAGGATGCCGCGCAGGGCATCGACCAGGAAGCGAATCGGCCAGCTGAGCCAAGGCGCGCCATAGGTGAGGCCGATGCCGCCAAGAAGACCGAGAAGGCTGCCGCCGATGATCGAGAAGAACGAAATTCCGATCGTCAGCATGAGGCCCTGAACGAGCGGGGTGCGGGCGATCCAGACCTCGTGCAGGAACTGCTCCATGGCGCCTCAGAACCTTGGATAAAGGCGCTCGAGACGGCGCAGGCCCCAGGCAATGGCGAGGCAGGTGGCGAGATAGAGGACGCTGGCCGTGGCCCAGGCTTCCGCCACTCGGAAGGTTTCGGTATTGAGCTTGCGGGCCTCATGGGTGAGCTCCGAGACCGCGATCACCGCCGCCAGCGAAGTGTCCTTGAACAGCGCGATGAAGGTGGTGCCGAGCGCCGGCAAGGCGTTGCGGAACATGATCGGCATCACGGTGAGGCGCGCGACGCTGACGCGGCCGAGGCCCAGGGCACGCCGGCGAGGCCTGCGCGGAAGACCTCCGTGAGATAGGCTACTCCTCCCATCAACCGCTTCGCCGCCACCCGGCGAAGTCGAGAGCTCTCCTCAGCGGACAAGCCATCCGCCATCGACGGTCACCACCGTGCCGGTCACGTAGGCGCTCGCCGGCGCCGCCAGGAATAAAACCGCGGTCGCAAGATCGTCCGGAGCGCCCCAGCGCCCCATCGGGATGCGCGCCAGGATCTCCGCCGAGCGTTGCGCATCCTCACGCAGCGCCTCGGTATTCGCCGTCGCCATGTAGCCGGGCGCGATCGCATTGACGGTGATGCCCTTGGGTGCCAGCTCATTGGCCATGGCCCGCGTCAGGCCGGCGACGCCATGCTTGGCCGCCGCATAGGCGGCGACGCGGGTGCCGCCTTGGAAGGCGAGCAACGACGCGACATTGATGATGCGGCCGGCGCGCTGATAGGCGATCATGTGGCGGGCCGTGCTCTGGCTCAGCATGAACAGGCTGCGCAGATTGACGTCGAGCACCTCGTCCCAGTCGCCGAGCGCCATCTCGGTGACGGGTGACCGGCGGATGATGCCGGCGCAATTGACCAATATGTCGATCGGACCCGACTCCTGGGTCGTGCCGCAGACGACCTCATCGGCATCGTCCAGTGCCGCGAGATCGCAGCGGATCTCCGCGAAATTGCGTCCGATCCGCTCGACGAGCCGCGCCGTTTCCGTCATGGGTGATGAGCCGAGACCGGCGATGTCGGCGCCGGCCTGGGCGAGCGCCAGCGCCATGGCCTGGCCGAGGCCGCTGCGCGCACCCGTCACCAGGGCGACCTTGCCGGTAAGATCGAAAAGGCCGGCGAGGAAGTTCGACATCTCACCGCACCTTGCCGCGCGCCGCCACCGGCCAGGTGATCTCGACAAGCCCGTCGCGCACGCCATGGATCTCGTCATTCATATTGGAGACGGAGCAGCAATGATTGGGGATGACGTCGACCACCTCGCCGATCTTTGGGCGCGCCGCCGATTGCGTCAGGTCGACAATGGCATGCTCTTCAGAGAGTGCCGAGATATGGGCGCCGGGATAGTGGGCGAGCCTGCCATAGTGCTCGACATAATATTGATCGGAGGTCAGCACCTTCGATCCGCAATCGAGCACCGCGCGGTCGGGCGACGGCCGGCTCACCACCGTGGCCCGCACTTGCAGGGCGCAGTCCTCCCACGAGGCGACGCCCGAATGCACCATCATCACATCGTTATAGACATAGGTGCCGGCGCGATGCTCGGTCATCATCGGGAAGTCGGCGAGCCGGTTGAGCGCAGGCGTGCCGCCGCCGGAGACGACCGGCAGCGCAATGCCCGCGTCGCGAAAGAGCGCCAGCGCGCGGACGAAGAAATCCTGCGTTCGGGGCGCGGTATTGGGAAATACCATCAGCCCCTCGAAGCGGATGCGCGGCAGCTTGACGGCGAGGCGCGCCAGATCGAGGGCGGCTTCCGGCGACTGCACGCCATTGCGTCCAAAGCCCGTGTCGCATTCGACGAGGACCGGCACGTCGCTTCCGTGGCGCACGCCCGCTTGCGACAGGCCGGTGAGCACGATGTCGTTGTCGGCGACTACCGCCAGCCTTTTCACCCGGGCGGCGAGCTGCATCAGCCGGTCGGTCTTGCGCTCGCCGATGATATTGTAGGTGAGGAGATAGTCGTCGCAGATGCCGGCGTCGATGAAGACTTCCGCCTCGCTGAGCTTCTGGCAGGTGAGGCCTTGGGCGCCGGCATCGAGCTGCATACGGGCGATCGCCGGGATCTTATGCGTCTTGATATGCGGCCGGTTGGCGATGCCCTGTCCGGCGATCAGGCGTTGCACGCGCTCGATATTGCGCTTAAGCCGATCGAGAAGGACCACCACGGCCGGCGTGTCGAGCTCTTCAATGCGCATCATCTGGCCGGTCTCCGCATTAATATGAATAATTTTTGGCGCAACCCCCGGAAGGGAGTATCCGGGGGTTGCGCGGTGCGATCAGAATCCTTTGCCGAGGAACTGATCGACATTGCTGGCATCGACCTGATGCGTGGGCAGCACGATTTCCTTGTCGAGCTTCTCGCCTTTGGCGATTTTGTAGCCATATTGAACGCCTTCCGGCGCCACGAAGTGATAGGTGAATGTGGCTACCATCTTGCCGGCCTTGATCGCGTCATAGGCGGCGTTTTCGCCGTCGATGCCGACGACCATGACGCCCTTCTGCCGGTTCGCCGCCTCGAGCGCCGTCACGGCGCCCAGCGCCATGTCGTCATTATGGGCATAGACGAGCTGGATCTCGCCGTCCTTGAAGCGCTGCAGCGTGTCCTCCATGAACTTGATCGCGGGCTCGCGCACGTAATTGGCGACCTGGCTCGCGACGACCTTCACATCGGGACATTCCTTGCCGATCGTCTCGACGAAGAGATCGTGACGATCGACGGTGGCGGAGGCCCCGGCCGTGCCCTGGATCTCGACCACGTTGCCTTTGCCGTTCAGCGCCTTGCAGACATAGCTGCCGGCCGATTTGCCGATCAGCTTATTGTCGGCGCCGATGTGGAGCGTCACATCGGTACTGACCTTGCGATCGAGCGTGACGACCGGGATGCCGGCATCCATCGCCTGCTTCACCACCGGCGTCAGCGCATCGGCGGTCACCGGGCTGATGATCAGCGTCTTGATGCCTTGCGCCAGCAGGCTTTCGACGTCGGCGACCTGCTTCGACGCATTGTTCTCGCCATTGGTGACGATGAGCTCGACATCCGGCAGGTTGGCTTCGGCATATTTGCGGTTGCCTTCCACCATATTGACCCGCCAGGAGCTTTCCATCGTCCCTTGCGAGAAGCCGATCTTCAGCTTGTCGTCTCCGGCTTGCGTTGCCGCAGCGCCGGCGCCCAAGGCAAGCGCCGCTGTGAACATCCAAATGCTCGCTCTAGATTTTCCTTTCATGGCTACCTCCCGTTCATCGCCCCCGGGGGCCTGATTGCCCGCCGGCGGTCGTTCATCCGCGGCTCAAGGCGCGGAATACTTTCGTCTCCTGATGATCTCGAAAAGCACGGCGGCGACGATGATGGCGCCCTTGACGATCTGCTGGGTGAAGGGCGAGACGCCGAACAGGTTGAGGATATTGGCGAGCACCGCCACGATCGCCGCGCCAAGGATGGTGCCGCTGATCCGGCCTTCGCCGCCGAACAGGCTGGTGCCACCGATGACGGTGATGGCGATGGCTTCGAGCTCGAGGCCGACGCCGGCGACCGGCTCGCCGACGGTGAGCCGCGAGATGAAGATGAGCGCCGTCAATCCCGACAGGAAGCCGCTGATGAGATAGACCAGGAAGATCGTAAGCCTGACATCGATCCCGGCGAGGCGCGCCGCTTCCGGATTGCTGCCGACGGCATAGATGTTGCGGCCGAAGGGTGTGAAGCGCAGCACGCCCGCCGCCAGCGCCGCCACCGCGGCGAACACCCAGACCGGGACCGGCAGGCCCAGGAGATGTCCCTGCCCAAGCCAGGCGAACTGATCGGCGGCGCCACGGAAGTGGATCGGATGGCCGTCGGAGATCGTCATGGCGAGGCCGCGCCCCATGACCATGGTGCCGAGCGTCATGATGAAAGGCGGGATGCCGCCAAGCGTGATTCCGGCGCCGTTGCCGGCCCCCATGAGCGCCCCGATCAAGAGGCCGGCAATAATGACGAGCGGAATGGGCAGGCCATCATCGAGCAGCATCGCCGCCGTCACCGCGACGACGGCGACGATCGAGCCGACCGACAGGTCGATGCCGGCGGTCAGGATGACGAAGGTCATGCCGATCGAGACGATGCCGAAGAGCGCGATCTGGCGCAGCACATTGATGATGTTGAAGGGGTTGAGGAAAGCTTCCGAGACCAGCGCCGCGATGGCGCACATGATGAGGAGCACCCAGATGAGGCCGGAGGCGCGCAGCCGGCCGAGGCGCTTGAGCTGCGCGATGCCGAGCTCCAGGCCGCCGGCGCCGGCCGTCTGCCGCTCGAGCTTCTCGCTCATGCCGCGGCTCCCTCATCGGATGCACCGGTCACGCCAAGGGCGGCGCTCATCAGGGCTTCTTCCGAGGCTTGCGCCCGGTCGAAACGCCCGACGATCCGGCCGGCGCGCATCACCAGGATGCGGTCGCTGAGGCCCAGTATCTCCGGCAGCTCGGACGAGACCATGATGATGGCGACACCTTCCTCATCGGCGAGGCTCGCCATGAGCTGGTAGATCTCGCGCTTGGCGCCGACATCGACGCCGCGCGTCGGCTCATCGATCAGGAGGACCCGGCAGCGGGCGCTGAGGCCGCGCGCAATCAGGCATTTCTGCTGATTGCCGCCGGAGAGCTGATTGATCTGCTCATAGGGTCCCTGGGTGCGGATGCGCAGGCGCTCGATGAGCGACCCCGCGACCTTCGCCTCATGACGCCGGCTCAGCAGGCCCTTGCGCATGATCCGGTGCAGGCTGGAAATGGTGATGTTGAAGGCCACTTCCTGCGACAGGAAGCAGCCTTCGGCCTTGCGGTCCTCGGGCAGGAAATAGAGGCCTTGCCTGATCGAGCGCTTCGGGCTCGACGGCCGCTCTCCGCGGTCGAGCAGGCGGAAATCCTGCTGCGTGCTGCGGTCGGCGCCGGCCAGGGCCCGCAGCACTTCGGAGCGCCCGGAACCGGCAAGGCCGCATATGCCGAGGATCTCACCGCTGCGGACATCGAGGCTGATATCATGCAGGATGCCGCCGCGGCGAAGGCCCTTGGCTGAGAGCGCGAGGACGCCGGGCTTGCGCCGGCGCTTCGGATAGATGTCCTCGATCTTGCGCCCGACCATCATGGCGATGAGGTCCTGGCTGTCGAGCTCCGCCGTTGCGCCGCCGCCGACGACGCGCCCGTCGCGCAGGACGGTGACCCGGCTGCAGATCTCGAACACCTCCGCGAGCCGGTGCGAGATATAGATGAAGGCGACGCCCTCACTGGCGAGGCGCCGGATGATCTGGAAGAGCTTCTCGAGCTCCTTCCTGCCCAGCACCGCCGAAGGCTCATCGAGCACGACCAGCCCGGCATTGCGCGACAGCGCGCCGGCGATCTCGGTCATTTGCCGCTGCGCGACGCTCAAGCGCCCGACCTTCGCCTTGGGATCGAGCATGAAGCCGAGGCGCTCCAGCACCTCGCGGCTCTGTCTGAGCGTCGCGCGCCAGTCGATGAGCCCGGCTCGTCCCTTGGGCATTCGCCCGAGCCACATATTCTCGGCCACGCTCAGATGCGGTGCCAGCATCGTCTCCTGATAGATGACCGAGACGCCGAGCCCGAGCATCTGCAGCGGCGTCGGCTGATGCACTTTTGCGCCGGCGACGATGATCTCGCCCTGATCCGCATAATGGGCGCCGGAGAGAATCTTGATCAGGGTGGACTTGCCGGCGCCGTTCTCACCGACGAGGCCCAGCACCTCGCCCCGGGCAACCTGGAGGTCGACATCGGTCAGCGCGACGACGCCGGGAAAGCTCTTGCCGACGCCGCGCATTTCGAGGACGACCGCGGCGGGGTTCCTCGCCGCCCCGTTTCCCATAGGCACCGGCGCTTGTCCGTCATTCGACCAACCCTGACCGCTCATCCCCATGGCAGATCGCTTTCTTTTATCATATTATCAGATAATATGATGATGATTGTCAAGCGCCCGGAAACAAGAGCCGATGGCCGAGCAAGATCCCGGATTTCGCGAGAGGCGCGGCCTGAAGCGCAATCTCTTTGCGCATGTGGTGGAAAGCCTGGGCGCCCGCATCGTCAAAGGCGAGCTTGGCCCCGCCATGCCCTTTCCCAAGGAGGCCGATCTTTGCGTGGAGTTCGGCGCCAGCCGCTCGGTCATTCGCGAAGCCGTCAAGGCGTTGGCCGCGCGCGGCCTCATCGCGTCCCAGACCCGCATCGGCATTCGCGTGCTCCAGCCCTTCAACTGGAATCTGCTCGATGCCGATGTCCTGAACTGGCGCTACAGCGCGATGCCGCCCCAGCAATTCTATGGCGAGCTGTTCGAGATCCGCCGGATGATCGAGCCGGCCGCCGCCCATCTCGCCGCCAGGCGGCGGACCCGCCGGGAGATCGCCGCCATTGCCGACGCTTTCGCCCGCATGAGCCGGGCGTCGCGCATCGATCGCTCAGGCATCGAGGCGGATCTTTCGTTTCACCGCGCCATCCTTGTTGCCAGCCATAATGCCTTGCTGCTGCAAATGGGCAATCTGATCGCCGTCGGCCTCGATATCGCGCACCGCATTTCAGCCGACTCCTTCGTCGTGTTCCTGCCTTTGCACGAGGCGGTCTATGAGGCGATCGAGCGGCGCGACGGCGAAGCGGCAGCGGCGGCCATGCAGCATCTTCTGTCGGAGACGCATGAGTTCATGCGCAGCCGTATGCACGCGCTTTCTACCAGGCGACCTTGAATTCGAGGCTGCCTGCGAAAAATGCGCACTTCCTCGTCTATCCGAGACTCCCGGCAAAGCGTTGGGCGAGCCTGTCACGCTTGAATCTTTCCGCAACGAAATCGACGAAGACGCGGGCCTTTGCCGGCATGAGGGTGCGGCTTGCGAAATAGATCGAGATCGATCCCGCATCGACATACCATCTGGGAAGGACGCGGATCAGCGTGCCGCCCTCGAGATGAGCGAGCACATCCGGTACGGCGATCAGGGCGATGCCGAGGTCGAGCAGGGCGGCCTCACGCATGGCCATCGGATCGTTGACCACGATCGTTTCGCTGAGCGCCGCTTGCATCTCGATGCCCGCGGCATCGCGCATCGGCCAATGTCGCACGCGTCCCGTTCGGTCGGAGCGCATGACGATGCCGGCGAAGCGCGCGAGATCGGAAGGATCGACGGGCGGTGGGTGCCGGGCGAGATAATCGCGTGATGCGACAGCGACGAGATGGGCGGGGGCCAGCTGGCGCGAGACGATGCCGGGCGCCAAGTCGAAGCCGCCGCCAATGGCCGCGTCAAAACCTTCGGCCACAAGGTCGACGGGCCGGTTTTCTAAATGCCATTGCGGCCGGATCAGCGGATAACGCGCCAGGAAGTCCGGCAGCAGCGGCATGAGATAGGTGATGCCGAAAGCCGGCGCCATGCTGACCTTGAGCAGGCCGGCAGGCTCTCCGCGCTCGGTGGCCGTCCGGGCGATGGCGGCCTTGAGCGCCGCGAGCGTCCCGCCGATCTCATGGAAGAACCGGTCACCGGCCTGGGTCAAAGCCAGCTTCCGGGTCGAGCGCTGGAACAGGCGGACGCCCAGACGGCGCTCCAGAAGGGCGACATTGCGGCTGACTGCCGCCGGCGTCAGGCCAAGCTGCCGTGCCGCCGACGAGAAGCTGCCCAGCTCCGCGCTGCGAATGAAGGATTCGAGATTGGCCAGGGTTTCCATATTCTTTTTCAACTAGTACTTGAAAATAAAGCAAGCAATTACCGGCTAATCAAGAGGCAATGAGGAGGCGATATCGGCAGCACCGACATAAAGGAGTGAAGCCAATGTCCATCGCCTTGAGTCCCGAAACCATCACCCCGACCGCCAAGCCGCTTGCCGGCAAGGTGGCGCTCGTCACCGGCGGCTCGCGCTCGATCGGCGCGGCCATCTCCAAGCGCCTCGCCCGGGACGGCGCGCATGTTGCTCTGACCTACAGCGCCTCACCCGCCAAGGCGGCGGAGGTGGTGAAGGCCGTGGAAGCGGAGGGCGGCCACGCTCTCGCCATCGCCGCCGATGCCGGCGAACCCGACGCCGTACGCTCGGCTGTCGCCCGGACGATCGCCGCCTTCGGACGTCTCGACATCCTGGTCAACAATGCCGGCCTCGCTCTCGGCGGCGCGATCGACGAGATCAACTCGGAAACCTATGAGCGCATGATCGCCGTCAATGTCACCGGGGTCTTCGTCGCGACACAGGAAGCAGTACGCCATATGGGTCATGGCGGCCGCATCATCCATATCGGCTCATCGATGACGCGCTATGCCGCCTTCCCCACAGCTTCCCTCTACACACTGACCAAGGGGGCGGTCGCCGGCTTCAACCGCAGCCTCGTGCGCGATCTCGGTCCCCGCGGCATTACCGTGAACACGGTGCATCCGGGTCCGACCGACACCGACATGAACCCCGATGGTGGCCCGGTATCCAAGATCGTCGGCCCCGGCATGGCGATCGGCCGCTATGGCCAGCCGCATGAGATCGCGAGCCTCGTCGCTTTCCTCGCCGGGCCGGAAGCGGCCTTCATCACCGGCGCCGATATCCTCGCCGACGGCGGCTTCACCGCTTGAGCTTCAATCGACAACGCAGGGAAAATCGCCATGACAACATTCGGCATTATCGGCGCCGGCAATATCGGCACGGCTTTCGCCCGCGCCTTAGCCCGCAACGACATCGCCGCGACGATCGCCAACAGCGGCGGTCCCCGGTCGCTCACCGAACTCGCCCGTACGATCGGACCCGCGATCACGCCCGCGACAAAACAAGAGGCAGCGGGTCAGGATGTTGTGCTCGTCGCCGTCAACTGGTCGAAATTGCCGGTGGCCCTGGCCGACCTGCCCGACTGGAACGGCCGCATCGTGATCGATGCGAACAATCCGATCGAGGCGCCGCTATTCAAGCCGGCCGAGCTCGGCGGGCGGGCATCGAGCGAAGTCTTCGCCGACCTGGTGCCGGGAGCGCGGGTCGTCAAGGCCTTCAACCATCTTCGGCCCGAACTCATCGCTGGCGATCCGATGGCTGAGGGAGGTAAGCGCGTGCTGTTCTATTCCGGCGATGATGCCCATGCCAAAGCGGAGGTCGCCCGTCTCATCGATCGTCTCGGCTTCTTCGGTCTCGATCTCGGCGGCCTGGCAATCGGAGCCCCGCTGGTTCAGTTCCCCGGTGGCCCGCTGCCCGTTCACAATCTCGTCCGTTTTCCGTAACGGAGAGCTCAGACAAGAGAAAGCCCCCGCTGCAAGGTTCAGCGGGGACCCTCTGTAGGGGATCGGGACCTAGCGTCCGGAAGTGGGAACAACCGGTGTCAGGTCACAATCCTGAAAGGCTTACGGGAAGCGCAGCCAGGTGCCGAAATAGACCTGCAGGCTGTCATCCAAGACTTCAATATCTCCATCATCGATGTCGAACGCATCATCGCGATCGAGATAGGTGGCGCCGACGCCGAGGGTAACCTGGCTGACCGGATCCCAGAAGACGCCGCCGTTGAAGCCGAGCGTTTCGCCGGCGAGATCGTAGTCTTCGTAGCCGACACCCAGTTCGATGCGGGTATCTTCCGACAGATTGGCGATCACGCCGATGCTGCCACCCCAGAACTCCTCGTCCGCCGAGACCGGCGCAAGATTGTTGGCATAGGATGACGTGCCTTCGCCCACCACCGCGGCCGCGAGGAAGGTGAAGCTGTCGGCGATGCCAATCGTGGCGCCGCCGCCGATTGCCCAATCGAAATTGTCACCCCAATCGTCATCCTGGAGAAGACCGACGAGCTGGGCCGTGAAGGTGTCCGACGAATACATTAGGTAGGCCTGCGCGTTCGGAAGATCGCTTGTGTCCACACCGTCTATGACGTCGAGATCGCCATCATCGTCGGCATCGATGAATGCTGTTGAATCGGAATCTTCCAACGAAATTGCGAAGGACAGCGGACCGCTCGCATATGTCAGGCGGAACTGCTCGTTGTTCGGATTCGACGGACCGACGGTCGCGATCGGGATGGAGGTGACGAGCCAGTCATAGGAGGTCTGCAGAGCGCCGGTATTGTCGTTATAGCCGGCCATCAGTTCCCATTCCGGAGCGAACTTCCACCAGCCATAGGCCTTGTTCATGTTGACGGATTCGTCATAGTCCGAGAAGTTGCCGCCGCCCGAGGCTTCGAGACGGAAATAACCGCCGACCTCGCCCACCGCCGTGTCCGACTTGCCGCGGATGAAGATGCGGCCACGGTTGGCAACGTCGAGATTGTCGTCGTTATCGACATCGAAGTCGCTGTAGATCAAGGCGGTGCGGATTTCGCCCGACACCGACACTTCCGCGACCGGGGCCGCGTCAGCCGTCGGGAGAACCGAGAGCGTGAAGCCCGAATCGTCACGCACCCGATCGCCATAACGTTCCGGGGCAATGCCTTCGTATGTGCCCTGGCCGTCGCGGATCGCCATCAAGCTGTAGCCGGACGGCATCGCCGCCTGCGGCTGGGCCTCGAGCTGCGACACCCGCGTCTGCAGGGCTTCGATCTGCGCCTTGAGCGCGCCGAGGTCGTCGGCGCGGGCGGCGGTGGCCGTCACGGCCAGAGCCGCACCGCCCAGAAGCGCCCACTTCATCATCTTCATTATTGTTCTCCCTCAAAACAGCGAGATTCTGCTGTGTTGCGATATTACTACGATGCCCCCAAGGAGCCTGCTCAACCCCCCACGCGGTGAATCGAGATGCTGCATACTTACCCTCGACCTGTTCGAATACAATCACTTGGCCGGAGGATGAGCGCGATAAATTTGCGTTGTGAGATTCACGCAACAGGAACATGGATGTCACTTGTTGACTGACTTGCCATGGCAATTTTCCGCATCGTAATCACGGCAATGAGCCGAAACATGCGCAAACGCATATGGTGACACCAATGTCACTAGGCGACTTGCGCGCATATTATGCCGCTCAGTAATTCAGTTTGTGCATCACGTTGCGTTATCGGGAAATCAAAGCCCGATTGTCTTGCCGATGCGCCGCATGCGCTCATGCGCCCCGCATGCGCGTCGCGGTGCACCATCAAAGCTTGAAAAGTCCCGATTCTGGCGGCTTATTGCCGCGCTTCCTGCGCTTCGAATTCACGGCGCGCCGCCTCGAAGTCGAGCTGATTCTCGATCGACCAGTCGATAATCTCCATCGCCAGATAGAGAAAGCGCTGACCCAGCGCGGTCAGGCTGTATTCGACGCGCGGCGGAATGATCGGATAGACCTGACGGTAGATGAGACCGTCCTTCTCCAATTGCTTCAGCGCGCGGGTGAGCACGCGCGCCGAAATCGGTGTGATTCGGTCGATCTTGCGCTTCAATTCGCTGAACCGGATCGGATCCCCGGCTGTGTGATAAATGACACGCACGCTCCACCTGTCGCCGAGTCGCGAGAGAACCTCTCTCACGACCACCCGCTGATCGTCGCTAACCGCGAAGCGCTTTAGTGACATCGATGTGCCTTCTTGTATCAGAGATTTCATCGCTTATACCCTCTGCGTAGGCATATAAGGAGCCCGCGTGATGCTCACAATGGCAAAAGAAGCAAGGCTGCCCAGCCGCGAAGCAATGAGCGGCGATTCCGATATCGTACGCGAGCTTCTCGATCATGTCGGTGATGCGCTCACGCTGAAAGTTACGTTGCGCTTGAGCGAAGGATCGGCGGGGCTGAACGAGCTTCGTCAATCTGTTGACGGAATATCGCAGCGGAAACTCGCATTGTCCCTTCGCCAGCTGATCAGGAATGGACTTGCCACGCGGAAACATTCTGAAACATTCCCGTCACGTACTTTGTATAGCCTGACGCCGCTCGGCGTCATGTTTCTCGATAAAGTGACCGGACTGATGCGCTGGGTCGATGAGCATGGCGCGGAAATAAAATCGGCGCGCAGCCAGTTCAAGGACCGTAGCTACAAATGGCTGGGGCCGGCGCGGCTGCATATTTAGAGCATCGGTAAAAATGGGCAGCGAGCACGTCACGGTGATGCGGCCTGCGGGCTGACCTCCATGCCGGGGAAGATCTTCTGCAGGTTGCCGACGATGACCACGTCGCTCTCTTTCAGGCCGTTGCGCACCGTCACCAGCTCGCCGGCGGCGTGCCCGATCGACACCAGCTTCTGTTCGACCTTGTTGCCTTCACCTATGACGTAGACGAACTTGCCGAGCTGGCTCGAGCCCAGCGCCACTTGCGGGATGAGCAGCGCGTCCGCCTCCTCGCCGACATGCAGCCTGATGCGCACATATTGTCCCGGCATCAGGGTCAGATCGGCATTGTCGAGCGTGGCGCGCGCGACGATCGTGCCGGTCGACTGGCTGATGGCATTGTCGAGGAAGGTCAATTCTCCGTGATAGCGCGGCGTGTCGCTGCCCGAGAGGAAGACATCGCCCTCGACCGTGCCGCGGGCGCGGGCGCTCTGGATCTGGGCCAGCTCCCGCTCGCTCGGATTGAAGGTGACGTAGATCGGCTTGAGTTGCGCCACTGTATTGAGCGGCGTGCCCGCCGCGGGGCTGATCAGCGTGCCGATCGGTGCCTGGTTGCGCCCGAGGCGCCCGGCGAAGGGCGCCCTGATTTCCGTATAGCCGAGATTGAGCTCGGCCATGCGCAACTGCGCCCGCGACATGGCGAGCGCGGCCTCGGCCTGGCGTACCGCGCTGCGGCGCTGGTCGAAACTGTCTTTGGCGAGATAGCCGCTGCTGGCGAGCTTGCCGCCGCGGTTGAGGTTGGCGCTCAGATAGTCGAGCGAAGCTTCATCGCGCTCGACCTGCGCCTTGGCCTGATCGAGGGCGGCCTGATAGTCGCGCGCATCGATGCGATAGAGGAGCTCGCCTTCCTTCACATCCGTGCCGTCGGGTGCTGCCTGTTCTTCCAGATAGCCCGGGATCTTCGCCTGCAGCGTCACGTGGCGGACGGCCTCGGTGCGCGCCGAATAGTCGAGATAGATCGGTACGGTCTGCCTGACGATCTTGGTCACCGGGACCGGGATCGCCGCCATGGCGGGACTCGGTGCCGCGGCATCGGCACCTTTCTGCGGGTTGAAGACATGCAAATAGACGCCGGCGCCGACGAGGGCCGCCGCCAGGGTGACACCGAAACCGACTTTCAACAGGCGCATGGTCAAATCCTCTCTGCCGCCGCATCGGCGATCGCTTGATGCGGCGAAGCTTCTGTACCGGAGACACGTTCCCGCCACTGCTCGATGACGGCGTAGAAGACGGGGACGAAGATGAGGGTGAGAACGGTCGCGGCAAGCATGCCGCCGAAGACGGCGGTGCCGATCGATTGCCGGCTCATGGCGCCGGCACCCGACGCCTTGAGCAGCGGCACGACGCCCAAGATAAAGGCGAAGGCGGTCATCAGGATGGGGCGCAAACGCAAGCGTCCGGCTTCCGCAGCGGCATCGATGACCGAGAGTCCCTCCTCGCGCCGGCGCTTGGCGAATTCGACGATCAGGATGGCATTCTTCGCCGCAAGCCCGATGAGCATGACGAAGCCGATCTGCGAATAGACGTCGATCTGCATGCCGCGCACCCAGATGGCGAACAGCGCGCCGAGCAAAGCCAGCGGCACCGACAGCAGCACCATGAAAGGCATCGACCAGCTTTCATACTGGGCGGCGAGGATGAGGAAGCAGAAGACAAGCGCCAGGCCGAAGACGAGGGTCGCGATCGACCCCGCCCGGATCTCCTGGTAGGTGATGCCGGTCCATTCAAAGCTGAAATCGCGCGGCAGGGCGGTCTGGGCGACGCGTTGCATCGCCGTGACCGCCTGGCCGGAGCTGTAGCCAGGCGCCGCCACGCCGTTGATCAGCGCGGCGCCATAGTTGTTGTAGTGGGTGACGACCTCGGGCCCGGTGATCGGCTTGAGCTCGCCCAGCGTGCTGAGCGGCACCATCTCGCCTCGGGCATTGCGCACATAGAGGCGCGAGATGTCGGTCGCGGCAGCGCGCGCATTCTCGTCCGCCTGCAAGGTAACGCGGAAGGTGCGTCCGAACAGGTTGAGGTCGTTGATATAGAGAGAGCCCAGATAGATCTGCAGCGTGCTGAACACATCGGGCAGGCTGAGCCCCAGGAGCTTGGCCTTGTTGCGGTCGAGGTCATAGACGAATTGCGGCGTCGAGGTCGAAAACGTGGTGAAGAGTTGATAGGGATCGAGCTCCGGTTGCTTGCGCGCTTCGGCAAGGAGCGCCTGCGCCGCGTCGTTGAGCGCCTGGCTGCCGCGCCCGGCCAGGTCCTCGAGCTGGAATTCGAAGCCGCCGGTGACGCCCAGGCCCTGGATCGCCGGCGGCTCGATGGCGAAGACGATGGCGTCGGGGATCTGCAAGAGCTTCGGACGCGCCGCATTGACGATATGGGTCGAGGTGAGCTCGGCTCCCCGCTCGTCCCAAGGCTTCAGGATGGCGAAGACGATGCCGGTATTCGACTGAGCCGCATTGGTGAGGAAATTGAGTCCTGTGATGGCGCCGGTGATCCACACGCCGGGCTCGGCTTCTATGGTGCGCTGCACTTGCTTCGACACCGCTTCGGTGCGGGCCAGTGATGCCCCGTCGGGAAGCTGGATCAATGCGAAGAAATAACCTTGATCCTCGACCGGCAGGAAGGTCGACTGGATGCGCTGCGACAGGAGATAGACGGCGCCCAGCGCCGCGACGAACAGCATCAGGAGGGCGAAGCGCCAGCGCACGAAGACATGCACGCTTCTGGCATAGAAGTCGGCCAGCCAGTGGAAGCCGCGGTTGAACCAGCGGAACAGGAAGAACCGCGTCTCGCCGCGATGGCGCAGGAAGGCGGCCGAAAGCGCCGGGCTGAGCGTCAGCGAATTGAACGCCGAGATGCCGACCGAGATCGCCACCGTCAGCGCGAACTGGTTGTAGAGGAGGCCCGAGACGCCCGGAATGAAGGCGACCGGCACGAACACCGCCATCAGCACCGCGGTCGTGGCGATGATGGGTCCGGTCACTTCCTGCATCGCCTTCTTCGCCGCGGCGAGCGGAGCCAGTCCGGCCTCGAGCTGGCGCTCGACATTCTCGACCACCACGATCGCATCATCGACCACGAGGCCGATCGCCAGCACCATGCCGAGCAGGCTCAGCATATTGAGCGAGAAGCCGAGCAGATACATGACGACGAGGGTGGCGATGAGCGACACCGGTATGGCGATGGTCGGGATGACCGTGGTGCGCCAGTTCTGCAGGAATATGAAGACGACGGCGATGACCAGGATGAGCGCTTCCGAAAGCGTCACCACCACATCGCGCATCGCCGCCGACACGAAGCGCGTCGTATCGTAGTTCATGCCCCAGGCGATGCCCTTCGGGAATCGCTTCGCCAGCTCCTCCATCTTCCGCGTGACCTGGTTCTGCAGATCGAGCGCGTTCGATCCCGGCATCTGGAAGACGCCGAGCACCACCGTCTCCTTGTCGCCGAAACGGCCGGAAGACGAATATTGCAGGGCGCCGAGCTCGATCCGCGCCACATCGCGCAGGCGCACGATGGCGCCGTCGGCAAGGTCGGTACGCAATACGATGTCGCCGAATTGCTCCGGATCGGAAAGGCGCCCAAGGGCATTGACCTGCATCTCGAAGGCGGTGCCTTGCGGCGCCGGCGACTGGCCGATCTTGCCGGCCGCGACCTGTACATTCTGCTCGGCGATGACGTTCTGCACATCGACCGCGGTGACGCCCAATTTCGCCATCTTGTCGGGATCGAGCCACACGCGCATCGAATAGCGCCGCTCGCCGAAGATCTGCACATCGCCGACGCCCGGCAGGCGCTTGATCTGGTCGAGCACCTGCAGATAGGCGTAGTTGCTCAAGGTGACGGGATCGACCGATCCGTCGGGCGAGGTCAGATCGACGATCAGCACGAAATTGGGGTTCTGCTTGACGACGGTCACGCCCGACTGGTTGACGAGCGCAGGCAGCGAGGAGGCCGCCTGCGACACGCGGTTCTGCACGTCCATCGCCGCGGTATCGAGCGAATAGCCGACCTGGAAAGTGACGGTGATCTGCGATGAGCCGTCATTGGAGCTCGTTGACGACATATAGAGCATGCCCGGCACGCCGTTGATCTGCTGCTCGAGCGGCGTCGTCACCGTGTCGGCGACGACCTGGGCGCTGGCGCCGGGATATTTGGCGCTGACCACGATCTGCGGCGGCGTGACATCGGGAAATTGCGCGACCGGCAGGAGGAAATAGCAGATGGCGCCGGCCAGCGTCATGATGATGGCGATGGCGGAAGCAAAGATCGGCCGCTCGATGAAGAAGCCGATCATCGCGCGCTCATGCGCTGGCGCGGGATGCGATAACGGGCCGGGCTGTGACGAGACATCGCATTAAGCCTTTCTCGGCGTGTGATCAGGAAAGTGGGCATCGGCTTTCCGTCCGATCACGCGCCAAACCCAAGATTCCGATCACGATCACTTCAGGTCGATCCGTCCTTGAGTGATCATGATCCCGGCGGATGATGCAGCCGCATGACGGCAGGACCTGGCAGCAGTGAAGCCTCGATCCGCATTTGGCACCGGACCCAGACTGAGTTGTCGATCTGCACTTGAACGAGTCACCGGCTCATGTTACTACTCAGTCACATACATATGTTACAGGTCAGTAACATCTGTCAAGTTACTATTCTTTGCAAGCCGGAGAGACATGGCGCCCGGTGACACGACGAGCCTGAAGCCCAGGGACCGCATCCTCGATGCGGCGCGCGACCTCTTCCGCAAGCACGGCATCCGTGGCGTCGGCGTCGATGCCATCGCCAGCGCCGCCGACAGCAACAAAATGACGCTCTATCGTCACTTCGGCTCGAAGGACGATCTCATCGTCGCCTGCCTGCAGGCGGCGACGCGCGAATGGGACTCCTTCTGGCAAGGGATCGAGGCCCGCAACCCTGACGATGCGGCAGCGCAGCTCGAAGATTGGATCGACCGGGTGGCGGAGGGCATCAGGAGCGGCGGCGACTGCAATTGCGAGATTCTGTCTGCCGCTTTCCAATTGATGCCGGATGACGGTTCGGCCCTCAAGGTCATCAATGAATTCAAGACCCGGCAGCGCGATCGCCTGGCGCGGATATGCCGCGCCGCCGGCATCGACGATTATGAGCTCCTGACCACGACCCTCGTTCTCCTGATCGAGGGCGCACGCTCCAATCGCCAGAGCATGGGCCCCGAAGGCCTCTCCGCCCAATTCGCTTCCGTCGCCCATGCGACGGTCAAGCTCTTCATGCAGAAGCGCCCGGTGAAGAAATAAGCGTCACTACGACTTATGACGGAAAATCACTTGATCCGGGCATAGGCCTCGGTGAAGCCGACCAGCGACATGGGCAGCGTGAACGGCTTCTTGTCCAGATATTGGAAGATGACATTGAGCTTGCCGCCATTGAACATGCGGTTGAGCAATTGGTCGGTTATCGGGAAGCCGGCATAGCAGCCATTGGCGTTGCAGGTCTGCAGCGGATAGTTCTGCGCCATGTCGCCATCGACATCGACGGTGATTCCGGCGGGGAGGAAAAGGCCGAGCGGCGCCTGGATCATGGCCACGGGTTTCTTCGTGTCGGAGGGAACCCTGATGGTGACCATGCCGATGAGCTGGCCGGACTGGCGCACGAAGGCGCGCTGCTCGAGGGCGCATTCGAGCGGCAGGTTGCGGGCGGCGGCCGAGCAGGTGCTCGACCACGGGATGGGCTGCTTCTTGGGGGCGGCCTGGTTGGTCTGCCCGGTGGTCTCTTGCGATGCTGCCGCGAAGGCACCGGCCGCGAGCGCTGCCGCCATCATTAAGCACAGACTGCCCAAACGCACTAGCCGTCTCATGATTCCTTGACCTCAATTGTCGATTGCAATGGCCCTATATGAGCCTGTTTGGTGAATTGACGCAACGGTCATTGCAGCTTGACAGCCGGCCCGTCTCACGGGAGGCTTGATGCACTCTGCAGCAACGGCTGGAGGATCCGCGGAAAATGCTTGAGCTGACCCAGTCGGATTTCCATTCCCGCGTCGAGGCCAGCGTCGTCCTCGCCGTGGAATTCGCGCACCCCTCCTCACATTCCGCGGATCCACACCCACTTGCGGCACGCTTTCCGGACGTCACTTTCGCGCGGGTCGATCCCGTGGCCGAGCCTGGCCTTGCCGGGATGTTCGGGATCGCCGCCGCTCCCGCCTTGCTGATCTTCCGGGAGGGTATCGTCCTTTATCTGGAGCCGGGCGAGCATTCGGCCGAGCGCATGGCCGAACTGCTGGCAAGGATCAGCGCTCTCGATCTCGGCAAGGTCCGCGATGCGATCACCAAGGAGCGCGCCGAAACCTCCGTCCATATGCGGCGCATGTGTCCCGCGGCCCGGCGCGGTCCCTTTCAACAGTAGTCCGAATCGGGCGGTGCGATCGCGCAACTGAGCATTTCGCAAATTCGCCCTGCGAAAGGGTCGCGCCCTCGACCGCCAAATCAATCCAGAAGAAACGCCCGGCTTTGGACCGGGCGCAAGTCTCCAGAGAAATGGGCAACGACATGGTCATCGCCGGGATCATGCATAGGGGCAAACTCGATGATTGTCTCGGGAAAGAAACTAACCCGGATACGACATATTTCTCAAGGCCCGCTCTTTGCGGAAGAGAGTAAAGCTGGTGCAGCAATGAAGCTTTTCATTGCTGTTCCTCCCCAGACTTGCGCCCGGCCCTAGAGCTGGGCGCCTTCTTTTCCACCCGCCGGCGAGCGCATTGATTTCGCGGAACGCACAGAAAAACTAAAAGCTGCCCCTACAATATCTAAGCTGCTTGCCTGGCGCTTTCCGCTTATTGAAAAGCGAGACGAGACGGCACAAGTGACAGCCCAGATCCAGACGCTCAAGCCGGCCGGCGCCCCGGAGCAATCCTGGGACCTCGACGCCATTGTCGAAGAATTGCGCCTGTCGCGCGAGGTCGCCGACAACATCCGCCATCGCGGCGAGGTCCGGGAGTTGCCGTCGCGCGCGGCGGTCGCGGGCATCCTCGACGATCTCGCCGCGGCCCTCTTCCCCACCCATTACGGGCGCACCGTGCTCACCGACGAGAGCATCGACTATTTCGTCGGCAGCAGCCTCGAGCGCGCCCTGACCAGCCTCAAGGAGCAGGTCCGCCGCGGCCTTCATTTCACCGCCGACGCCGATCCGCCGGTCGATGATCCCGAGGCGAAGGCTTTGGAGATCATCCGCTGCTTCGCGCATCGATTGCCGGCGCTTAGGGCGCTCCTCGTCAGCGACTTCCGGGCGGCCTTGCGCGGCGATCCGGCGGCGACCAGCATCGCCGAGATCCTGCTGTGCTATCGCGGCGTCACCGCCATCATCCATCATCGTCTCGCCCATGCATTGCATCGGCTTGGCGCCCGCCTGGTGGCGCGGCTCATCGCCGATATCGCCCATTCGGCGACCGGCATCGACATCCATCCCGGCGCCGAGATCGGCGAAAGCTTCTTCATCGATCACGGCACCGGTGTCGTCATCGGCGAGACGGCGATCATCGGCAGCCATGTGCGCCTCTATCAGGCGGTCACGCTCGGCGCCAAGAGATTCCCGGTCGCCGCCGACGGCAGCCTGCTCAAGGGTGCGCCGCGCCATCCGATCATCGAGGACAATGTCGTGATCTATGCCGGCGCCACCATATTGGGGCGTATTACCGTGGGGCGGGATTCGGTGATCGGCGGCAATGTCTGGCTGACCCACAGTGTGCCCCCGGGCAGCATCGTCACCCAGGCTGAGGCCCAGAACGAATGACCGGCCTTCCGGGACGCCGGATACAGGGATTTGCAGGGATTATCAGGGAATTTTTGCAAAAAATTCTCGGGTTGAGCAATTTCAAAGAGTTAGCCTCATGGATCGCGCCGAGCAGGGAATTTTGTACCCCTGCGGCCCCTATGCCGGCACGTCTTCCATGCTGATATTTCCCAAATCGCACGGTCTGGCCCACGCATGCAACAGCCAATGTAGAGCAGATGGGCAGGCCAAGATTGGTTTGCGGCCGGCTTTAGTTTTTCTCAATTGATCGCCGCGGATCGACCGTCGACCTTTCGCCATCAAGGACGCTCGATCCGAAACTGTCGGCCGGCCTCGATGGCCGATACCGCGGGTGCCGCATCATGCACCAAGCAAGGCCGGATGCCGGAACCCTGGCCGGCCCAATGGGTTAACTCGAATTCGCTGAACCGGGAGATTTTCATGTCAAGAGTCCGCCTGTCCCGCCGCACGCTCTTTGCTCTGTCCGCCATGATTTCAGTCGGTTTGGGCGCGCCGGCCGAGGCGCAGGTCACTGAAATCACCCTCGATTTCGCGACCTACAATCCCGTCGGCCTGGTGTTGAAGGAAAAGGGCTGGCTTGAAGAAAGCCTCAGCCCCGACGGCGTTTCGGTGCGTTGGGTCCAGTCGCAGGGCTCCAACAAGGCGCTCGAATTCCTCAATGCCGGCTCGATCGATTTCGGTTCCACCGCGGGCGCCGCGGCGCTGGTCGGCAGGATCAACGGCAATCCGATCAAATCGATCTATGTCTATTCCCGTCCGGAATGGACGGCATTGGTGAAGCCGAAAGGCAGCCCGATCGGCAAGGTCGAGGATCTGAAGGGCAAGCGCATTGCGGTCACGCGCGGCACGGATCCGCATATCTTCCTCATCCGCGCCTTGGCGGATCACGGCTTGAGCGCCGACGACGTCGAGTTCGTGCTGCTGCAGCATGCCGATGGAAAAGCGGCCCTGGTGCGCGGCGATGTCGATGCCTGGGCGGGCCTCGACCCGCTGATGGCGTCGGCCGAGCTCGAAAGCGGCGCCGAGCTCTTTTACCGGAGGCCGGAATTGAACAGCTGGGGCATTCTCAATGTGCGTGAGGCCTTCGCCAAGGAGAACCCACAGCTCGTCGAGCGGGTTCTCGCGGCTTACGAGAAGGCGCGCAAATATGCGATCGAGCATCCCGAAGAACTGACCGCTGCACTCGTGAAGGTCGCGAAGCTGCCGGAGAACGTGATCGCCCGCCAGATCGAACGCACCGACATCAAATACGGCGCCATCGGCGATGAGCAGCGTGAAACCATCCTTCAGGCCGGGCTTGCCCTGCAGAAGGCGGGCGTTGTCGATGCCAAGGTGGATGTGAAGGCGGCACTCGACTCCCTCATCGACTCGAGCTTCAAGCTTCCCGGCAGCTGAGGTGAAGGTGGCCAGCATCGATATCAGGGTGCCGGCAGCAGCCAGCGAGACGCCGGCGCCGCCACAAGCAAAAGGACGCGGCGCCTGGCATGCGATGGCGCTGGGCGCGATCTTGCCCGTGGCGCTCGCCGCCGGCTGGGAAATTGTGGTCCAGGCGGGATGGGCGGAGGGCCGGCTTCTGCCACCGCCCAGCCGGATTGCCGAGACGCTCTGGTCCCTCGCTCAGGGCGGCGAGCTGCTTCAGCATATCTCGGCGACGCTGTGGCGTGTCGCGGTTGGATTTTTCGCCGGATCCGTCGCGGGGATTCTCATTGGCGCGGCCGCCGGATATTCGAAGGCGTTCCGCCGGATCATCGATCCGACCATTCAGGGATTGCGGGCCGTTCCCTCGCTCGCCTGGGTTCCCCTCTTCATTCTCTGGCTCGGGATTTTCGAGGGATCGAAAGTCGCTCTCATCGCCGTCGGCGTGTTCTTTCCGGTCTATCTCGGGGTCACGGCTTCCGTGCTCGGCGTCGACCGCAAAATCGTCGAGGTCGGCCGGATATTCAGGCTGAAGGGTACGAGGCTCATCCGGCGCATCCTGGTGCCGGCAATACTTCCCAATGTCATCCTGGCGCTGCGCACCGGTCTTGGCCTCGGCTGGATGTTCGTCGTCGCGGCGGAGATCATGGGCGCCGCGCAAGGCTTGGGCTATCTTCTCGTCGACGGCCAGCAGCTGGGCAAGCCGGATCAGATCGTCGCCGCCATCCTCGTCTTCGCCGTGCTCGGCAAGATCACCGACGCGCTGGTCGTCGCGGCCAGCGCGCCGTTCCTGCGCTGGCAGGATTCCTACGAAACGGCGCACTGACATGCTGGAACTGCGCCGCATCTCCAAGACCTATGCCAATGGCACGGAAGCCCTGCATGACTTCACGCTGAATGTGGAGGACGGGGAGCCCGTCGCGATCGTCGGCGGCTCGGGCTCGGGCAAGAGCACTCTCTTGCGCCTGATCGCCGGCGTCGACCCTCCGTCGAGCGGCGAAGTCTCTGTCGACAATGAGCGCATATCGCAGCCGCATCCCGCCGTCGGCCTCGTCTTCCAGGAGCCGCGGCTCCTGCCCTGGCTCAGCATCGGCGACAATGTCGGCTTCGGGCTCGAGGACGTGGCCAAGGACGAGCGTACGGCGCGAATTCACGAGGCCCTGATGAGCGTGGGCCTTGCCGAGCAGTGGCACAAATGGCCCCGCGAGATGTCGGGCGGCATGGCGCAGCGCGTTGCCTTGGCGCGCGCGCTGGTGACGCGGCCGAGCGTGCTGCTTCTCGACGAACCCTTCTCGGCGCTCGACGCGCTGACGCGGACCAGTCTCCAGGACCACCTGGTCGAGCTTTGGCAAAAGAGCCGCCCCACTCTCGTCCTGGTCACGCATGACATCGAAGAGGCGCTGGTCGTCGCCAACCGGGTCGTCGTCCTGCGTCCGCGGCCGGGACGCACCGACGCCGTGGTCGATGTGCGGCTCGAGCGCCCCCGTCATCGCGACAGCCGCCACTTCGAAGCGCTGAAGCACAAATTGCGCGGAGCGCTCGACCTTTCGCTGCGCGACGAAGCTTACCGCAGTGCCGCAGAATAGGCTGACCGCAGTCCTCTCCTGATCGTATATACTGGCTTATCGACAATCATCGCGCCGGATGCGCAAAGGTAGGCCATGTCGGAATCAGATAGCCGTCTTCTCGATCTGCTGGGCATCTTGAGTGTCCTATTTCTGGTCGCCGCAAATGGTTTCTTCGTCGCTGCCGAGTTTTCGATGGTTGCGGTCCGCCGCAGCCGTGTCGCCGAATTGGTGGCCGCCGGCCGGATGAATGCCGCAGCGCTCCAGCGGGCCGTCAACAACCTCGACGCCAACCTCGCCGCCACCCAGCTCGGCATCACCATTTCCTCGCTGGGGCTGGGCTGGATCGGCGAGCCGGCATTGGCCCATCTGATTCAGCCCCTGCTGAGCTATCTCCCGGCTACGCTCGCGGCGGCGAGCTCGCATGCCATCGCGGTCGCCATTGCGTTCATCTTGATTACCGCACTGCACATCGTGCTGGGCGAGCTCGCCCCCAAGAGCCTCGCTCTTCAGCGCAGCGAAAGCACCGCCCTTTGGGTGGTGCGCCCACTTACGGTTTTCCTGTTCCTCCTGAAGCCGGCGATCATGATTCTAAATGGGCTGGGCAACCTCGTCCTGCGGCTGGTGGGGCTGCGCCCGGGGACCGGCGAAGAGTCCCTGCATTCGCCCGAGGAATTGAAACTCCTGATCACCGCCAGCTACGAGGCGGGACTGATCCAGGAAGCGCAGCAGGAAGTGGTGGAACGGGTATTCAGCATTGCCGACCGTCGCATCAGCGACATCATGACGCCGCGGCCCGAGTTGGACTGGGTCGATGCCGACGACGGTCCGGATGAAATTCTGAAAAGCATCCGCCAATGCCCGCATGACCAGATGCTGGTGGCAAGGGGAACGATCGACGAGCCGATCGGCCTGATATCGAAGCATGACGTGCTCGACCAGATTCTGGACGGGCACCAGGTGAGCCTGGAAAGCATCATGCACCAGCCTTTCGTGGTCCTCGAAGTCACGCCCATCTTCAGCGTGCTCAGCCAGTTCAAGAAGGGCCCGGTCCGGCTGGCGATGATCGTCGATGAATATGGCAGCCTGAAGGGGATCGTCACCCAGACCGACCTCCTGGAAGCTCTTGCCGGCGATCTGCCGGAGGCGGAGGACGAGGAGCCGCACATCGTCGAACGCTCCGACGGATCCTTCCTCGTCGACGGTCTGACGCCTATTCGCGACGTCTTCAACCGGCTGGGCCTTCCGGAAGTCTCGGCGCAAGACGGGTTCCACACGATAGCGGGCTTTGCGCTGTACCGGTTCGGGCACATACCGACGGCGGGAGAGAAGTTCAAATACCGGGACTGGAAATTCGAAGTGGTCGATATGGACAGGCGGCGCATCGACAAATTGCTGATCTCGAAAAAGCAGAAGGCAAAGCCGGCAAAGGCGCGGAAATAGCCGCCGGCAAGGCGCATCAGGCCGAAGCCTGCATCGCCACGCTGTCCGCCATCGAGCGCGTGACGATCACGATCTGGCGAACGATGTCCGGCGCGCCGGTCATTTCACCAAAGGTGCCGCGGGTCATCGGACCGAGCGCGAGAAGCGTCGCATGCGCATGGCCGTCATCCGCGACGAGACGGCTATGCCGGTCGACATCGAGTCCGAAGTGCAAGGCATCCGAGCGCGCAAGACCTGATGCCAGGAGGTTGCGGGCGAGCGGATTGCGGTTGAGATCCTTGTCAGGCCCGATACACAGCACGACACCGTCGAATGGTCGGCGCTCGACCGTCCCGCCACGGCGCAAGGTGGCAACAAGCGATCGGCTTTCCGCTTCGACCGACAGGACGGCGGCTTTTTGCAGGACGACCCGGCCCGTCCAGATCGCTCTCTCGAGAGTGGCGCAAGCCTGCGGCGATATCCTGAAGCGATGGACATCCCAATAAGGCAGGAGTCGCTTGATCACACGCCGCTGCTCGGCGACCGGCAGTGCCGGCCATATGTTGCCGAGATCGAAGCGCACCGCATCTGCGACCGGCTGCCAGCCAAGCCCTTGGCGCACGGCCTCTCGCACCTGGCGCCGCACCAGGCGGAGCAGCGCCAGCGCCGAGCTTGGCGCAGCGCCCCCCTGGAGAAGATCGACGCTGACCCCGAACAATCCGTGCGGCCGAGGCAAAAGGCCATGGCGCGACACGAGGGTGATGCCGCCTTGGTGGCCGCGCGACAGCAAGGTCTCGACCATGTCGACCATGGTCAGTCCCGTCCCGACCAGCAACAGGGATGCATCGCGGCTCAGGCCCGCCAGAGCATTGTTGCGCCAAGGATCGGTCACCAGGCGAGGATCGGCGGCGGCTTCGGCGCTGACCGGGAAAGGCGCCCTGGGTGCCGCATGGCCGAAACTCAGTATGACATAATCGCCCGTGATGGCCTCGCCATCCGCGAGCTTGACCGACCATCGCGCACCTTGCCTGCAAACATCCTGCGCCTGCGTGCGGTGATGCCGCAGCCGCACCCGGCCTCTGGTTTCAGACAGCGCCTGGCGGAGCGTATCTGCGACATAGGCGCCATAATCCCGGCGTGGAACATAGTGATGGCCGGCGGCGTCGCGGCTTGCCCCATCGCCGGGCAGGATATCCTTGTCGAACAGCCATCGCACCGCATGCAAGGGATCGTCGGGAAACAGGCTCATCCGCTCACTCGGCACATTGATCCGATGCCGCGAATCTGCCGCGCCATAGGCGATGCCGCGCCCGATTTCGCCGGCGGGCTCGATCACCTCGAAGTCGAGCGGGCCGCGCAGCGACCGGATCGCATGAAGGATGAAGGCGGCGCCGGTGAAGCCGCCACCGACGACGATGATCCGCAGGCGCATATGGAGCTGGATCGGTACCGTCACGGGCGGGCTCCGGCGTTGAGGGCGGCTATCGCCGCCGCGAAGCAGGCAACCGGCGCGAAGGCAACGCCGATGCCGATCCATCCCGTGGCGCCGTCGCGATGCGAGATGCCGGTGTGAATGCGGACGGGCTCGTTGCGCGCAACCACTTTGCGCGCATCGAGGCCGAGCCCGATGCCTTGGGGTTCGGCGCTGGCCGGTCGCAAGCGCGGATGGCTGGCGACGAACAGGTCGCGCATCCGGTGCCCCACGGCGGCGGCTTCGCTCCACTCCAGAGTCATGGTCCGCGCCAGTTCGGGTGCTATATGCGCGGCGGCACCGCCAAGGCCGTAAGCCTCCATGATGGCGCGGTCGCCCAGATCCGCCTGCGCGTTCTCTCTGCCATAGGTCGGAAAGAACGCGCCTTCCGGGATGATGGCCGGCGCCGTGAACCAGCGCGCGCTCGTTCCCGCGAGCTGTATCCCGCAGACATCGCCATTGCGCGAAATGGCCGTGACGATGGATGAGGCGGCGATACCGCGCGCCGCATCGAGCGCCAGCTTGGCCGCCGCCATGGCGTAGTTCAGCGCATGTTGCGGATTGTCGAGAAGCCAGCCGCGGGCTTCCGCATCGAGCCGGTCGAGTGCCCGCATCAGCGAATACATGCCGCCGACATTGCGCTGATGCACGTCATCGCCGAGCGACACGGCCTCCGCGATGATCGGCAGAAGCGGCAGGCCGCCGGGCGGCAGAGCCTGTGCCAATGCAGGCGCCAGCACGTGATCGAGCCAGGCGAGGCCTTCGGCGGTGTTGGTGTCATAGACGCCGAAGCGCAGTGCCCGGCGCCCGGCCTCCGCCAGTGTCGCATGGACATGGCCGGGCCCGGCCGCATTTTCGATGCGAGCCAGCACTTGGCTCGGCCGGATGACGCCGGCCATCGGCGAGACGGTGCCGAGCGCATAGTTGGACCTGAGCCTGATCTCTCCTTTGGCGATCCGGCGTTTCGCGTCCGCAGGCGTGCAGGCCCAGCCTTCATGCAAAGCCGCTCCGGCGAGCGCGTTCAGGACAGGGGGCGGAATGTGATCGACGCTGGCGAAGGGCGGTCCGGCATGGCCGAGCTCGCCGGCTAAGAGGCCGAGGGCGGCATCGGCCGGCTCGAAGCCGGTGAGGCATGGCTCGACCGCCGCGATCCGGCGCACCGCCTCGTCATTGGCAGCTTCGGTATCGCCGCTCATCGCGCTCTGTGGAGGACGAGGTCGATCTCGACGAGGGCATCGCGGCCGAGCTTGGCGACACCGACGGTGGTGCGCGAGGGCACTTGCGCATCATCGGTGAAGAAACGGCAGAAAGCCCGATTGAGCCCATCATAGTCGCGCTCGAAATTGCTGAGATAGATGCGCGCGAACACGGTATCGCCGAGCCGGTAGCCGGCCGCTTCGATGATCGTGATGAGATTGCGGAAGGTCTGCTCGGTCTGCGCCTCGATGCCTTCGACAAAGGGAGAGGCCGGCGCCGAAGGGTCGCTCGGCAGTTGTCCCGTCACATGGAGCCAGCCATCCGCCTCGCTCGCATGATGATATTTGACGCCTTTGGGCGGCGGCGGCGCGCTTGCAACGAAATGACGTTTGATCATGACGGCCTCTCAATCATGGCCTTGCCACGGCACGATGAGCCGTTGGATGGCTCGCAAGCCCAGTTCCAGCCCGATCGAGACCACCGCGATGACGATGATGCCGAGAATGACGACATCGGTGACGAGGAAATCGGCAGCGCCCTTGATCATGAAACCGAGCCCTTGATTGGCCGCGATCAGCTCGGCCGCCACCAGCGTCGCCCAGCCGGTGCCGAGGCCGATCCTGATCCCGGTGAGGATGCTGGGCAGCGCATGCGGCAGCAGGATCAGGGTCACGACCTGAGATCGCGTCGCGCCCAGCGATCGGGCCGCATTGATCTTGTCCTGCGCCACCGAGCGCAGGCCGTCGACGGTGGCGATCACGATCGCCGGCAGGATGCCGAGATAGATCACCAGGATCTTGGCGAACTCGCCGATGCCGAACCAGATGATGATCAGCGGCAGATAGGCGAGCGGCGGGATAGGCCGGTAGAATTCGACGACAGGCTCGAGGATGCCGCGCGCGGTCTCATTGAGATTGATGGCAAAGCCCGCAGCGACGCCGGTTATCGCGGCAAAGAGAAGAGCCGCCGCCACGCGCCAGACGCTCGCCAGGAGATGCTGCGGCAAGGTGGCACCCTCGAAACCTTCCGTCCAGACAGTGATGGCCTTGCGGGCGACCGCATAGGGCGACGGCAGGAACATCGCCGGCACGACTTCCAGATAGGCGGCAAGCCACCATAGGGCGATGAGCGTGATGAAGGTGACGATGGCGGTTTTCGCGATATAGGTCAGACGCGGCGCACGCAAGGAACGAGCGGGAGGTCCGTTGAATTGAGCCGAAGGGACGGTCACGTCGCTCATGCGGCAGCCTCGAGCGGCTCGCGATTGGCGAAGATCAGCGCCTTCACCCGCTCGCGCGTCGCCAGGAACCGCGGATCGGATTTGATCTTGCCGGCCGGCTCTCCCGCCGCATAGCGCCGGCCGAAATCGAGATCGATCGAGGCCACGACCCGCCCGGGCCGCGGCGACATGACGAGAAGCTTGCTCGCCAGGAACACCGCCTCGTCGATGCCATGGGTAATGAAGAAGATGCTCTTCTTCGTCCGGCTCCAGATGTCGAGAATGAGCTCCTGCATCTGTTCACGGGTCAGGGCGTCAAGGGCACCGAGCGGTTCGTCCATCAAGAGGACATCCGGATCGGCGGTCAGAGCGCGCGCCACGCCGACCCTCTGGCGCATGCCGCCCGACAATTCCCAGATGCGCCGGTTCTCGATGCCTTCGAGGCCCACGAGGCGCAGCATGGTCCGCGCCCGCTCGCGCCGCTCCGCTTTCGGCAGATTGCGCAGACGCAATCCGAAGGCGACATTGTCGACGACGTCGAGCCAGGGCAAGAGCGCGCCATGCTGGAAGACGACGCCGCGCTCGGCGCCCGGGCTGGTGATCTCGGCATCGCCGAGCCTCACCGTGCCTTCGCTCGGCGCAAGGAATCCGGCCATCAGATTGAGGAGCGTGGTCTTGCCGCATCCGGACGCGCCGAGGGCGACGACGAATTCACCGGGGGCGATCGACAGGGACACGCGATCGAGAGCAGTAACGGCGCCGCTTTCGGCGCCGTATCGGACAACGACATTCTCTATGGTCAAGATACTCATGATACGTCCAAAAAGCTGGCCCCCGAAAAGTTGGAGACTTTTCGGGACAAGGCCTGCGTCCTAACAAGCGAAAGGCAGGCGGGCATGCCCGCCTGCTTCTTCCGTTTCTCAATTCGAAGCCGTCGCCGCCTTGACGAATTCCGGCGTGGCCGTCGGCGAATAATCCGAAAGCAGGCTGTCGACCTTTTTCTGCTCCTTGAGGAAGGCCGAAGTGGCGGCAATCGCTTCCGCCGTGCCTTTGCCGAGAAGCTTGTCGGAGACCTGCTCATCGGCCAGCGGATAATAGTTTCCGGCGACCTGCTCGGACACCTCTTCCGGCTTGGCACCGGTGAAGTCGGCGATCTTCTTGGCTTCCGGCGTGCCCGGTCCATAGGCGGCCGGATCCTTGCGGTAGCGGGTGAAGGTCCCGAGCGTCACCTTGGCGAAGCCGGTCACAATCTCGGGATGCGCCTTGGCAAAATCCTCGCGCGTGATCCAGGCGACGAAGGTCGGCGCGCCGAGCTCGGCGACCTGGGCCGAGGTGATCAGCACCTTGCCGGTCTTCTTGGCGCTCGCCAGAGCGGGATCCCAGACATAGGTGGCGTCGATGTCGCCGCGCGCGAAGGCGGCGGCGATCTCGGGCGGCTGCAGGTTGAGGATATTGACCTTGGACGCATCGATGCCCCAGTGCTTCAGCGCGAAGAGCAGGCTGTAATGCGTCGTCGAGACGAAGGGCACGGCAACCTTCTTGCCCACCAGATCCTGCGGCTCGTTGATGCCTGAGCCGTTGCGGACGGCGAGCGCCTCGGCCTCGCCGATCAGGCCGGCGACGAGAAAAGCCTTGATGGGAGCGCCGCGGGTAACGCCGGCAGCAAGCGGGCTCGATCCGGCATAGCCGATATCGATGCTGCCCGAAGCGAGCGCGGTGATGACGCTGGCGCCTGAATCGAATTTACGCCACTCGATTTTCGTGCCGAGAGCCTTCTCGTAATCGCCGTCGACAATGGCGACCTGCGAGGGATCGGGAGCGGTCTGATAACCGATACGCACGACCGTTTCGGCATTGGCCGGCCATGCAAGCAGCATGGCGGCGGCGGCAATCAATATTCTGAGGGGTGACATGGTAGAGTCCTTTGAGCGTGGGGCGCCTCGGCCCGCCTTCATCCGGACCCGATCCTACACACGCCGCAAAAGTGGTCGTTTGAGATTTTCTAACGCCAGGATGGAAATATCCTTGGGACAGGACATCACCGGCTTCGACCGAGAAGCTCCTCGAGACGGTCAAGCAGCGGTTCTTGACTGGGCAGGATTTTCCGCCGCGCCTCGGCCAGGCCGAACCACGCCACCTGATCGACTTCCGGAAAGGACTGGGACCGGCCGCTGCGCGGCGGCCATTCCAGCTCGAAGCTGTTGCTGACGAAACTTTTCGGATCGAACGCGGCCTCGACGGCAAAAGCGGTCAGATATTTCCCGCCGGCCTGGCGGATCTCGCCCAGGGGATGCATGTCCTGGGTGACGTCCCATCCGGTCTCTTCCTTGAACTCGCGGCGCGCCGCCGCCGAAGGCACTTCCGTCTCGCCATATTCGCCCTTGGCCAGCGACCAGGCGCCTTCGTCGCGCTTGCGCCAGAACGGGCCGCCCGGATGGACCAGGAGTACCTGGAGCTCATTCGTCGACTTGCGAAAGGGCAGGATTCCGGCGCTTCTTTTCGGCATGGAGGTCTCAGCGATTGAAGAACCACAGGATCAGCGACAGCACGATGCTGACAAGGATGCCCGTCGTGATCGGCGCATAGAAGGTGAATTTCTCCCCCTCGATCATGATGTCGCCCGGCAATCGCCCGAGCCCGATGCGCCCGAGCCATGGCCACAGAACGCCGGCAGCGACGAGAACGAGACCGATGATGATCAATGACCGTGACATGGTTCACCGAAGGAAACTCTAGCGCGCATGCCGGCGAAGTGAAATCAATTCGCTGAAGCGCGCCAAGTCGAGGGGAACCCTCGCGCGCGATGGGAATTACCCTTTTGCCGGTTCCTGCGAAGACATGGGAATGCCGTCCATGACCCCGCTGCTTCAGATCCTGACGCTCCTGGCGGTGTCGATCGCCATGGCGCTGGCGCTCGCTCATGCGCTGGAGTTCCCGGGCAAGCTCAGGCTTTCGCGCGCCGACTACGAGACCGTCCAGGAGATCTATTATCCGGGCTTCACCTATGGCGGCGCCAGCGAAGGTATCGGACTGCTGCTCTTGCTCATCCTGCTGTTGCTCGGGCCCTGGGAAGGCGTGCCCTTCTGGCTGACGCTCTCGGCACTGCTCACGGTCATCGTGATGCATGGCGTCTATTGGCTCTTCATTCACCCGATCAACAGCTTCTGGCTCAAGGATTTCGAGCTCAAGGGTTTCGGCGCGCGCTTCTTCGGTTTCGATTTCCGTACACGGAACGATTCAGGGCTCAGGCCCGATTGGACGGAGCTGCGCGACCGCTGGGAATATGCCCATATCGCGCGCGCCGCCCTGGGCCTGCTCGCGCTTATGCTTCTCGCCGCGGCCCTCGCGCTTTAGTTGGTTCGTCCAGCGGCAGCCGCGCGAGGCAGTCCTGCGCCAGCCTCAGATAGGTTTCATCCTTCATCTCTCCGAAGTTGGCGAGCGCGGCTTCAAACCGGTTTTTCGCAAACAAAAGATAAAGCGTGATGGCGATTCGATGTAAAGCCATCACGCTTTAGCATTCTGGCGGGCGATGATTTCCTAGCCCTTGATGAAGCTCAGGAGATCGCTGTTGATCGTTTCGGCCTCGGTCGTCGGCATGCCATGCGGGAAGCCCTTATAGGTCTTGAGGATCCCGTTCTTCAGGAGCTTTGCCGACAAGGGTGCCGAGTCGGCATAGGGCACGATCTGGTCGTCATCGCCATGCATCACCAGCACCGGTACCGTGATCTTCTTCAAATCTTCGGTGAAGTCGGTCTGCGAGAAGGCGACGATGCCGTCATAATGGGCCTTGGCGCCGCCCATCATCCCCTGGCGCCACCAGTTCCAGATCACGCCTTGCCGAGGCTTGGCGCCCGGGCGGTTGTAGCCATAGAAGGGGCCGGCCGGCACGTCGTAATAGAACTGGGCGCGGTTGCCGGCGACCTCGGCCTGGAAACCGTCGAACACCTCCTTGGGGAGCCCGCCCGGATTGGCCGGCGTCTTGACCATCAGCGGCGGCACCGCTGCGATGATCGCCGCTTTCGCCACCCGGGCCTCGCCATGGCGCGCCAGATAATGCACGACTTCGCCGCCGCCGGTGGAATGGCCGACATGGACGGCGTCCTTGAGATCGAGATGCTTCGTCAGGGCGGCGAGGTCGTCGGCATAGTGATCCATGTCATGGCCATGGCCGACCTGGGTGGACCGGCCATGGCCGCGGCGGTCATGGGCGATGACGCGGAAGCCTTGGTTGAAGAAGAAGAGCATCTGGGCGTCCCAGTCATCGGCCGAGAGCGGCCAGCCATGGCTGAAGACGATGGGCTGGCCCTTGCCCCAGTCCTTGTAGAAGATGTCGACGCCGTCCTGGGTGGTGACGATAGGCATGGTTCTGATCCTTTGTTGAATGCGAATGCGACGGTTGAACGTCTTTGACATGGAAAAGATAGGCAGTCCGGCGCATGATGCGGATTGGCAAAACTGACATTCTTCAGGGCGAAAGTGACAAGGAACCCCGAGACCTCCCTGACCGAGATCGCCATACTGGACTACCGCCATTCCCAACGCACCGCGATCCACGGCCTGACCGACCTCTTCATCGAGGCGAGCCGGATTTCGCGCGAGATGGGGGGAGCGACGGCGCGCACGCTGCGCGTCACCCATTGGCGGCCCGGCACATCTGGACGCGAGCTGGAAGTGAGCTTCGACACGCATGCGGGACATCCGGCCCGGCCGGCGGTCATCATCGCGCCGCCGACGCTCCATGGGCCGCCGGCGCTCGAGACGAGCGCAGCCTTTGCCGGCTGGCTGCGCCGCAAGCATGAGGAAGGGACGACGCTGTGCTCGGTCTGCGGCGGCACTTTCCTCCTGGCCGACACCGGGCTGCTGCGCAATCGTCGCGCGACCACGCATTGGGGCTATGCCGAAGAGCTGGCGAGACGTCATCCCGATATCCATGTCGATGGCGACAAGGTGATCGTCGATGATGGCGACATCATCACGGCGGGCGGCATCATGGCCTGGACCGATATGGGCCTGAAGCTCATCGACCGGTTCCTGGGCTCCGCCGTGATGCTGACCACGGCGAAATTCTTCCTGATCGATACCGCCGGGCGCGAGCAGCGTTTCTACAGCAGCTTTTCGCCCAAGCTGCGGCATGGTGACGAGGCCGTGCTCAAGGTGCAGCATTGGCTGCAGAAGGAGGGTTTGCGCAAGGCGACGCTGCCGGCGATGGCGGCCTTGGCCGGGCTCGAGGAGCGCACCTTCCTGCGCCGCTTCCGCAAGGCGACGGAACTCAACCCGACCGAATATTGCCAGCGCTTGCGCGTCGGCAAGGCGCGCGAGATGCTGGAGCTGACGAACCGCACCATCGACCAGGTGGCCTGGGATGTCGGCTATGAGGACACGAGTTCCTTCCGCAAGGTGTTTCAGAAGGTTGTGGGGCTGAAGCCCGGGGATTATCGCAAGCGCTTCGCGGTCACGCCGTCCGCGCCGGCGCATCAATGAGTGAGGATGAAGATGGACATCAAGCGAAGCGGCTCGCGGCCGTCGAGAAAAGGCCCGGCTGAGTATTTCACCGGGAATGTGCGCATCGATCCGGTATTCGACGCGGCCGATCCGGCGCGCGTGCGCGCGCTCGCCGTCACCTTCGAGCCGGGCGCCCGCACCGCCTGGCATACGCATCCGCTCGGCCAGATATTGATCGTCACTTCAGGCACCGGCCGGGCACAGCATTGGGGAGGTCCCGTCGAGGAGATCCGGCCGGGCGACGTCGTCTGGTTTCCGCCCGGCGAGAGACATTGGCATGGCGCGGCACCGTCATCGTCGATGACTCACATCGCCATTCAGGAAGCGCTCGACGGCAACACGGCCGACTGGCTCGAGCAGGTCAGCGACGAGCAATATAATGCGGGTAAAGTCGGCTAGGAGTCATACATTCCCAGCTTGCCTCTCTATTCACGCGCGATTGCGGCGCTCTTTCGAATTGCGCGAACGAAAGTGCGAAAGCGAACGAAAACGAATGTACGTTAGCGTACGCGGTCACGCTTCCTTGAACATCTAACATGTCACCATCGCATTAAATCGCGTTAAAATGGCCGGAAACACGGGCGTTCTGCGCAAATATGATTCGCTTGCGCCGACACTCAGGCATATGATCGCTTCATGACGGTGCAAGGAGGCAAGAATGACAGAAACTCGCCTTCACGATGATCCGATGAGCCGTGTCCGCCAACAGATGGAAGTCATTACCGCAGACGGCCGGTGTGCCGGTCATGTGAGCGGCTGCACGGCAGACGAGATTTTCATGAACAGGTCCGACCAGCCGATACCGAAAGAGTGGGTCAGGCGTGTAGACCGCGAGGTCTATATTTCCAAACGCTGGAATGACCTTACGCATTGACCGCGGCATCCCTTCCTGAGGGAGGAATTGAGCATGGCTACAGGCTATTTCGACGGCGCCCAGCTCGCGGCGCTTTACAAGGAACTTCAGCAGGAATGCGCGGAATATGCGCGCGAGCATGGTGCGATCACCGCGGCACAGGAGAATGAGATCGCGGCACGCCTGATGATGGCGGCGCGCAGCAATCCGCCGTCAAAGACACCTTTGACCGCCGTCGATCCGGCAGCGTGATGAATGTCCGGCGCGGCTACTCGCCGCCCTGGGCTTCGACGACCATTTCGACAAACCTGCCTTCGGCATCGAAGGTGCACTGAAAGGCCCGCGTGCCGTTGGACCCTTGGTCCGCCGCACCGGGCACCGAGAAGACATTGCTGCCCTCGACGAGCTTCTTCAGCTTCACCTTGTTCGGCTTCACCGCGAACATCTCAATGGCCATGTTGCGGCAGTAGTTCGGCATTTCCTTCTTGTTTATCGCAGGCCCGGTTCCCGCCACCTCGGCAAGGGCCGAAGCCGTGCCGGACAGGAGAAGTCCGCCGGCGAGGATAAGCCAAACGATATGACGTGCATGAGGATGTGAACGCAAATTTCTGTCCTCTCATGGATGGGCGCCCGCCATATCCTGCCTTCGCTCTGACATGGCGTCAAATCGAATTAGCGTTGGGGAAGAAACCGGAGGTCTGGCGGCTGTTAACCGTCACGGGAGGCAGGGTTCCGGCCGCCGCGGCGGTGGAACTATGCCGGCGTGAGCGGCAAGCGCCGCTCGATGATGCGCGCCATGATGCTGGCGCCGACCGGCAGCACCTCCTCATCGAGGATGAAGGCCGGATTGTGCACCGGAATGCCGCCCTTGTGCCCCAAGGTGCAATAGGCGCCGGGCACCACTTTCAGCATGTCGGCGAAATCCTCGCTGCCGGTCACGACCTCCTTGGTCTCGGACACATTCTCGGGGCCGACGATCTCGGAGGCTGCCGCCAGATAGGCTTGCGACAGGCCGGCGTCATTGACCAGCACGTCGAAGATATTGCGCAGGTCGACATCGATGCTCACCGCATGAGCAAGCGCCGCCCCGGCGCACAGCGCGCGGACACGATCATGGATCAGCTGCATGGTGGCATCGTCGAAATAGCGGATGGTGCCCGCAATCGTCGCCGTGTCGGGGACGACATTATAGGCCGAGCCCGAATGGATCTGGGTGACCGAAAGCACCGCCGGGCGCACCGCCGGAACGTTGCGGGCAACGACCGTCTGCAGATCCTGCACGAGGCTCGTCGCCACGATGATGGGATCCTTGGCGTGATGCGGCATCGCCCCATGGCTGCCGACGCCGTTCACCGTGATATCGAAGAAGGTCGCACCCGCCATCGCCGCGCCGGGCTTCACGCCGACCGTGTTCGGCCGGGCGAGAGGATCATTGTGCAGGCCGTAGATCTCGTCGCAGGGAAACCGGTTGAACAGCCCTTTCGCCCAGCATCCGGCGCGCACCGCCGAGCCCTTCTTCCGCCGGCTGGAAGATGAAAACCGCGGTGCCGGCGAAATCGCGCGTCTCCGCCAGATAGCGGGCGGCGCCGAGCAGCATCGTCGTATGCCCGTCATGGCCGCAGCCATGGAAGCGGCCGGGCGTCTTCGAGGCATAGGCGAGATTGGTCTGCTCGTTCATCGGCAAGGCGTCCATGTCGGCGCGCAGGCCGATGCTGCGCATGCCCGTCTGCCGGCCCTTCAGCACGCCGACGACGCCCGCCTGGGCGAGGCCGGTGTGAACCTCGATGCCCCAGGAGACGAGCTTCTCGGCGACGATGCGGCTCGTCCGGATTTCCTCGAAGCCGATTTCGGGATGGCTGTGAAGGTCGCGGCGTATGGCGGTCAGCTCGTCCGCGAAATCGGCAATTCTGGGAAGCACTGGCATGCGAATCCTCATGAAGAAGGAGGCAAAACGGCAGAGTAAACGAAGCTCGTTCAGGCGCGAGAGGCGATGCGCCGCGCTGCCATTTGCGATGCCGGCTTCGACGGTAAAGCGTGATGGCCATTCACTGCAATGCCATCACGCTTTAGGGAGCGCTTCATCACCGGGGGTTGGATTTGGCGCGAGCCCCGGGCATAGTCACAGCTTTCCGTCTTGAGGCCAACCCCTAGATTGTGCTGCGACAATCAGCCGGCCCCTCCTTCGCTAAAGCTTCGGAGGGCTCCTTTCCAGTCCTGCGAAGCGCGTCAGCGCGAAGCAGGGCCCTCCTTCGCCAAGGCTTCGGAGGGCCGCGATTATTTGCACAGTCCCAGATAGTCGCTAGCCTTCACCGTCTTGAAGCCTTTTCCATAGGCGGGAAGCTTGCCGAGGCGTTTCAGGTTCCGAGGCCCGATGAAGGCGACCCACACCGGGTCGAGGCCCTTCATGGGCTTTTTCGTCTCCTTGTCGAAACCGAGATGGAAATTGAGCTTGGCGCCGGGGCTGGCGCAGATGCGCGCCGGCATCCGGCTCTCGAGATAGACCACTTGCATCGCCGCGGCTGAATATTGATCGCCGGTCACGCGATAGCCCTTGCCGCTGCGGATCATGTCCAGGGCTTGGGCGATGTAGCTGTAGACATCGCCGCCGGGCCGCCAGCCGATCGTCGAGGATCGGGCAAGCGCCGGCTGCGGGCTGTTCATTCCGGCAGCGAGCGCCATCGCCGCCAGCACCAGCCATCGCGACATCGGCTTCTCCACGATCATCCTGAGCCGGAGATGATGATATTGCCTGTCAAGGATAGCCCAAAAAGCCGGGCACGATCAGGATTAATTTGGCCGTCGTAGCTCTCGCGAATGGCCGCCCTGTTGCATGAGGATCACGCATTGCTGGATTGTGGAGACCCGCTTCTCTCGGCCATTGACCCCCTTCATACGCAACGTCAGATTGGCGTCAGGCTCAGGGGAATCGGCCGGACAGCAGATGCTCGTCGGAGCTTCATGGAGACGAGAGGATCAGAGATTATGGGGATTATTCCAGACCTAGCCGCGTTCAAGAAGAGCCTCGCTTCCCTTCCGGCGAAGACCTTTGAGCCCGGAGAAACCGTGCTGGCGGCGGGATCGAAGACCGGGCAATTGTTCATTCTTCGCCAGGGCGTCGTCGAAGTCGTCAGAGACGGCCTGCAGATCGCTGTCGTCTCCGAGCCCGGCGCGGTGTTCGGCGAGCTCTCCGTGATATTGGACAAGCCGCATACCGCCGACGTGCGCGCCGTGGAGCGCTCCGAATTCCATGTCGCCAAGGCTTCCTCGCTGCTCGCCG
>JAKATG010000005.1:0-346277 GCA_021828105.1 Pseudomonadota bacterium
AATGCGCTGCCATTGCGCATCGTTCAACATCAATCGAATCAAGGCTGCCCTCCAGTTTTCAGCCTTGAATCAAATTTCCGATGATTTGGGAATCGTCCCAGCTACTATGATTGTAAACAGGCCTTAGGCGAGCTTCGACAGATCGAGCTGCTCCGACGGTCCAAGCCAGATCACATGATCGGTATGGTCCTTGATCTCATCGCCCGAGAGCGCATGGGCGAAGATGGTGAAGCCCCGGCGGTTGGCGATGAGCCACTGCATCACATCGGAGAATTGCTCCGGGCTGACGGTGAGCTGGCACGAGCCGCGCGGATGCGGACCGACCGCGCCGTCATGCAGGCGGCCCATCGGAAGACCGAAACGATCGCGCAAAGCCTCGCACAAGCGCTGGGCATCCGCCTTCTGCGGCGCATCATAATAGACATGGGCGTGATAGCCGGTGATCGTGGTCATGGATATGTTCTTCTCGCTGTATGAAAGATAAAGGCCGGGAATACCCGGCCTTGTCATTCGTCGGATCGCGGCACGATCAGTTGAAACGGACCTTCACGATCTCGTAGCTCTTGCCGCCGCCCGGTGTGGCGACCTCGACCGAATCGCCGGTGCGCTTGCCGATGATGGCGCGCGCGATCGGCGACGACACCGAGATCATGCCCTTCTTCACATCGGCCTCGAACTCGCCGACGATCTGATAGATCGACTTGTCCTCGGTATCCTCATCGACGAGGGTGACCTTGGCGCCGAACTTCACCGTGTCGCCCGACAGTTTGGAAATGTCGATCACCTCGGCGCGGCTGATCTTGTCCTCGAGCTCAGCGACCCGCGCCTCGGTCCAGCCCTGCTGCTCCTTGGCAGCATGGTATTCCGCATTCTCGGACAGATCGCCATGCGAGCGCGCTTCCTCGATGGCGCGGATGATGCGCGGTCGCTCCACCGACTTCAGGTGCTTGATCTCATCCATCATGGCGGCATGGCCTGCCGCAGTCATCGGAACCTTGTCCATGGCGTCTCAAATCCGTCAGTTCAACTCTTTCCGGCGGGGCCAGAAGCCGCGCCGGGTCAAATGCATCCGTGTGAGCGGAAACCCGTTCCCGATGGACGGCCGGTCAGGCGCCATCCCCTGGAACAGCCCACAAACATGGCTTAAGGCGGCCAGGAATTCAAGAGTCGCGTTAAGTTATTCTGCTGCCTGGCGAATTTCGGTTTCCTTGAAGGGCTCGGGAGGCCGGCGCATGGGCCCTTTGAGCTGCTTCAGGCCGGTCCCCATGAGGGCGCCGGCGAAGCTGTCTGCATCGGCCACGAAGAGATCGGGAAGGCTCGCCCAGGAGGCGAGCGGGTGGCGGTGGTGCACCCGATGCATGTTGTGGTTGAGGATGAAGGGCTTCACGAAGGCGGGCACCGAGAGATTGTTGGCTGCCGCCGGGTCATTGGGATCGGTGCCGTAGTGATAGGCATTGTCGTAGAAGGAGACGATCAGTCCGCGCGAGAAGAACAGCAGAACGAAGGGCGTGAGGTCGTCCCAGTTGCAATAGCATTGCAGCGCGATAAAGCCGACGCTCAACACCGCATCGAACTGGATGGTCTCAACCATGCGGCGGGTGAACATGTCTAGGATGGTGGCGACCGCCCGGTTCTGGGTGAAGGCCAGGATGACGCGCCTGACGCGCTTCCAGAAGAAGAACATCAGCGGCGCCAGCACCTCGGACATATAGAGGCCGCCAAGGATGCGGGCATAATAGGCGAGCCACCACAGGAGGAAATGACGCGTGTCTCGAGGCACGAGCTCGGTCGTGTCGAGCTCGCTCCGGTTGTAGCGGTGATGCGTCATATGCCCGACTTTGAGGATATGGAACGGGCAGCCGAAGAGGATGGCATGGACGCGGCCCAGCCAGTCATTGGCCTGGCGGTTGTGCAGAAGCTTGTAGTGGATGGCCTCGTGGATGAGGAGCCAGCTCATCACCGTCGCATAGCCATAGACCAGGAGATAGACGAAGAAGGCAAGGCCGCTCCAGGCCCAGATCATCGGCGTCAGAGCGAGGCCAGCCAGCTGGAACAGGATGGCGAAGGTCGAAAAGGCGATATTCTGTTTCTGCGGGAGATGGCGCAGCGAGGATTTGTCCATGCCGCCGCTCAATCTCGCGGCGAGCGGCGTCACGCTTCGCTCTCCTTCCCCGGACGGGGGCGAGATCGCGTTGGGGGACGGAGACTCTCTTCCAAATGCCATTCTTCGCTTATCCGCTGTGCAGCGAACCGTCCTTAACTACGCCCTTTGGATTCAAGAATGCCTAGTGAGCCCGATTCCCGGCCTGTCCAACCCCCATCCGGCCGGCATCAGGCATGATAATCTTGCAGCGGGCGTACGTCGAGGGTGCCGGCCTTCTGGGCGGCAATGGCCTTGGTGACCGCAAGGATACCGGGAAGGGTCGTGTAATGGGGAACCTTCTGCAACAGCGCCGTCTGGCGGATCGGCTTTGAATCGGATTCCGACGCCTTCGATTCCGTCGTGTTGAGCACGAGTTGGATCTCGCCATTCTTCAGGGCATCGACTACATTGGGCCGGCCCTCCAGCACCTTGTTGACCTTGGTGCAGTCGAGCCCCCTGGCCTCGAGGAAGCGCTGGGTGCCGCCCGTCGCGCAGATGCGGAAGCCGAGATCGATGAGCTTCTTGACGGCGGGCAGGATGCGCGTCTTGTCGGCGTCCTTGACCGAGATGAAGACGGTGCCGGCGAGCGGCACGCGCATGCCCGCACCAATCTGACTCTTGGCGAAGGCTATGTCGTAGCTCCTGTCGAGGCCCATGACCTCGCCGGTCGAGCGCATTTCCGGTCCGAGCAGAACATCGACGCCCGGGAAGCGGTTGAATGGAAAAACCGCTTCTTTCACAGCGACATGATTGAGTTTCTTGTGCTTGAGCTTGAAGCTGGCCAGAGTCTCGCCCGCCATCACCCTGGCGGCGATCTTGGCGACCGGCTCGCCGATGACCTTGGCGACGAAGGGCACGGTGCGCGAGGCCCGCGGATTGACCTCGAGGATGTAGACATCGTCGTCCTTGACGGCGAATTGCACATTCATGAGGCCCACGACCTTGAGCGCCAGAGCGAGCTGGCGCGCCTGCTTCTCGATCTCAGCTACGATCGAAGCCTTGAGGGAGTAGGGCGGCAGCGAGCAGGCGCTGTCGCCCGAATGGATGCCGGCTTCTTCGATATGTTCCATCACGCCGGCGATGAACACATCCTTGCCGTCGGCAATGGCATCGACATCGACCTCGATGGCGTTCGACAGATAGGAGTCGATCAGCACCGGGCTGTCGCCCGAGACGACGACGGCTTCCGCGATGTAGCGGCCGAGCTGCGCCTCGTCGCGCACGATCTCCATGGCGCGTCCGCCCAGCACATAAGATGGCCGGATGACGACCGGGAAGCCGATGGCCTTCGCGATCTTGCGCGCCTCCGCCGCCGAGCGCGCGATGCCGTTCTTGGGCTGGCGCAGTTTAAGCTTCCTGAGCAGCTTGGCGAAACGGTCGCGGTCCTCCGCGAGATCGATGGCGTCCGGCGTCGTGCCGAGGATGGGCACGCCCGCACTTTCCAGCGGATGGGCGAGATTGAGCGGCGTCTGGCCGCCGAACTGGACGATGACGCCCTTGAGAGTGCCGTTCGACTGCTCGGCCCAAATGATCTCGAGCACGTCCTCGGCGGTCAAGGGCTCGAAATAGAGCCGGTCGGACGTGTCATAGTCGGTCGACACGGTCTCGGGGTTACAGTTGACCATGATCGATTCATAGCCCGCATCATGCAGCGCGAAGCAGGCATGGCAACAGCAATAGTCGAATTCGATGCCCTGGCCGATGCGGTTGGGGCCGCCGCCCAGGATGATGACCTTCTCCTTGGCCGACGGGCGCGCCTCATTGCCGTCGTCCCCGGCAAGGCCCGTCTCGTAGGTCGAGTACATATAGGCGGTGGGGGAAGCGAATTCGGCGGCGCAGGTGTCGATGCGCTTGAAGACCGGCCTGACACCGAGCTTATGACGGTGGGCGCGTACTCTGTCCTCGCTTCCCCGGATGAGCTCGGCCAGGCGGCGGTCGGAGAAGCCCATGGCCTTGAGCGCGCGGAAGTTCACGGCGTCCCTGGGCAGACCCCTTTCGCGGATCTTCTCTTCCATCGTCACGATGTGGGCGATCTCGCGAATGAACCACGGATCGTATTTGCAGGCCGCATGGATCTGATCGACGGATGAGCCGAGCCGCAAAGCCTGCGCCACCTTGAGGATGCGGTCGGGCCTCGGTGCCGCAAGCGCGGCGCGAATGGCGTTCTTGTCGTCATCCTCGCCGATGCCGTCGATCTCGATCTCGTTCAGCCCGGTGAGGCCGGTTTCGAGGCCGCGCAAAGCCTTCTGCAGCGATTCCTGGAAGGTGCGGCCAATGGCCATCACCTCGCCGACCGATTTCATCGCGGTGGTGAGGGTGGGCTCGGCGCCGGGGAACTTCTCGAAAGCGAAACGCGGGATCTTGGTGACCACATAGTCGATGGTCGGTTCGAAAGAGGCAGGCGTGGCGCCACCGGTGATGTCGTTGGCGAGCTCGTCCAGCGTGTAGCCGACGGCAAGCCGCGCCGCGACCTTGGCGATGGGGAAGCCGGTTGCCTTCGAGGCGAGCGCCGAAGAGCGCGACACGCGCGGATTCATCTCGATGACGACGAGGCGGCCGTTCTCGGGATTGACCGCGAACTGCACATTGGAGCCGCCGGTCTCGACGCCGATCTCGCGCAAGACCGCGATCGAGGCGTTGCGCATGATCTGATATTCCTTGTCGGTCAGGGTCAGCGCCGGGGCGACGGTGATCGAATCGCCCGTATGCACGCCCATCGGATCGACATTCTCGATGGAGCAGATGATGATGCAATTGTCGTCGCGGTCGCGCACCACCTCCATCTCATATTCCTTCCAGCCGAGCACCGATTCCTCGATCAGCACTTCGGCGGTGGGGGAGGCGTCGAGCCCGCTCTCGACGATGTCGAAGAACTCCTCGCGGTTATAGGCAATGCCGCCGCCGGTTCCGCCCAAGGTGAAGGAGGGGCGGATGATGCAGGGCAGGCCGATCTCGAGCATGGCCTCGAAAGCCTCGACCAGCGCGCGGTTGCGGTAGCGTTTGAGGCGCTCGGGCTCGGTCGCGACCCAGTCGCGCTCATAGGCTTCGACATCGCCGCCTTGGGCTTTCAGCTTCTCGACCTCTTGGGCGAACTGCTCGCGATCTGCCTCCTTGAGGGCCGAGGCATTGGCCAGCATGGATCTGGGCGTTTCCAGGCCGATCTTCTTCATCGCCTCGCGAAACAGTTCGCGGTCCTCGGCCTTGTCGATCACATCGGCCTTAGCGCCGATCATCTCGACGCCGAATTTCTCCAGCACACCCATGCGGTTGAGGGAGAGCGCGGTGTTGAGCGCGGTCTGGCCGCCCATGGTCGGGAGCAGCGCGTCGGGGCGCTCCTTCTCGATGATGCGGGCGACGATCTCGGGCGTGATCGGCTCGATATAGGTGGCGTCCGCCAGGTCGGGATCGGTCATGATCGTGGCCGGGTTGGAATTGACCAGGACGACCCGATAGCCCTCGGCTTTTAGGGCCTTGCAGGCCTGGGTGCCGGAATAATCGAACTCACAGGCCTGGCCGATGATGATCGGTCCCGCCCCGATGATGAGGATGGATTTGATATCTGTACGTTTTGGCATGCGAGGGGGTTCCCTACACGGGGAATCCCGGGAAGCCAAGGGGATTCACCATCGCTGAAATGCCGCATCAGCGGCAGTTCGAACGACCATTTCTGGGAGATTACGGCGTGGCCGTCACGGGCTCGCCAGAGGCCGCGGCGACCGTCGCTTCGCGGTTGATGCATTTGATCTGGCGGAAGACCAGCGACTTGTCGGCGGTCCTGAGCCTTTCGAAGGTGAGAGCCTTGGCAAAGCCGTTGTCGCGGCACCACACGTCAGCCGAGGGCTTGCCGCAGCTCGTGCGGTCCGACATGCACAAGGCCACCGGCTTGCCGAAGACGGCCGGGTTGAAATAGGTGCGCGTCGCCGTATCGGCCTTGGCGATCGAGACGGACAAGGTCAGGGCGGCGGCGATCAGAACAAGGAAGCGGGGGAACATTTTCAATGACTCCAGCGTGACGCATTTGCCACAGCAGCGAAAAATAGACGCTGAATGGCGGCTTCATCCGTCGTTCATCGTTGACGAAATGGCCGCCACCCGGCGATGAATAGGGCGAGAGTGTTTGGGGGACGGCTCATGCTTTTGAAATCATTGATTGTTGCAGGAATCGTTGCGATTTTCGGTGTGGCTGTGGCGCTTTCTCCGGCTAAGGCCGAGAACGACCGCGGGCGCACCATTGCCGTCAAAACTTCCTCGGCGGCGGAGCCTCGCCCTACAGCGTCAACCCGCGCTTCAAGCGCCGGGAAATCGATTATTCCTCGAGCGAAGCGCCGGGTACGATCATCATAGAGACCCGCAAGCGTTTCCTCTATCTGGTTCTCGATGACGGCAGGGCGCTGCGCTACGGCATCGGCGTCGGCCGGTCGGGCTTTAGCTGGAAAGGGGTCGAAAACATCAGCCGCAAGGCCGAATGGCCCGACTGGCGCCCGCCCGCCGAAATGCTGAAGCGCCACCCTGACCTGCCGGACTTCGTTGAAGGTGGCCCCAACAATCCGCTGGGGGCACGGGCGCTCTATCTCGGCGCCACTGAATACCGCATTCATGGCACGGTTCAGCCCTGGACTATCGGCTATGCGACCTCATCGGGCTGCATCCGCCTCACCAATGACGATGTGATCGATCTCTATGGCCGCGCCAAGGTCGGCGCCAAGGTCATCGTGAACTGACCAGCGCCTTCTCCAGCACCGTGAACAGACGCTGTGAGCGCGACTGCGCCACGTTGAAGCGCATATAATTCCCCGCCGACCGGGTCGGGCTGAACACATTGCCCGGCGCCAGCACGATGTTCTCGGCCAAAGCGCGCCTTGCCACATCGGCCGAATCGAGGCCGCCCGGAAGCTTCATCCACAGGAACATGCCGCCCTTGGGCTCGAGCCAGGGCTCGAGGCCGAGCGCCTTCAGGCGTTCCAGGGTCTCGCCCATGGCCTGGGCGAGGCGCCGGTTCAGGCCCTCGACATGCTTGCGGTAGAAGCCGTCGCTCAGGACGGCGAAGACGAGCTCGGCCGCGAAAGGATCGCTGCCGAAGGAGGTGGCGAGCTTCATGTCGATGAGGCCGTCGATCCATTCGGGACGCGCGGCGATGAAGCCCGAGCGCAAGGCGGCGGACAGTGTCTTCGAGAAGCTGCCGATATGGATGACGCGCTCGAGCCCGTCGAAGGCGGCGAGGCGCTGGCCCGGCTCACGCTCGAAATCCATGAAGATGCCATCCTCGATGATGGTGAGGCCATGGGCCTCGGCGAGCTTGAGCAGGCGATGGGCTTGTGCCGGCGAGAGCGTGGCGCCGGTCGGGTTGTGAAGCGCGCAGTTGGTGATGTAGAGGCGCGGGCGATGCTCGGCCAGGACTTTCGCGAAGCTCTCCATCTCGGGGCCGGACGGCGTATAGGGGACGCTCACGATCCGCGCGCGATGGGCGCGCAGCATGGCAATGAAGTTGAAATAGCAGGGATCATCGACCAGCACGGTGTCGCCCGGCTCGATGAGCAAGCGGCAGATGAGATCGATCGCCTGGGTGCCGGAATCGGTCAGGAGGATCTGGTCGGGCGGGGCTTCGATGCCCTGCTCGGCGAGGCGCCGCGACAGGAACTGGCGCAAGGGGGCGAGGCCCCGGGGCTCGCCATAATCGGTGAGATAGGGTGTATGCCGGCGCCGCGCCAGAGCGCGCATGGCCCGGCGCAGCGCCTCCTGCGGCATCCATGACGAAGGCAGCCAGCCGCAGCCGGGCTTCAGCATCCTGTCGCCGGCCTCGAGCGACTGGCGCGACACCCAGAGCGGATCGATGGCGCGGTCGAGCTTCGGCCCGATCTCGGCCAAGGTGAGGGGCGGCAAGGGACCGGCGACGAAGAAGCCGGAGCCCCGGCGCGAGCCGATGGTGCCGTCCGCCACCAGCCGGTCATAGGCTTCGACCACGGTCGATTTGGAGACGCCCTGCGCCGCGGCGAAGCCGCGGATCGAGGGCAGCCTGGCGCCGGGCTTCAGGATGCGGGCGGCAATGCGGTCGCGGATCGCCTGGATGACCTGCTCGACGCGGGTTGGAGGCGCTGCGGCGGATGGATGGTGGTCCATCTGTATGGGTCCTGGTATCAGTACAGTTCGCCCCGATTGTACTCCTCTGTCTCTGGAGGTTCCAGGGCCGGCGCGCCAGAAGGAACCCATGGACAGAACCGCCATCGGCTGGATCAACGGATTTCTCGGCGTCGTCATCTTCTCGGGCTCGCTGCCGGCGACGCGCGCCGCCGTTGCCGATTTCGATCCAGTCTTCCTCACCGTGGCGCGCGCCTCGATCGCGGCACTGCTCGCCGTCCTCGTGCTCCTCCTCTTCCGTCAGCGGCGCCCGCAGCGTGCCGACATCGTGCCGCTCGTCATCGTGGCGCTCGGTGTCGTCGTCGGCTTTCCACTGTTGACGGCGCTGGCGCTGAAGCACATCACGGCGGCCCATTCGATCGTGTTCGTCGGCCTCCTGCCGCTGGCGACCGCGATCTTCGCGGTGCTGCGCGGCGGCGAACGGCCGAAGCCCGCTTTCTGGCTGTTCTCCGTGCTCGGCAGCGCGCTGGTGGTGGGCTTTGCCCTGGCGCAAGGCGTCACCGCAGCACCCCTCGGCGACATGCTGATGCTGGGCGCGATCATCGTCTGCGGCCTCGGCTATGCCGAAGGGGCGCGGCTCTCACGCAAGCTCGGCGGCTGGCAGGTGATCTGCTGGGCGCTGGTCATCGCGCTGCCGGTGATGGGCCTGATCATGGCCTATGCCTGGCCCTCAAGCTGGAGCGGCATCAGCGGGCCCGCCTGGATCGGCCTCGCCTATGTGTCGGTCTTCAGCATGCTGGTCGGCTTCTTCTTCTGGTATCACGGGCTGGCGCTGGGCGGCATCGCCACCGTCGGTCAGCTGCAGTTGCTGCAGCCGTTCTTCGGACTGATGCTGGCGGCGCTGCTGCTCAACGAGCAGGTGAGCGCCGCCATGTTCATCGTGACCTTGGGAATTGTCGCCTGCGTGGCGGGGGCCAAGAGATTCGCCTGATCAGGCGCCGAAGCAGCCGGACCCGGAGCACGGCTCGAGCGTTATCGGGTGACGCGCCGGCCAAGCCTGGTTCTTCGTCATCACGGTGATGTTCGCTTCCTTGACCTTGGCGCGCAAATAGGCGCGATTGTCACTCGCCAAGGCTCCGGCATTGAGCAGGAAGCCGGCCAGGAGCAGGGTTGCGACAGCGGTTCTCATGACGCCCTCTCAAAGGCACTAACAGTTGTCGCGAGTCTAATGCCACGGGGCTCTCGAACCCGGCCTGAATGGGCCGTTCATCTGGCGTTCATCTAGTGAATCAATTGTTTTAAAAGGGGATTTCTCGAATTCCATACCGGCCAGGCGCCAATATGCCGTTCGGATCCAGGGCCTTTTTGATCCTTCCGCAGGCCGTCCTGAACGGCACAATGGCTTGGCCCATATGGAAGTCGTGGAAGTCGACCGGCGAGCGGCCGACAAAGACGCCGCGGCGTGCCACCTCCTCGGCCATCTTGCGATAGCAGGCTTGTGCCCTCAGGCGTTCATCCTCGTCCTCGCGGTTGAAGCCAAGGACATGGAGGCCGCGGGCGAAGCGGGCCGAACAGACATTCATCACCGTGTAGTCGAGCCCGTGCTCTTGATAGATGCCGCGGCAGAGGCGCTGGAATTCATTGGCGATCCTGCCGATCATCGGCGTGCCGGGCAGGAACCAGCTGTTGCCGCCGCCCGGCCGCCATTTGAGCAGCCCCAATTCGCCGACGCCGGGCACGCCGGAAAAGGCATTGATGGCGATGGCGAGAGGTCCGATCTCGAGCGCCTCCTCATGTGGAATGTAGCGCGCCTTCCCCGACTGCCCGAAATGCGCGCGCACCCGCCCTATCATCGGCTCCATCGCGGCGTCATTGGCACCATAGAAGGCGCCGGAAACATTCCATGCACCGAGCCCGTGCTTCTTGCGCAAGGCGCGCCGGCCTTCATGCGAGATGGCGCGCTTGCCGCCGCTCTGGCGATATTCCGGGCTCTCGCCCTCGGTGCCGCACAGATAGAGATCATTGGTCACGCGGAAGAGCGTCGGCACGAAATTCGAGAGCTTGAGCGGCCGGCAGAGATCGACGATCTCCTCCAGATCGTCGTCGTTCTCGTAGACGAAGTGGAAGGAGCGGACGGCCGGCGGGCGCGGCAGAAGCCATATGCCCATGCGGGTGACGATGCCGTAATTCGATTGCGCGAACAGGCCGTCGAGAATCGGACCGAACGAATATTTCGACGTATGCCAGTTGGAGACGTCGGCGCTGTCGAGCGCGCCGTCGCCGGTGCGCAGGATGTCGCCATTCGCCATCACCACTTCCATGCCGCAGGCGAAGCCGAAATGATCGAAGTAGGGACCGTAGCCCGCTCCCTTGTCGAGCGCATTGCCGAGCATGCCGCCTTCCGGCGGGCCCGAGGTCACGTCGAGCATGAGCTTGTTGCCGCGGCGAACCAGCTCGTCATACATCGCCTGATAGGTGACGCCCGGTTCGACGACCGCATAGGCCAGCGTCTCGTTGATCTCGAGGATACGGTTCATCCGGTGGCCGAGATCGATCACGACCTGTCCGGGCTCATTGGGGGAGCGGCTGCCGAGCCCGATATTATTGCCGGTGCTGACCGGATAGAGCGGAACCAGATGGGCGTTCGCCGCGCGCACGATCGCCTGAACATCGCCGGTCGAGCCCGGATAAAGAACCGCCGCGGGAAGGATGTCGCCGCCCGGCAATGTGTTCTCGCCATAGCGCCTGAGCGTCTCCGCGCTTCGGTTGATGTTGGCTTCGCCGAGCTCGGCTGCGATTTCAGCGAGAAATGCCTTCAGACGGGAAGGGCGGTCATCCATGGCTGCCTCCTGATACGGCCCGCGACGGACGAGTCCTAAATGATTGCACGGACATGAGTCTTATCCGGCAGTGCAAGCCGAGTTATCTCGAGGCGCACTGGCCCCGCCGTCACGCTTGCGATAGATTGCCCGTCATGACGACCCAAACCTTATGGTCGACAGGGGATACCGAACCCCGTTTGCGCTTTTCCTACTGGCGCGATGCCGTGTGCCAGGCGATCCTCAATGTCGATGCCGAACGCCGCGGGTCGGAGAGCTTCGAGGCGCGCATTTCGAGCTTTGCCGGTGGCATGACGAAAGTGGCGCGCTTCGCCTCCCAGCCGCACCGGATCGTGCGCAATCGCGGCCATGTCCTGCGCTCGGGTGAGGGCGGCTATCTGGTGAGCTGGCAGGAATCAGGCCGGAGCCGGATCGTCCAGGGCGAAGCTTCGGTGCTCCTCGAAGCGGGAGACATCGGCATCGTCGATGTCGAAAGGTCCTTCCAGGTCGATTTTCCCACCCCGGTGAGCCGCACGCTGATGCTGATTCCAAGGCGCATGCTGGAGGAAAGGGCGCCGTGGCTCAGAAGATCGCTGCCGATCAAGGCGGGTGGTGAAAGCATCTTCGCCGAGCTCGCGGGCGCCCATCTCGCCCAATTATGTACGGGCTCTGTCATACACTCCGCCGCCGATCTCCTGGTCGAGAATATCTGCAATCTCCTGGCGCTCAGCACGATACCGGCCTCATTCCAGCGTGAAACCTGCGAATTGCCGACCGAGACGCTGTTGACCTTCCTGCGTCGCAACCTGCATCGGCCGGAATTGTCGCCGCCGATGGCGGCGGCGCATCTGCGCATATCGGTGCGCACGCTGCATCTGCGCTTCCAGCGCATGGGCACGACCTTCGGCGCCTGGGTGCTGGCCGAGCGGCTCGAGGCCTGCCGCGGCGCGCTCGACAACGGAATGTTGAACCGGCAGAGCATTTCCGAGATCGCCTTCGACTGGGGTTTCCGCGAGCTCTCGCATTTCAGCAGGGTCTTCAAGGCGCGCTATGGGATCTCGCCGCGCGACTATCGTGCCGCCAGGCGCGGCGATGGATGGCCGGGTCAAGCCCAGCCATGAAATTCGATACGACTTGCGCCAGGCGCAAGACCGAACATTGACCTCCGCACCGACGACATGGCTCATGAAGAACAAAAAAATGTCGTGAGAGGAAACGTTTGGAGGGCTCATCGTGAAATTCGGGATGTTTTACCCCGTCGCCGTCGCATCGGAGGCGGAGCTCGGCGCCGGCCTTTGGGGCCTCGACCGGGGACGCTATGCCAACACGATCGACGATCTGCGCGAGCAGGCGATCTGCGCCGACGAGACCGGCTGGACATCGATGATGTTCGCCGAGCATCATTTCGAGATCGAGGGGTACCATGTGACCCCCAATCCGCTGATGCTCAACATCTATCTCGCCCAGCACACCAAACGATTGCGGCAGGGCCAGATGGGGCTGGTGCTGCCGAACTGGAACCCCTTGCGGCTCGCCGAAGACATCGCCATGGCCGACCATCTGACCGGCGGGCGTCTCGATATCGGCTTGAGCCGCGGCTATCAGCCAAGATCGGTCGGCGTCATGGGCCAGCATTTCAGGGCCAATGCCGCGGGCACCGGCAAGGCCGAGACGGAGGCCCTTAACCGGCGCATCGTCGAGGAGTGGTTCGAAGTGATGCGCCGGTCCTGGACCGAGGACCTGTGGGACTTCGAAGGCGAATTCATCTCCGTGCCGCCGCGCGGGCTCGAATGGAAGCATCCGATTACGGCGAAACTCAATGCCGGGGTCGCGGAAGGCGCGCTCAAGCAGGTGGCGACGGTGCCCAAGCCGCGGCAGACGCCGCACCCGCCGCTCTTCACCACGCTGACGCAAAGCCCGGAGACGCTCAACTGGTCGGCCAGGATCGGCAGCTCGGTCGTCACCTTGGCCGCCAATCTCGACATCGTGCGCTGGGTATTCCAGGCCTATAGCGACGAAGCTGCCAAGCACGGACGCAAGCTGCGCTTCGGCGAATACTCGCCCAAGGGTGGCGTCGTGCTGTGCCGCAACCTCGCCGTCGGACGCACGCATGAGGAGGCGATGGAGACGGCGCGGCAGGGCTCGGCCTTCTGGACCCATTGGCTGGGCGAGTTCGGCTTCTTCGAGGCGTTGCGCATGAAGGGCCAGGAAGGGCCGGTGCCCAAGACCTTCGAGCAGATGATCGAAAGCGGCTTCCAGATCGTCGGCACGCCCGACAAGGTCGGCGAGGAAATCCAGCGGTTGAAGGAGGAGCTCAACGTCGAATATATGATCTTCGTCATGTATGGCGGGATCACGGAGCAAAAGCGCATGCTCGAGTCCATCAGGCTCTTCGGCGAGAAGGTCATTCCCCAATTCCCGGACGCGGTAGCGGGCAGGGCATAGGGTGCTCACATGGCGCGGGAGGGAGAAATCCGTTCGGTCGCCAGGGCTCTCGACCTCCTCGACATGATGCAGCGGCGGGCGCCCGCCGGAATCCGTGCCCATGAGGCGGCGGAGAAACTCGGCGTCGACCCCGCGACCGTCTCGCGCCTCCTGGCGACGCTCATCGCGCACAACTATGCCAGCCGCCTGCCCAATCGCCACTATACGCTCGGCACGCGCTCGCTGCGCCTCGCGTCCGCCTGGATCGACCGGCTGATCCAGATCGCAGCACCGCCCATGGCGCGGGTCGCCGACAGCTGCGGCGAGACGGTCTATCTCGTCCAGCTCGTCGGATCGGAGGCGGTCACGCTGGCGCGCCTCGCCAGTAACCGGCGCGCGATGATCGCCGTCGAGATCGGGCCGAGCTATCCGCTGTGGGCCTCGGCCGCCGGGCGGGCCTTGCTCAGCAGCGTGCCTCCCGTGCAGCGGCCGCTTCTGTTGCCGAATGAGCCTTATCCCGCCTTCACGGAGCGGACCAAGACCCGCTGGAAGGAGCTCGCGGGCGCGCTGCGGCAGGCGCAGGACGAGGGGCTCCATGTCGAGGACGGCGAACTCGATCCGCAGCTCAGCTGCTTCGCCACGCCGCTGCTCGACCAGCACCGCGAGGAGAAGCTCGCCATCGCGGTGAGCTTCGAAAGCCTGAGGCCCGAACGCGACCGGCAGATGATCCGCAAGGCCTTGCGGCGCGAATGGCGTGGGCTCGCTCATCAGATATGAGAAATCCCGCAACTTTGCGCCTGATGCGCCGACCGGCTTTGACGGCACTGCCGGATCGTTCGATGAGGAGGTCATGACGCAAGTCGCCGGCCATATCGAAGAAAGCTTCCGCACCGCCATGCGGACCTTCGCGGGAACCGTCTCGGTCATCACCACATGCGGGCCTGAGGGCGAATGGCGCGGCATGGCGGCGACAGCGGTCACTTCGGTTTCGATGGCGCCGCCGACCTGCCTCATCTGCGTCAATCGTGAAGCGACGCTCCATCCCGCTCTCATCACCTCGAGGCGGTTCTGCATCAACGCCATGCATCACGATCACCATGCGCTCATCGGGAGCTTCGCCAGCTCGCATCTGCGCGACAGCCGGTTCCTGTCGGGCCAGTGGCGCGTGGATGGCGCCGGCGTGCCGTTCCTCGAAGACGCCCAGTCCAACATCTTCTGTGAAATGTTCGATCGGCATCCCATCGGAACCCATGACGTCGTCTTCGGGCGCGTCGTCGAAGTCAAGGTGCGGCCCGACCACGATCCCTTGCTCTATGGCGACGGCGCCTATTACCGCCTGGCAAAGCACTGATTGCGCCGGCGGACAAGCCGGAATGCGCCGCGAGGCAGGAACCCACGAACGAAGCCGCTTATCCTGCGCCTCATGCAGACATCATTCACGGACGACCAGCTGCGCGATCCTGAGATCGCCGAAGCGAATGGAATTCTCAAGACCTGCGTGCATTACGGGTTTTGCACGAATGCATGCCCGACCTATGTGCTGACGCGTGACGAGAATGAATCGCCGCGCGGGCGCATCGACCTGATCCGCGCCATGCTCGAGAAGGGAGGCGCGCCCGATCCCCGGACGGTCCGCCATATCGACTCGTGCCTTTCCTGCCTGTCCTGCATGTCGACCTGCGCGGTCAAGGTCGATTACGCGCATCTCGTCGACCGGGCGCGGGCGCATATCGAGCGCCATCACCGGCGATCGGCAGCCGAGCGGCTGATGCGCGCCGGACTCGCCCAAATCCTGACGCGGCCGCGGCTCTTCAATCTCTCGCTGACCCTCGCACGCGCCGCGAAGCCGGTTCGGCGCGTGTTGCCGGCAGCGCTCAAGGCGCTTCTCGACAGAGTGCCCGCGACAACCCGGCCCGGCATATTGGGGGCGCGCGTTCATCCGGCCCATGGCGCAAGGCGCCGGCGCGTCGCCCTGCTGGCGGGATGCGCGCAGCAGGCCCTCAACGGCAACATCAATGCGGCCAGCATCAGGTTGCTGCAGCGCCAGGGCGCGGAGGTGGTGGTCGCGGACGGGGCCCGATGCTGCGGCTCGCTCTCCCTGCATATGGGCCGTGAAGAGGAAGCCAAGAAGCTCGCGCGCGCCAATATCCTCGCCTGGCTTCGCGAGCAGGAGCATGCAGGCCTCGATGCGATCATCGTCAATGCCTCGGGCTGCGGCACCACGGTCAAGGATTACGGGCATCTCTTCGCGCACGACGCCGAAATGCAGGGGCCGGCACAAACGATCGCCGCGCTGGCGCGCGATATCAGCGAGGAACTGGCCTCTTCGGGTCTTCCTGTCGTCGAAGGCAAGGGCGCCTATCGCGTCGCCTATCACGATCCCTGCTCGATGCAGCATGGCCAGAAAGTGACACGCGAGCCCAGAGCCTTGCTGCGGGCGGCGGGATTCGAGGTGCTCGATATCCCGGAGAAGCATTTCTGCTGCGGCTCCGCCGGCACCTATAATCTCCTGCAGCCGGAGACCGCCGCGATTCTCGGCGAGAGGAAGGTCCGGCATATTCACAGCACCGATCCCGACATGATCGCCACCGGCAACATCGGCTGCATGGTGCAGATTGCCGGGTATTCCAGCCTGCCCGTGCTGCACACGGTCGAGCTCCTCGACTGGGCGAGCGGAGGGCCCGTTCCCCTGGCGCTGGCATCCATGACGCTTCGGCAACCTGCGAAAAACGACTCTCCGGCGCCCGACACCAACGGCATCTGGTAGCCGGGATAAAAAAAGCCCCCATGAGGGGGCTTAGTTGAGCGGCTCGTTCGAGGGGATCGGGGGGACAGTGAGCCGCTGGGGAGGAGGGTTCCGGAAAGCAGCAACGCTGTCTGCGAGAGGGGCGGGTGTTAGACCGCGCAACCGCTTCCCGGAATTGGGGAATTCGCTATTTGAGACGTCGGAAGACCACGGCGATCGCGTCTGTCAGCTGGGCTGCAGGGGCCGGGTGTTTGGGCATTTCGTCCTCCAAGTGAGTCTCCTAACTTACGACCCAGAATAGTGGAGGACGCCGTAATCGACCCTGAACAGGCCGTTCATCTTGCGTTTAGCTTTTCCGACGCTGCGTCAGCTTCGGCCTGCAACCTGAATACGGGGCTGGTCCGTAATGAGGGACATGGCTATTGTGCTGACATTCATGCCTATTGCTGTGGGGATCATGGACAGCGAACTCAGGCAATTGCTCGCCCAGGTAGCTGAGGCCGACAGAGCCGCCTTTGGCCGGCTCTACGACCTCGTCTCGGGCCGGCTCTTCGGGGTCATCGGACGCATCCTGCCGCGTGCCGAGCTCGCCGAAGATGCGCTTCAGGAAACTTTCGTACGCATCTGGCAAAGGGCCAAATCCTATGACGAGACGATCGCCAGCCCCATGGCCTGGATGGCGACGATCGCGCGCAACCAAGCCATCGACCTGAGACGCCGCTCGGCCGAGAAGCTGTCGGCCGCTTCCAGCGAGATCGACGAATCGATCGCCGACTCGGCACCCGACCCCGAGGCGCTCGCCGGACAGGCGGGCGAGCTCCGGCAGCTCAAGGACTGCCTGCAGCGCCTGCCGGACGAAAGGCAGCAAATGGTCCTGCTCGCTTATCGCCAGGGTTTTACGCGCGAGGAATTGGCCGAGCGCTTCAAGCGGCCGGTCACCACCGTCAAGACGTTGCTGAGGCGCAGCCTCATCGCCCTCAAGGAGTGTCTCGATGGCGCTCGATGAAACCCTCGAGGAGATGGCGGGCGAATATGTGCTGGGCACGCTCTCGGCCAACGAACGCCTGGAAGCGCAGACGCTCCTGTCGCAGAACAGCGACTTCGCCTCGGCCGTCGATCAGTGGACCGAACGCCTAGCTCCGTTGCTGCTCGCGGTCCCGGGCGTCGCACCGCCGCCGGCCTTGCGCCAACGCATCCTTGCCAGCATCGGCTCGGCCGCTTCCTCCGACAATGTCGTGGATCTCACGCGGCGCGTCTCCTTCTGGCGCGGCGTGTCGCTCGCGGCCTCCGCCATTGCCGCGGCCCTGGCGCTCTTCATCCTGTTCAAGCCGGCCCCGCTGCAGGCGCCCGGCAATTATGTCGCCGTGCTGCAGCCGGAAGGGCCGGGACCGGCCTTCGTCGCCGCGATCGACCTCAAGGACGGCACGATCAGCGTGAAGCGGCTGGGCAGCCAGGCGGAAGCCGGCAAGACCTACGAATTGTGGGCGGTCGGCGGCGGGCGCGCCGCGCCGCAATCGCTCGGCGTCATCGATGCGAGCCTCAAGATCCCGACCGAATATCTCGGCAAGGTCGACCCGGCGACGCTCGGCGAGACGGTCTTCGCCATCAGCCTCGAGCCGCAGGGCGGCTCGCCCACCGGTGCGCCGACCGGACCCGTCCTCTATACGGGCAAGCTTGTCGCCACCGAGTGAAGTTGTTCACGATTCCGGAAACCCTGCAATTCGCAATCCTTGCAGGAACGGCGCCAGCAAGGTTTCGTTCGCATAGGGCGAGAAGGCCGCGATATCGCTGATCGAAAGGTCAGGCTTGAGCCTTTGAGCGAGGTTGGCTTCCTCCTGCGCTCTGCGTATTTGACCTGCCATTGCATAAGCCGCCGCCAGACTGGCCGGAATAAAGAATCTCTCGGGTGGCATATTTTGGAAAGCGTTGATCGCCTCTTCGTATCGTTTCAAGTCGAACAGCGCGCATCCACGAACATCCCAATACCAGACTGGCGGATAGGGATCCCTCAGCATCGCTGCATCCAGAATCTCCAGAGCCTCCTCGGGTCTTCCGCCATATCTCAGCCAGTTTGCGTGGTCGGTCATGATTCCGACATCCGCAGGATTGAGCCGCCGGGCACGTTCGAAATGCATGCCCGCCAGACGATGCTGCTTGCTGTGTAGCAGAACAAAGCCCATGGCCTGATGGCTCAGTGCGTCGCTGCTGTCGAGTGAAAGCGCCCGCTGTGCGCGTTTCTGTGCGTTCTCCAGTGTTTCCGCCTTGCCGTCGAACCAATAGCACCCGACAAGCGCTATCGCACACCACGCATGGGCCGGTGCGAAGTCCGGATCCATCTCTATGGCGCGCAGGAAGAAGGGCAGGGCTTCTTCCTCTCTATATTGCCAGGCGAATTCCCGGCCCCGCAAGAAATAGTCATAGGACGCCCATTGCGATGTCGGCTTTCTTTGCGTTTGCTTCGCACCGGCTGCCGCCGCACGGCCTTCCACCGTAGATGCGATTGTCGTCACCACCTGATCCTGAAGCGAAAAGACATCCTGAAGGGCGCAGTCGAAGCGTTCTGCCCAAAGGTGGCTTCCGCTCGTTGCGTCGATGAGCTGCGCGTTGATGCGAAGGCGGTCGCCGATCTTCCTGAGGCTGCCTTCCACGATATAGCGGACACCGAGCCTACGCCGCACTTCGGCGAGATCGACTGCCAAGCCCCGGAATCGGAAGGCCGAGTTCCGGGCTATGACGCGAATGGAATGAAAGCGTGAAAGCTCGGTGATGATGTCTTCGCTGATGCCGTCGCTCAAATATTGCTGGTCCGGCTCGCCGCCGATATTCGTGAAAGGCAGGATCACGACCGAAGGTATTTCGTCGTCGGCCGCTTTCGTGTCTTCCTCGGCGACTGGGCCGTCCTGCGAGATGTGGAAAGCCCGCAGCGGCTTGGCGATGTTCTTGAGCGATATTTCACCCAGATCCTCGAATTTGAGCGCGAGCTTTCCACGAATCTCCTTGTGGACCTTGGCGGAAATACAAATGCCACCCGATCTTGCTATCCCTTCAAGGCGCGCGGCGATGTTCACGCCGTCGCCCTGCCGGTCGTCACCGTCGATGATCACGTCGCCAAGATTGATGCCGATCCGAAGATCGATGCGGGCCTCGCTTGCCCGCTCGGTGTTGCGCAGAAGCATGTCCTGCTGCAAGGCGACAGCGCATTCGACGGCATCGGCCACGCTTGCGAATTCGGCAAGGAAGCCGTCGCCCATGAGCTTGAAGATATGCCCCCGAAACTCCCTGACCTTAGGTTCAATGAGGTCCCTGCGATCGGCCTTCAGGCGCTCAAACGTTCCTGCTTCGTCCCTTTGCATCAGGGCCGAATAGCCGACAACATCAGCGGCGAGGATGGTTATGAGCCGGCGTTCCATCATTGTGCCCGAAGTGCCGTAAGTATTGCATAAACTCACCCCCAAGACAGCTGATGATTGCCGATGCAAACCGGTCGCGACGGCGAGGAACGTCTGCTAGTCTCCGGCTCCCAATCGGAGGGTACATGGCGGACGAACTCAATTGGCTGAGCGCGGCGAAGCTCGTCAAAGCTTATCGCAGGAAAAAACTTTCGCCCGTCGAGGTCGCCCGCGCGTGCCTCGATCAGATCGCCCGGCACGATCTCAAGCTCAATGCCATGTGCCTTGTCGACGAGAAGTCGGCGCTCAAGCATGCCAAGGCCAGCGAAGCGCGCTGGCGCAAGGCCGAACCCCTGGGCGCCGTCGACGGCGTGCCGGCGCTGGTCAAGGATCTGATCCTGGCCAAGGGCTGGCCGACGCTGCGCGGCTCGAAGACCGTCGAGCGCAACCAGGCCTGGGACCAGGATGCTCCTTCCGTCGCCCGCTTGCGCGAGGAGGGAGCCGTCCTCATCGGCCTCACCACGACGCCCGAATTCGGCTGGAAGGGCGTCACCGATTCTCCGCTCACCGGCATCACCCGCAATCCCTGGGACGTGACGAAGACGCCCGGCGGCTCATCGGGCGGCTCATCGGCTGCGGTCGCCGCGGGCTATGCGCCTTTGGCGCTCGGCACCGATGGCGGCGGCTCGATTCGCATCCCTGCCGGCTTCTCCGGCATATTCGGCCTGAAGCCGTCCTTCGGCCGCGTGCCGGCCTGGCCGCTCTCGCCCTTCGGCACCGTGGCGCATACGGGCCCGATGACGCGCAGCGTCGAGGATGCGGCCATCATGCTCAATGTCATCGCCAAGCCCGATGCGCGCGACTGGCATTCGCTACCCTATGACGGGCGCGATTACACCAAGCGGCTCGACAAGGGCATCAAGGGCTTGCGCATCGCCTTCAGCCCGGCGCTCGGCCATGCCGAGGTCAATCCGGAAGTCGCCGATGCGGTGAAGAAGGCGGTCAAGGTGCTGCGCGGCCTCGGCGCCAAGGTCGATATGATCGATCCGGGCTTCGCCGATCCCGGTCCCATCTTCCGCGTCCTCTGGTGGTGTGGGGCGCGTGCATTGCTCTCGCGCCTGCCCGAAGACAAGAAGGCATTGCTCGATCCGGGCCTCGCCGACGTCCTGAAGCAGTCGCTCACGATCACGCCGGAAGACTATTTCGACGCGGTGAAGGCCAGGGGCGCGCTCGGAACCCAGATGCGTCACTTCATGGAGAAATACGATCTCCTGGTGACGCCCACTCTCCCGATCTCGGCCTTCGAGGCCGGCAAATTGTCGCCCGATGCGGACGGCACCGGCAAATGGGTGAACTGGACGCCCTTCAGCTATCCCTTCAACCTGACCCAGCAGCCGGCGGCGAGCGTGCCCTGCGGCCTCACCAAAGCCGGATTGCCGATCGGGCTTCACATCATCGGCCGAATGTTCGATGATGCTTCAGTGTTGCGCGCCGCCCACGCTTATGAACAGGCGAGCGACTGGCACAAGCGGCGGCCGCCGCTCGATGGCACGGCCAAGGAGCAGTGATGAGAAGCGGGAGCTTGCTCGAGATGTTGAGGCGCGGAAGGGCGAGCTTCGCCCTGGCGACCCTCTATCTTCTCTTGCTCCCGATCCTGCTCGGCATCCTGCCGAAGCCCGCGCCCACGGCGGAATTCCTCTTGCTGCGCGATCTCGCGGCGGTCGAGATCTGCACCATGCCGGGCTCGGGCCCGGTGCCCGGCAAGCCGGTGCAGCATCAGCCGGAATGCATATTGTGCTCCACCGCCTGTCCCTTCGCCGGCGCCTCCGCCGCACCGCCGCCCGCCGACGCCGCGGTTGAACCCTTCTTCGTCCAACTGGCCCTCGCCGTCCCGCAGCCCAAGGATTTCGCGCTGCCGGCATTGGGCCTCTTCACCTCGGACATCCAGTCGCGCGGACCTCCAGCGACAACCTGAAACCTTTTCCATCCGTAGTGATCCAATGACTGGCGCCTTCCCGGCGCCGTCTGCCATGTCTCATGGAGAATTTCATGTCCGTCGCCGACTTGCCACAGGAGGCCCTTGCCCCATCGTCGCCTTCAGCGCTGCTCTACCGCGCCATATGGAGATGGCACTTCTATGCAGGGCTGCTGGTCCTGCCGTTCCTCGTTTCGCTCGCCATCACCGGCAGCCTTTATTTGTTCAAGGATGAAATCAACGCGATCGTCTATGCGAAGGAGCTTTATGTCGCGCCGAGCGATGCGGAGACCCTCAAGCCCTCCGAGATCGTGAAGCGCGCCGAGGCCGCCGTCCCCGGCACGCCTTTCCGCTATGCGCCACCCGAAGCCTCGGACAGAACCGCCGAGGTCGGCATCGACAGCGCGGCGCAAGGCCCAATGTCGGTCTTCGTCAATCCCTATACGGGAGACGTCACCGGCAGTTTCGCCGATTCCGGATCGTCGCGAACGCCGCTGATGCAATTCCTCAAGAAGGTCCACAGCCTCGACTATTTCGGCTGGCTGCCCAACCGCATCATCGAGATCGTCGCAGGCTGGACGCTCGTCCTCGTCGTCACCGGCTTCTATCTGTGGTGGCCGCGCGGCCAGACGGGCGGCGTCATGAGCGTGCGCGCGCGACCCCGAGCCCGTCTTTTCTGGCGCGACCTCCATGCGGTGACCGGCTCCATCGTCGGGGCGCTCATCTTCTTCCTCGCCATCACCGGCCTGCCCTGGTCGGGCTTCTGGGGCGCCCATCTCAACAAATATGCCGACCAGTATGGCTTCGGCTACCCGGCGCAGTTCTGGAACGACGTGCCGAAATCCAACGAGCATGCCGGCCATGCGATGACCCAGACCTCATGGTCGCTCGAGAACACGCCGATGCCCGAAAGCCATATGGTCATGGGCGAGCCGATCGGCCTCGACAAAGCGGTGCCGATCTTCGACGCGCTCCACATAAGCAAAGGCTATCTCATCGACCTGCCGCAGGACAAAGCGGGCGTCTATTCCGCTTCCATCTTCCCCGACCACGTCGGCGATGAGCGCGTCATCCATCTCGACCAGTATACGGGCAAGCCCTTGTTCGACGGCGGGTTCAAGGAACTGGGCCCGGTCGGCAAGGCGATCGAGTTCGGCATCAGCGTGCATCAGGGCCAGGAATTCGGCCGCATCAACCAATTGGTGATGCTCAGCACCTGTCTCGCCATCATCCTGATGGCGGTCTCGGCCACCGTCATGTGGTGGAAGCGGCGTCCCAAAGGCGCCCTCGGCGCGCCCAACTATCCGGCCGACTACCGCGTTCCGCGCACCATCCTCCTCATCGCAGCGGCGACCGGCATCGTCTTTCCGCTGGTCGGGCTGACGCTCGTCCTGGCGCTCGCCATCGATCTCATCCTGCCGCGCCGCCTCAAGCAGCGCATGGCCTGACAGCAAGGACCTCTTCTCATGAGACTCAGCAAGGAATTCATCGTCGCCATCGTGCTCACCGGTGCGGCCCTCATGGCGACCGCCGCTCATGCGCATGACTATAAAGCGGGCGCTCTCGTCATCGCCCATCCCTGGACGCCCAAGCCGCCCGCGGGCGCCAAGGTCGCCGCGGGTTTCCTCAAGATCACCAATGAAGGAAAGGAAGACGACCGGCTGGTCGCGATCAGCGCCGAGGTCGCCGGGAAGATCCAGATTCACGGCATGAAGATCGAGAACGGCATCATGAAGATGTTCGAGCTTGCGGGCGGCCTCGCCATCCCGGCCGGACAAACGGTCGAGCTTAAGTCGAAGTCGAACCATGTGATGTTCATGGGCCTCAAGACGCTGCCGGCGGAAGGCCAGAGCTTCACGGCGGTGCTGACTTTCGAAAAGGCAGGCGAGGTGCCGGTCGAGTTCGCGGTCGAGCCGATGGGCGGCGACGATCACGGAGAGATGTGACATGCTCAAGCCTTTGCGCATCATCCTCTGGGCGCTCGTCGCCATCGCCACCGTGAGCGCTGCGGCCTATGTCTATCTCGATCGCCAGAACGCAATCGCCATCGCGCCGGCGGCGATCGGCGGGCCGTTCAAGCTCGCCGCCTCCTCGGGCGATACGGTCGACAGCGAGACATTGAAGGGGCAACCCTTCGCGGTGTTCTTCGGCTTCACCCATTGCCCCGACGTCTGTCCGACGACGCTCTATGAGATGTCGAGCGCGCTCGGCAAGCTTGGGAGTGAGGCAAAGGACCTCAAGGTGTTCTTCATCACCGTCGACCCTGAGCGCGATACGACGGCGTTCCTCAAGAGCTATCTGACGAGCTTCGATCCGCGCATCGTGGGCTTGCGGCCTTCCCTCGAGCAATTGCCGGAGATCGCCAAGAGCTATCGCGTCTTCTATGAGAAGGTCAGGACCGAGGATGGCGACTATACGATGAACCATACGGCGCTCGTTTATCTCATGGATCGTCAAGGCCGGTTCTTCGGCACGCTCGACTTCGAGGAGAAGCCCGAGGTGCGGCTGGCGAAGCTCAGGCGCCTTCTCAAGGAAGGCTAACCGCGGTCGACATAGCGCAGGAACAGCCAGGTGGCGACGGAGGACAGGATTGCCGTCGCCGTCGCCAGCCAGAAGCCATGCGGGACGCCGGTCCAGGGCAGGCCATCGAGATTCATGCCGAAGAGCCCGGCGACGAACGCCGGTGGTAGAAAAAGGGCGGTGAGGACGGAGAGCCGGTAGAGCTGCCGGTTGGTCTCGGCGGCAAGCTTGGCGTCGATCTCGTCATGAAAGAGACGGGCGCGGTGCTCGATCTGCTCGAATTCCTGATCGAGATGGAGATGGAGGTCGAGCAGGTCGGTGAGATCGGCAGGGAAGGCGGGTGTGCCACGCGCCGCCTCCATCAGCACGCGCCGCAAGCTCCTCTGCTGGCGATGCAGCATCGCTGCTTCCCGACGCACGATCACGGCGCGCCGTCGCTCGTCGCTGACGCGGTCGTCGAGCACGCGGTCCTCGATGAGCTCGATCTCGGCGGCGAGGTCATGCAGCACGGACTCGATCCCTTGCGCATAGTGAGAGAAGAAGGCGAGCAGCAATTGCGCCGGCCCCGCGAAGCGCCGGCCGGCATCGAGCTGGCGCCGGATCAGCTCGGCCGAGCGCACCGGCTTGGCGCGCAAGGTGACGAGAAGACCGTCGGCCAGGAGGAAATGCAGACGGCAGGCCTCATGCGTCTCGCCGGTGAAGTCGCGGCGCAGTTCGGCGACGCTGCCGACGGTCTCGCGCTCGAAGCTGTCGATCGTCTGGTAGGCGGGGACATGCTCGATGAAGTCGATGGCGAGCGCCGTGAGTTTCCCTGAGCGCGCCAGCCAGCGGGCGCAGCGCTGGTCGATGAAATTGAGATGCAGCCACAGCCACTCGTCGGCAGACGATGTGAGCTGCGGATCGATGTCCTGCTCTGTCAGCTTTCTTGCCGTCCCGTCAGCGGCGAAGCGATAGGCGCAGACGAAACCCGGAACGTCGTCAGGCGAGACAAGGTGCGATACGGATTCCGGCATGGCCCTTGAAGGACATGCGAATGTGACAGTTGTGTGAAGGCGCTCAGCCCTTCGCCTTGTCCATCTGCTCGACGAAGCGCTTGAAGAGATAGTGGCTGTCCTGGGGGCCTGGCGAGGCTTCCGGATGATACTGCACCGAGAAGATCGGCTTGCCTTCGACGGCGATGCCGCAATTGGAGCCATCGAACAAAGAGACATGGGTCTCGACGACGCCTTGCGGCAATGTCGCGCGATCGACGGTGAAGCCGTGATTCATCGAGGTGATCTCGACCTTGCCGGTGGTAAAATCCTTCACCGGGTGATTGGCGCCGTGATGGCCCTGATGCATCTTCTGGGTCTTGGCGCCGAGCGCCAGCGCCAGCATCTGATGGCCGAGGCAGATGCCGAAGACGGGCTTGCCGGAAGAGACGAGCTTCTTGATCTCGGGCACCGCATATTCGCCGGTCGCCGCGGGGTCGCCGGGACCGTTCGAGAGAAAGATGCCATCGGGATTCATGGCGAGAATGTCGTCGGCCAGCGCGGTCGCCGGCACCACCGTCACCTCGCAACCGACCGTGGTGAGGCAGCGCAGGATGTTGCGCTTGAGCCCATAATCGACCGCAACGACCTTGTATCTGGCGCCATTGCCCCGGCCATAGCCCGCTCTCCAGTCCCAGGTCGTCTCGTCCCACGCCATGCGCTGAGTGAGCGAGACGTCCTTGGCGAGATCCATGCCGACGAGGCCCGGCCATTCAGCCGCCATCGCTTTGAGCTTCTTGAGGTCGAAATGGCCCCTGGCATGATGAGCGATGACGCCGTTGGGCATGCCTTTCTCGCGGATGAGATTGGTGAGCGCCCTGGTGTCGATACCGCCAAGCCCGACGATGCCCCGCGCCTTGAGCCACTGGCTGAAATGGCGGTGGCTCCTGTAATTGGCGGGATCGGTGACGGAGGCCTTGACGACACAGCCGCGCACGCCCGACGTTGCGGCAAGATTGGTCGTCTCGATGTCGTCCTCATTGGTGCCGACATTGCCGATATGCGGGAAGGTGAAAGTGACGATCTGGCCGGCATAGGAGGGATCGGTCAGGATCTCCTGATAGCCGGTCATCGCGGTGTTGAAGCACACTTCGCCCACGGCCTCGCCCTCGGCGCCGAAGCCAAAGCCTTCGATGACGGTGCCGTCGGCGAGCACAAGGAGACCGGTGACGCGCGGCGCTTCCCAGTCGGAAAAGGACGGGCGCGCAGATTTCTTCACCGCCCTCGGTTTCACCGGCCGGGCAGGGGTTTTCTTCGCCATGGACTCATGATCTCCTGAATTTGCGTTCTCTTATGGGGCTGGTTTCGGTCCGTCAAGGTTGCATGGCCGCCCGTCCGGGCGTATCTCAACCCCTTTCATCGGCAAGGAAATTCCCATGGGTTTGCGTGACCAGATCAATGACAGCCTGAAAGAGGCGATGAAATCGGGCGACAAAAGGCGGGTTTCGACGCTCCGGCTCGTCAATTCCGCCATCAAGGACCGCGACATCCTGAACCGCACGGCCGGGCCCGATGCCGGGGTGAATGACGCCCAGATCGTCGAAGTGCTGGCCAAGATGGTCAAGCAGCGCCAGGAGAGCCTCGAAATCTACGAGAAGGCCGGGCGCGACGAGCTTGCGACCCAGGAGCGCGAAGAGATCCAGATCATCCAGGGCTACATGCCGAAGCAGCTCTCGGACGAGGAAGTGAAATCGGTCATCGCCGCGGTGATCAAGGACGTCGGCGCCACCTCGGTCAAGGACATGGGCAAGGTCATGGGCGCGCTCAAAGCGAAATATTCAGGCCAGATGGATTTCGGCAAGGCCGGGGCCGTGATCAAGGGCCTGCTCGGCGCCTGACCGGGCCGCCATATCAGGGATTATCAGGGATTATCAGGGAATTTCGCGAAAAAAATCCACCCTGAGCAATATCAATGGGTTAGGTTCCTGGAAGCTTGCGGAGCAGGGAATTTTCCAGCGCCGCTGGCCGGCGGCGCGATCGAGTCCGGGACGCGCCATCCCATACTGAGATTTCCCAAATCTCACGATCTGGCCCACGATTGCAAGCCCTAAGGCAGGATCAGCCCGCCGCCGGCATGGGCGCAGGTCGCCGCCGCGACCTGCATGGCCTTGTCGAGACAGTGGCGCCAGTCGCCTTCCTCCCGTGGCATGCCCTCCTGCAGAATGAAGGCGATCACCGTGGCGAGCGTCGCATCGCCGGCGCCCATCGTGTCGACGAGGGGCTTCGCCTGCCGGGCGATGTCCACGGCGACGGAGAGGCCGGACCTGGTGTGAAGGCTCGCCCCTCCGGCGCCATGGGTGAGCAACAGGGTTTCGATGCCGAGACCGAAGAGCCGGGCCACTGTCTTCTTCCGGTCGCCGCCATAGAAGAGGGCCATATCCTCATCGCTCAGCTTGACGAGCGTGGCGCGAGCCATCGCGGTCTCGGCGCCATTGCAATAGGCCGCCATGTCGGCAATGAGGCTCAGGCGCGGATTGGGATCGACGACGATGAGCCCTTTCGCCTTGGCGAGTGCTGCGACCAGCGCTTCAGTCTGCCGGTGATCGTCGAAAGGGAATGAATTGACCGCGACCGCATCGGCGGCCTCGATCGCCGCCATCACCGCGCTCGTGAAGACGATGCGGCGGCGGAACATCTGGCTTGAGAATTCGTAAAAAGGCTCGCCGTTGCGGCGGCGCGAGAAGGCGACGCCGGTGAAATCGACATTGGGCGGATTGAGGACCGTGACCTTCTCTTGGCGCAGATGGCGCTGGATCAGGGCGCCGTAGCGATCGCTCCCGAAGCGCGTCACGAGCCCGGAGGCGAGGCCCAATCGCACCAGGCCGACGGCAAGATTGAGCGCCGCACCGCCCGGGAGATATTCGACGGTGCCGTCTTCGAGCTCGACCGCATCGATGATGCCGTCGCCAATGCTGACGGTGCGCAGTATCTCAGTCATTTCCCTTCTCCCGCGCGCAGCGTGGGAGAAGGTGGCCGAAGCCCGGATGAGGGCTCTTTCGCCCAATGTGCTCTGATCTCAACGAGTATTCCTTGCTGAAACAAAGAGCCCTCACCCGCCCTTCGGGCACCCTCTCCCATTGCTTCGCAACGGGAGAGGGGAAAATTTGAGACACGTGCGCGCCATAGGCTCACTGCAGGTTGGTGTGGCGATGAAGCATCACGCCGTGGGCATCCGGCATGTCGCCGGCGAGGCTCAATATGACGCCGTCGAGCAGGAGCAGGCAGGATTGCTCGAACAGGCTGCCGCCGAATTGACGGGTCTCCTCGACCGGCACGGGAAGGACGACATCGGCGATCTGGGCCAGCGTCGCCTTGGGCTTGTGCGTCAGCGTCACCACCGTGGCGCTTTCCGCCCTGGCGATGCGGGCGAAGCCGACGCTGACCGGCGTCTCACCGCTCCCTGAGATGACGAGGAGCGCATCGCCCTTGCGGATCGAGGGCGCCGACACTTCGCCGACAAAATGCACCTGGCGCCCGAGATGCATGAAGCGCATCGCCGCCATCTGGGCGACGAGGCCGGAGCGGCCTTGCCCTGAGAAGAACCAGCGTTGCGCCGGGTCGCTGAAGGCATCGACGACTTGGGCGAAGGCGTGGCGGTCTATGCGCGCCAGGAGGTCGGCTATTTCCTGTCCCACGGCCAGCCACGGCCGGGATTGGGCAATCTCTCGCGAATCCATTGGGACACCTCTTTGGGACTGGACGATTCCGTGATCGCCGTGCCGACGACGACGATCTCCGGTTCGACCGCGATGACGGAGGAAAGCGTATCGGGGCCGATGCCGCCGGCGAGCGAGACGCGGAAACCGCGCGCGTGCATCTCCCTCACGGCATCGATATGCGATGTCGATCTGTTGCCGGCGAGACGGGCATCGGTCGGCGAATGAACGGCGACATAGCCGAAGCTTTTCGGGAAGACGGCATCCTGCGGCAGAAGCTCTGCTTTGCCCGATTCGGTGATCGTATCGACGATGACGGTGGCGCCGAAAGCTTCGGCCCGCTTGCCGACCGTCTCATGCGTCGCCTTCGAGGCGCAAGAAAGGACGGTCATGAAGGCGGCGCCGGCGCCGAACACCATGTCGGCCTCGAGCGCGCCGCCATCGACGGTCTTGGTGTCGGCCAGCACCATGACATCGGGGCACAGCTCGCGCGCCGTCGCGATGGCCGAGATGCCGAAGCGCTTCAGCACCGGCGTGCCGATCTCGATGATGTCGGCGAAGGGCTTCACCTGGGGCAGGAGAGCGAGGTGCTCCGGTTTGTCGAAGGCGATTTGCAAGAGCACGATGATGTCCTACCGGTGTTGGCACAGAGAAACAGCGGGTATGGAGCCCTCACTATTATTTCCCTTCTCCTGCGCGTAGCGTGGGAGAAGGTGGCCGAAGGCCGGATGAGGGCTCTTTCGCACAACGCGCTCTGATCTCGACGAGTATTCCTTGCTGAAACAAAGAGCCCTCACCCGCCCTTCGGGCACCCTCTCCCATTGCTTCGCAACGGGAGAGGGGGGATTTGGGGGCGGGGGAGAGGGGATCTGATCACACGACCTTGGTCGTGACCTGGACATTGCCCTTGATCGAGTGGCTATAGGGGCACACGACATGGGCCTTCTTGACGAGGTCCTCGGCCTTGGCCTTGTCGACGCCGGGGAGGCTCACGTCGAGCGCCACGCTGAGGCCAAAGCCCTGCTTGTCGTCGCGCTCGCCGATGCTGACATTGGCCGACACCTTGGCGTCGTCCGAGATCTTGACCTTCTCCTTGCCGGCGACGAATTTGAGCGCGCCCAGATAGCAGGCGGAATAGCCGACCGAGAACAGCTGCTCCGGATTGGTGCCGGTGCCCGATCCACCCATTTCCTTCGGCAGTGTCAGCTTGACATCGACCTTGCCGTCATCGGTGCGGCCTTGGCCGTCGCGTCCGCCGGTTGCGCTTCCATGTGCGGTGTAAAGAACTTTCATCTGACAAGCCTCCTTGGTTAAGTCCGGAACTATCTCACGCCGCCTTGCGGCTCGCAATCGCGACCCCTGCCGCCGCGACAGCCATGCCGAGCCAGGCGAGCGGCGCCATCGTCTCGCCGAGCAGCGGCCAGGCCATCAGCGTGGCGACCGGCGGCACGAGATAGAACAGCGACGAGACGCGCGACACCTCGCCGGCGCGGATCATCGCCAGAAGCAAAGTCATCGAGATCAGTGAATTGCCGATGACGAGATAAGCGAGCGCGGCCAGAAGTTCGGGCGAGCTCCAATCGACATGCATACTCTCGGTGGCAAGGGTCAGAGGCAAGGTGCCGGCGAGTCCGGTCACATATTGGATCATGTTCGACACGATCGGATGATGATTGGCGCCGAAGCGCTTCTCCCACAAGGTGCCGGCCGTGATGCCGAGAAGCGCCCCAAAGGCGCAGAGGATTCCGAAGGTCGTCTCGGCCTTGATCGCGGACTGGGCGAGGATCACGATCGCCGCACCCGCGAGACCCAGAATGAGCCCGATCCAGCGCAAGCCGCTCACCCGCTCGCGCGCGAAATAGGGTGCGGCGAGGCCGACCAGGATCGGCTGCAGGCAGACGATGATGGCGACGGTGCCCGACGAGGCCTTGGCGTAGAAGGCGAGATAGGACAGGCCGAAATAGATGGCTTGGATCAGAAAACCCACCATCGCGATGTGGAACCATTGCGTCGGCGTGCGCGGCCATTGCGGCTTGAGGGCGATGGCGAAGGGGGCGAGGATGATGAGCACGATGACATAGCGCAGCGCCAGGAAGGTTAGAGGCTCGGCATGCCTGATGCCGAGCTTGGCGACGCTGAAGCCGCCCGACCACAGAACGAGGAAGATCAATGGCGCCAGCACAAGCCAGAGCGGCCGCCCCGCGGGCGGTGACGGGCTGTTCATTGGGGACGGGGCTTCCGGGCCAGATAATCGGCATAGACGCCGTTCGAATATTCGGCCGACAGGAGATCGAAACCGGCCTGCCTGATGAGGCCTTCCATGATCCAGCCATAGGTCGAATGCTCATCGCGCAAATGACAGGCGACGGTCGCGCGGTCATAGCCGGTATTGGCGAGCATCCAGGCGATCCAGGCTTCGGCGGTTTGGGGCAGTTCGGCCGGGCGGCAGGAGAAGACGACGTCGCGGATGAAGAGGGTGCCGCCGGGTTTCAATGCCCTGGCCATGCGATCGAGCGCGACACCTTTCCACCGATCGGGCAGATGATGCAAAGCGAATTTCGTGGTGATGACATCGAGGCTCGCCTCGGGCGCCGCGAAGGACAAGAAGCCCGCCTGCTCGGTCGTAATGTTGGTGAGCCGCAGGGCCTCGGCGCGCCGGCGCGTGGCCTTGAGCATGGGAAGCGATATGTCGATGGCATGCACCGCGCGAGCGATCTTCGCCGCAGCGCAAGCAAGAAGGCCGGTGCCGCAGCCGATGTCGGCGAGCGCAGCGGAAGCCTCGAGCCCGAGCCTTTCGAGAAGCGCTGCGTCCTCAGCCGAGTCGTTCTGACGCTCGTCATAGGTCGCGACTTCCTGCGCATCGGCGAAGTCGGTGCCGACCTGCTTCAGATCGTCATAATACCAATCGGGTCTTTCCATTGAGCGGGATGCTCGCAGACCCATCGTCCGGGCGCCAGAGCAGAGCCTCGCGCGGATACCATGCGCGCGGCGCATAGCGCGCGGCCGGCCGTGGTCTGGTACCGACAAACCGCGCATGGCATTGATGTGAAGAGAGGAGACCGATCGTGGTGACAGCAGTCGAACGAATCTATGATCTCGACGGAGGGATTGCGGAAGTTGCCGACGCCTCCATCTATTCACCGGGCATCGATGTCGGCAAGCCCCTCAGCCTCAGCTGCAACGCCTATCTCATTCGCCGCGCCGGCCAATGGATCCTGTGGGACACAGGCACGGGCGATGAGCTCGTGACTATGCCGGGCGGCAAAATCATTGCCCATGGCATTCGCGGCGTCGTGACGCGAACGCTCATGTCCCAGCTCGCGGAGATCGGCGTCGATCCCGGTGACGTCTCGTTGCTGATGCTGTCGCATGCTCATTTCGATCATGTCGGAAATACGAGGTTGTTTCCGAAAGCGAAGTGGATCGTGCAAAGGAAGGAATATGAGGCGATGTTCGGTCCCGATTTCGAGGAATACGGCTTCTCGCCTGAGCTCTACAAAACGCTGCGCGACAATCCGACGGAGATCGTCGAGGGCGACCATGACGTATTCGGCGACGGATCGATCCGCCTCATTTCAACGCCGGGGCATACGCCGGGCCACTCGTCGCTCGGCGTGCGTCTGCCCAAATCGGGCACGATCATCCTGAGCGGCGATGTCGCGCATTTCGAGAGCAACTTCGTCCATCGGCGCGTGCCGGAATTCAACTTCGACGCCGGACAGACCAGAGCCTCCATGGACAAGATCGATGGGATCATCAGGTCGGAAGGCGCGCAGCTGTGGATCAATCATGACACTGTGCAATGCGCGACCATCCCGCATGCGCCGCAATGGGTCGAATAGGGTCGGTGGCCATCGGGGAGCGCGGGACGCAAGCTCCCCATAAATCTTGCGGGATTCAGCGGGTGATTGCCTATATAATCGCTTGAATTATGGAGCGATGGCCATGACACCGTTTGATCTCGCCATGTCGGTCGCGCTGGGCGTCGGGCTCGCGGCGGCCACGGGTTTCAGGGTCTTCCTGCCGCTGCTCGTCACCAGCATCGCCACCTATGGCGGCTATATTCCGGTGAGCGACGGCTTCTCATGGATCGGCACGCCCGCTGCCGTCATCATGCTGGGCGTCGCGGCCCTGGCCGAGGTGCTGGCTTACTATATTCCGGGCGTCGACAACCTGCTCGATACGATCGCGACGCCGGCGGCGCTCATCGCCGGGACGCTCGTCTCGGCCGCGGTGATGGCCGACCTGCCGCCGCTCATCAAATGGACGGCGGCCGTCATTGCGGGCGGCGGTGCCGCCGGCATCACGCAAGGCGTCACCACGCTCATCCGAGCCAATTCCACGGTGTTCACCGGCGGGCTCGGCAATCCGGTGATCGCCACGGGGGAGCTCGGCGGGGCGACGCTCATCTCGCTCCTGGCGCTGTCCGTGCCCTTCGTGGCCGTGGGCCTCGTCGTCCTGTTCTGCTGGTTTGCCGTGAGGACGATCCGGAGGCTGTTGCGGCGGGCGCCCAAGGCAGAAACCCAGGGAACGGGCTGATTTGGCTACTAAATCCTAACGTCACCCCGGCGAAAGCCGGGGCCCCCTGAATAGGAACAACCGGGTGGTGCTGCTCTGACATCACCAATTTAATGGGCCCCGGCTTTCGCCGGGGTGACGGATTGGAGCAGAAAGCCAAGTTTTCACCCTTAGGTCGTCGTTATTATCTGTTGAAAGCCTGTTGATTCGGCTTTTGAGATAAAGCCCACTTTCGGCTTTTGTGGTTGTTAGACCGGACCATGAGATTTCCGCCCACGTTCCTCGATGAGATCCGCGCCCGCGTGTCGGCTTCGTCCGTCGTGGGGAAGCGGGTGCAATGGGACCGGCGCAAATCCAATTTCGGGCGCGGCGATTTCTGGGCCTGCTGCCCCTTCCACAATGAGAAGACGGCTTCCTTCCATGTCGATGACCGCAAGGGCCGCTATCACTGCTTCGGCTGCAAGGCCTCGGGCGACATCTTCACCTTCCTGACCGAGAAGGAAGGGGTGAGCTTCCCGGAAGCGGTCGAGCGCCTGGCCCAGGAAGCGGGCCTTCCCATGCCGCAAATCTCGGAAGAGGACGAGCGGCGCGAGAAGCTCAGGACCACGCTCTATGACGTGATGGAGCTCGCGGCGAAATTCTTCGAGGAGATGCTGCAGAGCGCCAAGGGCGCCAAAGCGCGCGGCTATCTGGCCGACCGTGGCCTCTCCGTCGCCATCCAGCAGGAGTTCCGTCTAGGCTATGCGCCGGACGACCGCTCGGCTTTGCGCACCAGGCTTGCCGACAAGGGCGTCACCGTCGAGCAGATGGCGGAAGCGGGCCTCGTCGTCAGCGGCGACGACGTGCCCGTCGCCTATGACCGCTTCCGCGACCGGGTGATCTTCCCGATCCGCGATCCGCGTGGAAGGGTGATCGCCTTTGGCGGCCGGGCGCTTTCCAAGGACGCGCTCGCCAAATACTTGAATTCTCCAGAGACGACGCTCTTTCATAAAGGCTTCGTCCTCTACAATCTCGACAAAGCGCGCGCGCTCGCCCACCAGTCGGGCGAGATCATCGCGGTCGAAGGCTATATGGATGCGATCGCGCTGCATCGCGCGGGGCTCGGCCATGTAGTGGCGCCGCTCGGCACGGCGCTGACCAGCGACCAGCTGGCGCTGCTGTGGCGCATCGCGCCCGAGCCGACGCTCTGCTTCGATGGCGACGAGGCCGGACTCAAGGCCGCCTATCGCGCCCTCGACCTCGCTCTGCCGCTGCTCAAGCCCGGCCATTCGCTCAAATTCGCGCTCCTGCCGGAGGGCCAGGACCCGGACGATCTCCTCAAGACGAGCGGGGCCGATGCGGTCAAGGCGGTGATCGCCGAGGCGCGGCCGCTCGCCGACATCCTGTGGAACCGCGAGGCCGATCAGGCGCGCATCGACACGCCGGACGGACGGGCATCCTTCGAGGTGAGGCTGTCGAGCCTGGTGCGCGAGATCGGCGATGAGACGGTGCGGCGCTATTATGGGGAGGACTTAAAGGCGCGGCTCGCCCGGCACCTGGCGCCGCAGGGCGGGCCCTCCTTGCGCGGCTTCGGCCGCGGCCGGTCGAATTTCTCGCCCGCCAAGCCGATGATCAAGGCACGGCGCGGACCCCGGGCGAGGCCCTTGCCGCATGATTATTCGGCACCGCCCAGCCAGGCGCTCAGGGCCAGTCCCCTGGCGCAGCGCAGCCGCCAGCAGGAGCAGGAACGCCGGGAGCGGCTTTTACTCCTAGGGATCGTCAACCACCCCGAGCTTCTGCACGATTTTCTGGACGATTATGCCGCAGCGGAGTTCTCTTCCCCCGAACTTGACTCGCTCAAGCGGCAAATCATAGATATGGCCGCCTTGGCGGAGGGTCTTGACGGATCGGCTGTCAAGGACCACTTGAACGATCAAGGTTTTGGGCCGGTTTTGGCCCGCCTTGAAAGTCAGGCGGTACGTCTGAACGAATGGTTCCTGAACCCCGGTGCTGCGTCTGCGGACGCCCGGACAGCGCTTCGTCAGATGTTCGCCCTGCATAGGAAAAGCGTGACCCTTGATCGGGAGCTGCAAGCTGCCGAGGCCCAATTCGCCGCCGATCCGACGGAGGAAAAGCTCAGCGTGCTCAACCAGATACGCGAAGAGCTAGCGTCTCACGCCGGAATGGAAGCCCATGTCGAGGGCTTCGGCGAGGCCTCGGGGCGCGATGCGACCCCACTCTAGGGCAGACATTTGGTCGTGGCGCGTATGGTGAGGAAGACCGGCATCGAGCTTTTCCTGACCCCCGTGCCGGTACGGTTAGGAACAGGTTAAGGGGCCGGCGGATAAAACCGCAGACGGCCCCCGAATCAGTTGAGACGAGAAGGATAGGCGACGCATGGCCCGAGCCCAGATGCGCGAACCGCAGAACGAAGAGAACGAAGCTCCGCCGCCGGCTGAAGAGCAGGAAGCCCAGGAAACCCCGGGCGAGGGCCAGGATTCCCCCGTTCTCGATCTGACCGATGCGGCCGTGAAGCGCATGATCCGGGCCGCCAAGCAGCGCGGCTACGTCACGCTGGACGAGCTCAATTCCGTCCTCCCCTCGGACGAGACGAGCCCCGAGCAGATCGAAGACATCATGTCGATGCTCAACGAAATGGGCATCAATGTCGTCGAGAGCGAGGAAGAGGGCAACGACACCGCCAAGACCGCCAAGGAAGAAGAGGCCGAGCCTTCCGAGAACCTCCCCATCAAGGTCGAGGCCGAGAAGACGCCGGCCGACCGCACCGACGATCCGGTGCGCATGTATCTGCGCGAGATGGGCCAGGTCGAGCTCTTGTCGCGCGAGGGCGAGATCGCCATCGCCAAGCGCATCGAGGCCGGCCGCGAGGCGATGATCCAGGGCTTGTGCGAAAGCCCGCTCACCTTCCAGGCGATCATCATCTGGCGCGACGAGCTCAATGAAGGCAAGATCCTGCTCCGCGACATCATCGATCTCGAAGCGACCTATGCCGGCCCCGATGCCAAGAACAAGCAGCCGGTGATGTCGGACGAGAAGCTCGCCGAGCCCAAGAAGCCGGAGCCGATCAAGAAGCCCGAGCCGCGCCGCGCCATGCGCCGCGACGATGAATATGGCGATGTGCTGTCGCCGGAGGATTTCGACAAACCGCAGGTCGAGGAAGAGGACGACGAAGGCGACGATGATCCGGGCGTCTCGCTCTCGGCCATGGAAGCCGAGCTCAAGCCCCAGGTTCTCGAGACCTTCGACCGCATCGCCAAGACCTACAAGTCGCTGCGCAAGCTGCAGGATCAAGAGGTCGGCGACAAGACCGCCTTGTCGCCCTCGCAGGAGCGCCGCTACAAGAAATTGCGCGACGAGATCATCGTCGATGTGAAGTCGCTGTCGCTCAACAATGCGCGCATCGAGGCGCTCGTCGATCAGCTCTATGACATCAACAAGCGCCTCAACGCTCTCGAGGGGCGCCTGATGCGCCTCGCCGAGACCTACAAGGTGCCGCGCGATGTGTTCCTGAAGGAGTATCAGGGCGAGGAGCTCAATCCCGAATGGCTGCGCCGCGTCGGCCGGCTCGCCAAGTTCGGCTGGAAGAAATTCGCCAATGACGAGAAGGAATCGATCCGCGTCATCCGCGAGGAGATCCACGAGCTCGCCACCGCCACGGGCCTGCAGATCCCGGAATTCCGCCGCATCGTCGCCATGGTGCAGAAGGGCGAGCGCGAGGCGCGCATCGCCAAGAAGGAAATGGTCGAGGCGAACCTCAGGCTCGTGATCTCGATCGCCAAGAAATACACCAATCGCGGTTTGCAGTTCCTGGACCTCATCCAGGAAGGCAATATCGGCCTGATGAAGGCGGTCGACAAATTCGAATATCGCCGCGGCTACAAATTCTCGACCTATGCCACTTGGTGGATAAGGCAGGCGATCACCCGCTCGATCGCCGACCAGGCGCGCACCATCCGCATCCCGGTGCATATGATCGAGACGATCAACAAGATCGTGCGTACGTCGCGCCAGATGATGCATGAGATCGGCCGCGAGCCGACGCCGGAGGAGCTGGCGGAAAAACTCTCGATGCCGCTCGAGAAGGTGCGCAAGGTGATGAAGATCGCCAAGGAGCCGATCTCGCTCGAGACGCCGGTGGGTGATGAGGAAGACTCGCATCTCGGCGACTTCATCGAGGACAAGAACGCCATCCTGCCGATCGATGCGGCGATCCAGGCGAACTTGCGCGAGACGACCACCCGCGTGCTGGCCTCGCTCACGCCGCGCGAAGAGCGCGTGCTGCGCATGCGCTTCGGCATCGGCATGAACACCGATCACACGCTCGAAGAAGTCGGCCAGCAGTTCTCGGTGACCCGCGAACGCATCCGCCAGATCGAAGCCAAGGCGCTGCGCAAGCTCAAGCATCCGAGCCGGAGCCGGAAGCTCAGGAGCTTCCTGGATAACTGAGTTTCGCCACAGGAGGACAAAAATCTATCCTGTCGGGAAAGACACGGTCATCCAGATCGAGGAGTGGCCCGCGATCACTCCGGGCGCGCCCCATCCGCTCATTGTTGCCGACGAATACGCGGTTGTGATGTCCTATTGGGTCGAACAGCCGACTGAGGCTGAGCTGGCTTAAGCCCGAAATCACTCCGACAAGACACATGGCTCGGTCGGCGCTTCATATTGGGGCGCGAACCGACCGATGCGGAAGTCTCACGACCAACCCCTTCGACGGTGAAAGCGGCACGTTTCTCGTATTGCTGAACGAGGAGGAGCAGTATTCGCTCTGGCCGGCTCATATTGATGTTCCGGCCGGGCGGCGGATCGTTCACCCGGCGGACAGTCGCCGAGCTTGCCTCGACTTCATCGACGGCAACTGGACCGACATGCGGCCGAAGAGCCTACGCACCGCGTTGCAGGGCGATGAAGCCGGGACGCCCGACCGACAACCCGACGAGAGCAAACTCCCGGGAGAGGGAAGCTCGTCCAATCCAGAAGAGCGCGCGAAGGCCAACAGCTGGATGGTTACGTCGGAGGCAGGCCGGGCTGGAAGAAATAGACGATCACGAAGACCGCGAGGGCGCCGCCGGCGCGCAGCAGAAAATTCGAGCCGGTGCTCATCTTCAAGTTGAGTATCCCAGGGATCATTGCGCCGACGCCTCCGGCAGCCAGAGCGAGGATGATGCGGAACGTCTCATATTGAGTAGGCGTCGGGTTGGGAATGAGGATGTTGACCGCCAAGAGAACGGCCACGAAGATCACCCCGAAAATGAAGGCGAGAATGGCGGATGTTTGCTGGTTCATGTTGATCACCAAGTTGTGGATCAGTGAGATATTGACGACCGGCCGCTCCGGCCCATGTCCCGGCGGCAGCTCATCCTGGTTCGCATAATCGAGCGCCTTGCCGACGATATTCTTGCGGTAGGACAGCTGCTCCATTTTCGTCCGCAATGCATCGCGCTCGGCCTTGGAGAAGACGCTCTCGGTAACGAGAGCGATCTGCGCCAGCAAGGTTTCATCCTGCGCGAACTGGCGGGTCTTGGCGGTGAGGCCGAGAATGTTCCTGGTCGCGTTGTTGAGATAGGCTTGCAGCATCTGGCCAGGAGGCGTCTGCGCGGCCGGCGCGATCTCATCCTTGGCAATGGCCTTCAGCACTCGGCTCAAGGCATGGCTCTCGGCGTTCATCCGAAGCAGATAGACGCGAAGATTGCGCAGTTTCGAATCTTCCACGGTTGCCTGATGAAGGCATGCCCAGATATGGATCTGCTGACCGCTCGCCCGGTCCCACCAGTGGTAAAGATCGAGGCCCGGCTCCTTGAGCTCGATGCGGCGCGCGATCTTCGGCAGGTCATTGGATCCGAGCTCCGAGGCCGGCGCGGTGACGAAGATGCTCAGCGGGCCGGCGCAAACATCGTCATCGTTCACCGCCTCGCCATGCTTCGTCGTCGTCCAGACATAGAATTTCGCGAAGGCGTCGCCGGCGTCGAGGAGGGGAGCTTCGACCGGAGGATGGGTCGCGGGTTTGGGGGCATGGACGGGCGCCGGGATGCGCGTCGGCAGCTTCATCAGGGCGTCCAGCAGCTTTTCGAGGGGCGGCGCGGACTGGAGCTTCTCCAATGAAAAGCCGACCTCCAGTTTTCCGACCGCAACGCCGTCGAAATAGAACCGGCGAAAGGCGACGGCGAGCCGGAACGGGGGAAGACCATCCCGTTGCAATTTGCTCACGTCGAGGCGGAGGGCGCGGCGTACGTCGCAATATTTGTCCTCGGCGATCCATCCCGAAAGCCCGCCCGACGGTCTTTGCTGGATGGTCCCGGCGCCGCGTATGAACTCTTCATAGGGCAATGGCGCGGGCCATCCGGGCGTCGGCAGGCGTATGCGTTCGGAGAATGAGCGAAAGTCGACGATCGGAAATTGAGCGTGCACCAGCATGAAGGAGATCGCCTAGCTCATCGTTCCGGGCCCGGCAAAAGAGAGGCGAAAGCGCCCAAGGCGCTTCCGCCCATACCTCTCTTGACGAGGTTCAATATAACCTCAGCGAAAGGTCTCGGCTGCTGCCACTCGTGTAGACCAGAGCTATCGAGCGGTTTTTTGAGCCACACTCAAGATGACGCAAATTTGACGTTATGACAACTGGTTTTCTTGCCGCCAAGGCAATAGCCGGTCCAGTCAGGCTTACTCCCCTTCCGGCATCTCGATGAAGGTGGCGTGATATCGGGCGCTGTCGGCGGCGGATGACCATGCCGTGCCGAGGAAGACGATCATCAGCACCGGTTTCTCGCCGGCCACATCAGGCGGTGCGATGATGTCGCTGATCCAGATGCCGGCCGGGCAATCATCCTTGGCGAGCGGCATCGGGAAAGCGTGTTCCTTCTTCGCCACGGTCTTGGTCTCGGGATATGTGCGCTCGGCAATGATCTCGAACGTGACCGGCACGTCGCGCTTGGGCGGCGCGGCATTGACGCAATCCTCGATCGTGTCCTTCACCGTCGCATCAATGCTGTAGACGAGTTGCTGGTCGGGAATGGCGCTCGGTATGGTGGGCCAGACGACGAATTTGAGCGGCGTCGCCTTATCGCCCAAGGTCGAGCGCTGGGTCATGGGCAGGCCGGCAATCCTGCGGCCCTGGGCGCCGATATGGAGCACCGCGAGCTTCTTTGCCGCCTTTTCGCGCACGCGCTTCCTGATCTTGGCGAGATCGGGATCACCATCCTCAGTCTGAAGCTTCTTGAGATCGATGTCATGGCCGCCGACCCGCAAAGGCTCGCCGTCATCGTCGAGCTCGCTGGCGATGAAGCCGAAGGGAAAGCCCTTGGCCTGTTTGTTGGTCCGGCGATCGACGACGAAGACCGCCGCGTCGAGCGCGCCCGCCGCCAGGTCGAAGCCATATTGCTCATAGGCGAAATAGCGACCATCGGGCGAGAAGCCGATGATCTCGATATCGGGCGCGTCCGACTGCTCGCGGGCAGAAGCCGTCTGAGCGATGCCTGCCAATAGGATGCAGAGGAGGACGGCGAGAAATCGGCGCATGGAAGCTCCAGTCAAGGGCAAGCGTTTGCCGCCGTCACGGCGTCGTCCGCGTGAAGGCATCATAAGCGGCGACGATGGGATCGGGCGGGTGGAAATTGGCATAGTAGCGGACGTCGCGCTCGAAAGGCTCGAGTTCGGGCGCGCCGGCGCCAAAGGCCAGGAAGGCGATCTTGGCGGCGAGGAGAAACAGCCTGGGGATGTGGGGCGAGAATTCGGTCGCCTTGGCCATACCGAGATGGACGGCGGCGGAATGGATGCGCTGCGCCAGTTCCTGGCCCTTCGGACGAAGCGCGCTGCGCGCGGCCGCATCGCCGGTGCTGAATTCCTTCAGAAAGCGCTCGCCTTCAGCCTCGATGTCGCCCGTCATCAGATCATGCCCGTGGTTTTCGTGCGGCGGCTTTCTTCTTTGCAATGAATCCCTCTATATCGAAGGATACAGGTTCGTCGCTCATTTCACCTTCACGCAATGCTGCGCGCAGCTGCTTCATCCGAAGGTCCTGCTTTTGGAGCAATTCCAGACCAGCGCGCACGGCCTCGCTCGCCGAGCTAAAGCGCCCTTTGCGCACCTGCCTCCTTATGAAAGCCATCTGCGCCTTGCCGAGCACAACCGAAGTGCTTTTCATTGCTGCGTATCCTCAGCGACGGAATCTATTGGTGGCACGGCTCGGTCGTCGAGGCAATGCATGTATCGCTATGACCGGCGATCTTGGACGCGGTGAGGCCATTCGGGGCTCGAACCCGACCACTTCAAGAAGATTGCAAGGAGGGCTCCCATGGTCCAATCTGCGGCCCATCAATCACGAGGAATCCCATGTCCTTTCTCAAATCGCTCTTCGGTCTTGGCGGCAGTAAGGAAGAGGCGTCGGGCGGTCCCGCCGCCACCGCCAAGGAAGCCGAGCACAAGGGCTTCATCATCCGCGCGACGCCCTACAAGGATGGCGGCCAGTATCAGACGGCCGGCACGATCGTGAAGGAGATCGAAGGCGAGATGAAGGAATACAAGTTCGTCCGCGCCGACCGGTTCTCGACGATCGAGGAGGCGGCCGACCTCTCTCTGTCGAAAGGCCGCCAGATCATCGACGAGCAGGGCGAAAGGATGTTCGGCAAGGGCTAAGGTCGCCCGCCTTAGAAGGGCCGTGCCTAGTCGGATCCCGCGTTACAGGAGGCTCGCATGACCGCCCAGCATTATTCGCGCCTGGCCGCCGCCATCTTCGCCATCATCGCGCTGCTGCAGCTCCTGCGCGCCATCAGCGGCTTCGAGATCGCGGTCGGCGGCGAGATCATGCCCGTCTGGCCGAGCTGGATCGCGGCGCTCATCGCCGGGTTCCTAGCCTATCTGGGGTTCACGGCCGGGGGGCGGCAGCCGGTGTGAATCTGGCGATTGGCCCCTCACCCTCCCATTGCTGCGCAATGGGCCCCTCCCTCTCCGCTCAAGCGGGGCGAGGGTTTTAGGCGGCTTCCAAGGCCTGGCTCAAAGCGAGGCCGAGCTTTACCAGATTCATGTTGGTGAAATCCTTGGGCAGCTCGGCGACGACGGCTTTGCGCAACTCAGCGCTCATCGCCTTGCGCAAGGCGCCGAGGGCCGCGGGCGCGGCGGCGACGACGAGGGTCGAGAATTTCTGCCGCCGCAGATCCTCGGCGAGATCGGCGGCGACTTCCGCCATCAGGCGATCCTCTTCCTGCTGATGGAAGTCGGTCGGCTCCATCGATGAACGGCCGGGCCCGACGCGCGCATGGGTGCGGCCGGGCTTGTCGGTGCCGAGATCACGCGTCGGCGGCACGTTCTGGTCATATTTGCGCAAGACGGTGAGCAGCAGATTGCCCGCATCGCCGTCATTGCGGAGCACGAGCGCCCGCCCGCCATCGGTCACGACAACCCAATCCTTGTGGTTTACACGGTCCGTAGCCATTCACATCCTCCCGTCGATAGCCGAGAATAACGCGTGAAGCTCAGGATGGTTTCCGGCATGCGCCAGCTCCAGGACGAGATCAGCGTCGCAACGCGAGGGCAGGGCCTCTACGAGGTCACCCGCGACGTACAGTATTTCATTGAGAAAAGCGGCATCGTCATCGGCCAGCTCACGCTCTTCGTGCAGCACACATCGGCCTCGCTGCTCATCCAGGAGAATGCGGATCCGGACGTACGCCGCGACCTCGTCGAATTCTTCCGCCGCGTCGTGCCGGAAAATGCCGCCTGGATCAGCCATAGGAGTGAAGGCCCTGACGACATGCCGGCCCATATAAGAACGGCTTTGACGCAAGTGTCGCTCACCATTCCTGTTGCAAACGGCCAACTCGCGCTCGGGACCTGGCAAGGCATCTATCTGTTCGAGCATCGCGACCGGCCGCACCGGCGCCAGATCCTGCTGCATCTCCTCGGGGAATAACAGGATCAGGCGGCGATCCGCTTCGCGGCGGCATGGCGCGCGATGAGGCGGAGATCGGCAACGAATTTGCGGTATTCGAGCCGGCGCGCCGCCTGGTCGGGCACGCGCAAGAGATAAGACGGATGGACGGTGACAAAGCCCGCATGGCCCATGAGCTCGAGCGGCTCGCCGCGCAGTTTGCCGATGGTCAGCGCCTTTCCGCTCAAGGCGCGCGCCGCGGTGGCGCCCAGAGCGACGATGACCTTGGGTCGGATGAGCGCGATCTCGGCCGTGAGCCACCAGCGGCAGGCTTCGATCTCGCTGCGATCGGGCCGCTTGTGCAAGCGCTTCTTGCCGCGCGGCTCGAATTTGAAATGCTTGACCGCATTGGTGACATAGGTGTCCTTGCGCTCGATGCCGGCTTCGGCCAGAGCGCGGTCGAAGATCTTGCCTGCCGGACCGACGAAAGGCTTGCCTTGGCGATCTTCCTGGTCGCCCGGCTGCTCGCCGACAAAGACGATGGCCGCATGGGCGGCGCCTTCGCCGAAGACGGTCTGGGTGGCGTTCTTGTACAGGGGGCAGCGCCGGCAATCGGCCGCCTCGCGGCGCAATTCGGCAAGGCTCGACGCGTCGGAATGGTCTTCGGGTTCCTTCGCCATGCAAGATAACGCCGCTCCGGCCCAAAAGTGCCGGAACGGCGTTTTCTCTCACATGCTGCAGGTCAGGCGGCGACGGCGGCGCCGAGGCCGGATGTCCTCGATGCCAAGGCCAGGGCATTGACCCGGTCCGTCGCCTTCTTCAACGCGGCGTCAGTGGCCTCCGGGCCCATGCCGACACCTTCCACGCGGATGACCTCCACATCGGTGAGGCCGATGAAAGCGAGCATGTGGCGCAAATAGGGGATGGCATGGTCAAGCTGAATGGCGGGCCCTTCCGAATAGACGCCGCCCGACGCCAGCACGACATAGACCTTCTTGCCGGTCACCAGGCCCTTGGGCCCGTCCTTGCCGTAGGAGAAGGTGCGTCCGGCGCGGGCGACATGATCGATCCAGGATTTGAGCGTCGAGGAAATGTTGAAATTGATCAGACCGGTGGCGAGGATGATCGTGTCGGCGGCGAAGAGCTGATCGACCGCCTCATCCGAGACGCCGACCAGCTCGGCCTGGCGGTCGCTGCGCTTCTCGGGCGGCGTGTAGATGCCGGCCGAATAATCGGAATCGATATGGGGCAAGGGGTTCGCGGCGAGGTCCCTGACCGTCAGGGTGGCCTCGGGATCGGCGGCCTCGAGCCTGTGAGCGAGCTCGGTCGCGATCCGGGTCGAGTGAGAGGCCGAGCCGCGCGGGCTCGAAGTGATGAGGAGGATGGACATGATGGGTTTCCGCGTTGGGTTGACTGACGCCTACGAATATGTGCCTGTCCATCCATCTGAAAAACTGTTATAATATCGATCTGTTCCATCTATAAAATGGATATGTTATGCAGGCCAACCCGACCCTCGACCAGCTCCAGGTGCTGCTCGCCGTAGCCGAGACCGGCAGCTTCTCGGCCGCCGGGCGCAAGCTGAACCGGGCGCAATCGGTCATCAGCTACACCATCGCCAATCTCGAGGCGCAACTCGGGGTGAAGCTGTTCGAGCGCGAAGGGACCCGCGAGCCGCAGCTCACCGAGATGGGCAAGGCGGTGCTCGAGGATGCGCGGCGCATGAGCGGGGTGCTGCAGCGCATCCGCTCGCGCGTCGAGCACCACGCCCGAGGGCTCGAAAGCGAGGTCGCCCTCTCGATCGACGTGACGCTGCCGGCGCCGGTGCTCATCGCCGTGCTCAAGGCCTTCGAAGCGAAGTTTCCGACGGTCACGCTGCGTCTCAGCGTCGGCACGCTCGGGCTCATCGTCGATCAGGTGGTGAAGGGCGAGGCCGATATCGGCGTCGGCGGTATCACCGATGCCGATGTGCGGCTGATCGAGATCGGCGATGTGACGCTGGTGCCGGTCGCCGCACCCGATCATCCGCTCGCCCGTCTCAAGCGAACGGTGGCGCAAGAGGAATTGCGCGACCATGTCCAGCTCGTCGTCATCGACCAGTCGCGGCGCACGGCGGGCAAGGATTTCGGCGTCTTCGCCTATCGCACCTGGCGGCTGACCGACATGCATACCAAGCATCTCATGCTACGCTCCGGCGTCGGCTGGGGCAGCCTGCCGCCCTGGATGATCGCCGATGACCTGGCGCAGGGACGGCTGGTCGAGCTCGAGCTCGAATCCTTCAGCAAAGCGCGAGGACCCCTCTATGCCATGCATCGCAACGACCGCAATCCGGGGCCCGCAGCCTCATGGCTGATCGGCGAATTCAAGCAGCATCTCGGCTGCTTCAACGAATATGCGCCGGACGAGGTGTTGGCAAAGGAACATTCGCCTTTGGCTGCGCGATAGGCTAAGGGACCGGAAAAGTTGCAGGAGCACAGTCATGCATTACAGCGGTGGATGCCATTGCGGCCGGATCGCCTTCGAATTCGACACCGAGGCGCCGGTCGCGGAAGTGATCGAATGCAATTGCTCGCTGTGCGCGAAGCGCGCGCATCTCCTGGCTTTCGTGCCGCGCGACCAGTTCGTCCTGAAGACGCCGGAGAAGGATTTCGCGACCTATACCTTCAACACGCATCGCATCCGCCATCATTTCTGCCCGACCTGCGGCATCGGCCCCTTCGGCGAAGCCAAGGCGCCGAACGGCATCGCCATGGCTTCGATCAATATGCGCTGCGTCGAAGGTTTCGAGCCCGGTCAAGCGAAGATCAAGCCATTCGACGGCCGCAGCAGGTAAAGCCAGCCATATGAATGTACCGGTTCTGGAGACCGAGCGCCTCAGGATGAGGGCGCATACGGTCGATGACTTTCCGGCGCTCATGGCCATGTGGTCGGAAGAGGCGGTGACGCATTATATCGGCGGCAAGCCGATGCGGCCCGATGAATGCTGGACCAGGCTCTTGCGCTATCGCGGCCTGTGGCCGCTTCTGGGCTATGGCTATTGGGCGGTCGAGGAAAAGGCGTCGGGCCGCTTCGCCGGCGATGTCGGCTTCGCCGATTTCCACCGCATGATCGAGCCCTCGATCCGCGGCGTGCCGGAAGTGGGCTGGGTCCTCGGTCCCGATTTCCATGGGAAAGGCTATGCCTCGGAAGCGGTCGCGGCGGCGCTCGAATGGCTCGATAAGCAAAAGCAAGGCCGCAGCGTCTGCATCATCGATCCCGCCAATCAGCCCTCGCTCCGCCTCGCCGCCAAGAACGGCTTTCGCGAATATGCCCGTGCCACCTTCATGGGCGATGCGGTGCTGCTGCTCGAGCGGCTGAACGGCTAAGAAGTCGCAAGCCCGCGCTCTTTCGCGCAGGCGCGCTTTTTGCTTAGTTCCCTTCATGTCCAAGCTCTTTACCCATCTCTTCACCCCGTACCAGGTCAAGCGTACCGAGTTCCGCAACCGGATATTCTCGACCGGCCACGACACCTATCTGCCCCAGAACTACCTGCCGTCGGAAGCGCTCACCGCCTATCACGTGGCGCGCGCCAAGGGCGGGGCCGGGCTCATCATCGTGCAAGTGGTGGGGGTGCATGAATCGGCGCGCTACACGACCGATCTGCTGATGGGCACCGAGGATGCCTGCATCAAGCCCTTCGCCAAGATGATCGAGGCCATCCACAGGGAAGGCACGAAAGTCTTCGTGCAGCTCTTCCATCCCGGGCGCGAGCTTCTGGGCCGGCCCGAAGGTGTGGCGCAGGCGGCCTACGCGCCCTCCTTCTCGCCCTCCGAGCGCTTCCGCACCGCGCCCCGGCCGATGTCGCTGGCGATGGTCGAGGAGATCATCACGGGCTATGGCGAGGTGGGCCGGCGCATGGCGGAAGCGGGCGCCGACGGCGTCGAGATCGTCGGCAGCCATGGCTATCTGCCGGCGCAGTTCCTCAATCCGCGCGTCAACCGCCGCGACGACCGCTTCGGCGGCGGACTCGAGAACCGCATCCGCTTCATCGGCGAGGCGGCCCAAGCCGTGCGCAAGAAAGTGCCGGCCGATTTCATCGTGGGCCTCAGGCTCTCGGGCGATGAGCTCGACGCCGATGGCTTGCAAGAGGACGAGACGCTCGCCGCCTGCCGCCTGCTCAAGGACGATCTCGACTATTTCAATGTCATCGCCGGGACGTCGGCCTCGCAAGGCGGCGCCATCCATATCGTGCCGCCGATGCTGATCGAGAATGCCTATGTGGCGCCCTATGCGCGGAAGCTCAAGCAGGCGATCGGCAAGCCCGTCTTCGTGGCCGGGCGCATCAACCAGCCGCATGAGGCGGAAAAGGTGATCGCCGAAGGCGCGGCCGACATGTGCGGCATGACGCGGGCGATGATCTGCGATCCGCAAATGGCCAACAAGGCGAAAGCCGGCGCCACCGACGACATCCGCGCCTGCATCGCCTGCAACCAGGCCTGCATCGGCCATTTCCAGCTCGGGCTCTCGATCTCCTGCATCCAGCATCCCGAGACCGGGCGCGAGCTCGATTATGGCGTGAAGCCCAAAGCGGCGCGGGCGAAGCGCGTGATGGTGGTGGGCGGCGGGCCCGCCGGCCTCAAGGCGGCGGCGGTCGCGGCCGAGCGCGGCCACCAGGTGACGCTCTATGAGAAGGACACGCAGCTCGGCGGCCAGGCGCGGCTCGCCCAGCTTCTCCCCGCCCGCGCCGAATTCGGCGGCATCATCACCAATCTCACGCGCGAAGCGGAACGATCGGGCGTCCGTATCGTCAAGGGCAAGACGGTCACGCCCGACTTCGTCGCGAGCGAGGCGCCGGATGCGGTGATCCTCGCATCGGGGTCGCTGCCGCAGCGCCCGCCGGCCGAGATCGGCGATGATGCGCATGTGATCCATGCCGTCGATGTCCTGAAGGGCGAGAAGACGGGCAGCCGCGTCGTGATCTATGACTGGCTCGCCGACTGGATCGGCCTCGGGGTCGCCGAGAAGCTCGCCAGCGAGGGCGTCGACGTGCGGCTCGCCGTGAACGGGCTCAGCGCCGGCATGGCGATCCAGAACTACACCCGCGATGCGCATCTGGCGCGGCTGCATCGTCTCGGCGTCAAGATCATCCCGCTGATGCGGCTCTATGGGGCGGATGCGACGACCGCCTATTTCCTCCATACCGCGGCGCAGGAGCCGGTGGTGCTGGAAGAGGTCGACACGATCGTGCTCGCCTGTCCCAATGCGCCGGAAGATTCGCTCACCCGCACGGCTGAGGCCTTCGAGCATTATCTCATCGGCGATTGCCTCGCGGCGCGCACCGCCGAGGAGGCGGTCTATGAAGGCCTCAAGGCGGGAATGGCCGTGTAAACTTCAATCGCCCGCCGGGACCTTCGGCGCATAGGTGCCGAAGCACCAGACTTGGCCTTCCGGGTCCTTGCAGATGAAGTCGCGGCTGCCATAGGGCTGATCGGTCAGCTCCATGACGATTTCCGCACCTGCCGCCTTGGCCTTGGCGAATAGCGCATCGGCATCAGGCACGGCGATATAGACGGCCTGGGTCGTGCCGCCGATATCCTGTGGCGACTTGACCAGCTTGCCGAAGGCGGTGTCAGGCTTGGCGGTGCCCAGCATCAGCAGATTGTCGCCGAAAGCGAGCTCGGCATGTATGACTTTTCCGTCCTCGCCTGAGTAAGCGACATGCTTGCGGAAGCCGAAGGCGTTCTCCAGCCAGTCGATCATCTTCGCGGCATCACGATAAGTCATGGTGGGATAGAGAATGGGGCTTTGGGTGGTCGGCATGTCGGCCATGATCGAAACTCCTTTGTCTGTTGAAGCGATCATCGCATCCCGAAGTTCCTCCCGTCTTGAAGAAATGTGACCTCAAGCGACGCCTTCGAGAACGCCCGTCTCGGCGCGGTCCTTGCGCAAGAGCTCGCTCGGCGACAGGCCCGACAATTCCCGGAATTCGCGCGTGAGATGGGCCTGATCGGCATAGCCCGCTTCATAGGCGATATCGGCCCAGCCCTGGCGCGGCACGGTTCCCGCCATGTGACGGGCATGCTCGAAGCGCAGGATGCGTGCCATGGTCTTGGGAGTCGTGCCGATCTCGGTGCGGAACAGTTTGGCGAGATGGCGGCGGCTGACGCCCGCATCCTCGGCGAGGCCGGCAATGGAAGCAGCACCCTTGCTCCGCTTCAGCCCGTGCCAGACCTGGCGCACCGTGTCGTTGGGCGCCCGCGCCGCAGCGAAACGCGCAGCGATGAAGCGGTCGAGCAAGGCGAAACGCCGCGGCCAATCAGGGGTGTCGTGCAACTCTGCAATGAAGCGGCCGGCGCCTGGGCCCAGGAGGTCGGCGAGCGCCAGCGTGCGTCCGGCGATCTCCGACTGGGCCACGCCAAGGAACTGCAAAGCGCCGAGGGGCGAGAAGTTCACTTGCAGGCAGTGCGCGCTGCCGGCCGAGCCGACGATGACCGGCGCTGAATAGATGCCGGCGGCGAAGCTCTCATAGCGCGTCTCGGCGGCGCGTCCGTCGCGCAAGGTGAAAGGCGCATCGAAATTGATGATCAGAGGAATGAAGCTCGACGGCAATTCGCGCCGCCAGACCGGCTTGCCGCCCGTTTCGCGGTAGCCCGAATAGTCGATCACATGCGGGACAAGTGACGGATGCGGCAAAGCACGCCAGATCTCCCAGCTTCCCGCTTCGCCCTCATAGGCGAGGCGGGTGATCCGGCGGTCCTGGATGTTCTCAATCATCGGCCGCATCCTAGCATGGCCGGCGATTGACGCCATCCATGCCTCATGCGAGCGTCCGGTCATGCGCAATCTCTTCCATTTCGAATCGAAAGGACAGCCGCTCGCCGCTCCGAACAGCTTCGCCCTGCGGCTCATGCGCAACGCCTTGTGGTGCGCCGGCATCGTCTTCATCTGGCTCGTCGTCGGCATGGCCGGATATGGCGGCTTCGAAGGCATGAGCACCGTCGACGCCTTCGTCAATGCGGCAATGATCCTCTCCGGCATGGGACCGGTGCAGCCGCTCAACACGGTGGGCGGCAAGATCTTCGCCGGCGTCTATGCGATCATTTCCGGCATCGTCATCTTCGGCATTGCCGGCATCGCGCTGGCGCCGCTCTATCATCGCATGCTGCACAGGTTCCATCTCCAGGACGATGAGGCCGCGGCGAAAGTCAGGAAGAAATAGATGAACAGACTCTTATCTGCCGCTCTCTGGCTGGCAATCACCGCGACGGCGGCCTTCGCCAATGGCGCCATCGCCGAGCGCAAGACCGGCGGCCTCGTTTTCAAGCAATCCGACACCGTGTCGATCCTGCGCGAGGATCTCAGCGTGTCGCTCCACAAGATCACGGTCGATTATCTCTACAAGTCGGCAGCAGCGGCGGCGCAGACCGTCACCATCGCCTTTCCGATGCCGGGCATTCCGGTCAACGACGATCCGGGCTCGCTGCGGGAGACCCTGCCGGAGGGCTCGCCGCCCGAAAACTACATGGGCTTCAAGGTTTGGGTCGACGGCAAGGAAGTCAAGGCCGAGCCCTTCGCCCGCGCATTGGTGAATGACCGCGACGTGACGGAGAAGATCACCCAGGCCGGACTGCCGCTCCATATGCTGGTCGATGACGCCAATGCGCTGCTCAAGAAAGTACCGAAGCCAGAGCTCGACGAACTGGTGGCGCTCGGCGCCGTCGGCCAAGGCGAGAGCTATGGCGAGCCCGCCTATTGGCCGCAATGGGACTGTCAGGTCGCCTTCGAATGGCAGCAGGATTTCCGCCCCGGCGAGACCAAGGTTTCGATCTCCTATGTGCCGCTCGCCGGCTATCCGGCCGATATCGGCGACAGCTATGAGAAGGGCGAATGGGCGGAAGCGGCCTGTGTCGATGCCGCGGTGCGAGCGGCGCTCGCCAAGCGCAAGGCCAAGGGAACGGCCTATTACGAGGTCGCGACCGTCGGTTATGTGCTGACCACGGCCAAATATTGGAAGGGGCCCATTCGCCGCTTCAATCTGAGCGTCGAGAAGCCTGATGCGGCGGCGCTCGCCGCCTTCTGCCCGCCCGAGGCGAAGAAGGTGTCGCCGACCCGCTTCGAATGGCAGGCCAAGGATTTCACGCCGAAGGCCGACCTCAGCGTCGTCTTCTATACGTTCCAGGAACCAGAATAGAGCGCCGCGTTCCTCGGCGCTCTATTTTTGTTTGCGCATCGGATTATCCGAAAACCGCATCGCACTTTTCGGTCCGATGCTCTAGCTAATCGAAGGCTTCCTGGATGACGCCGGCGAGATCATTCAGCATCGGGCCGCAGGCGCCTTCGAAGGACGAGCCGTGCATGACGGCGAGACGCTCGGGCGCGAGGTCGGCCAAAGACCTGAGCACCCCCGCCGTCTGGCTGGTATAGGGCATGTAGCCGGCAAGCGGACCTTGCGCCAGGAGCGCCATCGCCGCGCGGGTCGGGCCGATGAGATCGGCGGTGGTCAAAGCGGCACCATTGCCGAAATGATGGAAGAGATCGGAGCAGAACAAGGTCCTGGTGCTTTCCTCGAACAGCACGCCCGCGTCCCAGCCATGCGGGATATGGGGCGAGCGGTAGAAGCGATAGCGGTATCTGCCCGTCTCCAGCACATCGTCCGGCATCATGCCGCGCGCCGGCCTGAGCGCGAAATCATCGACATTCACGATCTTGCCGACCATGGTGCAGGCGGGCACGGCCTGGGGCGCAAGCGTGAGCCAGTCATTGAGCGCGCCGCATTCATCCGATTCGAAATGGCTCCAGGCGACATGGCGCAGTTTCGCCGGATCGATGAGGCGGCCGATGGCTGCGCGCAGGTCCTCGAACATGCCCTTGAGCCCGGCATGGAACAGCAGCGGCTCGTCGTCGCGCACCAGGAAGTGATTGAACTGCATGTCGAGCTCGGGGATATAGAGCGAGATCCGGAAAAGATCGGGCGCGATTTCATCGACAGTAGCCATGGCACCATCCTGCATATGATTCCCTTGGGGAACATCGCATGGAACGGGCCCTATTCCTATGCCGGCTTGTGGGCGAAAGCGCGCTTGCGGCCCGGCAAGGTCATGGCGGCGACGCCGATGACGACACAGACGAGCCCGATCCAGGCGGTGTCGCTCAAGCGCTCCGACAGGAACCAGGCGCCAATGGCGACGCCGACCGGCACGCGCAAGTAGGCCTGCGCGGTGGTCCCGACCGAGCCCAGCGTGTGGAGGAGGCGGAAGAAAATGCAGAAGGCGAGGGCGGTCGAGAAGACGGCCAGGCCAGCCAGCGCCATGAGCGATGAGGAGGAGGGGGCGAGCGTCCAGGGCTGGTCGATGACGAGGCTCAAGGGGACGAGTGCTGCCGCTCCCGCCAGCATCGAGCCTGCCGCCGGCATCATCGGATCCATATGCTTGAAGTTGCGCCCGAAGATCGAGGCACAGCCATAGCTTATGGTGGCGATGATGATGGCGAGCTGGGCCATAAGCTCGCGCCCGACGCCGTTCAGCGCCTCGACGCCGATGATGAGGCAGATGCCCGCCATGCCGGCGATCACGCCGAAGGCCTTGCGCCAGGTGGCGGGCTCATGCCGGGTGATGGCGATGGTGATGAGGAAGGTGAAGATCGGCGTGGTCGAATTGAGGATGGCGGCGAGGCCGGCATCGAGCGTGAGCTCGGCCCAGGCGATGAGGGTGAAAGGCAGGACGCTGTTGATCGCGGCCTGGATGGCGAAGAGGCGCCAGCTCGCCCGATCGCGCGGCAAACTGAGGCCGCGCAGCCTCAGCACCAGCAGCAGCAGGAGGCCCGCGATGAGGGTGCGCAAGGCGATGAAGGTGACGGGCGGAATGGTTTCGACGCCGATCTTGATGAAGGTGTAGGACGCGCCCCAGAGCGTTGCCAGGAGAGCCAGAAGCAGGAGCTCGAAACCGAGTGAACGAGATGAGGAAGAGGGGGCCATGGCAGTCATCCTTAATGCCTGTGATGGGCGCCATCTGTGACATGAAGGCTTGACAGAGTCGCATCCCAACGCTTCGGCCGCGGCCGAAGCATTTGCTGCTGACCGGCAAGAGTGCCAGGCCTATAGTCAGGGCCATGACGAATTTCGTTTCCGGCAACAGCCTGGCCGAGGTCGCGGCGCTGATCGGCGATCCGGCCCGGGCCAATATCCTCCAGGCGCTCGCCGACGGCCGCGCTTTGACGGCGGGTGAGCTCGCCTGGCATGCCGGTGTCAGCGCCCAGACGACCAGCGGCCATCTGGCCAAGCTCGCCGATGCGCAATTGATCGCGCTCGAGAAGCAGGGCCGGCACCGCTATTTCCGCCTGGCGTCACCGCAAGTCGCCGAGGCCATGGAGGCCCTGATGCTGGTCGCCGCCAATGGGCCGAAGCGCCACCGCCCGACGGGGCCCCGCGATGAGGCGATGCGCACCGCGCGCACCTGCTACGACCATCTGGCCGGCAGGCTCGCCGTCGCTCTCGCCGACCGGCTGAGCGCGCGGCAGTTCATCATCCTGTCCGACGGTGCCGCCGCCATCACCGAGGATGGCTACCGCTTCTTCAGCGATTTCGGCCTCGATCTCGACGGCGGCAAGAGCACACGCCCGCTTTGCCGCACCTGCCTCGACTGGAGCGAAAGGCGCTCGCATCTCGCGGGAAGGCTCGGCGCCGCGCTTTGCCAAAGGAGCCTCGATCTCGGCTGGATCAAGCGCGGCAAGGACAGCCGCGCCGTCACCTTCACGCCCAAGGGAATCGCGGGCTTCCGCGAGACCTTCGGCATCTCCATGCCGTGACGTCCATCTTCGCAAAATGATTCAAGCGAAGACTCTAACGTCTTGAAACGGAATCGGAAATTTTTGCGGTGGGCTGACATCGCGCTGTCGTAAAATCGTCATCCGGCCTCCATGAGCAAAGCCGAGCTTGCGCCCTGACCCCAAGGCTTGCGAACCCAGGAGACGACAGATGACGCGCCACGATCCCGATCATATCCGCTCCAAGACGACATCCCCCAATTTCCGCAGCGTGCTCGCCGAAAGACTGTCGCGCCGCGACCTGTTGCGCAGCGGGGCCGCGGCCGCCGCGGCCTCCGCCATCGTGCCCGGCTTCGCCGGCTCGATCTTCGGCGGCGAGGCCATGGCGGGCGGCACCCAGTCATCGCTCACCTTCACCGAGCTCAAGCGCGTCTATGACAAGACCCATCACGTGGCGCCAGGCTTCACCGCCGAGGTGCTGCTGCGCTGGGGCGACAAGCTGACAGCGGATGCGGCCGAGTTCGATCCCGCCCAGCAGTCGGCCACCTCGCAGGCGCGGCAGTTCGGCTATAACAACGACTTCGTCGGCTATCTGCCCTTGCCCTTCGGCTCCAATTCCTCCGAGCATGGCCTGCTCTGCGTCAATCACGAATATCCCAGCCCGCACATCATGTTCCCGACCCTCATCGTCAAGGACGAGGGCGTGGGCAAGGTCCTGAGCCAGGACCAGGTCGAGGTGCTGAAGGCGGCGATCGGCCATACGGTGGCCGAGATCGAGAAGAAGGACGGCAAATGGCGGCTCGTCGCCAATTCGCCGCTCAACCGGCGCATCACGGCCGAAACCGAAATGGTGATCGCCGGGCCCGCGGCCGGCCATGCGCAGCTCAAGACGTCGGCCGATCCGACCGGCACCAAGGTCAAGGGCACCATGGCGAATTGCGGCGGCGGCTACACGCCCTGGGGCACGATCCTCACTTGCGAGGAATTCGCCTATGAATTCTTCGGCGGCGATGCCGCCAAGACGGCGAACAAGGAGATCGCCGAGCGCGTCGGCTATGAGCCCGGAGACGTCTATGGCTTTGCCCGCTTCAACGACCGCTTCGATGTCGAGAAGGAGCCCAATGAGATGAACCGCTTCCAATGGGTGGTCGAGATCGATCCCTATGAAGCGGATTCGGTGCCGGTGAAGCGCACTGCGCTCGGCCGCATGGGCCATGAAGGGGCGACCGTCGTCGTCAACAAGGACGGCCGCGTCGCCGTCTATATGGGCGATGACGACCACCAGGAATATCTCTATCGCTTCGTCTCCGCGAAGCCCTTCAATGCGAGCGACCGCAAGGCCAATATTGGTTTGCTCGACGAAGGCGAGCTCGCGGTCGCCAAATTCGAGGCCGACGGCACGCTCAATTGGCTGCCGCTGGTCCATGGCCAGGGTCCGCTCACGCCCGAGAACGGCTTTGCCGATCAGGGCGAGGTCTTGATCAAGACGCAACTTGCCGCCGACAAGCTCGGCGCCACCGGCATGGACCGGCCTGAAGATTTCGAGACCAATCCGGTCTCGGGTCGGGTCTATGCGGTCTTGACCAAGTCGAATAAGCGCAAGCCCGAGAATCTCAATGCCGCCAATCCGCGGCCGGAAAACAAATGGGGCCATATCGTCGAATTGATCCCGCCGGGCGAGGGCAAGGAAGCCGACCACACCGCCGCCCAATACAAGTGGGACATCCTCATGCTGTGCGGCGATCCCTCCAAGCCCGAGACCGGCGCCAAATTCCATCCCGACACCACGGCCGACGGCTTCTTCATGACGCCCGACAATATCGCCTTCGACCCCAAGGGCCGGATGTTCGTGGCGACCGACGGCATGAACGACTTCGACCTCGCCGACGGCATCTTCGCGGTCGATACCGACGGGCCGGCGCGGGCCCTGCCCAAGGCGCTGTTCTGCTGCCCGACGGATGCGGAAGCGACGGGCCCCGCCTTCACGCCCGACGGGGCGACGATGTTCGTCTCGGTCCAGCATCCGGCCGAGGGCTCGCCGACGATCGAGGCGCCGACCACGCGGTGGCCCGATTTCGACGACAAGATCCCGCCGCGGCCGTCGGTCGTGGTAATCACTCGCGATGGCGGCGGCCCGATCGGCGGGTAGCTGTCAAATTGATTCAAGCTTTCTCCCTAAGAGGTTGAAATCAGATTCAAAAACGATTTCGTCAAACTGACATCGCCCTGTCGTCAAGGCAGGCAATGATGGCCCAGGTTCAAAGAGAGCCCTCGTTTCGCGGCGGCGTTGCGTAAGCTTGCGGAATGAGGGGCAGGACATAAAAGCGTGATGGCTTGAATCGCCATCACGCTTTATCCGTTTGTTTGCGCATGATCTTTTCGGAAAACCGGTATCCACTTTTCCGGATCATGCTTTGAGAGCGCCGTCCCGCCAGGGGCGGCGCTTTGTCATGCCGCCAGCGCTTGCGGCGCCGGCCCCTTTTTGCTTTAGCTCACCCTATCATAATGTGAGGGTGGTGGCATGGGCGTCAATTTCCCGCAACGGCTTCTCGACGGCTATGCCAGCTTCCGCGCCGGACGCTATGCCGCGGAGGAAGAGCGCTACCGCCGCCTCGGCCAGGGCCAGCAGAAACCCACCATCATGATGATCGCCTGCTGCGACTCGCGCGCCGCCCCCGAGACGATCTTCGATGCGGGGCCGGGCGAGATCTTCGTCGTGCGCAATGTCGCCAATCTGGTGCCGCCTTATGCGCCGGACGGAAGGCACCATTCGACCAGTGCGGCGCTCGAATTCGCCGTGCTGCAGCTCGGCGTCCAGCATATCGTCATCATGGGCCACGGGCGCTGCGGCGGCATCAGGGCGATCATGGAGCCGGGCGATCCCTTGAGCACTGGCGACTTCATCGGCAAGTGGCTCGCCGGGGTGCGCGATGTGGCCGCCGTCGTCGAGCATGACCATGATCACGGCCCGGCGGAACGGCTGACGGCGGTCGAGCAGGCCTCGGTCGAGCATTCACTCGCCAATCTGCGCACCTTTCCCTGGATCAGGGTGCGCGAGAGCAAGGACCAGCTCACGCTCCATGGCGCATGGTTCGACATCTCGCAGGGCGAGCTCAATGTCTATGCCGAGACGGAGCGCCGCTGGACGGTGGTGTGAGCGATGATCCTCGAACACGCGCTCTTGCAGGTGAAGCCGGGACAAGAGAGTGCCTTCGAGCAGGCGATGCGCGAGGCACTGCCGCTCATCTCCGCGACGCCGGGCTTCCTCCGGCTCGAGGTCAGGCCTTGCATCGAAGCGAAAGGCAAATATCTGCTGCTGGTCGCCTGGGATACGCTCGAAGCCCACACGGATGGCTTTCGCGGCTCAGAGCGCTATGGCGAATGGAAGCGCCTTCTGCATCATTTCTATGAGCCCTTCCCGCTGGTCGAGCATTATAGCGCGCCGGTCGCGAGTGCGTGAGGACGGGCCCCTTCGGGCCACAGCAGGTCTTCGGGCGCGAAGGCCTCGGCGATCCGCCGGCGCGCGGCAAAGCCCGCTTCGAGATCATGGGTGTTGACGATGGCGAGCCGGAAGCCGCCTGGCGGTGCGGCATGGTCTTCCGGCGGCTTCGTCTCATGGAAGGTGATCTGGAGGCTCATCACGCCCGGCATGGCGCGCACGGCGCGCTGCAGATCGGCCGGCGGGTGGCGAAAATGCCGGCCATGCCGGCCGAAGAGCACGACGGAATAGCCGTCGCGGCGCTGGCCTTCCTCGGGAAAATCCCAGCGCTTCCCGGCATAGAGCCGGACGAGCGCTTCGACCCAGCCCTTGCCATAGAGATCAGGCCACTGATCGGCGAAACGCAAATGCGCTTCGATGATGCGTCCGCCCAGGGTCTCGACATTGAGCATGCCGGTATAGTCGGCAAGATGCCGGCCTACCCATGAGCCGACATAGTCTTCGAGCGCCGGGCGGCCCTCGCCGTGTATCGTCCAGTAATCGAACATGCCGTTCGACCCGAGAGGCTTGCCGGTCGTGTGCCGCCACCAGCGCACCTCGCCTTCGACGACGGCGCAATCGGTCGACAGGTGGTCGCCCGTCAAGAGCTCGGTCCAGAAATGTCCCGGCGTATAGCTCGCCTCATATTCGGCGAGCGAGCGCAAGGCGCCGCTGCCGACGCCCATGCCCTTCAGATTGAAGATCGGCTTGGAGAAGACCGGGAAGCGCTGGGGGACTATGCCGTGCGGGCCGCAATCGAGCCCCTGGCTCTGGGCGATGCGCAGCTTGTCATAGATCCAGTTGGCGCGCGGATACCAGACCCAAGCGTCGCAATCCTCGGTCGGTATCAGGACATCGGCCGGGCAGGGGACGGCTTCGAAATACTGCAAGCGCCAGGGGTCTGCTTCACAGACGGGCATGGGTGGACTCTAGCATCGTTGCCTCGGGATCGCGAGCTACACCATTCTCGTGACAATACGAGTCAGCAACCGTTTCGGTTACAGCTCCTGTCGATTCCATGTAGACAAAGCGCCCGCTTGCGCTATAGTTAACCTGTTATCTCGGCGCCATTGCCGAAAAATCCAGGCTTTGAAGCCCCCATCTGCAGATCCTCAAAGATCTCGGTGGGGGCTTTTGTTTTTGCATTTGGACTTGCTCCACATGCGTTGCGTCGCTTCGTGCCTAGACCAAGAAACAGACTTGAGGAAACGCACATGACAGACAATCAACAGCGGGCTCGCGCCTCGTCTCTGACCGAGCTCGAGGCGGAAGCCGATCATCTCTTAGGTGAAGAGTACGAGCACACGCCGGTGCCGGCGAAAGCCCGCCGCAGCCTGTTCTCGGTCACCATGGTGTGGATCGGCTTTCCGATGATCATCACCGGCGCCATGACCGGATCGATCCTCGTGCTCGGCATGGGCTTTGCCGACGCGCTCAAGGCGATGATCATCGGCAATCTCATCATGTTCGCCTATGTCGGGCTTCTGGGGCTCTTGGGCACCGACCGCGGCATGAATTTCGCCCTTCTCTCCAGCATCGTATTCGGCCGCAAGGGCTATGTCTTCGCCTCGGGCCTTCTGTCGACGCTGCTGCTCGGTTGGTATGCGGTGCAGACCGGCATCACCGGCGCCCTGATCAGCTCCACCTACGGTCTGAACTATGTGGCGATGACGATCGTCGCGGGCATTCTCTATATCGCCATCACCTTCATCGGCGTGCGCGGCCTGCACTGGATCGGCCTCATCTCGGTGCCGCTCTTCGTCATCCTCGGCATCTGGGTCGCTCTCGATGCCGCAAGCACGACGAGCTGGAGCGCCATCATGGCCTATCCCGGCAACAATGGCATCGCCACCATGTCGATGGGCGTGGGCCTCACCATCGTGCTCACCTTGTTCGTCGATGCAGGCACCGTGACCGCCGACTTCAACCGCTGGGCGGCCGATCGCAAAAGCTCGCTCATCTCGACCTTCAGCGCCTTTCCCTTCGCCAATCTCATCGCCATGCTGGTCGGCGGCGTCATGACGGCGGCGCTGGCGGTGCCCAATGCCAATCCGTTCGGCGTCGACAACATGTTCGGCTATATGAATGGCAAGCAGGCCGCGTGGCTCTCGGTGCTCGCCTTCCTCTTCCTCTATTGCAATCTGGGATCGGTCTGCGCCCACTGTCTCTATAATGCGGCGACCGGCTGGTCGCGCATTCTCTCGAGCAACATGCGACTGATGGCCATCATCCTCGGCGCCATCGGCATCCTGGTCGCCGCCGGCAATATCTGGGCCTTCTTCATCGAGTGGCTGTCGCTGCTCGGCATCCTGGTGCCGCCCATCGGCGCCATCATCCTGGTCGACCAGTATATCGTCCGCAAGAATTCCGAAGCCTCGGCGGATTGGCGGACCACCGCCTTCATCGCCTGGGCCGCGGGATCGGCGGTAGCCCTTCTGGTCGAGTTCAAGGCGCCGGAATGGTCGACCGCGATCTCGGCTTTCCTCGTCGCGGCAATCGTCTATTTTGCCATTTCCAAGGTGATGCGCGAGGCATAAAGATCTCGCGCAAGAAGAGTATCGAAAGAGGGAGGCCAGGACACTGGCCTCTCGCAATTTGAGGGAGAGATGAACCATGCCACAAGACTATTCGATCTATGATGCCGGCACCGTGGTGCTGCAATCGGGCGCGGCGCTGCGCGACTGCAAACTCGCCTACAAGACCTTCGGCAAGCTCAATGCCAAGAAGGACAATGTGATCGTCTATCCGACCTGGTATTCCGGCCAGCATTACGACAATGAATGGCTCGTCGGCGAAGGCATGGGGCTCGATCCCGGAAAATATTTCATCATCATCCCGAACATGCTGGGCAACGGTCTCTCCTCTTCGCCGAGCAACATGCCCGAGCCCTATAATGCGTCGCGCTTCCCCGATGTGACGCCCTATGACAATGTCAAATTGCAGCACCGGCTGGTGCATGACGAGCTCGGCATCAAGCGTGTCAAGCTGGTCATCGGCTGGTCGATGGGGGCGCTGCAGGCCTTCCATTGGGGTGCGCTCTTCCCCGACATGGTCGAGCGCATCCTGCCCTTCTGCGGCTCGGCCAAATGCTCGAGGCACAATTTCGTCTTCCTCGAAGGCGTCAAGGCGGCGCTGACGGCCGATGCCGCCTGGAACAACGGCTGGTACAAGGAAAAGCCGGCCAAGGGCCTGCGCGCGGCGGCGCGCGTCTATGCCGGCTGGGGCTTCTCGCAGAGTTTCTATCGCGAAGAGCTCGATCTCAAGACGCTCGGCTTCGCATCCCTCGAGGATTTCCTTGTCGCCTTCTGGGAGGGTTTCTTTTTGCCCAAGGACGCCAACAACCTGCTCACCATGCTGTGGACCTGGCAGAATGGCGACATCAGCAAGAACGAGCTTTACAAGGGCGATTTCCGCAAGGCGCTCGGCGCCATCAAGGCCAAGGCCTATGTGATGCCCGGCCAGACCGACCTCTATTTCCCGCCGGAGGACAGCGCCATCGAGGTCAAGCACATGCCGAATGCAAAGCTCATTCCCATGCCCTCGATCTGGGGCCATTTCGCCGGCGGCCCCGGGACGAATCCTGAGGATGTGAAGTTCCTCGACAAATATGTGAAGGAGCTGCTCAACACGCCGGTATAGCGCTTCGAGGCTGCCTCAACATTTCCCCTCTCCCGTCCGAAGGATTGGAGAGGGTCATGCTTCGCCTTTACCAGTCCCACATCCGGAAGCCGCGGCCATATGGTTGGCAATAGTTCGGCAGCCTGCCATAGACGTTATAGTAGAAGAGGCAGTCGTCGGTCCAGCCGGCATTGGGCTCGCCGGGGCGGGGGGCGCGGAAGTTCTGCTTCACCCGCGGCTGCTGCGGCTTCTTCTCGACCACCTTCTTCTTTTTCTTCTTCACGGTCTGGGATGTCTGGGCGGCTTCGGCCTTGTCGATCGTGACAAGGGGCAGGTGCGCCGGCGCGAAGCCCGCGAGCATCGCGGCGATGATGAGATGACGCAAACCCATGATCCACACTCTCCTTCACGGCCGGCGGAAAACCGCTCCGCCGGCCTTTGATGTGGGAGTCAAATCAACGGTTTACAGCCGTTACTTGATCTCCCACGCGATGTTCACATCGATCGCGACGGTCTGCTCGCCTTCGGCGATCGGCACGGCGCTCGGCGCCGCGTCGGCCCTGACCGCCTTGCCATAATAGACAGGCTGCGGCGGCTGGTAGTTGCCTTCGCTCAAGGACATGATCTGGCCAAGCGAGATACGCGTCGTCTCGGCATAGAGTTTCGCCTTGCGCTCGGCATCGGCGACCGCGAGCTTGCGCGCCTCGTCCTTGAACTTCTCGTCATCGGCAATGGCGAACATCACGCCATTGATCTGGTTCGAGCCTTCGCCCACCACCTTGTCGAGCACCGCACCCAGCGTGTCGAGCTTCTTCACCGAGACGGTCACGGTGTTCGACACGTCATAGCCTATTACGCGCGGCGGCTGAGCATTATTCTGGTCATATTGATAGCGCGGATTGATCATGAAATTGGAGGTCTGGATGTCCTTGGCCTCGATGCCGGACGCCTTGAGGCTGGCAAAGACCTTCTCCATGGCGGCGGTGTTCTGGGTCAGGGCCTCGCGCGCCGTCTGGGCCTGGGTCGTGACGCCGACATTGACGACCGCCATGTCGGGCTTGGCTTTCACCTCGCCATGTCCGTTGAGTGAGATGAGGCGCGGCATAGATTTGGACTCCTGAGCTAGAGACGGGGTGGCGAGAGCGGCAGCAGCAAGGCCGGTGAGGCCCAGAGCAGCGAGAGAGCGGCGGTCCATGAAAGACTCCCAGTGGAAACCAGCCATCAGATGGGAGCCGATTGCGGCGGCGCTGTGGCAGGAAATAATTCGTTAAGATGCGACGGCTTCGATCGTTTCTTTGCCAAGATGCTGCCGTTTTCGGTAGCCAGGCCAGGGATCGCGCTTGGGACCTTTCAGTCGTTTGAGAACGGCAACCGTGTCGAAGGCCGCGGCACTCTTGAGCCGGGAAAGCTCGCTCCAGCCGACCGGCACGGCGACGGGAGCGCCTTTGCGGGCCCTGGGCGAATAAGGGAGGATAGCGGTGGCGCCCCGCTCATTGCGCAACCAGTCGATGAAGATGCGCCCCTTGCGCTTGGCCTTGCTGGCAGTGGCGATGAACCGGTCGGGATCGCGATCCGCAAAGCTTCGGGCGAGGCCTGCGGCAAAGGTCTTGACCTCGTCCCAGTCATTGCGGCCGGAAAGCGGGGCGATCACATGGATGCCCTTGCCGCCGGTAACCATGGCGAAGGTCTGAAGGCCTGACGCCTCGAGGACCGAGCGCAGATCGCCGGCTGCCGCCTTGACCTCGGCAAAGCCCACGCTGTCATCGGGATCGAGGTCGAAGACCATACGGTCGGGATGCTCGAGATCATCATTGGGCGCACCCCAGACATGGAGCTCGAGGGCGCCGATCTGGGCCGCGCCGACAATGCCCGACACATCCTCGACATAGAGATAATCGGCCTTGTCGCCATCCTTCTCGCGGATCGTCACCGTCTTGAAGCCCTTGGGCATGCTGGCGGTCAGATGCTTCTGGAAGAAGCATTTGCCATCGATGCCGTCCGGGCAGCGCACCAGGCTCAAGGGGTGCTTCGCCGCGAATGGCAGCATGTGCTTGGCGACGCCCGCCAGATATAAAGCGAGCTCGCGCTTGGTCAGGCCCTGGTCGGGATAAAGCACCCGGTCGGGATGGGTGAGCCTGACGCCCGCGACTTCGTCTTCTTCTTTGCTCATGCAAGAGCCTCCATACGGTCCGCACCCGTCACATCACGCGCACGCTTGTCTTCGCGCAAGCCCAGGAAGACCGGGTGGCGCAAGATGCCATCCCTTGTCCTTTCGGTGAAGGCGATCTCGGCGACGAGCTCCGGCTTCACCCAGCGGGCGCGGCTGCGGATGTCGCGCGGCACGGCCTTGAAGGGCGGCTTGTCGATCAGGCGGGCTTTGAGCTTGGCGCCGAGCGAGCGCAAGGTGGCCTCGTCATAGCCGGTGCCGACGCGGCCCTTATAGATGAGATCGCCCTTGTTGAATTCGCCGATGAGGAGCGAGGCGAAGCTGCGCCCTTGCTTGTCGGAGGGTCGGAAACCGCCAATGACGAATTCGGAGCGGCCCAGGCACTTGCTCTTGATCCAGGTCAAGGCGCGTCCCGACACATAGGTACTGGTCTTGTCCTTGGAGACGAGCCCCTCTATGCCGAGCCGGCAGGCTTCGGCCAGGACCTTGTCGCTGTCGCCCTCGATATGATCGCCATAGGTCAACGGCGCTTTCGTTCGGCCCAAGAGCTTCTTCAGCCGCTTCTTGCGCTCGACCAGCGGCTGCTTGCGCAAATCCTCACCGCTCTCGTTCAGGAGATCGAAGGCGACATAGCGCAGATCGCTGTGGCGGCGCTCGGACAAGGCCTCTTGCAAGGCCTGGAAGCTGGTGCGCCCCGCGTTCTCGAAGACGACCACCTCGCCGTCGATCAGCGCCTCGATGTCGAGCCTGGCAAAGGCATCCGCGATGGGCTTGAATTTCTCCGTCCAGTCCTGGCCGCTCCTGGTATAGAGCCGCGCCTCTGTGCCTCCGACGGCGGCGAGCACGCGATAGCCGTCATATTTGATCTCGTGGATCCAGTTCGATCCTTCGGGCGGCTGGTCCTTGAGGAAAGCAAGCTGCGGCGCCACGAAAGGCGGCAGGGCGGCCTTGCGCGATTTCCCGCGCTTCATGGCCTGCGCCCATCCGCCTTGGCGATGCCTTCCATGCTGCGCCGCGTGGTGACGCTTCTCTGCCATTTCTCGACCGGATCGATCTCTTCGCTCGCTGCCTGATCGTGCTGCTTGATAAGGAGCCAGTTCTCGCGCGACTTGCCGTTGCGGTCCTTGCGCATGCGCACCAAGGTGAACGCACCCTTGAGGCGCTTGCCCTTCAAGACGAAGCTCAGCTTGCCTTTCCGCAAGCCCTCATGCGGATCGCCTTCCGGCTCCCATTCGCCCTTGTCCCACAGCATCACGGTGCCGCCGCCATATTCCCCCTTGGGGATGGTGCCTTCGAAGCCGCCATAGTCGAGCGGATGGTCCTCGACCCGGACCGCGAGCCGCTTCTCGCTCGGATCGAGGCTCGGGCCCCGGGTCACCGCCCAGCTCTTGAGGACGCCGTCGAGCTCGAGACGGAAATCGAAATGCAGCCGCGATGCATCATGTTTCTGGATGACGAAGGAACGACCTTGCTTGCGCGCGATGCGGCCCTTGGGCTCGGGGGTCGCGGCGAAATTACGCTTGTGATGATAAGAGGTGAGGGCCGTTCGCGAGCTGGCCATGGCTCACCGCCTTGCTCTTTTGCGGGCCGTCTTGCGCGGCTTGGCGGCGCTCTTTGCCTTGCCGCTGACGCTCTTCTTCAAGGCCTCCATCAGGTCGATGACATTGTCGCCCTTGGGCCGCGGCGATTCCTCCTCCTCGGCCTCTGTGACCTTGCCCTTCTTGCGTTTCTCGGCCACCAGGGCCTTGAGCGCGTTGCCATAGTGGTCCTTGAAGACCTCAGGCTTGAACGGGCCCGATTTGCGCTCGATCAGCTCCTCGGCGAGCTCGATCATGTCCTTTTGCGGGCGTTTGTTCGGGACGCGGTCGAATATCTTGTCGGATTTGCGCAACTCATCGCTGTAGCGCAGCGTCTCGAGCAGGAGCCCGTCGCCGCAAGGCTTCACCGCCACCAGGTTCTCCTTGCCGCGCATGGTCATCTGGCCGATGCCCGCCTTCTTCGTTGCCTTCAGCGCTTCGCGGATGACGACATAGCCTTCGGCCGACACCTCATCGGCGGGGACGAGATAATAGGGCCGTTCGAAATAGCGCGGATCGATGTCGCAGTAATCGACGAACTGCGCCAGATCGATGCTGTGCTTGGTCTCGAGCTTGATGTGCTCGAGCTCCTCAGGTGTCAGGATGACATGCTTGCCGGAGCCGAGCTCGAAGCCCTTGACGATATTGTCGTCGGCGACCTTGCCCTTTCCCGGCACGATCTTCTCATAACGGATGCGCTTGCCGGTCTTCTTGTCGAGCTGGTGCAGGCCCAGACGGGACGCGGATGTGGTCGCGGCATGGAGCTCGACCGCGATGGCGACCAGCGAAAGCCGCAAATGTCCCTTCCAATAAGCGCGCATGAAAGGAAACGATAGCGCAAGGGAAATGTTCCCGAACACCCTCCTTGAGTATAGGTCGATGCTCCAGCACTACTCGGCAGGATCCGGCGCGAAGAGCAAAGGGGCGCGCGCCGGAACGGGAGGTTGCCGGGGTGCTTCAGGTGCCGCGGCGGATGCGCGGCGCGGAACCCGGAACCACAGGGCATAGAGAGCCGGCACGACGAGCAGGGTCAGGACCGTCGCGACGAGCAGGCCGCCCATGATGGTGATCGCCATTGGTCCCCAGAAGATGCTGCGCGCCAGCGGGATCATGCCGAGGATGGCGGCGAGTGCCGTCAGCACGACCGGGCGGGCACGGCGCACCGTCGCATCGATGATTGCCTGATAAGGCGTGTGGCCTTCGGCGATATCGTGATCGATCTGGTCGACCAGGATGACGGTGTTGCGCATGATCATCCCGGCAAGAGCGATCAAGCCAAGCAGCGCCACGAAACCAAACGGATTGTTGGCGACGAGAAGGGCGGCGGTGGCGCCGATGATGCCGAGCGGCGCGGTCACGAACACCAGAGCGAGCCGCGAGAAGCTCTGCAGCTGGATCATCAGCAGCGCCAGCATGACGATCGCCATCACCGGGAAAACAGCGACAAGTGCGGCATTCGCCTTGGCGCTCTCCTCGATCGAGCCGCCGGTCTCGATGCGGTATCCATAGGGCAAGTCAGCCTTGATGCTTGCGAGTTTCGGCAGCATCTCGGTGCTGACATCGGGGGCCTGGACCCCGTCGATGATGTCGCCACGCACGGTCAGCACGAGATCGCGATTGCGCCGCCACAGAATCGGCTCTTCATATTCGAAATTGAGGCGGGCGATCTGCGACAGGGGCACGGCGATGCCGTTGCGCGTGGCGATCGTCAGCGCCGGAAGCTGGTCGAGCTTGAGACGCTCGGCGGGGACGGCGCGTGCCACGACGTCGATATTCTCGATGCCTTCGCGGTATTGGGTGACGGTATGGCCTGAAAGCAGGGTCTGAAGGGTCTGAGCGACATCCTCAGGCGTAAGGCCAAGGGCGCGAGCCCTATCCTGATCCACTTCGAGGCGGATCGACTTCACCTGCTCGCCCCAATCGAGCTGGGGCTCGATGATCTTGGGATTTGCCGCCATGACCTGGCGGACCTCCTCGGCGATGTCGCGCACCTTGAGCGGATCGGGCCCGATGATGCGGAACTGCACCGGAAAGCCCACCGGCGGCCCGAACACGAAGCGATCGATGCGGACACGCGCCTCGGGCAGGGCGCCCTCGGTCACGGCCTTGTCGAGGCGCGTCCGGACGCGTTCGCGTGCTTCGAGATCCTTGGTGACGATGACGATCTGGGCGAAGTTGGTATTCGGCAATACGGGATTAAGACCCAGCCAGAAGCGCGGCGAACCCTGGCCGACATAGGTCGTGTAGGTCAGTATATCGGGATCGCCGCCCAGGAGGCGCTCCGCCTTCTTCGCGGTTGCATCGGTGACGCCGATTGCCGTTCCTTCCGGCAAGCGCATCTCGAAGAACAACTCGGAACGGGTGGAGGTCGGGAAGAACTGCTGCTGCACCAGACCAAAGCCTGCAATGGAGACAGCGAACATCGCCACGGTGATCACGACCACGGTCACGCGCCAGCTCAGGCACCAGGCGATCAGCGCGCGCAGGCGCCGATAAAGCCGCGTGTCATAGATCGCGCCTGGATCATGGTGCGCGGAATGCTTGGCGAAGTCGGGCAAGAGCTTGAACCCGAGATAGGGCGTGAACACCACGGCGACGATCCATGAAGCAATCAAAGCGAGGCCGACGATCCAGAAGATGCCGCCGGCATATTCGCCGGAGCTCGAGCGCGCAAAGCCTACCGGCAGGAAGCCCGCCGCCGTGACCAAGGTTCCGGTCAGCATCGGGAAGGCGGTCGACGTCCAGGCGAAAGTGGCGGCGCGCGCCCGGTCCCAGCCTTGTTCCATCTTCACCACCATCATCTCGATGGCGATGATCGCATCGTCGACCAGGAGGCCCAGCGCGATGATGAGCGCGCCCAGCGTGATCCGGTGAAGATCGAGGCCGGCCGCGTACATGACGATGAACACGATCGCCAGCACCAGCGGCACCGACAAGGCGACGACGATGCCGGTACGCCAGCCGAGCGACAGGAACCCGACGACGAGCACGATGCCCAAAGCTTCCGCGAAGGTGTGGATGAACTCGGAGACCGACTCATCGACAATATGCGGCTGATCGGCGATCTGGGTGACATCGATCCCGACCGGGAGCTCGGCGACGATCGCCGCCATTTCATGATCGAGATCATGGCCGAGTGCTACGATATTGGCGCCGGCCGCCATCGAGACGCCGATGCCGAGCGCCGGCTTGCCGCCTTCACGGACGATGAAGCCCGGCGGATCCTCATAACCGCGCGTGACGGTCGCAATGTCGCCAAGACGGAAGACACGGCCCTCGGCCTCGATCGGCACCGCGGCAATGGCTTCGGTGCCGGTGAATGCGCCGGTCACCCGGAGATTGATGCGGTCGGCGGTGGTGTCGATGGCGCCTCCCGAGACGACGGCGTTCTGCCGGGCGACGCTGTCGAAGATCTGCTGGGGTGTCACGCCCAATGTCGCGAGCCTAGTATGGCTGAATTCGATGAAGATGCGCTGCGGCCGCTCGCCGATGAGGTCGACCTTGTTCACGTTCGGAACGCGTAAGAGACGCTGCCTGATGTCTTCGGCCCGGGACTTCAGCTCGGCCGGGCTCAGACCGTCGGCGGTCAGCATATAGAGGGCGGAATAGACATCGCCATATTCGTCGTTGAAGCTCGGGCCGACAATGCCGGCCGGCAGGTCACCGCGGATGTCGGTGATCTTCTTGCGGACTTGGTACCACAGATCCTGCACCTCGGCCGGTGGTGTCTGATCGGTGAGGAAGACGCGGATGAAGGACACGCCGGGCCTGGAATAGCTTTCGACGCGATCGAGATAGGGAAGCTCCTGCAGCTTCTTCTCGATCTTGTCGGCGACCTGGGACTGCATTTCGCCGGCCGTGGCGCCGGGCCATGCGGCGCTCACCACCATGGTCTTGATGGTGAAGGAGGGATCCTCGGCGCGCCCGAGATTGAGGTAAGAATAGGTGCCCGCACCGGCAAGCAGGATGATCAGGAACAGAACGAGCGCCCGATGCGTGATCGCCCATTCGGACAGGTTGATCCCTTTCATGGCGCTCTCCCGATCTCCGCTGCCGTCGCATTTGAAGTTTTGCTTCCCTTCTCCCGCGCGCAGCGTGGGAGAAGGTGGCCGAAGGCCGGATGAGGGCTCTTTCGCGCAGCGTGCTCTACTCTCAACGAGTACTCCCTGCTGAGACAAAGAGCCCTCACCCGCCCTTCGGGCACCCTCTCCCATTGCTTCGCAACGGGAGAGGGGGAATCCTGGTGAATTCTCATGAGCAACGGCCCCGTTCTACTCGGCTTCGACGACGCGGACCTTGGCGCCCGCTTCGAGCTTCTGGACACCGAGCGTCACGATTTTGTCGCCATCGCTGATGCCCGAGGTCACGACCGCCGCATCTTCCGTGAAGGAGGCGACCGTCACCGGGCGCAGCTCCAGAGTGTCCGAGGCATCGACCAGAAATACCGAAGGGCCCTTGCCGCGATTGAGGATGGCCGAGAGCGGCAATCTCGCCGCCCGTTCATCGCTCGCCCGCGACAGCGTCACGGTGGTGGTCATGCCGAAGGCGACGGTCGAGTCCGCATCCTCGATATCGAAGCGCGCCGCATAGGTGCGGGTCGCGGCGTCGGCCTGGGGCGAAAGCTCGCGCAGATGCGCGGCGAAGATCTTGTCGCGATCGGTCCACAGGCGAACCGTCGCCTGCGCGTTGCGTGCCTCGCCGAGCCAGGTTTCGGGCAGGGCGACCAAAGCTTCCTTGGCGCCATCGCGTGCAAGCCGCGCCACGCCCTGGCCGATGGCGACGACCTGACCCGGTTCAGCAAGCGTCGCGGTGATCACGCCATCGGCGTCGGCCTTGAGCTCGGCATAGGCGAGCTGGTTGCGGGCGAGGTCGAGGGAACGCCTGGCGCGCTCCATCCGCCCTTCCGCCTCGTCATTCGCCGCCTTCTTTCGATCGTAGTCGGCATTGGAGGCGAAGCCACGTTCCTTCAGTTTCGTGTAGCGCTTCAGATCGGCCGCGGCCTGATCGAGATTCGATGTGGCAGCGGCGAATTCAGCCTCGGCCGATTGCGCTTCCAGCTGCAGATCCTGCGAGTCGAGTTCCGCAATGATGTCACCGGCGCGGACATGGTCGCCGACATTCACCTTGCGGGCGATCATCTTGCCGGCGACACGGAAGCTCAGGTCCGATTCATAGCGCGCCCGCACGACACCGACGAAGTCGCGGGACATGGCCTCGTTGTTGAAGCTGACCGCTTGCACCTGTACCGGCCGTCCGGCCTTGGGCGCAGGTGCGGTCTGGGCGTCACAGCCGGCGAGAACGATCAGCAAAGCAAGAGCGGCGAAAGGCTGGAGCAAAGAGCTGGGCATGGCGGTACTCCACAATCGACTGAACAATGATGAGTGACGAAATGCATAGATCGTCAGTTTTTGGGCGCGCCAAGAGCTGAAAGGATGGTGCTTCATGGGATCAGCGCCTGGGCGTGATGGAACGGAGGAGGAAGCGCAAGGCGGCGCGCGGCTCGGTCTCGAGATCCTCGTGGTCCTCGAGGCACTGGACGATCAGCACCGGATGCAAGAAGGCGACGAGCGAGCGCATGATATGCCTTGCGGTTTGGGCCGGATCGACCGGCTCGAACTCGCCTGCCGCGATGCCTTCGCGCAAGATGCGCTCGGCGATCGAATGCATCACTTGCTTATGCGCGCGGATGACATCCCAGCTGTGCTCGATCGCCACAAGAACCATGTCATGGACGCGCCGCTCGGTCAGGAAGTTCTCTTTATGGTAGTTCACAGTCGCCATGATGAGATCTTCGAGGCGCTGGCTCGCGGGGCCGGGCGAACGGGCGACCGCCCAAGCCTCCGCCTCGAGCTCGGCCAGGGCCTTCTGGCAGATCGCTTCCACAATGGCGTGCTTGGACGAGAAGAAGCGGTAGATATTGGCCGGCGACATGCCCAGCTCGGCAGCGATATCGGCGACCGCCGTCTTGGCAAAGCCCATCCGGCGGAACAGAGCCTCCGCGGTCTCGATGATCCGCGCTCTTGTGTCGTCGGGCTTGGTTTTTGTCTGAACAGTCATTCACGCCTCTGAAAGGTGACGAAAATCGTAAACCGTCACAAAGTTTGAGTCAAGGTAAAAAGTGACGAAAATCGTAAATCGTCAGGTAATGAAAGCCATTACCTGAACGGCGGCTCGTCGAAACTCCTGAGCTTGCGCGAATGGAGCTGCTTGAGCTCGCGGCGCAACAGGTCGACGGCGGCGAGCCCGATCATCAGATGCTCGCCGACGGCCCTGTCATAGAAGGCATTGGCGGCGCCCGGCAATTTGATCTCGCCATGGAGCGGCTTGTCGGAGACGCAGAGCAAGGTGCCGTAGGGCACGCGCAGGCGGTAGCCTTGCGCGGCAACGGTGCCCGATTCCATGTCGACGGCGATGGCGCGCGACAGGTTGATGCGCCGGCGCTCCTGCGACCAGCGCAATTCCCAATTGCGGTCGTCATTGGTGACGACGGTGCCGGTGCGCAAACGCGCCTTCAGCGCCTCGCGGCGGTCGCCCGTCACATTGGCGGCCGCTTCCTGCAGCGCGACCTGGACTTCCGCCAGCGCCGGTATCGGGATGTCGGGCGGCACGGCGCCGTCGAGGATGCGGTCCTGGCGGAAATACGCATGGGCCAGCACATAGTCGCCGATGCGCTGCGATTGGCGCAGGCCCCCGCAATGGCCGATCATCAGCCAGCAATGCGGGCGCAGCACGGCGAGATGGTCGGTGATGTTCTTGGCGTTGGATGAGCCGACGCCGATATTGACCAGGCTGACGCCGCCCTCGCGGTCCTTGCGCAGCAAGTGATAGGCCGGCATCTGGAAGCGATGCCAGGGCGAAGAGGTGATGGCCATCTCCGACTCCTGGATCGCCATGCCGTCGCGGCCGATGGTGATGCCGCCCGGCAGCGCCAGCGCGTCATAGGGACTGTCGCCTCTGATCTGCGCGATGCCCCAGGTGACGAACTGGTCGACATAGCGATGATAGTTGGTGAGCAGGATCCAGGGCTGGACATGGCGCCAGTCGGTGCCGGTGTAGTGGACAATGCGCTTCAGCGAATAATCGGTGCGCGTGGCGTCGAAGAGAGCGAGCGGCATGGGCTCGCCCTTGGGCGGCGTCCACAGGCCGTCGGCGATCTCATCGCCGACCGCGGAAAGTGCGGGAGCCGGGAAGTGGCGGGCGAGCTCGGCGGCCGAGATGTTGTCGCGGCCGAGCTCGTCGCCCTTGTCGAGGACATAAGGATAGGGGATGTCCTCGTCGCTGCGGCTCACCTCGATGGTGGTCGGATAGTCGGCGACCAGAAGCTCGAGCTGCTCGATGAGATAATGGCGGAAGGCGCGGGGTTGGGTGATGGTCGTGGCATAGATGCCGGGGCTCTCGAATTTCGCATAGGCGCGGGAGAGAGACGGCTGCGCTTGTCCGGAGCCATAGACGAGGCGCAGTTCCGGATAGCGGAAGCGGGCGCGTTCCTTGGAGGAGGGCGGCAGGCCCTTGGCGAAGAAGCGCTCGAGCGCCTGGCGCAGCGCCTCAACCGCTTCCTCATGCAGCGCGATCAGGCGCTCGACGGCGGCCTCGGGTGTCAGTGAATCCGTAGTTGCAAGGTTTTCCGGGCGATTCATGCCGGTGCTATAGCATGAACCGCCGAATCCCAGTAGCTGGACGCCCTCATGTCGCGACTGCCCGAAAGCGCCCCTGAAGCCCTCTTGCGCGAAGCCGATATCGCTACGGAAAGGTTCGTGGCCGTGGCGCGCATGCTGGTGGCGCTCGCTTTGTTCCTGGCGGTCGAGTTCGCCTTCACCCGCGGGCCCATGCCCATGCCGAATATGGGCCTCATCGAGACACGCATGGGGGCGCGGATCGTCATCGGCGTCTTGTTCCTCACCGGCGGCGTGACCTATGCGCTCCTGCGTTTCGGTTTCTGGTCGCGCTGGCTCGCTTATGTCACGGTGACCATCGACATACTCGTCATCGGTCTCTTTATCGTCGGCGATCTCGCCGAAATGGGATTGCCGGGCCGCTTCGCCGCGGCCCTTCCGGGCGCGGTTGCGGCACTGCTCGTGCTCGCGGTCGGTTCTCTGCGCCTCAGGCCCGCCGTCCAGGTCTACAGCCTCGTGCTGATGCTGGGCTTCCTCGGCCTCGCTTTCAGTGTCGAGGGAATGAGGTCCGGCAGCGAGGAGAGTGATGTCGGCCTTCATATCTACGAATTCTTCGGCCCGACGGCGAATATCGCCAGGCTCGCGATGGTCGTGCTCTTCGGCCTCGTCCTGATCGCGGCGGCGGCGCGCGGCCAGAAGCTGCTGCGCGGCGGCCTCGAAGAGACGGCGCGGCGCAGCAACCTGGTGCGCTATCTGCCGACCGAGCTCGCACCCATCCTCGCCTCCGGCAATGTCAGCGAGCTCAAATCCGGCCGCCGTGCCCGGGTGGCGCTGCTCTTCATCGACATCCGCAATTCGGTCGCCATGGAAGAGGCGCTCGATCCGGCCCGGCTCGCCGCCGTGATGGGCCAATTCCGCACCCGCATCCGCATGGCGGCCGAGAAGCATGGCGGCATCGTCGACAAGTTCATCGGCGATGGCGCCTTCCTGGTGTTCGGCGTTCCCGATGCGCAAGCCGACGATGCCAAGCGCGCCATCGCCTGCGCCAAGGCGATCCTCGGCGCGCTGGCGGAATGGAACAAAGCGCGCGTGGCGGCGGATGACGATCCGATCACGGTCGGCATGGGCGTGCATGAGGGCGAGGCCTTCATCGGCGCCATCGGCGACGACACGCGGCTCGAATTCACGGTGCTCGGCGACACGGTCAATATCGCCAACCGGCTAGAGCAGGCGACGAAAATCCATCACGTGATGCTCATCGCCTCGGCCGACACGGTGAAAGCGGCGGGCGAAGACCCGGCACTCTGGCGCGATCTCGGTTACGCCGAATTGCGGGGCAGGGCCGAGCCGCTCCACATCATGGGCTTCCCGGCCTGAAACTTCATGCGGAAGCGCCATGACAATCCGACTGTTTACCTGGCCCGTGTCCAGCCTGCATGGTATAGGTTGCCTGGGATCAACTCGATAGGTGCCTGCACGATGGAGCATGCCCTGATCATTATCGACATGCAGCAGGGGTCGTTTACCGAGGCAACACCCAGGCATGATGCAACAGGTCTCGTTGACCGACTGAACAGCCTTGCTGATGCCGTGCGAACAAGAAATGGCGCCGTCATCTTCGTTCAGCATGACGGCCCCGAGAGCGATCCTCATCATCCGGACCTGCCAGGGTGGAAGTTGCTTCCGACGCTGGATGCGCGCTCGAAGGACGCCATCATTCGAAAGAAGTCATGCGATGCATTTCTGCACACACGCCTCGAAGAATTCCTTCAATCCCATTCGATCGAACGCCTGATCATAACCGGCTGTGCCACCGATTATTGCGTCGACACTACCGTGCGTAGCGCGCTGGCGCGCGGCTATTCGACTATTGTCCCCTCGGACGGCCACACGACGATGAACAGAGTTCATCTCCCCGCTGAAAAGATCATTGAACACCACAACGCCATCTGGGCGAGCTTCATCGCTCCTCGTGGATCTGCGATGGTGTGCCCATGCTCCGATCTGGAACTCGTCTGACTGCCCCGAAAGTCAGATGCAGTCATGGCAAGAACCGGCGAGCAGGTTCGTCTGATCGTGCAGGGTATGGATCGAGTCGAGCGGTATGGCTCCCCTTCATTGACAGGCGGGTAGCCGGGTCATAGGCTTCTTCAGCAGCCATAATCCGCGGCGACGATGCCGCGAACATCCGGCGAAAAAGCCCTCAAGATCGATCATCCGCGTGATCGGCCTTGGGGGCTTTTTCATTTTCAGGGCCGAGCCAGGGAGAGAGGACATGCAGCATAAACCGATTGGCAGAACCGACGCCGTGACGCTGGCGCGAATGATCCGCAAGAAGCAAGTGTCGGCCAAGGAAGTGACGGAAGCCGTGCTCGCCCGCATGGAGAAGCTCGAGCCCCATATCCATGCGTTCTGCACGCCGACACCGGATCTCGCGCGCAAGGCCGCGCAGAGGATCGACCGCCGCCTGGCCAAGGGTGAGGAGGTGGGACCGCTCGCCGGCGTGCCGATCGGGATCAAGGACCTCGTCTGCACCAAGGGCGTCAGGACCGTGTCGGGCTCGATCGCCTATAAGGATTTCGTGCCGGACGAGGACGATGTCGTCGTCGAGCGCCTCAAGGAGGCGGGCGCCGTCATCATCGGCAAGACCAATGTACCGGAATTCGGTTATAGCGGCGTCGGCCACAATCCGGTCTTCGAGACGACGCGCAATCCCTGGAACCTGGCGCTGACGCCCGGCGGCTCGAGTGCCGGATCGGGGGCCGCGGTCGCCTCGGGCGTCGGTCCCTTCGCCATCGCGAGCGATGGCGGCGGCTCGATCCGCATACCGGCGGCGCATTCGGGCCTGGTCGGCGTCAAGGCGTCGATGGGACGCGTGCCGCTCTATCCCGGCACGAAGGACGAGCGCTATCCGGGCGTGTCGAGTTGGGAGAGCCTCGAGCATATCGGACCGGTGAGCCGCACGGTGGCGGACAGCGCTTTGATGCTGTCGGTGATCTCAGGGCCCGATGCGCGTGACCGCCTGAGCCTGCCCAAAGCCGACTTCGATTGGATGAAAGTGCTGAGAGGCGGCATCAAGGGCCTGCGCGTCGCCTATAGTCCGGACTGGGGCTATGCCAAGGTCGATCCCGAAGTGCGCCGCGTCGTGGGCGAGGCGGTCAAGGTGTTCGAGCGCGATCTCGGCTGCAAGGTCGAGGTGGCTCACCCCGGCTTCGAGGATCCTTACGGCGCCTTCTGGGCCATCGTGGCAGCGGAGACGGATCTGCGCGGCATGCGCGAGATGGTGGCGAAGCACGGAGCCCATATGACGCCGCATCTGGTCGACTTCATCATGCGGCCATGGACGGCGGAGGACTTCACCAATGCCTTGATGACGCGCAAGGCGGTCGCCAACAAGATGTGGCGCTTCATGGCGAAATACGACCTGCTGCTGACGCCGACGCTGGCCGTGCCGCCCTTCCCGGTCCATATCCAGGGACCGGAGAAGATCGACGGCCATATCGTGCATCCGTTCCGCTGGCTCGTGTTCACCTTCCCGTTCAACTTCACCGGCCAGCCGGCGGCGACGGTGCCCGCGGGCTTCAGCCGCGACGGCCTGCCGATCGGGCTCCAGATCGTCGGGCGCCATCTCGACGACCCGACGGTGCTCAGGGCCGCGGCGGCCTTCGAGGAGGCCAAGCCCTGGCGCGACGCCTGGCCGCCGCTTCTGGAGAAGCTCGGGCTTTAAGCCGCGAAAGTCGCTGGAATTGCCGGGCGAATTGCTGTAGCCATCCGCCCCGAGTGGGGCCTGTAGCTCAATGGTTAGAGCTGACGGCTCATAACCGTCTGGTTGGGGGTTCGAGTCCCTCCGGGCCCACCAGCCTTCGCTCGCGAAGCGTGCGAAGGCTGCCGCGCCGGAGCCCGAAGGGCGAAGGCGGGCCTCTCTCCGCGAGCTACGGCTGGCAGGCCATCCAAGCATTTCGCTCGCGAAGCGTGCGAAGGCTGCCGCGCCGGAGCCCAGCCTTCGCTCACATAGCGGGCGAGGCTGCCACGCCGAAGCCCTCTTGGGCGAAGGCGGGCTTGTTGCCACGAGCTTCGGCTTGGCAGGGCGAAGGCGGGCCTCTCTCCGCGAGCTACGCCTGGCAAGCCATCCAAGCATTTCGCTCGCGAAGCGTGCGAAGGCTGCCGCGCTGGAGTCCGAAGGGCGAAGGCGGGCTTGTTGCCGCGAGCTACGGCTGGCAGGCCACCAATTCCTCTCAGTGGAGACACGTTCTCGGAGCTGAAGAAATGGCCGCGGTATTTCCGCGACCTAGACCGGCATTTTTGAAAACACTTGGTTGAAAACCGGGCTATTTGGGTGCCGGATGAGACCACTCCGCCCGTCTGTTTCGAAGAGCCGCTTTCCACAGCCAAGTGTCTGGGAATGCGAAAAGTCCTGCGCTCCACTCGGAGTTGCATATTACGTATCGTAATGTAAACATCCACAAGTAGAGGACGTAAGAAAGCAAAGGATGCAGGGACGATCGATCAGCCGTTGTCTACGGGGGTGTCGCATTCAACATCGCGCAATCCTCTGATTGTTGAGCCTCACCGTAGGTTCCAGTCCCGATTGCCGGCCGAAAATGGGGGTCAGTAAGCGAGCAGCGAACATGCAGCGCGACATTGGGTTTTCCATTCGGCGAATCTACGACGCGGTAGACGACGTCGACGCGCTGCGGGATGTTCTGTCGGGACTGTGCGAGCGCATCGGCGGGGAGAACGGCATACTGGGGATCTTGATGAAGACCCCTGGGCCGCTGCCCTTTGCTCTACTCTTTCGCCTTGACGCTGCTTTGATGCCGACGCTCAACGCGCGCCATCTCAACAATGCCTGGCGACAGCATATGGTGACTTTGCCAGTGGGAATCCCAGCTGCCAGCGACTCATTCGTCTCGTTCGATCAGGTGCGCCGCACCGACTTCTACAGTGAAATACTCGAGCCTTGGGACATCGGGCATGGCGCCTTGTTCGTCGTCGACAATACGCCGAAGTTCCACGTCGCAATGACGATCCACCGCTCGAGCGCGCGCGGACCGTTCACGCCGACAGAGCTTGCGGCCTCGCAAGAGCTGCTTCCCCATTTGCGGCGGGCGATGCAGCTGCGGCTTCTCCTCGAACGCAGCCGCGAGCAGGAAAAGCTGGCGCTGGAAACGCTCGACAAGCTTGCCGCAGGGGTGCTGATCGTCGACAGCGACGCGCGTGTACTGTTTGCGAACATGGCAGCACAAGAGATCGCCGCAGCGCGGGACGTGCTGGTCCTGAATAACGGGACGGTCAACCCTCGACAACGAGAGCAAAGCGACGTCTTCCGAAGGCTCGTCGGATCCGCCATCGCGGGAGGGCCCGGCGGCTCGCTTCTGCTGAGCGCTCCCTTGCGCCGGCTTCCCGTGTCCGCGCTCGTCACACCCCTTGTCGGCACGCTCGCGGTGTCCCTTGCAGCCCCAGGTCGGCGGGGCGCCGCTGCGGTTTTCCTTTCCGATCCCGAACGCCATGCTCTCGCTTCAACCGAACATCTGCAGGCGCTGTACAAGCTCAGTCCGACAGAGGCGCGCGTCGCCTGGTTGATCGCGCGGTCAGCAAGCATCGGTAGCGCCGCCAATACGTTGGGACTCGCGCCGGAGACGGTGCGCACGCACCTCAAGCGCATCTATGCCAAGACCGGAGTCAATCGCCAGAGTGCGCTGGCGCATTTACTGGCGACTGCAACGGTGACCCGCATCCCGTAGGCGCCATCCCCCGTTCGGGGGATACCGAGCTTCAACCAAGCAGAGTAAAAGCGCACAGAGATGCACGCCGCTGTGGGGTTGCGGGCGGCCTCCGCGCCGCCAGCCAGTCACAAACGAGTGCCTCGCCGCAGCCGAATGGAACTCGGGATCTGGCAATGTGAGGTGGCCGGTGACGGACGAGAGTTCTTCGAAAAATGCACTGTCCGATCAGCTCATGTTCTGCCGCGCAAACGGCGTATGCGTTAATGAGCGGACGTTCATCGAAGCGGCCTTGGGCCTACGCCGCTACATTTCAAAACCAATTTTCATGCTCTAGTCGAACGAGAAGCTAAGGAGCGAGTCATGCGCACACTGTCGATCTTGTCAATCGGAGCCGTCCTAACATTGAACTCGGCGGTGCTCGCCGGCCCGGCAATGGAATCTCTTAAAATTGCAAAGGAATGCAGTCAGTTTTCTGGCGAAACTCCGAGTTTCTGCACGGTCACGGAATCGAACGTCGCGGCGATACCGACGGGAACAAAAATCCTCTATTACGGGCCGGTTACCAGTAGTCCGTTGTTCTCCAGCAGCAGCGTGGTACTTGCGGTCGGTCCCGGAGACTCGGCTGTCGGCTATTGCGTCGTCTATGACACTGCCAAGCCTCCGCTAGGCATGTGCGCATTCCACGCCGGAAGCGGCTCTCTCGCCGGATTCCAGGCGATCGCCAAAGTCACGGTCGATGAGAAGCAAATCTGGCATTGGGACGGCGGCTACCTGCTTGGCGCCGCGAGCGCCGCGAAGTAACACAGCATAGGAAGTTCGCGCGTCGCATTTCAGGTGGCGGCCGTCGCGGTTCGCCAGCTCAATTGCGGAACTTCGAAAGGCAGCTGCGACTCGAGAGGGGAGTTTTTCTGTGCTTTGTCTTGCACGGTCCCCCGTCCGTAGTTTTCAGTTCGCCTCCAAGCTGCACTGTCTTGTCTCAACTGTAGCAGTTGACTTGGCTTGGACCGGCATGGAATCCTAGTTCGATCAAGCTGTACTGGACGAATGCGTCGCGCGCATTCGGTTGTTCGTTCGACCAGGGGGAGTTGGATGCAGTCAATGGGGGCCGATCTTCTCGCCAGGCTCGACCGTTTGCCGGTATGGCCGTATCCCTACCGGGCGCTCGTCGCGGTCGGAGCAGGTTTCTTCTTCGCCCTGTTCGACGTGATTACGATCGGCGTTGCCCTGCCTGTTGTCGCCCAACAGTTCGGCGTCTCGACCGACGCCGCTGCGGTAACGATCACCACCGGCCTAGTTGGTTACATTGTCGGAGCCTATCTCAACAGCACGGTGGCGGATCTGTGGGGCAGAAAGACCGGCCTGACCATCGCGATTTCGATCGTTGCGCTCGGGTCGCTGCTGTCGGCATTCAGCACCAGCCTGTTCTGGCTCGCGCTTTGGCGCTTCGTGGTTGGCGTTGGCATTGGGGCCGACATTGCCTCGGTATCCAGTTATCTTGGCGAAGTCTCGCCATCGCGCATCCGTGGACGCTATACCAGCTGGGCGACAACTGCCGGGTTTTCCGGTGTCGCCGTGGCGCCCTTTGTGGCGCTCGCGCTCGTTCCGAATTTCGATTGGGGCTGGAGGGCGCTCTTCCTTATCGGTTCGCTCGGCGGCCTTGTGATCATGCTGATGAGACGTCATTTGGTCGAATCGCCGCGTTGGCTGCTCGCGAAAGGCCGGCAAGCCGAAGCCGAGGCGGTGGTCAGCGCCGCCGAGGCTCGCGCGGCGTCGCGGCTGAAAAGCGAATTGCCGCCCGTCCAGGATGCCGGGAAGGTTGATCCGGCCGACGGCTTTCCAACGCTTGCCCTGCTGAGGCCGCCATATCTGGGACGCTTGGTGTTGCTGGTCGCGATCTGGACTGTCTACTACCTTGGCAATTACGCATGGCTGACCCTGGCTCCGACGCTTCTCGTCGAGAATGGGTACGGGCTGGCCCGCAGCACCGGCTTCATCGCGATATCGGGGCTGGGCTATGTGCTTGGCGCCTATGCCGCGACGCGCTTCAGCGATCGCATCGAGCGCAAAGTTTCGGCGGCCTGGATCGCCGTGGTCTGGGGGTTGGCGTTGCTGATGATCGGATTCTTTCCGACGCCCTGGGTCATCGTGCTGTTTGGGTTCATCGCCTCAACGACCATCGGGCTGATCGTTCCGATCCTCTATACGCTGACGGCGGAGCATTTCTCCACCGAGGCGCGTACGACAGGCGTGGCCCTGACGGATGGCCTTGGACACATAGGCGGGGCCGCGGCGCCGCTGTTCGTGCTTACCGCCTATAGCTGGGGCGGGTTCGCGTCGGCCTTTTTCCTGATGGGAGCCACCGGCATCGCAACGGCCCTGCTGTTGACGCGAGCGATCAGGGCGACCGGTCGCAGCCTAGGGGATGGCGAGAGGGGAGTTCCGGCGCCGGTTATGGCCTGACGGCCCCATGCGTGGTCCTGTCAGGCGAAGCCGCGATAGACGAGCGTGGAGAACATGCCCGCAGCCATGTGATAGAGATTGTGGCAGTGAAACGCCCATAGTCCGGGATTGTCGGCGTCGAACACCACCTTGACCGTCGCGCGCGGGGCGACAAGGATAGAGTCGCGGATGGCTCCGGCGATCGTCTTGCCATCGATCTCGGTCACCTGGAACTCGTGCCCATGCAGATGCATGGGGTGGGACATCATGGTGGTGTTGCGGAATACGATCTCGACGCGCTCGCCGCGCGCAACCGTTGCGGGCAGACCTCCCTGGCCGTTGATCGGCATTCCCCAGACATAGCCCATCATGTTGCCCGTGAGATCGACCGGGATCGAGCGGTCGATCGGTCTGGCTGTCAGCGGGGCAGCCGCCGCGAGCCTCAGTTCCTGATCCAGCCCCACCTGCGGTCCCATTTCGCCTGAGGACGTCGCGAGCTTCGCAACCGCAGCGCCGGGCGGCTGCAGAATGATGCCGGCGCGCATCTGCCGCCCTTCGCCAAGGGCCAGGACCGGCACGGCGCTTCCGTCGGGCGGCATGCTGAGCACGATGTCGGCACGTTGTGCGATCGCCAGCGGAAAGCGCTTGCCGGCAAGCGGCGCGACCGGATTGCCGTCGACCGCGATCAGCGTCCCTTCGATGTTCCCGAGGTCGATGGTGAAGTTGGAGGATGCACCGGCATTGATGATGCGAAGGCGTATCTTGCCGTTCCGCTCGACCTGGACGACCTCGGGATCGTCGAGCGTCCGCTCGTTCGCGAGGTAGGCGTCGTATTCCACGTCGTTCAGGTCGGGCGCCGAGGTGCTGGAGTCCATCTTCATGTCGGCCATCCCGGCCGCCGGCGGCTTGCGCAGCCCCGCGAACACGCTCTCCGGGCTCGCCCAGACAAAATCCTCGAGGAACAGGACGACCTCCTGCGCATCGTCACGCCGGGCATCGGCGTCACGGATGATCAGCGGCGCCGCCAGCAGGTTCTGCTCCTGCAGGCCGAAATGGGAATGCATCCAGCGCGTGCCTGGCGGCGTGGCAGGGAAGTGAAAGTCGCGCGCGGCGCCGGGCAGGATCGGCGGACCGGAAAGATAAGGGACGCCGTCCTGCGCCCAAGGCTCCGTCAGCCCGTGCCAGTGAAGACCGGAGGGTACGTCGAGGTCGTTGACCAGCCGGACATCGAATATGTCGCCGTCGAGCGTCAGTCCGAACGCGCCGGAGTCCTGTACGACCCGGTAGCGTGTCGCGGGCTTTCCGGCGACCTCGATCTGGCGCTTCTGCAAGCGCAACACCGTGCGCCCCGGGCTCGCATGGGCGGCAAGTGGAATTGCGGCCGCGGCGACGGTCGCGGCGCCTGCAAGAACGGCTCGGCGTGACAGAGACATCGTAGCAGCTCCCCCGATACAAGGTTAAGTATATAAGCCGGAAAGGTTCGTGACTAGGCAGTCCGGCAGCGAAATTTAGACTGCGAGCTCCGCCCTCGCTTTTTCCCTGGCAGCACCTGTGGCTTCCGGCAGGTCGAGAAAGGGCGTGTGACGAAGGCTGCAAGTGGAGCTATGCTGACCGGCGGACAGACAGGGCAAACGACTGTGACAATAAGCACAGAAGCGCTTCGCGTTCCGTGCCCCCTTTGCGGCAAAGCGCACAAATACCTTCTGGAAGTGGAGCGCTCCAAGGTCGTCGCCTATGACTATGGTGACCGGAGCACCCAGGAAAGATCATTCGTCAGGCTCTTCATCTGCGCGACGACAAACAGCCGCTTTCAAGCTGAAGTGAAGCTCACTGAAAATGCCGGGGAAAAGGTCAGGTCAGTGGACGTCGTCAGCCGATCGCCGCGGCTGAAAGTGAAGGAATCGAAGACAAGAAAAAAGCCAAACAAAAAAGCGTCGCCGGTCGATCGCCGCGGGAAAAAGTGAAAGGATCGCGATGGCCCACGTCGTCAACCCACAGCCGGCTACACCGCACAACGAAGCCCTGTATGAGGCAGGAAAGAAACTTTTGATCGACTCAGTCGACGTGGGCCGCGAGTTTTGCAAGACGATGATCACGACCTGCTTTTCAGCGATCCCGATCTACCTTTCGCTGCTGCAATTGGGATTGCCCAAAAGCTACCAGGGCGATTTGCGCACCGGCATTGTATTTGTCATACCGGCCACGTTCTATCTGATCGGAGCTGTACTCGCCGTCATCGGCTACATGCCGAGCGTAGGATCGTTCTCGCTCGACCTGCCCGAGGAGATCGAGGCGCAGCGTGCCGCGATCATTGCCCGAAGACGAGTCTACGGCCACTGGTCGCTGGTAGCGTTGGCGGCCGGCGTCCTGGCCGGGACCGCAATTGTTGTTTCGACATTTGCCTTGCCGGCGCCTGCGGGTGGTCGTTGACCCCGTCAGGAGGGGGAATGGAGATACCCAGGGAAGACAGGACGTTTTTTGATTTCCTGCAGGTTCAGCGCCACGGCCTCCTGGCAGATAAGAAGGGGCGCGCTATCCTGGACGAGATAATGAAGCGCGTGGGAGACGACCCACGGCTGCTCAAGACGAGAGTGCCGATACTCCTCCATGTGCTGGTCATCGGGGCTGCCGAAATCAGAAGGTTGGTGGCAGATCGGCAGGGCAATCCGCAATTGAACGACAGCAAATATCTCGTCGTAAATGTCGAGACTGATTGGCGACTAAACGCGCAAGTCGAAACGGATCCGCCATATCATATCTACTTGTCCTCCAACCTATGTCTATACAACGCACGCGTGATCGAGCTCTTGATGGGTGGGCTCGGAATTTCCGCCATGGATGGCTCAACGACTCACAAGGCGCGGTTCTCGCAGCAGGAGCTCGGGGCGGCCCTTGGTGCGATACTCGAAGGGTTCATCGACAAACACGTCATATCCGATAGCGAAAACAAGATCGGCCATCAATACGGATTGATGCACTCGGCGGCGCAGTTCAGTGGCCTGATGTTCGCCATCTGCCATGAGTTCGGTCATGTCGTGATAAACGACTGCAGCAGGCAAGGTCGAATGCCGCCCTTTGCGGCTTTCGCTCAAGCGCGATTGAGCGGGGCATTCGAGAAACTGATATCCTCATCGCAGCACGATCCCGACAACCGCATAGGATTGAGAAGACTGAGCAAAGACCGGCTCGATGCCGTCTATGACGCCTGGATGGAAGAGATCATCGCCGACATCATCGGCGCAGATCTGGCAATCGAGTATCTGAGCCAGATCAGCTTGTTCAAGGCCGAGGCCGACGCCGCAGGATGGATCCGGATGGGCATTCATATGTCTGCCCTGGGTCGGCTCTTTCACCACGTTTATCGTAACTATCGCGATCCCGCCCATGCAATGATCTCGCAAACGCACCCGCCAGTGGACTTCAGGAACTATTGCATTTATCGCTTTCTGTATGGCGACCGTTTCCTGGAAGCGATCAGGCCGTGGGACGGCTATGCACGGGAAGTGATGAAACATCTGCTCTTGTCCAGTCCGCGCGCGCCCATGCGGCGGCGTTGAAAGCCGGTAACTCGGCACTGGCACGCATGCCTAGCGGAGCTGTTCCAGCTCCGCCAGGCTTTCCTGGTCCGCGCTTTAGACGCTATTAATCGCCGCCAAATTCCAGTCGCCACGACGGAATGTACTCGACGTCGATGCTGACGCCATCCCCGCTCAACGGGCTCGCCGTGTAAACCGCGGAAACGGACAACTCGACCAGGCTCAGGATCGTCAGGATGGCGATGGTGAGCCCCGTTTCGCCGCTCGGCTCCGCGCCCAGCTGCAATTCCGCGATGCGGCAACAATCGTCCATCGTCGCCGCCAGCGGGGGAAGCGTGATGACGTCGACCTTCGCATCGGCAGTGTCGGCGAAGTTGGGCTCACGCCCAACGACAGCGCCCATGTTGATCAGCGGCAGGACGGCCTTCACAATTGGCGCGGGCTTGAGACTGGGATTTTGAATGTTGACTTCGGTCGCGTACACGCCAGGCCGGGTGCCTGCGACACAACAGCAGTCTGAACCGGTCTGTTTACCGCACACGATCTTCACGCTGTATCCGAAAATCTGGGCTGCGGCCGCTCTGGCGCCGAGTTTCTCGAGCAGCATGTGGGTCGGCCGCTCATGGGTTGGCCGCTCAGTTCTTGAACGCGTTTGCTTCATAGCCATCTCAAACCTCCTGAAGGTTTTGGGGTGATGAGGGCTTGCATGCATGTGCGTCGTCCGGCCGGCACAGCAACGCTTGCAAGTACACCGGGATACGACTCTCCGAGGCTTAGCCTCTACCAGAGAAGCGCAGGCATCTTATCGTCAGGCCGATGGAGCCGTCTGTGGCATTTGCCACAAGGGTGTCATCGTGTGTTAGTTGCCCGTGGGCATCGGTAGAGTGATGCCGTCCTTACCGAGGGTCTCACGCACCCATTGGAAGCGCTGATAGTTCGTGAGCGTGACAGGTCCGCTGTAGGATTCACTTTGCAACTTGCGCGGAGGATATTTGACATAGGTCTTCATCAGGTCCTTGATGGCCGTCGAGATGGTCACCATGGTCCAGGTCCGTTCTGTATAGTTGTTCATGAAAATGTCGTAGCGCTCTTGCGGATCCTGCCAAAGGTCGAAGACCTGCGGAACTGTCGCCACATAGCTCTCGGGGCCTTTCCAGCCGAGGTTTGAATCGACCGCCAGTCCACCCGTCGCCCGCCCATCATCGCCGCGCAAGTTGAAGAGGGCCTTGTAGTTGCCGACACGTGCAGCGCCGGGCGTCAACTCGTTCTCAGTAAAATAGAACCAGGCTTTGCGGGGAGATGGCCCGGTACCCGCCAGCACAGGCGTCATGTCGTAGCTGTCGAAGATAATCGGCTGGTTCTCTCTATCGTTCTCCGGCAGCTTGAGGCCAGCTGCAGATGCGAAAGTCGCCATCAGATCGAGACCCCCGATTATCTCATGATTTTTTGTGTTCGCCTTGACCTTGCCAGGCCAGACCGCGATGGCGGGGACGCGGTTGCCGCCCTCGCGCACCGTGCCTTTGGTGCCGCGGAAAGGCGTGTAACCTGCGTCGGGATAGACGTCCTGCCACGCGCCGTTGTCGGTCGTGTAGAATACGAGCGTGTTCTGATCGAGCTTGAGCTCCCGCAGCTTGTCCATGATCCGCCCGATGCGAGTGTCAAGCTCGACGACTGAGTCTGCATATTTTGACTTGGAAAGTGACTTGTGTTCGAATTCCGGTGCCGGAAGGTTCGGCTGGTGAACCTTCATGAAGTTCACGTTGATGAAGAACGGGGTGTTCGGGTTCTTTGCTGCATCGTCAAGAAACTCCAGCGCCGCCTTCTCGACATAGCCATCGAAGAAGGGGATGCCGACGACGCCTTCCTTGCCGTCGATCACAGGGGTGTCGACGTACTGGCCGTTGATCTTGAAGTCCTCCTTCACTTCGCCTCCGGCATTGCCGGACAGCGCGCCTTTCGTCACCTTCTGGAACATGGCCCTCAGTTCCGGATCCATGTCGGGGAACCATGTCGGATCGGCATAGGTATAGGCGTTGAGGTGATACAGCCCCGCATATTTCATCACGTCGTAGCCTTGCGCATTTGGCAGCGCATAGTCGGCCTCGCCGAGGTGCCACTTCCCGGTGAAGTATGTTTTATAGCCGCCTTGTTTCAGCACGGATGCAAGGGTCCATTCAGCAGCCGGCAAGCCGCCGCCTTGACCCTGGAAAGCAACGGTAGTCATTCCGCTTCGGTTCGGGATCCGGCCCGTCTGCATGGCGGCTCGGCCGGGCGTGCAGCTCGGCTGGGCGTAGAACGAAAAGAACGTCATGCCCTCGGCAGCAAGTCGGTCAATACTCGGTGTCGGCATGCCGCGCCCCTCGCCGCCGCCATACGGTCCGAGGTCACCGTATCCGGTGTCATCGGACACTATAAAGAGAATGTTTGGCTTGGCCGGCTCTTGCGTCTGCGCGGCTCCAGCCGCCAGCGTCAGTGCCAAGCCGCAGAACAGTGCACGAAGGTGACGATAATTTCGAGTTCTCATGGCATCTCCCTCTAATTCTCTGCCGTCGAGACTGAAAGCAAGGAACTTCTTTTTGAGCAAACAGAGAGCTTGCATGGGCTCCAGGGGAGCCCGATGTGAAAAGAGCCTGAGCTGAGAATTCCATTGCCACAACGCCCAGCGTTGCTGAACTCTGACAGCTTTCCAAATGCAGCGATATTGGCCTTTGGGGAACATTGTGAATGCGCCGAGGTCCGACGATAAGTTTTTGCCAAGGCTGGTCGACTCCTCTTGCTTGGCGAAGGCATTAGGGGCTTGATGGACCGAAAGACAACGAAACAGCCAACTTTGACCTGGATGCTGCATAGCTGGTTTTACTCCCACCTGCCGGGGGCGCGGGCCTTTATTGCCATATGGCTTATCTTTTTCTCCCTGCCGGCCGTTTGTTACGCGGCGGATGGCGGTTATGCCGGCAGTGCCTCTTGTGCGGGATGCCACAAGGCCGAGTCCGCAGCATGGCTGGACTCGCATCACGGATGGGCGCTACGGGAGGCGAAGCCAGAAAATGTAATAGGCGATTTCAAAGATGCGACATTCACCCACAACAATATCACATCCCGCTTTTTCCGAAGGGATGGCAAGTATTTCATCGAAACCGATGGCGCCGACGGACGGATGACTACATTTGAAGTGCGCTACGCTGTCGGCATCGCTCCGCTTCAGCAATATTTAGTCGAAATCGACAAAGGGCGCCTGCAGGTTCTCGACATAGCATGGGATGCTGAAAAAAAGTCCTGGTATCACCTTTATCCCTCAACCGATGTGTCCGCCGGCAACGGCCTGCACTGGACGGGCACCTACAAGAATTGGCAGACCCGTTGCGCCGAGTGCCACCAGACCGGATTCACCAAGGGTTACGATCAGCAAACCAAGAGCTACCAGAGCAGATGGGCGGAATTGACCATATCATGCGAGTCGTGCCACGGAAGCGCCAAGAGTCATGTTGAATGGGCAAACGATCCGGCGCGTTCAGGCACGGCCGATCCAATGCGAGGTGTTCTGAAGCTCGGCGCAGGCCAGCAGCCCAATGAGCTCAGTGTGTGCGGACCATGTCATGCGAGACGCGCTGCCTTTACCGGAGACGGTACGCCTCCCGGCGCGGTTCTGGGCGACCACTACAATCTGTCACTTATCTCACCCGGTCTCTATTTCGGGGATGGCCAGCAGCAGGATGAGGTCTATGTCCTCGGCTCCTTCATGCAATCCAAGATGATGGCGAAGGGTGTCACCTGTTCCAACTGCCATGACCCGCACAGTGCCAAGCTCACAGCGGCGGGCGACGCGATTTGCACCCAGTGTCACAATGCGACGGGGCGGCAGGATTTCCCCTCGCTCGTCAAGGCGAACTACGACACGCCGGTCCATCATCATCACAAGTCCGGCACGGCAGGCGCCCAATGTGTGAGTTGCCATATGCCGGAGCGGACCTATATGGGAATCGACAAGCGGGGCGATCATTTCTTCCGCAGGCCGGACCCGCTCCAGTCGAGTGCGGCGGATGCGCCCGATGCGTGCACTGGCTGTCACAGGGACAGGACGCCGGACTGGGCAGCTCGGCAGATCCAGGAATGGTTCCCTCGCCTGGATCGCTCGTGGCAGGATCGCGCGGCATTCCTGAAGTTTGATCAAGAAGAAGTCACCGAGGCGTCGCTTGCGGCGCTCGTGGACTATGCCCTCCAGCTCGATCATCCGGCGATCGTGCGCGCCAGCGCCGTCGACAGGATCAGCAGGTACGCGAATGCAGCGCTCGTGGAAAAGCTCACGCCGGTATTTTCCGATCGAAGTGAAGTCGTACGCGCGGCAGCCGCCTCCGCGACACGCGTGGCGGATCCCGCCAAGCGTCTTGCGTTGCTCACGCCATTGCTCTTTGATCCCGTGCGGAGCGTGCGCCAGTCAGCGGCGGTGGAGCTTGCCGGCGACCGCGATACGATCATAAACCAAGAAACCCGGACCGCATTCGAACGCGCGCTGAGCGAATATCGTGCGGCACGGGAAGCTCTCGCCGATACGCCGGAAAGTCAAATGGCGCTTGCAGGGCTGGCGCTTACGCAGCGCGACTGGGCTGGCGCAGAAGCATCGTTCAAGGAGGCAGCCCGCCTCGACCCACAGCTCACGGACGCCTGGATCATGCTCACACGCCTTCGCTCGGCGCTTGGCGATGAGGCGGGCGCGCGCGGCTATCTTGAGGCCGGTCTTGCCAAGTCCCCCAGGAGCATCGAATTGCTGCTGGCCCGCGCCGAGGCCGAAACGCGCATCGGCAATGACGCCGAGGCTGTCGACTGGTACCGCCGCATCCTGACAATCGAACCCGCCCAGGTGAATGCCCTGGAAGGGCTTGCATTTTCGGCCTTGCGCATGCGCAACTCCGGTCTTGCCCTGGATGCGGCGAACACGCTGCGGAACCTGCAGCCACCACAGGCGAATGCGCTGATCATATCGGCAATCGTGGCCTATGCGCTGGGCGATCGAACACGCGTGATGGAGGATGTCAGACGAGCGCGCGCTCTGGATCCCTCTGTTATTCTGCCGGCAGAAATTGAACAGATACTCACCGCGCCCTAGTTTGAGGTTGGCGCCAAAGGCGAGTCGCGAGGTGGATGCGCATGTCACAATCCGGTTTGACGCAGGACGATTATACGGCGCTCGCCGAGTTCCGTTACCTGATTCGCTGCTTCCTCGAATTCAGCGAGAACGAGGCGAAGCGGGCCGGCCTCACGCCCCGGCATCACCAGGCGCTTCTCGTCATCAAGGGCTACCGGCGCGGCCAGCCGATCACAATCGGTGATCTCGCCGAAAGGTTGAAGATCCGCCACAACACGGCGGTCGAGCTCGTCAACCGCCTGGTGGAAAGCGGCCTGGTCGAGCGCATCCAGGACGGTGCGGATCAACGGCGGGTGCTGCTGCAGCTGACCGGCGCCGCCGAGCGGCATCTCGCCAAGCTTTCGGGCGCTCATCTCGATGAGCTCAACCGGATCAAGCCGATGCTGCAGGAGATCCTGCAGCGCTATTCATGAGTTTTTCGGTACCTCGTCGCCGCCGATGAAGACCTGCCTCACTTCAAGATCAGGCGTCAGAATAACGAAATCGGCGCGCTTGCCTGTTTCGATGCTGCCGACATCGCGATCGATCCCGGTCAGTCGCGCCGGCGTCAACGAGGCCATGCGGATGACGGAAGGCAGGTCGTTGCCGACGGCGCGCGCCATGGTGCGCACCATCGTGTCCATGCCGCACATGGAGCTGGCGAGGCTGCCATCCTCGCCGCGCACACTCTCACCGTCGCTGATGACCCAGGTGCCGTCGGTTTCAGGGCCGAAGCGATAGCGGCCGGGCGGTGCATCCATGGCGCGGTTCGCATCGGTGACGAGGCAGGTCCGGTCACTGCCGATCATCTTGAAGGCGAAGCGCAAGAGATCGTCCGACAGGTGGATCCCGTCGGCGATGACTTCGGTGCTCATGCGCTCCTCATAGAGCACATATTGCTCCATGCTGCCCTGCATCGGCGTGCCGAACCGCCCGCGCAAGGACGAGACCGAGCTCATGGCGCACCAGAAATGATCGACATGGCGCATGCCGGCGGCGAAGGCCGCGTCGAGCTCGGCCCAGCAGGCATTCGAATGGCCGCAGGTGACGAGGCAGCCTTGCCGGCGGGCGTATTCGTAGAACTCCTCAGCACCCGGCAATTCGGCGGCGCAGGTCGCGATCTTCACGATCTTCTTGCCCAGGAAATATTCATACTCCTCGCGGACCGGATCGCGGCGTCCTTTGGGCGAATGGACGCCGACCTTGTTGGAAGCGAAATAGGGACCATAGAAATGGATGCCGGCGATCCTGGCGCCGTCATCGACGCTCCAGCCCGCCTGAACCTCCTCGCAGGACCTGATCATGTCGTCGAGCTGGGCGAAGGACCCGGTCGTGGTGGTGGGAAAGATCGATGTCGTTCCATGCGCCGCATGCGCGCTGTTCGTCATGCGGACCGCCTCGCGCGTGCCGTCCATGTAGTCGGCGCCGGCTGCGCCATGGACATGGACGTCGACGAAGCCCGGCGCAATAAAATGGCCGGAGAGTTCGATCATCTCGCCTTCCGGTTTTGATGATCCATCCTCGATCGCGGCGATACGGCCGTTCTCGCATCTGACCACCGCACCCTCGAGGATGCGATCCGGTAAGACGAGATTGCCTTTGAGGGTGAGACGGGCGTCCATCGTGACACTTCCAAGAGATTCGCGGGGCTTCTAATCTATTGATATTATGATGTTTGTTGGGCCCTCGCCAAGCATTCCCCGTTTGACTGGCGCGAGGACTCGCCATAGCGTCGATGAGCCTTCATCATCTTCCTGTCACACCCGACCTGTCCACTGCGAGGGACCATGCTTGAACGAACAGTCAAGCTTCAGAAGCACGAAGTCCTCATCATCGACGAGAAGCTGGCTTTGCCGCAAAGCGTCGGCGGCCGGGCGGTCCGGGCGCTCGCCGACGAGCTCACCTCGCGCGACATCGAAGTCATCGAGGCGGTGAATTATCACGACGGCCGCTCGGTGATCATCTCCGATGCCGCGATCGATGCGATCCTGATCGACTGGTCGGAAGAGCGGATAGGCAAATTGAGCCGGGCCGAGGCGCTCGACCTGCTCAGAACCATCCGCAGCCGCAATGCCACCGTGCCGGTGATGCTCATGGCCGATCACGTCAGCCGCGATGGCCTCACCGTCGAGGTGATGCAGCTGTCCGATGAATATGTCTGGCTGCATGCCGACACCATTCCCTTCATCGCCAGCCGCGTCGTGGCGGGGATCCAGCGCTATCAGCGCAACATCCTGCCGCCCTTCAACAAGGCGCTGTTCAATTACATGAACCTCGCCGAATATTCCTGGGCGGCCCCCGGCCACCAGGGCGGCGTCGCCTTCACCAAGACGCCGGCGGGGCGCGTCTTCTTCGACTTCTTCGGCGAGAACCTGTTCCGCTCGGACACCGGGATCGAACGCGGCGGGCTGGGCTCGCTTGCCGAGCATTCAGGGCCGATCGGCGAGGCCGAGGCCTATGCGGCGCGCGTCTTCGGCGCGCATCGCAGCTATTCCGGGCTCACCGGCACCTCGGGCTCCAACCGCGCCATCTTCGCCGCGGCCGTCGGCGACGGCGAGTTCGCGCTCTGCGACCGCAACTGCCACAAGTCGATCGAGCAGGGGCTGATCGCCTCGGGCGGCATTCCGGCCTTCCTGGTGCCGACCCGCAACCGCTACGGCATCATCGGGCCGATCCCGCCGCAGGAGTTCGAGCCCAAGGCCATCCGCGCCAAGCTCGACGCGCATCCCTTGAAGCAGCATGCGGCGAAGAAGGATCCCGTCTATGCGGTCGTCACCAACTCGACCTATGACGGACTGTGCTACGATTCCGCTGAAGTCGAGAAGCTGCTCGGCAAAAGCGTCGACCGCATCCATCTCGATGAAGCCTGGTACGGCTATGCCCGCTTCAATCCGATCTATGAGAACCGCTTCGCCATGCGCGGCGATCCCAAGGCGCATGGCCCGAGCGATCCGACCGTCTTCGCGACGCAGTCGACGCATAAGCTGCTCGCGGCGCTGTCGCAGGCGTCCTACATCCATGTCCGCGACGGCCGCAACCCGATCGAGCACAGCCGCTTCAATGTCAGCTACATGGCGCAGACGACGACCTCGCCGCTCTATGCGCTCATCGCCTCCAACGAGATCGGCGCCTCGATGATGGACGGGCCGAGCGGCAAGGCACTGACGGATGAGGTGATCGAGGAGGCCATCACCTTCCGCCAGACGCTGGCCCGCGCTCACCGGGAATTCACGGCCAAGAAGGAGTGGTTCTTCTCACCGTGGAACGCGCCCAAGGTGAAGGACCGCAAGACGGGAAAGAAGGTCGACTTCGCCGATGCCGATCCCCGGCAGCTCGCCACCGATTCCGACTGCTGGGTGTTTCATCCGGGCGACAAGTGGCACGGCTTCGACGGCTTGCCGGATGGCTGGTGCATGCTCGATCCGATCAAGGTCGGCATCGTCTCGCCGGGCATGGGCGATGACGGCAAGATGCAAGGCAAGGGCATCCCGGCGCCGGTCCTGTCCGCCTATCTGCATCACTTCGGCATCATTCCCTCGCGCACCACGGATTTCATGGTGCTGTGCCTGTTCTCGATCGGTATCACCAAGGGAAAATGGGGCACGCTGATGAGCGTGCTGCTCGACTTCAAGGACGACTACGACGCCAACCGGCCGCTCGAGCAATGCCTGGGCGACCTGGTGGCGGAGGCGCCGGCGGCCTATGCCGGCATGGGCCTCAGGGACCTTGCCGACCGGATGTTCAAGCATATGAAGGAAAGCCACATGGACCGGCTGCAGGCTGAGGCCTTCTGCGCGCTGCCCAGGCCGCAAATGCTGCCGCGCCGCGCCTATGGCATGCTGATGGCGGGCGATGCCGAGTTGCTGCCGGTCGAAAAGCTCGCGGGCCGCGTCTCGGGCGTCGGCATCATTCCTTATCCGCCGGGCATTCCGATCGTCATGCCGGGCGAGAATTTCGGCCCGGCCGACGGGCCATGGCTCTCCTATGTCCGCGCGCTCGAGGACTGGGGCAGGACCTTTCCGGGCTTCGAGAAGGAAGTGGAAGGGACGGTGGTGGTGGAGGGCGCCTATCAGGCCTGGGCGCTCAAGGAGTAAGGCAAGAGCGCTTCGCATTTTTATGATGAGAATCGCCATGCATTCGTCAATTCTGTGCGTGCAGCGAAGAACAACCACGCTTGGAGCGAAGCAGAGCGCGGAGTGCGCAGTGCTTGTGTGCGAAACGCCACAGACATGATATGAGCGATATGCGAGTGGGCATGGATTCCGTATCGTGACACGGAGGGAGCCATGAAGCGCTTTCATCTCGGCTACGCCCGTCCTCTTCTTATCCTCCTCACAATTCTGTTTCTGGTGAGCGGTCATTCGCTATCCGTCGCCGCGACGCGGAGCATCGACTTCGAGCTCAATCAGCCCGTGGCCGAGGTCATCGTCACGTTCTCATCAGTGCCGGGCTCGCACCGGATCGAGCTGCGCAATTTCGATCAGGGTGCCGATCCGATCGTTCACCTTCTCAATCTCGATGGAGGTCAGGTCGGTTCCGCCATATCCCGCGACGGGCAGCTTGTCCTCAACGTACCGGGGAACCTGTCGGGGACTTTCCGTGCCGTGGTGCGCTCCCGGACGGCGCCATCGATGCAAAGGGGAGAGCTGTGGGTCGATGGCCGGCATAAGACGGATGTCGCCTATGCCGCAGGGCAGGTTTTTCGCTTCGACCGGCTGGCCAGCAACGAGAAGGTCATGGGCGTTCGCCGACCGCTCGGCCCTCCCGGCCACATTGCTTATCTCATGAGCCTTGACGGGCTGAAAATCCTCAAGCGCGCGGCAGGTGTTCAAACATCTCTCTCGCCATCGACGACCGGCGACGTGTTTGCCGTTTATGCCACGAACACGCCTTCGGTCAGGGGGTCGCTGCGCATCTATCGCAATGACGCGGCGCGCGACCGCGACGGCGACGGCCTGGGCGACCAGCTGGAAGGCGCGCTCGGCACCTGTGCCACGAATTCGGGCTCGGTGGCCGGCGCCAATTGCAATGAGATCGCCGACCCGCGCGACACCGATGGCGACGGCCTGCAGGATGGCTGGGAAGTGCTCGGCAAGGACTATAAGTACCAGGACGGCAATGTGACCACGACGGGCCATCTGGCCTTGCCGGCCTGGGGCGCCAATCCGCGCCACAAGGACATATTCATCGAGATCGATTTCCGCCGTCTCGACTACAAGGAGAACCTGGCGGGCGTCGCGCACCACATGCCTCCGGAAACCGCGCGCCAGATGGCGGCGACCTATGGCGATGCGGCGACGACGGATTTCTTCCTCAAGGCGGCGCATGCCGTCAGCATGGACAATCCCGACCGGCTGCCGGGGATCAGCCTGCATCTCGACACCGGCGTTGCGCCGGAACGGCTTGAGGATGCGACCATCTATGGCGACTGGGGCGGCTACAATGCGGTCGATGCGGCACCCGATCCGAACGATCCGGGATGGGATCCCGCGCTGCATGAGCGTCTCATCGGCGACATCAACAATGACGGCAAGGCCGATATCGTCGGCTTCGGCGACAAGGGTGTTTTGACCGCGCTGGCGATGGGCGACGGCAGCTTTGCGCCCGAGCAATTCGCCTTCGCCAATTTCGGTCCGAACCAGGGCTGGGACCCGGCAAAGCATGTACGCGTCCTCGCCGATATCAACAACGACGGCATGGCGGATATCGTCGCCTTCGGCGATGCCGGCACATGGACGGCGCTGGCGACGGGAGGCGGCAAATTCGCGCCGGAAAAATTCGTCCTCGCGAATTTCGGCTACGACCAGGGCTGGCGCAACGAAAGGCACACGCGGCTTCTCGCCGATATCAACAATGACAACATGGCGGATATCGTCGCCTTCGGCGATGCCGGCGTGTGGACAGCGCTGGCGACGGGAGACGGCGGGTTCGGGCCCGAGCATTTCGTGCTGGCGAATTTCGGCTATGACCAGGGCTGGCGCAATGAAAACCATGTCCGGCTCATGGGCGACATCAACAACGACGACAGGGCGGATATCGTCGCCTTCGGCGATGCCGGCGTGTGGACCGCGCTGTCGAACGGGACGGGTGCGTTTCACCCGGAAGGCTTCGTGCTCGCCAATCTCGGTTACGACCAGGGCTGGCGCAGCGACAAGCATGTGCGGCTTCTCGCCAATATCAACAATGACGACATGATGGACATCGTCGCCTTCGGCGATGCCGGCGTGTGGACCGCGCTCGCGAACGGAGCCGGCGGTTTCGCCGCGGAGCATTTCGTAGTGGCCAATCTGGGCTACGACCAGGGCTGGCGGAATGACAAGCATGTGCGGCTCCTTGCCGACATCAACAATGACGACATGGCGGATGTCGTCGGCTTCGGCGACGCCGGCGTGTGGACGGCGACGGCAAGCGGCGACGGCGGCTTCGTCAACGCGAATTTCACGCTGGCCGATTTCGGCTATGACCAGGGCTGGCGCAACGACAAGCACGTCCGCCTGGCCGGCGATATCAGCAATGACGGCATGGCGGATATCGTCGGCTTCGGCGACGGCGGCGTGTGGACGGCGCTGGCGATGAGTGGCGGCTTCGCGCCGCCGCAATTCGTCAACGGCAATTTCGGCGCCGACAAATATGTCCCGCAGAAGCCGGAGGTGGTCTGGCATCAGCAGATGAGTCCGGGACGGCGCGGGATCTTCCATTATGTGATGGGCTACACGACGGGCGGCGGCTCTTGCGGCGGCGGCATCGCCTGCGGCTTCAACATGAATGACGTCGGCAATTCGGCGCATGAATTCGGCCACACGCTCGGCTTGCATCACGTTGGCCCCTATGGCGTAGACGAACCAAACTGCAAGCCGAACTATCCGAGCCTGATGAACTATGCCTATCTCGACGGCGGATACCGGCAGTTTTCCGACGGCCGCAACTTTCCCAATTTCAACAACCACGCCTTGACGGAAACGGCTGCCGTCGATCCCTCCAACCAGTCTCTTCTCAATGCGCTGGAGAACACCTTCAGATACAAGGTTGATCGCGCGGCCGGGAGCGTCGACTGGAATCGCGACGGACAATTCGCGCCCGCAGGGACGACGGTCCGTGCCTATGCCAATTACCAGCCGGGAGGGAATTGCGAGTTCACCCGGCAGGGCCTCCAGGACATGGGCATCAAGAGCAAGCGCAGCCCGGCGATCGTGCGCTTCGCCAACACCATCTGGACCTTCGCGGTGGATCTCGACGGCAAGCTCGCTTTCACCCGCGCAGCGCCGGCATGGAACTGCGCGGCGAACAATATCGATGCCTGCCCGGCGGCGCAGTTCACGCCGGTCGAAACGCGCGATCTCGGCGGGCTCGACGCGCTCGACGCCAAGACGATGCGGATCAATGGGCAGGAAATGGTTGTCGTTGTCGGCATCCGGCCCGATGGCTCCCTGATCGAAACGACACTCACCATGGCGGGCAGTGCGCAGATGTGGAGCGCGCCTCAAGCCCTTGCCGGTTCGCCCGCTGCCGGGGAACCGTCGCTCGCGAATAATCACGAGAGATCAAAGCTGGCACTATCCTACAAGGACCGTGACAACAAGGCCGTCCTGCGCTTCCGTTCCGCCCAGGGCTGGGCCGCGGAGTCAAGGCCGCTGGTCGGGGGGCAGCCCATTGCGATGCATCCCAACAGCTCGCCGGCGCTCGTCTATGCCGCCTTGCCTATGGGCGTCACGGCGCAAGGCGAGCATCTGATCGGCGCCTTCGTCGATCCGCAAGGGCGCCTGCAGCTTATGACGCCGCAGTTCCCCGGCAACAAATGGGGGCTCATCGACATCCCCTATGACAGCATGAGCTCGGTCGTCGGGCGGCCGGCCATGGCCTGGACCGGCGGCTCGGGAGACAGTGTCATTCTGACCGAGGCGAGCACGGCCAGCGCGCCGCCCACGACCTATGGGCGTCTCTATATTCTGTTCACCAGATATGACGCGCCGCCGGCGGGCCACCCTTATCCGGTCAATCCGATGCGCATGGCCATATCCTATATCGATCGGGCGACGGGCAAGCTCAGGATCGGCCTCGCCTCTTTTTACGACAATGTCTGGGCCTATGCCTATGGCATGTCGCTGGTCACGCCGAGCGACGGCGGGGCATTGCGCGCCGCTTTCACATCGGCCGTCCAGCCCAACAACATGCCCCCGCAGGACAGGATCTTCTTCCGCCCGCATGCCGACGGCATCAGCGATCTCGTCTACAACAATTACGATGACTGGAAGACGCTGGCACATGATGCCTGCACCGTGCTGGTGGCGCATCAAGCGGACTCGCCGGTGCACTGCGCGGCGCCGTGGTAGGGATCTCCGGCCTCGAAGGGTCGTGGGCGGCAAGACCGTTGCCCCTGGATCAGTCCGGCACGACGACCAGCTTGCCGACGAAACCCTTGGCCATGAAGTCGCTCTGCGCCCGGTGAAAATCGGAAAGCCGGTAGACGCCGCCGACGAGCGGCCGGATCTTCTTCTCCTCGATATAGCGGACGAGCCGCCTGAAGTCGGAGCGCCTGCCTTGCGATGAGCCATGGAGCTGCAACTGCTTCAGATACATGGTCCTGAGATCGAGCTGGACGACCGGCCCGCCAATGGCGCCGGCGGTCGTGTAGCGGCCCTCGGGACGCAGGATCTTGAGCAGGTCGTTGAACATCGCTCCGCCGACGAGATCGGCGACAACGTCGATCGGCGCACCGTTGGTCGCCTTCTCGACGGCAGTGAAAAGATCGCCCGCCCCACGCGTGATCACCGCCTCGGCCCCGATATCCAGGAGCGCCTGCTCCTTGCCCGGCCCGACCACGGCGAAGGGTACGGCGCCGCGCGCGCGTGCGAGCTGGACTACGCCTGAGCCGACGCCGCCCGACGCGCCGGTCACCAGAACGCGCTCGCCCGCCTTCAGGCCTGCGCGCTCGAGCATGTGCTCGCCCGTGAGATAGGCGCAGCAGAAGGTGGCGAGCTCGATATCGGTGAGGTCGGTGTCGACGAGGTGGGCATTCTCGGCCGGCAGCGTCATATACTCGGCGTAGCCGCCGTCCCGGCCATGGCCCATATAGTCGATATCGGCGAGGCTGTCGTCGTCGCGGTTGTAGATGGAAAAATCCACCATGACGCGCTCGCCGATACGGGCAGGGGACACGCTTTCGCCGACCGCGACGATGCAGCCGACCGTATCGGTCCCCTGGATGCGCGGGAAGGTCAGCGTATTTCCCTGCCGCCGCCAGGTGGAGACGGCAGAGGGATCGTCTTCGGTGCCGTAGGCGCCCTGGCGCACCCAGACGTCCGTATTGTTCATTCCGCAGGCGCTGACCCGGATCAGCACTTCGCCACGGGCCGGCCGCGGCACGGGGACGTCGGTACGATAGACGAGCTTGTCGAGACCGCCATGCCCGGTGAGCAGGACGGCGGCCATCGTGGAGGGAAGGGCAGCCACGTGATTCATTCCTCGCAGAGACTGGTTTCGGGAATCATGACGATGCCTTATTTTGGTTGCCAATTGAACTGATTTCGATCTCTAATAAATCATGACATTGTGGCGTCCAGATCCAGCTTCCCTTCGCCGCCCGGCATATCTTTCCCTGGCGGAGCAATTCGCGCACGCCATCCACGACGGGCGCCTGGCCTCCGGCACGCGCCTGCCACCGCACCGCAAGCTGGCGGACGAGCTCAAGCTCTCCGTCCAGACGGTGAGCCGCGCCTATGAGGAGCTGATCCGGCGCGGCCTGATCTCGGGCGAGATCGGGCGCGGAAGCTTCGTGCAGACTCATCGTAAAGAGCCGGATCCGCCCTTTCTGCCCGAGCGTCCGGGCGAGGTAATCGACCTTTCGATCCTGAAGCCCGTCTGCGAGCCCCTGCATCTCGAGCGGCTCAAGCAGGCGCTCGCCTGGCTCGCAACGGAACTCCCGGCGAGTTCGGCGTTGTCCTTCCGGCCCAATATGGTGTTCCCTCGCCACCGCGCCGTCGCGGTCGACTGGCTGAAGCTCTGCGGTGTCGCCGCTTCGCCGCTCAATATCAGCCTCACCAATGGCGCAACGTCAGGGATGACGGTCGCCTTGATGAGCGCGGCGCCGCCCGGATCGACGGTGGTCACCGAGGCGATCGGGCATCATACGCTGGTGCCGCTCGCCGCCTATCTCGGAATCCATCTCAAGGGCCTGCCGATCGATGCGAATGGGCTGGTGCCGGAAGCCCTCGACGAGGCCTGCGGCGATGCCCAGATCCGCGCCGTCTTCGTGCAGCCCTCGGTGGTCAATCCGACGGCGACGCTGATGAGCGAGAAGCGGCGCCAGGAGATCGCCCGGGTGGCGCGCAAGCACGACATCGCCATCATCGAGAACGACGTGCTCGGCCCCCTGGTCGAGGGGCGGGCGCCGCCGCTTGCGGCCTTCGCGCCGGAGCGCACGCTCTATGTGACGAGCTTCACCAAGATCATCGTGCCGGGCCTCAGGATCGGCTATCTCGCGGCACCGGACCGCTATGTCGCCGCCGTCGCCAACCGCCATCTCGTCTCGAACTGGATGGCGACACCGATGGTCGCGGAGATCGCGTCAAAGTGGGTGGCTGACGGCACGGCCGTCGAGCTCCTGGAGTGGCAGCGCGCCGCCTTGCGGCGACGACACGCCATTGCCGCCGAGGTGCTGGCGAAAGTGAAGTATCTCGGCCATCGCGACAGCCTGCATATCTGGGTGCCGCTGCCGGGTGCACGCACCGAGGAAGGGTTCGTCGCGCAGGCGCGGCTGCAAGGTGTCGCGATCGCGCCCGGCACATCGTTCCGCATATCGGACGCGCCCTGGCAGCCCGCGGTGCGCATCTCGGTCGGCTCGACCACCGAAGCCGAGTTTCGAGCGGGCCTCGCCGTCATCGCCAGGCTGCTGCTCGCGGATCCGGAACCGGTGCTGCTGGCGATCTAGACAACGCAAAAAATGTCATGAGATTATTTTAGAATTGACATGATTTAGCAACTTCTCCATCGTCCAGGCGTTTTCGCCACTCCGATGGAGAAAGGCATGCCCGAACCGATCATCAGGATCGACGGTGTCAGCAAGAGTTTTGGGGCATTCCGGGTGCTGGACCAGCTCTCGATGGACGTGATGCCCGGCGAGAAGCTGGCGCTGATCGGGCCTTCCGGATCCGGCAAGACGACGATCCTGCGCATCCTGATGACGCTCGAGCGTATCGATGGCGGCCACATCCAGATCGACGGCGAGGAACTCTATCACATCAGGCGCAACGGCGCCTTCGTCGCCGCCGACGAGAAGCATCTGACGCGCATGCGCCAGAAGATCGGCATGGTCTTCCAGCTGTTCAACCTGTTTCCCCATATGTGCGTGATCGACAACATCACGCTGGCGCCGATGCTGACCAAGCGCGTGGCGCGGCCCGAAGCCGAGAAGCGAGCGATGGAGCTCCTCGACATGGTCGGCATGGCCGACAAGGCCAAGGCCATGCCGGCGCAGCTTTCGGGCGGCCAGAAGCAGCGCGTGGCCATTGCCCGGGCGCTGGCACTCAAGCCCAAGATCATGCTGTTCGACGAGGTCACTTCGGCGCTCGACCCCGAGCTCGTCGAGGAGGTGCTCAACGTCATGCGCAAGCTTGCCGCCGAGACCGACATGACCATGCTGCTCGTCACGCACGAGATGGGGTTTGCCCACGACTTCGCCGACCGCGTGCTGTTCTTCGACCGTGGCAAGATCGTCGAAGAGGGCAAGCCGGACGAGATCTTCCGCCACCCCAAGCAGGAGAGGACGCAGACCTTCCTGCGCAAGATCATAGCGGCCGGACATCGTGTCTGACCGCCATGCCGCGGCGAGCTGCCGCTTTCACGACAAGAGCCAGAAACCACAGGAGTAGGAAACGATGAGAAGGATTGCAGTTTTGGCCGGGCCCGTTTTTGCGGCAGGCGTAGCGATGCTGGCGGCAACGGGCATGGCGGCCGCCGACAAGCTCGAGGATCTGAAGGCGCAAGGGTTCGCCCGCGTCGCCATCGCCAACGAGCCGCCCTATACGGCGGTCGCCGCCGACGGCAAGGTGTCGGGTGCGGCACCCGATGTGGCACGCGAGGTCTTCAAGCGCCTGGGCGTGCCGGACATCGTCGCCTCGATTTCCGAATACGGCGCCATGATTCCGGGCATCCAGGCGCATCGTTTCGACGCCATTACCGCGGGCCTGTTCATGAAGCCCGAACGCTGCTCGGCGGTAGCCTATTCCGAGCCGATCCTCTGCGATGCCGAGGCCTTCCTGGTAAAGAAGGGCAATCCGAAGGGTTTCAAGAGCTACGAGGACATCGCCAAGGACACGACCGCCACCGTCGGCGCGCCGGGCGGCGGCACCGAGGAGAAGCTGGCGCTGAACGCGGGGGTGCCGCGCGAGCGGGTCATCGTGGTGCCGGACGGCCAGAGCGGGCTCAAGATGCTGCAGGATGGCCGCATCGACGTCTATTCGCTGCCGGTGCTCTCGCTCAACGATCTCAAGAAGAAGTCGGGCGATGAAACGATCGAGGTGGTGGCCCCGGTCGTCGGCGCGCCGGTCTATTGCGACGGCACGGCCTTCAACAAGAACGATACGGCGCTGCGCGACGCCTATGACGCCGAGCTCGCCAAGATGAAGCAGTCGGGCGAATTCGCGAAGCTCATCGAACCCTACGGCTTCTCGGCCGCGGCGGCGATGTCGACCAGCCGCGACAAGCTCTGCGCGGCGCAGTAGACGAGATCGTGGACATTCCCTCTCCCCCTGCGGGGGAGAGGGTTAGGGTGAGGGGGAAGCGGCGGTGAGATTTTGCTGAAATACAACAAGCTTAGCCGCCCGTTCCCCCTCACCCTCCCATTGCTGTGCAATGGGCCCCTCCCTCTCCCCCGTAGGGGGCGAGGGTAAAACGTGCGGAACACGCCATGAGCGACACTTTCGGCTATCTCAACCTGATCCTGCAGGGGGCGATCGTCACGGTCGAACTGACCATCATGGGCTCGATCCTGGCGCTCATCGTCGCCTTCCTCGCCGGCCTCGGCCGCGTGTCACGGTATTTCGCGGTGCGCGCGCTCGCCACCACCTATATCGAGTTCTTCCGCGGCACGTCGATCTTCGTGCAGCTGTTCTTCGTCTATTTCGTGCTGCCTATCATGGGTATATCGCTGACGCCGCTCCAGGCCGGCGTGCTCGGCCTCGGCCTCAATGTCGGGGCCTATGGCGCGGAGGTGGTGCGCGGCGCGATCCTGGCGATCGGCAGGGAGCAGTACGAAGCCTGCGTGGCGCTGAATCTCAGCCGCTGGCAATGCATGCGCCGCGTGATCTTGCCGCAGGCGCTGCTCCTCATGCTGCCGACCTTCGGCAACAACGCCATCGAGCTGCTCAAGGCGACCTCGGTCGTGTCGCTGATCTCACTCGCCGACATGACCTTCCAGGCGCAGGTCGTGCGCTCGCAGACCGGCAGCACCTTCATGCCGTTCGTCACCATCCTCGTGCTCTACTTCGTCTTTGCGGGGCTCATCACGCTCGGCGTGCGGGCGCTGGAGCGGCGCATGGCGCGCGGCCTCGACGGGGTGCGCGTCTGATGGAATGGGACTGGGAATTCGTCCGCCAGATCATGCCGACGCTCATCGCCGGCGTGAAGATCACCATCCTGGCGACGATCCTCGGCTCGGCACTCGCGGCGGTGGTCGGGCTTGCCATTGCGCTGGCGCGGCGATCCGCCAACAAGACGCTGGCGCGCGCGGTCGGCTTCGCGGCCGAATTCATCCGCGGCACGCCGCTCCTGGTGCAGCTCTATTTCATCTTCTACGTGCTGCCCGACATCGGCATCCTGCTGCCGCCGCTGGTCGCCGGCACGATCGGGCTCGGGCTGCATTACGGCACCTATGCGGCCGAGGTCTACAGGGCCGGCATCGACAACGTGCCCAGCGGACAATGGGAAGCCGCCAAGGCCTGCAATCTCACGGCGCAGCAGACATGGACGCGCATCATCCTGCCGCAGGCGATACCGCCGATGATGCCGGCGCTCGCCAACTACTTCATCGCGATGTTCAAGGAGACGCCGCTGCTCTCGGCCATCACCGTGCTGGAGCTGATGAACCAGGCCAAGAGCGTCGCCAACAGCTATTACCGCTACATCGAGCCGATGACCCTGGTCGGCGCGTTTTTCCTCGTGATCAGCCTCGCTTCCGTCCTCCTGCTGCGCTGGCTCGAGCGCCGCTATGGGAGGATCGAGCGATGAGCGGGGCGCCCACGGCGCTGCCGGAAATCCGCGTCTACCCGGGGCGACCGCCGCTCGATGCGCGGCCGCTGGCGAAGCGGGTCGGCTTGATCATCCTGGCGACCGATCACACCACCGAGCCCGATTTTCGCCGCATGGTCGCGAGCGAACATGTCGGTGTCTATGTCGCCCGCATCGCCTATGCGAACCCGACGACGCCGGACAATTTGAGAAAGATGCAGCCCGGGCTCGCCGAGGGCGCGGGCCTGATCCTGCCTGGTGAGACGCTGGATGTGATCTGCTACGCCTGCACGGCCGCGAGCGCGGTGATCGGCGATGCGGAGGTCGCGGCGGCCATCCATGAGGGGAAACCGGGCGTGCCGGTGGTGACGCCGCCGCTCGCTGCCGCACGGGGCCTGAAGGCGCTGGCAGCGAAGCGCATCAGCGTGCTGACGCCTTATACGGTCGAAACCACCCGGCCGATGCTTGCCTATTTTGCCGCACATGGCTTCGAGATTGCGAGCTCGACCTGTCTCGGTTTCACCGACGACCGCGAGATGGCGCGGATCGCGCCCTCAGGCCTGGTGGAATTGGCGCGCGACACGACTGCCGCTGATGCCGATGCGCTGTTCATCTCCTGCACCGCGCTCAGGGCGGCATCGGTGGCTCATGAGATCGAGTTGGCGATCGGCCGGCCGGTCGTCACCTCGAACCAGGCGACGGCGTGGAACTGCTTGCGGCTCTTGCGCGATGCAGCCCCACGGCCGGAGCTCGGGCGGCTGATGACGATGCCAATGAATGACGAGGATATGAACCAGCATGACCATGCCTGACCTGAAGTTCACGCGCGCGGAATATGCCGAACGCCTGGCCAAGACGCGCCGCGCCATGGCGGCAAAGCACATCGATTTGCTCCTCGTCAGCGATCCCTCCAACATGGCGTGGCTGACGGGCTATGACGGCTGGTCCTTCTATGTGCATCAGGCCGTGCTGGTGCCGCCGGAGGGCGAGCCCATCTGGTACGGCCGCGGCCAGGACGCGAATGGCGCCAAGCGCACCGCCTATCTCGGCCACGACAACATCATCGGCTATGCCGACCACTATGTGCAGTCGAGCGAGCGCCATCCGATGGATTTCCTCGCTCAGGTGATCGCCGAACGGCGGTGGGATCGGCTCACCATCGGCGTCGAGATGGACAACTACTGGTTCTCCGCCGCCGCCTTTGCGTCACTGCAAAGGCACCTGCCGAACGCTCGCTTCGTCGATGCCACGGGGCTCACCAACTGGCAGCGCGCGGTGAAGAGCGAGACGGAGCTCGATTACATGCGCAAGGCTGCCCGGATCGTCGAGGCCATGCACCGGCGCATCGTCGAGAAGATCGAGGTGGGCATGCGCAAATGCGACCTCGTGGCCGAGATCTATGATGCCGGCACGCGTGGCGTCGACGGCATCGGCGGCGACTATCCGGCGATCGTGCCGCTGCTGCCGTCGGGCGCCGATGCCTCGGCACCGCACCTCACCTGGGACGACAAGCCCATGAAGCGGGGCGAGGGGACCTTCTTCGAGATTGCCGGCTGCTACAACCGCTACCACTGCCCGCTGTCGCGCACCGTCTTCCTCGGCAAGCCGACGCCGGCCTTCCTGGATGCGGAGAAGGCGACGCTCGAGGGCATGGAAGCCGGGCTCGCTGCGGCCAAGCCTGGCAATGCCTGCGAGGACATCGCCAAAGCCTTCTTCGCCGTGCTGAAGAAGCATGGCATCGTCAAGGACAACCGCACCGGCTACCCGATCGGGCTGTCCTATCCACCCGACTGGGGCGAGCGCACGATGAGCCTCAGGCCGGGGGATCGCACCGAGCTCGAGCCCGGCATGACCTTTCATTTCATGACCGGGCTGTGGCTCGAGACGATGGGGCTCGAGATCACGGAGTCGATCCTGATCACCGAGACCGGTGTCGAATGTTTGGCCAACGTGCCGCGCAAGCTGTTCGTGAAGGACTGAGCGGCACCGCTTGCCGATCCACACGACGGCTTGCTCCGATCGCGGTGCTCGGCTAGGCCTTCACCCATGACGACACACCATTTCAGCGCCACCAGCTGGCACAATGTGCTGGGCACCTTGCCTCCGGCCTTCACCGTCGCATCGGGCGATATGGTCATCACTGAAACGCTCGATGCCCATGGCTTCGACAAGGATGGCGTGCAACGCGCTCCGGAGCCCAATCCGATGAACGGCCCGATCTTCGTGACGGGCGCGGAGCCGGGCGATGCGCTCAAGGTCGACATCCTCCGTATGACGCCCATCCGCGCCACCGGCTGGACCCGTGCAGCGCTTGCCGGCAATGTCGTCGACCCGGAATTCGTCCGCGGCCTGCCGCCACGCGACAAGGTGAACTGGCGGATCGACCGGCAAGGGCTGACGGTGATGCTCGATCCCGCCGTGCCTGGCCTCGAGGATTTCGTCCTGCCGGTTGAACCGATGATCGGCTGTTTCGGCGTGGCGCCGGCTTTGGGACAGGCGTTCTCCACCGCGACCAGCGCCGAGAATGGCGGCAACATGGACTATCGGGGCTTCGGTCCCGGCGCCACAGTATGGTTTCCCGTGGCCGTGCCGGGCGCCTTGTTCTTTCTCGGCGACTGCCATGCCACACAGGGCGATGGCGAGATTGTCGGCACCGGCATAGAGACCAGCTTCGAGGTGGAGGTGCGCCTGACGGTCGAGAAAGGGCGCGCGCTCGTCTGGCCGCGCGGCGAGAACGCCACCGATATCTTCTCGCTCGGCAATGCGCGGCCGCTCGACCAGGCCCTGCAGCATGCGACGACCGACATGTTCAACTGGCTGACCGGCGACTACGGCTTGAGCCCGACCGCCGCCAGCCACCTCATGGGACAGGTTGTCCGCTACGATGTGGGCAATGTCTACGATCCGGCCTACACAATGGTTTGCCGCATCGAAAAGCGATGGTTACCGCGAAAATAGGATCTCAGCGCTGACTTGCCGGCAGGTGCCGGCGGATGAAGTCATCCGAATGCTTGAGCAGCCGCTTCACCGCCAGGCGGGCGCCCTGGACCTTGCGCAGGCGGATGTTGCGCTCGATGTTGTTGTGCAGGTCCTGCGCGAAATGCAGGTCATTGGCCTCGCGGGTGATGAAGACGAAGAGATTGTCAAGGGCCGAGTCGATGATGACGCCCATGGGCACGAGAAGCTCGTTGTTCGATGCCTTGAGGATGGCGAGATGGAAACGGACGTCGGCCTTGGTGCGGTCGGAGAGCGTCGGCGCCGTCGCCATGTCATGGCAGGCGGCCGAGATCTCATGCATCTGCGCTTCGCTGCGATACTGCGCCGCGAGTGCCGCGGCCTCGGGCTCGACGATGTGACGAAACTGCTGCAGCGACTTGAGGAAGCCTGCGCGCTCGGGCGATGTGGCGTACCAGGACAGGACGTCGTGATCGAGCAGCGACCAGCGGTCCTTGCTCTCGACGCGGCTGCCGATCTTGGGCCGGGAGACGATCAGGTTCTTGGCCATGAGGATCTTGATCGCCTCGCGCACGGCGGAGCGGCTGACCTTGAAATCGGCGGCCCATTTCGCCTCATTGGGCAGGATGGTCCCGGGCGGAAACTCGCCCTGCACGATGCTCCTGCCGATCGCCTCGGCGATCGATGTGTGTATGTGCCCGCGCCCCCGGGGCAGGGTCGGCACCGGCATGCGGAAGGGTCCCGCCACCGCATCGGGTCTGCTCTTCGGCGTAGCTGCCGGTTTTCTGGCGCGCATCTTACTCTTCCAATTCGCGATCCGTCCGCAATCTGTCAAAGGCCACGGCGAGCACAATGAAGCTGCCGACGAATGTGCCTTGCCAGAAACTGCTGATTCCGAGAAGCGTCAGGCTGTTGCGGATGACTTCGATGAGGGCGGCACCGACCACCGCGCCAAAGACCGTGCCCGCCCCGCCCATCAGGTTGGCGCCACCGATGACGGTTGCCGCGATCACGCTGAGCTCCATGGACTGGCCGAGATTGGTGGTGACGCCGCCAAGCCAGCCGGCCTCGAGGACGCCGGCGATACCGGCCGTCAAAGCGGAAAACATATAGACGCTGACCTTGAGGCGGCGGACCGGGACGCCGGTGAGGAGGGCCGCATGCTGGTTGCTGCCGATGGCGAAGACCCTGGTCCCCCAGCGCGTCCATTTGAGCATCAGGCCGGTGATGATAGCGAGCAGAACCAAGGCGATGACGGGGTTCGCTATGCCGAAGGTCGAGCCGCCGCCCAGCCAGAACAGGGCTTTCTCGTCCGGCCCGAATTGATAGATCATGCGGTTGTTGGAGAGGACCATCGCGGCGCTCCTGGCGACCGACAGCATGCCGAGGGTCACCACGAAAGGCGGAATGCGGATATAGGCGATGAGGTAGCCGTTGATGGCGCCGACCAGCATCGCCGCCGCTAGCGCCGCCGTGATGCCCAAGGCCAGGCCAAAGCCCGCATTCATGATGATCGCCAGCACCATGGCGGAAATGCACAAGGTCGAGCCCACGGACAGATCGATGCCGCCCGAGATGATCACGACCGTCATGCCGAGCGCGATGATGGCGACGAAGGCGAAGTTGCGCGTGACGTTGAAGAGATTCTGCGGTGTCGCGAATGTGTCGGTGAGCAGGCTTAAGACCAGGCAAGAGAGGACGGCAGCGAGGAAGACCCAGAAGGCCGGGCGCGACGCGATCCAGCTGGAGAGGCCGTGGGTTTCGCGTTTGATGGCATCATCGAGGGTGGCGGTCATGGGGGCAAATCCGTTTGGCGGGTTCAGGCTTCATCGATGGCGCCGGTGATGAGTCCGGTGATTTCCTGGGGCGAGGTGCGGTGCACCGGCTTGTCGGCGACTTTCCTGCCGCGCCGCAGCACGGCGATCCGGTCGGCGACGGCGAAGACATCGGGCATGCGGTGGCTGATCAGGATCACGGCGAGGTTCTGGCTCTTGAGCTCGCGGATCAGATTGAGGACCTCGGCCACCTGGCGGACCGAGATCGCCGCGGTCGGCTCGTCCATCAAGAGGATCCGCGCCCGGGAGAGGCGGGTCCTGGCGATGGCGACCGCCTGGCGCTGCCCGCCGGACATGACCCGGACGAGATCGCGCGGCCGGGTCTCCGATTTGAGCTCCTTGAACAGCTCGCCCGCTTTCGCATTCATGGCGGCGTAGTTCATGATCCGGAAGGGACCGAAGCCCGTCGTCAGCTCGCGGCCGAGGAACACATTGACGGCGGCCGAGAGGTTGTCGCAGAGCGCCAGGTCCTGATAGACGATTTCCACGCCGCGATTGCGCGCATCGACCGGGCGATGGAACTCCGCGGCCTCGCCGTCGATCGTGATCGTGCCCCTGGTCGGCTTGAAATTGCCGGCGATGATCTTCACCAGCGTCGATTTTCCGGCACCGTTGTCGCCCATCAGCCCCAGGATCTCGCCGCTCGCCAATTCCAGCGACACGCCGTCGAGCGCCTGTATGGCGCCGAAATTCTTGGAGATTCCATTCAATTGCAAGATCGCCATGGCGAACTCCGGTCTTTTCTTGCGCATGATCTTTTCGGAAAACCGGCGTCCACTTTTCCGGATCATGCGCTGCCGCAGGATTCCACCACATCGGTAAAGACGCAATGGCTATTTGTCCTTTGATCGGTATTATCATATTTGTCGGACAAATAAGTTGACGATGACCGGACGATGGCGGTAGGTTTTTCGCGGGGTCCAGCGGCCCAGGGCCGGGTTCGGGCCATTAGGGCGAAGCCCCCGAGACGAAATGCGGAGCGCCGCACCGGTCGCGCCGCCAATGAAACCTCTGGGAGGATGAAATGAGGAAGCTATCACTCGGATTGCTTGCCGCCGCGGCCTTGGGACTGCTCGCCAGTCCGGCGCCGGCGGCCGACAAGGTTCTCGCGATCGTGGTCAAGGGTCTCGACAACCCGTTCTTCGAGCAGATCCATCTGGGCTGCGAGAAGTGGAATGCCGAGAATGCCGGCAAGGGCTATACCTGCTTCTATACCGGCCCGGCGTCGAGCGCAGACGAGGCTGGCGAAGTCCAGATCGTCGACGATCTCCTGAACAAGCCCGATATCGCGGCCATCGCCATATCGCCGTCCAATGCGCCGCTGATGGCGAAGCTCCTGCGCGAGCGCAAGCCTACGATACCGATCATGACCATCGATGCCGATCTCGGCAAGGAAGACGCAGCACTGCGCAAGACCTATCTCGGCACCGACAATTATCTGATGGGGGTCAAATTCGCCGAGCATCTGCAGAAGCTGAAAGCCAAAGGCGGCACGATCTGCCTGCAGCTCGGCAATGTCGCCGCCGACAATATCAATGCGCGCGCCGCCGGCACGCGCGACACGCTCAGCGGCGCCAAGGGCACCGAGCGCCTGACCGGGCAGAACGGCTGGACCGAAATCGCCGGCTGTCCGGTGTTCACCAACGATCAGGCCGATCTCGCCAACCAGCAAATGGCCGATACCTTCACCGCCAATCCCGATCTCGATGCCTTCGTGCTCGAGGGCGGCTGGGCGCAGTTCGCGCCGCAGGCCTATTCGCAAGTGGCGACGCAGGTGAAGGACAAGATGGCGAGCAAGAAGCTGGTGATCGTAGCCGGCGACACGCTGCCGCCACAGATGGAGGCGCTCAAGTCGGGCTACAGCCATGTGCAGGTCGGCCAGCGGCCATTCGAGATGGGCTATCGCGCGCCCGCCGTGATGCTGGATCTCATCGCCGGCAAGGCGGTGGAGCCCGTCATCTATACCGGCCTCGATGAATGCACGCAGGAAACAGCGGCGACGTGCATCGCCAAATAGGAGAGGCCGAGGCGCCTGCGCCCCTGACGGCGGTCTCCCGGGCCGCCGTCAGGCCACGACAGACGCCGGCTTCGCTGCCTTGAGGCTGATGCCGCCCGTGCCGGATTTCGTCGGCGAAGCTCGAGGCCGGCACCGGTGATTGCAACGGGCAGGAGAGAGTGGCCGTGACCTCCACATAGGCGGCTCTCTCTTTTTGTTTGGTGGAAGCAGGTTTCCCTTCTCCCGCCCTGAAATGCCGGCAAGTTCTGAGGTTCGACTTTCCTCCCCTTGCGGCATATCCCCGAGTGGATTATTGTGCCTCGTTGTAATAGTCAGACAAATAAGACAAATCAACATATGGGAGGAAATCATGAAGACGCTGCTCGTGTCGGTAAGCGCATTGTCGCTGGCGGTGCTGATGTCCGCGAGCGCCGGAGCCCAGGACTCCGGCACCATCACCAAGGCTGTCGGCGGCTACAGTTTCGAGGACGCCGCCAAGGAGGCGGAAGGCACCAAGAACTTCCATTCCGCCGACGGCCATCTGACCTTCGCCATCGTCACGCATACCGCGGGCAACGGCTTCTTCGATCCGGTCTATGTCGGCGCGACCGTCGCCGGCAACATGATCGGCGCCAAGATCCTGCTGCTCGGCTCGGAATCGCCGACCGACGATCCGGCGCGTGAGATCGAGATCCTCAACCAGGTCATCCAGGATCCGACCATCGACGGCCTGATCCTGACCACGCCGCAAGTCGGCGCCTATGACGACATCGTCAAGACCGCAGAGAAGAACGGCATCCCGGTGGCGACGACCAACTCCTTCGATCCCAAGATCCATAACCGCCTCGGCCTCAGCCATACCGGGCAGGATGCGTCCGCGGCGGCGATCGCCGGCCAGGCCCTGGCGCAATGCCTTGCCGACAACAAAATCACCAAGGGATCGATCATTTTCCCGAACGACACCGGCATGGGCAATATCGAGGTCAACAACCGGGTGACATCGGCCTATGGCGCGACCGTCGCCGCTTTGAAGGCCGCCGGCACGCTCGACAATTTCAAGGTCGATGCCGGGCCTGAAAGCGTCGGCATCCCGGCGGATGCGAATGATCCGGTGAACAGCATCATCGGTCTCATCGAGCAGCGCGGCGACGTGGTGGGCGCTTTCGCCGCCAACAACGTCTTCACGCCGGCGCTGGTCAAGGCCATCGCGCAATTGAAGATGGGCGGCAAGATCTGCTCCTATGGCTTCGATCTGGGTCCGGCTCAGCAAGAGGGCATGAAGAGCGGCGATCTCACCGGCGCGCTCGGCCAGCAGCCCTTCCTGCAGGGTTTCTGGCCGGTGATGCAGCTCTACCTGCAGATCGACCGCGGCATCTCGGCGGCCAATCTCGATACACGTGCCCAGCTGGTGACGAAGGACACCGTCGGCAATATCGGCAAGCGCTTTGAAAACTAGCCCTGCCGCACGGTACGAGTATCTGGTAGAAGCGGGAGGGCATGGACCCTCCCGCGACCCGTCACGAGCGCGCGGATGACATGACCTCAATGCTGGTGTGCTCTGCGCCGTGACCGTTCAAATCCGCCATCCGCGGCAGTTTTTCGGCAGCTGGGAAGTGGGCCTGCTGGCGCTGATGGCGCTTCTCTATATCGGCGGTGCGTTGATCAACCCGGCCTTCTTCGGAACGCCGGACGCGTTGCACGCACTTCTACGCGACTCCGCCCGCTACGGCGTCATGGCCGTCGGCATGACCTTCGTCATCGTCAACAAGGATCTCGATCTGTCGGTCGGCTCGATCTATGGCCTGGTCGGCGTCGCCTTCTCGATCCTGTTCTCGCCGACCCACTTTAATCTCGGCCTGGTTCCGGCGCTCTCCTTCTGCATCCTGCTCGGTGCGGCGATCGGCCTGATCAACGGCGTGCTGGTGACGGTCTTGCGGGTGCCGGCCTTCATCGCCACGCTCACCATGCTGCTCATCGGCCGCGGCCTGGTGCTGGGCCTCACCGGCGGCAAGAACATCGCCTATCCAGCCAAGGCGCAGATCTACAAGTCCTTCTTCCAGATCAGCGAGACCAACGACCTCGGTTTCAACAACCAGATCGTGATCTTCATCGTGGTGGCCGTGATCGGCGCCGTCGTCCTCGCCAAGACCCGCTGGGGCTATGAGACTTTCGCCACGGGCGGCAATGAGCAGGCAGCGATCTATGCCGGCATCCCGACGCGCTGGGTGCGCATCCGCGCCTATCTGTTCTCGGCGCTGTCGGCGACGCTGGCGGGCCTCATGGCGATCGCCCAGGACAAGGGCGTCACGTCGCAATTCGGCCTCAGCGCCGAGCTGATCGTCATTGCCTCGGTGATCATCGGCGGGGCATCGATCCTCGGCGGCAGGGGGCGGATCGCGGGAAGCTGCCTCGGCGCGGTGCTGACCGTGTTGATCAACAAGGTGCTGCGCGAAGGCTGGCCGACGACCCGGATCGTCAAGATCGACGGTGTCGACGTCACCGTGAATGCGACCAGCCAGTTGCCGGCGGGCGCGGTGCCGGCATTCCTCGGCCTGATCCTGGTGATCGCGGTGCTGATCGAGCCCTTCGTCCTGCGGCGCCAGCTTCCGGCCCGCTTCTGGGCCTGGCTCACCGGCAAGCCGCCGCCGCCGCCCTTCGAAAGCGGCGGCGTCGCCATGGAAGGCATCCAGACCCGCGGCACGATCGCCAGCGACAAGGCGCTCACGGCGCGCGGGCTTGGAAAATTCTTCGCCCGCCGCGATGCGCTGGCGATCGTCCTGGTGGTGGTCCTGTGGCTCGTCGGCCTCTATCTCAGGCCCGATTACTGGTGGAACCTGCCCAACACCTTTGCCATTCTGCTCAATTTCACCGAGGTCGCCCTGCTGACGGTGGGCCTCACCTATGTCATTGCCTGTGGTGATATCGATCTCTCGGTCGGTGCCATCCTGGCACTCGCCGGCAGTACCGCCGCCTATAGTCTGAAAGTGCTGGGCGCCGACCCGATGACGGCGGTGGCCCTGGGGATGCTAGCCGGCGTCGGCGCCGGCGTCGCCAATGGCGTGCTGACGGTGAGTTTCGGGCTGCCCTCCTTCATCGCCACCCTCGGCATGTACTATATCGCGCGCGGGCTCGCCGCCTGGATCACCGCCGGCCAGCAGCTCACCGGTTTCCCGGAGAAGTTCAACCTGCTCGGGCGCAAGATCGGCGACATCCTTTACTACTGGGGTGTGCAATTGCCGGAAGGGCTGATGCGCTCCCTGGCGGAGGCGGTCAGCGTGCAGACCCTGTGGACGCTGTTCGTCGCGGTCATTGCCGGCATCGTCCTTGGTCTCATGCCTTTCGGACAGCAGGTGCTGGCGACCGGCGGCAATCTGCGCGCCGCCGCCTATGCCGGCATCCATACGGGCCGCGTCAGATTCCTGTCGCTCGTCCTTGCCGGCGCTTGCGCTGCCATGGCTGGCATCATCAATGTCGCCTATTTTCGCAGCTTCAATCCGGTGGCGGGGCAATTCCGCGAGCTCGACGCGATCGCCGCGGTGATCATCGGCGGCGGATCGATCTTCGGCGGCTATGGCACGATCATCGGATCGCTCGCGGGCGCCGCCGTCATCACGCTGGTGCGGGCGCTTCTGCAATTGAACATCATCACCGCGGACGGCCGCTCGATCGTGCTGCCGCAGCACTGGGTCAATGTCTTCATCGGGCTCATCCTCATCGCCGCGGTGCTGATCGACATCTGGCTCCGGCAAGCCAATATTTTCGGAAGACTCCGACAGCTCTGGCAACGCACGCAGCAGGAAGAAGGGGGCGAACATGGCAAGGCAGGCTGAGCCGCAAGCGCCCATCGTCGAGATGCGCGACATCAGCAAGGCGTTCGGCGCCGTGCAGGCGCTGCGCGGCGTCGATCTCAAGCTCTATCCTGGCGAGATCCTGGGGCTGGTCGGCGATAACTCCGCCGGAAAATCGACGCTGATGAAAATCATGACCGGCGCCTATCACCGCGATTCGGGAGAGATCATCGTCGGCGGAAGCCCAGCCAATTTCCGCGGACCGCATGAGAGCCGCGCCGCCGGCATCGAGATGATCTACCAGGATTTCGCGCTCTGCGGGAACATGGATGTCGGGCAGAACATCTTTCTCGGGCGCTGGCCCGTCAAAGGCTGGTTCGTCGACCGCAGGAAGATGTATGAAGAGGCCGATGGCGTGCTGAAGCGCCTCAAGGTCGACGTCAATTCGGTGCATCAGAAAGTCGAGAGCCTGTCGGGCGGCCGTCAGCAGTCGGTCGCCATCGCGCGCGCCATTTCATTCGACCCGCGCGTCATCATCCTCGACGAGCCGACGGCCAATCTTTCGGTGACGGCCACGCAGCGATTGCTCGAGACCATGCTGGAGCTGAAGAAGCACGGCGTCGCCCAGATCATCATCTCGCACCGGCTTCAGGATATCTTCGCCGTCGGCGACCGCATCATGGTGCTGAAGCGTGGTGAGAATGTCGGGGAAAGGGTGATCGCCGAGACCAACGAGCATGACGTGCTGCAGTTGATCGTCGCCGGCAGGCCGGTCAAGATCCCGGCTGCGCATACCACATAGGTTTGCCTTTGCGGAGCAACGACATCCTCGCGATCTGAGCCATTCGGATCAGGCCATTCGGCCCGTGTGCAACAGTCGTTTCGGGGCCCGTTTTGGCTCATTCACATCAATCGGCACCGAGCCTAGCCTCGCCTCAGTCGGAGCGATGCAGACACACACATCGCCGATGCATCGCTTTTCGGCATCACCACCTTAACGCAGCAAATACGGAGAGCCGATATGACAGCGTTTCACACCAGTGGGATTTACGGAAACTATGAACCCTACCTCGCCCAGCAGTTCAATCCGGCCGTCGGCGGCCAGTTCAACCCCGGGGTCTTCGGCCCCGTCGGCAGCGGAGCGGTCGGCACAGGCTATGGCAGCCTAGGCAGCGGTGCCGTTCCTTACGCAGCCTTCGCGCAGCAGAACCCATGGGCGGCGCCGTATCTCTCGCAACTGAACACGCCGCAGCAGCAGGTGCTCCACCCGGTTCAGTCGGCCGTCCAGGCCGCCCAGCAGATTGCGGCAAGACAAGCCGCGCACGCGGTCCAGTGCGCACAGGCGCTGCAACAGATCGTTCAGCACCTGGCGGCTCAGCAATTTGCGCAACCGGCAATGGGTTGGCAGCCGCAGATTGGCCAAGGCATGGGTGGCGTCTTCGCCGCCGGTCAGATCGGCCAGGCCATTCCCCAATCCTATGGATGGGGCGGGCAGACCGCGATCAATCCAGGGCCGCAGCAACAGGCGATGACGCAGCTTGCACCGTATCTGGCAGCGCAGCAGCCGGAGCAGTTCCGCCAGGGATGGGTCCATTAGGTAGGTAGGTTGATTCCGAGCCCCTAGCGGCCTTCGGGTTGCCCTCCCTCGGCGACCCGAAGGCCCGCCCATCAATGGGGTCGCAATATCCATTGTCCAAGGAGTGACATGTCATGGCCGAGCAGCACCCGAAGAATGGCGACCACGCGGGGAGATCAGGCGGATCGAAACGGACGCAAGCCGCGGCCCAGACGTCGGCAGGTCCCAGCGAGACATCGAGCGTCAACAAGACATGGAGCGAAGCGTCCGAAGCCAACCGTGGCACGGCAGGCGTGCTCGCGCGCCGCAAGCGGCAATATCTGGTCGCCCCCCGAATGCTTGCAGACCTTGCCGCATCGCCCAGCAATGCGATCCATGAAAGCCTGAAGCGGATGGAGGATGTTGAAGTCCTTCGCCGGTTGCGTCCGAAGGGTTCAAAGGGACCGGGCGCGACCGCCCAGCCTGGCGCTCAGGAAATCATCGTCGCGCGGATGGATGATCAGCGCGCCGAAGCCATGCGGCAGAGCGCTCCGCCGCATGTCGTGATTGAAGAGGATGCGCGCATTGAAACCGGGCTGTCGAAGTTCCCGGCATCTCTTGCTGCGCCGCGGTCGAGCCGGATGGCTCCCACACCGCGGCAGCGCCGAGAGGTCCAATTCCAGGTTCTTGGCGAGCGCGATCAGCCGCTCGCCGGCGCAAGCGTCACCGTTCTTGGCCGCAATTTTGGCGCCCTCGCCATCACCGATCAGGCGGGAGCGGCCAGCGTCACGATCCTCGATGCCGAGGCCGACCTCGATGACGTCGGTGCCGTCTATGTGCAGCCGGCAGCCGATCATTGGGAATGCTTCATGCAGCGTCCAGTCCTCGATCCGGCCGGGCCAAATGTCGTCCGCCTCCGTCCGCTGTCCCCTGCCGACACCGCCAAACCGGCGGGCGAAAAGGGGCCCGCCTGGGGACGGGAATCAATGGGCCTCGACCAACTCGCCGCCGGGCTGACAGGCACCGGCGTGAGGATTGGCCTGATCGATTCGGGCTGCGACAACAGCCACCCCTTGCTTCGCCATGTGGCGAAGGGCGTGGACCTGACCGGTGGCAGCGGCGCCAAGGACTGGACCCGGGACGAGATCGGCCAAGGCACGCATTGCGCAGGCGTCATCGCCGGCACCGGCGATGCGGCAATAGGCGTGTTGGGCATTGCGCCCGGCGCCGAGATCCATGTGTTCAAACTATCTCCGGGCGGCCGTTTCAGCGATCTGATCGAGGCCTTGGATCAATGTATCGAGAGCGAGATCGATATCGTCCATATCGGTGTCAGCGCCAATCAGGTCTCGGAGCTTGTCGCCCGCAAGATCGTCGAAGCCCGGCTCAGGGGCGTCGCCTGCATTGCGACATCGGGGGATGAAGGCGGTCCAGTACGATTTCCCGGCACGGTCCCGGGCGTACTTTGCGTCTCGGCAGTCGGCAGGGTTGGAGCATTTCCGGCCGACACGCGTCATGCGTTGACAGCGGTTCCCGAATTGATCGGTCCCTCCGGCATATTCGCGACGAATTTCAGCGGCGCCGGCCCCCAACTCGGGGTCTGCGCGCCGGGCGTCGCCGTCATTTCGAGCGTTCCGGGCGGTGGACTGGCGGCCCGCGACGGCGCCGCAATTGCGTCCGCCCATGTCGTCGGCTTTGCGGCTTTGATCCTGGGGCATCACCCGCTGTTCAAAGGCGTCCATGCTAGTCGGGGCGAACAGAGGGTCAATGCGCTGTTCGAGCTCGTCCTCGGTTCAGCGGTACGTCCTGTCCTCGATCTCTCTCGCGTCGGCGCCGGACTGCCGGATTTTCGGAAAGTGGCGATGCTGGGCGCGTCGGACGTCGATGCGTGGATCAAGACAATGCAGGATCTCGGCGTCCTTGCGGGCGCGAAGCAAGGCGTCGGCGAAGGTTTCGCATTGGCCGGCATCCCGCCGGCGCATCCCGTCAGCGCCATGGCGTTGATGCGGCTGCACGCCGCCGGACTGGTCTAGACCAAACAAAAAAACAGTGGACGGACAAAAAACCAGCGGGTGTGTGCCAAAGGTCAGCCGAAACGCTGCCGGCTGATCGAACTTCTGACCTTTGCCGCCGCTTGGCTCCGACGGTGGACGCCGAGCTTCTGCAATATGTTCTGGACGTGATTCTTGGCGGTACAGGTCTCGATGTGGAGATTTTGGGAGATCTCCTTGTTGGATAGGCCGCGACCCATCAACTCGACGACCTGAAGCTCGCGAACCGTCAGTGCAGCGCCGCCATTGGCGCCCTGCGCAGCAACCGAATGATACAGCGACGCGGCGACCTTGGGCGAGCAAATCAGTTCGTTGTGCATGACGCTTTCAACAACGGTGACGACTTCGTCGGCCGCGGCATCCCTCCGCACGTAGCCGTCAACGCCGGCGGCCGCGCAGGCAAGCACCTCGCTTTCGACCTCGCGCACGCCGATCGCGACAATCCGGAGCTGCCGGAGCGATTGCCGCAAGGCATCAACCACCGCGGTGATTTCAAGCTGGACCGTATCGAGCAATGCAACATCAGCAGGAACCGATCGAAGCGACCGTATCGCGTCGTCCAACATGCCTGTGCCGATGACCTGCACATTCGAACAGCGTTCAAGTTGAAGGGCTAATCCGTCGCGATGCAAGCGCACGGCGCCCAATATAAAGAGCTTAATCGGCACGTGTGACCTCCGGACCGATTCCCAACGCTGAGCCGTTTCGACAAGAAGGCTGTCGGGCAGGAGCGACACATATATCCCGCACCTTTGACATTTATGTGGCGGCGCGCCGGACATCGGCGCCTCTCACTTATGGCGTATAGCAGGACCTGGTCGGCGGGTTCGTCGTGCAATCGAGCGAGCAGCTCTGGTCGGCGGGGCATGTCCAGCTTCCGACGGGCTGGCCACCGCATGAGCCGCTGCAGGTGATCACCTTTGCCTCGAGCGGCGTGAAGATCGCGATCGCGCCATCGCCTTTCTGCGCTTTCTCCAGGCCCAGAGTGCCGATTCTCTCGATCTTGACCGTGGATGAGTCCGATTTGCTCAAGGGCTCTGCGCCATGAGCGGCCATCGGAGCCGCGCCCAAAAACAGCAGGATCGAGATTTGACGGGTCAACAATCTCATCAAAATGCTCCTTGAATGGTTCAGTGGCACTTTGTGTATTGACGCAACGTCATCTAAATCCAGAACGCCAGGAAATGCCAGCGAAAATCGCAAGGCTTCAGAAATATATCGCGCTTCCGCCACGGCCGGTGGAGAATAGGGCTGGACGGCACTATAGATTGATCCAAGGGGAAGCGATCATGCCCATGATGCGCCTGAGAACCGTCGTCATCAGCTTCGGTTTCATTTTGTCCATTGCCGCCGAGAGCTTCGCCGCCTCACCGGCGCCGGTGAAGGGCGAGCATGGCATGGTGGTGACGGCGCAGCGTCTCGCCTCCGAGATCGGCGTCGAGGTGCTGAAGAAAGGCGGCAATTCGATCGATGCCGCGGTCGCCGTCGGCTATGCGCTGGCGGTCGTCTATCCCTCGGCCGGCAATATCGGGGGCGGCGGCTTCATGACCATCCGCTTCAAGGACGGCAAGTCGACCTTCCTCGATTTCCGCGAAAGGGCGCCCTTGGCCGCGACCAAGGACATGTATCTCGACAAGGACGGCAATCCGATCAAGGGGGCGAGCCTCGATGGCTATCTCGCGGTCGGCGTGCCGGGATCGGTGGCGGGCTTCGAAATGGCGCGCGAGAAATATGGCACGCTCACCCGCCAGCAAGTGCTCGAGCCCGCCATCCGCCTGGCCAAGGACGGCTTCGTGCTGGGGCAGGGCGACGCCACGATCCTCGCGGGCGGCGCCAAGCGGCTCGCAGCGGACAAGGCGGCGGCGGCGATCTTCATCAAGGCGGACGGCAAGCCCTATGGCGCGGGCGACCGGCTGGTCCAGGCCGATCTCGCCGCGTCGCTTGCGCGAATCTCGGAGAAGGGGCCTGATGCTTTCTACAAGGGCGCCATCGCCGATCAGATCGTCAAAGCGAGCGCGGCCAAAGGCGGCATCCTGGCGAAGCCCGATTTCGAGCAATATAAAGTGCGCGAGCTGGCACCCGTTACGTGCAACTACCGGGGCTTCGACATCGTCTCCTCGCCGCCGCCGAGCTCGGGCGGCCTCATCATCTGCGAGATCCTGAATGTGCTCGAGGGCTATCCGATCTCCCATCTGGGCTTCGGCTCGGCCGACACCGTCCATCTGATGGTCGAGGCAATGCGCTTCGCCTATGTCGACCGCAATTCGGCGCTGGGCGATCCGGCCTTCGTCGAGAACCCGGTCGGGAAGATCACCGACAAGACCTATGCAGCCGAGATCCGCGACAAGATCGACCGATACCGGGCCGGCGTCTCCAAGGATCTGAAACCCAAGGATTTCGGCGAGAGCAAGGAGACCACGCATTATTCGATCATCGACGATGCCGGCAATGCGGTCGCCGTCACTTATACGCTGAACGGCTCCTTCGGCGCCGGCGTCGTCGCCGACGGCACCGGCATATTGCTCAACAACGAGATGGACGACTTCACCCAGAAGCCCGGCGTTCCCAATCTCTATGGCCTGGTGCAGGGCGAGGCGAATGCCATCGCACCTTTGAAGACGCCGCTCTCCTCGATGAGCCCGACCATCGTCTCCAAGGACGGCAAGCCGTTCATGGTCATCGGCAGCCCGGGCGGCTCGCGCATCATCACCATCACGCTCGAGGCCATCATCAATGTCATCGACCATGGCATGGACATAAGGGAGGCGATCGATGCGCCGCGCATCCATCACCAATGGCTGCCCGACACGGTCTATGTCGAGAACCATGGGCTCTCGCCCGACACGCTGAAGATGCTGAGCCAGATGGGCTACAAGCTCGACATCGCCGCGGAAGGCAAGGTCTGGGGCCAAGCCGCCGGCATATTGGTCGGCGGCGAAAGCCTGGGCGAGATCGGGAAGGGGGGCGGTGCGCGCTATAATGGCGCGATCGACAGCCGCGCTCTGGCCGGAGAAGCCATCGGCTATTGATTGGGCCGTGCCAAGACGGCGATATGGCCGGTGATGACAAGCGGCAGTCCGACGATTCGGTATGATGTGGCGATCGTCGGCGGCGGCTCCGCCGGCGCTTTGCTTGCCGCCCGCCTCAGCGAGGACCCGGCGCGCCAGGTGGCGCTGATCGAAGCCGGCGGCGAGCCCACCGATCCCGACATCTGGAAGCCTGCGGCATGGCCGTTGTTGCAGGGGCGCGACTACGACTGGAGTTATCGCACCGAGCCGCAAGCCGGCACGGCCGGGCGCAGCCATGCCTGGCCCCGCGGGCGCGTGCTGGGCGGGTCGAGCTGCCTTCATGCCATGGGCCATATGCGCGGCCATCCGGCGGACTTCGCCGCTTGGGTCGAGGCGACCGGCGATGCGCGCTGGAGCTGGGAAGGGCTTCTGCCGGTCTTCATGGCGATCGAGGACCACAGTCTCGGCGGCGACGGCGTGCATGGCAAAGGCGGGCCGCTGCCGGTGCTTCTGCCGGATGAAGAAGTAAGTCCCGTCGCACGCGCCTTCATCGCGGCGGGGGCGGCACTTGGCCTGCCGCGGATCTCCGGTCACAACACCGGTGAAATGGTCGGCGTGACGCCGAACGCGCTCACCATCCGCGACGGCCGGCGCGTGACCGTGGCGGATGCCTGGCTGACGCCTGCGGTGCGCCAGCGGAAAAATTTGTCGATCCTCCAAGGCGTTCTCGTCCGGCGCCTGAAGCTTGCGGGAAGCCGCGTCGCGGCGCTGGAAGCGACTGGCCCGGACGGGCCCGCCGAGATCGCGGCGGACCTGGTCATCCTCAGTGCCGGGGCGATCGAAAGCCCGGCGCTGCTCATGCGCTCAGGGATAGGGCCGGCCGATGTCCTTACCGAAGCCGGCATCGCCTGCCGGATCGCCGCGCCGGATCTCGGCCGCAATCTGCAGGATCACTTGCTGGGGGCGGGCAATCTCTATGCCGCGCGGCGCGCAGTGCCGGCGTCGAGGCTGCAGCATTCCGAGTCCATGGCCTATATGCATGAAGGCGATTTCTCAGGCGGCGGGCGTCCGGAGATCGTCGTCGGCTGTGGCATCGCGCCGATCGTATCGGAGCGCTTCACGCCGATGGCTGCCGGAACGGCCTATTCGCTTCTCTTCGGCGTGACCAATCCCACGAGCCGCGGCAGCCTCAGCGTAACGGGGCCGGAGCCTAGCGACCGGCTGCGCATCGATCCGGCCTATCTGCAGACCGAGCACGACCGCGGCCTGTTCCGCAAGGCGCTTGCCGCCGCGCGCGAGATCGGTCACCGGCCCGAACTCGATGATTGGCGCGAGCGCGAAGTGCTGCCTGGTCCGCTCGCGACACAGGCGGACATCGATCGCTTCATCGCCGAGGCCGCCATCACCCATCATCATCCCTGCGGCACGTGCCGCATGGGGCGCGACCAGCGCTCGGTGGTCGATGCCGATCTGAAGCTCAGGGGATTGGACAATCTCCATATCGTCGACGGGTCGGTCATCCCGAGCCTGACGGCGGGCCCGATCCACGCCGCTATCCTCGCCATTGCCGAGACCTTCGCGCGCCAGGCGATGGCGGCGGGCGCAAAGTAGCCGCAGTAAACCGGTTCCTATTGCACCATCTAGTTACTTACACTAGCGTGGAGAGAGGGAAGCAGGAGGACCGGCAAAGATGGCCATCAAGCAGCGCAAATTCGGGCGCGCCGATCTCACCGTCACCGACATGGGGTTCGGTGCGGCACCGATCGGCAATTTCCTGAAACCGATCAGCGAGGAGACGGCGGCCGCCATGATCGAACGGGCCTGGGCCGCGGGCATCCGCTATTTCGACACGGCGCCGCTCTACGGCCACGGGCTTTCGGAATTGCGCCTGGGCCAGGCGCTGCGCTGGAAGAACCGCAAGGATTATGTCGTCTCCTCCAAGGTCGGACGGCTGCTGCAGCCTGCGCCCCGCGAAAGCATCGATTTTGCGCCCTGGGTCGATGCGGCCCCCTTCGCGATCGAATTCGACTATTCCTATGACGGCGCCATGCGCTCGCTCGAAAACACGCTGCAGCGCATGGCGATCGAGCGGATCGACATCGCCTTCATCCATGATTGTGACGTGTTCACGCACGGCGCCAAGCAGCAGGCCATCTATTTCAAGGAGGCCATGAAAGGCTGCTATCGGGCACTGCTCAAGCTGCGCGAGGAGGGCGTCGTCAAGGCGATCGGGGTCGGCGTCAATGAATGGCAGGTCTGCCACGAGGCGCTGAAGCAGGGCGACTTCGACTGCTTCCTCCTCGCCGGGCGCTACACGCTGCTCGAGCAGGAATCGCTCGACGCGTTCCTGCCGCTTTGCGAGAAGCGCAATGCGGCGGTCGTCATCGGCGGCGGGCTCAATAGCGGCATCCTCGCGACTGGCGCCGTCCCCGGCGCCAAATATAATTATGCGCCGGCACCGCAGCCGATCATGGAGAAGGTCGCGCAGATCGAAGTGGTCTGCGCCCGCCACAAGGTGCCGCTGCCGGCGGCGGCCTTGCAGTTCCTGCTTGCCCATCCGGCCATCGCCGTACATGTGCCGGGAACGCGCACCGTCGCGCAAATGGAGCAGAATATCGCCTGGATCGGCCATCCGGTCCCAAGCGAGTTCTGGCAGGAGCTGAAGCAAGCGCGGCTTCTGCGTGAGGACGCGCCGACGCCCTGATCACCGGCCTGAATAGGATTGAACCACGGCGAACACCCCTTGCACCACTTGCGCCATCCGACGGTAGTCGAGCTTGTCATAGGTATCACCGGCCCCGTGATAATGCGGGTTGCGGTAGAAGGCCGTGTCGGTGATCATGAGCGCAGGATAGCCCTCGTTCCAGTAGCTGCGATGGTCTGAGAGGTCGACGCCCGGAATCAAGACCGAGGTGTTCATCGAGAATGCCGGCAGGTCGCTTGCGCCCAGCATCGCCGCTTTCGCCTTGCGGGCCTGCGCCCAATCGCCGAAGCGGCCGATGATGGCGATGAAATCGCCCCGGTCGGAATAGAGGAGGCTCATGCCGGGAAGGGGATAGGCCTGGCTGTCCGGCGTGTCATCGAACCAGCCGATCATCTCAAGCGAGAGCATGAGCGAGACCTCGCGGCCGACGGCCCTGAGCGATCGCGCATGCTGGGCGCTTCCCATCGACTCATTGCGGAAATGCGGTGGCTCCTCCGTCGTATAGGCGACGAGCTCGACCGGCCGGAGCGGAGGGTGGCGGCCGAGCAGATGGGCCAGCTCGATCAGGCCGGCGACTCCGCTGGCATTGTCATCGGCGCCGGGCGTCGCCTCGAATGAATCGTAATGGGCGCCGATGACCAAGAGCGGTCCCTCGTCGGGACCGAAGCGGGCGATCACATTGCGAAACTTTTCGCTTTGGTCTTCGAACCATTGGTCGCCGACACTGCCGCCGGAAGCGGTGAACTCCTTGCTTATATAGTCGGCCGCGGCTTCCAGATTCGCCAGGTTCTCGATGCTGCGCGGATGCAAGGTCTGGCTCAGCATCCGTACATGAGCTTGCAGACGCTCAACCGACACCGAAGGTGCGGTCAGCGCTATCGGCCGCACCAGCGGCTGAGTCGTAATCCAGTAGAGCGCAAGCAATGCCAATGCGATGACCAGCATTGCCGCGAAGAAAGCCGTCTTCATCCGAGTCATCCTATTTGATGACGAGGACCTTAGCACGGTCCATGGTGATGGCGACCGCGGCCACCAGGATGAAGCCGAAGACGATCTGCTGGGCGAAGACCGAGACGCCCATGAAGGTCATGCCGATGCGCACCACCTGGACGATGAGTGCGCCTACGAAGGTGCGCCAGATCGAGCCGACGCCGCCGGTGATGGCGGTGCCGCCGACGACGATCGAGGCGATGGCCGGCAGCAGGAATTCGCTGGCCAAGGTCGGCGAGCCCGAGCCCAATCGGGCCGCCATGACGATGCCGGCAATGCCGGCCATGGTGCCGGAGAGCGTGTAGCCCAGGATCTTGGTGCGCTCGACATTGATGCCGGAGGCGATGACCGCGCGCTCCTGGGCGCCGATGCCGCGCACCAGCCGGCCGAAAGGCGTCAATTGCAGGATGGCGCTGAGCAGGATGAGAAAGAAGGCGCCGACCCAGATCTCATGCGGCACGCCCAGCGTGTCGCCGACCGCCCAGCCGAGATAGCTGTCGCGCAATTCGGCCGGGATGTTGATGGAGCGCGTGCCCGAGAACCAATAGCCGGCGCTGGTCACGACACCGCTCACCGCGAGCGTCGCGATGAAGGACGGGATGCGCAGCCTGGTCGATACGATGCCGCCGGCAAAGCCGGCGATCATGCCGCCCAGCACGGCCAAGGGAATGGCGAGGACGCCGTAATGCTGCAAGTAGGCGGCAAGGATGCAGCTCGTCATCGAAGCCACCGCCTGCACCGAGAGGTCGATGCCGCCCATCATGATGACGATGGTGACGCCCGACGCCATGAGGAACAGCGTCATGGTATCGGCGGTCACCGTCATCAGATTGCCGATGGAGAAAAAGGTCGGATCATAGGCGCCGACCGCGAGCACGAGGCCCGCCAGCACGATGAGCGGCAGGAAGGTCTGGAGCGCGGCCTGGTGCTTCTCCGTCATGTCACACCATGTGCCGGATGAGATCGACCTGCGCCGGCTTGTTGCCGGGCGGGGCCTCGAAAGTGGCGGTCACCTCGCCGTCGCGCATCACCAGGATGCGGTTGGAGAGGCCGATCACCTCCTCGAGCGTGTCGCCGAGCAGGATGACGGCAAGGCCCTCAGCCGTCATGTCGCGGATGAGCTCATAGACGTCCTCCTTGGCGCCGACATCGATGCCGCGCGTCGGATGGTCGAGGATCAGCACCCTCACCCCCGCGATGCGCCACTTGGCGAGGACCACCTTCTGCTGGTTGCCGCCGGACAGGCTGCCCACCATCGTGGCGGTGGACGGCGTCTTGATCTTGAGCCGGCCGATCCAGTCCCGGGCGACGGCGCGCTCGGCATCGAAACGAATGATGCCGCCTGAAACGAATTTGGGCAGTGCGGCGAGCGTCATGTTCTCGGCGACGCTGAAGACCGCGACCTGGCCTTCGATCTTGCGCTCACTCGGCAAAAGCCCGATGCCCTTGGCGGTCGCGTCATGAGCGGCGCTGAACCGGACGGCCCCGCCATTCACGGCAAGCGTTCCCTCATCGGCGGGCACGTGGCCCGCGAGACAGCGGGCGAGGTCCTCGCGGCCCGAGCCGATCACCCCGGCAATGCCGATGATCTCGCCTTCATGCAGCGCAAAGCTGATATTCCGGAAGGCGCCGTCCTTGCCGAGATCGCGGCATTCGAGGACGGCCTTGGCGGAGGCTCGAGCCTGGCGCGCCTCGCGGTAATATTCATGATGCAGCTGGCGGCCGACCATATGCTGATGCAGGTCCTTGACCGTCGCCTCCCCGGCAGCGAGCTCCTTCACCACCTTGCCGTCGCGCATGACATGGACGCGGTCGGAGATCTCGAGCACCTCTTCGAGGCGATGCGAGATGAAGACGATGGAGGCGCGCTGCTTCAGGTCCTTCACGATCTCGAACAGGAGGTCGACCTCCTTCTTCTCGAGCACCGAGGTCGGCTCGTCGAGCAGGATGGTGATGTCGCCCTTGATGCGGCTGTCGAGGGAGAGCGCCTTGGCGATCTCGACCATCTGGCGGTCGGCGAAGGAGAGATCGGCCGAGCGCGTCGCCGGATGGCAGTCGAGCCGGACCTTCGCCAATTCGACGGCCGCCGCCTCGTTCATGCGCGCCTTGGAGATGAGCCCATAGCGGATGAATTCCTCTTCGCGGCCCAGGAAGATGTTCTCGGCGACCGTGAGCGTCGGCAGGATGGATTGCTCCTGGAACACCATGGCGATACCCGAATCGAAGGCGCGCCGCGGCGAGGTAATTTTCACCGGCAGTCCATTGACGCGCAGCTCGCCTTCATCGGGTTGGTAGATGCCGTTCAGCACCTTGAGCAAAGACGACTTGCCGGCGCCGTTCTCACCGATCAGCCCCAAGACCTCGCCCTTGCCGATGGCCATGGACACATTGTCGAGAGCCTTCACCCCCGGAAAGGATTTCGAGACTTGGCGCAGTTCGAGGACAGGCTGCATCACTTCACCACATCGAGACGCGAGCGGTCGAGGGCGAGCGCCACGGCGGCGATGATGAGAAGGCCCTGCACGCCCTGCTGCACATACGGCTCGACGCCCATGAGCACCAGGCCGTTGGAGAGCACGACGACGATCAGCACCCCGATGACGGAATTGAGCACCGAGCCGACGCCGCCCGAAAGCGCGGTGCCGCCGACGACCACGGCGGTGATGGTGGTGAAGAGGCGGCCCTGGCTGATGAGCGCGTGGCCCTGGCCGAATTGCGCCGCCGACAGCACGCCGCCCAAGCCATAGAACAAGCCGGCGACGGTGAAGATGACGATGCGGGTGCGCTCGATCGGGATGCCGGCATGGCGGGCCGTCACCTCGTCGGTGCCAATGGCATAGAGCCAACGGCCGAGTCGTGTGCGCTCCTGGATGACAAAGGCGCAGGCTACGGCCAAGAGCGCGATCCATACCGCCATCGGCACGCCGAAGAAGCGGCCGAGCGAGAGAAAGCGGAAGGTCTGGTCGGATATGCGCACCGTGTCGCCGGCAAGCACGGCCATGGCGATGCCGACCCCGGCGAAGCCCACGCCCAAGGTCGTCATGAAGGAGGGCGTCTTGAGCTTCACATGCAAGAGGCCATTGAGGAAGCCCATGGCGCCGCCCGCCGCGACGGCGATCGGAACGGCGAAGAGGCCGATGGCGTAAGGGCTGATATCATTGGCGACGAGAAGGCTCGCCATCACCGCCGTCAAGGCGACGATGCCTTCGACGGAGAGATCGATGCTCCCCATCAGGATGATGAAGGTAGCGCCCATGCACAGCACGAGCGGGATGGCGGCGGAATTGAGCAGGCGGATGAAATTTCCGAGGGTGAGGAAATTGCCGTTGAACAGGCTGATGAGGATGCACAGCGCCAGGAGCACCGCGAGCGGTGCCCATTTGCGCCATTGCGCGAAAAGGCCGCCATTCAACGAAGCAGCAGTCCTCAAACGCTTTCCCTCTCCCACAAGGTTTCCCCCTTCTCCCGCGCATCAGCGTGGGAGAAGGTGCCCGAAGGGCGGATGAGGGCTCTTTCGTGCAATTGCACTCTGACCTCAACGAGTATTCCCTGCTGAGGCAAAGAGCCCTCACCCGGCCTCTCGCCTTCGCGAAGCTCAAGCTTCGTTTCGGCGGAGCATAGTTTCCTCGCTTCGGCGGAGCAAGGTCGGCCACCCTCTCCCATTGCTTCGCAACGGGAGAGGGGGAACTGGTTAGATGTTTGCTACGTGTAACACGTTCAGCTGCGATACTGGATCTGGCCAGTCGATTTGCCCCACAGGTCGTTGAAATCGACCTTGGGCGGATTGGCCTTGTAATCGGCGACCGTCGCCTTGGTGACGATGATGCCGGTGCCGTAGAACTCGCGATGTTCCTTGGGCTCCTTGGTGATGTCGATCTTGCCGGTGACGTGGGCGTAGGGGATGGCTAGCCCCATGCCGCCCGTCCACAAGGGATCCCAGGCGACCGTGCCGGCGAACTCGCCTGCCTCGATCGCCTTGACCGCGGCATCGATGCCGTCGATGCCGACGACCGGCACCTTCCCGGCGAGGCTGTTCTGGCGCAAAGCCTCGAGCGCACCCATGCCCATGCCGTCATTGGCGGCGAAGATGCCCTTGATCTCATCGCCGAAGCGCGTGATCCAGGCCTGGGTGATGTCGAAAGCCTTCTGCTCGTTCCAGTCGGCCGGCTGGAAGTCGAGCAGCTTCACCTTGCCGTTGGTCTTGGCGATGGCGTTGTCGAGGCCGAGCTTGCGCTCGATGGCGGGCACGTTGGAGAGGATGCCGCCCAAGGCCACGATGCCGCCTTCGCCGCCGAAAGCGTTGAACAGCTCGGTGGCGATCGCTTCCGCCGTCGGCACGCCGTCAAAGGACATATGCGCCACGTAGTTCGGGTCGAAGTCCCAGGGGTGGAGATCGTCCGGCTTGTTCCATTGCGTGACGACGAAGCCGCCCGCCTTCTTCACTTCCTCGACGATGACGCGGGCATCGGGCGAGTCGTTGGGATCGACATTGAGGATGAGCTTGCCGCCGGTGCGCTGGAGCAGGGCCTTGATGTCGGAAATGCCCTTCTCGGAATTGCCCTCGGTGACCAGCGTCTCATATTTGGCGCCGATCGTCTTGGCGAACTCCTCGCCGCCCTTGGCGAAGGTCGCATGATAGGGATTGGCGACCGAGCGCATGGAGTTGGCGAGAGTCCAGGTCGTCTCCTGGGCGATGGCCGGCATCGGGAAGGCGCTTCCCAGGCTGCCCACAGCGGCGGCACCCAGGGCTCCCTTCAACACAGAACGGCGATCGAGACGCGGCTTCAATAAAGACGAATACGGTTTCCCGGCAGTCATTCCAATCCTCCCATTTCTTGCTTTACTGCACTAAATAGTTACTGCATTCTACGATGGAGTCAAGGCGCTGCTGAAGACCAGCGCCCAGGACGGCGATGCTTGAAATAAGTGTTTTGTTACAGGATGTTATCGATGATTACGCCAACCGCTGAGGCCGCCGCGGCGAGCCGGCCGGCGCCTCGGCCGCGCGATGCGGATCTGACGCGTAAGCGGATCCTCGCCGCCGCCACCGCCGAGTTCGGCCGCAAAGGCCTGGGCGGCGCCAGGGTGGATGAGATCGCCAGGCGCTCCAAATCCAACCAGCGCATGATCTATCATTATTTCGGCAGCAAGGAATTGCTGTTCACCGCGGTGCTCGAAGCGGCCTATGCCGATATCCGCGCCGCCGAGCAGAGGCTCAATCTCGACGCGCTTAAGCCGACCGAGGCGCTCACAACCCTGGTGCGCTTCACCTGGAGCTATTATCTCGAACATCCCGAATTCCTGTCGCTCGTCAACAGCGCCAACCTGCATCGTGCCCGGCATCTCAAGACGTCGGAGGCCTTGCGCAAGGTGAGCGGGAAATTCGTGCCGATGGTGAAATCGATCCTCGATCGCGGCGTGGCCGCCGGCGAGTTCCGCGAAAACATCGATCCGGTGCAGCTCAACATCACCATCGCGGCCATCGGCTATTATTATCTCACCAACCGCTTCACCGGCTCGATCCTGTTCGACCGCGATTTCATGGCGCCCGAGAATCTCGAAGCCCGCCTTGCCTTCAATCTCGAGACGATCCTGAGGCTGGTGCGGAGGATGCCATGATCCTGACCCCCCGGCTCGAGGCCGATGTCTATGCGCAGATCGGCGAAACGGCGCGGCGCTTCGCCGATGACCGCATACGCCCGCGCGCGGCCGACCTCGATGAGAGCGAAGCCTTCCCCGCCGATCTCTATGAGGAGATGGCAAGCCTCGGCCTGTTCGGCATCACGGTCCCGGCCGATTATGGCGGCGCCGGGCTCGATACGCTTTCCTATGCGCTGGTGATGGAAGAACTGTCGCGCGGCTATGCCTCGATCGCCGATCAATGCGGCCTGGTCGAGCTCATCGGCACGCTGCTTTCCGCTCATGGCAGCGCAGCGCAGCGCGCGAAGTATCTGGGCGACGTGCTCGCCGCGCGCAAGCGCGTCGCCTATTGCATCACCGAAGCCGAGGCCGGCACCGATGTGTCGGGTATCAAGACGACAGCCCGGCGCGACGGTGCGGGCTTCCGGCTCTCCGGCACCAAGATGTGGATCCACAATGCGCCTGTCGCCGATTTCGCCTATGTGCTGGCGCGCACCGATCCACAAGCCGGCAATCGCGGCATGTCGATCTTCATCGTCGATCTCGGCGCCAAAGGCGTCTCGCGCGGCAAGAAGGAAAAGAAGATGGGCCAGCGCGCCTCGCCGGTCGGGGCGCTTCATTTCGACGAGGTGGCGTTGGCCGAGGATGCGCTTCTGGGCCAGCTCAACCGCGGCTTCCACATCATGATGAGCGTGCTCGACAAGGGGCGCATCGGCATCGCAGCGCTCGCCATCGGCATCGCGCAAGCGGGGCTCGAGGCCGCGGTCGACTATGCGCGGACGCGCAAGCAGTTCGGCAAGGCGATCGTCGAGAACCAGGGGCTGCAATGGCTGCTCGCCGACATGAAGAAGGACATCACCGCGGCGCGCGCTTTGGTGCAGCGCGCCGCCATGACGATGGATGCGGGTCTTCCCGCCACGATGGACTGCGCCATCGCCAAATGCTTCGCCGGCGATATCGCCGTCCAGCACGCCGCCAATGCGGTGCAGGTTTTCGGCGGCTCGGGCTATATCCGCGGCTTCGAAGTGGAGCGGCTCTATCGCGATGCCAAGATCACCCAGATCTATGAAGGCACCAACCAGATCCAGCGCACGATCATCGCGCGCGAGTTGCTGAAGGCCTGACGATGGAAAAGGAGCTCGAGGCCGCGGTCGGGCAGCGCGTCTCCTTCCGCAAGACGGTGTCGGAAAGCGATGTCTATCTCTTTGCCGGCATTACCGGCGACTTCGCGCCGAACCATGTCGATGAGCAGTTCATGCGCCAAACACAGTATGGGAGGCGCATCGCGCATGGCGCCTTGCTGGTCGGCTATATGTCGCGCGCCTCGACCATGATCGCCGAAAAAATTACGGGCGATGATGCGGGCTTCTATCCCGTCTCGCTCGGCTATGACCGGGTCAGGTTCCTGAAGCCGGTGTTCATCGGCGATACGATCACGGTGACCTATGCCGTCACGGGCTGTGAAATCGAGAAAAGCCGGACCACGGCCACGGTCGAGGTGCTGAACGAGCAAGGGGAAGTGGTTGCCGCTGCCATCCACATCATGAAGTGGCTGGTACGCCGGGAATGACATGCGACAGCACCGGCGCGCAGCTTTCGCCGACGACGAGAGTGGGCTGGAACACGACATTGCGCGGTGCGGGCGGCATGCCGTTGGTGATCCGGTCGAGAAGGAGCCGGAAGGCCTCGTTGACCATGTCGCCCAGCGGATGCTCGGTGCGGGTGAGGCGCGGGCGCAAGCCGCCGATGCCGGGAATGGTGTCGGTGGAGGCGATCGAAATATCCTCCGGGCATCGGAGGCCCAGATCGGACAAAGCGCGCATCAGTCCCAAGGCCATCACGCCATTGGCGACATAGAGAGCGGTCGGACGGTCCTTGCCCTCCAATATCTCGCGCGCCACGGAATAGGCCGTGCCTTCGCGGAATTCGCCGGAGCGGATGTGATGGGGAAGCGGTGTCACATTCCGCGCGTGCAAGGCCTGCATCATCCCGTCATGGCGTCCGCGCCCGGTCGTGAGCTGCAAGGGGCCGGTGATCGAGCCGATCCGGCGGTGGCCGAGATCGAGCAGATAATTCGTGGCCTGGCGCCCGGCCGAGACATTGTCGATCGTCACTGTGTCGGAGCGGCGGTCGTCGACGGTGCGGCCGAACATCACGGTGGGTATGGCCTTGCCGCCTTGATCGCGCATGGGCGGCGCCGTCTCGCCGACCGGCACCAGCACGATGCCGTCGCAGGACAGCATGCGGATGCGCGACAGGATACCTTTCTCGGCTTCCGGCTTCTCGTCGCTGTTGAAGACGACAAGCGAGTAGCCCCAGGCCGCGGCGGCGGCCTCGGCAAGGCAAACCATGCGGCTGAAGAACGGGTTGGCCAGATCCGCGACGACAATGGCGATGAGCTGGCTTCTGCCGCGCTTCAGGTTTCGCGCCACCATGGAGGGCGCATAGTTGAGCTCGCGCACGGCGGCCTCGACGCGGGCCCTGAGCTCGGGGCTCACATAGGCTGAGTCATTCACAACGGCCGAGACGGTCGCTGTGGATACTCCGGCAGCCTTCGCGACATCCCTGATCGTTGCCATCATCCACTCAACTAATCGTTTAGCTGCATTGTGCCGATTAAAAATGGCTTGTCTAGGCAAAATATTGCTTGATCGCCGTCGATGGATCGGGAATTCTATCGAAACGGTTAGGTAACGTTTGCTGACTCAATAACGATAGCCGTATGGGAGGATAAAATGAGACAGACGATTGCTCTGTGCGCCTTTGCCTTGGGCCTGGGATGGGGAACGGCTCATCTGGCGGCGGCCGACAAGCCGCTGATCGGCATCGTGTCGATCGCGGCGACCGAAGCGAACAATGTGCGCTACATCAAAGGTGCCGAGAAAGCCGCAGGCGAGCTCGGCTGGGAAGTGTCGGTCATCGACGCCGCCGGCAGTGCCGACCAGGCCAACGCCGGTATCCAGAATTTTGCCCAGCGCGGCGCCCACGCGATCATCGACATGGTGTTTCCAGTGTCCTCGATCGGCGCCGGGCTCGATGCGGCGAAGAGTGCCGGCATTCCCGTCGTCACCTGGGGTGGGGGCCTCGGCGGTACGGTTGCCGCCACCAATGGCTCGGGCGGACCGATGGCGACGCCGATCGTCGAGATGATGGTCGAAGAGATGAAGGGCAAGGGCGGCCTCTTGGCACTCACCTATCGCACCGGCGAAGTCTGCCGGAACCGCGAAGTAGTGATGGACGAGATTCTCAAGAAGCATCCCGACATCACCGTCACCAAGAACGAAGTGCGCATACCTGGCTATTTCGAGGACGGGGCGCAATATGCCAATGCCTGGCTCACCTCGCATCCGCAAGGCGATGAGGCGCTTGCCATCTGGGGCTGCTGGGACGATCCTGCCATCGGCGCCATCGGATCGCTGCGCGCCCAGGGACGCGACGATGTGAAGGTCTATGGCATCAACGGCAATGCCCAGGCGCTCGAGAACATCAAGAACGGCCATATGACGGCGACCGCCTGGCAGGACAGCTTTTCCGAAGGCTACAACATGGTGAAGATGCTGGACGAGATCAAAAAGGCCGGTGACGGCTGGCAGCCCAAGGCCGCCGAGGTCCCCGCCGTCGTCGTCACCAAGGACACCGTCGAGCAGTTCCTCAAGGATCATCCGGACGCCATCAAGTAGAGATCGAGGGAGAGTGCCTGCCGCGATGTTTGATAGTTCTCATGCGGGAGCATCGGCGGCACGGCCGTTCCTGTCGGCTGCAAGCATCAGCAAGGCGTTTGGCGGCGCCCAGGCGCTGAAAGGCGTCTCGATCGAGGTCAGAAACGGGGAAGTGCATGGTCTTGTCGGCGCCAATGGCGCCGGCAAGTCGACGCTGATCCGTGTCCTCGCCGGCCTCGTCCAGCCGGATGGCGGCGAGATACGCATCGACGGCACTCGGGTCTCGATCGAGACCCCACATCGCGCGAGCCAGCTCGGCATGAGCTTCATCCATCAGGACCTGGCGCTGGTACCGACGATGACGGTCATCGAGAACATCATGCTGGGCTTGCCCAAGAAGACGCGTTTCGGGCTGGTCGACTGGCCGGCGATCGCCGGTGATGTGAAGCCGATCGCGGAGAGGGTCGGCCTCAGAGTGCCTCTCGATGTGAAAGTGCGCCACCTGTCGACGGCGGAAAGCTGGCTGGTCAGCATCTGCCGCGCTTTGGTCCACAAAGCGCGCCTCATCGTCATGGACGAGCCGACGGCCTCGCTCTCGGCCAGCGAATGCGAGCGGCTGTTCGCCATCATCAGGGATCTTGCCGCGTCGGGCGTCGCCGTCCTTTATGTGTCGCACCGCTTGAGCGAGATACTCAGCCTCTGCCAGCGCGTCAGCGTCTTCCGCGATGGCGCCTCGGTCGCCTGCCATGAGCGGGCCAAGCTCAGCCGCGAGATGCTGGTCGAGGCCATCGTCGGCCATAGCGAGGCTTCGGCCCCGTCGATCGAGCGTAAGAGCGCCAAAGGTGCGCCGGTCCTGTCGGTGTCGGGCCTCACGCGCCAGCCGAAGGTCAATGGCGTATCCTTCACGCTGCATCAGGGCGAAGTGCTGGGCATTGGCGGCCTCGTTGGTTCCGGGCGCAGCGAGCTGGCGCGCCTCGTCTATGGCGCCGACCGCATCGATTCCGGCGCCATGACGATGAATGGCAAGGCTTTCGCGCCGCGCCATTCGACGGATGCCTTCAGGGCCGGCATCGGGCTGGTTCCGGAGGAGCGGCGGGCCGAAGGCCTGCTTCTCACCAAGAGCGTCGCCTTCAATCTCTCGCTCGCCAATCTCGCGAGCCTGTGTTTTTCATCGGCGCTGCCGGTGATCAGCGCGAAGAAGCGCAACCAATTGGCGCAGGACACGGTGCGCGAGCTCGCCATCAAGACCGCGGGCATCAACGCGCCGGTCGGACGGCTTTCCGGCGGAAACCAGCAAAAGGTCGTCATCGGCCGCTGGCTCAGGCGCGCGCCGCAAATCCTCATTCTCGACGAGCCGACGCGCGGCGTCGACATTGGCGCCCGCGCCGAGATCCATAGGCTGATCCGCGCGCTTGCCGGCAAGGGCATGGCCGTCCTGGTGATCTCGTCCGAGTCCGACGAATTGCCCGATCTCTGCGACCGCGTCCTGGTCATGGCCGACGGCCGCATCGTCGCCGAGCTCGAAGGGCAAGGCATCTCGCGCTCATCGATCGTTGCCGCAAGCTATGCCGACAAGGCTGCGTAAGGAGAAAAGCGCATGACCGACATTGTCCTGACCAACCGCCGCATGTCGCCATCGACCAAACAGGCGCTCGGCATCTTCGCGCGTTACGCCACCATCGTCGGGCTCGTGGCGATGATCCTCGCTTTCTCGATCCTGTCGCCCAAGGCCTTCCCGACGCTCGGAAACTTCACCAATGTCATCAACCAGGCGTCGCTTGCGATGATCATCGCGGGCGGGCTCACCATGGCCGTGATCATCGGCGAGCTCGATCTGTCGATCGGATTTGCCGCGAGCCTGCATGGCATCCTCGTCACCGGGCTCATCGTCCGCAACGGCCTGCCCATTCCGGCGGCGATCGTGCTCATCCTCCTGGCCGGGGCGCTGATCGGCCTCGTCAACGGGTTGATCGTCACCAAGATCAAGGTCAATTCGGTGATCGCGACCCTTGGCGTCGGCACCATTCTTACCGGCCTCTCCTTTGCCTATTCCGGCGGAGCGCCGATCGTCGCCGGCGTGCCGGAGGCCTTTCTGCAGATCTCGCTCGGCCGATGGCTCGCCGGCATTCCCAACAACATCGTCATCATGGCGGTGGTGCTGGGCGGGCTGTGGCTTATCGTCGAAAAGAGCGCCATCGGCCAGGAGATCCAGGCCGTCGGCGGCAATGCCGCCGCGGCGCGGCTCGCCGGCGTCAATGTCGACCGCATCAAGATCCTCGGCTTCGTCGTCTCAGGGATATGCGCGGCGCTGACCGGCATTCTCCTCGCATCGCGTCTCGGCAGCGGCACGACGAGTGCGGCCGACAGCTATCTGCTGACGGCCTTCGCCGCCGTCTTCCTCGGCTCGGCGACCTTGCGCGACGGCGAATTCCATATCATCGGCACCTTCGTCGGCGCCCTCATCATCGCCTTCGGCTTCAACGGACTCAATATCTTCGGCGCGCCGACCTATTCACAATATATCTTCCAAGGTGCCATTCTCATCGTCGCGGTCGGCCTGTCGAGCCTCGGCCGCCAGATGGCCGAAAACTGAAGGAGGCTATGCATGGCGGATGCGCCGCATTGGGACGTCTATGTCATCGAGTTTGCCCGCTCCAAGGACCAGCCCGTGGATGGGCTGATCAATGGTGCCCATGACGCGGGCGTCATCGATCTTCCGTTTTCCTTCGTCATGGCGCGGCGGGGCGAGCGGATCGCGCTCATCGACACGGGCTTCATGCGCGAGGGGATCGGCGAGGAGATGAGCGTCAGATTCGGCATTCCTCATTGGATATCACCGCTCAGGATGCTGGCCGAGCTCGGCGTCGGCCCGGAGCAGGTGACCGACATCATCGTCTCGCATGCGCATTTCGACCATATGGGCTCGATCGGAAAATTCCCCAAAGCGCATATCTGGATCCAGAAGCGCGAGATCCTCTCCTGGATAGAGGCGATGGCGCTGCCGCCCAAATTCGGCTTCCTGACCGCCATCATCAACCCCGACGATCTGCGCAATGCGTTCGATGCGTCGGTCGAGCATCGCCTGACGCTGCTCGATGGCGATCGCGACGACGTCCTCCCCGGCATCCATGTGCGATTTGGCGAAGGCCATACGCTCGGCCAGCAATTCGTCATCCTGGAAACGGGGCGCGGGCGCCTGGTCGTATCGGGCGACTGTGTCTATGGAGCGCGCAACCTCACCGGCCACAAGCATGACGGTGTCTATGTGCCGCTCGCCAATGGGGTCGGGAGCATATGGGAACAGCTCAAGACGATGGACCGCATCAATAGCGAGATCGGCGGCGATCTAAAACGCCTCGTCATCCTTCATGACTCCGAGCGCTGGGCGCAATTCCCAACCTTGCGCGAGATCGAGGGCTTCCGCATCGCCAAGGCATCATGATAGCGCGAGCCTGGCCAGCTGCTGCCCGTTCGCGTCGAAGTTCGCGGGATCGAGCCATTTCTCGTAACCGGCCTTGAGTACGGGCCAATCCCGGTCGGTCATGGCGAACCACGCCGTGTCGCGGTTCTTGCCCTTGGTGACCATATGCTGGCGGAAGACGCCTTCGAAAGCGAAGCCGAAGCGCAAGGCCGCCCGCTTCGACGGCTCGTTGAGATTGTTGCATTTCCATTCGAAGCGGCGATGGCCGAGGGTGTCGAAGGCATGGCCGGCAAAGAGATAGAGCGCTTCGGTGGCCACACGGGTGCGCGCGATCTTAGGACCCCAGAGGATGTTGCCGACCTCGATCACGCCGTGGACGGGATCGATGCGCATCAGCGCCTGGCGGCCTTCCGCCCGGCCGGTGCTCTTGTCGATGACGGCATAGAACATCGGATCCGGCGAGGCCGCGATTTTTTCGAGCCAAGCCGTGAAGGCGGCCTTGTCGGTCGGCGGCTCCTCGAAAAGATAGCGAAACCGGTCTTCGGCGCCGGGCGCCCGGCCCGAGGCCAGGAGATCGGCGCCGTGCCGCACCGGGTCCAAAGGCTCGAGGCGCGCATAGCGCCCGTCCAGGACCACGCGTTCGGGACGCGACACACCTTGCCAGTTCGACAGGTCGCTCGCAGGCGCAATATCGGGCACGTCAATCTCCGCCGTGGTTCAACGGCCGTCACTGTGCCCAATGAGCCTTGCGGGAGTAAGGTCCCCTTTTGCGAAAGGCAAGCGGACCACTTTTAGCTCGCGGTTGTGGGCTTCAGCTTCGTATCGGTTTGCGGATAGCGGAATTTCGTGTCGGTGAGGCCAGCCGCATCCGAAAGCTCGGACGCCAGGAGCTGGGCTGAAAGAATGTCGATGATGCCACGGACGATGCGGTTCTCCTGAGCCGGCACTTGGATGACGGTGAGCAGGCCTTCATCCTCCACATCCGGATTCGCCGTGACGAGGAGCGCCGGACAGCCGATCTTGTTCAACTGCCGCGCCAGCTCCACCTCGCGCCCGTCGCCGAAGACGACCACGCCGGTGCGATCGTCCATCGCCTCCATCGGCCCATGCAGGTAATGGCGCGTGTCGGTGGCTGCGGCCGGGATGCGCGCCGCCTCGCGAATGAGGAGGGATGCGCCATCGGCGGTGCCGAACGACGAGCAGGCGCCGACGCAATCGATGGCGCGGCGATCCTTGAACAGCTTGCCGAGGCGCGGCATTTTTTCTTGGGCGCGGGCCAGGGTTTCAGAGACCGTCCCCGGCAGACCCTGCCAGTCCGTGGCGGTCGCGCCGCATAAACGTTCGGCGAGAACCGCCGCCGCGGCGAGCGTTCCGGTATAGCCGGTGCTCGACGGCGTCGCGTCCGATCCATTGTCGAGACGGATATGACGGTCCGCGACCTGGGCCAGAGGGCTCGCTCCGTCATTGGTGATGGCGAGCTTCGCTGCCGTGGCTTGGGCTTTGAGCGAGTCCACCGTTTCGACGCTGCGGCCACGATGCGACAGGGCGATGATGGCGTCCGCCGCATCCTTCGCATCGATCAGGTCGACGGAGCGCATGGCGACCGCGCGCCGGCCGCGGCGCATCAGTTCGCCGGCGATCACGGTCGCGGCAGCGAAGCTCGCGCCGATGCCTGTGACGGCGATCTGGCCGGAGGCCAGCCCTTCAAGATCGAGGGTTGCGACCTCGGCCTGCGCCGCCGCAAGGCAGGCGGCGATCGATTCCGGTTGGCGGGCGATGGTCGAACGATAGCTCATGATTGTCTTTCCAGTTTACTCAGGTCGGGGGAGAGGTCCTCGGCGAGGCGGCAGGCGCCCTCGACCGGCGATCGTGCGAAGATCCGCCCGGTCACCTCGCCGTTGAAACGCCGGGCGAGTTCGTCGAGGAAAGCATCGGCCAGGCGCGGCTGGCCGGCGATGACGCCGCCGCCCGCGACGACGATCGTCGCCTGAGCGCCATTGGCCTTGAGGCGCGCTACCAGATCGACGAGATGCCGGGCGCCCTCGATGATGACCTGGCGCGCCAGCAGCGAGCCCTGTTTTTCCGCCTCGAACACAGCATAAGCGTGGCGCCCGAGCTCCGCGGCACCGCCCGGCTTGACGATGGCGCGGCCGATGCGGCCGGCATTGTCGATGCCGAGCGAGGCGATGAGCGCGTTGATCAGAGGCTCGTCCTCGGCTCCGCCCTTGTCGATATGGAGGCTGATGGCGCGCGCCGCCTCGCGCACGAGGCCCGCCGAGCTTCCTTCATCGCCGATCACCCAGCCCCAGCCGCCCGCCACCAGCATGCCGGTCGCGGGCGAGCGGCAGACGGCGATCGAGCCCGTGCCCGCGACCAGGCCGATCTCGTGCTCGAGGCCGAGCGCCGCCGGCAGGAGCTCGGCATCGTTGACCACCCGGACCGGGAACGAAGCATGCTGCGCCAGCGCCCGCTCGAACGCATCACATTCGGCTTGGCTGTCGCAGCCATGCGCGCCGATCGCCAGGGCGGCGATATCGTCCTTGCCGGCGAAACGCCGGACAAACTCCAAGAGAGATATGGCATCCTTCTCCCACTCGCGCACCCGCCAGTCATTTGTCGGAAGGATGAGATCAGCGGGAGCGCCGGCGCCGGCCGCACGCATATGCGTCTTGGTGCCGCCAATATCGATCCCTACGCGCAATACAGTCACTTCACGTCTCCGGCTGCTCTTGTTGTCTGTTCCGGCTATCCCTTGGTCCCCGACATGGCGATGCCTTCGACGATCTGCCTCTGGAAGAGGAGAAAGAAGATGAGAGGTGGCAATGCCGCCAGGAGATTGGCGGTCATGACCACATCGACCGTCACATGCGAGAAGGGCGCGTTGAAGAGGCCGACCACCTGGCCCACGGTATAGAGTTGCGGGCTCGGCGCCACGATCAACGGCCAGATGAAATTGCCCCAGGTCTTCATGAAAGTGAGGATGGCAAGCGTTACCAGCGCATTGCGCGACAGCGGCAAGGCGATATGCCAATAGATCTGGAAATGATTGGCGCCGTCGAGCCGCGCCGCCTCGATCATCTCCTTTGGCAACGACTTCATGAACTGGATCAGCAGGAAGAGGCCGAAGGCGGAAGCGAGGCCCGGTACGACGAGGCCCTGCATGGTGTTGAGCCAGCCCAGATCGGCGGTGAGGAGATAGGTCGGGATGAGCGTCACCGCCGTCGGCACCATCAGCGACAGCATGACGATGGCGAACATCCAGCTCTTGCCCGGGAAATCGAAGAGCGCGAATTCGAAGGCGGCCATGGAGCCGACCAGGATCACGCCGACGATCGTCAGCAGGGCATAGGCGATGGAGACGAAATAGGCCCGCAAATAGGGCGTCTCGGTGAATATCATCTGGATCTTGGCAATGCCGGAGCTGAATGATGTCGGGAAGAGCCGCGGATTGATGGAGACGGGAATGCCGGGCTCGGCAAAGACGACGTTCACCATCCAGACGATGGGGAAGACTGCGACGATCGTGATCAGGATCGCGACGATCCATTTGAGCACTGTCCAGGCGGAGAGGCTCATCGGTCGTAGTCCTTGCGGCGGAAGACGAACATGGCGGCGGTCACCAGCACGATGATGGCGGTGAGGATGAAGCCATAGGCCGAGGCCTGGCCGAATTTGAGCTCGCCAAAGCCTCGGCCCATCATGTCCATCACCGGGAAGAGCAGGGCCTTCTGGCGCCCGCCATAGTCGGAGAAGGAGGAGCCGGCGAGAAGCCAGGGCATATCGAAGACCTGGAGCGCCGAGATCACGCCATAGGTGGTGACGAAGAACAGCACGGGGTAGAGCATCGGGATGGTGACGTGGAACACCTCCTGCAGCTTGTTGGCGCCGTCGAGCCGCGCTGCCTCGTAATACTGGGCGGGAATGTTCTTGAGGCCGGCCAGGATGATGACCATGTTGAAGCCGGCCGAGACCCAGACATCGACGGCGATCAGCGAATAGAGCATCGTCGAGGTATCGTTGAGGAACTGCACCGACGGCAGGCCGAACCAGCCGCGGATCATGTTGAGGAGGCCGAAATTCGGCGTGTAGATCCAGCGCCAGATGGTGGCCGCCAGGAACATCGGCAGGATGACCGGCATGAAGTAGACGCTGCGGAAGAAGTTCGACCAGAAGCCTCTGAAGCTGTTGACGAGGAGCGCCAGGCAGAAGGCGGTCACGATGCCGAGCGGCACGGTGATGACGATGTAGGTCGAGAGATTCCACATTGCCTTGCTGAAGTCGCGCGAGGCAATGATTTTCTGGTAGTTGCCAAGACCCACGAAGTGCCGAGACGTCGTCGCGTTCCAGTCGAAGAAGCTGTAGAAGAAGCCGCTCGCGATCGGATAGAGGAAGAATACCGCGAAGAGCAGCATGAAGGGCGCCACCATCAGAAGGTGCGGTATGTGCTTCTTCTCGATCATGCAGCGCAGTGTTTGACTATCACTGAAGCTCCTCCATCGTTTCCCTTCTCCCGCGCACAGCGTGGGAGAAGGTGGCCGAAGGCCGGATGAGGGCTCTTTCGTGCAGCGTTCAACGATCTCAATGAGTATCCCCTGCCGAGACAAAGAGCCCTCACCCGCCCTTCGGGCACCCTCTCCCATCGCTTCGCAACGGGAGAGGGGGAAATTCTGGAGATGTCTCGCGTATTGTAAATCCTCATATGCGACAGCCGTGTCCCCCGCAGGGGGAGAGGGGATCTGTGTCAATTCCCCGCAAGGCACTCGTTGAGCTCGCTCACCAGCTCTTTCGCGCCATCTGCCGGCGTGATGCTGCCGTCGGCCGCGGCCTGGGCATTGTCGCCCAGGATCGAGCGATAGCAGTTCGGATAGGCGCCGACGAAATAGGGCGGCATGCCGTCGATCGCCTTGGCGGCGGCCTTGTTGGTGATGGCGATCAAGGGATCGCCGGCGAGCGAGGGATCGCTCATGGCAGCAGCGCTCGCATTATAGCGCGACAAGAGCTTGGCCCAGCGCAGCATCTGCTCCTTCGCGGTGACATAGCTTGCGAATTCGAAAGCGAGCTTGGCATTCTTGCCGGGCGCCACGCCGATGAACTCATAGCCCTTGATGCCGGCATAATCGCCTTCCGTCTTGCCGGGCGAGAGCACGAAATCATATTTGAGCCCCGACGTCTTGGCGGCCTCGGCATAGGTCGGATTGACCCACGGGCCGACCAGATGGAAGGCGAGCTGGTTCGAGATGAACAGGTCCTTGGTCGCCTGGTCGTTGCGGCTGGTGCCGCTGTTATAGGGCTTCATATCGACGAACATCTGGAGGGCTTGCGCATATTTCTCCGGATTGATCTTCGTCTTCTTGGCGGCGAAATCGACGCCCCATTCATCTTTGGTGGCGACGCCGGCATAGGTATCGACGATCGACTGCCAGGTCTGCGTCTGGTCGGGCACGGCGAATTTGCCCTTGGCTTTTATCTTCTCCATCTGCGAGAGCCAGTCGGCCCAGTCCTTGATCGGTTTCGCGGGATCGATGCCGGCTTCCTCGAGCACCGTCAGGTTGCGGAACATGAAGGAGCCATAGCCGGTATAGGGCAGGCAATACATAGTGTCGGGCTTGGGCGTGCACATGGCGATCAGGGCCGGGTCGAAGCTGTCGCGATAGTCCTGCGGCATGGCCATGAAGTCGGCATAGATGTTGTTGAGAGCGCCCGCTTCGACGAGTTGGGCCCCGACCGCGACGCCGTTCATGAATACATCGGGAAGCGTGCCGCTCGCCGCGCCCGTGACCTGGCCCGTGGTCAGGTCGTCATCGCCCTTGCCGGTGATGTTGATCGTGACATTGGGATGTTTGGCCTTGAACTCCTCAATGAAGGCCTGCTGCAGCTTGAGCGCCTCTCCTTGAGCGAAATCGGAATAGACCCAGTATTCGAGGGTGACCGGGTCCTCGGCGCGCGCGCCGCCCATGGTCATAACAAGGGCAAGCGCCATCAGCGACGCCTTGCCCGCCCAACGCATCGTTTTTCTTGTCATTAAAACCTCCCGTGATAGCTCATGGGTTCAACGCCGAATGCCGGCATCCGAGCTCCCGACGCCGCGGCCTCATTAAGTTAGGCAGCTTAACAAACAAAATAGGATGCGCAAGGGGCAAATCGTCTTTCGCATGTGCCGACAGGTAACGGGATCAGGCCGGAAGGGAACCGACGAGCAGCTCGCAGGCGTGGTCGGCGGCGATCTTCTCGATGCCGAGAACCGTGGCATCGGGCCCGAGCACGCTCGCAGCGATCTCGGTCGGATAGCTCAGCCGGTTCACCGTCGCGCGGATCAAGGGCAGCATCAGCGCATTGCCGCCAATGCCGCCGCCCAGCACGATGAGCCCCGGATCGATGAGCCCGACACAGGCGGCGACGATGGCGCCGACATCCTCGGCATGCCGGCGGACATGATCGAGGGCCGCTTCATTGCCTTGCTCGGCGAGGGCGAAGAGCTCCGCCGTGTCCGCGGGCGGCTTGCCGCGCTTCGGCCAGGCGGCCTTCACGCGGGCGAGGAGCGCATCGGCGCCGATATAATTCTCGAGCGCGACATTTTCGGGCGTGAGGCCCGGCGCCCAGGGATAGGGGAGGTGGCTGATCTCGCCCGCCCCGCCACTCTTGCCGCGGATGAGCCTTCCGCCCAGCACCAGGCCGGCGCCGATCTTCACCCCGATCTGCACATAGGCGAAATCGCTGCGGCCTTTGGCGATGCCGTGGCTTTGCTCGGCGATCGCGGCGCAATTCACATTGTTCTCGAGCAGCAGGGGAATGCCTTTGGGCGGCGTAAAATGGCTGAAGAGCCGTTCCTGGCCAGTCTCGGCCTTTTGCGCCTCGTCCGCCACCACGCGCGAAGGAAGCGCTATGCCGAGCGCCCGCAACTTGCCCCAGCTCTTCTCGGTCAAGGCGCGCGCCGCTTCGACCTCATCCGCCACCGCCTGGCTGATCTCGTCACTCAATTGCCGCTGGTGGGAGGCGAGACGATACACGCGATGATGCAGCAAGCGCTTGTCGAGGGTCGAGACCCTGAGGCGCACATGGGTCGAGCCCGCATCGACCGCGATGACATGGCCCGCCCCCGGACCCAGCCTGTACATGCCGGCCTTGCGGCCGAGAGCGCCCTGAATCTCGCCGATCTTCTCGACATAGAAGACGCGGTCGAGCTCGGCGATCGAAGACGACATGGTCGGACGCGACAGATCGAGCGCCGCACAGAGCTGAGGCCGCGTCGCCGGGCCGTCGGCGAACAGCTTGCGGAACACCGCGCGGGCGCTCGCGGTGAATCCGGCACGGATGTCGGTTTCGCTGAGCGTGGCTGATTTCACGCGATACCTTGTAAGTTAAGTGACCTTACTAACGTCATACAGGAAGCGATTTGATAGAGCAAACAGCAACAGGACTCTGCCCCCTGAAGCGCTGCCCTTGACATCGCGGGCCAAAGCGTAGTTTGGAAAATATCAGAATTGGAAAGTGTGCCCGAAGTTCATGGCCCGACTTGATCCGGGCACGTTGCTTTTTAATTCGCTCCCCAAAATGGAACCGTCACATGACCAGAACGCCTTGAACGCGGCGACGATCGCGGCGTTCTTCACCACTATCGTCGAAACCATCCTGACGATCTTGCATGAGCTCAGCGCCTGTTGCCGGGAGGCCCCACTGCTGCGCCACAAAGCGGGCTTCCTGCGGCCTGCGGTAAGCGCGCTCGACATCCCTGCGCGCAAGCGCTCGCCCGACTTCGAGCGGGCCGTCATGATGGCTATCAAGCTCTCTCACGAAAAAGCCCGACGCAACCCTATTGAAAGGGTATTTGAAAGGGATATCGAAAGGATATTGAAAGGGTAAAGCTATTGGCCGCGAGGGCATGCATGCCCCCACGTAAAGGAAACGAACGATGTTGATCGAACATGCCGGCAAATCTCCGCAAGTCGACCCGTCGGCCTGGGTCGCGCCCGACGCGACGATCTGTGGCGATGTAACGGTCGGGCCGGGCGCACGTGTGATGCATGGCGCCCGCATCGTCGGGGAGGGCGGAGGCACCATCACGATCGGCCAGTACTGCATCGTCATGGAGAATGCGGTGGTGAGGGCGAGCCCGCGCCACCCTTGCAGCATCGGCGATCATTGCTTGATCGGCCCCAATGCCCATGTCACGGGCGCGGTGCTCGGTGCCCAAGTCTTCGTCGCGACCGGGGCTGCGATCTTCCACGGCGCACAAGTGGGGGCAGGATCGGAGATACGCGTGCATGCCATCGTGCATTTGCGGACGCGACTCGAGGCCGGCGCCATGGTGCCGATCGGCTGGGTGGCCGTCGGCGATCCGGCGAAAATCCTGTCTCCCGACCGGCATGACGAAATCTGGGCCGTGCAGAAGCCGCTCAATTTTCCGGAATGGGTCTATGGGCTCGATCGCAATACGCCCGACCTGATGGTCGAGGTGACGAGGCGCCTCTCCGGAGCGCTCGCCGGGCACGCGCATGACCGCCGCACTGAGACATGAACCCTATCCGGCCTGATACTGGAAGAACTGCAGGAACATCTCGCGCTCGGTGGTGATGTCGAGCTTCTCATAGATGCGCCTTCGGTGGTTTTTGACGGTGCCGACAGTGATGCCGAGGCGCTCGGCGATCGTCGCGGTGGGATGCCCGCTCAAGATGAGCTCGGCGAGCTCCTTCTCGCGTGCGGAAAGCTCGGGCCACAGACCCTCCGGAATACGCGGTTCGCGCTGCGGCGCGCCACCTTTGCCCAAAGGCGCCGTGGTCCGCCGGAAATCCGGTTGGCGCGATTTGATGTCCAGGGCATGCAGAGCGGCGAAGACGGGGAGCCGCTGCACCAGGAGGGCGATCTCGGCATCCTTGAAGGGCTGATGTGCACGGTCGAGGAAAATCCCCAGGCACCAGTCGCCGCCGTCCTCGAGCAGGATGCCGACCTCATCGCAGATCTCCGACTGGGCCAGGAATTCGGCAATATATTTGCCGCGCTTCAGATCCTCGTCTGCCAGATGCTTGAGCGGCACGATGCCGAGCTGCCGCCGTTCGCGCCAGCGGGCATAGAAGGGGTCGTAGACATAGTAGCTTTCGAGATAGCGGCGGACCATTTCGTCGGAAAAGCGCCGATGCTTGACGAATTCGGGCTTGCTCGTCGCCGAATAGCGCGTGACGGTGATGAGGTCATGGGCAACGGCCGAGCCGATGACATCGATCAGGCGATCGACATGCTCCGCGCTGCCGGTCGCCGCGATCGCCTCCGCCAGGCTTTGCCAGAAGTCGGCCATAACGTCATCCATTCGAGCCTCGCTCGGCCCGGCCGTCATTGTGTCTTTTGGCATATGGCGCTTCTCCCCCTCGGCCAATAGCCTGACGCCCGAAATCAAGACCAATGGAGTGTCTGGCCATGGAAAATCCCATCGTGATCGGCATCGATGCCGGGGGCACCATGACCGATACCATTCTTGTCGACCAGCACGGACATTTCAAGATCGGCAAGTCGGCGACGACACCGCGCGACGAGGCGGAAGGCTTCATCGCCTCAGCGGCGGATGCGGCCGAGGCCTGGGGCATCTCGCTCGACGACCTGTTCTCGGGCGTGAATGTCGTCCTCTATTCGGGCACCGGCATGATCAACACGCTCCTGTCGCGCACGGGACGCAAGCTCGGCCTCATCACCACCAAGGGCCTCGAGGACATGATCCTGATGGGCCGCGGGCTTCAGGCCTGGGCCGACTATTCCTATGCCGACCGGCTCCATGCCGTAACCCATCACCATCCCGACGCCCTGGTGCCGCGGCGCCGCACCCATGGCGTCACCGAGCGCATCGACCAGTTCGGCGATGTCGTCCTTCCCCTCTATGAGCATGAGGTGGTCGAGGCCGCGCAAGCGCTGATCCGCGACAAGGTCGAGGCGATCTGCATCATGACCATCTTCTCGCATGTCAATCCGGCGCATGAGAGGCGCATCGCCGAGATCTGCCGCGACGAGATCGCCAAAGCCAAAGCCGACATCCTGGTCTATGCCAGCCACCAGGTGCGCCCGGTCATCCGCGAGCAGTCGCGGCTCAACAGCGTGCTGATCGAGGCCTATGCCACCTCGCGCGGACGCCGCCAGCTCAAGGGCATCGAGGACGCCTCGCGCAAATATGGCTTCAAATACGGCGTGCAGACCTTGCTGTCCTTCGGCGGCCTGACCTCGATCAACCATCCGCGGCTGCATGAGACGATGATCTCAGGCCCCATCGGCGGGATATTGGGGGCCGCCTATGTCGGCAAGCTCATCGGCAACGACTCGCTCATCTGCTCCGACATGGGCGGCACTTCCTTCGACATGGGCGTCATCACCCGCGGCCAGACGCGGATCGAGAACGAGCCCCTGATGGACCGCTTCAAGCTCAATGTGCCGACGCTCCATCTCGACACGATCGGCGCCGGTGCCGGCATGATCCTCAAAGTCGATCCCCTGACCCGGAAAGTAAGCCTCGGTCCCGAAAGCGCCGGCTCCGATCCGGGGCCCATCTGCTTCGACAAGGGTGGCACCGAGCCCACCATCGCCGATTGCGACGCCATACTGGGCCGCCTCAATCCGGATTACTTCCTCGGCGGCAAGGTCAAGCTCAAGGTCGAGAAGGCGCGCCAGGCCTTCAAGCAGAAATGCGCCGACATACTTGGCGTCGGCCTCGAAGAGGCGGCCGAGGGCATGATCAACATGCTCGAGACCGACGCCAACAACGCGCTGCGCCGGGTGATCTCGGGGCAGGGCATCCATCCTTCCGAATTCACGCTTCTCTCCTATGGCGGCTCGGGCCCCTTGCACCTCGCCGGCTGCTCGCGCGGCATCGGCTTCCGCGACATCATCACCTTCCAGTTCGCCGCCGCCTTCTCGGCCTTCGGCTGCACCACGGCCGATTACATGCGCCGCCACTCGGTCTCGACCCAGATCGACATTCAGGCGAAAGCGGACGATGCGGCGCTCGAAGCCTTCGGCGCCCGGGTGAGCACGGTCTGGGCCGATCTCACCAAGGCCGCGGTCGAGGAAATGATCGCCGACGGTCATGCGCGCGCGAAGATCACGACCACGCCCTTCCTCATGATGCGCTATACCGGCCAGCTCGAGGATGTCGAGGTGATGGCGCCTTTGGCCGCGGTCACATCGGCCGACGACATGCGCCGCGTGATCGCCGAATTCGAAACCGTCTATGCCAAGGTCAATCACCGCGTCTCGCGCTATGGCGAAGCCGGCTTCTCGATCACCGAGCTCGGCCTGATCGCGACCGCCGACAAGGTGAAGCCGGTGCTGGTCAAGCGGCCGATGGGCAAGTCCGATCCGGCATCCGCCCACAAGGGCGTGCGCGAAGCCTATATCGGCGGGCGCTGGCACAAAGCCGATCTCTATGAGATGGACCTTCTGCAGCCGGGCCATGAGGTCATCGGCCCAGCCATCATCGAACATCCCGCTACCACGCTCGTCGTCCATCCAAAGGATCGGGTGACGATCGATGAGTGGACCCTTCTTCACTACAGCCACGCTTAAGGAGAGACCCATGTTGAACCGGCCAGCTTCTCCTTCGCGCCTGCGTGAACGGCTCATCGACTCCGAGCGGCTGATGGAGGAGACGGGCTGCTACGACGGCATCACCAAGCTCGAACTGCGCGCCCGCGACCCGCTCAAATTCGAGACGCTGCACACCAAGCTCCGGGCTTTCTGCGTCTCGGCGCGCGAGATGGCGCGGCGCATCTCGGCATCGCCCGGCGTGCGCGAAGTGGGCGAGATGGTGGTCGCGATCTATACGCCGGAAGGCGATGCCATAGCGCTTTCCAACGGCATCATGGTCCATGTCCACACCATGAGCCGCTTCATCAAATGGATGATCCGCAACGGCTATGAGGACAATCCCGGCATCCGCGACGGCGACATCTTCGCCAATAACGATGCCTTCATCGGTACGGTGCAGGTGCCGGACGTCATGGACGTCGTGCCGATCTTCCATGAAGGCAAGCTCGTTGGCTGGGCAGGCGCCGTCTGCCATGAGCTCGAAGCGGGCGGCATTACGCCGGGCGGCGATGTGTGCCTGGCCCAGGAGCGCTTCACCGAGGGGCTCTTCGTCTGCGCCGAGAAGGTCGGCGAGAATGACGAACTGCGCCGCGACTACATCATCCGCTGCGAGCGCAATCTGCGCATGCCGATCTATTGGGTGCTGGACGAGAAGGCCAAGGTCGCGTCCTGCATCGATATGCGCGAAAGTGTCAAAAGCCTGATCGAGGAAGTCGGACTCGATTACTGGATGCGGGTGTCGAAGGAGTTCATCGAAGAGGGGCGCCGCGCCCAGCTTGCCCGCACGCGCCAGCTCACCGTGCCCGGCAAATATCGCGGCCATACTTTCTACGGCCATGTCACCGAGGGCAAGCCGGGCTTCCAGCCGCTCGGCGATCCGAACTGGCTCTACAACATGCCGATCGAGATGGAGATCACGACCGACGGCAAGATCACCATGGATTTCGAGGGCACCCAGCCCTGGGGCTACCATTCGATGAACTGCACGCCCGCCGGCATGGATGGCGGCATGTTCGTGACCTTGACCCAGCATATGAACTTCGAGGGCCTGGTGAATGACGGTGCCTGGATGGCGACCGAGCTCAAGCTGCCCGAGGGCACCTGGACCAATCCCGACAATGAAATGGTGGCGACCGCGACCTCCTGGGCGCTGCTGCTGCCCGCCTATGGCGTGTTCCAGCGCCTCTTGTCGCGCGGCTTCCTGGCCCGCGGCTTCATCGAGGAAGTGTTCGTCGGCCAGGTCAACAGCCCGATGATCGAGATGGGCGGTCAGAGCCAGTATGGCACGCCCTTCGGCATGGCCCATTTCGAATGCGCGGCGGCGGGCTCGGGCGCGCTTGCCATCAAGGACGGGCTCGATACCGCCTATGTCGGCTGGAATCCCGAATCCGACATGGGCAATATCGAGATCTGGGAACAGAACATGCCGATGGTCTATATCGGCCGTTCCATCGTTGCCAATTCGGGCGGCGCCGGCAAATATCGCGGCGGATGCTCCTTCGTCTCGACCTGGCTCATCAACAAGACGGCGCATCTGCGCCTCGTCACCTCGGAACATTCCTCGCGCGTCTTCGATAATGCCGGCATGTGCGGCGGCTATCCCGCACCCACCTGCCAGAAGCACCGCGTGGTGCGGAATTCCAATATCCAGGAGCTGGCCGAGAAAAGGCTGCCGCTGGCGCATGCGCCGGGCACCGATCCGCATAAGTCCGAGCTCGAAAAGCGCATCGGCGGCAAGCATGAGATCGTCGAAGGACCCTATATCACCGCTCCGCACAAATCGGGCGATATCTTCACCCATTCCTATAATGGCGGCGGCGGCTATGGCGATGTGCTGGAGCGCGATCCGGTCAAGACCGCATCGGACGTCGAGAACGGCTTCCTCACGCGCGAGGCGGCGGAGCAGGTCTTCGGCATCATCCTGAAAGACGACGATGACGGCTATCCGGTCGCCGATCTCAAGGCGACGAATGAGCGCCGCGCCCAGATGCGCAAGGCCCGGCTCGAGAAGGCGGTGCCGGTGACGGCGTGGATCGCTGCTGAGCGCAAGCGCGTAGCGGATCAGGATTTCGCGCCGGAAGTGCGCAAGATGTATGCCAGCGCCATGAAGCTCTCACCGCGCTTCGCCAGGGAGTTCCGCGACTTCTGGCAGCTCGATCCCCAATTCACCCTGGCGGCGGAGTAGGCCCATGACCTCATACAGCAAGGACGTCATCAGCGATCTCGTGGCCGGCACGCTGCCCTGGCGCCAGACCAAGCGGATCATGAGCGCCTATAAGGACGACACCCGCTTCTTCACCTATGTGGCGGTGTTGCAGGACCGTGTGCGCTGGAAGGACCCCATCCTGCTGCCGATCAGTGACCATCTGTTCATCTGCCAGAGCGGCGAGGAACGGGTGACGAAATGCGAATGCGGCCATTGCTTCGGCGACTACCGCAAGAATTGGAAGCTTGCAGCGCATATCCATGTCCGCAACAGCGAGACAGCGCTGGCCGAGATCTATCCGAACAGCGACATTCCCGATCCCCAATGGATGGAGATCCGCGAATTCATCTGTCCGAGCTGCGGCACTTTGCATGAGGTCGAGGCGGCGGCGCCGGGCTATCCGATCGTGCATGATTTCGAGCCCGATCTCGAGGGCTTCTATCGCGACTGGCTGAAGAAACCGCTTAAGGACCCCTAGAACAAGGAGAGCGCATGACCAAGGCACGGCCCAATATCCTCATCCTGATGGTCGATCAGATGAGCGCGCGGGCGCTCGCGGCCTATGGTCACTCTTTGGTCAAATCTCCCCATATCGACGGGATCGCCGGACGCGGGACGGTGTTCGAGAATTTCTATTCGAACTTCCCGCTCTGCGCGCCGGCGCGGCTTGCCTTCATGACCGGGCGGCTCTGCTCCACCATCGGGGCCTGGGACAATGCCGCGCAGCTGCCTTCGGACATCCCGACCTTCGCGCATTATCTGCGCCTTCTCGGCTATCGCACCTGCCTTTCCGGCAAGATGCATTTTATCGGGCCGGACCAGCTGCACGGCTTCGAGGAGCGCGTCACCACCGACATCTGTCCCTCGGATTTCAACTGGACGGCGGATTGGGACGATCCATGGCGCACCATGGACTGGTTCCACGACATGAAGAATGTCAAGAATTCAGGGATAGCCGAACGCTCGCTGCAGCAGGATTATGACGAGGAAGTCGCCTATAGCGCCTCGCGCTGGATTTTCGACCTGGCGCGCGATCCCGACAAGCGGCCCTTCCTGCTGGTGAGCTCCTTCACCCATCCGCATGATCCCTATGTCACGCCGAAGCGCTTCTACGACCTCTATCGCCATGACGAGATCGACCTGCCGCGCGTGCCCTTCATTCCGCCGGAGAAGCGCGATCCGCACAGCCGGCGCCTCTATGAGCAATATGACCGCGGCGATATCGGCATCACCGAGGAGGACGTGCGCACCGCGCGGCATGCCTATTATGGCAGCATCTCCTATGTCGACGAGCGGATCGGCGAGGTGATCGACGCCCTGCGGCGCTCGAAGCTCTTGGACGACACGATCGTGATCTTCTGCGCCGATCACGGCGACATGATCGGCGAGCGCGGCCTCTGGTACAAGATGAGCTTCTATGACTGGTCGGCGCGCGTGCCGCTGATCATGGCGGGGCCTGGCATCAGCAAGGCGCACCGCATCAAGGCCAATTGCTCGCTGGTCGACATCCTGCCGACCCTGGTCGAGATCGCCGCCGGCGACAATTGGCCGGGCTATCCCGACCCGCCCGACGGCCAGAGCCTGCTGCCGCTGTTCACGGCGGACGATGCGGACCGCGTCGCCGTGAGCGAGCTCATGTCGGAAGGGGTCGCGGCCCCTTATGTGCTGATCCGCAAGGGCCGCTACAAGTTCACTTTCGTCGAGCATGATCCGCCGCAGCTCTTCGACATGGAGCAGGATCCCGACGAGATCGCCGATCTTGCGGCGGATCCGGCCTATGCGCCGGTGATCGCCGATTTCCGCGCCGAACTGGCGCGGCGCTGGGATCTGGGCAAGCTCAAGGACGAGATCGTCCGCAGCCAGCGCCGGCGGCGCCTGGTCTATCAGGCGCTTAAAGTCGGCGAGGTCACGCCCTGGGACTACCAGCCCTGGCAGGACGCCTCCAAGCGCTATTACCGGGGCTCGCGGTCCTATCATGAAGCCGAACAGAGAGATTTACTGCGCGATTGAGTCAACGACAGACAACAGGAGGAAACAGATGACGCTTGACCGGTTGAAGACGCTCACCAGAACACGCCGCCTGTCGCGGCGCGAATTCATCCAGCAGGCTATCGCCGCCGGCATCACAGTGGCCGCGGCCGAGGGCCTGTTCACCGCCATGGCGCGGGCCGAGCCCAAGAAGGGCGGGCGGTTCCGCATGGGGCTCGGCAGCGGTTCCACCAATGACACGCTCGATCCCGGCAGCATTCCCGATACGTTCAACCAGGTCGTCGCCTGGGGCGCCTTGCGCTCGAGCCTGACCGACGTCACGGCGGACGGCACGATCGTTCCCGATCTCGCCGAGAGCTTCGAATCCTCACCCGATGCGAAACAGTGGGTGTTCAAGCTGCGCAAAGGTGTGGAGTTCCACAATGGCAAGAGCGTCGATGCCAATGACGTGGTCGCGTCGTTCCAATATCATCTGGGCGCCGACTCCAAGTCGGCGGCGAAGCCCCTGCTGGCCGATCTCACCGAGGTGAAGGCCGATGGCAAGGACACGGTGGTGTTCACGCTGTCCAACGGCAATGCCGACTTTCCCTTCGTGACCTATGACTTCCATATCCCGATCATGCCGGCCGCCGACGGCAAGGTCGACTGGGAGTCCGGCATCGGCACCGGACCTTATGTGAAATCGCGCTACGAGCCCGGCGCGCGCTTTGAAGGCAAGCGCTACGCCAATTATCACGGGCAGACTTATTTCGACGAGATCGAGGTCCTGTCCATCATCGATGTCGCGGCGCGCATGAACGCGCTCATCACCGGCGAGATCGATTTCGCCGACCGCGCCGACCTCAAGACGCTGCCCATGCTGCAGAGAAATCCGGGCGTCGTGGTCTCGGAGATCGCCGGATTCGCGCATTACACGGCGCCGATGAACTGCACCGTGGCGCCCTTCAACGACAAGAATGTGCGGCTGGCGCTCAAATATGCCGTCGACCGCCAGGAGCTGGTGAACAAGATCCTGCTCGGCCACGGGACCATCGGCAACGACAACCCGCTCGCCAAGGGCGTGCCCTTCCATGCGGATCCGAAGGAGCAGCATGCCTACGATCCGGACAAGGCTAAATTCCACTTGAAGGCGGCAGGGCTGCAATCCCTGGCGGTCGACCTCTCGACCGCCGATGCCGCCTTTGCCGGCGCCGTCGATTCGGCGCTGCTGATGAAGGAGCAGGCGGCCAAGGCCGGCATCGACATCAACGTGGTGCGTGAGCCCAATGACGGCTACTGGTCCAATGTCTGGCTGAAGAAGCCCTGGTGCTTCTGCTATTGGAACGGCCGCACGACGGCCGATGCCATGTTCACGACGGCCTATGTCACGGGTGCGGCCTGGAACGACACCTTCTGGTCGAATGCGGGTTTCGACAAGATGCTGGCGGCGGCGCGCTCGGAACTCGACGCCAACAAGCGCGCGGGGATGTATGCCGAACTGCAGAACCTCGTGGCCGAGGATGGCGGCGCGCTCGTTCTCATGTTCAACAACCTGGTCAATGTCCATTCCGACAAGCTCGCGCATGGCCCGGTCGCGCCGAATTACGATGTCGACGGCATGAAGATCGCGCAACGCTGGTGGTTCGCATGAGGACGGCATGAAGCCGCTGCAGGGGCGCAGCGCCGTCATCACCGGCGGGCTGACGGGACAGGGGCTCGAAATCGCCAAGGCTTTGGCGGAGGCCGGGGCCCATGTCGCCGTCGGCTCCTATGTCAGTGAAGCGAGCGGGCGGCGGGGCGATGCCGCGGCCTATCCGGATCCGCAAGAGATCACCGCGGTCCGCGAGACGCTGCAGGATTTTGGCGCCAAGGTCTTCGCCGGTCATCTCGATGTGCGTGACCTTAAGGTGATCGATGAGTTCATCGCCGCCGCCGACAAAGCCTGCGGGCCAGCGGACATACTGGTGAATGCCGCGGGCACGACTGCCGAGCAGCCGGTCTCGGGCCATTCGGACGAGCTGTGGCTCAAGATCATCGACACCAATCTCAATGGCGCCTTCCGCATGACGCGCAAGCTCCTGCCGGGCATGATCGGGCGCCATTGGGGCCGCATCATCAACATCGGCTCGACCGCGGCAACGGTCGGCTGGAAGGACAATCCGGCTTATTGCGCCTCCAAGTCCGGCCTGCTCGGCCTCACGCGCTGCGTGGCGCTGGAAGGGGCGCCGCATGGCGTCGCTTGCGTGATGATCAGCCCGACCTGGGTCGAGACCGAGCTCATGCGCCGCAATGTGGCCCAGGTCGTCGCGCGCGAGGGCAAGGGACGGACGCTGGAAGAGGCAATGGCCGATATCGCCCAACAGAATCCGCAGCAGCGGATCATCCAGCCGCAGGAGATCGCGGCGCTGGCCGCCTTCCTGTGCAGCGATGCAGCGCGCGGCATTACCGCGGAGAATATCCAGATCACCGGGGGTGCACTCTGGTAGCAAACAACAACTAGGGAGAGAAACATGCAGAGACTTCTATTTGCCTGCGCCGGATTGAGCCTCCTCTGCGCCAGCCATGCGCTGGCCGCCGAGAGCGAAACCTGCAAGAAGGTGCGCTTCTCCGATGTCGGCTGGACCGACATCACCGCGACCACCGCCACCGCCTCGGTCATCCTGGAAGCGCTGGGCTACAGTCCGGAGACGCAGGTGCTGTCGATCCCGGTCACCTATGCGAGCATGAAGAACAAGGATGTCGATGTCTATCTGGGCGACTGGCAGCCCAGCATGGAAGCCGACCGCAAGCCCTATCTCGACGACAAGTCGATCGAGGTCGTGGCGACCAATCTGACCGGCGCCAAATATACTTTCGCGGTGCCGAAATATGTCGCCGATGCCGGGGTCAAGGATTTCGCCGATCTGCAGAAATTCCCCGACCGCTTCGAGAAGAAGATCTATGGCATCGAGCCCGGCAACAACGGCAACCGGATGATCCTCGACATGATCGGCAAAGGCGATTTCGGCCTGAAGGGTTGGGAGGTGGTCGAATCGTCCGAGCAGGGGATGCTGGCCGAGGTGGAGCGCGCGGTCAAAGCGGAGAAGTGGATCGTGTTCCTGGGCTGGGCGCCGCATCCGATGAACACCCGCTTCAAGATCGACTATCTCTCGGGCGGTGACGCCTATTTCGGTCCCAATTACGGCGGCGCCGAGGTGCTCACCAATATCCGCAGCGGCTATGGGACGGAATGTCCCAATGCGGCGAAGCTCGCCGCCAATCTGCGCTTCACGCTCGATATGGAGAACGAGATGATGGGCGCCATCCTCGATGAAGGCAAGGATCCCAAGGCGGCGGCGAGCGAGTGGCTGAAGAAGCATCCCGATGCCGTCACGCCCTGGCTTGCCGGGGTTACGACTTTCGATGGCGGTGACGCCGCAGCGGCGGTCAAAACGAAGCTCGGCCTCTAAGCTATTCCGTCAGAAGCCGGCCGAGCGGCGGAGACCAGGCAACCCAGACTTCGCCGCTCGCCGGGACATGCGATTCAGCTCCCGAGATCTGCTGCGAAACTGTGACCGGTTTCGCCTGGCTGTCGAGCTTCACGAGAAACTGGCGGCGAGCGCCGAGATAGGTCTCGGCCATGATCCGGCCTTTGACCGCATTGACATCCGCTGCCGGCTTTTCGACCGAGAGCATCAGCTTCTCAGGGCGCACGGCGAGATAGACCGGCACGCCCGTCGTGAGCGGCTGCGCCGTCGGGGCCACGAACCGGCCGGCGGTCGTGTCGATCGCGGCCTTGCCTTGCGAGAAGGAAGCGACCTTGCCTTCGAACAGGTTCATGTTGCCGATGAACTCGGCCACCTCGCGGCAATTCGGGTTCTCATAAAGATCGTTCGAGCGTGCGATCTGCAATACCTTGCCGGACGACATGACGGCGATGCGGTCCGACAGCGTCAGCGCCTCCTCCTGGTCATGCGTCACGAATACGAAAGTGATGCCGACATTGCGCTGCAACTGGCGCAGTTCGAGCTGCATCTCCTCGCGCAGCTTCTTGTCGAGGGCGCCCAAGGGTTCATCGAGCAGCAGCACCTTGGGCCGGCAGACCAAGGCGCGGGCGAGCGCCACGCGCTGGCGCTGGCCGCCGGAAAGCTGATGCGCGCCGCGCTTGCCCAATCCACCGAGCTTCACCAGTTCGAGGGCCGCGGCAACGCTGGCGCGGATCTCGTCCTTGCTCATCCTACGGTTCCTCAGGCCATAGCCGACATTCTCCTCGACATTCAGATGCGGAAAGATGGCGTAGCTCTGGAACACCATGTTGGTGGGGCGCTTGTTAGCCGGCACATGGGTCATCGGCAGGCTGTCGATGAGGATCTCGCCTAGGGTCGGATGCTCGAAGCCCGCCAGCATGCGCAGGAGAGTGGTCTTGCCGCAGCCCGATGGGCCGAGGAGAGAGAAGAACTCACCGCGCTTGATCGAGAAGGAGACGCCGTCGACGGCCGCCACCGTGCCGAAATGCTTGGAGACGCCACGGATATCGATCACATCGCCGCCACTCTCAGCCATGTCAGATGTCTCCCGGGGAATTGGACTGGACGCCGCGGCGGCGCAGGATCTCGGCCAGTATCACGATGAGGCCCGAGAAGAAGAGGATAGTGGATCCGAGCGCCAGCATGCCGGGGAGCTTGTTGGGAAAGCGCAATTGGCCGAACAGATAGACCGGCAAAGTCGGCTCGGTACCGGACAGGAAGAAGGCGAGCACGAACTCATCGAAAGAGGTGACGAAGCAGAGCAGCAGGCTCGAAACGATGCCGGACTTGGCCAGCGGCAGCGTCACGCGCAAAAACGTCATCCAGGCATCTTCGCCGAGATCGCGGGATGCCTCCTCGAGGCTTTTGTCAAAACCCTCGAGCCTCGACATCAGCACCGTCATGGCAAAGGGAATGCAGATGAAGACATGGCTCGCGGCGATGGTCCACAAACTGAGCTCCAGGTCGAGGAAGCGCAGGATGATGATGAGAAGCGCCACGCCGAAGACGATCGAGGGAATGATGAGCGGCGCCGACATGGCGGTGAGGATGGCGCCGGCGCCGGGGAGCTTGTAACGCGTCAGGGCGATGGCGGCAGGCAGGCTGACGGCGGTGGCGATGACCGCCGTTGCCGTGGCGACGATCAGGCTGTTGCGCAGGGCCTGGAGGAGGCCGGTATTCCGGGCCATCTCGGCATAGTGGCGGAAGGTCAGGCCCTTGAGCGGGAAGGTGGCGAAGGTGCTGTCATTGAAGGAGAATAACGGCGCCAGCAATATCGGGCCATAGAGGAACAGCAGGAAGAGAGCGGCATAGAAGAAGAGAAGGCGGGATCGGGATCTCATGCAGTCACCCGGTCCGCGATCTGAGCCGGCGGAAGCCTATGAGCCACAGGAAAAGCGCCACGGCCGCGCCGACCGTCAGCATCATGCATAAAGCGACGGCGGCGCCCAGAGGCGCGTTGTTCTGCTTGAGGAACAGCTCCTGGATGAGGTTTCCGATCATCGTGCCGCCGGGGCCGCCGACGAGAGTCGGCGTCACATAGTCGGCGACAGTAGGGATGAAGACGAGAAGGGCGGCACCAATAGCGCCAGGGGCCGAGAGCGGCAGCGTGACCCGCATGAAGCGCCGCCACCGGCTGTCGCCCAGATCGGTCGCCGCCTCGAGCAGGGAACGATCGATCTTCTCGAGCGAGACGTAAATCGGCAGGACGGCGAAGGCGACCCAGGCATGGACAAGCGTGATCATCACCGCCAGCGGATTATAGAGGAGAAAGGACAGGGGCTCGGCGATGAGGCCGAGTGATTTCAGCCCCGAATTGATGGCGCCGTTGAAGCCCAGCACGATCTTCCAGGCGAAGACCCGCAGGAGATAGCTCGTCCAGAAGGGAATGGTCAGGAGCACGAGCCACAAGGCCTTGCTGCGCGTGACGCGGAAGGCCAGGAAATAAGCCATCGGATAGGCCATCGCGATGACGGCGATGGTGATGATGAGCGACATGACGATGGATTTGAGCAGCAGGATGGCGGGAACCGGATATTCCAACGGGAAGGGTACGCCCATCCAGACAGTGGGCTCCGAGGCGGGTTCGACCAGGGTCCAGTAGTTCGCCAGCGTGAAGCTGCGGTCGATGTCGAAGCCGGTCTGGGTCCAGAAGCTCAAGACCACCATGGCGAGAAGCGGTGCCGCCATCATGACGGTCATGATGGCGATCGCGGGCGACAGGAGGCCATAGCCGATGAGCCAGGGCGGCGCCGTTGAAGGAAGGCGAGGCAAAGCGGGCTCTATTGCTTGAGCGCTTTGACGTCTCCCCAGGCCTTGTTCCATTCGCTCTGCACGGCATCGCTGACCTGGATGAAGAGCGTGCCGTTCTTCATATGCTCGGCCGGATCGGTGATCCCCATATCGGCGACGGCCTGCTTGTCGGCGAGCGCGAAGGATTTGATGTTGGCATGGCCATAGCCCGACTCGTCGATCAAGAGCTTGCCGGTTTCGGGCGAAAGCCAGGCATCGATGAAATCATAGGCAAGGGCCGGATCGGCCTTGCCGGTGTTGAGCAGCGTCAAGCCGCAGAACCAGGTGAAATAGCCTTCCTTGGGCTTGGCATAGGCAATGGGAACACCTTCGCGCTTGACGTTCCTGTAGACGTCGTTCCAGGCATAGGCGGCGACGACCTCGCCCGAGGCCAAGGCCTGTTGCAATTCGGAAGGATCGTTCCACAGGAAGCGGCTGTTCTTCACCGCCTTGACGCCCCAATTCTTCGCCGCCGCGAGGAGTGTCTCGCCGGTCACCTGGGCTGCGTCTTCATATTTGGCGCCGGTCGTCATCATGCCGATGGCGATCGCGACCTCGTTGTCGGTCATGGATACCTTGCCGGCGTATTTGTCGTCGTAGAAAATGCTCCAGCTTTCGTTCTTCGCGAAATCGGCATCGACGAGGTCGGTGCGGTAGGCAATGCTGGAATTGCCCCAGTCGGCAGGCGCCATGACGACCTTGCCGCCCATGACCACGCCGCTCGCCGTCTGCAGAGCGGGAAAGACGTCTTTCCAGTTCGAGAGCTTCGCGGTGTCGATCTCGCTCGCGACCTTGGCATCGACGAAGCGGTTCACCGAATAATTGCACGGATGCATCACATCCGCCTTGAAGCCGGCCAGCACCTTGGCGAGCGCATCCTCCTCGCCCGAGAAGATCGAGAAATTCGGCGCGCCGCCATGCTTGCCGACATAGCTCGTGAAATAACCGGGCGCGTCGTAGCCCGCCCATTCGAGGCAAGTGAGCACTTCGGCGGCCTGCGGCAAGCGCGGCAGCACGACAAGGCCGACGCCGAAGGCGCTGGCCCCACGCAACATGGCACGGCGACTGAGCTTTCCTGAAGCCATTCTGTCGATGAATTTGATGCGCTGCATGATGTTCCTCTCCCCTATCTCTTTTCTACGATTCACGGGCACCCCGCCATTTCCTTAGCATATGAACAGATTGTCCGCAGCACGTGCGAATAGCGAACGCGGGAAGGTCCTGTTTGACTTTCGCTATTGCTTGCCTTTAGTCTGGGCACGGTCGTGCAGGCGACCGACGGTCCGCGTGAAGGGTTGAACCCGCCTCCATCTTCGATGTGATCCACATCTTCTTTCCGGCCCGAGCCGCGGACAGCGGGCCTCATGAAAGAAGGTGTTCAATGACGACGCTTCCCGCACAACCCGATCTCGATTGGCTGAAGAAGACCGCCAAGCAGCGGCTCAAGGCATTGCGCGCCGGCAATCCGGACGCCAAGCTGCATGAAGCCCAGCTCGCCCTTGCGCGTGACTATGGCTTTGCGAGCTGGCGCGCGCTCAAGGCGCATGTCGACAAGGTGAGCATCGACGGCCAGATCATCGCTGCGACGGTGAATGGCAAAGCAAGCGAGCTCGAGCGCCTGCTCGCCGAGCATCCGGCCAAGATCGCGATCACCGGCGGGCAATGGAGCATGCCGCTTCTGCATCTTGCCGCGCAGGGCGGCCATCTCGATTGCGTGAATCTGCTGCTCAGGCTCGGCTTCGACGTGAACCGGCGCGATAAGTTCGACAAGGCCTATGCGTTGCATTGGGCGGCGAGCGGGGGACATCTCGATGTCGTGAAGCGCCTCATCGCCGTGGGCGGCGATGTCGACGGCGAGGGCGACGATCACGAAATGAATGTGATCGGCTGGGCGACGAGTTTTCAGAGGATCAATCGGGACGTTGCCGACTATCTGCTGGCGCATGGCGCCAGGCCGACGATTTTTGCCGCGATCGCGCTCGACCGCGCCGATCTGCTGCGCAGCCTTGTCGCGAAGGACAGAAGAGTGCTCGGCCAACAGATGAGCCGTTTCGAGAATCGCCGCATGCCCTTGCATTTCGCCGTGTGCAAGAACCGGCCGGAGATGGTGGACCTGCTTCTCGAGCTCGGGGCCGATCCCCACGCCAAGGATGACCGCGGCAGGACGCCGCTCAATCACGCCTCGGCGAAGACGGACAGGCGGATCGCAGACTATCTGGTGAAGGCCGGTGCTCATCCGACCGAGCAGAGCGAGAACCGTTTCGACTCCGCCGTGCCGATCCTCAATGTGAAGAATGTCCCCGCCGCTATCGCCTATTATGTGGACAAGCTCGGTTTCCACAAGGAATGGGACTGGGGCACGCCACCCACTTTCGGCTGCGTCTTCCGCGACTCGGTCCGGATTTTCCTTTGCGAAGGCGCGCAAGGCGCTTCCGGCACATGGATCTCGATCTTCATCAATGACGTCGATGCGCTACACGACGATTATAAGAAGAGTGGCGCGATCATCCGCCAGGCGCCCACCAATTTCCCCTGGGGTCTGCGCGAGATGAATGTCGAGGACCTCGATGGCCACCGGCTGCGCCTGGGCAGCGAGGCGACGGGAGCTGCCGATGGGACAGCGCTGGAGGAGAGCAGCGGCTGAGCCTGCGCTGTCAGATCGTGAGATGACGCGTGATCGCCGCGGCCTCGAGATCGGCCGCGGCGCCGGAGACGACGATCTCGCCTCGGGTCATGACGGCGATCGTGTCGGCGAGCTCATGGGCGAAATCGAAATATTGCTCGACCAGGAGGATGCCCATTTGTCCGCGCTCGCGCAGAAAGCGGATGGTGCGCCCGATATCCTTGATGATGGAAGGCTGTATCCCTTCCGTCGGCTCGTCGAGCACGATGACCTTGGGCCGCATCACCAGGGCGCGGGCAATCGCCAATTGCTGCTGCTGGCCGCCGGAAAGGTCGCCGCCGCGCCGGCCCAGCATGGTGGCGAGGACCGGAAACAGCTCGAAGATCTCGGGCGGGAGATTGCGCTGAGTTCCCGGCAAATGGGCGAAACCGGTTTCGAGATTCTCCTTCACGGTCAGCAAGGGGAAAATCTCGCGGCCCTGCGGCACATAGGCGATGCCGCTCTTGGCACGTTCGAAGGGCTTGAGGCCCGTGATGTCACGGCCTTCCAGCATGACCTGGCCGCGCCTCGGCTTGAGCTGACCGATGATGGTGCGCAGAAGCGTCGTCTTGCCGACACCATTGCGGCCGAGGAGACAGCAGACCTTTCCCGTCTCGACGCTAAGCGATACGCCGCGCAGCGCCTGGGCGGCGCCGTAGAACACATCGAGATTGGTGACCGCAAGGGCTGTCATCGTCCGAGGTACACCTCGATGACGCGATCATCGGCGCTCACATGATCGAGCGAGCCTTCGGCCAGGACCGTGCCCTCATGCAGGACCGTGACCTTGACGCCGAGCTCGCGCACGAAGCTCATGTCATGCTCGACGACAATGACCGACCGCTCGCCGGCAATGGATTTGAGGAGGGCTGCGGTCGTCTCGGTCTCGGCGTCGGTCATGCCGGCGACAGGCTCGTCGACCAGGAGCAGCTTCGGCTCCTGCGCCAGAAGCATGCCGATCTCGAGCCATTGCTTCTGGCCGTGCGAGAGCCGGGCGGCCAGCATGTCCTTCTGCGCGCCGAGCCGGATGATCTCGAGAAGCTCATCGAGACGGTTCCTCTCGCCTGCGGACATTCGCCAGAACAACGCCTCGCGCACGTAACGATTGCCGGCGAGCGCCAGCGCCAGGTTCTCCGCCACGGTGAGCCTTTCGAAGACGCTCGGCTTCTGGAATTTGCGGCCGATGCCGAGCTCGGCAATGGCCGCTTCGTCGAGCCGGGTCAGATCGCGCGTCTCGGCGAAGAGAACATCCCCCGTGTCGGGCCGCGTTTTGCCGGTGATGACGTCCATCATCGTCGTCTTGCCGGCGCCGTTCGGTCCGATGACGGCGCGCATCTCGCCCGGCTCGATGATGAGGGAGAGGGCTTTCAGCGCCTTGAAGCCGTCGAAGCTGACATTGACGTCGTCGAGATAGAGGATGGAATTGGCGGCCTTGTCCATGTCTCACTCCGCGGCTTCGGGCTGGGCGGCGGGCACCGGCTGCTTGCCGCCGGCGGCTTTACGATCGAACAGGCCGGCAAGGCCTCTCGGCAGGAAAAGGGTCACCGCGAGGAAGAGGCCGCCCAGCGCGAACAGCCACAGCTCGGGCAGGACACTGGTGAACCAGCTCTTGGCGAAATTGACGAGCACGGCACCGAGGATCGGGCCGAACAATGTGCCGCGGCCGCCGACGGCCGCCCAGATCACCGCCTCGATCGAATTGGCGGGCGCGAATTCACCCGGGTTGATGATGCCGACCTGCGGCACATAAAGCGCGCCCGCCAGGCCCGCGATGCAAGCCGAGACGGTGAAGGCAAAGAGCTTGAAGGACTCGACCCGATAACCGAGAAAGCGGGTGCGGTTCTCGGCATCGCGGATCGCCGTCATCACCGCGCCCAGGCGCGAGCGGATGATGGCGAGGCTGAGCATGAGGCTTGCGCCGAGCGCCAAGCAGGTGGCGGCGAAGAGGGCGGCACGGGTGCCGCTCGATTGCAGGCTGAAGCCGAGAATGTCCTTGAAATCGGTGAGGCCGTTGTTGCCGCCGAAACCCATGTCATTGCGGAAAAAAGCGAGCATCAAGGCGAAAGTCAGAGCCTGGGTGATGATCGAAAGATGGACGCCGCTCACGCGCGAACGGAAGGCGAAGAAGCCGAAGAGAAAGGCGAGCAGGCCCGGGACGAGCAGCACCATGAGGGCCGTGAAGGCGAACCCATCGAAGCCATGCCAGTACCATGGCAACTCGGTCCAGTTGAGGAAGACCATGAAATCCGGCAGCTCCGCATTGCCATAGACGCCGCGGCTGCCGATCTGGCGCATCAGATACATGCCCATGGCATAGCCGCCGAGGGCGAAAAAGGCGCCATGGCCGAGGCTCAATATGCCGCAATAGCCCCAGATGAGGTCGAGCGACAAAGCGAGCATCGCATAGCAGAGATACTTGCCGATGAGCGCCATGGCATAGGCCGGGATGTGGATCGGGCTCGCAGGCGGCGTCAGCAGATGAAGGGCCGGAACGAGGATGGCGATGAGGAGGATCACTGCCAGCGTGATCAGCACGCCACGGTCCTTGCCTAAGAGCCTCGCGATCATGCTTCCACCGCCCGGCCTTTGAGCGCGAACAGGCCGCGCGGCCGCTTCTGGATGAACAGGATGATGAAGACAAGGACGAGTATCTTGCCGAGCACCGCGCCGGCAAAGGGCTCGAGAAACTTGTTGGCAATGCCGAGCGTCAAAGCGGCGACCAGCGTTCCCCACAGATTGCCGACACCGCCGAAGACGACGACCATGAAGCTGTCGATGATATAGGACTGGCCGAGATTGGGGCTGACATTGTCGATCTGGCTGAGCGCCACGCCGGCTATGCCGGCGATGCCGGAGCCCAGGCCGAAGGTCAAGGCATCGATGCGGGCGGTGTGAATGCCCATGGCGCTCGCCATCTGGCGGTTCTGGGTGACGGCGCGCATTTCGAGGCCGAAGCGCGTGTGGCGCAGGATGACGAGGAGGCCCACGAAGACAATGAGGGCGAAGACGATGATGGCGAGGCGGTTGGCGGTAAGAGCGATCCCACCGAGCTCGAGCGAGCCCGACATCCAGGACGGTGTCGCGACCTCGCGGTTGGTCGGGCCGAAGAGGCTGCGGATGGCCTGCTGCAGGATCAGCGAAAGGCCCCAAGTGGCGAGCAGCGTCTCCAGCGCGCGGCCATAGAGGAAACGGATGATGCTTCTCTCGATCAGGATCCCGATGAAAGCGGTGATAAGGAAAGCGAGCGGAATGGCGATGAAGAGCGATTGATCGAGCAGCCAGGGCGCCGAATTGCGCATGATCTCCTGCACCAGAAAGGTCACATAGGCGCCGATCATCACCATCTCGCCATGCGCCATGTTGATGACACCCATCACGCCGAAGGTGATGGCGAGGCCGATGGCCGCGAGCAGCAGAACCGAGCCGAGGCTCAAGCCATAGACGGTATTTTGCGCGGCCTCCCAGAATGCCCGCATGCGCTCGAGGGTGGAGAGGGCTTCGGTGGCGGCGCGAGCGACGGGACCCGAGCCCGCGGCCACGGATGCCAAGAGGGACAGCGCATCCTGGTCGCCGCGCGCCTTGACGATGGTGACGGCAGCAAGCTTTTCCGCTTCGGGTGCGTCGGAGACGAGCGTCAAGGCTGCCATGACCTGCTCCAGGACGAGCTTCACCCGCGGGTCTTGTTCCTTGGCCAAGGCATCCTTCAAGGGCTGCATCGCGGAGAGATCGCGCGAGCGGAAGATGTCATGGGCCGCCTTCAGCCGCACGGCCGGATCGTCCGAGAACAAGGTCAGGTTGCCGAGGATCACCTTGAGCTGTCGCCTGATCTTGTTGTTGATGGCGATCTTGTCGAGATCCGTTGCTTGAGCCTCGCCCAGCTCCTCGCCGGTCGCGGCATTCTCGATGACATTGCCTTCCGCGATGACGACCAGGCGATCGCTCTTGCGGATCAGAAGCTTGTTGTCATTGAGCGCCGTCAAGACCGCGGCGACCCTCATGTCGCCGGTCCCGGCAATGGCGGCGATGGCTTTCTCCTTCTGGGGAAAGCTTGCTGTGTCGAGTCCCTTGATCTCGACCGCAAGATCCGCGGCCATGCCACGCGAGGCCAGGAGCACCATGCAGAGCATGATCCCCATGACGACAGTCCAGGCGCGTCCCGTCATTGGCACTCCGGATCGGGTTAAATGAGGCGGACTCTCAACGAGCCCGCCTCTCTGTGCGGTTCAAGGCAGTAGAGAAGGGGTTAACTGCCCTGGCCGCCACATTTCCCGGTGGCGACATTGAAGTTTCCGCAGCCGAGCGGCTTGCGCCAGTCGGAGATCAGGTCCTTCGAGCCCTCGAGATAGTCCGACCATTCATCGCCGACGACGGTGCCCGAGGTCTGCCAGACGGTCTGGAACTGCCCGTCGGCCTGGATCTCGCCAATGAGCACCGGCTTGGTGATGTGATGGTTCGGCATCATGGTCGAGGTGCCGCCCGAGAGGTTCGCAACGCTGACGCCGATGATCGCGTCGCCGACGGCATCGGGATCGATGCTGCCTGCCTTCTTCACCGCCTCGACCCACATGTTGAAGCCGATGAAATGCGCTTCCATCGGATCGTTGGTCACGCGCTTGTCGTTCTTGATGAAGGTCTTCCAGGTCTTGATGAATTCGGCATTGATCGGCGCATCGACGCTCTGGAAATAGTTCCAGGCGGCGAGATGGCCGACGAGGGGCGCAGTATCGAGGCCGGCAAGCTCCTCTTCGCCGACCGAGAAGGCGACGACCGGGATGTCCTCGGCCTTCACACCCTGATTGCCCAGTTCCTTGTAGAAAGGCACATTGGCATCGCCATTGATGGTCGAGACGACGGCCGTCTTCTTGCCGGCGGAGCCGAATTTCTTGATATCGGAGACGATGGTCTGCCAGTCGGCATGGCCGAAGGGCGTGTAGTTGATCATGATGTCTTCGGCCGCGACCCCCTTGGCCCTGAGATAGGCTTCCAGGATCTTGTTGGTGGTGCGCGGATAGACATAGTCGGTGCCGGCCAGCACCCAGCGCTTCACCGCGCCGCCATCCTCGCTCATCAGATAATCGACGGCCGGGATCGCCTGCTGATTCGGCGCGGCCCCGGTATAGAAGACGTTCTTGGAGCTTTCCTCGCCCTCATATTGGACAGGATAGAAGAGGAGGCCGTTCAGCTCCTCGAACACCGGCAGCACCGACTTGCGCGACACCGAGGTCCAGCAGCCGAAGACCGCGGCGACCTTGTCCTTGGCGAGGAGATCGCGCGCCTTCTCGGCGAAGAGCGGCCAGTTGGACGCCGGATCGACGACCACCGCCTCGAGCTTCTTGCCGAGGAGCCCGCCCTTCTTGTTCTGCTCTTCGATGAGCATCAGCATCACGTCTTTGAGCGTCGTCTCCGAGATCGCCATGGTTCCCGACAGCGAATGCAGGATGCCGACCTTGATCGTCTCCTCGGCGAAGGCCGGTGAGGCGGCAAGCATCATTGGCCCCATGGCGGCAGCGACGAGAAGTCCTCTGCCCCGTCTAACGAAGTCACGTCTGTTCATGCGTCTCCCCTTATGATTATCGCCCCGTCATTGCGACGCAGCGCAAGCTGCGTGCCAGTTGGCCTGGCTGCTTCTGCAAATTCATCAAGACCTTGCTGTGATTGAGCGATTTGACATTTGCGCGGTCGGTGCAAGGTCGCCTAATATTGTTGCACTGCGATAAAGTTATGCAGGATGATCTCGATGTGCCCAGTCTTTGGGCGACATCCGCAAAGGAGACGATGATGGATCTGGGCATTGCCGGACGCACGGCGATTGTTTGCGCATCGAGCCGCGGGCTCGGCAAGGGCTGCGCCTTCGAGCTGGCGAAAGCCGGCTGCACGCTGGTGGTCAATGGCCGCGACAAGACGGCGCTAGAGGAAACGGCGCATGAGATCGAGGCCGGCACCGGCACCAAGGTCATCCCGGTCATTGCCGATGTCGGCACGAAGGAAGGCCAGGCCAGGATCCTCGGTGCCGTTCCCCAGGTCGATATTCTGGTCAACAATAATGGCGGCCCGCCTTACCGCGACTTCCGGCAGATCGACCGCGAGGCCCAGCTCGCGGGCCTCATCAACAACATGGTGAGCCCGATCGAGCTCATCCAGGCGGTCATCGACAAGATGGTGGAGCGGCGCTTCGGACGCATCGTCAATATCACCTCGGGCTCGATCAAGGCGCCGATCGCCGGCCTTGATCTGTCGAGCGGTGCGCGACTCGGGCTGACCGGCTTCCTCGCCGGCGTGGCGCGCTCGGTGGCGCATGCCAATGTCACGATCAATTTCCTGCTGCCCGGCTCCTTCGACACGCGCCGGCTCAATGACGGGCTCGCCAAGGCGGCAGAGGCGCAAGGTGTGGGGATCGACAAGATCCGGGCCGAGGAAGAGGCGGCCATCCCGGCGAAACGCTTCGGGACGCCGCGCGAATTCGGCAAGGCCTGCGCCTTCCTGTGTTCGGCGCATGCGGGCTATATCACGGGTCAGAATCTGCTGATCGACGGCGGCGCCTATCCGGGCGTAATGTGATGGAAAGGAGCCGCCGATGACCGTCGAAGCGCTGAAGCAAGGCCATGTCGCCGTCATCACCGGCGGCGCGTCCGGCATCGGACTCGCCGCCGCCAAGAGCTTCCTCGAGCGCGGCCTCAAGGTCTGCATCGCCGACAAGGATGCGGAGCGGCTGATGCAGGCCAGTGGCGCGCTCGCCGCGGCAGATAATTGCATCGTGGCGCCTTGCGACGTCGCCGAGCCAGAGGATCTGAAGAAGCTGGAACGGACGGTGCGCGATCATTTCGGCCAGATCGACGTGCTGATGAACAATGCCGGCATCCAGCCCGGCAGCCAGATGTTCGGTCCTTATGCCAATTGGGATCAGGTGATCGCCGTCAATCTGTGGGGCGTCATCAACGGCACGCGCATTTTCGCGCCCAACATGATCGCGCAAGGCACGCCCGGCCTCATCATCAATACCGGTTCGAAACAGGGCATCACCACGCCGCCGGGCGATCCGGCCTATAATGTCTCCAAAGCCGGGGTGAAGGTGTTCACCGAGGCGCTGCAGCATGAGCTTCGCTCGCTCAAGGACTGCAAGCTTAAGGCGCATCTCCTGATCCCGGGCTTCGTCTTCACCGGCCTGACCGCCAAGGGTCGCAGCGAGAAGCCGGCCGGCGCCTGGACGCCCGAGCAGACGGTCGATTTCATGCTGGCGAGCCTCGAGCGCGGCGACTTCTATATATTATGTCCCGATAATGAAGTGGCGCGCCCGACCGATGAGAAGCGCATCGCTTGGGCTGCGGGCGACATCATCGAGAACCGGCCGCCTTTGTCGCGCTGGCATCCGGACTATGGCGAGGGCTTCACGCGGTTCCTCAACGAGCCGCCGGGAGGCCGCAATGGCTGAGCGGCCGGAGGCCCTGCAGGACTTCCTCGCGTCGCTGCGCAGCGAGATCGGCCAGCGGCAATGGGGAGCGGCCGCCGGGCGCTGCCTGTGGCGCGTCTTCGACGCCTTGGACCGGGCTCGCCCAGTCGCGGCGAAAACGCCGGCCCGATTGCCGGCCTGCGCCTATCTGGGCGACGCGCTGACGACGGCCCGCGCGGCCGGTCCGTCGCTGGCGAAGATCGCCGATGCCTTCGCCGCCTTGGAGCCGCATCTCACCTGGACGCGGCGCGCCAGCGCCGATCAGACGGCCAGCGCCAATTTCACCGACGGCCATGCCAATGCGATGATCGTCGGCCCGAATGGCTATGAGCCGCGCGATGATGTCTGGGTCGGGGTCAGCCTGCTCGCTCCGGACGTACGCTATCCCGATCACCATCATGCGCCGGAGGAAGTCTATCTCGTGCTGTCGAAGGGCAGGTTCCGGCAAGGCGAGGACGACTGGTTCGAGCCCAGCATCGGCGGCAGCTTCTACAACACGCCCCATATCAAGCATGCGATGGCATCCGGCAGCACACCGCTCTTCGCCGTCTGGTGCCTGGCGCCGGCCACATAGATTTCAAAGGGAGACGCATCATGGATCTTGGCCTCAAAGGACTGAACGCGCTGGTGACCGGCGGAACGAAAGGCATCGGCCGGCGCGCCGCCGATATCTTCGCCGATGAAGGCGCCAATGTCGCGGTCTGCGCCCGCAACAAGGGCGAGGTCGACGCCGCCGTCGCCGATCTCGGCAAGAAGAAGGTCAAGAGCTTCGGCCAGGCGATCGATGTGAGCAACAAGGCGGAGCTCGAGAGCTGGATCGCGGCCTCAGCCTCGGCGCTGGGCGGCATCGACATCCTGGTCGCCAATGTCTCGGCACTCGCGGTCGATCAGAGCGAAGAGGCCTGGCAGAAGCAGTTCCAGGTCGACATGCTGCACACGGTGCGCGCCGTCAATGCGGCACTGCCCTATCTCGAAAAGTCCAAGTCGCCTTCCATCGTCGTCGTCTCGTCGGTCTCGGGCCGCGAGGTCGATTTCACCGGCCCCGCCTATGGCGCCTTCAAGGCGGCGCTCATCCATTACGCCCAGCGCATGGCTTTCGAGCTTGCGCCCAAGATGATCCGCGTCAATGCCGTCTCGCCCGGCAACACCTATTTCGCCGGTGGCGTGTGGGAACATATAGAGAAGAACATACCCGATCTCTTCAGCAAGGCGCTGGCGCTCAACCCGACCGGACGGATGGCGACGCCGGAAGAGATCGGCCGCGGCATCGTGTTCCTGGCGAGCCCGGCTTCGAGCTTCACCACGGGGACCAACCTGGTGATCGACGGCGCGCTGACGCGGGGTATTCAGTTTTAGTTAAAAGACACCCTCATCCGCCCTTCGGGCACCTTCTCCCGCAAGCGGGAGAAGGGGATACTGGGCACGAGCGAGGGTGACTTTATGGAAAACTTATACGGCGCCCCTGTTTCACGAATGGAATTTTGATGCCTTAAGCGCGATCTAGCCTCCGACAAGGAGGCAATCATGCTCGATATCCTTTATCTCGGCTTAGGCGTTCTCATCTTCGCAGGGCTCGCGGCCTATGTGCGCCTGTGCGAGCGCATCTGAGGGCCATTCCCATGACGTCTGAAGCCTTCATCGGGTTGATCGTCGCAGGCGGCCTCATCGCCTATCTCGTCTACGCGCTCGTCCATCCCGAAAAATTCTGAAACTTCTATCTCATCAGGTGATGCCATGATCCTTGCCGGCTGGCTGCAGATCATTCTCGTTTTCGCGATCGTCATCGCCGCGGCCTGGCCGCTCGGCATCGGCATGGCGCGATTGTTCACGCGCGCCGAGCCCCTGGCGTTCGAGCGCGGCCTCTATCGTGTTGCCGGCGTCGATGCCCGCAAGGAGCAGAGCTGGGCGAGCTACACGCTTGCCATGCTGTCGGTGAACCTTTTGGGCTTCATCGTGCTCTATCTCCTGCAGCGCGTGCAATATTACTTGCCGCTCGACCCGCGGGGCTTCGCCGGCACCAGCGAGCATCTCGCCTTCAACACGGCGTGGAGCTTCGTCGCCAACACCAACTGGCAGTCTTATGGCGGCGAGACGACGATGAGCCATTTCGTGCAAATGGCGGGCCTTACCGTGCAGAACTTCCTTTCGGCCGCGACCGGCATCGCGCTTGCCGTCGCGGTGACGCGCGCTTTTGCCCGCTCCGAATCCAAAACCTTGGGCAATTTCTGGGTCGATTTCACGCGCTCGACCGTCTATGTGCTGCTGCCTTTGGCGATCATCGTCGCTACGGCCTTCATCCTTCTCGGCGTGCCGCAGACCTTGCAAGGCTCGGTCGAAGCGACAACGCTCGAAGGCGCCAAGCAGGCCATCGCCCTCGGCCCGGTGGCGAGCCAGGAAGCGATCAAGCAGCTCGGCACCAATGGCGGCGGCTTCTTCAATGCCAATTCCGCGCATCCTTTCGAAAATCCCAATGCCTGGTCGAATTATCTGTCGATCTTCGCCATGCTGGTGGTCTCGGCCGCCATGCCGGTCATGTTCGGCCGGATGGTCGGCGACATGCGCCAGGGCAGGGCGTTGCTCATCGTCATGCTGGTTATGCTCGGCGCCGGGGCCGCAGCCGTCTACTGGGCCGAAGCCTATGGCAACCCGCTGCTTTCGCAGTTCGGATTAGACTCGGTAGCGAACATGGAAGGCAAGGAAGTGCGCTTCGGCCTCGCCATGTCCGCCCTCTATGTGGCGGTGACGACGGGCCTCTCCTGCGGCGCGGTCAATGCCATGCATGCGGCACTCACCCCGCTCGGCGGCCTCGTGCCGATGTTCCTCATGCAGCTCGGCGAGATCCTGCCCGGCGGCGTCGGCTCCGGCCTCTATGGCATCATCGTGATGGCGCTGATCAGCGTGTTCGTCGCCGGTCTCATGGTCGGCCGCACGCCCGATTATCTCGGCAAGAAGATCGAAGCCAAGGAGATGAAGCTGGCGGTGCTCGCCATCCTCGTCCTGCCGCTCGTCATATTGGGCTTCACCGCCGCCTCGGCGATGCTGCCCATGGCCCTGTCGAGTCTCGCCAATAGCGGCCCGCACGGCCTCTCCGAGATCCTCTATGCCTTCTCCTCGGGCGCCGGCAACAACGGCTCGGCCTTTGCCGGCCTCAACGCCAACACACCCTGGTTCAACACCACCCTCGGCATCGCCATGGCGCTCGGCCGCTTCGCTTATGTCGTGCCGGTGATGGCAATCGCCGGATCACTTGCCGCGAAGAAGAAGATTCCGACCACGCTCGGCAGCTTCCCCACGCATGGCGCTCTCTTCATCGGCCTCCTTATCGGCGTGATCTTGATCCTCGGCGGCCTGCAATATTTCCCCGCTCTCGCCCTTGGCCCGATCGTCGAGCACTTCGCCATGCTCGCCGGCAAGACCTTCTAATCGGAGTCTTCTCCATGTCCAAGAAACACGCAAACCCCTCGCTGTTCGATCGCAAGATCACGCTCGAAGCGATGAAGCAGGCGTTTGTCAAACTCTCCCCCAAGCACCTCGCCCGCAACCCGGTGATCTTCGTCACCGCCGTCGTCGCCGCCCTGGTGACGGCCATGTGGCTGCGCGACTTCATCGTGGGGAACGGTGTCGCCCTGTTCTCAGGGCAAATCGCCGCCTGGCTGTGGTTCACCGTGCTCTTCGCCAATTTCGCCGAAGCGGTGGCCGAGGGCAGGGGCAAGGCGCAGGCCGATGCCCTGCGCCGCACCCGCACCGACACGGTGGCGCGCCGCCTGCTGCAGCCCGATGAGCGCAACGATCTCTTCGAGAAGATTTCCGCTCTCGAGCTGCGCCAGGGCGATGTGGTGATGGTTTCGGCCGGTGAGGTCATCCCCGCCGACGGCGAGATCCTGGAAGGCATCGCCTCGGTGAACGAATCGGCGATCACCGGCGAGTCCGCACCTGTCATCCGCGAATCTGGCGGCGACCGCTCGGCTGTTACCGGCGGCACGACCGTGCTGTCGGACTGGATCAAGGTGAAAGTCACAGCCGCGCCCGGCTCGAGCTTCCTCGACCGCATGATCGCGCTGGTCGAGGGCGCGGAGCGCCAGAAGACGCCGAACGAGTTGGCTCTGTCGATCCTGCTCGCCGGCATGACGCTCATCTTCATGTTCGTCGTCATGTCGCTGTGGGGCATTGCCGGCTATTCGGCGACCTTCCTGTCGATCACCGTGCTGGCCGCCCTCCTGGTGACGCTCATCCCGACGACGATCGGCGGCCTCCTGTCGGCGATCGGCATCGCCGGCATGGACCGGCTCATCCGCTTCAATGTCATCGCGACCTCGGGCCGCGCCGTCGAAGCGGCGGGCGACGTCGATACGCTGCTCCTCGACAAGACCGGCACCATCACTTTCGGCAACCGCCTGGCGACGGCCTTCCTGCCGGTGCCCGGCGTCAGCGAGCAGGCGCTTGCCGAGACATCGCTCTTGGCCTCGCTCGCCGATGAAACGCCGGAAGGGCGCTCGATCGTGGCGCTGGCGAAGGGCAATCATCACGTCGCCGAGCCGAAGCTTGCCGGCACCAAGGCGGTCCCCATCGCCTTCTCGGCCGTCACCCGCATATCGGGCGTCGATCTGGGCGACCGCATCATCCGCAAAGGTGCCGTCGATGCCGTGCTCAAGCATGTGAAGATCGCCGCCAATGCAGCGCCGCAGGCCTTCCGCGACGCGGTGGACCGCATCTCGCGCACCGGCGGCACGCCGCTCGCCGTCGCCGAGAACGGCAAGCTCATCGGCGTCATCCATTTGAAGGACGTGGTCAAGTCCGACATCAAGGAGCGCTTCAACGCCTTGCGCCACATGGGCATCAAGACGGTGATGGTGACGGGCGACAACCCTGTCACCGCCGCCGCCATCGCCTCGGAAGCGGGCGTCGACGACTTCATCGCCGAGGCAACGCCCGAGGACAAACTCGCCTATATCCGCGCCGAACAAGCCAAGGGCCGGCTCATCGCCATGTGCGGCGACGGCACCAATGACGCGCCGGCGCTGGCGCAGGCCGATGTCGGCGTCGCCATGCAATCGGGCACGCAAGCGGCGCGCGAGGCCGGCAACATGGTCGACCTCGATTCCAATCCCACCAAGCTCATCGAGATCGTGGAGATCGGCAAGCAGCTCCTGATGACGCGGGGCTCGCTCACCACCTTCTCGATCGCCAATGACGTCGCCAAATATTTCGCCATCATCCCGGCGCTGTTCGTCGTGACCTACCCGGAGCTCGGCGCGCTCAACATCATGGGGCTCGCTTCGCCCGAGAGCGCCATTCTCTCGGCGGTGATCTTCAACGCGCTCATCATCGTGGCACTCATCCCGCTCGCCCTCAAGGGTGTCGCCTATCGCGCCGTCGGTGCGAGCGAGCTCCTGCGCCGCAATCTTCTCATCTATGGCCTGGGCGGCATCATCGTGCCGTTCATCGGCATCAAGGTCGTCGACATCGTCGTCTCGGCCCTGCATCTCGTGTGAAGGAATAGACCATGCTTTCGCAACTGCGTCCTTGTCTCGTCCTGTTCGCCTTCCTCATGTTTGTGACGGGGATCGTCTACCCCTTTGCCATGACCGGCGGCGCGCAGCTCCTGTTCCCGTCGAGCGCCAATGGCAGCCTCGTCGTCGACAACAATGTCGTGCGCGGCTCCGAGCTCATCGGCCAGAGCTTCGCCGCCGACAAATATTTCTGGCCGCGTATTTCGGCCGCAGGCGCGGGCTATGACGCCGGCGCCTCCTCCGGCGCCAATCTCGGCCCGACGTCGAAGAAGCTTCTCGACCGGATCGCCGCCGATGCCCAGCGACTGAAAGCGGCGGATGGCGTTTCGTCGCTCCCGGCCGACTCGGTCACGAGCTCGGGCAGCGGCCTCGATCCCGACATATCGCCGGCCTACGCGCTCATCCAGGCGAGCCGCATCGCCAAGGCGCGCGGTATCCCCGAGGACAAGGTCAAGGCCCTGGTCGAGGCGCAGGTAAAAAAGCCCGTGCTGGGTATTTTCGGCGAGCCGCGCGTCAATGTGCTCGAGCTCAACAGGGCCCTTGACGCCGTGGCACCCGGGTAGAACATAGGTTCAAATGCCGCAAGACCCTGAACTGCGTCCGTCACCCGATGCGCTGTTGAAGCTCGCCGGGAAGGGCGCGCGCGGCAAGCTCAAGGTCTTTCTCGGCGCATCGCCGGGCGTCGGCAAGACCTACGCCATGCTGTCGGGGGCGAGGCGCCTCAAGGCGGAGGGGCGCGACGTGGTGGTGGGGCTCGTCGAGACCCATGGCCGGGCCGATACCGCGGCCCTTCTCGAAGGGCTCGAGGTCCTGCCGCGCCGGCCGGTCGCCTATAAGGGCCGCACCCTCATGGAGTTCGATGTCGATGCCGCGCTGGCGAGGCGGCCCGACCTCATCATCGTCGACGAGCTCGCCCACACCAACGCGCCCGACAGCCGGCATCCCAAGCGCTTCCAGGATGTCGAGGAGCTGCTCAATGCCGGCATCGATGTATGGACGGCGCTCAATATCCAGCATGTCGAGAGCCTGTCGGACGTCGTTTCGGGCATCACCGGCATCACCGTGCGGGAAGTGGTGCCGGACACGGTCATCGAGAAGGCCGAGGAAGTCGTCGTGGTCGACATCACGCCCGATGAATTGCTGGCGCGACTGAAGGACGGCAAGGTCTATCTGCCGGAGAATGCGCGCCGCGCCGCCGACAATTTCTTCAAGCCCGGCAATCTCACGGCCTTGCGCGAACTGGCGCTCCGGCGTACCGCCGACCGCGTCGATGACGAGATGGTCGATTATCTGCGCCAGAACGCCATCGAAGGACCGTGGCCGACGGCGGAGCGCATCCTGGTCTGCGTCGGACCCGATCTCCAATCGCAGACCGTCATCCGGGCCGCGAGCCGCCTCGCCAGCGGGCTCAATGCCGGCTGGGTCGCGGCCCATCTCGACCACATCGGGCGCGAGCCGCGCGATCCGGACTCGGTCAGGCGCGTCGAGGAGGCGCTGAAGCTCGCCGCCCGGCTCGGCGCCGACATCTCGCGGCTTTCGGCGCGCGACCTTCCGAGTGAGGTCCTGCGCTATGCCAAGCGCCAGAACATCACCCAGATCGTGCTCGGCCGTTCGCGCGCTTCGTGGCTGAAACGGCTCTTCGGACGGTCGCTGTCGGACGAGATCACCAAGCAGGCGGAAGGCATCGCCATCCACATCGTGACGCCGCCCAAGGGCAAGGTGCCGTTCTTCCGCTGGCCGCGCCCGATGATCCAGGCCGCAGCACTTTTCGCCGCTCTGGGCGCGGTGGCGCTGGCGGTCGGTCTCGGTCTTTACACGTTGCACGCGAACTGGCTGAAGGCGCCGGCGATCTCCATGTTCTTCCTCGCCGCGGTTCTGCTCTGCGCCAACCGCTTCGGCACCGGCAGCGCGCTCATCGCGTCCATACTCTCCTTCTTCACCTACAATTTCTTCTTCATCGAGCCCACCTATACATTCACCGTCGCCAGCCCGCATGAGCTCCTGGCGCTCACCGTCTTCCTGCTGGTCGCCATCATTACCGGCGGGCTTTCGGGCCGGGTGCGCGAGCAGTCGGACGCCGCCGGCCGGCGCATCTTCCAGACCCAGATGCTGTTCGACTTCTCGCGCAAGCTCTCAGGGACCGCGACGCTCGACGACGTCCTGTGGGCGGTCGCTTCGCAGACGGCATCCGCGATCAAGGGCGAGACGATCGTGCTCCTTGCCGAAGACGGCGAACTCGTCATCAAGGCCGCGTTTCCGCCCGAGGACACGATGGGCGCCAGCGAATGGACGGCGGCGCGCTGGGCGCTCACGCACCGCGAGCCCGCGGGCCTCAGGACGACGACGCTGCCCAATGCGCATTTCATGTTCCGGCCGCTCACGACGCCGCGCGGCGTCGTCGGCGTGATCGGCTTGAGGCCCGGCGCCGACGGGCTTTCGGCCGAGGACGAGCGTGTCGTCGAAGCGCTCATCGACCAGACGACGATCGCGATCGAGCGCACGCTGCTGGTCGGCGACGCAGCCCGCGCCGAGGCCGCGGCCGAGAGCGAGCGCCTGCGCTCGGCCTTGCTGTCCTCGATCTCGCATGACCTGCGCACGCCGCTCGCGACCATCCTCGGATCCGTGACCAGCCTCAGGAGCCTCGGCGGCAAGATGCCGGGCGAAGCCCGTGACGAGCTCCTTGCCGCGATCGAGGAGGAGACGCGGCGCATGTCGCGCTTCGTGACCAATCTCCTCGACATGACGCGCATCGAAGGCCCTCATCTCGAGATCAAGCGCGACTGGGTCGATCTCGGCGATGTCGTCAGGGCGGCGGCGGCGCGGGCGCGCGCCGCCTGGCCCGAGCGCACGATCGAGATCACCATCGAGGCGGGCCTGCCACTCGTCCATGGCGATGCTGCGCTCCTCGAGCAGGTCATGTTCAACCTCTTCGACAATGCCAACAAATATTCTTCGGCCGGAACGCCCACGAAGGTGACCGCCAACCGATATGGATCCGAGATCGTCGTTTCGGTGAGCGATGAAGGGCAGGGGATACCTCCGCAAGATCTCGAGCGCGTCTTCGACAAGTTCTACCGGGTGAAGCAGGATGACGGGCGCGGCGCCGGCGTCGGCCTCGGCCTCGCCATCTGCCGCGGCATCATCACGGCCTTGGGCGGCAGCATCAGCGCGGCAAGTCCGACCGAGAGCGGGCGCGGCACACGCATCACCATCCGCCTGCCGCTGCCGGCGGGCGAGGGCAAGGCTTGAAGCTCACGCCGGTCCCGGATCGGGCGGTAAAAGGATTGGAGAAGGGAACAATTCTCATGGGCCATCGAGGTCGGTGGAGACCCGGATTCAGGGATTTGCAGGGATTTTCAGGGAATTTTGAAAAAAAGAATCTCGCTCAAGCAATACCAATAAGTTAGCGCGTCGGAGCAGGGAAAAGCAGGGAATTCGCGGGACCGTCATTGATCGTTTCCAGCATTGCAAGATTTCCTATCGCCCGCATTCAAAGTCTTATGTTTTTTGAAGCTCGCTAGTGTCCGCATGCTGCCGTGACTTCCGATACATAGTTTCTCACGCTGATATTTCCCAAATCCCACGGCTTGGCCCGCGATAGCAAGAGGGAAGTTGGCTTCGAGGCTCCCTGGCTCAAGACCGGGTTTAGTATTTCTCATTCCGCGATGCCGAAAACCTCAATGGTTGCGGCGTCGGCTCTCGGTTTACCCATTTGCCTCAACGCAGCCGGCCGCCGCACTTGACGCCAGCGCCGGCGATGCGATGCGAAAGGAAAATGGGACATGTTGGCATCGATCACACGGAATTTTGCACGCGCGGCGGGACTCGCCGCGTTGACGGCAGGCTTGAGCCTCGCCCTCGGCTCCACTGCCTTTGCCGGCGAGACCTTGGAAAAGATCAAGGCGCGCGGCACGATCAAGGTGGGCGTCGGCACGTCGCCGGGCTTCTTCGCGCCCGACAGCAATGGCCGCTGGAACGGCTTCTTCGTCGATTTCGGCCGGGCGCTCGCGGTCACGGTCTTCAACGATCCGGAGAAGGCGGAGTTCACCTCCTCCTCGCCGCAGCAGCGCCTGCCGGCGTTGCAAGCGGGCGAGTTCGACATCCTCCTGTCCGGCGTCACCCAGACCATCACCCGCGCCTTCAAGCTCGGCTTCCATTTCGGCCCGGTCGTCTTCTATGACGGGCAGGGCCTCCTGGTGAACAAGTCGCTCGGCGTCAGCAAGGGTACCGATCTCGACGGCGCCACCATCGGCATCCAGAGCGGCACCACCGGTGAGCTCAACATCGCCGACTTCTTCCGCAAGACCAAGAAGACCTTCAAGCCGGTGGTCATCGAGGACACGAAGGAATTCATCCAGGCGCTCGACACCGGCCGCGTCGACGCCCTGACGCAGGACGCCTCCGATCTCGCCATCAAGCGCACCCAGCTCGCGAAACCCGACGAGTATGTGCTGCTGCCCGAGCGCCTCTCCAAGGAGCCGCTGGTGCCGGCTATCCGCGGCGGCGACGACGAGTGGCTCGAGATCGTCAACTGGACGGTCTATGCGACGATCCAGGCGGAAGAGCTCGGCATCACCAAGGACAATGTCGACAGCTTCCTTGCGAGCGAGGATCCGGCGATCAAGCGCTTCCTCGGCACTGATCCCTCGCTCGGCGAAGCGATCGGCCTCGATCCCAAATTCGCCTATAACATCATCAAGGCGGTCGGCAATTACGGCGAGATCTTCGAGCGCAATATCGGCAAGGCGACGCCGGTCGGCTTCGAGCGCGGCTATAACCAGCCCTGGACCCAGGGCGGCCTGCTCTATTCGCCGCCGTTCCGCTGATCGTGCCGCGGGCTTTCATGTCATCGAGGGGGCGACCGGGCGGTGCACCGCCCGGTCTTTCATCTTTTCGTGCCTGGCTCGGCCAAAAGCCACTGCTGCAGCTCGGCGGTCTCGCCGTCCTGATCGCGTTCGCAGCCTATCTCGGCCACAACCTGATCAGCAATATGGACCGCGTCGGGATCACGCCGGGCTTCGGCTTCCTCTGGCGGCCGGCCAATTTCGAGATCGGCGAGAGCCTGATCGCCTATTCCTCGCAAATGAGCTTTGGCCGCGCCATCCTGGTCGGCGCCCTCAACACCCTCATGGCCTCTTTCGCAGGTTGCGTCTTCGCGACGGCGCTGGGCCTGATGCTCGGCATAGCGCGGCTCTCCGGCAATCCGCTGCTTGCCGGTCTGGTCAAGGCCTATGTCGAGGCGGTCCGCAACACGCCGCTCCTCTTACAACTCTTCTTCTGGAGCGCCACGGTCCAGTCCCTGCCGGCCATCCGCCGCGCCTTCGAGCCGCTGCCCGGCGTGCTGTTCAGCAATCGCGGCGTGTTCCTGCCGTCGCTCACCTCGGCGACCGGCGGCTGGACTGTCGCCCTTGCCATTTTCGGAGTCATTCTCGGGGGTTGCTGGCTTTTGCTCAGTCATCGCCTGAAGGACAATCCGCGCCAAAGGCTGAAGGGGCGGATCATGTTGCTGCTTGCCGCGTTGGCGGGGCTCGTGCTGGTCGCGTTCGCCGGCGGCCTCACCATCGAGTGGCCGGAAAGGAAAGGCTTCAATGTCACGGGCGGGCTATCCAGCACGCCTGAATTCGCCGCCCTCCTGTTCGGGCTCGCCATCAATGCCTCGGCCGGCATCGCCGAGATCGTGCGCAGCGGCATAGAGGCCGTGCCCAACGGGCAAGCGGAGGCGGCGCGCGCCATGGGCCTGCATCAGGGCCAGATCCTCAGGCTCATCGTGCTGCCGCAGGCGCTCCGCATCATGATCCCGCTCCTCACCTCCAACTATCTGAGCCTCACCAAGAATTCGAGCCTCGCCGTCGCCATCGGCTATCCGGACCTGGTCAGCATCATCAACACGACGGCCAACCAGACCGGCCAGGCGCTGGAGGCGATCCTGATCATGATGGCGATCTATCTCTCCATCAACCTCACGGTGTCGCTGCTGATGAACCATTATCACGCCCGCCACGCCCTCATCACCCGCTGACGCCATGATCGATCAATCGAAGCCGCTCGCCCGGCAGTTCTTCGGCACGCCGCTCAATGCCGCCATCACCGTCGCCGTCTCGGCCGCACTGGTGCTGATCGCCGTGCCGCTCCTGCGATGGGCGCTCATCGATGCGACCTGGACGGGAACGGCCGAGACCTGTGCCGCCGGCACCGGCGCCTGCTGGGCCTTCATCGGCGAAAAATTCCGCTTCATGCTTTTCGGCCTCTATCCGCGCGAGCGCCAGTGGCAGGCCATCACCGCGACACTCCTCATCGCGCTGCCGGTGGTCGCAACCGCCATACCGCGCTTCTGGCATCGGCAGCTTTTGACGCTCTGGCTCCTGTCGATCGTTTCGGCCATCGTTCTCATGTCCGGCTGGATCTCCGGCTCGTCGATCTCGACCCAGCTCTGGGGCGGCTTTCCGCTGACCTTGCTGCTCGCCGTCCTGGGCTTTGCCGGAGCGTTTCCGCTCGGCGTCCTGCTCGCCCTCGGCCGGCGCTCACGGATGGGGGGCGTGCGCATGCTCTCGATCGGCTTCATCGAGGCGATGCGCGGCGTCCCCATCATCGCCGTGCTCTATGTCTCGACCCTGCTGTTCCCGCTGATGCTGCCGGCCGGCGCCTCGATCGACAAGCTGCTGCGCGTCCAGGTGGCGCTCATCTTGTTCGTCTCGGCCTATATCGCCGAGATCGTCCGGGCCGGACTGGAGGCGGTCCCCAACGGCCAATATGAGGCGGCGCAATCGCTCGGCCTGTCGGCGGCCCGGACGCTGCGCCTGGTGGTCCTGCCGCAGGCCTTCCGCGCGGTCATTCCGGCCTTCGTGACGCTCGGCATCGGCATCTTCCTCGACACCTCGCTGGTGAGCGTCATCGGGCTCTTCGATTTCCTCAACACCGCGCGGGTAGCCACGACCGACACGCAGTGGCTCGGCTTCTATCACGAGGCCTATGCGGTGACGGCCGCGGTCTATTTCGCCTTTGCTTACGCTGCCTCGCGCTACAGCCTGTGGCTCGAGGCTTATCTTCGACCGCTGACGGTGGAGAAAGAGAAGGATTCGCGGGCGAGCGTCGAATCGGTGGCGCAAAGGCTGCAGACGGTCAGTTGACGCGGGAATAGGCGCTGGTGGCGAGGCTTCCGCAGAGGCTCGCCAGCGCCAGCCAGAAGAGGCTCGCCGAATAGGTGTCGATGCCGAAAGGGTGCCTGGCGCCGCAGAGCGCCATGGCGAGATCGCAAATGGCCGATTTACTGCCGGCGCAGACCACTGCCTGGCTCCAGCCCATATAGCCATTGGCGATCACTTGCCGGAAGACGACCCACCACCAGGCGGCGGCGAGAATGAGCGCCGCGAGGCCGAGCGCCGCCAGAATGAGCGAGACCCGTCTGCCGGTCACGACGGGACCCGGTCTTCCACGATGGCCAGGTCATCGAGGCCGAGCTCCTGCGCGATCTGCCGGCGCAGTTTGATGATTGTCGGCTGGTCGCGCCGGCGCGGATAATCGAGATCGACGCGCACCTCATGCACAAGGCGCGCCGGCCGGTCGCTCAACAGGATCACGCGCGAAGCGAGGAGAAGTGCTTCCTCGATGTCATGGGTGACGAGGATGGCGGTGAAGGCCTGGCGCTGCCAGAGCGACAGCAATTCCGCCTGCATGGCCATGCGGGTGAAGGAATCGAGCTTGCCGAAGGGCTCATCGAGCAGCAGGAGCTTGGGCTCGTTGACCAGAGCGCGGGCGAGCGCGACGCGCTGCGCCATGCCGCCCGAGAGCTGATGCGGATAGGCGGAAGCGAAATCCTCCAGCCGCACCAGAGCGAGGGCGTCATCGACGCGCCCGCGCTGCTCATCGAGAATCCCTTGCGCCTCGAGGCCGGTGGCGACGTTCTTCCAGACGGTGCGCCAGGGAAACAAGGTCGGGTCCTGGAAGGCCAGGATGCGCGAGCAATCGGGGGCCGAGATGGGCCGGCCATCGGCATGGATTTTCCCGCGGGCCGGCTTTTCGAGGCCGGCGAGGAGCCTGAGCAAGGTCGATTTCCCGCAGCCGGATGGGCCGAGCAAAGCGATGAACTCGCCCGGCGCCACGGTGAGGTCGATCGTTTCGAGGACCGGAAGGGCTTCGCCTTCGAGATCGAAATGGTGGCTCACCTTGTGGATATCGACGGCGATATTGCGTCTTTCGGGAAGCGACATCAGATGAAGCCTTTCTGCCAGCCGAGCAGGCGGTCGCGCGAGAAAAAGAGGAGCCGGACGATCGAGGCGCAGAGGAAGGCCATGATGAGGAGCGCGGCATAGACATTGGCATAGGCCGAATAGGCGGTCTGGAACTGGATGTACCAGCCGAGCCCGTATTTGGCGCCGAGCATCTCGGCGACGACCAGGACCGCGAAGGAATAATAGAGGCCCATGAACAGGCCGACGAAGACATGCGGCAGCGAGGCGGGAATCGCGATCTGGCGGATGAGATACCAGTTTTTGGCGCCGAGGATGCGGCCGACATCATAATAGGCGCGATTGACCGAGCCTACGCCCGAGGCGGTGAGGATGGCGACCGGGATGCCGGAGGCGAGCGCCACGATGAAGCAGCTCGCGGCGAAGGTGGTGGGGAAGAAAAAGAAGGTGCAGGGGATCCAGGCGGTCGCCGGCACCGGGCCGATGAGCTTCAAGACCGGCATGCCCCAATAGCTGAAGCGCTTCGACCAGCCGAGGCCGATGCCGATCACATAGCCGATGACGACGCCGCTGCCGAAGCCGATGGCCCACAGGCGCAACGTATAGAGGATGCAGAGGAGGAGGCGCTGCCAGTCGACCACATAGACATTGAGCAGGCCTTGCGGCGGCGAGAAGAAGGGTTTCGGCAACCAGCCGAGCTTGGCGGTGGAGAGCTCCCAGAAGGTGAACCACAGGCCAAGGGCGATGAACCATGGCCCATAATGGATGAGGGTGCGGCCGGCGGCGCCCAGATGATGGACGCTGACCGACAGCATCGCCAGAAGAGCGGCGCCCACACCGACAAGGATGGCGAAGAGACGCGTGCCGCCCCATGGAATGACATCGGGAAGAGCCAAGGTCACGATCGCGGCCAGCGCCCAGGCGCCGGCCGCAAGCAGGCCATTCGTCCAGATCGCAGAGACCGGCGAACGCTCGATCTGTGTGTTGAGCGCATCGAATTGTCCGGTTTCGGTCCGATGCGCCAGCGCGCCTTCCTCTATCGTTTGTACCGCATCGCTCATATGCGTCAGGCGAAGATATCCAGGGTGATGCGGTTGGCGAGCTCGGCCGGATCGGTCGCGGGCTCGATCACCTTGGTGAGCTTCAGGTCCTCGATCGAGAGACGGATATGCTCGATGAGCTCCTTGCCCACCGGGTGGTTGTGGAAGACGATGGTCGAGAGGTTCTTGGTCAGATCCTCATGCGAGATGCCGGGCTTCAGGTTCTCGACATACCATTGCGCCACCTCATCGGGATGATTGGCGGTATATTCGTGGATCTCGAGATTGGCGGCGGCGACACGCCTCACTGCGTCCTTGTTGGCCTCGAGGAACGGCCCATTGGCGCCGAGGACACAGCACACGCGGCCTTCATAGACACCGGTCTGAGTGTCGGCGAGCTGCACGAGATTGTGCTGCTTCTGGATCGCATAGGCCCAGGGATCTAGATGCGCGGCGGCATCGGCATCGCCGCGATTGACCGCCTCACCCAGGAGATCGAAGGGGAAGACCTGCCAGGTGAAATCCTGCTCGGGATCGAAGCCGGCCTTGGCGAGCGTCACCGCGAAGGCGATCTTGGGCGGTGAGCCCGGATCATAGATCGCGATCCGCTTGCCCCTGAGCCCAGCGAGATCGGTGATGCCGGAAGCGGGGGAGGCGAGGAGCCTCTGGCAGCCGCCATGCGAGCCGACGAAAAGCTTCACGTCAAAACCCTGCTCGAGCGGTTTCAGCCAGTCGAGCACCAGGCCTGCACCGACATCGGCCTTGTTGGTGGCGAGCGCCTGGATGAGCGTCTGGCCGCTGGCGCCCTGATAGAAGAGCTCGACGTCGACATTGTGCCTGGCATAGAAGCCCTTCGCCAGGCCGAAGCCCAAGGGCGAATGGCAGGCGGCGACCTCGGTCCAGGCGAGGCGCACCTTGGGCGCGGGGCCGGCGATCGCCGGCGCATAGAGCTTGGCTCCGGCGAGACCCAGAGAGGCAGCCGCACCCGCGGCGCCTGAAACCTTGAGAAGCTTGCGACGAGAGATGGTCATGCGATGTCTCCTTGTTGTCAGGCAGCGCGTGGAACCTTGGGCGAGACATCCGCCCGGCCCGCCTTGTCGAGGGCCTGGCTGATGTCGGCGATGATGTCGTCGGGATGCTCGATGCCGACCGAAAGCCGCACATAGCCGGGCGTCACGCCGGCGGCGAGCTGCTCTTCGGGCGAAAGCTGCTGATGCGTGGTCGAGGCCGGGTGAATGGCGAGCGAGCGCGCATCACCGATATTGGCGACGTGATAGAGGAGCTTCAGCGAGTCGATGAATTTGCGGCCCGCCTCGATGCCGCCCTTGAGCTCGAAACCGACAAGCGCGCCATAGCCGCCTTTCAGATATTTGTCGGCGCGCTGGCGCGGCTTACCGGTCTGCAAGCCCGGGAAGATCACATGAGCGACGTCCTTGTGATGAGACAGGAATTCGGCGACCCTGATCGCGTTTTGATTATGCTGGCGAATGCGCAGAGGCAGTGTCTCGAGCCCCTGGATGAACTGCCAGACATTGAAGGGCGAGGCGGCGGCCCCGATGTCGCGCAAGAGCTTGACGCGCACGCGCAAGAGATAGGCGATGGGCCCCAAGGGCTTTGTGGCCTCGGTCCAGACGGCGCCGTGATAGGCAGCGTCGGGCTCGGTCAAGAGCGGGAAGCGCTCGGCATGGGCTTCCCAGGGGAAATTGCCGCCATCGATGATGACGCCGCCAATCGAGGTACCGTGGCCGCCGATATATTTGGTGGTCGAATGAACGACGACCGCCGCACCATGATCGAAGGGCCTGAGGATCAGAGGTGAGGCGGTGTTGTCGATGATGAGCGGCACGCCCAATTCGCGCCCGATCGCGGCAACCTCGGCGACCGGAAAGACATGCAGCTTGGGATTGGGCAGCGACTCGGCATAATAGGCACGGGTCTTCGCATCGGTGGCGCGGCGGAAGTTTTCGGGATCCGCCGGAGCGACGAAGCGCACCTCGACGCCGAACTGCTTCAAGGTCTGGGAGAAGAGCGTGACGGTGCCGCCATAGAGATCGGTCGAGGACACGATATTGTCGCCCGCTTGCGCGAGGTTCAGCACCGAATAGGCGGAGGCCGCCTGGCCTGAAGCCAGCGCCAAGGCGGCGACACCGCCTTCGACCGCGGCGATGCGCTGCTCGAAGGCGTCCTGGGTGGGATTCTGGACGCGGGTATAGATGTTGCCGATCTCCTCCAGCGCGAAGAGGCGGGCGGCGTGGCCCGTGTCTTGGAACTGGTAGGAGGTCGTCTGATAGAGCGGCACCGCAACGGCGCCCGAGACCGGGTCCGAACGATAGGTGCCGCCATGCAGCGCCAGCGTCTCGGGATGCTTGGTGTCGGCAGTCATTTCAGTTCTCCCCTGTGCGTGACTGATCAATAAGCGGAGGCGACCGTGAGCGCGCCGTCGCGCTCTTTGGGCTCGAGAAGGTCGGCATGGTGGCGACGCGCCACGTCGGGATGGGACCTGAGCCGGCTCTTGAGATAATTCTTGCCGACATCGCGGAAGAGCGGGTTCCGCGGATCCTGGGTGACGCCTTGCGCAGCGCGCGCGAGATGCGGCGGCAGATCGAGGACGGGAATGGTGGCGTCGAGCCTGGCACCGAAGAAGAAGGGCACCGAGAGGCGGTCGGCGCCGGCGGGCGGCGAGACGACGCGATGCACATTGGCGCGTAAATAGCCGTTGGACGCCATTTCGAGGACCTCGCCGATATTGATGACGAAGGTCCCCGGGATCGGCGGCGCCGCGATCCAGCCGGACTTGCCCTCGACCTCGAGGCCCGACTGGACGTCCTGGAGGAGGACGGTCACGAAACCGCTGTCCTTGTGGGCGCCGACACCTTGATCGCCGTCGACCTTCTCGCGGCCCGGATAGCGCACGATCTTGAGAAGCTGGTTGGGGGCAGGTTTATAGATTGGCTCGAAGATATCCGCCGGCTGCTCCAGCGCCTCGGCGAAAGCGCGCGTGATGCGGATGGCGAGCGCCGTCACCTGGTCCAGATAGTTGAGGACGATCGGCTTGAGCGAAGGCAGAGCGGCGGGCCATTGATTGGGGCCTTGCAGCCTCGTCCAGGGCGGCGCTGCCGGATCGATCGGGCGCGCCGGCAATTCGCGGCCGATATCGATCTGCTCGCGCCAGTCGGGCAAGCCTCGCGTATGCTCGAGACCGGCGCGGTTATAGCCGCGGAATTGCGGCGAGTTCACCATGCCGATGGTGAGCTTGTCTTCCTCCGGCAGCGCGAAGAAGAGACGGGATTGCACCAGCACGTCACGGATCAGGTTTTGCGGGATTCCGTGGCCCGTGACATAGAAGAAGCCGATGCCATGCGCGGTGGCGCGCAGGTTATCGAGAAAAGCCTGGCGGCTTCCCGCCTTGTCGAGCTCGGCCAGATCGAGAACGGGAAGTTTTTCCGGATGGTGATCCCTCGCCATGGCGATCCTCGTGCAATTGGGCGTTGCCGGTTGAATCGCATGGGCCGAGCCCAAGGGGCAAAGCACTTATCCTAAAGGCTTGCTGTAGATTTTTTGAAAGTTGAAAGTGCCGGCGATCTGGCCGACAATTAAGCGAGAAAAAGGAGAAGAAATGCCAGCACCTTGGAAGCATGACGGCGTGCGCGTCATCCCGGCGGGATCGCTCGACACCAATACGGCCCAGACGCCGGGCATGGACCGGCGTGCCGCCATCAATTTCGCCCGCGTCGGCGCGCAGAAATTATGGGCGGGAACCGTCACCATCCATGCCAATGCCAAGACCGGCGCGCATCATCACGGGCCGCTCGAGAGCGTCATCTATGTGGTCAAGGGCAAGGCCCGCATGCGCTGGGGCGAAAAGCTCGAATTCGTCGCCGAGGCAGGCCCCGGCGACTTCATCTATGTTCCGCCCTTCGTGCCGCATCAGGAGATCAATGCCAGCCCCGACGAGGTGCTGGAATGCGTGTTGGTGCGCAGCGACGGCGAGGCGGTGGTGGTCAATCTCGACATCGAGCCGATCGAGAAGCCGGAATCGGTCCTGTGGATCGATCCCATCCATCGTCCGCCTACGGAGCAATAGCGCCTCAGCTGGCGCGGGCGTGCAAGGTGACGCTCGGCCGGCCGAGATCGAGGCGCGGCACGTCGCTGTCCTTGCGGCCGACCTCTTCCCACAGCCAGTCGCGGAAGAACGACACCTTCGGCAGATTGAGCTTCGACTTCGGCGCCACGAGATAATAGGCGAAGCCGACCGGGCTGTGGCCGGGGAGCGGCCGCACCAGCCGTCCGCTGGCGATGTCGGCTGCGGCGAGCGTCGACTTGGCGAGCGCGATGCCGCGGCCGAGCATGGCCGCCTCGAGCACCATGCTCGACTGGTTGAAGCGAGGGCCGCGGCTCGCATCGATGTCGTGGACGCCGGCGGCGCGCAGCCACATCTCCCAGTTCGGGCAGGACGGATCGTTGTCGGGGCTCTCGTCATGCAAGAGCGTGTGGTTCTTGAGGTCGTCCGGCCGCCGCAATGGCGCGCCCGAGGCGAGCAATTCGGGACTGCAAACGGGAATCAGCGATTCCTGAATCAGCTTTTCCGACATGAGATCGGAATAGCTCCCGGCGCCATAGCGAATGGCGACATCGATGCCGTCCTTGGCGAAGTCGCACAGCTGCATGGAAGCATTGACCTTGATGTCGATCTCGGGATGCAGCACCTCGAAACGGTGGAGCCGCGGCAGAAGCCACTTGGTGGCGAAGGAGGGGGCGACGCTGATCGACAGCGAGCCGGTTTCGCCCAGCGAATCGATCGCGTCCATCGCCGCGGTGAGGAGGGCGAAACCCTCGCGGATCGAAGGCAGGCCGGCTTGGCCGGCATCGGTCATGATCAGGTTGCGGCCATTGCGCTGGAAGACGGGCATGCCGAGATGATCCTCGAGATGACGGATCTGGTGGCTGATCGCGGCCGACGTGACATGCAATTCATCCGCCGCGCCGGCAATGCTGAGATGGCGGGCGGCGGCTTCGAAGGCGCGCAAGGCGTTCAAGGACGGCAAGGTGCGGGTCATGGCAGGCTCCCCGGTTGGTTTTAAACTCTATAATGTTTATAGACTAACTATGATTAATGTTCGAAGTAAAGAACTTTCTGTAAGAAATAAAGAACAGATTTGGGATATATTCCTCCACACATGGGAAAAGCACCCGGCCAGCAGTCTGACCGGGTGTGAAGTCCTAGATCACGATCCCTTCAGATCGAAATCGATCTGAAGGGATAACGTGATCGGATTCATAGTTTGGCGCGTGATCGGACGGAAAACCGGTACCCACTTTTCCTGATCACGCGCCGAGGAGGAGAATTGCCCCGCAGTATTTTCCGGGGTCATTGCCACGACCGAAAGATTAGCAGCCTTCGCTCAGGCCGGCGTTGAGAAAAATCATGACCAAAGGAAAGTTATTTTAGCGGGGCAGGAAAGCTAACGGCAGCCGCAAGTTTAGCTCGCTTGCTTCGACTCGTTCGATGCTCAAATCCTGCGCGTATCGCTAGAGCTCGAGAGGAGGCCCTGTATGCTCGCAGCAACAGCCGAACTGAATTTCCAAACCCGCCTCGATCCGCGTGCCTATCGGTTGATCCCGAAGCTCACCTTCGCGGGCGATGTCGATAGGCTCGATCCGGCGACGGCGCGGCGCGCCTACAACCTGGCGCGCAAGCCTTATGTCTGGCCGCTCGATACGGTGGGCAATGTCACATCGATTGCGCGCAATCATGACGGCACGCCGGCCTTGCGCCTGTTCCGGCCGCTGGCACCCTTGTCGCATGAGCGCGACACCTACATCTTCTTCCATGGCGGTGGCTGGACGCTGGGCGATCTCGCCACTTATGAGCCGCTGTGCCGTCGGCTGGCGAACCGGCTCGGCGCCAACATCGTCTGGGTCGAATATCGGCTGGCGCCGGAGCATCCCTATCCCGCCGCCCTCGATGATGCCGTTGCCGCGGCACGCTTCATCTTCAGCCATGCCGGCAGCCTTGGGCTAGATCCCAACCGCATCTCGCTCTTCGGCGACAGCGCCGGCGCCAATATCGCGGCCGTGCTGGCGCTCCTCAACCGCAAATCGGAGCTCGGCTGGAATTTCGAGCGCCAGATCCTGATCTATCCTTGCCTCGACCTGACCGCGAGCTACCCTTCGCATCGCACGCTTGGCAGCGGCTATCTGCTGACGCGCGAGATCTATGGCTGGTATCGCAGGAACTACATAGGGGACCGCGATCCGACCGACTGGCGGATCTCGCCGCTCTTTGCTTCAGGCCTCAAGGATGTCGCGCCGGCCATCATCCTCAGGGCCGGCTTCGATCCTTTGCGTGACGAGGCTTCGGCCTATGCGCAAAGGCTCGAGCTCGCCGGCGTCCCGGTCCAGGAAATCCACTTCCCCGAGATGCTGCACGGCTTTCTCACTATGGGCGCGGTGCTGCCGCAAGCCGAAGCGGCGCTGCAGCAGATCGAGCGCGCCATCCGGCGGCTGGAGAGCTAGAGATAGGGCGGCGTGCAGGCGGCGACCATGACGCAATCCGTATTGCCGACATTACGGAAGCGGTGCGGCTGGTTGGAGCGGAAGAGATAGCCGTCGCCGGCCTTCAGGATCTCGGTGCGATCGCCGACGGTGAGCTCGATCTCGCCCGAGATGACGACGCCGCCTTCCTCCGCCTCGTGCTTGAGCATTTCGGGGCCCGTCTCGGCCCCGGGCTTGTAGCGGGTGCGCAGCACCTGCAGCCTGGCGATGCCGCGGCCCGGACCCACTTGCATGATCTCGCAGGCGCCGGCGGCGAGCTGCACGAAGTCGCTCCTGCGGTAGAAGATCTTCTCCATGCTCGGCAGATCGGGCGCGAAGAACTCCGAGAAGGTGAGCTTCAGCACATCGAGCAGCCGCGCCAGTGTCGCGACCGAGGGCGCGGTGCGGTTGTTCTCGACATTGGCGACGGTCGCATGAGTGAGCTCGGCGAGCTCCGCGAGCTGCCTTTGTGACAGACCAGCCTGCTCGCGCTTCAGGCGGAGCGTCTGTCCGACATCGAAATCGCTATTGATCAAGGTGTGTGCCGTCCTCATTGATGATGCGCCCCGCCTGCACCGGCCAGAGAATCTGCACGGCGCCGCCGATCGCGGGCCTCAGACCCAAGCGGCTGGTCGGCGTCTCGGCCCGCAATGCCCCGATAGCGGTGCGCATATCCAGAGTCGTGGTGCTGCCGTGATATACACAATTCTCGATCCGAGCGTCCATGACGACATTCCGATCGCCGGTGGCGCTTGAGGCGGCACCTTCAGGCCTTATGTCGATCATCTCCGGGCGCAGCGAGAAGGCGTGCCGGCCATCGAGCGCCGTCCCGGCGCCGACCGGTATCCATTGCCCGCCGATCCGGGCGCGCGTCCCGCCGCCCGACTGTTCCACCTCTTCGACGGCGAGAACATTGCTGCGGCCGATGAATTCGGCGACGAAGCGGGTCTTGGGCTTCTCATAGATCTCGTCCGGCGTGCCATATTGCACGATGCGCCCGTGATTGATGACCGCGATATGGGTCGAGAGCGACAGCGCCTCGTCCTGGTCATGGGTGACATTGACCACGGTGACCCCGACCCTCTGGTGCAGGGCTTTGAGCTCGTCCTGCAGTCTGGCACGCAATTGCCGGTCGAGGGCGGAGAGCGGCTCATCGAGCAGCAGAAGGTCGGGCTGGTAGGACAGGCAACGCGCCAGGGCCACACGCTGCTGCTGGCCGCCGGAAAGCTGTGCCGGCCGGCGGTCGGCATAGCGGGCGAGATCGACCAGCGCCAGCGTCTCATCGACCCGCTTACGGATATCCTCCGCCTTCCATTTGCGCAATTCGAGCGGGAAGGCGACATTCTGGGCGACCGTCATATGCGGAAAGAGCGCATAGCCCTGGAAGACGATGCCGAGATCGCGCTCCTCGGGCTCGAGCGGCACGAGATCGCGCCCCGACAGCACGATCTCGCCCTCGGTCGGCTTCACGAAGCCCGCGATCGCCATGAGGATCGTCGTCTTGCCCGACCCCGAGGGGCCGAGAAGGGTGAGGAAATCACCCTTGCCGATCGAGAGCGACGCGCCATCGACGGCCGCCGCCGAACCATAGCGCTTGACCAGGTTGCGGATCTCGAGAAAGCCTGCCGTCACGCTTTGGCCTCGCGCCGATAGACCGGGTCGCCCGCAATATAGGTTTCCATGACGCGCAGCCCGTCGAGCCGCTTCTTGTCCATGGTGAAGATGTCCTCCTCGAGGAGGATGAAGTCGGCGAGCTTGCCGAGGCCGAGATCGCCTTTCAGATGTTCTTCCTTGCCGCAATAGGCGCCGAGCGTCGTATAAGCCTCGATCGCCTCATAGACGCTGATCGCCTCACGCTGGTCGAGATCGGCGCCGGTGTCGGTGACGCGATTGACCAGCGAATGGATGCCGCGCAGTGGATTGGGATGGCAGACGGGCGAATCGGAATGGCCGGGCGCCACGACGCCCGCATCGATCATGCTGCGATGCGGCCACATATAGCGCATGGCTTCAGCACCGCGATTGCGGCGATAGGCATCGCCCAGGTCATAGGCGAAGCCCGAGGCCGAGGAGCAGATCACCTTGAGGCGCTTCAGGCGCTGAAGGATCTTAGGGGTCACGTTGCAGCAATGCTCGACCCTCAGGCGGTGATCATCGACGGGGTGATGATGGAGGGCATGCTCATAGGCATCGAGCACGAAATCGATGCCGCGGTCGCCGACACCGTCGGCGCCGACCAGGAGGCCCGACTGATGCGCCCTGAGCACGCGCTGCTTGAAGTCCTCGAGCTCATAGAGCAGCATGCCGCGATTGTCGTCGGGCTCGCCCAGGACCTTCTGGCCGACATAGGGGTCGTAATAGGCGGCGGTGCGGCCGCTGGTCGAGCAGTCGGGGCACCATTCGACGCCGGTCAGCCTCACCCATTCATCGCCGAAGCCGGTGCGCCAGCCGGAGCGGATGATCGCCTCGATGAGCTCGTCCTCGCGGCCCGAGGCCAGGAGGCCGACGCGCATCTTGAGATCGCCCGCCTCGCGCATCTTCTGATAGGCGATGATGCCGTGCGTGGAGCACAGGCTGTTATGGACCGAGGTGATGCCGTAAGTGGAGAAATCGGCGAACACCTTGACGAGGCCTTGGGCGAAATCGTCGGAAGAGAAATCGGCCTGGTTGTAGTTCACCACCTCATGCGCTGCGGTCTCGCGCAAAAGGCCGGTGAGCTCGCCGGTTTCGGGATGGCGGTCGAGGCGGCCGAAAGGCGGATCCTGGCTTTCTTTCGTATAGCCCACGAGCTTGAGCGCAGCACTATTGGCGAAACCCAGATGCGCGTCGCGGCGATAGAGGAAGGCGGGCCGGCCGCCCGCCGCGGCATCGAGCTCGTCCCGGGTCGGATAGCCGCCGAGGCGCAGATCGTCATAGCGGAAGCCGACGAACCAGCGGTTCCGAGGTGTGCCCTCGGTCGATTTGCGGATGAGCGCGAGGAGGTCTTCCTTGCTTGCAAGTCCCTCCGACAGGTCGGTCCAGCGGCCGAGCCTCGCGCCATGCATGTCGGGATGGCAGTGGCTGTCGATGAAGCCCGGCAAGACCGTGCGGCCGCGGCAGTCGATGACCTCGGCATGGGGGGCGAGGTCGCGCATCTCCGCCGTCGTGCCCTGCGCCGCCACGCGGCCGGCGCGGATGGCGAGCGCCTCGACGAAGTGGCCGTCGCCTTCCATGGTGGCGATCTTGCCATTGATGACGATCTTCTCGATGGGCCGGCTCTTGACCATATGGCGCTCCTCTTCTTGTGGTCTCAAGATTGCGACGGCGCACGCTTCGCCAGCGTGAGCCTGATGATGACGGCGGCAAGGGTCAAGGCGATCATGACGGTCGAAACGGCGGCGACCGCGGGGTCGACCCTTTCCATGATGCTCGACCAGATGGTCTGCGGCAAAGTGCGGACCTTGCGGGCGGTGATGAAGAGCACGGTGATGATCTCGTCCCATGAGGTGATGAAGGCGAAGACGCCACCCGAGACGACGCCCGGCACGATATTGGGCAGGATGATGCGCCAGAGCACGGTGAAGGGACGCGCGCCCAATGAGCGCGCCGCATATTCGAGCCGGTAATCGAAGCCCGACAGCGCCGCCGAGACGGTGATCATCACCAGGGGCACGCAGATCGTGGTGTGGGCGACGATGACGCCCCACACCGTGTCGAGCCAGCCGAGGTCGATCCAGGTGCGATAGAAGGCGAGCGCATGGACGATCGAGGGCACGATCAATGGCGCCAGGATCATGAGGCGGAGCAATTGCATGCTGCGCCCGCCGATGCGCCACATGCCGACGGCGCACAGCGTGCCGATGACGACCGAGAGCAAGGTGGTGACGCTGGCGATGAGAAGGCTCGTCAGGATGCCGCCGGACCAGCGCCGATCGAAGATCAACGTCTCATAGTGGCGAAGCGACAGCGCATCGCTCGGCAAGGAGAGATAGCGCTCGGGCGTGAAGGAGACCGGGATCACCACCAGAAGGGGCGCGATGAGGAACAGCACACCGGCCCAGGCGAGGCCGCGCAGGATGTTGCCGGGGAGCGATTTGGGCCACCTCATCGGCGCGAGCCTCCGAGCACCGAATCCCAGTCGGCGAAGCGGCCGGCGATGAAGACGACCGCCGTCACCACCGCGAGCAGCAAGGTGGCGAGTGCCGCGGCGATGCCCCAGTCATAGCCTTGCTGGATGAGAAGGCTGATATATTCGGCGATCATCACGATGCGCCCGCCGCCCAATATGGCGGGCGTCACATAGAAGCCGAGCGAGAAGATAAAGACGATGACGAAGGCGCTGTAGAGGCCGGGAAGGCTCAGCGGCAGGAACACGCGGCGGAAGGCGGTGAAGGGGTGGGCGCCCAGAGCGCGCGCCGCCGAGACGAGCTTGGGATCGATGCCCTTCATCGCCGCATAGAGCGGCAGGATGCCGAAAGGCAGCATGTAATGGACCATGCCCAGCATCACGCCGAACTGGTTGCGCACGAATTGCACTGGCTGGTCGATGAGCCCTGAGGCGACGAGCAGGCTGTTGAGAGGGCCGCTGTTGTTGAGGACGGCGATCCAGGCGAAGGCGCGGACCAGCACCGACACCCAGAGCGGCACCAGGATGCAGAGCATGAGCCACAGCCGCGCCCGTTCCGAGGCCTGGACCAGCACATAGGCGATGAGATAGGCGATGAGGAGGGTGGCCGCCGTGGTGATGACGCAGATCTCGACCGTCGTCCACATCATGCGGTGGATCGGCGCCGAGGTCAGCACCGCGCCGTAATTGGCGATGAGGCCCTGGCCATCGGTGGCGCTGATCACCAGGATGCGCGCCAGCGGCACCAGATAGAGAAAGAACAGAAGGAGCGCCGCCGGCAGGACGAAGAGAAAATACATCATGGTTTTTCACCCTCTCCCCGCTGAAGCGGGGCGACGGCACTTTTTACGACGACACCACGTCGAGGTAGCGCTTTTCGGCGTCCTGGTGGTTCTTGGCGTACCATTCCTCGTTCTGGAAGACCTGGATGGCCAGGTTCTCGGGCGAGGCCGGATTGCGGCCTGCGAGCTCCGGCGCGAGCTTGGCGGTCTCGGGGTTCGCCGGGCCCTGGCTCAGCTCCTTCAAGAGGATGAGCTGCTTCTCGGGCTCCTGCATCGAAGCGAGGAAATCGAACACCGCTTTGCCGCCGGGATTGCCTTTCGGCACCACCCACACGCCCGGCTGCACTACGCCCTGGTTGAAGGTGTATTTGAAACGGCCCTGCGATTCATCGCCGAGCATGGTCGAGCGCGTGTGCCAGATCTGGCCCATGGTGACCTCTCCGTCGCGGAAGACCTGCTGGCTCGAGGCGCCATTGTCCCAGAGCACGAGATGATCCTTGATTTCCTTGATCTTGTTGAGAGCGCGATCCATGTCGATCGGATAGACCTTGTCGGGTGCGACACCGTCGGCCATGAGTGCGGCCTCGAGCACGCCTACCATGTATTTCCACAGGACGCGCTTGCCCGGGAAGCGCTTCAGGTCCCAGAAATCGGCCCAGGTCTTGGGCTCTTCGCCGCCGAAAGCTTGGGCATCCCAGGTCAGGACCGAGCTGTAGATATAGCCGGTCGAGCCCCATTGATAGGCGAGGCCCGGAACGATCTTGCTCTTGTCGACGATCGCGTAATCGATGGGCTCGAGCAGGCCCTCGGGTCCGAGCGACGACTGGGTGCCGAGACCACTGTCGCACACGTCCCAGGTGACATTCTTCGATTCGACCATGGCGCGGATCTTGCCGCGGGTCGGACCTGAGCCGTCGAGCGCGATGGCAATGCCCGTCTTTGCCTCATAGGGTTCGTTCCAGGCCTTGCGATAGACATCCTCGGCATCGCCGCCCCACATGCAGAAGACGAGCTCCTTCGTCTCGGCATGAGCCTCGCGCCAGGCGGGCAGGGCGCCGACCGCGCCGAGCGCCGCCAGAACCTCCAGGAAGCGCCGGCGCGACATCCGCCCCGTTCGCACTTTTTCCGCAACGATCGACAGGCTGTCCTGAAGGATGGATGTCATTTTGCGCTCCCTTGCTGCTCTTTTGGGGCGCAGCTTGACCGACAAGCCAAGGGCTGGCAAGTATAATTATACAGTCGGACATAAAATTATCCGGCTGCCTTTTTCGATCATTTTAGAAACTCTGCCGCTAGGGCGAGTTTAAGCCTTGCTTAAAGCAAGTATCGCAAGATCGTGCCGCTGCGCAAAGACCCTGATTTGCGATGGCAGCTACGTGCACAGTGATTGACTCTAGGGAATATTTGAGCATGGAACGCCTGTTTCACTCATGAAACGCGGACCCATGTTCCCGCAATGTTTTGAACATTGCGTAAATGGGAACACATTTTAACCGGATTTTTGCCGCAAGCTCTTACTGCACAAAGAGAAATGTAGTGGGGCGTTGTGCGTCGGCGAGTGGATTCGGGATTTGCGGGTGGCTTCTGGGTGATGGGCATCGCAGCGGCGATGTTTTCAGTCCTGACCGCCACGCCTGTTGCGAGCAAGACCGTCCTTGACGACATCTTCTCCTGGTTCGGGGGCGAAGAAACGGATGAGCCCGTGGCCGATGCGCTTGCCTATAGGGTTTCGATCAGGGTCGATCATGCCGAGAGCGATCTCAAATCGCAGATCGAGGAAGGCTCGAGCCTGGTGACATTGCAGGACAAGGCCGCACCTGGCGCCGCCGGGCTGGTACAGCGCGCACTTGCCGATTACGAGGGCATCACCGCGATCCTCTATGAGAACGGCTATTATGCCGGCGAGACCAGTATCCGCATCGCCGGCGTGCCGGTCGACGACATGCGGGTCTTCGATGCCGCCGAGAAGGCGCGGCGTAAAGGCGCCGTGCCGGTCGATATATCCGTCGATGTCGGCCCGCAATTCCGCTTCGGCAAGGTGCGGATCCTGGATGCGAAGACGCATCGGCCGATGCCGGATGTGCCGGATATCGAAGATAGCGATCTCATCGAAGGTGAGGTGGCGCGGAGCCCTGCCATTGCCGGCGCCGAGCGTATCATCGTCAACGACTTGCGCCACAAGGGTCATCCCTTCGCGAAGATCGCCAGCAAAGACGTCGCGGCCGACCACAATACATTGCGGCTCGATGTGACGCTCTTCGTCGATGCGGGCCCCAGAGCCGGCTTCGGCCGCTTCCAGGTGTCGGGAACCGAAGGCCTCGATCCTGAATTCGTCGTAAGCCGCATCGATGTCGAAGAGGGCGAACCCTATTCGCCGAAACGCCTGGAAAAGCTGCGCAAGCGCCTTACCTCCTATCCTATCATCGGCGGCGTCAGGCTGAAAGAGGCGGAGCAGCTCGATTCTTCAGGCCTGCTTCCCGTCGATGTCGAGGTCAGCGAGCGCAAGCCGCGCTATTTCGGCTTCGGCACGAAATATTCGAGCACCGACGGCACCGCGGCCAACGCCTATTGGGGACATCGCAATCTCTTCGGCGGGGCCGAGACCTTGCGCATCGACGGCCAGGTGTCGTGGTTTGGCGGCGAGCCCGACGCAGTGCCCGATGCCGATCCTTTCGGCTATGCGCTGACCGTGAGCTTCGGCAAGCCCGGCATCTTCAGCGTCGATGACGATCTCATCTCAGAGGCCGCCATCTTGCGCGAGGTGACGGACGCCTATGTGCGCGATGCCGTCACCTTGACCGCGGGCGTCCGGCACCGTTTCGACGATCATCTCTCGGTGCAAGTGGGCGTCGATTTCGAGCAGGCCTTCGTCGAGGACAGTTTCGGCAAGCGCGATGATTTCGTGGCCGGTATCCCGGTCGACGTCATCTATGATTCGACCGACTCGCTTCTCGATCCGACCGAGGGCATCCGCGCCAGCGCCCGGGTCGAGCCCTTCGTGTTCCTGGGCGAAGCCGGCGCGGGGCCGGTGCTCGCCAAAGGCTCGCTCTCGGGATACCAGGCCCTCGATGAGCGCGACCGCTTCATCGTCGCGGGCCGCGTGGCGGGCGGCAGCCTGGTCGGCGCCGACATCACCGATGTCCCGCCGGCGCGGCGCTTCTATGCCGGCGGCGGCGGATCGATCCGCGGCTATGAATACCAGTCCGTCAGCCCGCGCAACAGTAACGGCGACATCATCGGCGGCTTGAGCTTCTTCGAGGCGTCGGCGGAATTGCGCGTGAAGGTCACCGACACGATCGGCGTCGTGCCATTCTTCGACATGGGGGCCGCCTTCGAGGACGAGGTGCCGGATTTCTCCGGCCTTCGTTATGCGGCGGGCCTCGGGCTTCGCTACTACACATCGATCGGGCCGATCCGCCTCGATGCGGCGATCCCGCTCAATCCACGCTCCGACGATGACGGCTATGGCATCTATGTCAGCATCGGACAGGCCTTCTGATGCGGCTGCGCAAGGTCTTAAGATATTTCCTCTTCGCCCTTGCGGGGCTGGTTCTTCTCATCGCCGCCGCCTTCAGCGCCCTCCAGACCGGACCCGGCAAAAGCTTCCTCGCCAGCAGAGCGGGCACGCTCGCTTCGGGCAACGGCCTCATCATCCAGATATCCGACATCGAAGGTTTCGTGCCGTCCCGCATGGGAATCGGGCGCATCGCGCTCGCCGATGCCAAGGGCACATTCGCCATCGTCGAAGGGCTCGAGATATCCTGGAGCCCGCTGGCGCTCGCCAGCGGCATGGTGTCGGCCGAAGCGATCGGTGCGCGTAAAATCTCCGTCCTGCGCCAGCCGGAGCTGCCGCCCGCGCCGGAAAACACGCCGGCGGCGAGCCCGGCACTGCCGCGTCTCGACATCCAGCGTCTTGCCGTGGCTGAAATCGATATCGCGGACCCGGTGATCGGCCAGGCGATGCGGTTGTCTTTCGCGGGCTCGGCGCGTCTCACCGATCCTGCCGAGGGGCTCTTCCTCGATTTCGCGCTCGACCGCCGCGACATCGCCGGAAAAATCGCCGGCAAGGTGATCTTCGTGCCTGAGGCCCAAACGCTCGACATCGATGTCGCCGCGGACGAGCCCGAAGGCGGGCTTATTGCCGGGCTGGCCCAGATTGCCGGCCGGCCGCCGGTCCGTTTTGCGGTGAAGGGCAAGGGATCGCTCGACGACTTCACGGCATCACTGAATTTTACGGCTGGTCCCGCCATCCAGGCGAAAGGCGACGCCGGTGTTAAGCGCGCAGGCGAGGGCCATGCGGTCAAGCTCGCCCTTGCCGGTAAGATCGCAGGCCTGCTGCCGGCTGCCGCCGCGCCGCTATTCGAGGGGACCACGAAAATCAACACCGCGCTTACCGTCGATGCGGCCCAGCGCGTCGCCATCGAAGATGCGAGGCTCGAGGCGGCCGGCATCGGCGCGACGCTCAAGGGGACGGTGGATACGGGAGCGCGCCAGGCGCAATTGCGCTACACGGTGATCGGCGGCGCCGCCGAGCGCTTTGCCCAACTGGTCCCGCAAGCCCGGTGGCAGGACTGGTTCGTCGACGGCACGCTCAACGGCCTCATCGAACGGCCGGAGGTCAAGGCGGCGATCACGGTGACCGAGCCCCGGGCGCAAGGCTATGGCGCTCAGATGATGAGCGCCAATGTGGAAATGGTGCCGCAGGCCGACGGCGCCTTCGCGCTCACCAGCGATGGCAATGCCAAGGGCTTGACCGCCGATGATCCCAAGGTCGCGGCGGCGCTTGGCGAGACTCTCGATTTCGCGCTCACCGGGCTGATCGACAAGGCCGGAAAGCCGGCCTTGTCTGCAGCCACGATCAAGCTGGCACCGCTCGCCGCGGAATTCACCGGTGCCGCGGCAGCGGAAGCGGTGAAAGGCAAGCTCCGTCTCGGACGGCTGGATCTCGCGGCCTTCTCGCCGCTCGCCGGGCGCCCGCTCGGTGGCCAGGTCTCCCTCGATGCCGATGTCGACATGACCGAGACGCTGATCCGCGTCTCGGGCCGTGGAAGCTCGATCGGTGTCATCACCGGCATTGCCGCCGTCGATGGGCTGCTCAAGGGGCCGGCCGAGCTCTCGGGCAGTGTCCAGCGCGGCGCCGACGGTGTCATTATCGTCGAGGATACGAGCCTCAAGGCGAAGGACGCGGCGCTGACCGTCGCCGGCCGCATCGACCGCAGCGCCGCCGATCTCAAGGCCGATCTCTCGCTCAGCGATCTGGCTCTCATCGATGCGCGCGTGAGCGGGGCGGCCAAGGCCACGGCCTCCTTCTCGGGCACGCTCGACAAGTTGAACCTCGTATCCGAGCTGACCGTGCCGGCCGGCCGCGCCATGGGCAAGCCCGTCCAGGATCTCGCCGTCACCGTCAAAGCCCAGGATCTCACCGGCAGACCTTCGGGCGATCTCACCCTTGCCGGGCGCATCGCCGACAAGGAGGCCAAAGGCCTCGTGCGTTTCGCGACCTTGGCCCAGAACTTCTATCGCTTCGAGACCATCGATCTCACCGTCGGCGCGAACAAGGCGAAGGGCGGGCTCGAGCTCGTAGAGGGCGGCCTCATCGGCGGGACGCTCAAGATCGCGGCGGACGATCTCGCCGATCTTTCAGCGCTGGCGCTCATGCCGATGGCGGGCAAGCTTACGGCCGATGTCACGTTCTCACCAGAGCAGGGCAAGCAGGATGTCGCCGTGAAGGCGCAGGCCTCGGGTTTGCGTGCTGCGGGCCAGGCCATTGGCAAAGCGTCGGTCGACGGCACCTTGCGTGACGTATTCGGCGTGCCCTTGTTCATCGGCGATCTCGATGTCGCCAACATGGCGGCTGGCGGGGTCAAGGTCGAACGCGCCAAGCTCACCGCCAATGGCACCGGACGTGAGAGCGACCTCGCTCTCGACGCGCTCGTCGATGGCACGAGCATCAAGGCCGAAGGAAAGGCCACCATCGCCGAGGCAGCGACATCGCTCGATCTCCGGGCCCTCAGCCTGGCGCGCGACGGCATCCGCGCGGCGCTTGTGGCGCCTTCGCAAATCCGCTTCGCCCAAAGCACCGTGACCATCGACAATTTCGCGCTTTCGACCGGCAAAGGTCGCGCTGCGCTTTCGGGCAGGGCCGGACCTGAGTCCCTCGCGCTCGACGTGAAGCTCGCGAGCCTGCCTTTGTCGCTCGCCCGGCTCGGTGGCTATGAGGATGACATCGGGGGCACGCTCGATGGAACGATCAGGATCTCAGGCCGCCCGCAAACACCGGACGGACGCTATGATCTCAAGATCACGAACTTGAGCAATCCCGATATCGTGCGCAGCGGTGCCGGCACCTTCGACATCGCGGCCGAAGGCGAGGTGAAAGGCGGCCGTGTGGGACTTGCGATGGTGATGAAGAATCCGCGGCTCCAGGACATGCGGGTCAAGGGCTCGCTCGCCCTGGCCCAGTCGACGCTCGACCTTGCCGCGCAGGGCGCGGTCGACCTGTCGCTCGCCAATGCATTCCTGGCCGCGTCCGGCAATCGTCTCGCGGGCAAGGCCGCGATCGATGCCACGGTAACCGGCAAGCTTGCGGCGCCCGCGATCAAGGGAACAGTGCGGCTTTCCGACGGGCGCTTCGACGATTTGATCAATGGCGTCACCATCACCAAGATCAATGGCGATATCGCCGGCGACGGCCGCGCGCTCGTCCTGCAGAACATCCGCGGCCAGACCGTGAATGGCGGGACCGTCACGCTCGCGGGACGCGCCACCATCGATCCCAATGCCGGCATCCCGGCCGATATCGATGTCTCCTTCGCCAATGCGGCGCTGGTTTCGAGCGAGACGGCGCGGCTCATCGCCGATGGCAAAGTGCAGACGCGAGGTCCCATCATGACGCGCCCGAAGATCACCGGGCGCGTCGACATCAAGCGGCTCGACATCAACCTGCCGGACAGGCTGTCGGGTGCCACCAAGCCGATCGAGGTCCGTCATGTCGGGGCGCCCAAAGGCAAGAAGCTCGCCGGCGCCAAGCTCGCTCCGGCGAAGAAGGCGAAAGAGAATGCGGCGGCCGGCTCAGGCTTCATCGCCGATCTCGACGTGACGCTTTCGGCGCCCAATGGCATCTTCGTGCGCGGCATGGGTGTCGAGGCCGAGCTCGGCGGCGATCTCACTGTGCGCGGCACGAGCGCGGCTCCCCGCTCGCAAGGCGGCTTTACGACCAAGCGCGGCCGGTTCGAAGGTTTCGGCAAGCGTCTCGATCTCACCAAGGGCCTGATCTCTTTCAACGGCTCGCTCGATCCCGATCTCGATTTCGTGGCGCAGACCGAAAGCGAGGGCATCACCGCCCAGATCCTCATCACGGGCCCTGCCTCAGAGCCCAAGATCAGCTTCGCCTCGACGCCGCAATTGCCGCAGGACGAGGTGATCGCGCGCATCCTGTTCGACAAGGGGGCCGGCGAATTGACGCTCAGCCAGGCGGCACAGCTCGCCCAGACGGTCGCGCAATTGTCGGGATCGGGGCCGGGCGTGCTCGACAAGATGCGGAGATCCTTGGGCGTCGACAGTCTCGATGTCGGCACCGAGAATGGCGGTGAGGTCGGCATGGGCAAGAGGCTCAATGACCGGATCTATCTCGGGGTGAAGCAGGGGGCGCAGCCCAATTCGAGCAAGGTCACGATCGATGTCGACATCACCAAGAATATCAGGGCGCAAGGGGCGACCGGCGCCGATGGCAGCACCGAGGTCGGCATCGGCGCCGAATGGGATTATTGAGCGCTAAAGCATGATGGCTTTTCTTCGAGTCGCCATCGCGCTTTATTTTTTTTCTTGCGCATGATCTCTTCGGAAAACCGGTACCCACTTTTCCGGATCATGCGCCAAGCGCTCGTCGCGCCGCGACCGCGGTGATCAAGCCGGCATGGCTCCAGGCCAGGTTTTTCGCCGAAGTCTGCCGGCCGGTGACGCGGTCGAATTGCTCGGAAAGCTCACCATTCTCAGGGGTGTAGGCGCGCACCGTTTCGAGGAAGGCATCGCCGCGCGCTCTGTAGGTGCGATCGTGCAGAACCGCCGCCAGGCGATAATAGAATTCAGCCGCGGCGAGGGTCGAGAAATAATAGGCGCCGCCCGAGAAGTAGACATCGCCCGAGTAACGGCCAAGGGCGGGTGCGCGCTCTTCGGGGCGCCCGTGATTGATCGCATAGTCCTTGGCAAAGAGCGCTTCGAGTTTCGCCAGCGTGGCAAGCACGCGCGCATCGCGAAGTCCATGTGAGGCGCCGTCTTCGCCCGAATGGATGATGGCGAAGATGACGGAGATATCGAGATATTTCGACGGCGTGCCGCTGAGGCGCGAACGGTAGAAACCTTCGCTTTCCAGCCAATAGTCGTCGAGCCTTCGGCGGATATGGGAAGCGGCATGCCGGCAAGCGGCCGCCTTGCGCCGGTCCTCATTGCGCGCCTGCCGGTCGAGCCAGAGGGCTGCCTGTTCGAGGGCCGAGGCTGAGAGGCGGTCGGTGTAGTAATTCTCTCCCTTCTCCTCTTCCCACATGTCGAAATCGGGCTCGTCCCAATGCGCGAGGATGAAGTCGATGTCGCCATGCAGGAGGAGGGCGGCCGATCTGCGGCAGTCATCGTCGAGAGCGATGCCGCCCCCGAGCCAGCGCAGCACCACCAGGATGCGCAGAGCCGGCCCGTCATGCTGTGGCCTGGACCAGCGCGAGATATCGAGCGTGGCGTCGGGATTGACGCGCGTCTCGGCCACCACGGTATCGGGGGTTACGGCGGCAAGCTCTTCGTCGGATCGCAGATACTGCTGGAATTGGGCGGTGGTGCGCGAGCGCCAGGACTTGTCCTCGACCAAGGGTTTGCCCTCGAGACGGCGCAGCGACAGGGAGAAATCGATGAAGTCACGAAAGTGCGTGAGCGCTTCCGGTCCGATCGGCCCGTCCTGATGGAGGACACGCAGCGCGTCGATGACGATGGCGGAGTCGCGGAACCAGTGGAAGAAATAGTCGGGATCGGGATCCCAGGATGCGAGCACCGGAGAGGCGACGATCGAGCCGGGTCTGGGCCTGACGGTCTGGCCGAAGCCCGGCCGCGTCTTGACGATGCCGACGGCTGAGACGGCGGTGAGCATCGCCTTGGCGGAAAGACCATATTGCCGGTCGATCCAGGTATCGAGTGTGTCCGGCATTTATCGTCCCGCATGCCGTCTTTCACCTTCTCCCGCGCAGAGCGTGGGAGAAGGTGCCCGGAGGGCGGATGAGGGCTCTTTCGCGCAATGTGTCATGATCTCAACGATAATTCCTTGCTGAGACAAAGAGCCCTCACCCGGCCTTCGGCCACCCTCTCCCATTGCTTCGCAACGGGAGAGGGGAAAACAGTCAGGCATTTGCAGTTCGCGCACATCAGCTGATCCGTTCCTCGAGATGCGGGCTCATGAAGCCGAGCTTCTTCAGGGACGCCTGGATTTCCGGAATGCTCATGAACAGATTCCACAACAGGCCCGAGCGGTAATTCTCGATCATGACGATGATCGGGCCCTGATCGACCGCAAGGAACGTGTCGGCATACCAGTTGCGCTCAACGTTGAACGCGTCGATGAAGCCGAAGCGTCCCCATAATTTGTCGCCCTGCTTCACGAAGTGGCGCAAGGCGCGCATCGATTCCTTGGGCGCATAGGGGAAGCTCGCCAAGGCTGCGGTCGGGGAGATCGTGCCGTTGTCATTGTCCGGCGCATGGGCGCTGTAGCCGTCGGGATCATCGCTTGCCGTCAGGCCCCAGCAGGATTTGCCATAGCCCGCGTGATCGCCCGGATTGCGCACGCAATGCTCATAATTGATGCGGACATGACGGCGGTTCTGTTCCCAATAATCGGCATAACGGTCCTTGAGGCCGCGCGGATCGAGGCCCAGGAAGGAATAATGGGTGAAGAAGAGGGGACCGCCGAAGGCCGGGCCCAAAGGCAGCTCGATGCCGTCATAGGTCCGGCGGTTCAGGAAGTCGCGGCCCATGGCAAAGCCATCGTGATAGACATCCGCATCGATCCCGTACCGCGGCGCCGCGGCGGCGAGCACATAGGTGATGAGGCACTCGTTCCAGCCGCGGATTTCATGGCCGAGGCTCCAGCCATTGTTCGGGCTCCAATGCCAGTAGAGCGCCTTGCGTCCGTCCCGTGTGTGCCAGTTCCACTCCACTTCGAGCCACAGGAAATTGATGCGGCCGCGCAAGCGCCTTTCGGCCGGCGTGTCGCGATCGAAATATTGCTTGGCACAGAGAAGACCCTGGAAGAGAAACGATGTCTCGACCAGGTCGGCGGCGTCGTCCTTGCGCCAGAAGGGAATGGTGGCGCCAGTCGTGCCGTGCATGAAATGCGGAAAGACGCCGTGATAGCAAGTGGCGACCTCCAGCACGTCGAGCATGCCGCTCAAGCGCTGCAAGGCCTCCTCGCGCGTGACCCATCGGCGCTCGACCGCGACGATGATGGCCATGACGCCGAAGCCGGTGCCGCCGATCGCGACCTTGTCGTCCTGAGGATCCGAGGTCTGGAAGCTGCGGTCGCGCGCCATGAAGCTCACCGGATGAGCGCCTTCCCAGAAATAGCGGAAGGTCTGGCGCTGCACGGCTTCGAGCAGTTCGTCATCCGCAAGCTTCGGATTGGGCAATGAGGCGTCCTTCCTGGATTTGAGGGAACGGGGCATGTTCATCGGACGGTTTCCGGGAAGCGTGCCTTGGGCCTGATATCCGGCATGGGCTTGCGCTCGAGAGTATGAGTCTCCGGATCCTTTATCAGATGAAAGACACGGCTGAAGAGATGATCATGGGCGTCGGCCTTGCCGATATGGATGACGCCCGTGTGTTTCAATTCCTTGTCCAGCATTTCCACGACCCGTTGATGGGTCGCCTCTTCGATCGAATCGAGAGCCTCGTCAACCAGGAGCCAATCGGGCTTCTGCAGCCTGACGCGGGCAAAGGCGAGCGCATGCTGCTCGTCTTCGGAGAGCTTCTTGTCCCAGCGTTTGTGCATGTCGAGCTTGCCCAGGAGGCCGTCGAGGCCGACCGCCTTCAGCGCGGCCGGAAATTCGGCCGCTTCGTATTTGTCGACGGCGAAAGGATAGGCCAAGACCTCGCGCAAAGTGCCGGGCGGCAAATAGGGCGTCCTCGGCATATGAAGGATGCTTTCCCCCTTGGGCCAGGAGATGCGGCCGTCGCCCCAGGGCCACAGACCGGCAAGCGTCCTGAACAGGAGCGTCTTGCCGGTGCCGGAATCGCCGACGATGACGATGCGCTCGCCGGCCTTGATCTCGACTTTCTTCTCCTTGAGCATGGTGCAGCCGGTAGGCGAGGCGATCTCGAGATCCTCGATGAGCACCTTGCCCTTCTCGCCCTGGACGAATTCGATGCGGCTCTCGACCGTGTGCAGCACATCGGTCTTGAGCACGGCGCTCCTGAAACTGGCGATGCGCAACAGCGTGGCCCGCCAATCGGCAATGGCGCTGAAATTGTCGATGAACCAGCGCAGCGAATTCTGCACCTGATTAAAGGCGCCGACCGCCACCATCAAGCCGCCGAAGGACAGGTTGCCGGCAAAATAGACGGGCGCCGCCACCAGGATCGGCGCTACGAGGGTGATCCAGCCGTAACCTGCCGTGACCCAGGTCAGACCGGTGACCCGCATGAGGATGCTGCGCGTGGCTTCCAAAACGGAATAGAGACTGATCACGATGCGCCGCTTCTCATCCGACTCGCCGCCGAAGAGCGCCACGGCGTCGATGTGCTCATTGAGCCGCATCATCGAAAAGCGCAAATCCGACTCGCGCTGATAGCGCTCGGCATTGCGCTCGATGAGGGGCCGGCCCACCCAGTAGCTGAGGAGCGACGCCAGGCCCGCATAGATGAGCGCCGCCCAGACCATGTATCCTGGAATGTCGAAGCTGCGGTCACCGATATGGAAGATGAAGCCCGCCGACAGCGCCCACAGGACGCCGATGAAGCTGACGAGCAGAATCGTCGCCTGAAACAGACCGATGCCGAGATCAGCCGAGAGCTCGGTCAGGTGGCGGGCGTCCTCATGCAGGCGCTGGTCCGGATTGACGCCGATCGGTCCGGCATTGGCCAGCCGGAAAGCCCGGAGCGGCATGAGCCATTGGCCAACCAGGTCGAGCACAAGTCCTTCCCGGAGCTTGAGCTTCATCATCTGGTTCAGCCAGGTCTGGAAGACATTCAGCACCAGGAGGCTGCCGGCGATCATGGCGAAGACGCCGAGCTGCACGATGAAATCGGTGAGGTCCCGGCGGGACAGAGCGTCATAGAACGGTTGATTCCAGGCGTTGAGGCGGATCTGCCCATAGGCGGTCAACAGGATGACGGCGACGAGACCTCCGCCCAGCGCCAATAGGGTATTGCGCACCGGCGAGGCGAAGAGGGCACCGACCATCATGGAAAGCTGTGGCACGAGACCGGCATGGGCAGCTTCGTCGATGTCGGTCGCGGCATCGGCGAGCTGAGCGGATTGATCTGTCATCGCGGTTCTGATTCCTCGATCTTTGCAAGGCGCATCCTCGCACCCCTGCCGCATCAGCGGGAGGGGAATTTATCAAGGAGATTTAGGCGTTATTCTGCCGCTTCGAGAGGGCGCCCTATCGCAGGGGCAGGCGCATTGGGGCGGGGGACGGCGTCCATATGCCGCGCCATCCGCAAACGGCGGGCAAAGAAGCCGTTGAGCGCCGGGGAGTCACCGACGCCGATCACCGCCGAAGCCGACAGCTCGCGCGTGAAGACCGAGCGCAAGAGGGGGATATCCCGCTCATTGGCGGTCGTGGCGATATCCTCGAACAGAACCCAGTCCGGCCGGTGCAGGACGAGGCGGGCCAGGACCAGACGCTGCTGCTCATGGGCGGGCAGTGCCCTGTCCCAGCGGCCCTTGTCGTCCAGCCGCTCGACCAGATGTATGAGGCCGACGCGCACGAGAGCGGCCGAAACCATGGCGTCATCGAAGACGCCCTCTCCCGAGGGATAGGTCATCGCCTCGCGCAAGGTGCCGATACGGAAATGCGCCCGCGCCGGGAGGAACATGATGCTCTCCGCCGGCGGCAGCAGAATGGATCCGGTGCCCTCCGTCCACAATCCGGCCATGGCGCGCAGGAACAGGGTCTTGTCGCAATCAGGGGCGTTCTCGATGAGGACGCGCTCACCCTGGCGCACCTCGATGCGCGAGGTCGCGAAGGATACCGTGCTGCCCTGCTGATCGAGCGACAGATCTTCGAAGCTCATCTGGCCCGCGGGGTGAGGTCCGACGGTGATGCCGCTCGGACCGGTCTCGGGATTGGGCTCGAGCTCGTACAGGCCGTTGCGGAAGCGCGAGACGCGCAGCAAGGTCGCGCGCCAGTCGGCGATGGCGGGGAAATTGTCGACGAACCAGCGCAGCGAGTTCTGCACCTGGTTGAAGGCGCCGACCACCATCATCAGGCCGCCGATCGTCAGCTTGCCGGAGAAGAAGCCCGGCACCGCCACCAGGATCGGAACGATGATCGCGAGCCAGCCATAGCCCGAGGTGATCCAGGTGAGCTTCGACAAGCCATTGGCGAGCTTGCAGCCGAGGTCGATCACGCTGGTGATCGAGCTGTCGGCGGTGCGCCGCTCATCGGCCTCGCCGCGCCCCAGGGCGACGGCCTCGGCGGTCTCATTGATGCGCACGATGGCGAAGCGCAGATCCGCCTCCTTGGCGTAGCGCTCGGCATTGAGCTTGATGAGGGGATGACCGACGAGCCAAGTGAGCCAGGAGCCGGTGATCGCATAGGCGAGCGCACACCAAACCATGTAGCCCGGTATGGTGAAGCTGCTGTCGCCCCAGGTGAAGACCACCTGGCTCGACAGCGCCCACAGCACGCCGATGAAGCTCGCCAGCAGCAAGGTGGCCTGGAACAGGCCGATGAGGAGGCTCGCCGACGTTTCGGCGAGATGCCTGGCGTCTGCCTGGATATATTGATCGGGATTGGCGCCGTCTTCGCCGGCCTGGGTCAGAAGATAAGCCCGCCGCGGCTTCAGCCATTGGTCCATCAGATCATGGGTCAGCCATTCACGCAGCTTGACCTTCATGGTTTCCTGCAGCCAGGTCTGCGCCACCACGAGGCACAGGAGGCCGCCGACGATGACCAGGAAGATGAGGAGCTCATGCGCCAGCGTGCTCAGCGAGCGCTGGACCAGCGTGTCATAGAAGGAGCCGAGCCAGGCATTGAGCTTGATCTGGCCGAAAGTATTGGTGATGATGACGAGAGTTATGCCGCCGAACATCCAAGCAAGCTTGTTGCGGTAGCTCGAGGCGTTGAGGGCGCGCAACAAAGGCAGTGCCTGCGCCCAGAACTGGCCGTCATTCGTCTCGGCACGGAGTTTTCCGTGCGCCGGACGTGCCTCATCCGACGCTGTATCAGCTAGTTCCATTGGCTATGAACAGCCCTTTTGCTTCCGTCTTTCTTCTTCTTTTTGATTCTCACCCATCTCGCAGTCAAGCATGTTAGTCGAAGATGATGATCCCAGCCAGTAAACGCTTTATGTAAACTTGCTGTACGGGACCAAAACCCCCATTATTCCCGGAACTGTGACGGCAAAGACACAGTTCCGATCGAGTTCCGCGCTTGGAACATGAGCAATTGTCAGGCAAACAGCGTGCCATGAATCGCCTGAATGGAGCCTGAACGGAAAGTTCCATGAGTGTGCTTATATTCTTTCGAGCGAGAAGGCGCTGTGAGATTTGGCACGCTAGCCGTCAGCCTGCGGAGGAATTATGTCAGCGAGATTGACCGATCGCGTCGCGCGGCTGATGCGCGCCATGACCATCGATGAGAAGATCGGGCAGCTCAACATGCTCTCGGGCGGACTCGTCGTGACGGGACCCGGAGAGCCCGGCGACTATATGGCGGCGCTCAAGGCGGGAAGTGTGGGAAGCCTGCTCAACCTCTTCGGGCGCGGCCAGGTGCGCGAAGTGCAGCGCATTGCCGTGGAGGAAACGCGCCTCGGCATTCCGCTCATCTTCGGCTATGACGTCATCCACGGTCACCGGACGATCTTCCCCATCCCCTTGGCCGAAGCTTCAGCATTCGATCCAGCATTGTGGGAGCGAACCGCGCGCATCGCAGCACTCGAGGCCGCGGCCGAAGGACTGACGCTCACTTTCGCGCCGATGCTCGATGTGTCGCGCGATCCGCGCTGGGGACGGATGGCCGAGAGCGGCGGCGAGGACCCGTGGCTCACCGCGCGTTTCGCCATCGCCAAGGTGAAAGGCTTCCAGGGCGATGATCTCAAATCGCCGCTGTCGATCGCCGCGACCGCCAAGCATCTCGCGGCCTATGGCGCGTCGGTGGCGGGGCGCGACTATGCTCAAGTCGAGGTCTCCGAGCGCAGTCTGCATGAAGTCTATCTGCCGCCCTTCGAGGCGGCGGTCGCCGCCGGGGTCGCGGCGATCATGCCGGCCTTCACCGACATGGACAATATCCCGCTCACGGCCCATGTCGCGATCCTGCGCGACATGGTGCGCCGGCAGTGGGGGTTCGAAGGCGTCATCATCAGCGACTACACCGCCATCAACGAACTCGTGCCGCACGGGGTCGCTGCCGACGTCACCGAGGCCGCGGCGCTGGCGCTCAAAGCCGGCGTCGATATCGACCTGATGGGACTGGCCTATGTGGAGGGCCTGCCCAAGGCGCTGCAGAGCGGAGCGGTCAGCATGGAGCATATCGACCAGGCAGCCCAGCGTGTGCTGATGCTCAAGGAAGAGCTTGGCCTCTTCGACGACCCCTATCGCGATGCCGCGGTCAAGTTCGATCACAAGGCGCGCCGTGTCGAGCATCGCGATATCGCGCGCGATGCGGCGCGCCGCTCGATCGTGCTGCTCAGCAACCGCGGCAATATCCTGCCCGTCACCCAGCCGCCGCGGCGCGTCGCGATGCTGGGCCCGCTCGCCAATGCCCAGGCCGAGATGCTGGGCCCGTGGTCGGGGGCAGGGCTCATCGAGGACATGGTGCCGTTCCTGCCCGGCATGCGGGCCGCCTGGCACGAGAGCGAAATCCTCTACGCACCCGGCGTCTCGATCGAAGGCGGCGACACCAAAGGTATCGAGGCGGCCGTCGGCTTTGCCGAGCGCGCCGACATCGTTCTCCTGTGTCTTGGCGAAGAGCGCTATATGAGCGGCGAGGCGGCGAGCCGCGCCCGGCCCGATCTTCCCGGCCATCAGGAAGCGCTTGCCAGAGCAGTCCTCGCTACGGGCAAGCCCGTCATCGTGCTCCTCTCCTCCGGCCGCCCGCTCATCGTGCCCTGGCTCTTCGAAGTGGCGCAGGCGGTGCTCGCCACCTGGTTCCTCGGCAGCGAGGCCGGCCATGCCGTGGCCGACGTCATCACCGGCCAGTGGTCGCCTTCCGCCAAGCTGCCGGTATCGTGGCCCGCCGATCGAGGGCAGGTCCCGGTCTTCTACGCGCACCGTCCGAGCGGACGGCCGATGGCCCCGGCGAACCGCTATTCGAGCAAATATCTCGACCTGCCCAACGAGCCGCTGTTTCCCTTCGGCCACGGGCTTTCCTATACGCGCTTCACGCATCGCGATTTCAATGTGAGTCCCAGCGAATTGCGCGCCGGCGCCAAGGTCACGCTCTCCGTCAGCGTCCGCAATGACGGGCCGGTTGCCGGCGAGGAGACGGTGCTGTTCTTCCTGCGCGATCCGGTGGCGAGCGTGTCGCGCCCGGTGCTGGAACTCAAGGGCATGGGCAAGGCTTGGCTCGAGCCCCGGCAGACGAAGACGGTGGAGATCACTCTGTCGACGGATGATCTCGCCTTCCCCGGGACCGACTATGCGCCGCGGCTCGAGCCCGGCGTCATCGAGTTCTTCGCCGGGCCGTCGGCCCGAGACGAGGATCTGCTCAAGGCCGAAGTGCATGTGGTCGTTTGACCGTCACGCCGCGTGGTGCATGCGCGCGAAACCCTCGCGCAGATAGCGCGCCATTTCCGCGGCCGGCCGGGCAAGGCCGCCTTTCGGCAGATGCAAATTGATGGCGAAGAGCGGCAGATCGGTCGGCGCCTTGTCGGGCCCCAATATCTCGAGGTCGGCGGGCACGGTCGAGACGAGCCAGGCCGTGACCGCGAGATCGGCACGCACCGTCGCGGTGGTCGCCTCGATATTGCCGTTCTCGAAGACGGTACGCCAGGCGCGGTCCTGCCGCTCCAGGGCCGCGAGCACGGCCGGGCGGAAGGCGCAGGTGTCGGCGACCATCGAAACCGGCAAAGGCGTCTTGAGCCAGGCGCCGCCATTTCGAGCGCCCACCCAGACCAGGCGCTCGACCCGCAGGCATTCGCCGGCGCTCGGCCCTTGCGGCTCCTCGACGACGGCGAGATCGATGGCACCTTCGGCGAGCCCTGCGATCAAATCGGGCGAGGCGGCGCAGGTCAGCGAAATCTCGACCTGCGGATGGGCCGAGGCATAGGCCTTGATCACCGGCGCGATGCAGGGCTCGACCAGGTCATAGGGCAGGCCGAGGCGGACCTTGCCCTGCACATGGCCCGCCGTCATTTCCCCCCAAATGTCGTCATTGAGGGCGATGAGCCTGCGGCCCTTGGCGAGCAGTTGCTCGCCTGAGGGCGTCAGCTTGAGGCCGCGCCGGTCGCGCTCGAACAGGGCAAGGCCCAGCGTGTCCTCGAGCCGCCGGATCTGCTGGCTGACGGCGCTCTGGGTCAGGTAACGGGCATTCCCGGCCGCGGTCATGCTGGAATGATCGGCGACGGCGATGAAGGTCCGGATCAGGTCGATGTCGAGATTGCGTGCCATGACGGCATTATGAACTCTAATGGCAGGCATTTTCAACATTCATTTCCCTAATGTCTGGGAATGCCGCATGCCATGGATCATGGACCAGCTTCTGCCGCTCATCCTTTTCGCCCTCGTGGCTACCGTGACCCCGGGAGGCGCCACGACGCTCGCCACCGCGTCCGGCGCTCATTTCGGCTATCGCCGGTCGCTGCCCTTGATGGTCGGCATCGCCTTTGGCCTCGCATCGATGGCGGCCGCCGCCGCGATTGGCCTGGCGAGCCTGCTCATCGCGGTGCCGTCCCTGCAGCTCGCCATGAAGACGATCGGCACGCTCTATCTGTTGTGGCTCGCCTGGCGCATCGCCATGAGCGGACCGCCGCGTCTGGCCGAGGAAATGGCGCGGCCGACGCGGTTCATCACCGGCATATGGCTCTTGTGGGTCAATCCCAAAGGCTGGGCGATGACCAGTGCCGCCGCTCTGTCCTTTGCGGCGCTCGCCAACAACCCAAGCGCGCTGGCGCTGTTGCTCGGCGTGGCCTTCGGAGCGGCGGCCATCCTTTCGCTGTCGCTCTGGTGCGTCGCCGGCCAGCTGCTGGCGCGGTTTCTCACCGCCGACTGGCAATGGCGGCTGACCAACATGCTGCTCGGTGCATTTCTCGCGCTGTCGATCATCCCGATGTGGCTGCCCTGAAACGCAAGTCATGACGACAAAGAAGACCTGCCACACTCTGTGCAAGGATTGACGCGCGCTCTGCGGTCGATAGTCTCTCGTGAGGACGGTCAGCCGGGGAGGCTCATCTCATGAGCGATCTGATCGTGTGTCGCAAATCCAGGATTGTGCTGCTTTCACTCGCTTTGGCGACGGCTCTCCTGCTGGCGCCTTCCGTCGCGCCAGCCTTCGAGCCGACACAGATCTATCAGCCGATCAGCGAGACGATGGCCGACAAGACGGTGACGCTGACGGGGCGTGATCTCACCATCGAGCAAGTGATCGACGTCGCGCGCAACGGCGCCAAGGCCGAGCTCAGCGCCGAGGCGCTGCAGCGCTCGGCCGATGCCTATGGGCTGCTGCTGCAAGGGGCGGCGGAAGGCGTCACCATCTACTGGTTCAACCGCGGCGCCGGCGACCAGCGCGAGACGGTGATCTTCTCCGGCGATCCGACATCGCCCGAGAACAAGAAGCTCCTGAGCGAGCAGCAGCTCCAGCGCTTCAAGGGCGGCGTCGCGCGGGGCTATGGGCCTGAGCTCTCAGAAGAAGCGCTGGTCCGCGCCATTATGGCCATTCGCGCCAATACCATGTCCTATGAGGCGGCGAGTCCGCAATTGACCCATATGCTGGTCGACATGCTCAACAAGCGGGTGACGCCGGTGGTGCAGTCGCGCGGCACGCTGGGCGAGGGCGACCTGCCGACCATGGGCAATATCGCCGCCGCCATGGTGGGCGAGGGCGATGCCTATCACAAAGGCGTGCGCATGCCGGCCGCCCAGGCGCTCACGGAAGCAGGGCTCAAGCCGCTCGAGCCCTTCGCCGCCGATCAGGCCGCCCTCATCAGCACCAACGCCTATGCCCAGGCGCAGGCCGTGCTGCTCGTCGCGGATGCGCGCCGGCTCCTCGAATGGACCGATCTCAGCCATGCCATGAGCCTGCTCGGCATGAATTCCAGCGTCACGCCGATCGCGGCGCCGGTGCAGGCGATGCGGCCCTATGAATGGCTGACCTGGGATGCGGCGCGGGTGATGGACATGATCAAGGGCAGCTATCTGTTCGATGATGATCCGGCCCGCATCATCCAGGATCCGGAAAGCCTGCGCGCCTCGAGCCAGCGCCAGGGCTCGGCCTGGCAGGCCTGGGCGGAACTCAGGGACTCGGTGCTGCTGTCGATCAATTCGTCGGATCACAATCCGGCGGTGCTGCCGGGCTTGACGCCCGAAAGCGCGCCGGAGCTCGCGACACCGCAATTCATGAAGTATTACATCAAGGGCGGCCCCTTAAGTAACGGAAAGTCCGGCTATATCCTCTCCAACGCCAATTGGGATCCCTATCCGATGGCGAACCAGGTGGAGGCCTTCACCTTGGCACTCACCAATCTCGGCGTGGCGGTGGCGCAACGCATCGAGCGCTTCCGCAATCCCTTCTTCACGGTCGTCAAGCCCGCCGACGTGCTTTCGCCCGAGCTGCGCAAGGAAATCCCGAGCTTCGACGGCTATCTGCCGACCGATCTGTGGCAGGAGCTGGCAGCGCTCGGAACGCCGGTGACGCCCAACGGCCAGGCGATCGTCGCGACGGTCGAGGATCTCGAGGCGCAGACCCGCCTCAAGACGCAGCGCGCCCGTCAGGCGGTCGATCTCTCCTTCCACCTCCTGGCCCAGGACCTCCTGACCGCGAGCTATTGGATGGAGGTGCGCAAGGCCCAGAAGCCGGAGCGCAAGTTCGGTGCAGCGCCTGAGGCAGCGCTTGCGGCGCTGCGCCAGGTGATCCCCTGGCGGCAGGCGCCGGCCGACCGGCCGAAGCGGCCTCTGGGCATGGTCGCCTATGACTTCATGCAGGAGAATCCGGCGACGAAGTTCTATCCGGGCGGGCCGCAGCCGCCCGAAAGCAGAGCCAGGTCCATAGCCGGCGTGCTGCCGAAATAGAGCGTCCGCGATCTGCTTCCCTTCGAGTCTACTGTTTCCGTATTGCTACGGATAAACGCTCGTCATTTTGATGGAAAATTTCATTAAACTTAAATGTATTGAGCAATGCGCAATTAAGCACCTAATAGTCAGCTGGCAAGTTGTCTCGGATTGTAGCGGTTTTGCTAACGCCGATCAGTGAGGTCCGCGATTACTGTGCGTCATATTCGGGAACGGGAATCTCGCTTATGATTAACACGAAAGCAGTGCGCGCCTTGCTGTTGACGGCTTGTCTGGTCGCCGTGTGCGGCGACGGCGCGTTGGCCGGGAAGAAAGTCAGGCTCGCCAGCCTGCCATCGAACAACGACTATTCGCCGCGAGCCGTATCGATCGGCTCCGACAGCGGCGGCGTGGTGATCAACTACGGCCTGCGCATGCTGAGATGGCGGCAGAACGGCACGAAAGTGCGCTTCAGCGGAAGCTGCCGGTCGGCTTGCACGCTCTATCTGGGACTGGCGTCGAGCCAGACCTGTATCAGCCCGGGCGCATCCTTCGGCTTCCATTCGCCTTTCGGCGCCTCGAGCCGCGGCAACCGCGTGGCACAGGCTTTCATGATGCGGAACTATCCCGGCTGGGTGAGGTCCTGGATTCGCAGCCGGGGCGGCCTGTCCGGCAGCATCAAGACGATGAGCTACGGCTATGCCAGCCGGTTCATCAAGCCGTGCGGAACCTCCGCCGTTGCCAGACGAGGGTCTCCGCGACGCCAGCCGGCCGACGGCTGATCGATCCGCTCGTCCTGAGTTTGCATTAGGGGCCCCCAAGAGGGGCCCCACTGCATTCTGGCATCATTAAATCCCACCGCAGCTGCCTGCCAGGCGGAATTTGGCCCAACAATTGCTCTGAAAGCCAGGTAACCATGATCTTACCCAGGGGTAGATTATAGGTTAATGAAGTGTTAAAATTCGTCCCATTGTGAGTGGTGTGACGGCGATGAAATTCACTCAGCTCGTGCTGGCCCTCGGTGCCTTAGGGCTGGGCGTCAGCGTCAGTGCCATTTCGGTACAAAGCGCGTCCCGGTCCTGCGCGTCCGAAGAGTGCGCCTGCGAAGAAGCACTCCGGCAGAACACCGTCGAAGCCTTGGAAGAATTTCTGAGGAAGTATCCGCAGAGCACAACCCATGGGAACACGGCTTGTGCGGCGCTCGCTGTGCCGCCTCTGAATGAAGAGCCTGATGGTCAGGGGCTGGATGATGTGCGTTCGCCTGCCGAGCCCAGTGGCTCTCAGTCGAATGGCTAAACCGGTAACCGCCGTTTCACCGGCAACCGCATAGGAAGAGGTAACCCACTGTGGCCGATAAATTCTGTATCCTGCCTTGGAAGCATCTGACCGTCGGCACTGAAGGGGCTTACAAGCTGTGTTGCATGGCGCACAAGGTCATGACCGAAGGCGGCGCCCCCATGTCCGTCTACCACCATAGCCTGGAGGAGGCCTGGAACTCCGACTATATGCGCGATGTTCGGCGAGCGATGCTTGCGGGAGAAGCGGTGCCTGATTGCCAGGGCTGCTACAAGAACGAAGCAGCGTCAGGACAAAGCTATCGGACGACAGTCGCTGCCAGCATGATGGATCGACCGGTCGAGGAAGTGCGCAAGGAGACCGTGGCGAATGAATTCCGGGTGGACGAGCAGCCCAACTTCTTCAAATTGGAGCTGGGAAGCCTGTGCAATCTGGAATGCCGCATGTGCGGCTCCTTGACCAGCTCACAGATCGAGCGAGACCCTGTGCACAGCCGCTGGGCGCCCAGCTGGAGTTTCGACGGCATCCCTCTGGTCGTGTGGAACGCCGACTCCGCAATCATCGGACCGCATCCCCTGGTGGGTGTGTCGCAAAGCGGATTCTCTGCAACCGAAAAAGCCGCCGAGCATCGTTATTGCTGGACCGGCGATTGTGCCGGGATCGATCTCAAACTTGATGAAGCCACGATTCCCAATCGGCTCGAAATCAAACTTAACGAAGCCGGGCAACGGGATCAGATGTTCGATGTACTGGTGAATGGCGTCGTCCACGCGCGGCAATCCGCAACGCGTGGGAACCGGCAGGTGAAAATCGATCTGCGCCATACGAAACTCAGTGGAGCGTTGCAGGTCCAAATCCGGGTAACCAGCCCAGGTGGCAAGGCCGCTTTGGATCATAAAGGGATGGCGGTCGAGGAAATACGCCTATTCCGCCAGCCGTCCGCCGCGACCGAGTTGCCAAATCGGATGCTCTATAGCCGCCTGCCGGGACGAACGCTGTGGGAGAACGAAGATTCGTTCATATTCGGCGAGTTGTTTAGGAATCCCGGCAAGATCGATCGCTTGTATATCACCGGTGGCGAACCTCTCTTGATGAAGAGGGTAACGGAAATAGTCGACTTTCTTATTCAGTCCAAGAACAACCACATCCTGTTGGAATTCAACACGAACTGCACGAAGGTGAGTTCCGAGATTCTGGAGAAGCTTGGCCGGTTCGATTCCCTCAACATCGCCTTGAGCATTGACGGTGTTGGAGACACATATGAATACATAAGATTCCCGGCCAAGTGGAAGGTCGTGGATCAGAACGTCAGGCTTCTGCAACAGTTGCCGAATGCCTTTATTTGCGTGACTCCGGTTGTCCAGATCTACAATGCGTTGAACCTCGCCGACCTTTGCCGCTATTGCGATGACCTTGGCCTGGATTTCACGCTCAGCAACATCCTGCATTGGCCAGAGCAGCTTCGCTTGTCTCTCATGCCGCCCGCGGCGCGCCTTCTCGCGGCCGAGCGCCTTCGTGAATATGCCGACAACGGGTGTCGGCAGGCAAATCTGCACCAGGTTCTCAGTGTCGCCGATCACCTCGAGACCCTAGAAGGCATGCCACGGCCGGAAGCGATTCGGCGGTTCATGCTCTTCACCAATGATCTGGACGTCACTCGCGCGCAGAAATTTGCCGATGTGCACAGCGAACTTCATCGCTCGTTCGGCGAGATCGGCTATCCGTGGACGAGCGAGACGCGCTATGCCCGAGTCTCCAGCACGCCGCGCGCACGCGTCTCCGCATAGCACGTCAAGGTCATGACGTCCGGGTCACTGGTCCCAGGAGAAGGCCAGCGATCTGAAGAAAGCATTCGACGGACTCGGTTTCGACCCGCGCGGCAATCTCACCGCGACGCTTACCGCCAGCGAGTTCGGAATCAGATCGCGTACCGCCAGTTTGATTTCGTGCAGTTTGAATTTCTGCTCAATCCTGGTCCAGCCTGAGAATGCAATCGGCTTGATGGGCCCTTCGCTGCGCCAGTCGAGAGTTCCTGAGGGCAGAGTCAAGGCCAGCGCGAAGTCCAGAGGAGGGGCTTCGTCATGCGCGACCTCGACTGTGGCTATTACTTCCCGGGCAAACGCCGGAAATCCGCCCCACAGCACCGCCGCCACCGGGCCCGCGGTGGATGGCCTGATGAATATTCCGCCATCCAGCTCCTTCGGGAAAAGCAGAAGCGGCAAATCGCTTTGATAGTTGGTCGCCAGCTGCGCGCTGCGGCGCTCCTCGTCCGTCCAAATTCGAGCCCGTCGCTTGAACGGCGGCGGTCCGAGGCGAGGCCGCCTGGCGAGACGGTCTTCCACCGAGGTCCTGACGATGGTCCCGGCAAAACAGCCCAAGGCGCCTCCCTTGCTCGTCGCCGGCGTGCGAACCGCAAGAACGAGGTTCATTGGGGCCGAACTCGGAATCGCCAAATGCGCCTCCAGCAGGGTCGGCTTGAACGGCGCGGAGACTTCCACCCAGCCGCTCGTACCATCCTTTTTGGCCTTGAGCGCCGACTTGGCGGCAATGACGGGATCTTCATGCATTGGGCAGAGCAACAGCAGGAATTCCGCCGGCCCGCTTGCAGAATCCGACAGCGATACCATGCTCATAACGGAGATCGTCGATGACGGGCAGCCGGCAGCGAGAACTGCCGCGGTCAAAGTGCCCCCTTTCGATTCGAGCAAGAGGCGATCGGGCTTCTCGACATAGGAAATAGGTGTCACGTTCGGGTCGGTCGACCAGGTTTCCATGACGAGAAGCTCATCGCCGGTAAGCCGGCGATCGGCCGTCAGCGAAGCGCCGGCGAGCCGGACGGCGGTCAGCGAGTCCGGCTGCTCGTCCATAGCCGCGGCGGCGGCGTTGCCGAAATCGTTGCCTCCTGCTTGTGCCAAGAGGCCGACGGCAGTGTCCTCGCGGTTCTCGGTCGCGGCAATTTTTGCGAGCAAGGTGATCGCCTGCGGCGCGTTCGGATCGAGCTTGGCCAAGTCGAAGTGCCGCGTATCCGAAGGAGAGTACCAGAAGTTCGAACGGGCGCTGTCCAGTTGATACTGAGAAACATTCTGGCTCACAAATATGTGGTGAAAATATTCGAGCCCCTTGAAGCCGTGCTTCGCCATAACCTCGACTATGGGTGTCAGGTTGTCGTGATAGTGCGACGTCCTGTATCTTCCTTCGGTACTGATCCTATACCAGAAAAGGAATTCGGGGATCAGCCTCAGCTTAAGTCCAGCTTGCGTCAGCCTGACGAAGAACTCCCAGTCCTCAACGCGGTAGTTGCGCTTCTCCATTTGAAAACCGACTTTGTCGAACACGTCCCTGCGATAAATCGAGATCGTGTCGCCAAATACATTGGCCAGCATGCCCAGATCGAGACATCCGCCCAAAGGCAGATGCGTGAGGTAGCTCGTGCGATCGCTGCCGGGAATGTTCGACTGAAATACGCTCTTGGCCAACGCCATACATACATCCGATCGCGAGCTCTCCAGGGCGTGAACAAAGGTGCTCAGAGCTTCCGGATACAGCGCATTGTCATCGTCGAGCAGCACGACCATCTCACCGCGCGAAGCCCGGACACCGGTATTGCGGGCCGCACCCACGTATTTGTTCTCGCTGCGGATGATCTTCCAGCTCTTTCGGCGGAATTCCTTTTCAAGCTTGTCCAGCGCGGTGTGCGATTCCGGCAGTTTGCTGCCATCATCGACCAGGATCACCTCAAAATTCGGATAATCCTGGTCTTTCACGGATGCGATCGCCTGCATCAGATACTGCGGCCTATCATGATGGGTGACGATGACGGAAACCAGCGGATGGGTTTTCCGGCCGGCCTTGCGTGGCTCGTTCTTTCGCGGCGCAGCCTTCGCGTCCTCGCTCTTGTCGAGCCACTGCTCCTCCTTCCCCTGGGCGCCCCAGCGTTGTACGCCGCCGGGCCGCTCCTTGATCTGCTTGAGCAAGGTCGATGCCAATGAAGCTGCGCTGGGTTGCGCCAGGCATTTTCCAGCGTTGTCGGGCGCGACGTGCTCGATATTGCCCCCGACGGCGGTCGCGACGAAAGGCACACCGAGCCGAATGCACTCGGACACACAATAGCCCGTCGCGCTTTCAAAGTTGGGGATGATGGCGGTCCCGCCAAGCCGTCCGGCATGGCGTATGCCGTCGGGAAGCGAAAGATCCGGCCGAAATCTTATCGGAAAGCGCCATTGCCTTCCGCGCCGGACGAACATGCCGCCCGTGTGTTCTCCAAGAATTTGACCGAACTCTCCGATCACGGTGATCCGCAGGTCATCGATGCCCTGGCTGGCGATTTCGTCCAGCATGTCGCAGAACAGGGTCATGCCGTCCCTGAAGCGATGACTGGCGATCAGGAACAACTCGCGCGGGCGTGTGATGATCTGGCCGCCGGCGACTTCTCCCGTCCGCAGCCATTCGGAGGGCGTGAGGGCCGGTGCAACCCTGCAGTCCTGTGGCAGCGTCCATTTTCTTTCGCGAAACCACTTCTGCAGCTCGGCGGAAACGCAGACGAGCCTGTCGGGCTCTTGCGCGCTGTATTTTTCCATGAAGGCAATCTTTGCCTGCTCGGTGTTCGCGAGGAAAAACCGATCCGCACCTTCCTGCCATTGCAGCGGTGAATGCGCTACGACGACGAGACGAGGTCTGTGCGGATAGACACCGGTCTCCTTGGCGAGCAAGGTATAGTAGGGGAGGCCACCTTCCAGCGGGAAATAGACGCTGCCGAACGTGTTTTGCTTCAGGTATCTGTAAATGCCGAAGGATCGATACTCGGGACCGTAGAATTCACTCACGTTCTCGCTGGCATGCCGGAAGATTTCGAGCTTGATGCCGTGGACGGCGGCGAAGTATTCGACTTCCTTTGTCGCCTCTTCTGCTCGCTTGGGACCGCCGGGCGGTACCCAGAGCAAGGTGACGTCATTTCCCGCGCTCGCCAGTTTTTGCGCCAATGCAATCATGGAAATGGACGCTTCCTGGAGCAGGTCATGTACGGCGATATCGGTCGTTATGACACAGACCGAATTGGCGGGCGTCGTTTCTTTCGCGTTACTGATAGACACGGTTGGATTCCCAAATACGTCTTGCTGCTGACTTGAGTGTTGCGTCCGGCTGGCTGAAGTCGAGAGCCAGGAAGCCTTCGACGATCGCGTCCAGGCGGGCCGAGGTAATGCGCTCTATGATGCCGTTGTCGGTCAGGTACTCGTTGGCCATGATACCGCAAATGCGGGCAAGCTTTTTTGACTGCCCTGACGAATGGCGCGACTGCATGTGCTCGAGAAGGTATTGGACGTTTCTGTTCACCGACTTTTCAAAAGCGCTTCGATGCTTCTCATATATTCCCCGGCTTGTGAGAAATGACCGCAAATATTCGTGCGCCCGGAAGAGATCGGTGACGTGCTTGACGGAGCGGGTGTTGGTTATCGACTGAGCGCGCTGCAGGTAATTGTACCCGACGAGATCGATTTTGGAGAGGCTGCGCGCGCAGAGCACCAGAACCGGCACGACGGCGATGTCCTCCCAAAACATGCCCTGCGGAAAACGAATGTGGTTCTCAATGAACAGCGACCTCTTCCACAATTTTTGCGTCGTTCCTGTTTCCTTGAGAAGAAGGATGCTGTCACTTATGGATTGCAGATCCCTAAATTCGGCGACATCTGGTGTGTATTGCCATAGGATCTCATCGGCGTCGTCGACGGCTCGGCACCCGGATTCGACGATATCGAAATATCCGCGGTCGGAAGCGTCATGCAGCCTTTTGAGAAAGTTCGAATCGACATAGTCGTCGCTGTCGATGAATGTGAGATAACTCGCCCTCGCTTTGGCGACTCCCGTGTTGCGGGCGGCCCCCGGACCGAGGTTTGCGGCGTGCTCGTGTAGAATTATCCGCGAGTCCAATCTGGCAAACTGCCTCACCACCTGGCCGCTGCGGTCGCTCGAGCCATCGTCGATGAAAATGACCTCGAAGTCCGAAAAGCTCTGCTCCAGAATTGATGCAATGCACCGGTCTATGTGTGCACGGGTATTGAATACCGGAATGATTACCGAGATTGACGGCATTTGATGCTGGCTACCGGTCGTTTCAATTCGTAGAATGACTGGAGTGCGACCGGCCTGCGGCCAAGGATATTCCGACGCAAGGTGGTGCAATCCTCATTCTCATTCTTATAAATGCAATTCAGATGCCAGCAAAATCAGAGGCATCGGATAGGACTGCAATCGTTGCCAATGGTAAAAAAGCTCAGCAGTCGGACTATGTGTCAGACTGCTCGAACCGGGGAGTAAGCCCCGAGATCTAGGGCGCCGGAAAGTTCCCGACAACAATCCCTCACTCCCACCGCTCGATGGCGTCGGGATCCAGCCAACCTGCCACATCAGCCGAGTTTACGAACTCGGATCAGCTCCCATAACCGCCGTCGACGCGGTTACCGGAAGGATTGCGGCTACCGTTGCTGCTGCCTTCGAAATCGCCAAGCGCATCCAAAGCAAGCGCATAGCAAGCGACATCATTGCGATACTTGCTGGGCGGATACTTATGGAGAAAGTGCTCCAGCGCTTCGATCGTATTCGCCCGCAAGGCTTTCTCGCAGGCTCGCTCGATTTCAGCTGCAGTCACCTTGGCTTCAGCCGGTTGTACATAGGATTGTGTTGCGGTTCCGAATGCGAAAACACTCAGGGTCGCAAGCCAGTGTCTAATCGCCGTCATTTGTCACTCCACCAGTCAGGCACAACAAAAACGCACTTTCTTTTTTTGTCGGCAGTTGCGGGGTTGCCGTTGGGTAAGTATAGCCTATTTTGGTACAGGTCGTCAATAATTCAGAAAGGAAAAGACATTCGCCATACCTTAAATATTTTTTATTTTTCAGTAGCTTAACTGAGACAACTCGACGTTGCTCTGGTTAACGCAGTAGGCTCGATCCGGCCTTTGCAGAATTGCGTCAAAATACGCGATCGTCCGGCGGACGCCGGCTTCGACTGAGATGGTGGGCCGCCAGCCAAGAAGTTCCGCAGCACGGCCGATATCCGGCCGGCGCTGGCGCGGATCGTCGGTGGGAAGCGGCAGATAGACGATTTCGGAGCGTGAATTGGTGAGGCTGATCACCAGCTCGGCGAAATCCCGCACCGTAAACTCCTCCGGATTGCCGAGATTGACCGGGCCGGTCACATCGTCGGGTGCATTCATCAGGCGCACAATGCCGTCTACGAGATCATCGACATAGCAGAATGACCGGGTCTGGGCACCGGTCCCGTAGACCGTGATCGGCTTGTCCTGCAAGGCGGCGACGATGAAGTTGGACACGACGCGACCGTCATTGATGGCCATGCGCGGGCCATAGGTGTTGAAAATCCGGGCGATCCGGATACTCACGCCATGAACGCGGTGGTAGTCGAAGAACAGGGTCTCGGCACAACGCTTGCCCTCGTCGTAGCAGGCGCGCGGGCCGATCGGATTGACATTGCCCCAGTCGGCTTCATGTTGCGGGTGATGCAGCGGGTCGCCATAAATCTCGGATGTCGAGGCCTGGAAGACCGGCGCATCATGCTCGCGCGCCAGTTCCAGCACGTTGATGGCGCCGAGCACGCTGGTCTTGACCGTCTGGATCGGATCGGCCTGATAGGCAGGCGGCGAGGCGGGGCAGGCAAGGTTGTAGATCTGATTGAACTTGCCGGAGAACTTCATCGGCTTCGCGACATCGCACTGGACCATCGAAAAGCGATTGGTCTTCATCAGATGCCGGATATTGGCGAGCGACCCGGTCGCCAAGTTGTCGACGCAGGTCACATGATGGCCTTCGCTCACCAGCCTCTCGCACAAATGCGAGCCGACGAAGCCGGCGCCGCCGAGCACCAGAAGGTTGCCGAGCCGGGCCGGCATCTTGCTGCCGAGTGACCAGCCGGAAGTCCGGGGAGTTGAAGGGCGATCGAGCATGGGCTACTTCCGCGCTGTTATCCGGTTTCGGATCAGTCGAGGTCCGACGGGAAGCGCCATGCAATCGTCGCGCCATTCTTGCGCAACGTAAGAACTCGGCCGGCGTCGCCGAGCCAATCGTCTTGCCGGAAGGGTAAAGGTGTCCCAGCGCAAGACCACGCTTTCGGCTACGGCCAACAGACCAAAAAGAAAACACATGCACGTACTCGCCATCCCACATGCATGCTACGCTACGTCAATCGAATTTTCTACTAAAAACTAATTAACTTTGCTGTGAAAAGCTAACGTTAGGACAATGATTTGCCGATCCTTGCCAGATGTCCGGTTTTGAAACAGCCCGTGTTTTCAAGGTGAAATCAACCGGCAGACGGCATAGGGGCCGAGTTCCATCCGCGGAACCGCGAGCGTGGTATTGACCCTGTCGAGAAATTCCGGCTTTTCCGCCGCCCGAACGAAGCGCTCGGCATCCAGCACGGCGGCCCGGCTATCCACAAATTTCCGTCCAAGATCAACCGTCACCGGATCGCCGGTGAGGTTGGCGATCCATAACTCGATCTTGCCGTCCTTGCGCTGTGCGGCGAGCGCCTGGACATCGCGCGGCCGGCTGATGCCGATGTCAAAAAGATCGGCGCCCTGGAGCCGGCTCATCCCGCGCAGAACATGGAAGACGGGATAGACGCCGCCTTTCACCCCGTCGAACCAGGCCTGCGGCCAGGCCGTCTTGCTGTAAACGGCGCCGAAAGGCCCGGTGAGGCCGCCGAGTGCTACCGATTGCGCGCCATTGCGGGCGAAATGCGCGAAATAGGCGAGGTTCCAGGCCGCGCCTAAGAGGCCGCGCTGGCGCGGATCATTGCGGTTCATGGCCTGGCGGACATCCTTCGGATTGGCCTGCGGAGCGGCACCATAGGGATTGAAGCGCATGCCGATGGCGCTCGGACCCACAACGAAAGGCTTGCCGCCGCCGAAAGCGCCGACACTCTTGGCCATGGCGGGCAAGGCTTCGAGGCCCTCGGTCACCGAGCGGTCATCGCCCGCATGGACGAGGGCGGAATTGGTGAAGGTGATGAAGTCGGCGAATCCGGCCGGCGGCCTTTTGCGGTTGAGCTCGGTGAAATAGCTCATCATGCCGCCGCCGATGCGCGTATCCGGGAACAGCAAGCGGGCGAGCTTGTAGATATCGGCCAAAGGCGGGCAGGGCGGCCAGGGCCCGGTCGGCTGGGTGCTCTTCATGTCGGAAGCGGGCGACAGGAAGACCGCCCTGAAGGGTGACTTCAGCCGGCTGACGATCTTGGCCAGCTTGGCGATCTCCGTCTCGAAGCCGTCGACCGTCGTCACCACCGCCTCGAGCCAGGCCTCGGCCTTGAGGGCGGCCGCGACCTTCAGCATGTCCTTCAAGGACTTCTGATCATGGCCGAGACGTGTGTCATAATGGCAAATGACATAGGCCGGCTTGATCTTGCTTAAGGTACTTGCCGATTTGAGCGCCGTCGCCGCATCCTCTGGGCTAAGGCCGACGCCGAGCGGCGGCACCACGCCGATGCGCCTGCCGATCTTGAGCTGCACGGCTTTCGTCCGCCTGGATGGCGCTGGGAGCTTGCCCTCGAGCTTCAGCGAAACCTTCTGCGCCACGCGCTCGCCCGCCTTCAGCGTGTAGGGCCAAGGCTTCGCCAATGGGCGGACATAGGTTTTGTAGGACGCGTCCATCCAGTTGCGCTGGTCCTCCATCTCATAGACGTCGCCTTCCATGCGGCAGACGATTTTCGCGCCGGGCGCGAATTCATGGGTGATGGCGCGCATGTTCATGATCGGCTGCGAGGGCGAGATGAGCTCGGGGAATTTCGTGTCGAGCTTCTTGCCGTCGGCCGTCTCGACCACGGCCGGTGCGCCGGCCACGCCCGCGATCGGATGCAGGACGACGAAGCCGGTGCGGTTGGTGACGAAATCGCTGACCGCGACACCAACCGCGGCAAATTCGATTGTGCCCTTGGCCGAGCCGGTGATCTTCGCCGAATAGCGGAAGGCCTGTTCCTTGTCCTTCGTCTCCGCGTCGTAGCTGATGGCGAAGCCGTCGCTGTCCTGCTCGATGAGGAGATTGGAGAGTTGCGGCGTATAGGTCGCCCAGTTGCGATCGCGCACGATGAAGGACACCGCGCGGATCATCTCCAGGCCGGCAAATCTGATGTAACGCAGATTGCCGGCCTCGAATTCAGCGGTTAGCTCACCCGCCTTGACGATCTGCGGGGCTGCGACGTCTTCCTCGGTGCCGCAGAGGCGCACCGCGCGCGAAGGTTCTTTCTGGCTCATGACCCATTCCCCAGCACATTGCCGCTTTCCGGCTCGATCAGAATGAAGTGATCGAGATCGAAGGCGACCTTCAGCTCATCGCCAGGCTTGCCCGCATCATGTGCGTCAAGCTCCGCCATCACGGGCTCCTGGCCTATCGCGAATGTCACATAGGTGCGCGCGCCCGTGGGCTGCACGAGATCGATGCGGCTTGTGATACTGGCCGTCCTGCCATCGCCCGCACGATCGATATGCTGTGGCCTTATCCCGAAAACGACCGCCTTGCCCAGATGATTTTTGTAACGGTTGATTGCGCTCTGCGGCAGGCGGAGCGTCTGGCCGTCGGTGAAGACGACGCCCGACTCGGCCAGCGTGGCCCTGATGAAATTGATCTTGGGCGAGCCCAGGAAGCCCGCGACGAAGCGCGTCCGCGGCCTTTCATAGAGCTCGAGCGGGCTTCCCGACTGCTCGATCTGGCCGGCATTCATGAGCACGATGCGATCGGCGAGCGTCATCGCCTCGATCTGGTCGTGCGTCACATAGATCATGGTGGCGCCGAGCTCCTGATGCAGGCGCTTGATCTCGCTCCGCATCTCGTCACGCAACTGGGCGTCGAGATTGGACAGCGGCTCGTCGAACAGGAAGATCTGCGGATTGCGCACGATGGCGCGGCCGATGGCGACGCGCTGGCGCTGGCCACCCGAGAGCTGGCGCGGCAGGCGTTCGAGGAATTGCTCGATATTCAGCATCCTGGCGGCGCGCTTGACCCGGGTCTCGATCTCAGGCTTGGGAAAGTTGCGGGCGCGCAGGCCGAAGCCGATATTCTCGGCCACCGTCATATGCGGATAGAGCGCGTAATCCTGGAACACCATGGCGACGTCGCGGTCGCGCGGGCGCATGTCGTTGACAACTTTGCCGCCGATCTCGATCGTGCCCTCGTTCGCCGTCTCGAGGCCGGCAATGGTGCGCAGCAGGGTCGACTTGCCGCAGCCGGAAGGACCGACCAGCACCGCGAATTCGCCATCGGCAATGGCAAGGTCGATGCCCTTGACGACATGGACGGCGCCGAAGTGCTTGTGCAGTCCCTTGATGGTGACGTGAGCCATTTTCTTTTCCTAACCGCGCACGGCGCCAAGCGTCAGCCCGCGCACCAGATGGCGCTGGACGAGGATTCCCAAGATGATCGAGGGGACGAGCGAGACCATGGCCAGGGCACTCGCCTCGCCATATTGGGCGCCCTGGAAGCCCAGGAAGGCGCGAAAGACGGTGGGGAGCGTGAAGGCGGTGCGGCTCGTCAGGATGAGGGCGAAGAAGAATTCCGTCCAGCAGGCGATGAAGGCGAAGACGGCGGCGGCGACGATGCCGGGGGCGGCCAAGGGAATGGCGACCCGCCACAGCGACTGCCAGCGCGTGCAGCCATCGACGAGCGCGGCTTCTTCCAGCGATTTCGGCATCTGGCGGAAGTAGGCGAACATCATCCACACCGTCACCGGGAGCGTGAAGACCGTATAGGCGATGATGAGGCCGAAATGCGTGTCATGGAGACCGACCGCGCGGTAGATCAGGAAGATCGGCAGCACCGTCGCGATGGGCGGCAGGAAGCGCTGCGACAGCACCCAGAAGGAAAGATGCTGCCCGCCGGTGTTGAAGCGCGCGAGGCTATAGGCCATCAGTGTTCCAAGCGCCGTCGACAGGATCGTCGCGGCGAGCGAGATGATGATGCTGTTGATCAGGCCGTCGAAGCCGCGATAGGCGAAGAGGGCGGCGGTGTAATGCAAAATCGTCGGCTCGGTCGGAAACCACACCGGCGGCACGGCCAGATAATCATCGCTCGGCTTGATCGAGGTGATGAACATCCAATAGAGCGGCACGAAGGTGAAGGCGAGGAAGCCGCCCAGGAGCAGCGTCCTTGCAATGTTGGCCCGGGTGAACGAGCTCTTCCTCATGTCGGCTCCGCCTTGAGCAGGCGCCGCACCAGGAAGGTGATGAGGATGGCGGTGAGGACGAGGAAGATCCAGGCGCCGGCGGTCGCCTCCGAGAGATGGAACTGGGTGAAGCCCAGAGTGTAGAGATAGAAGGAGCTCGTATAGGTGTTGGTGCCGGGGCCGCCGCCGGTCATGACGAAGATCGTGTCGAACAGTCGCACCGCATCGAGGATGCGGAAAGTGACGGCGAGCAGGATCATGGGACCGAGCAAGGGGAGCGTGATCCACCAGAAGGCACGAAAACCATCGACGCCGTCGAGCTCGGCCGCCTCGTAGAGATTGGGCGGGATGGCGGTGAGTCCGGCCAAGAGGATCACGAACATGAAGGGCGTCCACTGCCAGACATCGGCCAGGATGAGGGCGATGAAGTTCCACGGCGCCTGGGTGAGCCAGCCAATGGTCACTTCGTAGCCGAGGATCTGACTCAATATGTAGTTGGTCGGTCCGAAAGGCCGCTGCAGCAGGAGCGCCCAGGCCTGCCCGACGATCACCGGGCTGATGAAGAGCGGGATGATCAGAAGCGACATGATGATGCCGCGGCCGCGGAAATTCTTCACCATGGCGAGCGCCAGAGCGAGGCCGAGCAGGAATTCGAGGGCGACATTGATGGTGGAGAGCAGCACCGTCACCCACAGCGACCAGCGCGCCACCGGATCGGCAAGCACCCGGGTGAAGTTGCGCAAGCCCACGAAAGCGTGGCCCGGCACGGTGAAGTCGTAATTGACGAACAGCACCCAGACCGAGAACAGCAGGGGATAGACCGAGAGCGCCAGGATCAGGAGCACCGCGGGCGCGACCAGGAGCCATTTGAAATGGCGGTCGGACCATTCGGAGAGGGAGTCGAGGTGGGTGGTGTGGGTGTCGTTCATAAACCTTATCCCGCACTCTCCATCATTTCCCTTCTCCCGCGCGCAGCGTGGGAGAAGGTGGCCGAAGGCCGGATGAGGGCTCTTTCGTACCGTGTGCTCTGATCTCGACGAATATTCTCAGCTGAGACGAAGAGCCCTCACCCGCCCTTCGGGCACCCTCTCCCATTGCTTCGCAACGGGAGAGGGGAAAAATCGGTGAGGGCTCGCTCACTGTGAGAAGCCTCAGAGCTTCACGGCCATGCCGAGCTTCTCGACCGTATTGTCGGCCGTGGCGCCGGGAAGCTTCTTGAACTCGGCATAGAAGGCTTTCTGCTGATCGACGCCGAGGCGCTCCGTCGTCTGGTCCCATTCGGCGGCAGCCGTCGCCAGCGCCGCTTTGGGATCGGTGCCGGCCCAGACCGACGTGCACAGACGGTCGAGGCTCAGGAAATAATCCTGGGCCCCCGGCATGATGATGTCGAGCAGGCCGACATTGGCCGAGTTGTTGAGGTTGATCAGATATTCCTTGGCGCTCGGGAACAGATCGCCATAGAGGTCCGACTTGAAATGCGACAGGCGATAGGGATCGCGCAGCGCATAGGGCAGCATCACGCGGGCGAGCGACACCGGCGGCGAAGTCGCCCATTGCATGAAAAGATAGGCCGCTTCCGCATTGGGCGAATCCGCCGACAAGGCCTTGTTGTAGCCCGTCGCATGCTCGGGGTTGCCCGGCACCACGGCATAGCCGACTTTCCCCGCAATGGAAGACTGCGGGATGAAGTTGATGGCCTTGGCGCTTTGCGAATAGTTCGCGCACATGCGTCCCGTCGGCGGCCATGAATAGATCATCGCCACCTTGCCCTGCAGGAACGCCGCCCACAGCGAGACCGCATCGAGCTCGTTATTGCCGGGGATCGAGGCCGCATTCGCCGCCAGCATGTTGGTCAGCGTCTTCATGCCGGCATCGGAGTCGAGACCCGCCTTCATGTCGTCGCCGAACAGCACGCCGCCATTGGCGCGGTATTGCTGCAGGAAGTCGAACTGGTTGCCCGGGCTTCCGGCCTTGCGGAAATGACCCGCGCCATAGACATTTGGCGCCAGGTTGTCGGTGATGAACTGCGCGACCTGCGAATAGTCCTCCCAGGTCTTGGGCGGCTCGAGCGCCTTCGAGAATTTCGCCTGATAGGCCTCCTTGAGCTTCGGATCCTCGAAGATGTCCTTGCGATAATAGAGGGCGAACATGTCGCCGTCGTCGAAGAAGCCCCAGATCTTGCCCTTGTAGGTCGGCAAGGCCTTGTAGAGCGGATGGTAGTCCTCGAGGTCCGCCGGATTCATGTATTTGGCGATGTAGTCATCAAGCGGCGCGATCACGCCGCCATCGGCCATCGACGGCGTCCAGGCGGGCGAGATGTCGAGCACATCATAGGCGCCGGATCCGGCAATATGCTCGGCAACGGCTTTCGAATATTGATCGGGGTTGGAGAGCTCGACGACATTCGACTTGATGCCGGTGAGCTGTTCCCAGACAGGCCCTGAATAGTTGCGCGGGTCGAGCGCCTGAAGGCCCGCTTCATAGGTCATGTTGAGGGTGATGCCGCCATATTGCTTGGCCGCCTGGACGGCGCGATAGGCCGAGCCATCCGCCGGACCTTCGGTCGAGGCCTTCATCGCCGCGGCCTGCGCCTTGCCCAGAGGCGTCGAAGGGTCGGCCAGATCGACGGCAGCCTGCGCCAGGGCATTCTCGGCCCAAGGACTCAATATGGCGCCCGATGTGGCGAGAAGCCCGGTCATCAGGCCGAATTTCTTGATGAAGCTGCGGCGGGTGTTGTCGCCGCGAAGCCAGGCGTCGACCTCGGCATTGAGGCCGGCTTCGAAATCACGTTTCTCGCGATCATTCATGATGGTCAATCCTCCCAGTTTGAGTGTCCGTTTCGGCACGCTGTGTTTCTTGGATCGAACCGGCTTTCTGCTGGGCCGGTATGAGTTTCTTGAAAACGACTCTTCTTCTTATTGATCTCCATTTGCTTGCGCATGATCTTTTCGGAAAACCGGTACCCACTTTTCCGGATCATGCGTAGCGCTTGCGAAAATCGGCGAGGCGCCGCTGCCAGTCCGGATGCTTCAGCACATCGCGGTTGACGATGCCGCGCGGCTCCAGGCCTTTCTGGATGTCGAGCACCGCCTTGACATCGGCGGCACCGTTGCCGGCGAAGCACTGGTCGGTCCAGCACAGCGCATGCGGCGCCAGGATCACATTGTCGAGCTTGAGGATGGGATCGTCCGCGTCGGGCGGCTCCTGCTCCAGGACATCGAGGCCGGCGCCGGCGATCTTCCTGTCCTGCAAAACCTTGGTCAGCGCCTTCTGGTCGACAATGGGACCGCGCGCCGTGTTGATGAAATAGGCCGTGGGTTTCATCAGGCCCAAGCGCTCGGCATTGACCAGATGATGGGTCTCGGATGTCAGCGGGCAGCTCACCGAGACGATGTCGGCCTTGCGGAAAACATCCTCCAGCGACACGAGCTCGATGCCGAGCTCGGCCGCGACCTGCCGGTCGGCGAAAGGATCATGGGCGATGAACTTCATGTCGAAAGGCTTCGCCATGCGGAACATCTCGGCACCGATATTGCCGATGCCGACCGATCCCAAAGTGCGCCCGACGAGGCCCACACCCATGTGATCCGAGCGCTTGGCGAAGCCCGCCGCGGCCTCGCGCGTCAGCTTGTCCTTGATCATGAGCTTGCCGGTCAGAGCGAGCATGAGGGTGATGATCGAGACGGCGACCGGGCGGCGCACGCCGTCGGGCGTGATGACGAGGGCGATACCGGCCTTGCTCAAGGCCGGCACGTCGACCGTGTCATAGCCGACGCCGAAACGCGCCACCGCGGCGAGGCGGCCCGATTTGGGCACGCTGTCTTGGGTGAAACGGTGAGCGAGCAGGATCAGCGCATCGAAATCCTCGAGCTGCTCGGCGCGCAAGGGGTTCTTCGGCTCGAGGAAGGCCATCTCGACATTGGGTGCCGAGGTGAGCGGGCCCAGGTCGAAATCGGGATAGGTCGGCGAGCCGTCGGCCTTCTTGAAATCACCGGACAGTGCGACGCGGAAAGGTGCCGGCATCGATGCCTCCTATTTCTTCTTGCAACCGGCGCGCAGCTTCTTGATGCCGTCCTCGAGGGCCGCATGCAGCAGCCAGACATCGCCCGAATAGCAGACGAAATCGAAGCCTTGGCTGTAGATGTCGATGCCGAGCTCGACATTGGGCACCAGACGGCCCAACGCCTTCTTGTGCTTCTTGGTCGCGGCAATGGTGCGCTCGATGGCGCGCTTGAAATCCTTGTGGTCGAACTGGCCGGGAATGCCGAGCGACACCGACAGGTCGAAATGGCCGACCCACAGGCAGTCGACGCCGTCGATCGCCGCCATCTTCTCGGCATTCTCGACCCCTTCCGCCGTCTCGATCTGGCAGAACAGGGTCGTGCGGCTGTTGGCGGCGGTGAATTTCTCGGCAACGCTGCCCGGGCGGTAGCGGTCATGCGCCACCTGCAGCGCCACACCGCGCTTGCCCTGCGGATGGTATTTCATCGAATTGACGATGTGGCGCACCTCATCGACATTGCCGACCATGGGCAGCATGAGGCCTTCGGCCCCCATGTCCATGGCGCGCGCGATGTGATGGTATTCGCGCGACGGCACGCGGACGATTGCCGGGAGGTCGGCGGCCTCGAAATAGCGCAAGGCGCTCTTCACCGTCTCGAAGCCGAAGCCCGAATGCTCGAGGTCGAAAAGAGTGAAGTCGCAGCCCGCCGATTTCATGATATGGCCGATGCCCGGCGTGGCGAATTCGACGATGAAATGCCCGAATTTCGGCGATTTCGTCTTGGCCATGGCCTTGAGGCCGGAAACACTCATACTTTATCCTCCCAAATCTATTCTCTTGAACCTTCACAGACGAGATCGCCGGCAATCACCGTCTTCTTCGTCACCAGATGATTGCTGGCCGCCTCGAAGGCGGCGAGGTGCGGCGTCTTCAGATGCTCCTCGAAGGCCGCGCGGTCGTCATAGATCTCGTAGAGCAGGATGCGGTCGGGCTCGCCTTGCGGCTCGACCACGTCGAAGCGGCTGCAGCCGCGCTCGGTCGCGCAGGAGGCCCGGGCATTGACGTCGATGGCGCGGCGGAACTCCGCCTTGCTTCCAGGCTTCAGCAGGAAATCGACCAGGATCACATAGCCGGTCATGCATCGGACTCCATCGCTTCCCAGAACACGCTTTCGACATGAGCGAGGTGATCGCGCATCGCTCTCTCGGCCCTCTCCGGATCGCGCGCGGCGATCGCCTCATAGATGGCCTTGTGGGCCTTGTAGGCTTTCTCGGCCGTGCCCTTGCGGCCGCGCCAGTTGAGCGTGATGTGGCGCTGCTGCACCAGCCATTCGGCGATGGCCGCATGGATCGCCGGAAAGATCGGATTGCGCGGGATGATCGCCAGCACATAGTGGAAGGCGACGTCGGTCTTCTCGAACCGGGCAAGGTCGCTCAAAGCGGCATGATTGATCTCGAGCGCCAAGCGCAATTGCTCGATGTCATCTTCCGTCGCATGGGCAGCGGCATGGCGGGCGAGGCCCACTTCGAAGAAGAGGCGCGCATTCTGGAAATTGCGCACGCCGTCATGCGCGGAAAGCATATGCTTGGCGACGCCCGACAAGGCCTCGACCACCACCTCGGCGGTCGGCTGGATGACCTGCGCGCGCTCGCCCGAGCGCAGCTCGACAAGTCCCATATTGCGCAAGTGAGCGAGGGCCTCGCGGATCGCGGGGCGGCCGACGCCGAATTCGCGCATCAGGTCGCGTTCGGACGGGAGCAGGTCACCGATGTCATAGGTCCTCTCGATGATGCGAGCCTCGAGCCGCGCCGCGACCTGCTCATAGAGCTTCTGCGGGCGTATGGGCCGGCTCTCGGCTGGTATACCTGTCATACCAGCTACGTTAACCGAAGCCGGGACGGCGTCAAGAGCGCAAAAGCGGGAATCTCGCGGGACCGGAAACGATGATTCTTTTCAGGAAGTTGTGGGAAGAAGCGAAAGTGATCCTGGAAGTTGCGACGGTGCAATTTCGTACAAGACGACGAGCTTCGGCCTTGCGAGGAAAGGGCCCATGGATTTCGGCTATGCAGATGAGATCAGGGCGGACTTCCCCGAGCTTGCGGTGGAGGCGCTTCTGGTCGGCGGTATCACGCCCGGCACGGAGGTCTCAGGTCAGCTTTCCCGCTTTACCGCAGTGGCGACTGAGCGCCTGGGCCCCCGAACGGAATCCGATCTGCCGGAGATCCAGGCCTGGCGGCGCGCTTTCGCCAAGATGGGATTGAAGCCCACACAATATCGCTGCGCCTCGGAAGCCCTGCTGCGGCGGTTGCGCAAGGAGGGTGCCTTGCCCCGAATCCATCCACTGGTCGATCTCTGCAACGCCATCTCGCTCGCTTTTGCAATTCCCGTCGCCGTCATCGACATGGCCATGATGACAGGCCGGCTCGAAGTGCGCCGCGCCAAAGGGACCGAGATCTACGAAAGCTTCTCGGGCGCGATCGAGCATCCGGAGCCAGAGGAAGTCATCTATGCCGATGCTGGCGGCAATGCCCACGCCCGGCGGTGGACGAACCGGCAAAGCGGCCGCTCCGCCATTCGCGCGACGACCGCAACGGCGCTGATAGTCGCCGAAGCGATGCATGCCACGGGCAGGCAGGATGTCGAGCGTCTGATCGACGCTGTCGCAGCCGCGCTCACCGGGATCAACGGCGTCCATGTCATGGAACGCCAGTCTTTCCCCATTTGAACGGATCAAGCCTTGGCGAGTTCGGCGGCCTGCTGGCGCTCCCGCAGCAGCCTGACCAGGGCGTCTCCCGCCGCCAATATATGCTGGCGCAAGAGCCGCGACGCCTTCTTTACGTTTCCCGCCCGGCACTCGGTCACGATCTCGCGATGCTCGCGCTCGGCCCGCTCGCGCCCATCGGTGTAAGCCAGCTGCATGCGCGCGAAGCGGTCGGTGCTCGTGAGCAGCTGATCGACGGTCGCCAGCATGCGCGGACTTCTGGCGCGGCGATAGAGGACGGTGTGGAGCTCGGTATTGAGGGCGCCCCAGCGGCCCGGATTCTGGGTCCTGAGCTCGTCGCTATATTCGGTGAGGATCGCGTCGAGCTTCTCATAATCGGCATCGGTCAGATGGGGCGCCGATTTCTCCAGGAGCGCCGGCTCGAGCAGCGCCCTGAATTCGAACAGCTCCTCGACCTCTTCGGGCGAAAAGCCGGCGACCACCGCTCCCTTATGCGCCTCCATCTGCACCAGGCCCTCGGCCTCGAGCAGGATCAGGGCCTCGCGGAAGGGGATGCGGCTGATGCCGAGCTCCTCGGCCAGGACCGCTTGCCGCAAAGGCATGCCGGCCGGATATTCGCCTTCGAGGATACGGCGCCGCAATTCATCGGCGGCGGCCGAGGCGCGCGTCGGCGGCATGATCATTCGCTTCGGGGCGGGTCCGGCCATGATTCGTCAGTCTAGCGATTTGCGGGCAGGTTGGCACTCGGGTCCCTGCGATCCGTGCTGGACCATCCGGAAAAGATGCAATAACGTTCGCGGGCTCAAAAAATATGCGTGGGAGGAGCTTTATGGCTTCGGTCGATGTCGTTGATGTGCGCAAAGCCTATGGCAACCAGGAAGTGATCCATGGCGTGTCGATCGGCATATCGGACGGCGAGTTCGTCATCCTGGTCGGACCTTCGGGCTGCGGCAAGTCGACCTTGCTGCGCATGATCGCCGGCCTCGAGCCCATCACCTCGGGCGACATCCGCATTGGCGAGAAAGTGGTCAACGACCTGCCGCCCAAGGACCGCGACATCGCCATGGTGTTCCAGTCCTATGCCCTCTATCCGCACAAGACGGTGGCCGAGAATATGGGCTTCGCGCTCAAGATGCGCCGCGCCCCCAAGCCCGAGATCGAGACCCGGGTGAAGCGGGCGGCGGAGATCCTCGACCTCGTGCCCTATCTCGACCGCTATCCGCGCCAGCTTTCCGGCGGCCAGCGCCAACGCGTCGCCATGGGCCGCGCCATCGTGCGCGATCCGGCGGTGTTCCTGTTCGACGAGCCCCTGTCCAACCTCGACGCCAAGCTCAGGGTGCAGATGCGGGCCGAGATCAAAGAGCTGCATCAGCGCCTGAAGACGACAACCGTTTACGTGACCCATGACCAGGTCGAGGCCATGACCATGGCCGACCGCATCGTGGTGATGCATGACGGCATCGTCGAGCAGTCGGGCTCGCCGCTCGAGCTCTATGACCGCCCCGCCAATATCTTCGTCGCGGGCTTCATCGGCTCGCCGGCGATGAACCTTCTCAAGGGCAAGATCAAGGTCAACGGCAAAGCGAGCTTCGTCACCGATGACGGCCTCGACCTGCCGCTCGCCGCGGCGCCGCGCGATTCGGATGGCCGCCCGGCGATCTACGGCATCCGCCCCGAGCATTTCGCGCTTGGCGGCCAGAGCCTCAAGGCGGAAGTATCGGTGATCGAGCCGACGGGATCGGAAACCCAGGTCTTCGCCAAGCTCGGCGGGCAGAAGGTCGTCGGCGTGTTCCGCGAGCGCATCGCAGCGCGTCCGGGCGAGGACCTGCCGATGGCGCCCGATCCCAAATCCGTCCATCTCTTCGACAAGGAGACCGGGCTCAGGCTCAACTGACCGCGCGCGAAGCGACCATGGGCCAGCGCAAAGGCGTCGCCATCCTCGGAATCTTCGTCGCCGACCTCGCTTTCCGCGCCGGGCGATTGCCGGGCATCGGCGAGACGATCGCGGGCTCAGGCTTCAAGGTCGGTCCCGGCGGCAAGGGGTCCAACCAGGCGGTCGCCGCGGCGCGCGCCGGAGCCCAAGTAACCTTCATCTCGAAGATCGGCCGCGATGAATTCGGCGCCATCGCGCTCGCCACCTGGAAAAAGGAAGGAATCACGCCGCGCGTCATCGAGATGACGGATCAGCCGACGGGTGCCGCCTTCATCTATGTGAATGAGGTGAATGGCGACAACGCCATCATCGTCGTGCCGGGGGCGGCGGCGACGATCGGCGCGAGCGACGTCGAAGCGGCGGAAAGTGCAATCCGCGAGGCGTCGGTCTTCATCACCCAGCTCGAGCAGCCGGTCGCGGCCGCCAGGCGCGGCCTCGAGATCGCCAAGGCCGCGGGCGCCATCACCATCTTCAACCCGGCGCCGGCGGAGCGCTTCGACGATGCGCTCTATGGCCTATGCGACTATGTCACGCCGAATGAAAGCGAAGCCACCCTGTTGACGGGCATCACCGTCAGGACCGCCGATGACGCGCGCAAGGCCGGCGATGTCTTTCTCAAGAAAGGCGCCAAGGCAGCGTTGATCACGCTGGGAGAGGCCGGATCCTATCTCCATTCGGCGAGCCAATCGGTGCTGGTGCCGGCGTTCAAGGCGGGCCCCGTGGTCGAGACGACGGGGGCAGGAGATGCGTTCAATGGCGGACTTGCCGCGGCGCTCGCCGAAGGCGCCTCGGCGCTCGAAGCCGCACGCTTCGGTTCGGCGGTCGCCGGCATTTCCGTCACGCGGGCGGGAACAGCGCCTTCCATGCCGAGCCGCCACGAAGTCGACGCGCTGCTGAAGAAAGCTATCTGATCCGCTGCCGCCGTTCTCGCTTTCGATTGACAGGCGTGCTGCACATACTAACATGTTAGGCAAGAACAGATTGCAAAGGGAGGACTATCGTGAAGCTCAACCAATATGAAACGCTGCTGGCGCTGCAAGCCAGCCGCCGTACCATGCTCAAAGGTGCTGCCGCCCTGTCGGCGCTCGCCGCGACCGGCGGGGTCACCGCTCTCAGCACCCCGGCTTTCGCGCAATCGGATCTGCGCACCGAGCTCCTGAAGGTTCCGGGTGTCGGCAAGGGATCGCCGACCGATGCCGACTGGCAGAAGGTCGGTGAATTGTGCCTCGGCGCCACCAAGGCCAATGTGAAGGAGGGCGAGTTCAAGGGCGTCGAGCTCACCTTCATGGGCCTCAACAATCAGAACCTGCACAATCTCCTGTTCCGCGGCTTCCTCAAGCCATGGGAAGCCTATACCGGCGCCAAGATCAGCTGGATCGATCTCGCCCAGGCCGACTACAATGCGAGACTCCAGCAATCGATCGCGACCGGCACGGTCGATTTCGACATTGTCGAGATGGGAGCGCCGTTCGAAGGCGATGTCTGCGGCAAGGGCCTCGCTTCCGAGATGCCCGACTGGGTCAAGACGCAGATCGAGATGGACGACTATGTCGGCTATCTGAAAGCCCCGGTCGGCACCTGGAACGGCAAGACCTATCGCATCTCGATCGACGGCGACTGCCACACCTTCAATTACCGCACCGACGTCTTCTCCGATGCCGAGCTCGCCAAGGCCTGGAAGGACGAAGGCCATCAGGGCGAATGGGCCGTTCCCAATACCTGGCAGAAGGTGCAGGAGGTCACCAAGTTCCTGAAAGGCAAGAAGGCCGCCGGGCAGGACGCCTATGGCTATCTCGATCCGGCCAAGGGCTGGGGCGGCTTCGGCTTCTATTTCCTCGAAAGCCGCGCCACGGCTTACGCCAAGCATCCGGACGACAAGGCCTGGCTCTTCGACATCGACACGATGAAGCCGCGCGTCAACAACCCGGCCTTCGTGCGCGCCATCCAGGATGTGATCGATGCGCTGCCGGCCGAGCCTGCGGACCAGCTCAATGCCGATCCGGGCACGACCGCCTTCCAGCAGTTCCTCGCCGGAACGGGCTCCATGCTCGCCTGGTGGGGCGATGTCGGCTCGATGGCCAAGACCAGCGACGGCTCGGTCATCGGCGACACCGTCGCCTTCTCCATCCTGCCGGGCTCGGACGATGTCTATAACGCGAAGACCGGCCAGTGGGACAAGCTGTCAACGGGTCCGAATTTCGCGCCGAACATGGCCTATATCGGCTGGGGCGTCTATGTGATGGCGAGAGTCGACAGCGATCCGGTCAAGCAGAAGGCGGCCTGGAGTGCCGCGGCCCACCTCGGCGGCAAGGACATCTCGCTGTGGACGGCCGCCTATCCGTCGGGCTTCCAGCCCTACCGCAACAGCCATTTCAACATCCCGGAATGGGTGGCGGCGGGCTATGACGAGGCCTTCATCTCGTCCTATCTCAAGTCGCAGTCCGACTCCTACAATCATCCCAATGCGGCGATCGAGCCCCGTATCCCCGGCATCTTCCAATATTACAGCGTCGCGGAGGACGAACTCGCCAAGATCTTTGCCGGCGGCGCCACGGCGCAAGCGGGAGCCGATGCGATCGCGGCCGCCTGGGAGAAGATCACCGACCAGATCGGACGCGAGAATCAGATCAAGCTCTACAAGGCGTCGCTCGGCGCCGGCGCCTGAAGCACACGCATTTGACATGCATCATTCTGGTGGCGCAGCCTGCGCCACCAGAATTCCCTATTCCATTCGGATATTCTGGTTTTCATGACGACAGCGCTGCCCGAAACCGCCGGCAAGGTGCATGAGCCGCCACCGCGCGCCGCCGTCGAGCCTGCCGCACCCTTAGGGCGATCGCTTCTGTGGGCGGCCTCGCTCGGCCTTGCCGCCATCGTGCTCTGGCAGGTTCTGTTCAAGGCGCAAGTGGTGGCGACGGGCTTCGACAACTGGCGCCCCGTCCTTTACGCCTTCCTCCTGTGGGCGGTGGCCGTCGGCGCCGCGCAAGTGCTCATCCGTGGCGAGCGCGGCAAGCATGCGCTCTTCGTGCTGCCGGCCGTCGCCTTCACCGTCGCCATGGTGATCTTCCCGACCTTCTTCGGTCTCTATCTCGCTTTCATGAACTGGAACCTGAGCTCGCTGGCGGGACCTCAGTTCAACGGCCTCGACAATCTGCGGGCACTCCTCGGCGATGCCTATTTCTGGAACGCGCTGCGCAACATGGTCTATTACGTGCTGTTCGTGCTCGTCCAATATGCGATCGCCTTCGGCCTGGCGCTGCTCCTCAATGCCGAGATCAAGGCGCGCAAATTCTTCCGGGTCGCCTTCCTCCTGCCGTTCATGCTGAGCCCCGTGGCGGTGAGCTGGATGATCGGCAAATCGCTGATGGAATACCGCTTCGGCCCGGCGGCGACCCTGGCGCGGCATCTCGGCTGGGACAATCCCGCCTTCTTCACCACGCCCTGGATCGCGCGCCTCAGCATCGCCCTCATGGATGCCTGGGTGTGGATACCCTTCATCATGATCCTGCTGCTCGCCGGCCTCCAGGCCTTGCCGAAGGAAGTGCAGGAAGCGGCCAAGGTCGACGGCGCCAGCCCGTGGCAGTCCTTCTGGCAGATCACCTTTCCGCTCATGCTGCCGGTCAGCGTCACGGCGATCGTGCTCAAGGTCATCTTCCAGCTCAAGCTTGCCGATATCGTGATCAACGTGACGGCGGGCGGTCCGGGCGGGGCCACCGACACGGTGTCGAGCTTCATCTTCCGCGAATATCGCGACCGCTCCAATGTCGGCTATGGCACGATGCTGGCGGAATTCTATCTGGTGATCATCATCATCTTCGTGACCTTGCTGCTCAAATTCGTGAGCCGCTTCATGCAGAGGACGAATTGACATGAGCGCCGTCGCGGAGAGGCAGGCGAAACGCGCGCAGAGCGGCACAGCCGATGCGGCGCGCATCTCGACGCGCGTCCTGATCTATGGCGCGCTCATCCTGTGGACCTTCATCTCGCTGTTCCCGATCTACTGGACGCTGACGACGTCGTTCAAGACCGCGGTCAATGTCACGCAAGGCCATCTCATTCCCTTCGTCGATTTCACGCCCGACTGGAAGGGCTGGCGCTCGCTCGGCCTGTCGCCCGACACGATCGGCCAGATCTCGACGGTCCGCGATGAATTCCTGAAGCGCTTCGAGAACAGCATCGTCGCCTCGCTCGGCGCCTCGGCGCTGGCGGTGGTGATCGGCTCGCTCGCGGCCTACGGCCTGAGCCGCTTCGACTACAAATTCGGCTGGATGCGCAACAAGGACATCTCCTTCTTCTTCCTGTCGCAGCTCATCCTGCCGCCGGTGGTGCTCGCCATGCCGTTCCTCGTCCTCTACAAGGAGCTGGCGCTGCTCGACACCCGCATCGGGCTCATCCTCATCTATACGCTGATGGTGCTGCCGATCGTGATCTGGATCATGCGCGACCAGTTCGACACGATCCCGATCGAGCTCGAGCAGGCGGCCCTTGTCGACGGCTGCTCGGTGTGGGGCGCGTTCCTGCGCATCGTCATCCCGATCGCGCTCCCCGGCATGGTGGCGGCCTTCATCCTCTCGGTCATATTGTGCTGGAACGAATATTTCTTCGCCGCACTCCTCACCAGCACCAATGCCAAGACGCTGCCCGTCATGGTGGCGAGCCAGACCGGCTCGCAAGGCATCAACTGGTGGTCGATGGCGGCGCTCGCGACCGCGGCGATCGCGCCGCTCGTGGTGATCGGCGTGTTCCTCGAGCGCTATATCGTCAAAGGCCTGACGGCGGGCGCGGTCAAATAGCGAGGCCAGTTCTGTCGAGCACGAAGCGCAGGCGTTCGTCGACCGGGGCGAGCGGCAGCATGGCAAGCTCGAAGCCCAATTCGCGATAGGTCTCCACGATCTTCAGACAGGTCCGTTCCGCTTCCTCCGGCGTCTGCTTGCGCTCTTCATCATTGGCGAAGATCTCGGCCCAATAGGGGGCGACGAAGACCAGCGGATTGTAGCGGAAGACCGATGCCGCCGTCGTCAGATGCGCCGGCACGGGACGATCCATGAGGCGCAAATAGGCGATGGTGTCGGGAATGCCGCGGTCGAAGAAGACGAGCTCCGGCTCTTCGAGCGCCAGGCGATAGGAGCGCATCTCCCAGCCCAGCATCGCTTCGGCAAAGAGGCTTGGATCGTGCCAGGGAAGGGCGGGGCCCGAAATCGCGACCTGGTCCTGGATGACGGCGCGGCCAGCCTCGATGGTCCGGGCGAAGCCGGCTTTCTCCAGGGCATCGAGCAGTGTCGTCTTGCCGGCGCCTGGTCCGCCGGTGACGATGAAGAAGCGATCGGTGTTCTGGGACATGCGGTCTCCTTGATCTCCCTCCCACGCGAAGCGGGGGAGGGTGGCGCGAAGCGCCGGGTGGGGCTCTCTCCAGCGGGAAGACCCCACCCCCGCCCTCCGGGCGTACCCGCAAGCGGGAGGGAGAATTCAGACGTTCAGCGGATAGTGGCAGGCGACGGTGCGGCCGGAGGCGAGGGGTAAGAGAGCCGGGCGCTCGTTGCGGCATTTGTCGGTCGCGTAGATGCAGCGCGGATGGAAGCGGCAGCCTTGCGGGGGATCGATGGGGCTCGGAACGTCGCCCGTCAGCACGATGCGCTTGCGCTGGCCCGCTTTCTTCATATCCGGTTGCGGCACCGCCGAAATCAAGGCCTGGGTATAGGGATGGCTCGGCTTGGCGAAGATGTCGCCGGCCTGCCCAAGCTCGACGATCGAGCCCAGATACATGACGGCGATGCGCGTCGATACCTGGCGCACGACGCTCAGATCATGGGCGATGAAGACATAGGTCAGGCTCAGGCGCTCCTGGAGATCGGCAAGCAGATTGACGATCTGCGCCTGCACCGAGACATCGAGCGCCGAGACCGGCTCATCCGCGACGATGAGGCTCGGCTCGAGGGCAATGGAACGCGCAATGCCGATGCGCTGGCGCTGGCCGCCGGAGAATTCATGCGGGAAACGCTCCATGTGATCGGGCAGGAGGCCGACGACGTCGAGAAGTCTCGCGACGCGCTCTCGGATCTCCCGCTCGCTCAGGCGCAGATGGACGCGCAACGGCTCGGCGACGAGATCGCGTACCCGCCTTCGCGGGTTGAGCGAAGCGTAAGGGTCCTGGAACACCATCTGCATCCGCCGGCGCAAAGGCCGCATCTCGCGCAGGCTCTTGTGCGAGATGTCGACGCCTTCGAAATAGAGCTCGCCCTCGGTTATGTCATAGAGGCGCACCATGCAGCGCCCGAGCGTGGACTTGCCGCAGCCCGACTCGCCCACCAGCCCCACGGTTTCGCCGGGCATGATCTTGAGCGAGACATTGTCGACGGCATGGACGGTGCGAATGCCGAGCGCGGAGAAGCGGCTGCCGATAAGGAACTCCTTCGACAGGTTGCGGGTCTCGAGCAGCGGGGCCCCGGTCATGGGGCGGCCTTCAGGAAGCAGGCCGCGGCATGGGCGCCGCCTTCCAGCGCCGGCTTCTCGCCGCAGCGCTCGAAGCGCGACGGGCAACGCGGCGCGAAGGAGCAGCCCTTGGGCAGGTTGAAGAGGGAAGGCGGCGATCCCGGAATGGACCTGAGACGCCGCGGCTTCTCACCCTCGAGCGGCGGAATCGAATCGAGCAGCGCCTTGGTGTAGGGATGGCGGGGCTCGAGCAGGATCTCGGGCTTGGTGCCGCGCTCGACGATGCGGCCCGAATACATCACCATCACGCGATCGGCCATCTCGGCGATCACGCCCATGTCGTGCGTGATGAAGACGACGGCCGATTTATGGTCGCGGCGCAATTTGCGGATGAGGTCGAGGATCTGGGCCTGCACCGTGACGTCGAGCGCCGTCGTCGGCTCGTCGGCGATGAGGAGGGCCGGATTGCAGGAGAGCGCCATGGCGATGACGGCGCGCTGACGCATGCCGCCGGAAAGCTGGTGCGGATAGCGGTGGATGGCTTCCTTAGGCTTCGGGATATTCACTTCCGCCAGGAGGTCGATCGCGCGGGCTTGAGCGGCTTTCCTTCCAATCTTCTCATGCGCCATGATCTGCTCGGCGATCTGCCAGCCGATCGTGTAGACCGGTGTCATCGCGGTCATCGGATCCTGGAAGATCATCGCGATCTCGCGGCCGCGGAGCGAACGCATCTCGCGCGGTTTCAGCCCTAAGAGCTCGCGGCCGCGGAACTTGATCGAGCCCTCGATCACCGCATTGGGATCGTTGATCAGGCCCATGACGGCCATGAGCGAGATCGTCTTGCCGGATCCCGATTCACCCACGACGCCCAATATCTCGCTCTCCGCCACGTCGAAGGAGACGCCGTCGACGGCGCGCACGCGGCCATGCTCGGTGCGGAAGGAGATCTTGAGATCCCTGACCTCGAGCATCAGGCCGACCTCACGCGTGGATCGAGCACGATATAGACGATGTCGACCAGCGCATTGGCGAGCACGACGAAGAAGGACGCATAGATGACGGTCGTCATGATGATCGGCAGATCGAGATTCTGCAGCCCGTCATAAGTGAGCTTGCCGACACCCTGCAGCCCGAAGACGACCTCGGTCAGAAGGGCGGCGCCGCCGACCAGGGCGCCGAAATCGAGGCCGAACAGGGTGACGAAGCTGATGAGCGAGGTGCGCAAGGCATGGCGCAGGAGGATGCGCGTCTCCGACAGGCCCTTGGCGCGCGCGGTGCGGATATAATCCTCCTGCATCGCCTCGATGAGATTGGCCCTGAGGACGCGGCCATAGAGGCCGATATAAAGGATGGCGAGCGTGATCCACGGGATGACGAGCGTCAGGAACCAGCCCTCGGGATCCTGGCTCAAGGGCTTGTAGCCGAGCGGCGGCACCCAGGAGAACAGCCAGGTATCGTGATAGCGGCTCTGGGTGATGAGATTCATGACCTCGCCCAGCCAAAAGACCGGCATGGCGCAACCGATGAGGCCGAAGGCCATGAGGCCCTTGTCGATGATGCTGCCGCGCGTCGCCGCGGCGAGGATGCCGACCAGCATGCCGAAGACGACCCAGAGGACCGCGGCGCCGATCACCAGCGATAGCGTCACCGGGATGGTGTCGAAGACCGCCGGCACGACCTTCCAGCCGCGATTGACGAAGGAGGTCAAGTCCTGGGTGACGAATATCTTCTTCATCATGGTCAAATACTGGACCCAGATCGGCTGATCGAAACCGAAGCTCTTGCGCACCGCCTCCAGGGTCTCGGGCGAGGCGTTGCGGCCGGCGATGCGAGAGGCGGGATCGGCTCCGGGCGTCACGAAGAAGATCAGGAAGACCAGCACGCTGATGCCGAACATCACGAAGACCATCTGGCCGAAGCGGCGGATGAGGGCGAGCAGCATCAGTCGCCCCCGAGCCTGACCTTGGAGCGCGGGTCGAGCGCATCGCGAAGCCCGTCGCCCAGCACATTGAGGACGAGCACGGTGAGCGCGATGGCGATGCCGGGTGCCAGCGCCACCATGGGACGCGTATAGAGGAGGCCCTGGCCGTCCTGGATGATGGTGCCCCAGCTCGCATCGGGCGGCTGCACGCCGATCGACAGGAAGGACAACGCCGATTCGGTCAGCATGTTGATGGCGAGCATCAAGGGCGCGAAGACGATGAGCGTCGTCGACACATTGGGCAGGATGTCGCGCAAGAGGATGCGGTGCTCGGGCACGCCGAGGCCGATGGCGGCGAGGACAAACTCGCTCTGCCGCAAAGCCAGGACCTGGCCGCGGATCGGGCGCGCTATGTAGGGAATGTAGACGATGCCGATGATGAAGATCGGCAGCCACAGGCTGCCCGCCTCGAGCACGATGAGGCCGAGATCGATGCCGTGGGCGATGAGCACGATCGAGAGCGAGATCGCCAGAAGATAGACCGGGAAGGCCCAGAGCACATCGAGGATGCGCGACAGGATCGTGTCGGTGATGCCGCCGAAGAAGCCGGCGACGAGCCCGACGATCGTGGCGACGACAAGCGTGATGATGGTGGAGGCGCCGGCGATCAGGAGCGAGTTGCGCCCGCCATAAAGCAGCCGCGCCATGACATCGCGGCCCTGATTGTCGGCGCCGAGGAAGTAGCTGCCGATTTGCCAGGTGGGACCGATCGGGGTGTAGCCTAGCCCCAAGCCTTCGGTCGACTGCTCCATCACCGGCACTTGCTGGCCGTTGATCTCGACGGTGGCGTCAAGCGTCGAGCGGAAGGGATCGGTATCGGCGAAGGACGCGTAGGCCGGCGCCAGGAGGCAGAGCACGACGATGAGGCAGAAAACCGCGAGACAGACCATGGCGGCATTGTCGCGCGAGAGCTTGCGCAGAGCCGTGGCCCAGGGGCCACGGCTAAAACGCACGGACGCAACCGCGTCGGTCATAAATCAATCCTGGATCACTGCACCCAGGACTGCGTCACCATCCAGTAATATTGCGAGTTGAACTGGAAATTGCCGACGCGCTTGGAGACGAAATCGAGATGCTTCGGCGTGAACAGGCCCGCAGCCGGCGCCTTGTCGGTCACCGCCTTGTCGATCTCGGCCCACATCTTGTTGGCGGCCGCCGGATCCTCGACGCCGAGATCGAGCGCCTTCTTCATCTTGTCGTTGATCTCCTTGTCGCAGAAGCCCGCGATGTTGACGGATGAATCGGAGCCTTCGTGGAAGCTCTCGCAGCCGAACAGCACATAGAGGAAGTCGGAGGCCGCAGGATAGTCCTGGTACCACTGGGTGATCGACATCTGCACCTTGTTGTTGGTGTTCTGGATGTAGGTGAACTGGATATTGGCCGAGATCGGCTTGACCTCCGCCTGATAGCCGAGCTCATTCAGAACACTCTGCAAATAGACGCCGATCGACTTCGATATTGCCTTGTCCTCGGCGATGATCGTCACCTTCTGGCCCTTGGTGCCCGATTCCTCGACCAGCTTCTTGGCCTTATCCATGTCGGGCGCCGACCATTTGGTTCCCGGGTCCTTGGTGAAGGGGCAATAGGGCTCATGCCCGGGGAAGCCCGGGGGCAGGACCTGGCACACGGGTGAAGCGAGCACCGGGCCGCCGAAGATCTTGACCAGCGCGTTGCGGTCGATGGCATAGGACACGGCCTGGCGCGCCTTTTCGTTGTCGAACGGGGCGAGCCTGGTGTTCATCGGCAGATACCACCAGGCGGTGAGCGGCGTCACATGCACCTGGTCCTTGTTCTTGGTGCCGATCTCGCCCAGGCGGTCAGCGGGGATTTCATCGAACAGCCAGTCGGCCTCGCCATTCTGGATGGCGGTCACCGCGGCTTCCTCGCTCAGCCCGAAATCATACTGGACCTTGTCGGGATAGCCGTCGGGCTGGGCCTCTTCGCTCCACACCTTGAAATGCGGATTACGCTCCATGACCAGGGCCTTGTTGGGATCGTAAGAGGTGAACATGTAAGGCCCGGTGCCGGGAATGATCTCGGTGCCCGCATCTTTCGTCGGCGCATCGGCCGGCAGGATCACCGCATGCGGAAGACCCAGCTTTTGGAAGAACTCGGCATCCGGCTGGTTGAGGTTGATGGTGACCGTGCCCTTCGCCTCGTCGCCGATCACGCCGCCTTCGAGCGTGCAGTTGGCGGGATCGGCCAGGCACTTGTCGGCGCCGACGATGACGGCGAAAAAGGAGCCCGAGGTCGGGCTCGAGACTTTGAAGATGCGCTGCAAGGAGGCGACGACATCCTTCACGCCAAGCTCGCGGCCGTCGGAGAATTTGATGCCTTTGCGGATCTTGAACACATAGGTCTTGCCGCTGTTCTCGGGCACCGGCAGCTCTTCGGCGATATCGGCGACGATCTTGAAGCCTTCCTCGCCCGCCGCCTTCTTGAAGGTGACGAGGCCGTCATAGGTCGGCTGATAGAGGCTCCAGTATTGCAAAGTGTAGTTGATATGCGGATCGAGCGACCCGCCGGCAGATTTGGCGAGAAGACGGATCGTGCCGCCGCGATGCTCGGCTTTATACTCGGCAAAGGATGTGCCGCTCATTGCAGTCAAAAGCAGGGCCGCGGCGCCTGCCAGCAACCATTTCTTCATTGGACGTCTCCCTAGGGTTTGGTTTCTAGTCGTTCTCGTCGAGGAATTCCGCGACGGTCTTCATGCATTTCCCGGTTTCTTCCACATGCGGCATGTGGCTCGATTTCTCGAAGATTTCCCAGCGCGCGCCCTTGATGTTGTCGGCGAAGGGCTGCACCACCTTGGGCGTCGCCTCGTCATAGCGGCCCGAGATCAAAAGCGTCGGCACGTTGATCGCATGCACTTTGTCGATGACGCTCCAGTTCTTGAGGCTGCCGATCACGAAGAACTCGTTGGGGCCGTTCATGGTGTTGTAGACGGTCGGGTTGCGGGCAACCTGATCGAAAGTCCGCGCCACTTCCGGCGGGAACGGGACGACGCGGCAGACATGGCGCTCGTAGAAGGCCATGGTGGCGGCAAGATATTCGGGATCGGTGACGGTTCCCGCTTTCTCATGCCGGTCGAGGGCGGAACGGATCTTCTCCGGCATCTCGCCGCGCAGCCGGTTGGCTTCCGAAACCCACAGCTCCATCGACGCCGGTGAATTGGCGATGGTCAGGGATTTGAGTCCGGAAGGCCGCGTGATGCCGAATTCGGCGCCGAGCATGCCGCCCCAGCTCTGGCCCAGCACGTGATAGGCGGAGCGAATGCCCAGATGATCGATCAGGCTGTTGAGCTCGGCGACGAAAAGCTGAGGCGTCCAGAAGTCGGCGCCCTTGTCGGGCAGAAGCGTGGACTTGCCGCAACCCAGCTGATCGTAATGGATGACCTGGCGGCCATGACGGGCGAGGAGCTTGTAGGCGTCGACATAATCATGCGCAGCACCCGGCCCGCCATGGAGAATGACCACGGGCGGCTTGGCCGAGGACGGGTCACCCGTTATGCGGTACCAGGTTACATAATCGCGAAAAGGTGCGTAGCCGTCCTTGGTATATATGCGCATGCAAGCGGTCTCCCCGGTCCGGCGACGCTATAGCGGTTTCCATCACGTGGCAATGGTCGGCAGTTCAGACCATATGCGACATTGTTTCTTTTGTCTGGCAAATATGCACAATGCCCGACATTCAAACAAAGGCTGCTCTTCGATCACATGACCCTCGCCCTCAAAGATCATCTGAAACCGGAAAATGTCCTGCCTGTCGATTACGACAGCGCCACCTTGGCCGGCCGCTTGTGGCGGCCGGAGCTTGCAGGACCATCTGTCGTTACGCTTCGCGGTGACGAGTTATTCGATGTGAGCGGCGAATTTCCGACCATGCGCGATCTGTGCGAGGCGCCCGAACCGGCAAAGGCTCTGAAGGCGGCCAAAGGCGAGCCGGTCGGCAAGCTCAAAACCATCCTCGCCAATACGCCGGCCGATGCGCGCAAGACAGCGGAGCCGTGGCTCCTGGCGCCGATCGACCTCCAGGCGATCAAGGCGGCCGGCGTCACTTTCGCCATATCCATGCTGGAACGCGTCATCGAGGAACGCGCGCGTGGAGACTACAACGCCGCGGCGGAGATCCGCAAAACAGTCAAAGCGCTCGTCGGCGACGATCTCAGGAAGCTGAAGCCCGGCTCGCCGCAAGCGATGCAGCTTAAGGAGACGCTGATCGCGCAAGGCGCCTGGAGCCAGTATCTCGAAGTGGGCATCGGTCCCGATGCCGAGGTCTTCACCAAGGCGCAAGTCATGTCGTCGGTCGGCACCGGCGCCGATGGCGGGCTCCATGCCATCTCGACCTGGAACAATCCCGAGCCCGAGATCGTGCTCGCGGTCGCATCGACCGGCAGAATCGTCGGCGCGACGCTCGGCAACGACATCAATCTGCGCGATGTGGAAGGGCGCTCCGCTCTTCTCCTCTCCAAGGCCAAGGACAACAATGCGTCCTGCGCGGTCGGACCCTTTTTGCGCTTCTTCGATGAGGGCTTCAGCCTCGATGATGTTCGCCAGGCGAACGTCACCCTGGTGGTCGAGGGAGAAGAGGGCTTCACCCTCAAGGGATCATCGTCGCTTGCCATGATCAGCCGCGATCCGGCCGACATCGTCGGCCAGACCATCGGCAAGCATCATCAGTATCCGGACGGTTTCGTGCTCTTCCTCGGCACTATGTTCGCGCCGGTCGAAGACCGCGACACCAAGGGCAAAGGCTTCACCCACAAGGACGGCGATATCGTCACCATCGCCGCCGAGAAGCTCGGCAGCCTCACCAATCGCATGCGGCGCAGCCATGAATGCCCGCCCTGGACGTTCGGCGTCAGCCATCTGATGCGTAATCTGGCGAAACGCGGACTGTTAGGGTGAACAAAGGTTGAATTGAACAGATTTTAATCGTCTTTTACGCGCAGGGAAAATTTGCAGTGCGGCATGTCCGCCCTAGAGGAAGTCTTAAATATCCCCTACGATAAGCGGGCCATGGCAAGGCCTGACCGGATATTGACGGATGTGCTTGGCCGTCTCGACCGTGACACGGTTCTGACGCGCATTCTCGAAAATGGATTGATCAGTGTACTGCTGGTCGCGCTGGACGGGCAAATCGTCTTTGCCAATGACGCCTGTTGCCGGATGCTTGGGCGCGCGAGAGCTGAACTCATCGCGCGCAAGGCTGACGAAATCCTCCATCCCGACGACCGCGAAGCTGCCGGCGATGATCGCCGCCTGCTCATGAAAGACGAAGCCAAGGGTCTCGACTTCGAGCGCCGCTATATGCGCGAAGACGGGCGCTTGGTATGGACTAAAGGGTCGATATCGCTGTTCCGCGACCGAGAGAGGGACGAGCCGCCGCTGCTCGCCTATCTGATCACCGATGTCACGCCTCTGAAGCAAATGGCTCTGGAAAAGGAGCGTCTCAACATCACGCTGAATTCGATCGGCGATGCGGTCATCTGCACCGATACCCAGTCGCTGATCACCTTCATGAATCCGGTCGCCGAGAGGCTTACCGGCTGGACCGTCGCCGAAGCCACCGGCCGCGCGGCGGCGGAAGTCTTCAATCTCATCGACGAGCGGTCCGGCAGGCCGCCCGTCAACCTGATCGATCAATGCATGGAGGAGCGCCGGGCGCTGACCGTCGAGGCCGGAACGATCCTGTTGAGCCGGACGGGCGATGCATTCGATATCGGCCTCTCGGCGGCGCCGGTGAGGACGGCCGAGGGGATACTGGGCTCGATCACCGTCTTCAACGACCTGACCAAGATCAATGCGGATCGCCGAAAGGTCGCGCGCTCCGCGCTGCATGACGGGCTGACGGGCCTGCCCAATCGCGGCGCCTTCATCGAGAAGCTGGCGGTCGCCCTGGTCGAGGCGCGCGAGGAAGGGCGGGTGCACGCCTTGTGCTTCATCGACCTCGATCGTTTCAAGCTGGTGAACGACCGCGGCGGGCATGCCGCCGGCGATGCGCTGCTCTCCCATGTCGCCAAGATCATCGCGCTCAGCTGCTCGAGCAAGGACGTGCCGGCGCGCCTCGGCGGCGATGAGTTCGCCGTGCTCATTCGCGACTGCACGGTGAGCGAGGCGGAAAGGACCGCCAGCGAAATTGCGCATGCCATCGGCAATATCGAGTTCCGCTGGGAGACTCAGCTCTTCCGCATCGGCGCCAGCATCGGCGCCACCATGATCACCGACGCCTCTGCCTGCCTTGAGGACATTCTGCATGAGGCCGACCAGGCATGCTACCTCGCCAAGAACTCAGGCCGCGGGCAAGTGATCATCCACAATCCGAAGCACAAGACGGTAGCGCGTGGCAGCTTTCCGCACCCGTCGAAATGGCTCAACATACATTAGCCGAGTACCGGGTTAGGGCTCTTTCTCCGGCGGCGGCTCATCGCCCGGATCGGGCTCTTCCTCGGCCGGCACGGCATAGTGGCCGCCGAGCCAGCGGTTGAGGTCGACATCAGCACAGCGCGCCGAGCAGAAGGGATGATATTTCTGCTGCGAAGGCTTGCCGCAAAGCGGGCAGGGGCGCCTGGGCCGCAAGCGAACGGGATGCGTTTCGCCGGTCATACGCCGCTGAGCGGCGCGGTTGCCCAAGTGTAATGCACGGGGTAGCCAGCACCCTGCAACAGGTGGATCGCCTCATAGAGCGGCAGGCCGACCACGCCGGAATGGGAGCCGCTGAGCGAACGCACGAATGATTCGGCCCGACCCTGGATGGCATAACCGCCGGCCTTGCCGCGCCATTCGCCCGATTTGAGATAGCTCTCGACATCCTCGCGCGAGAAGCGCTTGAAGCGTACCTTGGTCTCCGAGCAGCGCCGCCAGGACCGCCCGCCGGGCGCCAGCAGCGTCACGGCGGAATAGACCCAGTGCGAGCGGCCGGAGAGCAGCCACAAGCAGGCTTCCGCCTCATCGGCGGTCTCGGACTTGGGCAGGATGCGCCGGCCTAGGCCGACCACGGTATCGGCGGCGAGGATGAAGGTCTTGTTGCCGAGCTTCTTGACGAGGAGCGTTTCGCCGGCGGTGCGCGCCTTCTCATTGGCAAGCCTGATGGCGAGCCGGCGCGGCGTCTCGCGCTTGAGCGGTGTCTCGTCGATGTCGGCAGGCATCAGGAGGTCGGGCTTGAGGCCGACCTGTTCGAGCAACGCCAGCCGGCGCGGCGAGGCGCTGGCCAGCACAAGCTTGACACGAGCGTCCGTCATGCCGCCTGGGCCCCCTACTTGAAGCGGTAGTTGATGCGGCCCTTGGTCAGGTCATAGGGCGTCATTTCAACCATCACGCGGTCGCCGGCCAGGACCCGGATGCGGTTCTTGCGCATCTTGCCGGCGGTATGGGCGATGATTTCATGATTGTTGTCGAGCTTCACACGGAATGTAGCATTGGGCAGGAGCTCGGTGACCGTGCCCTCGAATTCAAGCAATTCTTCCTTCGCCATATGGTTCCCTGGCTGGTTTGCGGTGGCGCTACCCATGAACCGGTTGCCCGGCAAAATCAAGCTTGCGGTTGGCGGGCGGAAAACGCCGAATCAGATCATACACCGCGAGCGCCGAGCGCGCCGAATCGGGCCCTGATGCGCCGCATCAGCCCGTCGCGGACATCGCGATAGGAATCAAGGATCTGCTCGCGGCTGCCGACGGTCGCCGAGGGGTCGAAGGTCGGCCAGTATTCCGCCTCGATCGCCATGGTGCGGGTCATTTCGAGCGCCCGGTGATGCGCCTCGGGCGACAGCGAGACGACGACGTCGAAGCTCGAATCCTCGAGATCGGCAAAGCCCTGCGGACGATGCTTGCGCAAATCGATGCCGATCTCATCCATGACGGAGGCGACGAAAGGATCGGGCTCGCCGGGCCTCACCCCGCAAGAGGCGATGAAGGCCCGCTTGCCGTAGAAATGCCTGGCAATGGCCGCCGCCATGGGCGAGCGGATGACATTGTGCGTACAGGCGAAGAGCAAGGCCCCGGGAAGATCCGCCGTCATCTGTCGCGCTCAACCCCGCCAGTGCAGGACGCAGAGCAAGGTGAAGAGCCGGCGCGATGTCGCCTGATCGACCTCGACCTTGCCCTCGAGACGCTCCTTGAGGAGATCGCTGCCCTCGTTGTGAAGGCCCCGGCGCGCCATATCGATGGTCTCGATCTGGCTCGGCGTCGCGGTGCGGATCGCCTTGTAGTAGCTCTCGCAGATCATGAAATAGTCCTTCACGATGCGCCGGAAGGGCGACAGCGAAAGACCGATCATCGACACGCGCTCCTCGCCTTCACTCCAGATGTCGAAGATGATGCGGTTGTCGGCGGCCGAGAGCTGCAGCCGATACGGACCGGCCTGATGGCCGATCACGGTGAATCTGTTGTCTTCGATCAGGTCGTAGATGGCCACCCGGCGCTCGTGATCGACGTCGGCGCTGAGCCCCGAGCCGATGCTCTCATCGATCTCGACGGCGGACAGGCGGTTGCGGCGTGCTTGATCTGACCCGGTCATAATTCGGCAAATTAGGCGAGATCAGTTCCGAAAGCGAGGATCAGCGGTCATGCGAGGGGAGGTTGGGGGTCGTCCAGGCGGGACCCAAATCCTCGAGGCGCGCTTCGATGCATTCGACCTCGAGATTGATCTGGCCGCCACCTGCGAAAGCAAGCACGACCGTGCCGGACGGCTCCTCGCCGGGGACGAAGGAGATCGCCAGGAGCTCGAGCACGGCATCGTTCGCGCCCTGGCGGATGCGCTGCGATTTCGCTTCGATAACGCGGTCGAAAGACAGGCCGGCGCGGCGGCGCTCGTAAGGCGGCTTCTCCGTCTGCCACAGGAAGCGGTTGGCGATGAGGGCGAATTTGCGCTCCTGCTTCAGGTAGCGGATATCGCCAATGGTCATGACCGCATCCTGCATGTGGGCGGAAATGATCTCGAGATCGGCCGGATCAAGGGCGCTCAGCTTGAGCTTCGACATGGCGTTCTATCAATGGCTGGACAGGCGCTCGATATCGGCGCCACAGGCCTTGAGCTTGTCCTCGAGCGTCTCGAAACCGCGGTCGAGATGATAGACGCGGTGGAGCGTCGTCTCGCCTTCGGCGACCAGGGCGGCGATGACGAGCGATACCGAAGCCCGCAGATCGGTCGCCATCACCTGGGCGCCGGTCAGCCTGTCGACGCCGCGGATCTCGGCGGTGTCGCCATGGAGCTGGATGTCGGCGCCGAGCCGGGCGAGCTCCTGCACATGCATGAAGCGGTTCTCGAAGATCGTCTCGCGGATGATCGACGTGCCGCGGGCCCTGGTGGTGAGCGCCATGAGCTGGGCCTGGAGGTCGGTCGGGAAGCCCGGATAGGGCTCGGTCTCGACCTTGATGGGGGCGAGGCCTGAGCCGTTGCGCTTCACCTTGAGGCCGTCATTAGCGGCTTCGACATCGACGCCCGACGAGCGCATCACGGTCATCACCTCGTCCAGCGTGTCGATGCGGGCGCCGGCGAGCTTGACGACGCCCCCCGTCATCGCGGCGGCCATCGCATAGGTGCCGGCCTCGATGCGGTCGGCGATCACGGCATGCTCGGCGCCGTGGAGGCGCGGAACGCCCTTGATCTTGAGGGTGGACGAGCCGATGCCCTCGATAACGGCGCCCATCTTCACCAAGCACTGGGCGACATCGCCGATCTCGGGCTCGCGCGCGGCATTCTCGATGACCGTGTCGCCCTTGGCGGTGACCGCCCCCATCAGGGCGGCATGGGTGGCGCCCACCGACACTTTCGGAAAAGCGATATGGCCGCCCTTCAGGCCCTTGGGGGCCCTGGCGACGACATAGCCCGCATCGATCGCGATCTCGGCGCCGAGCTTCTCCATGGCGAGGATGTGCAGGTCGACGGGACGGGTGCCGATGGCGCAGCCGCCCGGCAACGAGACCTTGGCCTCGCCGCAGCGGGCGAGGAGGGGGGCCAGCACCCAGAAGCTCGCCCGCATCTTGGAGACGAGCTCGTAAGGGGCGGTCGTATCGGCGATGACCTTGGCGGAAATGCGCAAGGTTTCGCCGTCACGGCCGTTCTGGCCGGACCTCTTGCCGGCAACGGTGATGTCGACGCCGTGATTGCCCAGGATACGCTGGAGGAGGCGCACATCGGCGAGGCGCGGCACGCGATGTAGCGTGAGCGTGTCCTCGGTCAGGAGAGCTGCGATCATCAGGGGCAAAGCGGCATTCTTGGCGCCGCTGATATGAATGGTGCCGTTGAGCGTATTGCCGCCCCTGATGCGGATGCGATCCATGCGTGCGATTTCCCCTGAAAAATTCCCCTAAGGGCAGCTATGGCCCTAGATCAAGTTTAACAAGCATAATGGCAGGGTCAGGGCAATCATCGTCATTGTTTACCTCTGCGGCAAATCCTGACGGGAACCCTGGTTAACCGCGGGGCTTCGGCCGTTCCGGCGGGGTCTTGGTGTCGGCCCGGCTCCTGGCCTGGGCCTTGCGGCGCTTCAGATTGGCCCTGAGCGCCTCGGCGAGGCGCTCGGCGCGGCTGGCGGGCTTCGTGATTTTGGGCGGCGGCTTGGCCATGAGGAAGCTATGGGGTCGGGCACGCCCCACGGTCAAGATTGGGATTGCCGGCTGCCCAGCACAAACCGGCCGAGCAGCTCGATTTGCGCTTCAAGCATGTGGCGACCCTCATGGACGTGGCAGCCATGACGTTCGGCCTTGTCGAGCAACTTCGTCCGGGCCGGCTTCATGACCGCTTCCGCCACCACCATGCCTGGCCGCAGCAGGCTTTCCGCCACGGGTATTTCATCGCTTTCCTTCATGCCGAGAGTGGTGGCATTCACGATCAGGGAGAATGGCCCTGGCGCCTCGTCACGGGTGGCGGCAATCGGCAGCTGCGGAAAATTCCTGTGGATCGAATCGGCAAGCTCCTGCGCCCGATCCCGATTGCGATTGGCAATGACGAGCGAGCCAATCCTTTCCCGCGCCAGCGCAAATCCGATCGCGCGCGCCGCGCCGCCGGCACCTGCCAGCAGCACGTCATGGCCTTTGGGATCGATTCCTCTGCCTCGCAAGCCACCGACGAAGCCCTTGCCATCGAAGTTTTCACCCAGCAGCCGCCCGTCGGGCATTCGCTGAACGGCATTCACGGCTCCCGTCATCGCAGCCTCCTCGCCGAGCCGATCGCACAGCCGGGTCATCGATTCCTTGTGCGGCACCGTCACGATGAGGCCGCCGAGATTCTGGATCCTTCGCGCGCCTTCAACCAGGCGCTCGAGGTCGTTCGCCGTTACATGCATCGGAACGAGAACGGCATCGCAGCCCTCGTCCCTGAACCACGCGTTCAGGCGCTGCGGCGTTTGAATATGGGCGATCGGATCGGCGAGGATGCCGACGAGCGTGGTCGCGCCGCTTATGGTCCCGGTTGGGTGATGACTTTTCATTGGCCTAATTGTAATGATACGCAGTCGTATGTTCAGTCGGCAAGATGAGCGAGGCGGAATGCGGGGACGCAGAAGTTCTGGCGGGCGAGGGGGCAATGCCAACGGCCGCGAAGACTCTTCCGATCGAATTATCGAAATACTGGACGCCGCCGCCGACTGCTTCATGGAATCGGGATTCGACGCCGCCACGATCGACGACATCGCCGAGCGGCTGAATTCCACCAAGGGCCTCATCTATTACAAGTTCAAATCCAAGATCGATCTGTTCTTCGCCGTCTATCAGAGAGGCATCGAGCTTGCCCGCGACACCGTCCAGCCGCATGCCCGCAGCGGGCTCGCGCCGCTCGCCCGTCTCAAGGCGATGGCGATCGCCCATACGCTCCTCCTGATGCGCACGCTGTCCTACCATCATGTGATCAAGCAGGCGGTCGATGTGCATGTCGACCGGGCACTGACGCCGCAGCAACGGAGCGCCTTGCGGCAATTGACCAATCTCAGGGCGGGCTACGAGCATCTGTTCGCCCACGTCATCGAGGAATGCACACGCGAGGGAAGCCTGCTGGTGCCGAGCGTCGAGATCGCCACCAAGACACTCATCGGCGGATTGGACTCGGTCTCCAACTGGTATCGCCCGAAGGCGAATGAAATGGATGTCGATCGGCTGTTCATCGCGGAAGCGGTGGTCAATCAATTGATCTTCGGGCTCGAGCCCAAGCCCGGATGGAAGAAGCACAAGGAGTGAGTTTCAAACCTCCGGATAGCCATTGAGTGTGCGCCAGTTGCCCGGATAGACGGCGAAGAACAGCTCCGCCTTCTCTCCCTCATAAGCGAGGCGGGTCTTGTTGGGGAGCCAGAGGACGTCGCCCGGACCCGCTTCCACGGTATTTTCCAGCTGCTCGCCATAGCGCAGCCGGAACCGCCCGGAGAGCACGACCAGAATCTCGTCGTAGAGGAGCGTCCATTCGATGGAGCAATTGTCGAATTTCACAAGCCCGCCGCCCAGTGTCGCGCTCTGCTTCACGCCGATCAGCCGGGCCAGCGCATATTCGCCATCAGGCGTCGCTGCGGGGTCCACGAGGGTGAAATCGACCTCGGCTCGGCGATACAGGGTGACGCTCATCCAGCTTCTCCATTTTCCTTCATGTTGACGCTTGCGGGATGTACATACTACCGAGTATGATATTGGTCAATCGAACGCCGGGAGTCTGCCGAATGGATGTCGAAGCCGCCCTCAAGCCGAAGCACGAAGCGAGACGCGATCCGCGTTACGACATCCTGTTCGAGCCGGTGAAGATCGGTCCGCTTATCGCCCGGAATCGGTTCTATCAGGTCCCGCACTGCAACGGTGCCGGCTATCGCTATCCCAATACGGTCGCCGGCATGCGCGGCGTGAAGGCGGAAGGCGGCTGGGCGGTCGTGTGCACCGAGTTCTGTTCGGTCCATCCGGCGGGCGATCCTTCGCCGACGGGACATGCCAGGCTGTGGAATGACGATGATGTCAGGGCGAATGCGCTGATGGTCGATGCCGTGCACCGCCACGGCTCGCTTGCCGGCTGCGAGACCGTACTCACGGGCGCCTATACGCATAACCGGGACAGTCGCGAGATCGCCTACAGCCCGACATCGAGGCCATCGCCGCTTGGTGATTTCCCGTCGCATTCACGTACCGTGTCGAAGGCCGAGATCAAGGAAATCCGCAGCTGGCACCGGCAGGGCGTGCGCCGCGCCAGGCAGGCGGGTTTCGATATCGTCTATCTCTACGTCGCCCATGGCGTCAGCATCCTGCATGATTTCCTTTCGCCGCGCACCAACCAGAGGACCGACGAATATGGCGGCAGCCTCGAAAACCGCACGCGGCTCATCCGCGAGATCCTCGAGGAGACCCGCGAGGAAATCGGCGATGACGGCGCGGTCGCCATAAGGTTCTCGCTCGACGAAGTCATTGCCGACCGCGGCATGAGCAAGGAAGAGGCCCGCGATGCCATGGAATTGCTCGCCGAGCTTCCCGATCTCTGGGACCTGACGGTCGGCTATATCGACTGGCCGACATCGCGTTTCGCCGAGGAGAACTGGATGGAACCGTGGCTTGCGCATGTGCGCAAAGTGTCGAGCAAGCCGGTCGTGTCGGTCGGGCGCCTGACTTCGCCCGACACCATGGTGTCGCTGGTCAAGCGTGGCCTGGTCGATTTCATCGGCGCCGCCCGGCCGTCGATCGCCGATCCATTTCTTCCCAACAAGATCAAGGAAGGCAGGCCTGAAGACATCCGCGAATGCATCGGCTGCAACATCTGTATCGCCAGCCAATTCATGGTGACGCCGGTGCGATGCACGCAGAATCCGACGATGATGGAGGAGTGGCGGCGCGGCTGGCATCCGGAACGGATGAACATCGCACGTTCGGCGAGCAGCGTTCTCATCGTAGGATCGGGACCGGCCGGGCTCGAGGCGGCGCAGGCGCTCGGCAAGCGCGGCTATGCCGTGACGCTCGCCGAATCCTCCCGCGAGCTCGGCGGCCATTTGCTGAAAGTCACCAAGCTGCCAGGCCTCGGCGAATGGATCAGGGTGCGCGATTACCGATTGTCGCAAGTGCAGAAGCAGCCGAATGTGGAGATCTTCCTGGACAGCGAGCTCACAGCCGGGCAGGTCCTGGAATTCGGTTTCGATCATGTCGCCCTTGCCACCGGCGCGCAGTGGCGCGCCGACGGTGTCGGCCGGCGCCATGCCTTTCCCTTGCCGCGACATGAAAGGAGCGTGGTGATGTCGCCCGACGACATCATGAACGGCGCCGAGGTGCCAGGACCAGTCGTCATCTTCGATGATGATCACTATTTCATGGGGGGCTCGCTTGCCGAAGTGCTGGTCAAGCAGGGACATGCGGTCACGCTCGTCACCGCCGCGGCGCTGGCCTCGAGCTGGACGATGTTCACCGGCGATCAGGGCTTCATCCAGGAGCGGTTGCTCAAGTCGGGGATAGAGATCGTCCCCAATACCGACATCATGGCGATCGGCGATGGATCGGTGACGGCAGAATGCATCTTCACGGGACGGCGGCGGGAGATCGAAGCCAGGATCTTCATCCCGGTGACGTCGCGCATCCCCGATGACCGGCTCTATCGGGAACTCGTCGGGTCCGACGAGAAGGTACCGCCGCAACTGAAATCGCTGACCCGGATCGGCGACTGCCTGTCGCCCTCGACCATAGCCCAGTCGGTCTATTCCGGTCACAAATTTGCACGCCAGCTCGACGAGAGCCCGGAGAGCATCATGGTCAAGCGCGAAGTGCAGAAGACCGATCCGTGAGTGACGGCATGGCGGATTTCAGCGGCAAGACCGTTCTCGTCACCGGCGCCGGCGGCGAGATCGGCATGGCGATCGCCCGGCGCTTCGCGCAAGCAGGCGCCAATCTCGTGCTGACGGATCTCGATCCCTCGGCCATCGCCGAGGTCAAGGCTCAGGCTTCCGCCCGGATCATCGCCCTCCGCCAGGACGTGACCAGGCTCGATGACGCCACGAATGTCGCGGCCAAGGGCGCGGCTGCGTTCGGCGGCTTCGATGTCGTCGTGACGTCTGCCGGGCTCTATCAGCACGCGCCGTTCGGGGCGATGCGGCCGGAAACCTGGGATGCCGGCATCTCGGTGAATCTCGACGGCGTCTTCCTGACGCTCAAGGCCCTTCATCCCCATTTGCGCTCGCCGGGCAGCATCGTGAATGTCGCCTCGATGGCGGCGCATCGCGGCAGCTTCGAGCACGCGCAATATGCCGCGGCGAAAGGCGGTGTCCTGGCCTTGACCCGCAGCCTCGCGCGCGAGCTGGCGCCAGGCATACGCGTCAATGCCGTCTCGCCGGGGCTCATCGACACCAGGATGATCAGGCAATTGGCGGATGACCAGCTTTCCCGCCTCGTCTCGGACACGCCGCTCCATCGGCTGGGAACGGCCGACGAAGTGGCGCAAGCGGTTCTGTTCTTGAGCAGCCCCGCCGCCAGCTTCATCACCGGCGAAGTTTTGCATGTAAATGGCGGTCTCCATATGGCAGGTTGAGTGCTGATGAAAAGGCCCGAGACAGTGACCCGTCGATCCAAGCTTCCGAAATCAAGCACGCTGCCCGATCACATCGCCGTGGCTTTACGCCGCGACATTGAATCGGGACGGGTGAAAGCGGGCAGCCTCCTGCCGGAGGACCGCGATCTCGCGACGAAATTCGGCGTCGGTCTGAAAGCCGTGCGTGACGGCTTGAACATCCTGCGCGCCGAAGGCCTGGTGGTCGCGAGCCGCAATGGCCGTCTGGTGGCCCGCAACCATCCGGGCTTCCGGCTGCATCCTGATTTCGAGGATCGCGACGATCTCGCCCAGCTCATCGAGTTCCTGATTTCGGTCGAGAGCGAATACACGGCACTGGCGGCCGGCCGGCGAACGGCGGGCGAGCTCAAGCGGATCAAGATGTCGCTCGACGACCTCAAGGATGCCGTTGCCGAGCAGCGCTCGGGCAGCGATGAGGACATGCAGTTCCACTATGAGATCCTCCGCGCCAGCCATAACCGCCACATCGTGCGCTTCGGAAGATTTCTCGAAGACGAGGTGCGGCGGCTGATTCGCACCGCGCGCGCCAATACGGCGCGCTATGCCGGGCTGATGGTCGACGTCCTGGCCGAGCATCAGGCTATCTATGATGCGATCGAACGGCGCGACCCGGAAGCCGCGCGCGCCGCCGCGGCCATCCACCTGCGCAATTCCGCCGAGCGCCTCAAGCGCTATCGCGAGGCGGCAAAGCCGCAAAAAACCTGATCACAGACCGCGTGACTGTTGACAGAAAATCGCCGCAATGCTTTCATGATACTCGGAAGTATGAAACAAAAACGACAGGGAGAGAGACGATGAAGCGATTTTTGGCGGCCAGTACGATAGCGTTTGCCCTGGCGGGCGGAATGAGCGCGAGCCTCGCTGCGGAGGAGATCACGTTCGTCGGCTGGGGCGGAGCGAGCCAGGAGATGTTCACCAAGGTGATGATCGAACCTTTCGCGCAACGGACCGGCGTCGGCGTGAAACAGGACGTCATGGACGGCAATTATGCGAAGATCAAAGCCATGGTCGACGCCGACCGGGTGACCTGGGATGTCTTCCATTCCGATCCGTTCTTCCCGGTCGGCTCCTGCGGCACCTATGCCGAGAAGATCGACACGGCGGTCGTCGATGTCAGCCATCTGCCGAAGAAGATGGTATCCGACTGCGCCGTCCCGATCTTCCAGTACGCCTTCCTCCTAGTCTACAACACGGAGAAATACGGAGACAATCCGCCGAAGACCTGGGGCGATTTCTTCGACACCGAGAAATTCCCCGGCAAGCGGGCGATGTACAATGCCGCCTGGGCGGGAACGCTGGAGGTCCCCTTGCTCGCCGACGGCGTCGCTCCCGACCAGCTTTTCCCGCTCGATTACGACCGCGCCTTCAAGAAGCTCGATACGCTCGGATCGAGCCTCGTGTTCTTCGACACCGGCGCGCAGATGCAGGAGATGATGGAACGGGGCGAGGTCGATATGGTCGTCTCCTGGTCGGGCCGTGCCTATAATGCCGTCAAGAACGGCGCCAAATTCAAACCCGTATGGACGCAGCCCTTGGCCACCTATGATGTGCTTATGGTGCCGAAAGGCAGCAAGCATCGCGAGACCGGCATGAAGATGATCGCCGAAGCGATCAGCCCCGAGGCGCAAAGCAAGATAACCGACTTCGTCGGCTATGCGCCGGTCAATGACCAGGCCACGCCCAACGCCAATGATGTGCTCAAGCAGTTCCTCATCACCACGCCCGGCCATGCCGATGAGCTGATCGTCGTCGACCAGGCCTGGTATGCCAAGAACCAGGAGGAAGCGACGAAGCGCTTCACCGATTGGGTGTCCTCCAAATAGCAGAGACAGAAGCGTCATCGGTGCAAACGCCGATGGCGCCTTGAATGAGGTTGGCCGTGGAGCAGAGTCTGGTGGGAGCAGGGGATTGGTCGAGGCGCCGCACCAGGTGGAAGACCCGGCTGACCGCCGGGCGCGAGGTCCTGGCGCTGCCGGCCTTCCTTCTGCTCCTGCTGGTGACCATCCTGCCGCTCGGCTGGCTCCTGTTCATGAGCCTTACCGATCCCGTGCCGGGCTTCGGCAATTATGCGGAGCTCCTGTCGCGGGCGGGATTCCAGCGCGCTTTCCTGCGCACGCTCAAGATGGCGACGATCGTCACCGGCGTGACCTTGCTCTTGGGTTACCCTTACGCCTATGCCATGACGCTCGCTAAGCGCCACACATGGCTGCTGCTCACCATCCTGGTCCTGTTGCCCTTGTGGACCAGCCTGATGGCACGGACCTTCGCCTGGGTCATCCTGCTGTCGGACAATGGCGTCATCAACAACATGCTGGACGCGCTCGGCCTGGGGCGGCTGCCCCTGATCCGCACCGAGCTTGGCGTCACCATCGGGATGACGCAACTGCTCCTGCCGTTCATGGTCCTGCCGCTCTACAATTCGATGATCGGTGTCGATCGTCGCCTGGTGCTTGCCGCGGAATCGCTCGGCGCCTCGCGCTTGACCGCGCTGCGCTCGGTCTATCTGCCTTTGACGCTTCCCGGCATCATCGGCGGGGCGACCATCGTCTTCATCATGTCGCTCGGCTTCTATGTCACGCCGATGCTCCTCGGTTCGCCGCGCGAAGCCATGATCGCACCCTATATCGGTGTGCAGGTGAACCGCCTTCTCGCGTTCAACCTCGCCGGCGCCGGCAGCTTCATTCTGGCTTTCGCCGTCGCCATCATCCTCGTTCTGACCGCGCGGTTCCTGTCCTCGGGCAACATGATCGGCGGCTATGGCGCCGAAACCGGCTCGCGCGCCGGGCAGAAACTGCCATGGCCGTTGCGGCTGCACACCGCGGTGGTTGGACTCATCCTCTTTCTGCCCGTTCCGGTCGTCACCTTGCTGGCCTTCACCGGGCGGCCGAGCTTCGAATTCCCGCCCAGCGAATACTCCTTGCGTTATTTCATCCACTTCTTCACCGATCCGGTGTGGTCGGCGAGCCTGCGCAATTCGCTCGTCATCGGCATCTGCTCGGCGACGCTCGCCGCCGTCTTCGGCAGTGCCGCCGCCTATGGGCTGACGCGTTCCACGTCCCGCTGGTGTCAGGCGGCCTATGCCGTCCTTTTGACGCCGATCGTGCTGCCCGGCATCGTCGGCGCCGTCGCCGCCTATGTCTTCTTCCTCAGGCTCAGTCTCTCCGAGACGTTCACCGGCCTCATCCTCGCGCATGCGGTGCTGGGGCTGCCTTTCGTGCTGATCACCGTCAGCTCGGTGCTCAAGAGCTTCGACACAAGGCTCGAAATGGCGGCGTCATCGCTCGGCGCCTCCAGCGCCGAGACGATCAGGACCGTGACCTTGCCGCTCATCCTGCCCGGCGTGATCACCGGCATGGTGTTCGCCTTCGTCACTTCTTTCGACGAGATCGTCTACACGCTCTTCCTGCAGGGGCCCGACACTCGGACGCTCCCGGTGCAGATGTATCTTTCCGTCACCGCCGAGGTCGATCCCACGATCGCGGCGGCATCGACCGTGGTCGTCTTCGTCACCACGGCGCTGTTCTGTTCCACCTATTTCCTGAGGCGCTCGCCATGACATCCAGCCAGCACGGAGCCCGTGTCGATCTCGGCAACCTCACCAAGCGCTTCCATGATGGCGAGGCGGCCGTCCTCGACGTGAATTTGAACATCAAAGCGGGCTGCTTCATGACGTTCCTCGGGCCCAGCGGCTCGGGCAAGACGACGACCTTGAACATGATCGCCGGCTTCATCCGGCAGACCGTCGGGTCAGTGCGGATTGACACCAAGGACGTTTCCGATCTGCCGCCCAACAAGCGCCAGCTCGGCATGGTCTTTCAGCATTATGCCTTGTTTCCCCATCTCAGCGTCTTCGAGAACATCGCCTATCCCTTGCGCCGCCGGCGGATGTCGGAAGACCAGGTCAAGATAAAGGTCGGGAACACGATCAAGCGGGTGCATCTCGAGGGCTTCGAGAAGAAGCATCCGCAACAGCTCAGCGGCGGGCAGCAGCAGCGCGTCGCGGTGGCGCGCGCCATCGTCTATGAGCCGCCCGTGCTGCTCATGGACGAGCCGCTGGGCGCGCTCGACCGAAAGCTCAGGGAAGAGCTCCAGCTCGAGCTGAGCCGTCTGCATCGTGATGTCGGCAGCACGTTCATCTATGTCACTCATGACCAGGAGGAGGCCTTGGCGCTCTCCGACCAGATCGCGGTTTTCCGCGACGGCCGGATCGAGCAAGTCGGCACGCCCGAGGTGCTCTATTCCGATCCCGCCAATCTGTTCGTGGCGCGGTTTCTTGGCGAATCGAACATCATTCACGGGCAAAGACGATCGGGCGCCTTCGTCTCGCGCCATGATCAGGTGCTCGATGTGCAATCGACCGGCCTGCCGGGGGAGATGGAGATCGCGCTCCTGGTGCGGCCGGAAAGCATGCGCCTGTCGGGCAGGAACGGGACAGCCTCCGGCAATGGCCTCGCCGCCACCGTCACCGACATCGTCTATCTGGGATCGTCCCGGAAGGTCATCCTGAAGACGCTGCAAGGCGGCGACGACCTGATCGCCCGCGAAGTCTCAGGCCAATACAGCAACATCGAAAGAGGCGCGGAAGTGTTCGTCGGATGGAGCCCAAATGACGCGAAGCTCATCCGTGCCGCTTGAGTCGAGAGGGGCCAATGACGGAAGCGGGATCGCGATGGGACTTCTGACGACGAAGCTCGCCTTGGTGACCGGATCGGCGCACGGGCTTGGCGCGGCGATCGCGCATGGGCTTGCCCGCGAAGGTGCTAAGGTGATCTGCAGCGACCGCAATGCCGAGGCCGCCGAGACCATAGCCCATGAGATCAGGAGCCGCGGCGGCGAGGCGCATGCGGCGCAAATCGACGTGACCGACCGCAAGGCCGCTTATGCGGCGGCCGACGAGATCACGGCGCGCTACGGCAATCTCGATATCCTCATCAACAATGCCGGTATTGCGGGCCGGGCGGCGATCGACGATCCGGCGGTCGACGATGTCTGGGACCGCGTCATGGCGGTCAATCTCAACGGCGCCTTCAATGTGGTGCGCGCCTTCGTTCCGGCGTTGAAATCGTCGAGGGGAGCGGTCGTGAACATCGCTTCCGTCGTCGCCTTCGTCAGCGGCGCATCGACCGCGGGCTATGTGGTCTCCAAGGGCGCCATCCGCTCCCTGACCCAGGTGCTGGCGCGCGATCTTGCCGAGCATGGCGTCAGGGTCAATGCGGTCGCGCCCGGGATCATGATGACCGACATGGCGCGGGCGCAGTTGTCCCGCCCCAATGGCGCAGACTGGTTCCTCAACCGGGTGATGATGAAACGGATCGGCGAAGTGAACGAGATCGTCGGACCCGTCGTCTTCCTCTCTTCCGAGATGTCCAGCTTCATCACCGGCACCGTGCTGCCGGTCGATGGCGGCTTCCTCGCGGCCTAGAGCGGTCGGCAACCATGGCGATCTTTGACGTTCTCCTCCCCAGAAGCGCCTGGCAGGAAATCCGCACGGAACCAGCGGACTGGGCGGCGGCCTCGCCCCAGCTCCTCGCCAGCATGCTGGTCTCGATGCATCTGGTTCGGGCCTTCGAGGAGAAGGTGCTTGATCTCGCCGGGCTCGGCCTTGTCCATGGGCCGGCGCATTCGGCCATTGGCCAGGAAGGCGGTGCGGCCGGCGCCATGTGGGCGCTCAAGTCCGGCGATCAGATCAATGGCTCGCATCGTGGCCATCATCAATTCCTGCTCAAGGCGCTGAGCTATCTGCAGCCCGAGGGCTTTGCGACCACGAGCGCCTTTTCCGAAGACGTCCGCGGTCTTGTGCGCAAGAGCCTGGGTGAAATTCTCGGGCTTTCGATCGGCTTCTGCGGCGGCCGCGGCGGCTCGATGCATCTGCGCTGGGAAGCTGCCGGCAATCTCGGCACCAACGCCATCGTCGGCGGCGGCGCGCCGCTCGCTCTCGGTGCCGCCTTCGCCCATAAGATGGCCGGAACCGACAATGTGGCTTTTACGCATTTCGGCGACGGCGCGATCAATATCGGCTCGGTCCTCGAATCGATGAACCTGGCGGCGGCGTGGAAGCTGCCGGTGTGCTTCTTCATCGAAAACAACGGCTATGCGGTCGCGACCAAGGTTGCCGAGGTGACCGCCGAGCCCAGGCTGTCGTCGCGGGGTGCGGCCTTCGCGATACCGTCCTTCCGCGTCGACGGGATGGATCCTCTGGCGGTCTATCTGGCGACGGAGGAGGCGGCTTCGATCATGCGGCGGGGTGAAGGCCCGACCATCATCGAGGTCGAGGTCTATCGCTATTTCCACCAGAACGGGCCCCTGCCGGGCAGCGCCTTCGGCTATCGCAGCAAGGACGAGGAGGCGCAGTGGCGCGAGCGCGACCCCTTGCATCGGGTGGCCGAGGAAATGCAGAGGCGGCAGTTGATCGGCGAAGCTGCGGTCGAAACGCTGCGCCGGCAATGCCAGGTTCTGATGGCTGAGATCGCCGATGAGCTGACCGAGGAAGCAGCGGGCAAGCGCAGCATCCGCTCAGGCCTATGGCCGGACAAGGCATTTCGCGATGTCGGGATCAGGAGCGACCAGAGCGAGCTCGAGGGTATGCGAACCGAGGAGCTCGAGACGTTCCAGGGTGCGATCGACGTGGAAGCGAAGTTCGTCGATGTGATCGCCCGGACACTCGGCGCGCGCATGCAGAGCGACAAGGGCATCATCCTTCTCGGCGAGGATATCCACCGGCTGAGAGGCGGCACCAATGGTGCCACCAAGGGGCTGGCGGACGAGTTCCCCGGCCGTGTGCTGGGCACGCCTATTTGCGAAGCGGCCTTTGCCGGCCTTGCCGGCGGCATGGCGATGGATGGACGCTTCAGGCCTATCGTCGAATTCATGTATCCCGATTTCGTCTGGGTCGCCGCCGACCAGGTGTTCAACCAGATCGGCAAGGCCCGCCATATGTTTGGCGGCAATATCGCCGTGCCCTTGGTCTTGCGGACGAAGATCGCCATGGGCACCGGCTATGGCTCGCAGCATTCCATGGATCCGGCCGGCATATTCGCGACCTCGCCCGGATGGCGGATCGTGGCACCCGCGACGCCCTTCGACTATGTCGGCCTGATGAACACGGCGCTTCTGAGCCGGGATCCGGTGCTGGTGATCGAGCATGTCGATCTCTATGGCAGCAAAGGCCCGGCGCCGGCCGACGATCTCGATTATTTCATTCCTTTCGGCAAGGCCAAGGTGATTCGCGCCGGCGAGATGATGACGGTTCTCACCTACTCGGCCATGGTGAGGAAAACCGTCGATCTCGTGAGCGAGCTCGCCATCGATGCCGAGGTCATCGATCTGCGCAGCCTCGATCGGGCCAGCATCGATTGGGAGACGATCGGCATGTCGGTCAGGAAGACCAACAAGGTCCTGATCGTCGAGCAGGGGGCGCTCGGAACCTCCTATGGCGGGCTGCTGGCCGATGAAATTCATCGGCGCTATTTCGACTGGCTCGACCAGCCGGTCCAGCGCGTGCATGGCGGCGAGGCGGCGCCCAGCATCTCCAAGATCCTCGAATCGGCGGCCATTGCCGGTACATCGGACATCAAGCCGGCTCTGGAGCGCGTCTTGCGCGAAAGCGGCCATTGGCCGAACCCGGTCTAGGAAGATACTTCTCCGTGGGGTCAGGGACCGGCCGCCACGGTCTCGGCGGTGCGGTCCTTGAGGGCGGTGATGCCGGCTTCCTTGGCACAATGGGCGCAGCAGAACATCCGGCCGTCGCCGGTCTCCAGACCGTGGCCGATGATGCGGCAGTCGCAATGATCGCAATGCGGCGCCATGGCCTGAATGGCGCATTCGAAGCTGTCGAAGGTCATGCTGCGGCCGGCTTGCGTGACCTTGAAGGATTTATCGTAATCATTGCCGCAGACATCGCATTTGGCCATGACACACCTCGTTTTTCCGCCCCTTGGACGGGATAATGGCCCGGGAAAGCAAAGGGTTCCCAAAACCCCTTGATCCGACCCGCTTTAGGCGTCATAAGCCTCCCCCGGCGCTGCCGTAGCTCAGTGGTAGAGCACTCCCTTGGTAAGGGAGAGGTCGACAGTTCGATCCTGTCTGGCAGCACCATCATTTCCCAAGCAAATCAGCGCTTTTTCGTTGAGCGCGTTCCCTTGTCCCCCGCCTTTGAAGTGCGAACGGAGCGCGAATCCTGGTTCCGCTGATAGCGCCCGAGCCCCTGACCTTCACCGTCACTTTGCCGACCGTGGAAGAACGGTCTTCAGGAATTCCCGGCGGTTGTCTGATTTCTTGTTTTTCAGCGAGTTCGCCTATCGATACTGCCGCCCGCTTCGCATCACGAAGACCACGCGCCGCATCGCGGCGATGTCGCGCGACGGATCGCCGTCGACCGCGATGAGATCGGCATCGTAGCCGGCAGCGATTGTTCCGATCTTGTCGCCGAGCCCGAGTACCGCCGCACCGGCCGACGTTGCGGAGACGATCGCTTCCATCGGCGACTGACCCGACTTCACGCGACACACGAGCTCCTCGGCGTTGCGGCCGTGCGCTAGCGCGACGGCATCGGTGCCGAACACGATCTTGAGGCCCGGCGTTCGAATCGCGCGACCGAACGCCTCCGACGCCGCTGCCATTCGGGCCTTGTAATCCGCGAGCGACGAGTCTGTAAAATTGTACGCGCCGGCATTATCGATGTAGTTCTGAAAGACGAGACAGACCTGCGGATCGAAGATTGTCCCGCGTTCGGCCATGAGGCGGAGCTCCGCATCGGTCGCAAACCTTCCGTGCTCTATCTGCGTGCAGCCGGCGAGTGTCGCGGCGCGAACGCTCTGCGCGCTGATCGCGTGGACGAGCGAGCGCATTCCTTGCGCCTTTGCCTCGCCGCAGATGGCCGAGAGTTGCTCATCGGAGAATGATGCCTCCGAGAGGAGCGCGCTCTCCGATGATGCGATCAGCTTGATGATGTCGGCACCGTGTGCCTTGAGCTCGCGGACGCTAATGCGAAGCGAGTCAGCGGACATAGACATATGTGCCCGACCGATTTGCGTGATCGATGTGAGAATGCGCGGGCCGGGAATCCATCCGCGTGCGACGGCGTCGCGGAGATCGATGTCTTGCAGGCCTCCGCCTCCGACACTTTGAATGGTCGTAACGCCGGCCATCAAAGTGGCGTAGAGATTTCCCGCGCGCGCGAGCACCGCTTGAACCGGCGAGTCGCCGCTGTCCTGTGAGTTTCGCTTCCCGTTGCGATCGACGTACCAGCCCGGATGGACGTGGGCATCAATGATTCCCGGAAGCAGAGTCGCCGAGCCGAGCTCGATGACGCGCGCGTCGGGGACGCTGACGGGCGATGTCGCGACGCGCTCGATCCGTCCGCCGCGCACGACGACGTAGGCATTACGCGTCGAGCCGCCGCGCCCGTCGAGCATGGTCGCCGCATGAATGACGAACGCCGAATCGGCTGTCACTTGGGCGCGCGGCGCCGACGTGCCGGCCACCCCCGCGAGAATAGCGACGATCATCGTAACCAACAGCGCGAGTCTCATTCTTTCTACCCTCGTTCGGATCCGTTGCCACATTCAGCGCACGATCCTGTTCATATACCGCGGTCTGTCGTCCACGTTCCACGGCGTGTCAGTGATCTGGATAATGTCTTTCCAAATCATTCGTGCTTCGACTCCTGCAGGATAAGGGCAATGACCCGGCGCAGCTTGGGCAATGTCTGCCCGGTCTTCCAAGTCTCGTGCCTGATCCGCTCGATTGCCGCCTCAAGCTCGGCCTCGCGGCGGCCGTCTTTCTTCCCTGTCGCCACAAAACAGTAATAAAGGCGGGTCTCACGTAGAGTCAAATTTGGCGCTGCCCAGATCAGAAGCACTATTCGGCAGCGGCGGGCAGGGGAAGAAAAATCGCTCGCGCGTACGCTTTATGGGTGAGCCTTTTGCCGCTAGCCTCGATTTGCTTGTTCACCGAGGTTTCTTCTTAGTCTGGGTCGTTTTTTGAGCGGGCTTCTGAGACTGGTTTCGACCTTTGAGGCATGACGCTCGATCAGGATAAAGCTTGTATGTGTCCCGGCATTCATTTGCGCAGTATGTGATTGAAGGAGTGCACTTCCACCGACCGTAGCTGGAGTGGCAGCCGCAAAACCTAGCGCTGGCGGGATGCGCTGCCGAAATCAAGCTTGCGCCAATCAGCCCGGCGATAATGAAGACGTTTTTCATTGCCGTACCCTCCTTGCGTGCTGTCGATCAGTCGACAGCGGCCCCGTTTGGCGGTGGCGGCGTCCAGCCGGCTGCAACCAGCATTTTCCGGCACTCATCCAGGGCGCTCTGATAATTCAGAAGCTCCTGCGCTGTGGTCGCGGTCTTCCAGTCGGCAGCATCGACGGCATCGCTCATTTTCTTTTGCGCCACCTGAAGTATGGCTTGCCAGCGTATATCGTCCTTGTTGAACGAATAGATCATGTAGGTTTCAAATTCGCTCTTGATCTTGTGATAGACGGAGCCGGAATTCGTCTGGTCCGTCTTTACGGCCTCTCGCCGCCAATCGGCGATCGTGTGTTTGAACAGTTTCATCTCCTGAAACCTTGAACTTCTTGTTTCTTCTACGCGCCAATATTGCGGCGAATATGCCGTTGCGTCAATCGATGGAAGCGCCGGTTTTGGGTGTCTTGATGATGTGGTAAGGGCCGTCCATGACCCCATCCACCGAGCGCAAGCTGACCACCATCCTCTCGGCCGATGCCGTCGGCTACAGCCGGCTGATGGGCCAGGACGAAACAGGCACCTTCGCAACGCTCAAGGCCTATCGCGAGCTGACGGCGGAGCGGATCGCCGAGCATCGCGGACGAGTGGTGAATACCGCCGGCGACAGCATCCTCGCCGAGTTTCCGAGTGTCGTGAAAGCCGTCGAATGCGCCGTCGAGATCCAGCGGACGATTGCCGAGCGCAATGCCGCTCTCGCCAAGGAAAAGCAGATGTGGTTCCGCGTCGGCGTCAATCTCGGCGACGTCATGGTCGACAATGACGATCTGTTCGGCGACGGCGTGAATGTGGCGGCGCGGCTCCAGGCGCTGGCCGATCCGGGCGGCATCCTCATCTCAGGCACGGTCTTCGATCATGTGAAGGACAAGCTCGCGGTAAGCTTCGATGCGCTGGGCAGCAAGGCGATCAAGAACATATCGGCGCAAGTCCCGGTCTATCGGGTGGTGTTGGAGCCGGGAGGTGCTGCGACAGCCGCGGCGGCGGCGCCGGCGCACGAGCCGGTCGATCCGCCGCACGATGCCAGGCAAATCCAGCGCCGGGAGCGCATGCACCGCTTCATGATGAGCACCGCCTATGCCGCGACGCTGATCGTCTTCCTGTTCTTCATCAACATACTGTCCGGCGGCGAGCTCTGGTTCCAATGGCCGACGCTCGCCATCCTCTTGGTCTATGCCCTCAGAACCATCGTCCTGTTCCGCAAAATGCTGTAACTCGCTCAATCGTTCATGTCGGAGCGGTGGATCTCGCGCCAGTCCTCCGGCAGATCGAAAGTGCCGCGCCAGATGCCGCGCTTGTCGCGGCGCGCCTCGTCCTCTTCGCGCACATAAAGCGTGCCATGGCGCGTATAGGCGATGGCCCAGCCGAGACGGACCATCTCCGAATTGATCACCACATCGCCCACCGTGCAGCGCGAGACGAGACGGCCATAGCGGTCGGCATCGAGGCCGGTGCATTCGACCATGCGGCCGGCCACGAGATGGCGCAAGGCGCGCGCCGCCTCCTTCCCGCAATCCCAGTCGCGCCCGGCCGCGTCGCGGCAGGTCTGGCGATATTCGGGCGCATCGATGCCGTTGAGCCTGATCTCGTCCTTGCCGCGCCTGAAGGAATCGCCGTCGATGACATCGACATTGCCGGGCGTCACCGTCACCTGGTTGAAGACGCGGACAGCGAGGAGAATGAGCGCCGCGGCCGCGGTGAAAATCGCGATGTCGAGCAGGCTTCGCCACCAAGGCCGTGGCGGACGCGGCGGACCGCGGCGCCACCGCCTGCGATAGCGTGGATATCCTACGACCGGCGGCGATCCCATCGCCGTGCCGCTTCATCGTCATGGTCCTTGGCATCGACCCAGCGGGACGTGCCTTGGCTCTCCTCGAGCTTCCAGAACGGGGCCTTGGTCTTGAGCCAGTCCATGAGGAACTCGCAAGCGGCGAAGGCCGCCTGGCGGTGCGCCGAAGCGGTGATCACCAGCACGATGTCGTCGCCGGGCTCGAGCCGGCCATGGCGATGAATGATCAGGCTCGCTTCGAGAGGCCAGCGCGCCAGCGCTTCCTTCTCGATTTCGGCCAGCGCCTTCTCGGTCATGCCCGGATAATGCTCGAGCGTCATGCCCTCGATAGGCACTCCCTCGCTCATCTCGCGCACCGTGCCGATGAACATGCAGGTCGCACCGCTGGCGCGATTGGCGTGTCGGAACTGCTCGAGTTCCGCTGCGGCATCGAAGGCTTTCTCTTGAACGCGGATCATGCAGGCATCTTGCCAATAATGGCGCGACCGATCAATCCGACGTGCCGAGACCCAGCTTCTTGAGCGCCGCATAGGCGGCGGCCGGATCTTCGAGGATGCCCGGCATGTCCGGATAGATCCGCGGCGCACCCCATGGCCCCTTGACCTGGATGGCGACCGGGAAGGTGGCGAATTGCGGCGCCGTGGCGTCCGTGCCCGAGACCACGAGCTGCGGATCGACCTTGAGATCGATGGCCTGGCGCAGCAGATCCGCTTCGCCCTTGCCGGTGAAGCTCAAAGCGGGACTGGTCAGGATCAGATTGCCGGTCTCGGCTATGCCATCGGCAATGATGAACGTCGCCGACAAGGCATCGAAAGACGTGCTGGCGCGCTGGTCGCTGCCCCAGCCCTCGAGGATCGTATTGGCGACCTTGCCGAAGGCCGCCTTGAGATCGACGCCCTTGATGGCGCCCGAGACGATGCGCACCGACGCCTGGCCTTTCAAGGTCGATATCAGCTCGGCGAGCGTCCGGCCGGTGGCATTGACCGAGAGGCTGGGCGAGAGCTTCCCCGACACATCGCCCAAGCCCACGGCGGCGAGCAATGCCTTGTCGGCGGCGAGGTTCTCGCCATTGACGCTGAACTGGAGCGTCGGCTGCTCCGCCTTCCCGTCGACGGTGAGAGCGAGATCGAGCGTGCCCTCGACATAGGCGGCCTTGGCGAGCTTGAGATCGAGCTTGCCGTCACGCAAATCGGCGGTAAGGCGTGCCGGCCCGGTGCGGAGCGCACCATAGGCGAAGGCCTTGGCCGAAACGTCGAGATCGGCATCAAGGGTCTTGAGGGCCGAAAGGTCGATAGGCTTCGACGACCAGGGGCTTGTGAGAAAGGATGCCGCCGACGACGGCGCAGCACCGCTGTAGCGCGTCAGGTCGATCGTCTGGGCTTCGACCGTGGCTTCGATCATCGGCCGCCCTTTGCCCAGCGCCATGGCGATGTCGCCTTCACCGCGCATATCGTCGAGCACGAACTGCGTATTGTTGAAGGCGAGACCCTTGTTCGAGGTTTCGACCGCGCCGGCGAGCTCGAAGCGGGCGCCGGTCAGGCCAGAGGGCAAGGCGGCCCCGAACCACGATGCCGCAAGGCCGAGATCGGTTCCCTTGATCTCGCTTTGGCCGTCGAGCTCGAAGCCGCGGGCGAGGGCGGCGCGGCCGGAGAACTGGAAGGCAAGACCCGGCGCCTCGAGCGTGAGATCGGCTGGCGATCCGTCCTCGGCGACGCGTTGCGGCGATTTGAGGAAGAGCGTGAAGGTGGCGCGCCGCTCGTTCCAGACAAGTGAGCCCTTGGCGTTGAATTCATCGGCTGGGCCGGCAAGCGAGGCCAGCGATTCCACATTGGTGATCTGGGCCGCCGCTCCGCTGCGCTCGTCGAGAAAGGCGATGCGGCCCTCGGCGATGCGCACCGGCAGTCCCGGCGGCTCGCCGGCTTGCGGCTGCGCGGCATAGTTCCAGTTGGCACGCCCGTCGGCGCTCACCACCAGGTTGATATTGGGCCGCTCGAGGACGACCTCGTCGATGCCCGCTTCACCGAGGCCCAGAAGGCCGTCCGCGGGCATGATCCGTATCGTTTCGATGGTGGCGAGCGGTGCCGAGGTAAAGCCCTTGGGCGCCGGGATGACGACATTGCCGAAGGATACCGAAAAACGCGGCCAGAAGGATATGCCGGGCAGGCCCGACGACGTCACCTGCATGCCGGTCTGGCGCTCGACGCGTTGGGCAAGATCCGCCGAAACCGCCCGGATGCGGGTGGTCAGCAAGATACCGGCTGCGACAATGACGACAGCGGCAACAGCGAGGATGGCCAGTAAGAGTTTGCGCATTAGGCTCCTTGCAAGGCAATTCCGGCGACGAAGTCAAGGGTTGACTTCAAGCCCTTATTCGGGGCCTTGGGAGCACGGAAATGCGGCATGATCGTGCCGCTTGGGTAATTCACGCCGATCACAAGAGATTGTGCAATCGGAAAGCGAGTGACGATCGAGAGGGAGGATTGCGATGTCGACTGCCGAGCCATTGTGGGCGCCCGACGCCGAGCGCAAGGCCGGATCCAACCTGGCCGCCTTCCGAACGCATCTGACCGAGGCCTATGGCCATGGTCCGTTCACCACCTATGGCGACATTCATGAGTTTTCCGTGCGGTATCCCGAACTCTTCTGGGCCGGTCTATGGGATTTCGCCAAGGTCAAGGCTTCGGCGCGCGGAAAGCGCGTGCTCGCCGACGGCGACAAGATGCCGGGTGCCAAATTCTTTCCCGACGCCAGGCTCAATTATGCCGAGAACCTGCTGGTCAAATCCGACGATTCAACCGCCCTGATCTTCCGCGGCGAGGACAAGGTGAAGAAGTCGATGAGCTGGCGCGAGCTCAACAACGCGGTGGCGCGGCTGCACCACGCCTTCGCCACGGCCGGCTTGAAGCCTGGCGATCGCGTCGCCGCCATCGTGCCCAACATGCCGGAGACCATCGTCGCCTTCCTCGCGGTCACCTCGCTCGGCGGCATCTGGTCGTCCTGCTCGCCCGATTTCGGCGAGCGCGGCATCCTCGACCGCTTCGGCCAGATCAAGCCGCGCTTCCTCGTCACCTGCGACGGCTATTACTACAACGGCAAGACCATCCCGATCGCCAACAAGGTGGCCGCGGTGCTGAAGGAACTCACCTGCGTCGAGGAGACCGTCATCATCGACTATATCGGCACGGCGACGGATATATCGCGGACGATTCCACGCGCTGTCGCCTATGAGGACTATATCTCGCGCAAGCAGCCCGAACCGATCACATTCGCGCAGCTGCCCTTCGACCATCCGCTCTATATCCTCTATTCCTCAGGGACCACGGGCATTCCCAAATGCATCGTCCATGGCGCGGGTGGCGCGCTTCTCAAGCATTTGTGCGAGCTTCTGCTCAATTCCGACGTCAAATCCAGCGACCGCCTGTTCTACTTCACCACCTGCGGCTGGATGATGTGGAACTGGCTGGTGAGCGGGCTTGCGACCGGCGCGACATTGCTGCTCTATGACGGCTCGCCCTTCGCCCCCAGCGAGAAAGTGCTCTTCGACTATGCCGATCAGGAGGGCATGACGCTCTTCGGCACGTCGGCCAAATATATCGATGCGGTGAAGAAATCGGGCCTCAAGCCGCGCGAGACCCACAAGCTCGCGACCGTGCGCACGATGTTCTCGACCGGCTCGCCGCTCGCGGCCGAAAGCTTCGATTTCGTCTATCGCGACATCAAGCGCGACCTGCATCTCGCTTCGATCTCGGGCGGCACCGATATCTGCGGCTGCTTCGTCGGCGGCAACCCGTTGTCGCCGGTGTGGCGCGGCGAGATCCAGGGGCCGATGCTCGGCATGGCGGTCGATGTCTATGACGACGAAGCGAAGCCCTTGCGGGGCGAGAAGGGCGAACTCGTCTGCACCGTGCCCTTCCCGTCCATGCCGGTGAGGTTCTGGAACGACGAGAATGGCGAGAAATATCACAACGCCTATTTCGCGCGCTTTCCCAATATCTGGTGCCACGGCGATTTCGCCGAATGGACCCCGCATGGCGGCATCATCATCCATGGCCGCTCCGATGCGACGCTCAATCCAGGGGGCGTGCGCATCGGCACCGCCGAGATCTATGCCCAGGTCGAGCGCATCCCCGAAGTCGTCGAAGCCCTGGCGATCGGCCAGGACTGGGACAATGACGTGCGCATCGTGCTCTTCGTGCGGCTCAGCGAGGGAGCGAAGCTCGACGAGGCCCTGGTCAACCGCATCAAGCAGCAGGTCCGCCAGGGCGCATCGCCGCGCCATGTGCCGGCGAAGATCGTCCAGGTCGCCGACATACCGCGCACCAAGTCCGGCAAGATCACCGAGCTCGCGGTGCGCGATGTCGTGCATGGCCGCGTGGTCAAGAACAAGGAAGCGCTCGCCAATCCGGAAGCGCTCGACCTCTACAAGGACCTGGCCGAGCTCAAGAGCTGAGCTTCCACACACTCTCCCGCTCGCGCGGGGCGAGGGGATTTCACACTGCCAATACCCGTGTGGTCGGGAAGGTGATCTCGACGAGAGTGCCCTTGCGTGGCTCGCTCGAGATCTCGAAGCTGGCGCGGTTGGCCTCGGCGAGCGCCTTGGTCAGGGGGAGGCCGAGGCCCGTGCCCGGCACGTCGCGGCCGTCGGTGGTGATGCGGCGGAAGGGCTCGAGCGCCTCCTTGATCTCGGCCTCGGTCATGCCGAGGCCGGTATCCTTCACCCTGAGCTTGAGCTCGCCCGCCTTCGTCAGCTGGCCCGAGATGATGACCTGGCCGCCCGGATCGGTGAACTTGATCGCATTGGTCAGGAGATTGAGCATGATCTGGCTCATCGAGCGATAGTCGGCGACGACATTGGGCAGGTCCGCCGGGATCGTGCGGCGCAGGATGACGCGCCCCGCCGTCGCCTGTTCCTGCACCATCTTGACGGCATGCTCGATGACCTCGGTGAGCGCCACCGCGGTGAAGTTGAGCTCGAGCTTGCCGGCCTCGACCTTCGACAGATCGAGCAGATCGTTGATGAGCGAGAGGAGGTGGGCGCCGCTCGAATGAATGTCGTTCACATAGCCGCGATACTTGTCGTTCTGGATCTCGCCGAAACGCTCCATGCGCATGACCTCGGAGAAGCCCAATATGGCATTGAGCGGCGTGCGCAATTCGTGGCTGATCTTGGCGAGGAACTCGGATTTCTGCCGGCTCGCCTGTTCGGCGGCGTCCTTGGCTTCGCGCAATTCCGCCTCGGTGCGCTTCCATTGGGTGATGTCGCGCAAGACCGCGCAGAAGGCTGCACCCTTCTGGGTGGTCGGATGCAATCGCCCGATGGTGAGGAACAACGGCACCACGCCGCCTTGCTTGACGACCGCCGTCACTTCGCGTCCGTCATTGAAAACCGTCGCAAGCCCTGGTCCCTGGAGGGCCGACAAATAGTCGCGCAGGATCCGGCGGCTGTCCGGCGCAAGCAGGGTCGCCAAAGGCTTTTCCACGACCTCGGCGATGCGATAGCCGAAAATCGCCTCGGCGCCGGCGCTGAAGGTGCGGATGTTGCCCGCGGCATCGAGCGTGATGATGCCGTCGGCCGCGGTGTCGAGGATGTTGCGCAACTCCTCGTCCTCGGCGATCTCGCTTTGCCGGGCGATCTCGAGTGGCGCCTTCGCCGGAGCGGCTTCCGCCTTGGCGGGCCGCGGTGCTCCTGCCGGCGGTTGCGGCCGCGGCTCCTCCTTGGGCGGCTCGACAATGATCTCGGCCTTGGGCGGCTCGGTTTTTGGCCGCTCGCTCACCTGCTCGGCCCTCGGCCGCGGGGCGGGGGCGTCCCGGAAGTCGATGACATCCGCTTTGGGCTGGGGCGGTGGCGCCGCGGGGGCTTGTTCGACCGGCGACGCGGAGGCGGCCTCGGTCAGGGTTATCTGCAGGGCCGGTCCGTTGCGCCAAGCGATGGGAAGCGCCGCCAGGTCCACCGCCAGGGCGCCGCCATCGCCGGTCGCGAGCCGCGCGGTCGAGACGCCGCGCGGCGGCCCGCCGGAAAAGACCATCTTCTCCTGCAGGCCCTCCAGCGTCTCGAAGCGCAAAAGCTTGAGAGCGGCGGGATTAGCGTAATGGATCTTCTCGTCCTGTACGATGATGACGGGATGAGGGAAGCTGTCGATCTTGCGGGTGACGACCGGCGGCAGGCCTGGCATGCGCACCGGCACGGCCTGGATCTTCATCGGGGCGGGGGGCGCCGATTGCGCCTTCTCCGCCCTGAGCGACTTGCCGAGAGCTTCGAAAGCCTGGACATCCGCGGGCGAAAGCTGAGCTTCGCTCTTGACCGGGGCGGGCGGCGAGGCCGCCGCCACGCCGAAACTGCGTTCGAGGGCGCGCCGGTCGGTGACGTCCTCGCAGATCAGCAGGATGACGGCTTCGGCGCCTTTGTCGACGGGCAGGAATTTGGCGGTCAATCGGATCTCGCGCTCGCCGAACACCGTGTCGAGCTTGCGCGTCTGCCCGAGCGTGCCCGAGGCAGTGACCCGATGCAGGAAATCCTGCGCCGCATCGGGGCCGCCGAGGAGCCGTGAGACGGAGCCGCGCTGCTCGGCCGTGAACAGGCGCTCGGCGGCGGCGTTGGCGAAGGTCACCGTGCCTTGCGAGAGCAGCAAGGCCGGGAAGGGCAGGTCGCTGAACGCACGTGCCAGGTCGCCGGACTGGCCTTGGGTTTCGGCAGTCTCGGCAAGGCTGACCACCAGGAGGCCGGTGCGGCCGTCCGGCAAGGTATGAAGGCCGCATTGACAGGAGAGCGGGGTCAGGGCGCCGGTCGAGGGGAAATGCAGAAGCGCCTTGCGCGCCTCGCCGCGCCGCAAGCGCTTCGCCAGTGCCCCCAGATTTTCGACGCCAGGCTCGGCCGGGTCGAACAGCCGGTCGAGGAGGTCGAATAAGGTCTCGCCGCCGAAATAGGCAATGCTCGCCTTGTTGGCCCAGACGATGCGCGCCCGCTCGCTGTCCCACAGCCAGGATGGCTGGGGCAGGTCCCGCAAATCCTCGAGCGTTGGCAAACCGGCCTGACCCACTTACCCTGTCATGGGCATTGGCACCCATGACCCCTTGCTTGAAACCCACCTCCGCAGAATCGCGGCCCTGGCAATTTGTTTATAATCGATCGCTAATTGGTTACAATTCATCAATCTTTTATTAAGCTTAACGGCCTGCCTCAAGTCTAACGGGAGTCGCAGCGAGGATCATGTCCTCCGTGCCTGTTCTCCACAGGCTCCTGCTGCATTGCAAAATATGTTGCATCGCACAAAAATAGTCCCTATCTAGGAGAATGACGGTCACTCGCGGCTCGATTGGGGCCTGCGGACAAGGAGAGCGTGACACATGAGCAAGAAACTGAAAATCGTCGAGACGCCTTCGGTCGAGGTTCCGCCCGAGGTTGCTGATTTCGCCCAGAAGTCGGTCGACCAGGCGCAGGCCGCTTTCGACAAGGCGAGCGACCTCGCCCATTCCAACATGCAGTATTTCGATGCCGCCGCCGGCGCCTTCAAGGCGCGCGCCGCCGACATCCAGCTCAAGGCGATGGAAATCGCCCAGATCAACATGAATTCCGCCTTCACCTTCGTGCGCAAGGCTTTCGCGGTGAAGGACCCGACCGAATTTGCCGCACTCCATCAGGAATTTACGCGCGACCAGTTCGCCGCATTCTCGCGCCAGGCGAGCGAGCTCAACGAGCTCGGCGTGCTCCTCGCCCAGGAGACGGTGAAGCCGGTGCAGGACGGCGTGCTGAAATCCTTCGGCAATCTCTCCAAGGCGGTCGCCTGATTCTCGGACTGGGATTTTCAAGCAAGGCCCGTTTCGCAAAGACGGGCCTTTTTCACGTCTTGAAATGGCCCGAGCTTCTTGGTTTTTGCGCATCGGATTCATCCGAAAACCGCGTTGCACTTTTCGGTCCGATGCTCTAGTTTGCGCGCCGTTCAAGGACCTGTGCAGCTGTAGCTCAGTTGGTTAGAGCGTCGGATTGTGGATCCGAAGGTCCCTGGTTCGAGGCCAGGCAGCTGTACCATTCTTCCACCAACGCCATTCGCGTTCCTTGCCTCACCTATTATTTTGTATATTTTTGTGCGCAAATAACCCCGCGGGAACACAAGCCCAGGAGCTGTAAGCCTTGAAAAAGTTCGCATTTGCGGCAGTGATATCCGTGTTGCTCTCGGCTCTCACCCTGGCGGCCTTCGAAGGCGTCTATTCCCTCTACAAATGGCGTAAACCTCATCGCAGCGTGGTTTACCAACTCAGTGCCCTGGTCGGGTTCTCCAAGCCTCGCAGCAATGAATCCGCCTATGCACCCTATTTTTCCAATCCACAGGAGCTGGCCGATCTCCTTCCGCTCATCAATGAGACGGATATCGGCATCGGACACACGCCATTTCCCCGCAATGAGGATGCGGCCATCAAGACAAAGGACAATGGCTGCCCGACCTTGAAGCCCAATCTGCGCACGACCACGTTTTTCCTGCATGCATCGGCTTTTGGTCCGTACGCGTTCCCCACAGCTTTCTACAAGGTGGATGAGAAGCTCGATCCACGGGTGGAAGAATTCTTCCGTCGTTACGGCGGGCCGCATATTGCAATATCGACGAACAGCCAGGGAGAGCGCGTCACAGTACCCGACGTGGCGGCGGATCGCGTTGTCCTCGTAGCCGGCGATTCGGTCGCCTTTGGCGCGATGATCGATGATGAAGTGACGATCGCTTCGCAAATGCAGGCACGCGACGGCACGCGCCGCTATGTCAATCTTGGCGTCCCCGGCAATTCAGCCGAGGAAAACCACTGCCGCCTCGAAGCCGCCACACAGCGTTACAAGGGGCGGATCGACGAGCTCATCTATGTCTATTGTGAAAACGATCTTCAACCGGAGGATCCCTATGGATCGCCACCGGAAGTCATAGAGGCCCTCAAGAGCATCGTGGCGCGCGAGAAGATCGGCAAAGTCACTGTGGTCTTTGCACCTTCCATCTACATGGTGGTGCCAGAGATGACCCGCGTCGAGGACTCCGAGTGGACCCCCAGCCAGAGACGGGAAAAGCAAAGGGCCGAACTAAAGGAATTGGTCGAGGCCGCGGGGTTTCGATGGGCTGACGCGGGCGTGCTGGCGCGATCCGAAGAACAAGCGGCGAAGAGCGTTTGGGCGACCCTGGCCTATTTCACAGATACCGTGCACTTGTCGGCATATGGTACCCGGAAATTGGTGGACCAGCTGATGGGCCCCGACTGACGCACTTCATAGCGGTTCGAAGTCGGAGGGATTTACCGTCCACCTTCGGCACTAGGCCGCCCGAACATCGACCATCAATCTATCGAGAGATGGAGCACGCGCTATCACGTCCAATGCGTCGTGACGTACATGATTGTGGCGCATTTCGGTCTCGATTTCCTGGCGTGAGATCTGGCCCGTCTCTACGCATTCCTTGAGCAGGGCAAAGAAGAACGCCTCCTGACGAGGGTCTGGATGCTTCTTGTATTTGCCCCAGAGCCTGATGCCGTTCTCGGGCAAAAACTTCGAGACCAAGGGAATGCGGCTGGTAAAGTCGATCGGCAGGCCGGTCTTCCATGGCTGGGTGAGCCGCTTGGTGTTATGGAGCAGCCTGGTCTTGTGCGATAGCCGATCGAAATCGTTCCATTCATTCTCGAGGAAGCCGACCGAGCCTTTCGGTTCCCTGGCGAGGATGACCCAGTCCTCGTAATCGAGCTTGCCGGCGAAGAGATCCTCGAATTGCTTGCGGACATTCCAATGGGTTAGCTTGGCGCAGTCGAGCAGCATGACGCTCGACGCGATATAGTCGTTGCGGCCATTGTGGCCGCCGCGCGGCCGAGCCATCACGGCCTTGCCCTCCATGTCGCGCTCGAACAGGCCGTTGATGTCGCCCGCCGCGAACACGTCCGGATCGATCACGATGGCGCGGCCCTGGTAGCCCATGAGCTCGGGCGGCATGAAACGCACCGGGGTGAAGGACTGCAGGTCGTCATTGCGCCAGGTGCGCCAGCCGCCGGAGCGCAGGAACTTCCGGCCCTCGAACTCGTCGAAGAAAGGAAAATCTTCCCGGCGGGTGATGCGCACATCGAAAGCATCGGGCTTCGCCGAATTGCGCTTGAGCGAATGGCGGCCGACAACGGCGCCGACCATCTGCTTGTCGTTGGTGTGGATGAATACGGTAGGTTTCATGGCTTGCGGGTTTCCTATGCGCCTCGGGTTATAGCCGACAGGACGGGGCCAGGCGAGCCCGCTCTTGGCGTATGGGAGGGGTTAGAGCTCGCCCCTTTCATATATAGGAGGTTTGGTGTAGGCATCCTGCGCTTGAGCGACAAACATCATGGATTACCGAATGTTGAACTTTTCCGCAGCAGAAACGAGGTATGAGCCCTATCCGCTGGTGGTCCTGCGGCCGGCGCTTGACGCCAAGGACTATAACGAGCTCTGCGACAACTTTCCCGATATTTCCCTGTTTGGCCCCATTCGCGGCTATGACTACAAGCTCAGCCTTTCGGAAAAATTCGCGCCCGACAACTATCACAAATTCATCCGTGAGAATAAGCCCTGGAACAGGTTTCACGGCTGGCTGAAGAGCGACGACTTCATCAAGGCGACGGTCGAGTTCCTCAAGCAGAAATACATCGACCTCGATATCGACAAGTGCTTCGAGACGACGTCCCAGCGGGTCCGCCGCATGGTGAGCGGCGGCAAGATCATGAGAGCGCCCAAGCTTCGCAGCCGCTTCGAGTTCTCCGTGCTCAAAGCCGATGGCGGCGAGGTCGCGCCGCACACCGACACGCCGAAGAAAATCATCACCCTGGTTCAGACCATGATCAAGGACGGGGAGTGGGATCCGGCGATCGGCGGCGGCCTCGATGTCAACCGGGCAACCGACGCGAAATACGCTTTCAACTGGAAGAACAATGCGGTGCCCTGGGACAAGATCGAAGTCATCGACACCATTCCCTTCGTTCCAAATCAGTGCACCGTATTCGTCAAGACATTCAACTCGCTTCACTCGGTGCGCAGGATGACACAGGAGGGTTCAAAAGCCCTGCGCAAGACGGTGACGATCGTGATCGAACGGGATGACTAAAAGCGCTGGATGGCGAGTTTGGTGTAACGCTGCGGGCTAGAGGTAAGGAACCCCAGTTGCCTCGTGGACTGCAGGCTCGGTGGTAAATATCGTGCCGAGCCGGCGCGAAAGATGCCGCAGAATCGCCTGGTCGGTTTCGGCATGGGCGCTGACGGGCCCGCGCTCGTCGACCAGGGGATTGCGCGCGTAATCATGCGTGATCTCGAAGCTGAAGCCGGCCAGGATGAAGCGCGAGTAGCCGCCCGCGACAATCCCCAGGGCCAAGGTCGCCAGGCCCGTCGAGGGCTGCTTCTTCCGCATGAGGCCGATCAATTCGGGATCGTGCTCGCACAGCGTCTCGAAGGTGCGCCTGAAAAACTCCGGTGACGGCGCCGCGAACTCCCCGAACTCGTAGCCGATCCGACGCAGCTTCCAGCGAACGTACTGGGGGTTCACGCGGTAGTTCCTGAGGTACTTCAAAGCGCGATCGACCATCGGCCCGCGCGGACGCGGACGCGGATAGATCACGAGCCGACCGGTTTGAAGTCCGCGTAGAGCCTCGACCGCAAGATCATTGGCCGGCTTTCGGCCCGAGGTCACGATGGCGGACACGACCGTGAACCGCGGGATCGGCAGCCCATGGCGCCGGGCAGACCTGCCGGAGGCGTTGGCACAGGCAACCTCATCGTAGGCGGCACTCCCGGGAAGTATCGGTTCCGGCTTCGAACCAAGTACGAGCAAAGTCGTCATGCTATCCTTCCCAAGCTCGCCCGCGGAAACCCGAATTTCCGGTTGACTACGGCAGGGTTTGTACGGATACCATGACGCATCTATATGCGATTGCGCAACCGGACAACAGGCCAAACAGCTCATAAAATACAAGTGCATAGTCTCCATTAGGTTCGGTGGCGCATCGAGGCCGCCTTGACGGGGTGAAGGACTTCAGGCGCATCGCTACCCGTTACGGACAGGCTGCCGCGAACTACCCGGCCTCTGTCTGTCTCGCCGCACTGTATGGTGGATTTTATGAGTCTGGACTCTAGTCGTTTGCGCCTCGTTGAAGCCGAGGGAAAACATTACATGCGAGATTGCCCATGAAAGCACCGATCGCCGTTGTCTTCGCGAATTTGAAGGGCAATCTCGGGGACTTTGCAATTCTGCATGCCATGCTCTTAGAAGTGAGAAGAAGGTTTCCTGAAAATCCAGTGCACGTCTTCTCTCACGGCTTTCGTGACGTCGACAAGGAAAGGCTTATGGCCTTGAGAGCGTCAAATGCCCCGGAGTTCGAGCATCTCGGCTCGACTTATTCCCGCAATGTTAGCCCGAAGCTAAGGCGGCTCATCAGCAAATTAGGCATATGGCCGCTTGCTCAACCTCTCTTCATTCGATCACTCGCGGCGCGCTCGGCCGCGAATGCGGCGCGCTTTCGTGAGTACGAGGCGATTTTCCTCTGTGGCGGAGATATGTGGTGCGGCGTTGACGTCGGCATATCGATGTTCGCGACATTGACCGCGATACACGAGCATAATGATCAAATCTATGCATATCCCTTTTCGATCAATCCAAAAATATTCGGATATAGTTCGAAACGCAATCTCCAACGATATCTTGGAAAGATTCGCAAACCATTGGTAACGCGCGATGAAATATCAAAGTCGGTTCTCGATAAGATCGGCGTAGCTTCGATTTCAGGCGCAGATTGCGTATTCTCCCTACAGAGCCTTGCTAGTGATGTTGAGCCAGCAGTTGGAAGGGATCGAACGAGAGTCCTCATAGTTTGCACCGGCAAGGAAAAAAAACTGGAGGCCGACTTGCGATCTGCTTTGCAGCGGCTCAACTCTTTAGCCGGCAGACTGGCGCTTCTGACGACATCCACGCCTGAAGACGGGAAAATTTATGAAGCTCTTTCGAATGAGTTTGGAATCCCTTTTTACGCCCCGAAGAGCTGGCAAGAAACCGTCGCCGAAATAAAAGCAAGTTCGCTCGTCGTGACCAACAGGCTGCACGGTCTCATCCTGAGTTCTTTGGCGGGGACAGCGGTCTTGCCGGTGACTAACCGCAAAAAGGTCGAAGCGTTCGTGATCGATACTCAAGTGCCTTATAGCGCGGCTGACATCAATAAGTTGAGTACAGCGCTTGTGGAGGAGTGCCTCATGAACCGGGACCCGATTCTTGAGAGGATGACGCGCTACCGGGACGGCGCCTGCGAAATGGCTCGCGGTCCAGTGTTATAGGCCACCGGCAGGCCCACCCGGACGCGGTTGTGTCCGCACCGGTCCGAAGTGAGGTTTCATTTTTGCAAAAGGCGGTGGACGGATTTCATCGCAGACGCGTCCCCCAAAGAACTCCGAGAATCTGGACCTTCGCAAGGGAGCGCGGGACATTCGGGGGCAGGGAAGGCTCTCGCGCCTCGGATTTCGCCCTTCGTGACGACTTGAGGCGCGACCATGCGGGTGCTGCGGGAACGGCGCAAAGAACAGGTTGCAGGCGGTCGGAGAGTCATGGTAGGTCGCGCAGATGGTCGAGACGCGCAATTTAAGTCAGTACATCGAGATCCACGCGGCCGGCAAGCGGTACCACGACGGCAGGATCAGCAATCACAAGCTGTTGGCACCCTGGGTGTTTTTACGCCGCCCTAGGTCGATTCTCGATTATGGGTCTGGCAAGAACCGCATGGTCGAACGCTTCATTGCTCCGGGCGCATCGATCAGGCACCGCTTCGATCCTGCCGTGCCGGAGATCGCGACGATACCTTTGCCGCGCTACGATCTGATCCTCAATACAGATGTCTTGGAGCATCTGGACGAGGACGAGATCGGCACGGTTCTCGCCGACATCCATTCCCACTGCAAGGACGCCCTGTTCTTGGTCGACACGCGCCAGGCCAAGACGATCCTGCCAAACGGCGAGAATGCCCATGCCACGGTGCGCCCCGCCGAGTGGTGGCTGGGGCGAATAGGTGAGCTTTTTCCCGACGCCGAGCTGATCACCGTGTCAAGCGGCAAGGCCTATATCAGGACGTGGAAGGCGAGCAGCCTTTCGAAAGCTGTCGCGCCGGTGCTCGGCATGGGGTTGCGAGCGGCGTACTCGCCAAAATAAACTTGCCGAACCGAAGCGCTGCCAAGCCTTCGAGCGAATAGTCAACCGGTACATCGATAAGGCCAAGGAGGCGGAGTCTTTCAGCGTATCGGCGCAAGCTTGCTGGCTCTCATGACGTGGCCCATGAGAGTCAGATTCCCATGCCGCGGCCCGGCTCTCCGTTTGCGTTGTCGATTTTATGTGAGCGCCATCGTCAATCGGAAAGCCAGTGCTTCCAGATAGGACATTTGGCGTCGATAGCGATCGTCATAGCGGATCATGACGTTGCCCATGAGCTTGTCGCTCCCGCGCAGCTGATGGGGCGCACTCGATAGTGGCTCGCCGCTCGCTATCTTGGCGGCAATTGGCGTGAGATCGAGAGATAGGAACGTGCCAAGCTTGGCGAGAGACTCTGCCGGGTTTTCACATAGGAGCTTGTAGTCGAGGGACATTGCACGAGGACCGAGTTCGGCTTCGAGGTCCCTCAGCCGACTTACATGTTGTCGCCAGCGTCGGGTGGCTTTGACGGTCCTGTCCAATCGCCGCCAACCAGCATATTGCAGCCCTAGGTTCCGATGACGAAGCCGGGCGTTGACAATAGCCTGCCCGTCCTTGAGGACGTGGACCAACCGAAGGTTCAGACGCGGATTTCGGCTTAGTTGCTCGGCCCGATCGGGATCGTGAGCGACGTCGGCTATGATGTCCCGGCCTGATTCCTCCGCGATAATGCGATAGAGATGCGGCACCTTCTCGTCGCGGGGCAGTCCGACGAACGGCGCATACCGGTCCTGCACAGCCCGCCAAAAGCTGCATGCTGTCGAGTCGGATTTGCATGAGCAGAGCTTGCCTTCATTTATTTGCCGGCCATACGGGAATTCCTTGAGTTCACCGGTGGGGAACACCCGGGGATGCTGACCGAGCACCACACTGGAGACATTGGCGGCACCGTGAGGGGATGCTGCGAACAAGACTACGAGGGGGGCCCCGGCATGGGCGATGTGGCCGCCCGACTCCGCCTCGCGCCCTTCAATGACGGTCTTCATTCCATGTCTCCGCTCCAGGTAAGCGTCAGGTTAAGCATGGGGTAAGCGAAACTGCAAGCATCAAATAAGCACGTAAAATCAAGTCTTTAGAGCGATATCGCGAAGCGGATCGAACCAGTGGAAACTGGCTGCGACGACCTCCAATCAGGGGTCGATCGTTCGAATCCATCCGGGTTCACCACCCGATCGTTCTATCGATGATCTCTGTCGAACTGAACGATCTTGTTGGCAGCTGGGCTCTTTGCCGGGCTCAGATCCGATCTCGTGACCTTTGCTACAGTTCCATGCTCGACTTTGTAGAGATGAGTCGCGATATGCGCCCAGGCAGGGCGGTGAGTGATGGCGACCACGGTATATTTGCCGCGCAGTGAAAGTATGTTGTTGCAGATGGACTCCTCTGTCTTGGGATCGAGTGCGCTGGTCACTTCGTCCAGGATGAGAAGCTTCGGCTTCGTCACGAGTGCCCGTGCCAAAGCGATGCGTTGACGCTCGCCGCCGGAAAGCTTCTGGCCCATCGATCCGACTTCCGTGTCGAGGCCCTTCGGCATCGCCATGACGAAGTCGCGGGCGCCGGCCTGGTCGAGTGCGGAGAGAATCAAATCATCGCTTATCGCTGGATTGCCCAGCGTGAGATTTTGCCTCACGGTCGAATGCAGCAGGCTCAATTCCTGCGGCACATAGCCGATCGAACGTCGCCACTGCCTGATGTCGATGTCATCGAGCAAAACGCCATCGAGCGTAATTGACCCGCTGTCGGGCGTGTGCAGCCCGATGAGCAGATCGACGATCGTGGTCTTTCCGGCGCCCGAAGGCCCTTGCAGCACGGTGATCGAGCCTGCCTCGATGCTCAAGTCAACGTCTTTGACGACGGTCGTGGTCCCATGCGAGAAGCGAATCTTGTCAAAGCGACACTCCTTCTCCAAGGTCGGCGTGAGCGTGCCGGTGTGGGTCTCATGCTGGGCGGCGGCCTTGGCAATGAACTGCTCGGTGCGGACATACGCAGCCTCGTTTTCCGCGGCCTGCTGAAGGAGCTTTTGCAGCTTACTGACGATCGAGACGACTTGGAAGAAGATCACGCCGAAGACCACGAGCTCCGATAGCGTGAGCTTTCCGATCGTGGTCGCCAGATAGACGCCGATCCCGAGGGCCACCGTCATCAGCAGCTCGCTGCCTTGAGTAAGGCCCTGACGGGCGACCTCGCGCGTGATCAAAGCCTTTCGCAGACGCCTGAGCAATGCGTCTAGCTGTGCGACGAGCGTGTCGTAGCGCTCCATCGACTTCAGCGGCTTGATGTTGCTGATGACATCGGTCGTGAATGTCGTGATATTGGCGGTGCGGTCGGTTCGCTTGTATCCCGCACGCTTTGATATGGTGAGGATCCAGTTCAACGCGCCGGTGATGCCGACGCCGACGACAAGGCCAAAGAGTGCGACCTTCCAATTGACCAGGAGGGCGACAAGCAAGTAGATGATCGCCTGTATGGTGTAGGTCACGATCTGGGCGGCAAGCAAATATGCGTTGCCGCAGGCGGTCGCATCGGCGCTCATGGTATTCGCCAGGCGCCCGGTCTGCATTTGCGTGTAGAAGCTCCAGCGCGCGTCAAAGACGGCATGAAGCAGCTGCTTCCTGATGGCCGTGATAACGCGCGCCACTGCGATCCCGGCATAGGACAAGGCTGCGAAGGACAAGAGCGTCTTGAGCGCGAAGAAGGTGCCGACCACCAGGATCAGGTTGGCGAGCGTCGGCGCCAGGCCGATCCGCGCCAGGAAGTCATGGATCAGAGTTACGGCGAACGATTGCGGCTGCGCGGAATCGCCATTGGCCAATACTTGGATGGTCGGCAGGAGCGCCGTTACGCTCATGGCCTCTGCGACGCCGGAAAGGAGAAAGCACATCAGGACCAACCAGGGATTTGCATCCCTGGCGGAGAGGAAGATGCGGAACACTTGCTTCATTGCGTGGGGTTCTCGTGGAGCCGGCGACCGGCTCGGGGATTGTGTGTTATGGAGGTGAACACCGCAAGCTGTGGGGTTTCCCAACTATAGTTGGCGAGCGCTGTAGACTGGTGCTTGTGTACCATTGCCTATATCCGCCTGTCGATAGCGACGCTCGCAGGCAGTTCACCGGGGTGCCGCGGTGGTGCCGGCGATTCCGAGTGTCTTGAGGAACTGCCACGTATTGGCCGCAACGAGCAGGTGATGTCCTTCGGTTGTCATTGTCGTCAATCCAGCTCGAACTGATCTTCATAGGAGCGCTTGAGGCTCGGATCCTGCTCTTCCTTGCGCAGATAGCAGTTGCCGACCGCCAGGACTTCGATGTCGGTGCCCATAAAGCAGCGGAACGCGTCCTCGGGCGTGCAGACTAAGGGCTCGCCCCGCACATTGAAGCTCGTATTCACCAGGACAGGGCAGCCGGTGCGCTCCTTGAAGGCGCTGATCAGCGCATGGTAGCGCGGGTTGGTGTCGGCGCTGACCGTCTGGATGCGCGCCGAATAATCGACATGGGTCACGGCCGGGATGTCGGAGCGCGGTATGTTGAGCTTGTCTATGCCGAAGAGCTTCTGCTCTTCTTCGCTCATCGTCTTGCGGCGGTCCTGCACGACATCGGCGACCATCAGCATATAGGGGCTGTCGGTGTCGAGCTCGAACCACTCGGCGACATGCTCGCGCAGCACCGAAGGCGCGAAGGGTCGGAAGGATTCGCGGAACTTGACCTTGAGATTGAGCACCGACTGCATCTTGGGCGAGCGGGGATCGCCCAGGATCGACCGGTTGCCGAGTGCCCGCGGTCCGAATTCCATGCGCCCCTGATGCCAGCCGACCGCCTTACCATCGGCCAGCGCATCGGCGGAGCGTGAAAGCAATGTGACATCGTCGACGACCTCGAATTTGGCGCCCGCCTGGCTAAGCCTCGCCTCGATGTCGGCCTGGTCGTAGCTGGGGCCTAGATAGGCGCCCGCCATGGCATCGCCCGATGCCGGCACCTTGCGCGCGCCACCGCACAGGCCGTGATAGGCCGTGAGCGCGGCGCCGACCGCGCCGCCCGCGTCTCCGGCTGCCGGCTGGACCCAGATATTGGCGAAAGTTTTGTCGCGCAGGACCTTGCCGTTCGCCACGCAGTTGAGCGCCACCCCGCCGGCAAGGCAAAGATTGGCCAAGCCGGTCTCCTTGGCGAGCGAGCGGGTAAGGGTGAGCACGGCCTCTTCGAGCACGAGTTGGATCGAGGCGGCGATGTCCATCTCGCGCTGGGTCAAGAGCTGATCGGCCCGGCGCGGCGGACCACCGAAGAGCTCGTCGAACCGGCTGTTGGTCATGGTGAGGCCCGTGCAATAGTCGAAATAGTCGAGATTGAGACGGAAGGAGCCGTCGGGTTTCAGGTCGATGAGATTGTCGCGAATGATTTTCGCATAGCGCGGCTCGCCATAGGGGGCGAGGCCCATGAGCTTGTACTCGCCCGAATTCACCTTGAAGCCGGTGAAATAGGTGAAGGCGGAATAGAGGAGCCCTAGCGAATGAGGGAAGTGTATCTCGCGTTCGACAGTGAGCTCAGCGCCGCGGCCGATGGCGACGGAGGTCGTCGCCCATTCACCGACACCGTCCATCGTCAGCACCACGGCCTCCTCGAAGGGGGAGGGATAGAAGGCGCTCGCCGCGTGGCTCAGATGGTGCTCGGCGAAGAGGAGCTTCTCCGGCGCCTTCCACTTCTCATCGATCTTGCGCAGCTCCTTGCCGAGCAGGCTCTTCTGGAACAGCTTCTCCTTGAGCCAGATCGGCATCGCCATGCGGAACGAAGCGAAGCCCCTGGGCGCGAAGGCCATATAGGTCTCGAGCAGCCGCTCGAATTTGAGGAACGGTTTGTCATAGAAGACGATATGATCGATCTCATCGAGGCTGCGGCCGGCGGCCTTCAGGCAATAGGAAATGGCCTGCAAAGGGAAGTTTGAATCGTGCTTCTTGCGGGTGAAGCGTTCTTCCTGTGCCGCTGCGATGATTCGCCCGTCAGCGACGATCGCCGCAGCGCTGTCGTGGTAGAAGGCGGAGAGGCCCAGAACATGCAAGGATGCTCTCCGTCAGAAGATCGTATAGATGAAGGGCGCCACCGCGCTGCCCTTGGCGAGGATCAGGAGACCGCCGAACAGCGTCAGCAGCATCAACAGGGGCAGCAGCCAGTACTTCTTTCGCGCCCTGGCAAAGGCGAAGAGTTCCATGAGGAATGACATTGAGACCGTCCTGTTCAAAATTGATTGCGGATCGTTTCGGGTGCGGGCCCGGGCGGCGTGCGCCGGTGCCAGTAGCTCCTGGCTTCCTTGTCGAAGCCGAGCGACAGGAGCTTGCCGCCGAACAGGCGGACGATGGCCGCGACCGGCGTGATGATGACGAAAAACATCAAGCCCAGCACGAGCGGGTTGACGATCTTGTGCAGCAGCATGCCGAAGCGGAACCACAGCCGGTTGAGGGGCGCGAGGAGCGAAGGCCACAAGAAGGCGAGGCCGCCAAAGACCAAGGTGCCCGCCAGCGCCCACAGGCGAATGTCGCCGCCATGGGTAAGCGGAAACAAACCGATCAGGGCAAAGACCACGGCAAAGACTATGCCGAACGACCGATCCGATCCGGCGCGGGCATCGTCTTCGGTTGGAATTCGCTCATGCGAGGCGGACATCGGCTTCAGGCTCTCAAGCGGCGAAGAGAGGGCGCTCGGCCAGCGTCGGCGTGCGGGCGACGACGTCGAGGGCATCGTGCCGGACGTGGTTCTTCGTCATCTGGTCCTTGATCATGTCCTTCGTGACGATGCCTTTTTCCACGCATTCCTTGAGAAGCGCGAAGAACAGCCGCTCCTGGTTGGAATCAGGATGCTTCTTGTACTGGCCGAGGAAGCCATATTCGCCGAAGAGCGAGCGGCGCAGGCGGTGCCAGAGGTTCTCAGGCGCTAAGGAGCCGGCCTTCTCGGGCGGACGATAGTCGACGGGGAGGCCGGTCTTCCAGGGCTGCGTCTTGCGGTGGGTATTGTGGATGAGCCGGGTATCCGGCGCCAGGCGATCGAAGTCGTTCCATGTCGGTTCGAGGACGCCGATCGTGCTTTCGGCCTCGAGCTTGAGCGCGATCCAGTCGGCATAGTCGCGCTTGAAGGCGAACATCTCGGCGAAATTCTTCTCCATCTGCCAGTGCTTGAGCTTGGCATTGTCGAGCAGCATCACGCTCGAGGCGAAATCGCTGTCCTTGGAGCCGCCCTTGCGCTTGCGCGCCATGACCGCCTTGCCGCCCATGTCGCGCTCGAGGAGCGGAATGACGTCGGAGACGCAGAACACGTCCGGATCGACGACGACGGAACGGCCCTCATAGTTCATGAGCTCGGGCGGCGCGAAGCGCAGCACGGTGAAGGACTGCAGGTCCTCGTTCAGCCATTCGCGATGGAGGCCATCGCGCAGATACTTCTTGCCTTCATAGTCCTTGAAGAAGGTGAAATCGCGCGTGTCGATCAGCTTGACGTCGAAGGCGCCCTGCTTCGAGGCGAAGCGCTCGAAGGAATATTTCGAAACGAGCGCGCCGATGATCTGCTTCTCGTTGGTGTGGATGAAAATGCAAGGCTTCATGCTTGTGGTCCCCTTTGGTGGCGACATTGCCCAATCTGTCCCTGTCGGGCAAGCCCGGTTCGAGGGCGGGCTGCTGCATCATATTACCCGGGGGTCGGTCCCGGTTCCATTGTATCCGAAGGCCGGCGACAGCGTCGTTGCGACAAGCCGTTCGATCTCGGCATTCTGGTCGTCGGTAAAGTAGTCACGGTAGCCGCCGACCTTGGCGCGCCGTACCTTGTAGCTTTCGGGGTTGGCGGCATCGCCGGGTTTCATGCGGTTGCCGGTGCGTTTGTAGAAAGTTCCCGCCTCGAGTGCCCGCATGTTCTCGATCGATGCGAACTCGACCGATTGCGCGATTTCCTCTGGTTTCGGGGCCTCGCCGATGAAGCGCAGGATCCGGCCGAAGGTTCCGGCCGTGTCCTGGCGCAGCGTTTCATAGCGGACGACCATGATGTCCTTCACGCTATCGAGCTCCGACGCCCACAGGTTCATGAAGCGGACCACCTTGGGGATGCCGGACGTGTCATCGCGCAGGAACGCGAATGGCGAGAGCTCGCCATTCGCGTCCGGATAGGCGTTGATGAACTTCTTGCGGCCCCGCATGCGATGCTTCCACTGAAAGAACTGCGAGACGGCGGTATCGGCCGGATGACGGACGAGAAGGACGACCCGGCTGTTGGCATAGGGTTCTTTGGACCTGTGCGTGCCGGTGAAGTCTTCCAGATAGTTGTCATGTGTGAAGAAGACACGCGGTATTGCCCGGTTCAGCACATGCATATTGTCATGTGCCAGCAGCCGGTTGGACTTGACCTTGTAATGGAGCTGAAAATAGCGTGACAGCAGGACGCGAAGCCAGGTGCGGCCGCTCTTGCCGAAGGATACGATGACGACATCGGATTGCCGGAGCATCCGGCTTTCTTCCTGGCCGCGCAGATAGCGCTCGAGCTTGAGGCTTTTTTCACGGGGCAGGGCGGGCGTGCTCGCCATAACGAGGGCCCGTCGAAGCACCACACGAACTTTATGGCCGATTGACATTAGTCGATCAGAATCCGTCAATGTTGAGAGAGGTGCGGGCTTATAGCCCGGCAAATCCGGACTGGCAAACGGGACCGGGACGCGTACATTCCATGAACAATGAACGGCGATGCTGGCGACCGACGGGCGCTCCAGCTCGGCAGTCCGGGTCCGAGCCTGCGCCGGCGCGCTTTCAGGATGGATCGATGCTGGTTCTCCCCGAAGTCCCTCGGCTTGCGCCCGCGCTTGCGGTTCAACCCCGCGACCTCCAGCCGGCGATACGCCTCGTTACGGGGTTTTTCATTGAGCTAGAGGTTTAGCAGAGTTCTCAGCCTCGCCGCCGCGATCGCCGTGTCGTCGCCCGGCGGATCAATTGGTGTTACGAAGGGCGCCCCCAGGGGTACCGCCCAGCCTTTCTGGTAAAGAAATTCGTGCAGCAAAGCGAAATCGCGCGTCGAAGCTTCGAGGCCGATCCGCGGCAGGAAGCGGTCCATGGCGCGCTGTGCGGCAGCAGCAATCGCGTAGGCCGGTTCATTGGGCAGATTCAGGCGGCGCAGGCTGTTCACCACGCTGCGGTTGGCCTGGCGCAACGGGGCGATGGCCAGCGGCTTGCCGAGCCTGGCCACTTCGACCAGCATCGAGACGCTGTCGCCGGTGACCACGAAGCGGTCGCCGAAGCTCAAGAGACCGACATAGGGATTGTCATTGCCGCTCGCCGTCTCCCAGCGATGGAGGACGGCATCCGGGGGCAAAGCTTTCGCCATCGCATCGACGGTCTCGGGCGGAGTACGCCTCGAGGTCACCACATGCAGGCTGCCACCGTCGCGCATGCTTTCAATGGTAGCGAGGATGGAGCGCGCCGTGGCGGGGTCCAAACAGTGGGTGCCGATATTGCCACCGCATAGGAAGACGGTGAACGGACGCGGCAGGCCGGCGAATTTCTCGCGCCAGCGCTCGCTTTCGGCCGCAACACGCTTGGGGTCGATGCCGAGAAGCGGCAGGCCGATGCGGCAGATATTGGCGGCCTCTTCGGTGCGGTAATGGAACGGCACGACGATGAGGTCGAACTTGTCGGCCTCGCGCTTGGGCGGGCCGATCAGTGCGAGCTTGGTGCGGCCTTGCGACTGCTCCTTGATCCATAAGGCGACCATGGCCATGCGCCGGCCAATGGTGAGGACGAGGTCGGGCCAGGGCGGTTCGAGCTTGTCGGAAGCGGCGAGGTCGACATGATGAAGCGAGGCCTCGACCCGCGGCTTGGCGAGGTCGAAGCCGGGCTTGAGCATGATGCGCCGGCGCTCATAGGGAAGGCCTGAGGCATCCGCTAGGCGCAAGGCCTGCGCGTTGTCGCCTTGCTTCGCTCCCGTCAGAAGCCAGATGCGCGGTGAGGACATTCAATTTGCATATGTGGTTGACAATAAGGGCGCCCTATAGTCGATCACCCGGGCGATGACAAATCCCGTAAAGCCCCAGGACGTTCGAGACGCCATGCTGCTCAAAGACCTCTTTTCCGCCGCCATCGCCGCCGCCGATCCGCACCTGCGGGTGCCGCCATATCTTCCCAAGCCGCCCAAGGGCCGCACCATCGTGGTGGGCGCCGGCAAGGCCTCGGCCGCCATGGCGCTGGCGGTCGAGCAGCATTGGAAAGCTCCGCTTTCCGGCCTCGTCATCACCCGCTATGGCCATGGCGCGCCGTGCAAGAAGATCGAGATCGTCGAGGCCTCGCATCCGGTGCCCGACGCCAATGGGCGCGATGCGGCATTGCGCATGGGCGAGCTGGTCAAGGACCTCAGCAAAGACGATCTGGTGCTGTGTCTCATCTCGGGTGGGGGATCGGCGCTGCTTGCCGCCCCCGCACCCGGCTTGACCCTCGCCGACAAGCAGAGTGTCAACCGCCAGCTCCTCAGCTGCGGCGCTCCGATCTCGGAGATGAACTGCGTGCGCAAGCATCTCTCGGCCCTCAAGGGCGGCAGGCTCGCGGCCGCGGCGTTTCCGGCCGAGGTCGTCTCGCTCATCATCTCGGATGTGCCGGGCGATGACCCGGCGATCGTGGCCTCGGGTCCCACCGTGCCCGATCCGACAACGCGCCAGGACGCGCTCAAGATCCTGCGCAAATACAAGATCGACCTGCCGGCGCATGTCTGGGCCTTCCTCGAGACACCTGCGGCGGAGACGCCGAAGCCCGGCGACCCGCGCTTCGCCCGCGTCAAGACGGAGATGATCGCCGCCCCTAAGCAATCCATCGCCGCCGCGGCGAAGCTGGCGCGCGAGGCGGGCTACCAGGTGATCGATCTCGGCGACCGGATCGAAGGCGAGGCCCGCGAGGTGGCGCGCGCGCAGGCGGCCCAGGCGCTCAGCACAAAGGGGCCGGCCGTCATCCTGTCGGGCGGTGAGACGACGGTGACGCTCAAAGGCAAGGGACGCGGCGGCCGCAATGCCGAATTCGCGCTGGCGCTCGCCATAGCGCTCGACGGCAGAGCGAACATCTCGGCCATTGCCGGCGATACGGACGGGATCGACGGATCGGAAGACAATGCCGGTGCCGTGGTGACGGCGGACACGCTCGCGCGCGCCCGGGCCAAGGGGCTCGACGCCACGGCGTTTCTCGCTAACAATGACGCCTATAGCTTCTTCGCCGAGCTCGGCGATCTCGTCGTCACTGGACCGACGCGCACCAATGTCAATGATTTCCGGGCGATCAAGATCGACGGATTGAGCTTCTGACCTTGTGTTGCAATATCCCATGTATTATCAGTTCCTGGCGGTACTTGCGTCGGGTCCAGTGTCCATTGACCAGTGTTGTTGCGGGTGAGAATCCGCACTTGAATGTGTCGGTTGCGTTCGATCCACAGCCACGGAGACTGATCACTTGCTGGCAGTAGGGCTTCGGCCGTAGTTGGAGCATGCGAACCGTGCTGACCGGCTCAATGGATTGACTTTCAATGTCGGAACGCAACCTGATCATCATTCATCGTGGCCCTGACTATGTGCGGGATTTCGACGAGATCGCGCAGAAGATTTCCGCTATCGATCCTGCAATCTCCGTTTTCTGCATTGACCGGCAAACCGCGCGCGTCATGCCGGACGATGCCTGGAAGCGTCCGACGCTGACCGTGGCCTTGCTGGACAAGTTCAAGGCGAACATCAAGCGGGGCCTCATTCTCACGAACCGGCCGATAGCCAAGTCAGGGCAACACAAGGCCTTTGTGGATGCAGGGCTGCCGACACCACCGACCATGCGCTTCTTTCCGGGCATGAAGTTCGATCCCATCATGTTCGGCGAGTACGTGGTGATCAAGCCGAGCGATCCCAACCTTGCCGACCGGGGCCGCGGCATCCAGCTGTTCCGGCGCAGGAAGCTGGAGACAATGACGATCAAGGACTTCCCGCGCGATCATCTCATCCACCGCGACCGCTACGGCTACATCGTGCAGCGATTTATCGACACCGGGCCTTTTCTCGCGGTCTATCGGGTTCTGACACTGTTTGGGGTTCCTCTCTACTGCTTGTTGGCAAAAGACAGGGTGCCGCAGCCGACGCCGGGTAGTACCGAGAAGGAAATTGAGAGCCTCCGCGTCACCAGCAATACTGGTAACTTCCGCATGCGCTTGCTCTGTTCTGACGCCGACGTGCTGGCGTTGGGCGTGCGTGTGGGCAAGGCATTTCCAGACATACCCCTTCTCGGTACGGACATCATCCGGGAAGAGAGAACCGGGAACCTGTTCGTTCTCGAATGTAATCCCCGCGGGGCTACCTGGCATTTCTCGAACCGAAGCACGATCGTGGTCAGACAGCAGATGGGTGGCCTGAGCCTTGTCGGCGCAAAGAAGGCCGAACTCATCGGTCGCCAGATGATGATCGACCAGTTTGGCGCATTTGATCGCGCAGCAGAGGTGCTGGTCAAGAAAACGAATGAGCTTGCGGCTTAAGATGACCGCGCCGACATCTCGTTCGTCGTGAAGTGCCGCTTGCCGCCGGATGTCAATGGCAGTTCGGCGACCTCGGAGAAGGTGCAGCGGACGCGATTTCCCAAGGCTTGGTCGAGGTTCTCCCTCACCTTCTCCTTGCCGGAGACACTCAGCGCGCCGACATGGCGGAACGTGACCTCGGTTTCTGAAGACTGCGCCAGCACCCACTGATCGTGCTCGAGCGCCCCCGTGATGAGGACGCGGTCGATCTTCGGCAGTCGCGTTGCTTCGCCGGGCAGGTCAAACATATGCTCCAGGCGGCCGGCGATGCGGGAGATCGTGGGAAGAATCCGGCCGCACGGGCAGGGCGGCCCTGCTTCCGCATAATCCCCGGAACGGTATCTGAGAAGCGGTGTGGCGTAGCCGTAAAGCGGGGTGACAACGACTTCGCCGGTTTCGCCCACGGCGCAGAGCCGGCCCTGAGGCGACACGATCTCGGCGAGAACCTGTTCGCTCTGAATGTGGTAGAGCCCTGTTTCCGGGCACTGTATTGCTATAATGCCGGCTTCGGCCGAGGCGAAGGAGTCGATGATCGTGCTCCCGAAGGCGCGCGCCGCAGCCGTCCGCACCTCGGGCGCCAGATACTCTCCGACGCTGATGATGTAGGGGAGGCTGAGCCGGATATCGGCGCGGATCGCCTCGAGCGACAGACGCAGGATGTTCGAGGGAAGCGTGTTGACGTAGACGGGGCCCTCACCGGCCATCGCCTGCAATTGCTCGCGCGGTGGCGTTGCAATATCTATCCAGGTCCGCTTGCCGCAGCTCTTCTCGTCGCGCCACGGAAAGCCCCATCGCTCCTGGCGCATCTGTTCTTCACGCCTCGTCTTGCGCAACACGAAAAGCGGGCGCGACTGGTCAAGCTTCCAATTGTGGTACATGCGATAGCTTGCCAAGAGCCTCGCGACCGACTCCAGGGAGGACACGTCCCTGCGCGCGGCCGGGCCAGTGCTTCCGCCCGTGGAGAGCGGCGTGATCGTTCCGTGCAACCTCGCGAAACTGCGAGGCCGGAATGCATCGAAGTTCTCCACGAGGTCCTTGCGGGTGACGAAAGGCTGGGCCAGCCAATAGGGTGAATCCGGCGCAAGATCATCCGGCGGCGCGGCGCGGTCGCTGTAATATGGCGTCTCGCCCGAGGCGGGCTTTACGAGGGCGCGGAGCAGTTTTGCCTGATAGGCCGAGAGTTCCTGCCGCGTCATGCGTTCGCTCCGCAGCAGGCTTTCCAGATAGGCCTCGGCGATGTCCAGTCCCGCCATCCGTCAATGCCCCGCTCCAAATAAGAAGGGGCGGAAGACCGCCCCTTGAGTGCTGAATGCTGTCGTTGTGCTCAGACCCGGTTCATCGCCTCATCGGCGCAAACGGAGAAAATAGTGCCGACCCGCTCGATGCCCGTCTCAAGGCCAACACCGGTCGGCTGCGTTCCTTCGTCGGCGCAAACGGAGAAGATGTTGTTGATCGGTCCTTCATCGGCGCAAACGGAGAAGATGGTGCCGACCTGCTCGATGTCCGTCTCGGGGCCAACACCGGGCTGCGGTACTGCTCCTCCTTCATCGGCGCAAACGGACAAGATGGTGCCGACCTGCTCGAGAGCCGGCGGTCCTTCATCGGCGCAAACGGAGAGGGTGTTGCCGCTCGGCCCTTCATCGGCGCAAACGGACTGCTGCAGGGGGCCTTCGTCCGCACAAACAGACAGTCCAGTCAAACTCGGTGCTGCACCTTCCGACCCTGTGGGATCGTTGCCATACGCTTGGGCCAGTTCCAGAAGGTTCGGAATTTCCTCGAAATTCAACAAATCTGCCATAGGAGCTCCCCCGCAATTGTCTTCATTAAAGCCAGAAGCGGCCTTTTCATCTGAAAAAACCCCCTCTTTCCCGACTCTGATTATCGGCTGGAAGCCAGCTACCGGCAATCCGCCACGTCAGGAATGATCAGAATTTTGTAACATGTGACCTTTTTGCAACACCTGGGAGTCCCTGCCGGAAGATCGAGATCGTTGGCGATCGTGGGCTCTCCGTGCCCGATCCGACCACGCGCCCAGGACGCGCTCGCGATGCCTCGGCGACCTCGTCGTCACCGGGCCGACACGCACGAATGTGAACGACTTCCGCGCCATACTCATCGATCAGCATGTGAGGATTGCATATGTATCTCAAATGAGATACATTGTTGGAACAACCTAAGGAACCCCGATGCCTCAAACCTCGATGCTCCATGTGCGAGTGGACGATAAGCTGAAGATCGCCGCGGCGGCAAAGCTCGCGAATTTTGGGCTAACCGTCTCGGATGCCGTACGCATCCTGCTCACCCGTATTGCGAAGGAAGGCGGCTTGCCGGCCGGCCTGACGACGGATCCGGAAGCCTATGACGCGTGGTTCCGGGCCAAGGTGCAGGAAGCGCTGGACGATAAGCGGCCGTCGGTCCCGCATCGCAAGGTCATGGATGAGACGCAAGCATTGATTGACAAGAAGCGCCGTGCCCATTCTTGAATGGCGGGAAGCGGCTCGCGCTGATCTGCTGGCGATCGTCGATTACATCTCGGACGACAACCCCGACGCCGCGCAGCGGCTAAAGGATGAGATTGAGACAAAGGCCGCGAAGTTGCTGGAGCATCCGAAACTCTGTCGGCCCGGTCGCGTCGCCGGAACGCGGGAAATGGTTGTTCGGGCGAACTATCTGGTGATCTACGCCGAGAATGCCCGGGGCGGTGACCATCCTGCGCGTGCTTCACGCCGCGCAACAGTGGCCGCCCGTACAAGAATAGAGGCAAGTCGCTCAGCAAACTTCGTAATCCTTCTGGCATTCTTGTCGAAAAGTTAAGCTGATGGCGTGAAGGACTTCGGCTAAGATTCGTGGATGTTTTTTGGTTCCGCGAAGTGCGTGGCGAGAAGCCTTGTTGTTGGCGTGTCCATGTGCCTTGCAGCCAGCGCCCATGCCCGTCTCGCCCCGGAGCCGCTGGTGCATGTCTGGGTGGCACCGAAGCCGCTCACCACCGTCCAAGCCTGCATCGTCAAGGCGCTCGATGCCCATGAGCGCACCTATTCCAGGATATCGCCGAGCGTCAGGCACGTGGCCAAGACCCTTGTGCCCAGGGAAGTCGTCGAGATCCGCCCGGTAAGGGACCACGCCGTGGCCGACGAGGACCATTATGTCCGCCTGGAAAGGATCGCCGGCGCGATCACCCGCATCGCCTTTCACTCCTCGGAGGAAGCCAAGGTGCAAAAGAAGATGACCGACGCCCTGTCGCCTTGTGGTTCGGGCTGAGGAAAACGGCTCAGGCGATCTTCCGGTAAGCGGGCAACGTGAAGAGGGTCTCAGCGCCCCAACTTCCTCGGCGACGAGCGCTTGACATCGTGGGCCAAACGGTGGGATTGGAAAATTTCAAGATTGGAACTGCGCCGGGACTACAGCAGAACCAAGCCTCTTCATAAGAGCGAAGCGTCCTAAGAAGTCTGTCCAGACGGTCGTGAGATTTAGGGCTCACACGATCTTCCGGTAGGCCGGCAGAGTGAGGAAGGTCTCGAAATGGGGCGATGTCGACATCTTGCGGAAGATGTCGATCGCCTCGCGGAAGCGGCCTTTCTTAAAGGCCTCGGCGCCCACTTCCTTGGCGACCTGCGCCATCTCCTCCTTGAGGCATTTCTCGAAGAAAGGCTTCGTCACCTTCTGGCCGCCTTCGAGCCGGGCGCCGAATTTGAGCCATTGCCAGATCTGCGAGCGTGAGATCTCGGCGGTCGCGGCATCCTCCATGAGGTTGTAGATCGGCACGGCGCCGCGGCCCCTGAGCCAGGCTTCGATATACTGCACGCCCACACGGATATTCTCGCGGAATCCCGCCTCGGTCTTGGTGCCCTCGTGAACCTCGAGCAATTCCTTCTGCCCGACATGTACATCCTCGCGCTTGGCATAGAGCTGGTTCGCCGTCGGCATCAGCGCGTCGAACACCTCGCGCGCCAGCGGCACCAGATCGGGATGCGCCACCCAGGTGCCGTCATGGCCGTTCTTGGCCTCGCGTTCCTTGTCGGCGCGGACCTTCCCAAAGGCGGCGCGGTTGGCTTCCTCGTCCTTGCGGTTGGGGATCTGTGCCGCCATGCCGCCCATGGCGAAGGCGCGGCGCTTGTGACAGGTCTGGATGAGGAGGGCGGAGTAATTGGCGAGGAAGGCCTTCGACATGACCACCTGCGCGCGGTCCGGCAATACGAAGCGCTTGTTGTTGGCGAAGGTCTTGATGAAGGAGAAGATATAGTCCCAGCGCCCGCAATTGAGGCCGACTATGTGGTCGCGCAATTCGAACAGGATCTCGTCCATCTCGAAAGCGGCCGGCAAGGTCTCGATCAGCACCGTCGCCTTGATGGTGCCGAGCGGCAAGTCCAGCTCGCTCTCGGCCTGGATGAAGACGTCGTTCCACAGCCTCGCCTCGCGATGGCTCTCCATCTTCGGCAGATAGAAATAGGGACCGGATTTGTTGGCGAGCGCGGCCTTGGCATTGTGGAAAAAATACAGGCCGAAATCGAACAGAGCGCCCGAGACGGGGGCGTCGTCCACTTCCATATGTTCTTCGAGCAGGTGCCAGCCGCGCGGGCGCACCAGCAACACCGCCGGCTTCTTGCCGAGCTTGTAGGATTTGCCGCTCTGCGGATCGGTGTAATCGATCTTACCCGCCCAGCGGTCCATCAGGTTGATCTGGCCCTGGATCATGTTGTCGAAGGTCGGCGAGTTCGAATCCTCGAAATCGGTCATGAAGACCTTGGCGCCAGAATTGAGAGCGTTGATGACCATCTTGCGGTCGGTGGGGCCGGTGATTTCGACGCGCCGGTCCTGGAGATCGGCGGGGATCGGCGCCACCGTCCATTTGCCCTCGCGGATGGCGCGTGTCTCGGGCAGGAAATCGGGCAGAACGCCTTTGTCGAAGAGCTTCTGGCGCTCGGCCCGGGCCTTGATCAGCGCGCGGCGGCGCTCCTCGAAATTGCGGTGGAGTCTGGCGACGAAAGCCACCGCATCCCCGGTCAACACCTGGTCATAGCCCTTCTTGAGCTTTTCGGTAAAACTCACGCCTTTCGGGAATTTCGCCATGAATTTCTACCTCTTAGATGATTCTCTTAAGACTCTGGGTTCATAACCGCCATGCGCCCAGTTGAGCAACTCGACAGTGTGGAGAACGGGAATATCGCTCGCCTGGCCGATCTGGGTGATGCAGCCGATATTGCCGGTGGCGATGATGTCGGGCGCGACCGACTTGATGTTCGCCACCTTGCGGTCGCGCAGCCGCGTCGCGATCTCCGGCTGCAGGATATTGTAGGTGCCGGCCGAGCCGCAGCACAAATGGCCCTCCGGAATCTCGGCCACCTCGAAGCCCGCCTTTTCCAGGAGCTGGCGCGGTGCTGTCTTTATCTTCTGGCCGTGCTGCATGGAGCAGGCCGAATGATAAGCGACGCGCAAGGGCCTGGGCGGCGCGGCTTGGGGCAGATCGATCTCGGTCAGGAATTCGCTGATGTCGCGGGTCATCGCCGATACCGCTTTCGCCTTCTCGGCATAGGCGGGATCGAGCCGCAGCATATGGCCATAGTCCTTGATGGTCGTGCCGCAGCCCGAGGCCGTGATGACGATGCGGTCGATCCGCTCCTTGTCCCAGGCATCGATCATGCGGCGGGCGCGGGCGAGCGCATCCTTCTCCTTGCCCATATGATGAGTCAGCGATCCGCAGCAGGCCTCGCCCTCGGTGACCACGACCTCTATCCCATGGCGGTTCATGAGGCGGATGGCCGCCTCGTTGATGGCGGGATCGAGAACGCTCTGCACGCAGCCGCGCAGCAGCGCCACCCGCATGCGGGTAGCTCCTTCCGCCACGTAAGTGCCGGGCTGGCCGACCATCTCCGGCGGCGGCGTGTCCTTGGGCACAAGGGCGAGGAGCGAGGAAAGGCGCTTGTCGCCCAGCTTCTCGATGACGGGCGCCAGCGGCCGGACGAGTTGCGACAGGATCAGCGCTGCCTTGAAAGGCCCCGGACGCGGCATCAGGAAAGCGAGCAGGCTGCGCAAGCCGCGCTCGAAAAGCGGGCGGCGATAGGTCTTCTCGATATGGACGCGGGCATCGTCGACCAGATGCATGTAGTGCACGCCCGACGGGCAAGTGGTCATGCAGGAGAGGCAGGACAGGCAACGGTCGATGTGCTTCACCGTTTCGGGCGTTGCCGCTTCGCCATGCTCCAGCATGTTCTTGATGAGATAGATGCGGCCGCGCGGACTGTCGAGCTCATCGCCCAGAAGCACATAGGTCGGGCAGGTGGCGGTGCAGAAGCCGCAATGCACGCATTTGCGCAGGATCTGGTTGGCGACCTGGATATGCGGGTCCTGCAACTGCTCTTGCGTGAAGTTCGTCTGCATCTAAACGCCTTCCTGCATGCGGCCGGGATTGAAGATACCCATCGGATCGAAGGCCGCCTTGACGCGACGGCCCAAAGCGGCGAGGGCCGGACCTTGTGGCTGCAGCACCGGCACCGCGGCCCGCACCGCCTCGGAGCCGCGGATCAGTGTGGCATGGCCTTCGTGGAGGCTTGCGCGAATGGCGGATGCCGCCGCATCGGCGCCGGCCGGCACGTCGACCCAGATGAGCCCGCCCGCCCAGTCATAGAACCAGCGTGCATCGAGCTCCAAAGCGAGCCTCGCCGTGACCCGCGCTCCTTCGGCGGGCGGTACGGAGAGACGCCAGACAGACCGGTCCCGCCCGTCGGCCAGAGGATGGACATCGCGAATGGCGATCCATTGGGCGCGCGAGTCCTCGGATCCGATCACGTGTTGGGCTTTGCCCAGGATCCCGATGAGCTTGTCGCGGCGGTAGGCAATCGATGGCGGAACGCCTTCGAGGCGCAGCAAGGTTTTCGCCGTCCCGCCCGCGAGCCCGGACGGCAGATGAGCCGCCCCCGACACTTCGCAAGAGGACTGCATCGCGAGGCTCATGGCGGCGACGGCCTCGTCATCGCCGAGGCCTTCGATGACCAGCGTCTCTTCGCTTTCGGCCTTGGGCAGCACCTTGAAGGTGACGGTGGTGAGCGCCGCCAAGGTGCCGAAGGAGCCCGCCATCAGCTTGGGCACATCATAGCCCGTCACATTCTTCACCACGCGGCCGCCGGCCTTGAAAGCCTCGCCGCGTCCCGACACGCCGGCAACCCCCAGAATGTGATCGCGCGCCGCGCCCGCCTTCAGCCGGCGCGGGCCTGAGAGATTGCAGGCGAGCATGCCGCCCAATGTGCCTGAGTGCTCCGAGCCCAGAAGCCGTGACAGATCCGGCGGCTCGAAGGCGAATTCCTGGCCCTTGGCGGAAACGAGCTCTCTGATTTCCGCGAGCCTGGCGCCGGCGCCCGCGGTGATGACGAGCTCCTCGGGCTCATACAGCGATACGGTATCGAAGCCTGAGAGATCGAGCGTGGCGGCGGTCTGCATCGGCCGTCCAAGCCTTTTCTTCGTGCCCGTGCCGATGAGCTCGAGCGGTGTCTTCTCGGCGAGGGCGTTCTGCACCACATCGACGAGATCCGTCTCGGTTTCCGGTCTGAGGCTCGTCAAGTCAGAACCTCGGCAGGTCGGCATGCGGCAGCTTCCCGCCCCGCACCACCATGCGGCCGAGCTCGGCGCAGCGGTGAAGGACTGGAAAGACCTTGCCGGGATTGAGCAGCCCCTCGGCGTCGAAAGCGCATTTGAGCCGCTGCTGCTGGTTGAGATCGGCCTCGGAGAACATTTCCGGCATCAGGTCGCGCTTCTCGATGCCGACACCATGCTCGCCGGTGAGCACGCCGCCCACTTTCACGCAGAGCTTCAATATGTCGGCGCCGAATTTCTCCGCCCGCGCCAGCTCATCGGGATCATTGGCGTCGAACAGGATGAGCGGGTGGAGATTGCCGTCGCCGGCATGGAAGACATTGGCGACGCGCAGACCATAATGGCGCGAGAGCTCCGCCATGCCATTCAGGACCTCGGGCAGCCTCTTGCGCGGGATGGTGCCGTCCATGCACAGATAATCGGGCGAGATGCGCCCGACCGCCGGGAAGGCCGCCTTGCGGCCGGCCCAGAAGACGAGGCGCTCTTCTTCCGATTGCGACACGCGGCAGGAATTGGCACGGTTGGCGTTGGAAATCTCGACGACGCGCTCGATGAGGTGATCGACCTCGACAGCCGGGCCATCGAGCTCGATGATGAGAAGGGCCTCGGCTTCGAGCGGATAGCCCGCCTGCACGAATTCTTCCGCCGCATGGATGGCGGGGCGGTCCATCATCTCCATGCCGCCGGGGATGATGCCGGCCTGGATGATGTCGGCGACGCATTTGCCGGCATTCTCATTGGAGGGAAAGCCGACCAGCACGGCGCGCGCCGTCTCCGGCTTCTGCAGGATGCGGACGGTGACCTCGGTGACGACGCCGAGCAGGCCTTCCGAGCCGGTCATGACGCCCAAAAGGTCATAGGCCTCGCTGTCGAGATGCTTGCCGCCGAGCCGGATCACCTCGCCCGTGATCAGCACCATCTCCAGCCCCAGCACATTATTGGTGGTGAGGCCGTATTTCAGGCAGTGCACGCCGCCCGAATTCTCCGCCACATTACCGCCGATGGTGCAGGCGATCTGAGAAGACGGATCGGGCGCGTAATAGAAGCCCTTGTGCTGCACCGCCTGGGTGATGGCGAGATTGGTGACACCGGGCTGGGTGACGACGCAGCGATTGGCATAGTCGATCTCGAGGATGCGGTTGAATTTGCCGAGGCCGAGAAGCACGCCGTCGGCGAGGGGCAAAGCGCCGCCCGAGAGCGATGTCCCGGCACCGCGCGGCACGATCTTGATCCTGTGCTGATGACAGTATTTGAGCACGGCCGAGACCTGGGCGGTGGTCTCGGGCAGCACGACGACCAGGGGCATCTGGCGATAGGCGGTGAGCCCGTCCGTCTCATAGGCCCGCATCTCGACCGGCGTCTCGATGACGCCTTCGCCCGGCACAAGTTGACGCAACGCCTGGGCGATCTCGCGCCTTCTGGCGAGGGTGGCTTTGTCGGGGATCGGCATGGCAACCATGGGGGCACTTTAGTCCCATACTGCGGCCTAATGCTCAATCAATTTGTCATATAAGAGCTTGCGGGGCAGGGTTGCACCGCGCCATAAGACTGTCCGGTTATCAATGGGATGCACCCCGCATGGAGCTGACCCGGCCGCGTGTCGGCCTTTTCGTGACCTGCCTCGTCGACCTGTTCCGGCCCTCCGTCGGTTTCGCCACCGTGAAGCTTCTGGAGGACGCGGGCTGCATCGTCGAGGTGCCGGAAAGCCAGACCTGCTGCGGCCAGCCCGCCTTCAATTCGGGCGACCGCAAGGACACGGCCGATATCGCCCGCGCCGTCATCCGCAGCTTCCTGCCCTATGATTATGTGGTGGCTCCCTCAGGCTCCTGCGCCGGCATGATCAAGGCGCATTATCCCGAGCTCTTCCCGCAAGGCTCCACCGATCGCAAGGCGGCCGATGCGCTGGCGGCCAAGACCTATGAACTCGTCTCCTTCCTGGTCCGGGTGATGAAGCAGGAGAAGGTCACCGCACAGTTCAACGGCACCGTTACCTATCACGATTCCTGTTCGGGCCTGCGCGAGCTCGGCGTCAAGAGCGAGCCGCGCAAATTGCTGCGCACGGTGCAAGGGCTCGATCTGGTCGAGCTCGAGGATGCGGAAGTATGCTGCGGCTTCGGTGGCACTTTCTGCGTGAAATATCCCGACATCTCCAATGTCATGGTCGCCAAGAAAGCGAACAAGATCGGCGCCACCAAGGCCGATCTGCTGCTCGCCGGCGATCTCGGCTGCCTCATGAACATGGCCGGCAAGCTCAAGCGCGAAGGATCTGCGCTCAAGGCACGGCATGTGGCCGAGATCCTGGCCGGCGACACGGCGACACCGCCCATCGCGGAGGCCGAGTGATGGAGCGAATTCGGTCGACAGACCTAATTACCCTCGCCCCGCAAGCGAAGCGCGGCGGGGAGAGGGAAGGGACCCGACGCGCAGCGGCGGGAAGGGTGAGGGGCCTCTTCGTTTCGCAAGCCATCGGAAAGAAGCCCCTCACCCTCCCCATGCTGCGCATGGGTCCCCTCCCTCTCCCCGCTGAAGCGGGGCGAGGGCAAATGGAGGCGGAGTGATGGAGCAGCACGCCTCAGAGTTTCCCGCCAATGTGAAGCGGGCGATCGCCGACAGCCAATTGCAGTCGACGATGACCGAGACCGGTCCGCGCTTCATCGAGAAGCGCGCCAAGGCCCGTGCCAATCTGCCGGAATTCGACGCGTTGCGCGATCAGGCGCGCGACATCAAGGACCATGTCCTTGCGCATCTCGACCTCTATCTCGAACGCTATGAGGCGAAGGTCGTCGAAACCGGCGGGCATGTCCATTGGGCCGAGACCGCCGAGGAGGCCCGCGCGGCCATCCTTTCGATCTGCAAGCGTCTCGACGCCAAGCTCGCCACCAAGGGCAAGTCGATGATCTCGGAAGAGATCGGCCTCAACCCGGCGCTGGAGGCAGCCCATGTCACGCCGGTCGAGACCGATCTCGGTGAATATCTGATCCAGATCAGGGGCGAGGCGCCGAGCCATATCATAGCACCCGCGGTCCATCTCACCCGCGACCAGATCGAGGCCGATTTCCGCAAAGCCCATACCCATCTCGACCCCAATCGCGACCTGACCGAGATCCCGACGCTGGTCGAGGAGGCGCGCCAGGTCTTGCGCCAGAAATATCTCGATGCCGATGTCGGCATCACCGGCGCCAATTTCCTGATCAGTGAGACCGGCACCTCGATCATCGTCACCAATGAGGGCAATGGCGATCTGACCCAGACCTTGCCCAGAGCGCATATCGTCATCGCCTCGATCGAGAAGGTGGTGCCGACGCTCGAAGATGCGACGACCATCCTGCGTGTGCTGGCGCGCTCGGCGACGGGCCAGGATTTCTCCAACTACACGACTTTCTCGACGGGCCCCAGGCGCGCCGACGACCCCGACGGTCCCCTCGAATATCACGTCGTCATCCTCGACAATGGCCGCTCCAACGTGCTCGGCACCGAGTTCCAGGACATGCTGCGCTGCATCCGCTGCGGCGCCTGCCTCAATCACTGCCCGGTCTATCAGGCGGTCGGCGGCCATGCCTATGGCTGGGTCTATCCGGGACCGATCGGCTCGGTGGTGACGCCGGCGCTCATCGGCATCGAGAAGGCGAAGCACCTGCCCAATGCCTCGACCTTCTGCGGACGCTGCGAGGAAGTCTGCCCGATGCGCATTCCACTGCCCAGGCTTCTGCGGCACTGGCGCGAGAAGGAATTCGAGAAGCATCTGACGCCAGGCGCTGTGCGCTGGGGGCTCGGTGTCTGGGCCTATTTCGCCAAGCGGCCGAAGCTCTATCAGTTCGGCACGCGAATCGCGGCGCGGCTTCTCCATGTGATGGGCCGCCGCAAGGGCCGGTTCACCAGCCTGCCGCTGGCGCAGGGCTGGACGCAATATCGCGACATGCCGGCGCCGCAAGGCAAGACCTTCCAGGCGATGTGGAAGGAGCGCGCCCGTGGATAATGCCCGCGTCCGTATTCTTTCCCGGATTCGACGCTCTATGCCTCAAGGCGATGTGGTGGCACGTCGTCGGGCGGTGGACGAGCGCCTCACTCATCCGCGGCGCAATATCGTGCCCGATCGCGGCGAGGGCGATGAGGCGCATCGCATCGCCGTCTTCCAGCGCATGATGGAAGCGGTCGGCGGCACGGTCGAGATCCTCGAGGATGTCAATGACGTGCCGGCCTCGGTCGCCACCTATCTGCGCAACACCAACCGACCGGCGCGCATCCGGCACGGCAGCGACGAGCGCCTCACCAGTTTGCCCTGGCACCGGGCGCAGACGCTCGAGGTGGAAGAGGGCCGGGCACTCGATGCCGACACCGCCTCGCTCACCCATGCTTTCGCGGGCGTCGCCGAGACGGGCACCATCGTCCAGCTCTCGGGCGCCGCCAATCCGACGACCCTCAATTTCCTGCCCGAGGCGCATATCGTGCTGCTGGAGGCGAAGGACCTCCATGGCAGCTATGAGGAGGTCTGGGGGCGCTTGCGCGAGATCTATGGGCCTGGCCAGATGCCGCGCACCGTGAATATGATCTCCGGGCCCTCGCGCACCGCCGATATCGAGCAGACGATCGTCCGGCCGGCGCATGGGCCCAAGGACATGCATGTCATCATCGTCAGGAGTCTCTGATGTGGAAGCCCGTGGACGAGATTGTCGCGCGCTGGCGCCCGGTCGAGGGCGAGGGGCTCGAGCATCTCGTGCTCAGGGCGCGGCCTGAAGGCTACAGCGTGCGCAGCCGGGTGATCGGCGAGAATGACGGGCGGCCCTTCGCCTTCTCCTACAAGATCGACCTCGACAAGACATGGCGCGTGCTCGCCTTCGCCATCGATTCCGTCGACGGGCGCAAGCGCTATTACCGCTCGCCGTCCGAAGGCCGCTGGCTCGACGGCGGCGGCAAGCCGCTCGCCAAATTCGACGGCTGCCTCGATATCGATCTTTCCTTCACCTGCTTCACCAACAGCCTTCCGGTTCGCCGGACAGCCTTCATCGAGGGCCAGGCGCGCGAATTCGCCATGCTGTGGATGCCGTCCGACACGCTCGATCCTTTTGTCGACGGGCAGCGTTATACCTGCACCAGGTTCGGCAAGAGCTTCCACTATGAAGCGACCGACGGCTCCTTCGCGGCCGATATCGAATTCGACGAATATGGGCTGGTGACCGACTATCCCGGCCTCTTCCGGCGGGTGGCTTGACGATGCCCCTGCAGAACCGGGTCAATCCCTATGGCGAGATCGTGGCCGATCCGGCGCGCGGCACCATGATGGGCAATCGCGGCGGGAAATTCCATCGCGACGACCGGACGCTCGGCAAGAGGCGTTGGGCCACAAGGCACTGGATCTGCTGCGATCTCTATTGGAAGGGCGTCCATCACGAGCCGATGGGCAAAGGCTATACGTCGCTCTTCTTCCTCGACGAGGTGACGGCGATCGCGGCGGGGCATCGGCCCTGCTTCTATTGCCGGCGCAAGGAGGCGCAGCGCTTCCTGTCGCTCGCTTCGCCGCCTCTGATGGCGGACGAAGCCGACCGGATCGTGGACAAGGAGCGGCGCGGGCCCAGACCGGAAGTCGATGTCGGAGGTCTGCCGGACGGCGCCATGATCGATGCCGGGGAAGGTCCCCTGGCGGTCAAGGGCGATCGGCTGCTTCGATGGTCGTTCGAGGGATATAGCGGGGCCCGACCGCGCAGGTCAGTCATGAAGGCAAGGCTTTTGACACCTGCGCTCTATGTCGGCATTCTCGCGCGCGGTTTTCAGCCGCGCTGGCACAAGTCAGCTCAAACTTTGGGGAAGGGGTTACAATGAAGCTGTTGCGTTATGGGACGAAGGGCAAAGAGAAGCCAGGCCTTCTCGACAAGGATGGACGCATCCGCGATCTCTCCGGCGTCATTGCCGATGTCGATGGCGAGACGATCAGCCCCAAAGGGCTGGCGCGCCTCGGCAAGATCAAGCCTGAATCGCTGCCGCTGGTGCGCGGCAATCCGCGCATCGGACCCCCGGTCGCCAATCCGCAGAAATTCATCGCCATTGGTCTCAATTATTCGGATCATGCGGCGGAATCGAACCTGCCGGTGCCGCCCGAGCCCGTCGTCTTCACCAAGCATGTGACTTGTATCTCGGGCCCCAATGACGATGTGACGCTGCCGCCCAAGTCGAAGAAATCGGACTGGGAGGTCGAGCTCGGCGTCGTCATCGGCACGCGCGCCAAGAATATCAAGAAGAAGGACGCGATGGCCCATGTCGCGGGCTATTGCACCGTCAACGACCTCTCGGAGCGCGAATTCCAGATCGAGCGTGCCGGGCAATGGACCAAGGGCAAGTCCTACGACACCTTCGGGCCGGTCGGCCCGTGGCTCGTCACCACCGACGAGGTCAGGGACCCGCAGAAGCTCAAACTATGGCTCGAGCTCAACGGCAAGAAGGTGCAGGACGGGACCACCCAGACCATGGTGTTCGGCGTCGCCCATATCGTCGCCTATCTCTCGCAATTCTTCACCCTCATGCCGGGCGACATCATCACCACCGGCACGCCGCCCGGCGTCGGCATGGGCATGAAGCCGCAACGCTTCCTCAAGCCCGGCGATGTCATGCGCGTCGGCATCGAGGGCCTCGGCATCCAGCAGCAGAAGGTGGTCAGGGATAAATAAGGACTACCTCTCCCCGCTAAAGCGGGGCGAGGGTATTAGCTACTCCGCCGGCTGCGGGCTGAGGCCGCCGCCCATATCCGGGCGGTAGCCGGCCTTCGCCTTGGCCGCCTGGGCGTGGGCGATGACCTCGGCGCGGTTGACCGATTTGCGCTCGGCATCGATGCGCTCGATCAGCAGTTCCGCCCGCTCGATGCTGCCGAGCAGAGCGAGGATGGCGCCGCGCTCGCCCGACGACACGCCTTTCCCGAGAAGCAGCGTCTTCTCGCGCAAATCTTCGACGGTTGCGAATTTCACGTGGCCCGCGGGCACCGGGGCGTTCGGAACGCCGTAGTCCGGCAGAATGTCGCGCAGCTTGACCTCGAGCCTCGTCAGGGCCTCGGTCACCACGCCTTGCGCGTCGGGACCGACCTTCTCGCGCTTCACCCGGCGCGCCACCTGATGCAGCGTTTCGGCGAGGCTCGCCGAGAAGTCAGCCTCCTCGATAAGGCTCGCCACCAGGTCCTGCTGCTCATAGGGCATGCTGTCCGTGAACAAGCTCGCCGAGAAGGAGCGGATGTCGCGGTTCAATATGTCGGTCGCCACATAATGCTCGCCGGGATCGCTCGGCGCCGTCTTCAGGCCGCGCGCGATGCCGAGGAACAGGGAACCGGCATTGAGATGGCGCTGGGTTTCCTGCTGGACGGCGTTGACCGCGTTGGTGAAGTCGCTCGACATCTCGCGCTTGAGATATTTCGGCACCGAATAGTCTTCGATGTCCTCCGCCGCGGTGCGGCCGATGCGCGACAGCACGCGCTCGAAGATGCCGACAAAGGGGAAGAGCAGCACCGTATTGAAAATGTTGAAGGCGGTCGAGAACAGGCCGACGGCCACCGGCACGAGAGGGAAGGTCTCCTTGCCATTGACCATGACCGGCACGCCCGGATCGCCGCCGAACCAGCCCATGCCCCATTTGAGCAGTTCGATGGCCGGGAAGAACAACAGGATCATCACGGCGACGCCGATGAAATTGAACGACATATGGGCATAGGCGGCACGCTTGGCGTTCTTCGACAGATTGAGCGAGGCCATCCAGGAGGTGATGGTGGTGCCGAGATCGGCGCCGAGCGAGAAGGCGACGGCGGTCTGCCAGTCGAGCACGCCTGCCGCGCCCAGTCCCATCACGATGCCGATGGTGGCCGATGACGAGTGGATGAGAGCGGTGATCAGTGCGGCAATGAGAATGCAGACGACGAGGCCGACAAAGCTCTCGGCATGGAGGCCCGAGATGATCGACATGACTTCCGGCATGCCGCGCAGGGGCCGCAAGCCGCCGGTCATCAAGTTGAGACCGTAAAAGATGAGCGCGAAGCCCAAGCAGGCGAGCGCGATGTTGCGAACCTTCTCGTTCTTGGCGAAGACATAGACAAGGCCGAAGATGCCGCCGAAGAGAAGGCCAAGCGGCCCCAAAGGCAGCGCGATGAGGCCGTTGCCGAGCGTCGTCCCGATATTGGCGCCCATGATGACGCTGATCGCGGGTCTGAGCGCAATGACGCCGGCATTGACGAGGCCGACGACCATGACGGTCATCGCGGTCGAGGACTGGATGACGCCGGTGATCAGGGTTCCGGCAATGACGCCCTTGGCAGGGGTGCCGGCGATCTTGGCCAGCCATTCGCGCATGCGGTTGACGGAGAGGGCCTGAATGCCATTGGCCATGAATTCGAGGCCGAGCATGAAGATGCCGAGGCCGCCGATGACGGGCACGATGATGTCCTTGAAGATATCTGCTTCCATGGCGCCCTTAGTCCTCTGTTATGTTGCGCAAGTCCGGCCGCAAGTCTCAGCTCCCGAAGCTGAGCTCATGTGCCCAATAGGCTTTGATCTGCTGCACGAGGCCGGCCGGCAGCGGCACATAGCTCAGTGCCTCGGCCGCGCCTGCGCCTTGGGTCAGCGCATAGTTGAAGAACCACAGCGCCTGGCGGGCGCGCGATGTCGAATCCGGATCGCGGCGCATCAGGATGAAGGTCGCGGCGGTGATCGGATAGGCGCCGCTTTCGGTACTATCGACCAGTGAAAGATAGAAGCCGTTGTCGGGCGACCATTTCGCCTTGGCGACGGCGGTGGCGAAAGCGGCGGGCTCGGGGCGAACGAATTGCCCGGCGCGGTTCTTCACCGCGGCATAGTTCAGCTCGGCGCGCACCACCTGGCCATATTCGACATAGCCAATGGCGCCCTTCGTTTCCTTGACGGCGCTAACCACGCCGGAGCTGCGCTCGACGCTCGTGCCCAATGGCCAGGTGACGAGCGTATCGGCACCATATTTGGATTTCCATTCGGCGCTGACGCTCGACAGGAAGCTCGTCCAGTTGAAGGTCGAGCCCGAGCCGTCGGCACGGTGGATGACGGTGATCCGCAGATCCGGAAGCTTGAGGCCGGAATTCAGAGCGGTGACCGCGGGATCCGACCAGTTCTGGATCTTGCCGAGATAGATGTCGGCGAGGACCTCGCCCGATAATTGCAGAGCGCCCGGTGCCAGACCGTCGAGATTGACGACCGGTACGATGCCGCCCATCACCAAAGGAAATTGGACATAGCCGAATTTCTTGAGCTCCTCGGGCGGCAAGGGCATGTCGCTCGCGGCGAAATCCATTTCCGGCTGGCTCAGGCGGAGGATGCCGGCGAGCGAGCCTACCGGCTCATAGTCTATCCCTGAACCCATGAAGGTGATGTCGTTCCCCCCAGCGCGGTCCGCCAGGTAGCCTTCCGACCATTTGGCGATTACCGGATAGGCGAAGGTCGAGCCCGCGCCATGGATCGGCTCACCGACGGCCGCACCGCCGGAGAAGGCCAGGAGAGTGGCCGTGAGGAAAGCAAGCAGAAAAGACTTCATAAGGGCTCCCCGAGATGTCCCATTGCCGCTTGCCGGCAGATTGCGAGACACGCGAGGCAACATTAATTTTCGTTAATGACAGGCCAGTGACTGTATCGCGTACCGAAAACGCCAATGAATTCAGCACTGTTGCTGAAGCGCCGGTCATCCGTTACAAGCCCGCTCGACTTTTCTTTCCTCAAGGAGCGGGCATGTCCGCCAAGACGAAACAGCAGCGCCCGAAAGCGCGCCTGGCCAAGGGTTTCCGCGATGTCGGTGCCGACGAGGTCAGGGGCGTCAAGCGCATGATGCGGGTGATCGAGGAGGTCTATGAGGCCTATGGCTTCGAGCCGCTCGAATTGCCCTTCATCGAATATACCGATGCGCTCGGCAAATTCCTGCCCGACCAGGACCGGCCGAATGAAGGCGTGTTCTCCTTCCAGGACGATGACGAGCAGTGGCTGTCGCTGCGCTACGACCTGACCGCGCCGCTCGCACGCTATGTGGCCGAGAACCAGCAGGCGTTGCCCACACCCTATCGCGGCTATCGCCAGGGCTGGGTGTTTCGCAACGAGAAGCCGGGACCGGGGCGGTTCCGCCAGTTCATGCAATTCGATGCCGATACCGTCGGCTCGGCCTCGCCCGCGGCCGATGCGGAAATCTGCATGATGATCGCCGACACGATGGAGAAGCTCGGCATCAGGCGCTCCGACTATGTGATGAAGGTCAACAACCGCAAGGTGCTCGACGGCGTGCTCGAGGCCATTGGCGTGGCGGGGCCCGAAAGCGAGGCACGGCGCTTGACGGTCCTGCGGGCCATCGACAAGCTCGACCGGCTCGGCGTCGCCGGCGTGCGCGATCTTCTCGGCAAGGGCCGCAAGGATGAATCGGGCGATTTCACCAAGGGTGCGGAGCTCGACAGCGCCGCCATCGACCGGGTCGCCGGCTTCGTCGATGCCGCAGCCCCGACGCGCGAGGAGACGTTGAAGCGTCTGGCCGGGCTCGTCGGCGAGAGCGAGCGCGGGCGCTCGGGCGTCGCCGAGCTCGAAGAAATGTCGCGCCTCTTTGCCGCGGCAGGCTATGGAGAAGACCGCATCAAGATCGATCCGGCGGTGGTGCGCGGCCTCGGCTATTACACGGGGCCCGTCTTCGAATGCGAATTGCTGTTGGAAGCGCGCAATGAAGAGGGCCAGCTCGTGCGCTTTGGCTCGGTCGGCGGCGGCGGGCGCTATGATGATCTCGTCGCGCGCTTCACCGGCCAGCAAGTGCCGGCGACCGGCTTCTCCATCGGCGTGTCGCGACTCTATTCGGCGCTCAAGCTTCTTGGCCGCGCCGAGGAAGGAACGGCGCTGGCTCCCGTCGTCGTGCTGGTCATGGACCGCGACCGCCTCGGCGACTATCAGCGCATGGTTGCGGCGCTGCGTGCCGCCGGCATTCGCGCCGAAATGTATGTCGGCACGTCCGGCATGAAGGCGCAGATGAAATATGCCGACAAGCGGCAAAGCCCGCTGGTCGTCATCCAGGGCGGCGATGAGAAGGCGAAGGGTGAAGTCCAGATCAAGGATCTGGCGCTCGGCGCCGAACTCGCGGGCGGCGTCGAAAGCCGCGAGGACTACAAGGAGGCGCGGCTGGCGCAATTCTCGGTCAAGGAAGCCGACCTGGTGAAGGCGGTGCGCGAGGCGCTGGCGAAAAGATGATCGGGGGCGCCCTCAATGCCCGGTAAATCCTCGGCCGAGCGCCAGGCGCTCGAGGCGCAGAATGCGCGCATCATGAGGGTGTTTGAAGATGCGGGCTTCGATCACATCGCGCCCGACATTCTGCAGCCGGCCGACATCTTCCTCGAACGCTCGGGCGAGGACATCCGCGCCAATTCCTATGTCTTCACGGATCCCGAAGGCCGTGAGATGTGTCTGAGGCCCGATCTTACGGTGCCGGCCTGCCGCTATCACCTGACCCATGCCGCGAAGCCCGACAGCGAAGCGCGCTATTGCTATTGCGGACCGGCTTTCCGCTTCGCTACCGATCAACGTGCGCCCAGCGAATTCGGTCAGGCCGGCATCGAGTGGCTGGCGGCTTCTGACGCGGAAGGGTCGGAAGCGCAAGTCCTGGCGCTCACCATCGCCGCGGTCAGAGCGGCGGGCCTCGAGCGCTACCGCGTCAGGCTCGGCGATCTCCAGCTTTTCCATGCGCTGCTCGACGGGCTCGAAATGCCGAAGCGCTGGCGCCGCCGGCTGATCCATCATTTCTGGCGGCCGCAGGCCTTCCGCGAGACGCTCGACCGCTTCGCCGCCCGTGAGGAGCAGAGCCGGACCAGCATCTCGGGCCATGTCGATGCCGTCATGGGAAGAGATGCGGGTGCTGCGCAGAGTTGGGTCGAAGGTGAACTCGCCCGCCGCAAGATATCTCTCAATGGCGCCCGCTCGACGGCGGAGATCGCCGCACGGCTCACCGAGAAGGCGGCCGACCGGTCGGCCCGTCCGCTGGCGCCCGAGGCCGTCAACGCGATCGATGCCTATCTCGCGATCGAGGGCGATCCCGTCGCGGTGCTGAAGGACCTCGACGCGGTGGCCAAGGGTGAAGCCTACGCCCAGGCGCTCGACCAGTTTCGCCGGCGCATCGCGGCGATGACGGCGCTGGGCCTTGCGCCTGAAGAATTTTCCTTCGCCGCCACTTTCGGCCGCAATCTCGAATATTACACGGGCTTCGTCTTCCAGATCGAAGCGGACGCACCGCAAGGCACGCTGCAGGTCGCGGGCGGCGGACGCTATGACGACCTCTTGTCCGATATCGGCTCGCCCGTTCCGGTCTCGGCGGTCGGCTGCGCCATCGGCACGGAGAAGCTGCTCCTCGCCGCAGGAGCGCACGTATGACACCGCTCATTCTCGGCATGCCTTCCAAGGGCCGCCTGATGGAGGCGACGGAGGCGCTGTTCGGCAAGGCCGGCTTTGGGCTCAAGCGCAGCGGATCGGACCGTCTCTATCGCGGACGGTTGAGCGGCGTCGAAGGCATCGATGTCGCCTTCCTGTCGGCATCGGAAATCGCCGGCGCCCTCAAGGACGGCAAGATCGATCTCGGCGTCACCGGCGAGGACCTGCTGCGCGAAACGCTGAAACCCGACGACGAGCGCGTCGATGTGCTGCAGCATTTGGGCTTCGGGCCGGCCGACGTCGTGGTCGCGGTGCCGGAAGCCTGGTTCGACGTCGCGCGCATGAGCGATCTCGATGAGGTGTCGGAAGGCTTCTATCAGCGCCATGGCAGGCGGCTGCGGGTCGCCACCAAATATCTCAACCTCACCCGGCGCTTCTTCGCCTCGAAGGGCGTAACCGGCTATCGCATCGTCGAAAGTTTGGGCGCCACGGAAGGGGCGCCTGCGGCCGGGACGGCGGAAGCGATCGTCGACATCACGACGACCGGCGCCACGCTCGCCGCCAATCACCTGAAAATTCTCGATGACGGCGTGATCCTCAAATCGCAAGCGGTGCTTGCCATGCAGGGAAAGCTCAAAAGCGATCAGCGGGTTGCGGCATTGCGGGCCGGGCTCAGCCGGGCGCTCGCCAGCCCATAGGCCTGCTTGATCCACGGGATGAGCGCTATGGCAAGCCCGACCACGACGACGATCCAGGCCGGGCGCAGGCCATAGGCGAAGACCAGATTGGCCTTGAGCACGCGGAAGGGATCGACGCCGGTCGCAAGCCCATACCAGGCGAATTCGATGAGCGCGGTGAGAAGTCCGCCGGCAATGGCGCAGGCGGCGAGCGTCACGGGCGTCAAGGCGAAGCGCAGCTTCACCGCGACGCGATAGATCATCAGCAACAGGAAGAAGCCCGACCACATGGTCGCCTGGCTGACGTCGATCTTGGACTGCATGAAATAGTGCAGGAGCGCCAGGACGGCGATGCCGTAGACGATCAAATGCAGGCGCTTCCAGTTGCGGCCGAGCTTGCGCAAGGCGCTGTCCGTCGACGTGGCAGCGAGCAGGGACAGTCCGATGAGAGCCGTGAAGCCGATGGTGAGATAGATGCGCTTGACGATCTCGGAGGCGACGAAGAGCAGATCGAATTTCTCGTTCACGATATAGAGCGAGAAATGGGTGAGCGCATAGGTGAAGGCGGTGACGCCCAGCATGCGGCGGATCAAAGCGAGCTTGGGCCACATCAGGATGCGCTGCAGCGGCGTCAACGCCAAAGTGGCGATGAGGAAGCGCACCGTCCAGTCGCCGATCTGGTGCAGCGCCTCCTTGTAGGGCAAGGGGCCGAGCTCGTTGCGCCACAGGGCTATCGCCACGAGAGTGGCGGGAATGCAGACAAGAATGAAGCTTCCCGTCTTCAGGAACGAAAGGCGACCGGTCCGGTCGGTCCAGGGGCTGAGAAGCTTCCGATAGTGCATGACAGCAGTTATACGCCGCCGAGGGGGCCTGCGTTTCAGCCATCATTCACGATTTTGCGAGGTGAAGTAAACTGTTTCAAGCCACTAGCTTCCCTACCGCGGAGGGTGGGGATTCTGCTGCTTTTCGTGGCCGAAGGGCTTATCCACACGGGCCTGACAGATTGGGCAGGTTTCTCGCCAGCCCATTGGCCATGTGAGGTCACTAGTCATCCAACCCACCGGATCAAATGCCCGGCAATACGGGCAGACAATGATCATGTGGATCAGGATCCAAAATCCTATTGGAATTAGAAATACGAAAAGGATGAGCCACTTTGGCTCACCAAGAAGATAAAACACGACTGCAAAGACCCCAAAGGAGACAAACATCGCTCCTATTGTGAGGCCCAGTCGCAATCCAAGACGCGTGGCAATGGTTTGATTCTTCATCGCCGCCCAACCCAACTTTTCCCCGAATATCACGATGGACTTCTCTTCCCAAAGGCTTATCTACTCGTGCCTTAGCGCATCGATGGGATCGAGCCTAGCGGCGCGGCGGGCCGGGAAGAAGCCGAAGCCGAGGCCGATGGCGCCCGAGAACAGGAAGGCCAAAGCGATGATCGAGGGGTTCGGCACGAAGGGTATGGCCATGAACTGCACCGCCATGCCGGCGAGAGCGAGCCCCAAGAGGATGCCGATGACGCCGCCCATCAGAGCGAGCACCAGCGCCTCGACCAGGAACTGGGTCAGCACCTGGCGCTCGAGCGCGCCGATGGCGAGACGGATGCCGATCTCGCGCGTGCGCTCGGTGACCGAGACCAGCATAATGTTCATGATGCCGATGCCGCCGACGAGCAGGCTGACGCCCGCCACCGCGCTCAAGAGGCCGGTCAAGAGCGTCGAGGTCGAGGTCATGGTCGAGATGATCTGGCTCATGTCGCGCACCGTGAAGGTGTCGTCCTGGCCGGGGCCGACGCGGCGCACCTCGCGCAGGATCTGCTCGATATTGGCCATGACCAGCTGCGTGTCGGCGCCGTCCTGCGCGGAAACATAGATCGTCGAAATCCGCGTATTGCCAGCGATGCGGCGCTGGAAGGCGCGCAGCGGCATGATGACCGTGTTGTCCTGATCGTTGCCGAAAGCGCCCTGGCCCTTGGGCGCCAAAAGACCAATGACGTCGCAGGACACATTTCCGACGCGCATGCGCTTGCCGACCGCGCTGTCGGGCGCAAAGAGCGCGTCATTGACGCTCTTGCCGATGACGCAAGCCGCGCTGCCGGACCTGACCTCGCCATCGCTGAAGGGCCGCCCCTCGGCGAAAGTCCAGTCCTGCGCCGTGAAGAATTCGGAATCGGTGCCCGTAACCGTCGTCGCATAATTGAGCGCGCCAAAGATCACGGTCGCGGCACGGTTCGCTGCCGGGGCGATGGCGCGCACGCCTCTGAGCTCGCTCCTCAATTTGGCGATGGTGCGGTCGTCGAAGGAGCGGTTCTCCTGGCCGGCCCCACCCGGACCGAACATGCTGCGTCCCGGCTGCACGGTCAGAAGATTGGTGCCGAGCTTCGAAAGGTCGTTCGTCACCTTCTGCGTTGTGCCGTCGCCGATCGTGACCATGGCGATGACCGCACCGACGCCGATCACGATGCCGAGCAGCGTCAGGATCGAGCGGAGCACATTGCGCCTCACCGACAGGACTGCGAGCTTGAAGGCTTCCCACAGCATCAGGCGGCCTCGCGCGTGAGGTCGCTGTCGATGCGGCCGTCGAGGAAACGGATGGTGCGGTGGGCGAAGGCCGCCATGTCGGGCTCATGCGTCACCATGATGATGGTGAGGCCGCGCTCGTCATTGAGCCGGATCAGGAGTTCCATGATCTCGTGACTGCGTGCGGTGTCGAGATTGCCGGTCGGCTCGTCGGCGAGCAGCACCAGGGGATCGGTGACGATGGCGCGCGCGATGGCGACGCGCTGCTGCTGGCCGCCCGAAAGCTGCGCCGGTGTGTGGTGCTCGCGGCCCTTAAGGCCGACGAGATGCAAGGCTTCGACGGCGCGCTCATGGCGCTCGCGCCGCGGCGTGCCACGATATATGAGCGGCAATTCGACATTCTCGATCGCGGTCGTGCGCGCGAGGAGATTGTAGCCCTGGAAGACGAAGCCCAAGAAATTCCGCCGGAGTAAAGCGCGCTGGTCGCGGGTGAGCGAGGTCACATCGGCGCCGCCGAAGATGTAGCGTCCGGCGGAAGGCGTATCGAGGCATCCCAGGATGTTCATGGCGGTCGATTTACCCGAGCCCGACGGGCCCATGATGGCGACGAACTCGCCGCGGGCGATCGCGAGGTCGACCCCCGCCAGAGCGCGCACCAGGCCCTGGCCCTCGCCATAGAGTTTTTGCACCTTCTCGAAGGCGATGAAGGGAGTGGGGTTCATTGTGCGGCCTGGCGCGATCCGGTGATGATCTGATCATCGGCTTTGAGATCACCTTTCAGGATCTGGGTCAGTTTGCCGTCGGTGGCGCCCGTGGTTACGGCGACCTCGTGCGGACGCCCAGCTTTGAGCACCCAGACGGAGCGCGTATCGGCCGGCACATCGCGTTTCGCCTGGCCGCGCCCGCGCGGCCTCGGGAAGAAGATGCGGCTCAAGTCGAAGCCCGTCTGCGCCTTGGGCTGAGGCGGTGCGTAGCGCAGGGCAGCATTGGGAACCGTCAGCGTGTCGGCGACCTTCTCGACGGTGATCTGCGCCGTCGCGGTCATGCCGGGACGCAAGAGGAGATCGGCATTGTCCACGGTGAGAATGGCCTTGTACGTGACGACGCCGTCGGTGGTGAGGGATGAGAATTCGAGCGTCTCGATCTTGGCCGGGAAGGGCCGGCCCGGATAGGCATCGACAGTGAATTGGGCATCCTGGCCGGTCTTCACCGTGCCGATATCGGCTTCGTCGATATTGGCCTCGACCTGCATGCGGGTCAGGTCCTCGGCCAGGGTGAAGAGCACCGGGGCCTGAAGTGAGGAGGCGACCGTCTGGCCGGGCTCGGCGGTACGCTTGAGCACGATCCCGTCGACGGGCGAGCGGATGCTCGATTTGGCGATGTCGATCTCCTGCAGCGCGATATCAGCTTTGGCGACCTCGATATCCGCTTCGGCCGCGGCAACGGCGGCAGCGGCCGAGGCGCGCGCGGCGACGGCATCGTCGAGCGCCTGGGTGGCGGCAAAACCCTTCTTGGTCAAGGCGGTCTGCCGGTCGAGCACGAGCCCACGCTGGTTCAGCGTGGCCTTGGCATCGGCGAGCTTCGCTTCATTCGCGGCCAAGGTCGCCTTGGCGCGGGCGAGCTGGGCGGTGAGGCGCTTCACATCGAGGGCGGCCAGCACGTCGCCCTTCTTGACGACGCTGTTGGCATCGACATTGACGGTGCGGATGACGCCCGAAATCTCGCTCGATACATCGACCTGGGTGGTGGGCTGGACGGTGCCGGTGGCGGTCACGGTAACGGTCAGGGGGGTCTGGACGGCAGGGGCCGTGTCATAGGCGACCGCATTGGCCGTCGCTTCCGATGAATGATACCAGTAGCCGGCGAGGCCCAGGAGGAGGACCGCCGTGGCCGCATAGAAGAGACGCCGGACCCAGCGCTTCTTCCGGGCACTGGGATCCATCTCCAAGGCTTCGCTGATATCCTCAGGCGTGATCTGGCTTTGCATATTCATGGGATTAACTTTTGTTAAGCTCCAGAAAGGCGTGCGTCCGGTTTATAAGACGGCTCTGCGTCGGAATTCCGGCGGTGCGCCCGGCGCGGGTCTGGTTTTCCAGCTTTCACTGGTGAAACTCCGGGATAGGCCTTCACCAGCGCGGCCATCCTCAAGCTCGCCGGTACTCTCGGCTGCACCCTTGATCTCGGCACGGCTCTCGCCGCGCCGTTCCAGATATCGAAGAAATGTGAGGGGCTAGAGGGCCGGCGCCAAGTTGGCTCGCCGTGCCGTCTCCCGTGCCCCAAGGCCGAACAGGGAGAGGAGATGATCAGTCAGCACGGTTCTCAGCTGGTCATTTCGAGGCAAGTCATCGCCAAAGACATCCCTTACATTCAGGAGTCCATCGACGAGCTTCGCCGGCTCATCTCCGGCCGCCTCGGCGATGGCGCGCAACCGCAAAGCGAGCGGGTCGCGGACATCGATCTTGCGCCCGTGCTCATCGGTGCCGGTGACGTAGCGCATCCATGCAGCGACACCGAGTCCGGCGCGAGTGATGGAAGCGTTTCGAGCGAGACGGTCTCGAATCGTTCCCAAGAGCCGCTGAGGCAGTTTCTGACTGCCGTCCATGGCGATCTGCCAGGTGCGGTGCCTGAGGGCAGGGTTGCGAAATCTCTCCAGCAGGGCGTCGCGATAGACGGCGAGCTTGCCGACATCTCCCGGCAGCGTGCTCATCACTTCCTCGGTCATCAAATCGTGAATGAAGGCGCCGAAGGCCGGATCAGAGATCGCCTCGCTGACGAATTCGTATCCCGCCAGGTAGCCGAGATAGGCGAGGCTTGAATGGCTTCCGTTGAGCATGCGAAGTTTCATGAGTTCGAATGGCCGGACATCGTTCACGAATTCGACGCCGGCGGGTTCGAGCGCCGGTCGGCCGTTCGGAAAGTGATCCTCCACCACCCATTGGGTGAAGGGCTCGGTCATGACCGGCCAGGAATCCCACAGGCCGCTTGCCTCGCAAACGAGCTTGCGGTCATCATCGGTTGTGGCCGGGACGATCCTGTCGACCATCGTGGAAGGAAAGGCGACCTCACTTGCAATGTGGTTGGCGAGGGCTCCGCTCTGCAATGCGGCATAGCCGGTGATGATACGAGCCGTCGTTTCGCCATTCGCCGGAAGATTGTCGCAAGAGAGCACGGTGAACGGGCAAATGCCGGCGGTACGACGCAGCTGCAGAGCCCTCGCGATCAGCCCGGGTGCAGTCACCGGCGAATCAGGATGCGCCAGGTCGTGGAGAATGTCAGGATGTTCCGGATCGAGTTGCCCCGTCGCTGGGTCGTGGCAATAGCCCTTCTCGGTGACAGTCAGCGAGACGATGCGGATATGCGGGTCGATCATCGCGGCCAGCAATTCATCGCGTTGTCTTGTCGCGTCAAGCACGTCGAGAAGCGAGCCGATGAATCGTGTTGTGGTGCCGGCACCGCTGCGCACGGCCAGTGTATAGAGGAAGTCCTGCGGCGCCAGGGCATTGCGCGTGTCGGGCCGCTTGAGCGAGGCGCCGATGATCCCCCAGGACGGATCGGATGCCAGCACACCGTCCACATAGGCTGCCATATGCGCACGGCAGAATGCGCCGATGCCAAGATGCACGATACCCGGTGTTATCCGCGATCGATCATAGGGCAACCGAACCCGGTGGTGAGCGGCCGAGAGGCGTGGCGCAAGACTGCTGTCACTCAATTTCGATCACCGCCTTGATGAGACCGGCTTTCTGGGTTGCCCAGACGGGTATGTCGCGCACCGCATCGGCAAGGCTGGTGCGGTGGGTGATCAGCTTGTCGACAGGAACCTTGCCAGTGCGCAAGGCAGCAATGACCCGTTCGAAGTCCTCCGAGGTTGCATTGCGGCTTCCCAAAAGGGTCATTTCCTTGCGGTGAAAGTCCGGGTCCTTGAACGCAATTGCACCCTTGACCACGCTGACGAACACGCACCGGCCGCCATGCGCGACGAAGTCGAAGCTTTTCTCCATCGCCTGCTGGTTGCCTGTCGCATCGAAAACGACATCGAAGCCACTTTCGCCCGTGTATTCACGCCAACCGTCGCTTCCGGCCCGAAGAGTGCTCACATCGGTGATCGAGCTGGCGACGGCAGAGCGTTCCGCGTCATTGTCGAGAACTGCGACATTCGCACCCGTGAGGCGCGCAAAGATGGCAACGCCCAGACCGATGGGGCCGGTTCCGACGACGAGCACATTGTCCTTGCGTGCGACCGAGCCGCGTCTCACCGCATGTGCTCCAATTGCCAGAAACTCTACCGTCGCGCATTCATCTGCGCTCAGCCCCTCGGCGCGTACAAGGTTTGTCATCGGAACCGACAAGAGTCCCGTCATGCCGCCATCCTGATGAACGCCCAGCACCGACAGCGTCGTGCAGCAATTGGGCTTTCCGCCTCGACAAGCGATGCAGCGGCCGCATGAAAGGTAAGGATTGACGACGCAGACTTCGCCCACGGGGACCGGCGAGGCCGCCGGTGCCTGCAAGACTTCCACGGCCAGTTCATGCCCCATGATCCGCGGATATCTGAGAAAAGGATGCTTGCCTTCAAAAATATGATAGTCGGTGCCACAAATTCCGACTTTGCGCGGACGTACCAGCGCGGCTTCGCGCTCTATTTGGGGAGCAGGACGCTCTACCAGCTCCAATCTGCCGGGTTCGACACAAACTAAGGCATTCACGATATTCACGTTGTTTCCTCTTGATTGCTTCCGCGCCTGCAAAGGATGGAGGGTCGGCAAGGCACCGGCCCTCCAAGGGGTTATTTGAAACTGTCCATGTTCTCCTTTGTCACCAAAGCAGCGCCGGAGTCGATGAGAGATTCGACCTTTTCTCCCTTGATTGCCTTTACCAGGGCATCGACGCCGAGCTCGGCCATCTTGGTGGGGAATTGCGCGACGGTTGCGTCTTCAATCCCCGCCGTCAAGGCTTCCTTCTCGCCGCAGCAGAAGTCGAAGCCGACCAGCACGATGGCGTCATTGGCGATGCCTGCATTCTTGATCGCCTGCGCAGCGCCCGCGGCCGGCGGGCCACAAGCGGCGTAGATGGACTTGAGATGCGGGTTCGCCGTCAGCAGATCCTCGGCGACGCTGATGCCAAGCTCTTCGGTGCATTTTGTGGCGCCGCGACCGACGATCTTGACATCGACGCCCTTCAGGCCTTCGAGCATGCCGTTCACCCGGTCATCGAGCGCTGGCACACCGGGCACGCCCTCGAGAATGCCGATCGTATCGCCGCTCTTGAGCACGGATTTCAGGTATTCTCCGGCGATCTTGCCGGCATTGTAGTTGTCCGTGGTGGCGAGTGCCGTGCGGCCGTTCCAGTCGGGGATGTTGTTGTCCATCAGGACCACCTTCACACCCGCCGCAATCGCCTTATCGAGCGCCGGCGCCACGGTTGGATCGACCGGCGTTATGGCAATGCCTTTCACACCCTTGGTGACCATGGATTCGATGAGCGCGATCTGGCCTTCGATGTCCGTGGCGGATGTACCCTGGCCGAACTCGATCTCGACACCCGGATGCGCTGCCGCATAAGCCTTGGCAGCATCCTCCATCGTGGCGAAAAAGGCACCGGGAATTTCGTTATGAAGCCGATCTTGATCGTGTCATCGGCAAGAGCCGGGCCGGCGATTGCCGATGCGATGAGCATCGAGCCAAGTAGTCGTCGCAGTTTCATTCTTACCTCCCATATCTGGATCGGTCTTGAAGTGAACCGACCCTGTTCTTCACCACTCTGATGAGGGCGAATTCGTTAAGCCTCCGCACCGACGATCATGGCGACCAAGTCTTTCTGATTGGCGCGGTCCGGCTTGAGCTCCCCGACCTTGCGGCCCTGGCGCAGCACCACGGCGCGGTCGGCGAGCTCGATCACGTGTTCCATGTTGTGGGTGATGAGGATCACGGCATTGCCTTCGGCGCGCAGCTGCGCGATCAGATCGAGGACCTTGCGGGACTCGCGCACCCCCAGTGCCGCGGTGGGCTCATCCAGGATCACAAGCTTGCGTGCGAACACGGTTGCGCGCGCGACCGCGATCGCTTGGCGCTGGCCACCCGACATCAAGGCGACCGGCGCATCGAATTTGGGCAATTTGACCTTCAGTCGATCGAGGACCGCTGCTGCCTCGCGATCCATCGTCCGGCCGCTGAGAAACCGCAAGCCCACGGGCAGCCAGGAGGGGAACGCGATTTCGCGCCCGCAATAGAAGTTCTGCGCCGGCGTCAGATTGTCGAAGAGAGCGAGATCCTGATAGACGGTCTCGATGCCCGCGCGCTGCGCCGCAGCCGGTGATTGGAGCGAAGCCGCCACTCCGTCAAGCAGGATTTGTCCCTCATCGAGGGCATGCACGCCACTGATGCATTTTACCAGAGTCGATTTGCCGGCACCATTGTCTCCGAGCAGAGCCACGACTTCACCGCGATGGGCTTCGAGACTCACATCGCGCAGAGCATGAACCGCGCCGAAGCGCTTCTGGGCGTGGCGGACAGTGAGGACCGGCGTTGCGGCAATTGCGGTCATTGCGGCCCCGCTGCCTGAATGTTTCTGGCCCGCGCTTCGAGGTGATTGCGCAGCACATCTGCTTCGACCGCGGCCACGATGATGAGTCCGATCGCGATCATCTGGAAGAAGACGTTGACGCCGAGCAGATTGAGCGCATTTCGGATCACTCCGATCATGACGGCACCGACCAGCGCATGGCCAATGTGTCCGCGTCCGCCGAGAAAGCTTGCTCCGCCGATGATCACGGCAGCGATCGTGTCAAGTTCGAGCAGATTGCCATAGAGCGGTGAGCTTGCCGCGGTGCGTCCGGCAAGCACGACGGCACCAATCCCCGCGCACAGGCCGCAAATGGCATAGGTCGAAATCAGGACGCCCTTCACGGGAATTCCCATTTCGAGGGCCGCCTCCGGCGCGCCACCGACGGCATAGATCCAGCGTCCCCAGACCATCGCCTTCATGACCAGCAACGCCAATGCGGCCACGGCAAGTACGACAAAGAAGGAATGCGGAATCCCGAAGGTCGACGATCCGCCGATCGTCGTGATGACATCCGGCATCCCGCGCATCGTGGTGTGGCCGATGGCCAGTTCGAGGGCGAGGCCCCTGCAGATGCTGAGCGATGCCAGCGTGATGATGAAAGGATGCGGCAGCCGGCCATAGACATAGACGATGCCGTTGATGACGCCAACGGCGGTTCCGGCGACAAGCATGGTTAGCACCACGAGCAATCCGGAATCGGCGCCGCGGAAAACGAGACCGCCGATGACGGTCGCCAGCGCGAGATTGGCCCCGACCGAGAGATCGATGCCGCGGGTGAGTATGACGAGATGCTGTCCTATGGCGACGATGGCGATGACCGCCGTCTGCGCGGCAATGTTGCCGATATTGCCGGGGGTGAGGAAATTGGGGGTGATGAGACCAATCACCGCGGCAAGGGCAATGAGGATGAGAAGCGGTCCAATACTCAGCAGGCGGAGCCCCAGGGAGACGGCGAAGGCTTTGCCGATCGTACGGTCGTCCTTTGGCATCGGAGAGGCAATCTCGGGCTGAGAGGTCATAGACGTCGGATTACCTAATGTACGGTTTCTTATAGAAGAAAAGACATAGATACTGGCTCGTCAAACTGTTTTTTATGGGTTAAGAAACATATCGGAGGCGAGGCATGAAAACCGACAATGTTTTCAAACGTGCCTATAACGAGGCCCTGGATTTGGCGGCCAACCTGCCAGGGGATGGTGCATTGCCATCCGAAAACGCCCTGAGTGCACGGCTAAGGGTCAGCCGGACGACAGTGCGCAAGGTTCTATCGATGCTGGCTGAACAGGGCGTGGTCGATGGCGTGGCCGGGCGCCGCGTGGTTCGTGCGATCCCTGAACCCGTGCGCTTTCCGGCGGTCGAAACGGTTCCGATGGGAGCGCATATCGAGAAGCGCTTCATGGAATGGATGTTGCGCGACAATGCGCGGCCGGGAACGATGATCAACGAAGTCGAACTGGCCCGGGAGTTCGGCGTCGCCACCGCGAGCATCCGGGAGTTTCTGAACCGCTTCCAGCGCTTCAGGTTGATCGAGAAACGACCGAACTCCGGCTGGGTGTTCAAAGGATTCACCGCGAGCTTCGCGCTCGAGCTCTTCGAAATTCGCGAAATGTTCGAACTGCGCTCGGCGCGGGCCTTTGCCGCCCTGCCGGACGGATCACCGCATTGGCAACAGATGAGAAGCTTGCGCGACGAGCATCTGTCTCTGCTCGGCGAAATCGAGCACCGCTTTCATGATTTTTCGGATCTCGACAGCCGGTTTCACCGCTTGATCAACAAGGCCGCGCCCAACCGGTTCATTGACGACTTCTACGACATCATATCGCTGATCTTTCACTATCATTATCAGTGGAACAAGCACGACGAGAGACAGCGCAACGAGGTGGCGATCCACGAGCATCTGACCTACATCGATGCATTGCTCAGCCGTAACGTCTCCATGGTCGACCTCGCTTGCCGGGCGCATCTGACTTCGGCGAAACAGACCTTAATGAACTCAACTTAGGCCAATGAAATCCATTGGAGATGGGAGCAAGCGGCAATGCCCCAGCCACATGGTCAAGCAGTGGCTATTAACGTCAGCCTGAAGATTAGCATGGAATTTGATCCCGTCATGTGCAAGCATTGATGCAATGATATGCTTGCAGGTATCAAGAGCCTGGCTGCCCGCTGCGCTCTTTCCGAAACCACTCCACGATACTCGACATGCTCCTTTCGAAACCACCGGGAATGAAAACGTTGAAGAGTCCGGCGGGCGCAATGGTGCGGTTCGCGAAATCATGGAACGTCCCGGCGGGGATCATCAGAAACGAGCCAGCCGGCAATTCGTGCCAGGTCCTATCGACTAGAATGCTCGGACGACCTTCGATGACGAGGAACAGTTCGTCGTTCCCGTCATGAGAGTGCGCGCCTGGCCCTTTGGAATTCGGCTCAAGCCACCATTCCGAAACCGAGTAGCGGTCACCGGTTTCGATGCCATCCGCCTTGAACACGGCGCGCATCGTGCCGCAGTCATAGCCTCGTCCTTGCTTGGGCCTTAGAAAGATTGGCTTGCGTTCAACCGGGATCATTTGAGCCTCCTTCTCGCAAGCAGGGAGGATGGTGCATCAACAGCAATTCGTCTTGAAGGTTTGTGACCTCTCGCAGCAACGGCGTCGAGCAAATCGCTTCCGTCATTTGATGGAAGTTAGAGCCCCGCGAGGAGAATGGCCGGCCTGCGGAGGACGGTGGGGTGCAATTGGCGGGCCACCCTCATATTGTGCGTAGATTTAGGCGCGTAGTCCGCCAATCCAGGTCATGAGTGGCTTGACTAGTCAGAAAAAGCCCCTTATTTGGTATAAGAAATAAATATCACATCATGAAATTTATTTCAGATCGGCGGACGAACTGCGATCCGCCAACAAACAAGGGTCTTTCTGGGAGGAAAACATGCAGATCAAGTCGCTTATCGTTGCGCTCGCGGCTGGCGTGGCGCTCTCGACCACAGCCGTCAAGGCTGAGGACGCCAGTGCGTTTCGCTGCAAGGACGGTGAAACCTACTACATGAATGTCATGGTTTCGGGGGTCGAGTACTGGTTCCCGGTCTATGAGATGTTCAAGCAGGCGGCTCATTCGATGGGCTGCAAGACCGCTTATACCGGCACCCCCGAATACGACGTGAACAAGCAGATTGCGAGCTTCGATCAGGTGCTCGCCAAGAAGCCGGCCGGAATCCTCGTTCATCCGATGAATTCCGATCCCTTCATCGAGCCGATCAACCGCGCGATCGACTCCGGCGTGCCGGTGGTGACCTTCGCGGCGGACTCGCCCAACAGCAAGCGCATCTCCTATGTCACCTCCGACAATGACCGCGAGGGCTCCTATGCCGCCGATGTGATCGCCAAAGCGCTGGGCGGCAAGGGCGAGTATGGCATCCTGGAGAATCCGGGACAGGACAATCACGACAAGCGCGTTGCCGCCTTCATCAAGCGCATGGAGACGAATTATCCGGACATCAAGCTCGTGGCGCGCGCCGCCTCGAACCAGGACCCGACCAAGGCCTACAATGCGGTGCTCACCATGGCGCAGGCGCATCCTGACCTCGGTGCCTTGTTCATGCCGGAGGCCAATTCGGCCCTTGGCGCTGCCCAGGCCGCGCAGGAACTCGGCGGCAAGATCAAGGTCATGAATGCCGACGTCAATGGCAAGATCCTTGACATGATCAAGCAAGGCGAGGTCTTCGGCGCGATCAATCCCAACCAGGGCATGCAGGGCTATATGGGCTTCATGCTGCTGTTCATGGCAGCACATCCGGACCTGATCGATCCGATGAACGACTATAAGCGCGCCGGCTACAATCCCATGGGGCTGCCGGTCGTCGACAACGGATTTGCCGTCGTTACCAAGGACAATGCCGACGACTTCTATTGGGACGCCTATCTGAAGCGGCGCGGCACCAAGGGCATCGAAGAATAGCAAGACTGAGGCGGGGCGCTCCAGCGTCCCGCCATCTCTTCCGTTTTGTAATCGGCGCTGCCATGTCAGAATCTCTTGCCCTTGAAGCCCACAACATCAGCAAGGCCTTCGGCCCGGTCCAGGCCTTGAGCGATGTTAGCTTCACCCTGCGCAAGGGTGAGATCCATGCGCTCGTCGGCGAGAACGGTGCCGGCAAGTCGACCTTGATGAACATCATCGACGGCATCCTCAGGCCCGACAAGGGGGAGATCCTGATCAACGGCAGCAAGGTCGACATTTCCTCGCCCGAGAAGGCGCAGCGCCTAGGCATCGGCTTCGTCCACCAGGAGATCGCGCTCTGTCCCGACATCACGGTCGCCGAGAACATTTCGATGGCGGCGACCAACCGCCGTCGCGCCTTCCTGATGAGCTATGCGGAGACGCGCCAACGTGCCGCAACGGCGCTGGCCGGCCTTGGCGACGTCGATCCGGACAGCAAGGTCGGCGATCTCTCCATTTCTGAGCAGCAGATCGTCGAAATTGCCAAGGCCCTCACTCTCGACTGCTCCATCCTGATCCTCGATGAGCCGACCGCCGCCTTGACCGAGCGCGAGGCGGCGAAGCTATTCCAGATCGTGAGGAGACTCAGGGCGCAAGGTATCAGCATCATCTATATCAGCCACCGCATGGCCGAGATCTTCGCGCATTGCGATCGCATCACCGTTCTGCGCGACGGGCGCTATGTGTGCACGCAGGATGTCGAGGAGACGGATCCCGCCGACATCGTCCGCCGCATGGTGGGGCGCCATCTGGGCGATCTCTACCCCACGAAGAACAAGGCGAGTGCCTCCGCCGACGTCCTGCTTTCGGTCGCGGGGCTGAGCGATGGTGAGAGTTTCTTCGATGTGAACTTCGCGTTGCGCAAGGGGGAGATCCTGGGCATCGCCGGTCTGATCGGCGCTGGGCGCACCGAGATCGCCCTCGGTCTTACCGGATTGCGGCCGACCATCTCCGGCACTGTCGTGCTTGACGGGCTCGACGTGACACCGGCGAATTACCCGCAGAGCATCGTCCAAGGCATCGTCTATCTGTCGGAAGACCGCAAGGGTGCCGGCGTCTTCGTCGATCTGCCGATCGCCGTCAATATATCGGCACTCGCCGTCGAGCAGGTGTCGCGCCGGCCATGCCTCGTCAGCCGGATGCGCGAGCACGCGCAGGCGGAAAGGCTCGGCTCGGCACTCAATCTCAAGCGCGGCTCGCTCGATGACGTGGTCGCCACCTTGTCGGGCGGCAACCAGCAGAAGGTCGCCATCGCCAAGATGCTGTCGGTTAATCCGAAGGTGATCGTGCTCGACGAGCCCACGCGCGGCGTCGATGTCGGCGCCAAGGCCGAGATCCACCGCATCCTGCGCGATCTGGCTGAGCAGGGTACCGGCATCATCGTGATCTCCTCGGAGCTTCCCGAGCTCATCGGCCTGTGCGACCGCGCGATCGTCATCCGCGAGGGCCGTGTCGCCGGCGAGGTTAAGGGCGATGACATGAGCGAGGAGGAGATCATCCGTCTTGCTTCGGGGGTGGAGCGGAAAGAGGGCAGAGGAATATGAGCGTTATGGAAGAGACCAGGGGAGCCGCACCTGATATCCGGCAAAGCCGCAATGGCGGATGGCGGAGCCTCGGCAATATGCGGGAATTCGGGCTTGTCCTCGTCATCCTCGCTTTGTGCGTGATGATGACCTTCGCCTCGCCCTATTTCCTGACCTGGACCAATTTCCGCGCCATGCTGCTCTCCTTCTCGATCGAAGGGATCGTCGTCGTTGGCATGACAGTCCTGCTCATCGTCGGGGCCATCGACCTGTCGGTAGGCTCCGTGGTGTGCTTCTCGATGGTGGTCGGTGGCTTCTTCTTCCTGGCCGGGCTCGATCCGTGGAGCTCAAGTCTGCTCGCCGTTGCCGCGAGCGCCATGATCGGCGTCATGATGGCCTTGTGCGTCACCCGCATCGGGCTCCATTCCTTCATCGTGTCGCTGGCCTTCATGGTCATCGTGCGGGGACTATGCCTTGCCATCACCGGCGGAACGCCTTTGTCGCTGTTCTCGCTGCCGGCAAGCTTCAAGTTCATCGGCCAGGGAAATATTTACGGTATCCCGGTGGTCATCATCATCTTCGCCATCGTGGTTACCATCTTCGATTTCCTGCTGCGTAAGGCGACGGTTTTCCGCAAGGTCTTCTATACCGGGAGCAACGAGAAGGCGGCGGAATATTCCGGGATCCGCACCAACCGGGTCAAGTTCTTCTGCATCGTGCTGTGCTCTACCCTGGCTGGCGTCGCCGGGGTCATCTATATGGCGCGCTTCGGGGCAGCGACCCCGACCTTCGGCCTCGGCATGGAGCTCAACATCATTGCGGCGGCGGTCATTGGCGGCGCCAGCCTAAAGGGAGGCTCGGGCTCGATCCTCGGCGCAATATTGGGCATGGCGCTCTTGTCGGTCGTGTCGAGCTCGCTCATCCTGCTCGACGTCTCGCCTTACTGGCAGGATACGATTCGCGGCCTGATCCTGCTCGCTGCCGTGTCGTTCGACCACATTCTGCACAATCGCAAGAAGGCGGGCGCCCCGCGCCCGGCCGGGCAATAGGACGCCATATGGCAGGCAACGACCAGGCTGACGATTTCGACCGGTTGCGCAAGATCCATCGCGTGCTGGTGATGCATTATGTCGAAGGCGTGAGCCAGGCCGAGATCGCCAAGCGCACCGGCCTCTCGCACCCGACCGTCAACCGGCTGGTCAGGGAAGGCCATGACCGGGGTTTCGTGCAGATCAAGGTGTCCTCGCCGGTCCAGCCTTTGTTCGAGATCGAGCAGCAGCTGGTCGGCATGAGCGGCCTTGACGAAGCGATCGTGACCTCGTCGGCCTCCGATCAGGAGGATGTCAATCTCGCCAATGCCGGCCGCGCCGCCGCCGACTTCCTGCTCTCCAAGCTCAAGGACGGCGACACGATCTGCGTATCCGGCGGACAGGGCGTGAGCGCGGTGGTTGCCGCGCTCGCGCCCAGCCGCGGCTATGACGTGACGGTGGTGCCGGCGACCGGTGGTGTGCAGGGCAAGCACTTCACCGATGTCAACCACCTGGCAGCACAACTGGCGCGCAAGCTGCAGGGGCATGCTTACCAGATCCATGCCCCGGTCTTCGCCACCTCGCGCGCTGAACGTGACGTGCTGCTTTCGGTCCAATCGGTGCGCGAGGTCCTGGCTCGAGCCCGGGCCGCGACGGTCGCCATGGTCGGCATCGGATCCGTTCTGCCGGAAGAGTCGACCTATCGCAGCCTGCTGCCGCAGGGCCCGCAATCGAAGAAAGATCTGACACGCGTCGGCGCCGCCGGCGAACTTGTCGCCCATCTCATCGATGGCCAGGGGAAACCCTGCGCCTACAAGCTCAATGACTGCGTGATCGGTCTGACGCTCGATGAGTTCAGGGCCGTGCCCCTGACGATCGGTATATCGGCGGGGGCGCGCAAGGCGGCGCCCATTGCGAGCGTGCTGCGCGGTGGTTTCCTCAACGTGCTCGCCACCGACGAGGCAACCGGCAGTCTGATCATCGATATCTTGAAAGGGTAAAAGCATGACAAGCAGCATCTCGCCCCGCGCGATGGGGAAAGCGGGCGTCACCGGCAGCGCCATTGGTCTTGGCACCTGGGCCATGGGCGGATGGATGTGGGGCGGTACTGACGAGCAGAAGTCGATCGCGGCGATCCGTGAGTCGATCGACCGCGGCATCACCCTGATCGACACCGCGCCGGCCTATGGGCTTGGCAAGGCCGAGGAGATCGTCGGCAAGGCGATTGCCGGACGGCGCGCCGATGTCGTGATCGCCACCAAATGCGGCCTGGTCTGGCATACCGACAAAGGCAATCACTTCTTCGATGAGTATGGCAAGCGGGTACATCGCCATCTCGGGCGCTCTTCCATCCTGCACGAGGTCGAGCAGAGCCTGCGCCGGCTTGGCACCGACTATATCGATCTTTACATCACCCATTGGCAGGATCCGACGACGCCGGTGGCGGAGACCATGGCGACTCTCCTCGATCTCAAGCAACAGGGCAAGATCCGCGCCATCGGCGTCAGCAATGTCAGCCCGCAGGAGCTCGAAGCCTATCTGGCGGCGGGTCAGGTCGATGCCATTCAGGAACGCTACAGCATGATCGATCGCCAGATCGAGAGCACGCTGCTGCCCATCTGCCGCCAGCATGGCGTGGCGAGCTTAAGCTATTCGTCCCTGGCGCTCGGGCTGCTCTCGGGCAAGATCGGGCCCGACCGGAGCTTTGCGGGCGATGATCTGCGCAAGGGCAACCCGCGTTTCGCGCCCGACAATCTCAAGCGCGTCGCGTCCTTTATGGCCGAGATCGAGCCGTTGGCGAAAGTACATCGCGCAACGCGTGCGCAGATCGTGATCGCCTGGACCATCGCGCAACCGGGCATCACCTATGCGCTGTGTGGTGCGCGCGACGGTGACCAGGCCGGTGAGAATGCCGGTGCGGCGACGATCACGCTCACAGCTGCAGAGCTGGCGCGCATCGATGCGGCCATCGGCCGTCATCTGGCGCCGGTCGCCGCAGCCGCCTGAGCCTTGTTGTTCGATCGGCATGACCCAGGATCGTATCCGCAGGCTGGAAAAGCTGCGCCGCAAGGAGCGTGCCGACGTGCTGATCGTGGGCGGCGGCATCAACGGCATCAGCACCTTCCGCGAGCTTGCGCTGCAGGGTGTGGATGTCGTGCTGGTCGATCGCGGCGACTTCATGAGCGGCGCGAGCGCGGCGCCGTCACGCATGATCCATGGCGGCCTTCGCTACATGGAAAACGGCGAGTTCGGGCTGGTCAGGGAATCGCTACGCGAACGCAATGCGCTTCTCGCCAATGCGTCGCATTATGTCAGGCCGCTGCCGACGCTGATCCCCATCGCCGATCATTTCTCCGGTGTTTCCGCAGCAGTCAGGCGTTTTCTCGGCGGCCAGCCCAAGCCCGGGCCACGCGGCTCGGTGATCGTCAAGCTCGGCCTGACACTCTATGACCTCTATGCCGGCGCCCGGCGCGTGCTGCCGCGGCACCGCTTCCTCAGCGGGCCGGAATTGCGCGCGCAGTGGCCGGCACTCAGATCCGATATTGCCTGCGGTGCGGTCTATTACGATGCCCGCATCACCTATCCGGAACGACTCGGCCTCGAGCTCATCCTCGACACGGAAGCGGCCGCCCCCAAGGCGCTCGCTCTCAATCATGTCGGCCTGGCGGCAAGGGCCGGCGAAAAGGTGGTCCTGTCGGACAGCCTGACGAAAGCCGAGCTCATTTTGGCGCCGCGGATCGTCGTCAACGCAACTGGCGCCTGGATCGACATGACCAACGATGCCTTGGCTCAGAGTCCGCCTCGGCTGATCGGCGGCACGAAAGGCTCGCATCTGGTGATCGACAATACCCGGCTGCGCCGGGCGCTGGGCGATGCCATGGTCTATTACGCCAATCGCGACGGCCGCATCTGCATTGCCTTCCAGCATCTGGGCCATGTGCTTGCGGGGTCGACCGATATCCGTGTCGACACGCCCGAGGGTGTAAGCTGCGAGGCGGTGGAGAGCGATTATATCCTGCAATCGCTGCGCGAGATCTTTCCCGCCATTGAAATCGGCGAGGCCGACATCATCTACCGCTTTTCCGGCGTGCGGCCGTTGCCCGCCAGCACGACGGAAGTGAATGCCGAAATCTCGCGCGACCATCGCTGTGAATGGCTGAGCCCTGATGCCGGCGCCGCGATCCCCGTGCTCAACCTGATCGGCGGCAAATGGACGACCTTCCGTGCCTTCGGCGCCGAAGCCGCGGATGCCGTCCTCGCCCGGCTCGACACTGACCGTCAGCGGACGACCGAGACACTCGCAATTGGCGGGGGCAGGGGATTTCCCGCCGACGAGGAAAGCCGGACGGAATGGATCGCGAAGACCGCCGCCGCAAACGGTCTCTCGGCAGAATGTGTGGGGCGCCTCCTCGATCGCTATGGCACACGCGCGCAAGCACTTTACGCCGAGCTCAAGCCGGACGACGGGTTCGCTTCCTTGCCGCACTATAGCCGCCGCGAGATCGAATGGCTGGTCGAGAACGAGCAGGTGGCGACGCTCTCTGACCTCATCCTGCGCCGTATGGCCCTCGCCATGACCGGGGAGCTCTCACTCGCCGGAATCACGGAGATATCCATCATTGTCGCTGCGGTGCTCGGGTGGGACGAAACGCGTCGCACGGCCGAGACCACGGCGCTATTGGCCCGCCTCGCGCGCGATCATGGCCTCACGGCGGAGATGCTCCGTCAGCGGAATCCGAGAGAAGGAATACCCTATGTACGACAGCAAGAAAGTGCGCATGAACCGGCTGTTTCGAGCCGGCAAGTGCCTTGATGTAGCGATCGACCACGGCGTGTGCAACGAGCCCTCTTTTCTGGAGGGGCTCGAGGACATGGGGCGCGTGGTCGCGATGCTGGCCAATGCCGGTCCCGATGCGATCCAGATGAATTTGGGCCAGGCCGATCTCCTGCAGGAGATTCCGGGCAAAGCCAAGCCGGCGCTGGTCATGCGCATCGACATGGGCAATCCCTATAACCGGACGCGGCACCGCGAGATGTGGGCGATCCTGCAGAATGAAGCGGATCCGGTGTTGCCGGCGGTAAAGCTCGATGCGGCCTGTGTCGTGGTGAACCTGTTCATGCTGCCGGATGAGCCCGGCCTGTTCCGCCAGTGCGTCGCGAACATTTCGCAGGTGCGGCAGGATTGCGAGAGATACGGCATGCCGCTGATGATCGAGCCGCTGGTGATGCAGCCGAACAGCGAGCGCGGCGGTTACCTCGTGGATGGCGATGCGGAAAAGATCGTAACACTGGTGCGGCTTGCCCGCGAGATGGGGGCTGATATCATCAAGGCCGATCCGACCAGCGACCCGCGTGAATTCCATCGGGTCATCACGGCGGCCCGCTGTCCGGTGCTGGTGCGGGGCGGCGGCAAGGCGGATCTCCGCCAGGTCTTCGCCAATTCCTACGAGCTCATGCAGCAAGGGGCGCATGGCATGGTCTATGGGCGCAACATCTATCAGCATGGCGAGCCGGCACGCGTCGTGCGCGCGCTGATGGCGATGATCCATGAGGGCGCCAATGCCGGCCAAGCCTGGCGCCTCTATGAGACCGGTACATGAGCGAGCTGCTTCTCGGCATCGATGCGGGCAACACAGTCGTCAAGGCGGTCCTCTTCGACCGCGGCGGCCACGTGCAAAGCAAGGCCTCGCGCGATGGGCGGTCAAGCCAGCCTGAGCCCGGCCAGGTCGAGCGCGATATCGCCGAGCTGTGGCGCAACACGGCCGAGGTGGTCGCGCAATGCCTCGCCCAGGCAAAGGCGCGCGGTGGCGACATCGGAGCGATTGGAATTTCCGGTCATGGCAATGGTCTCTATCTGCTCGACCGAGAGAACCGGCCGCTGCTTGGCATCCAATCCCTCGATACACGCGCGGCCGATCTGGCACGTGAGCTTGCCGCCAATGCGGCGGCGCGACAGATCTATGCGCGCTCCCTGCAAAAACCATGGCCGGCACAGACCGCGACCCTGCTTGCCTGGGTGAAGCGCAACCGTCCGGACCTCTATCGATCGATAGGAACGGCCTTCCTGTGCAAGGATGTACTCGCCTTCATGCTGACCGGGCAGCGGGTGACGGATTTCTCGGATATGAGCGGCTGCGGCCTGATGCGCCTTCCAGAACGGCGCTATGATGCGGACTTGCTGGCGGCCTATGGTCTCGATGACGCGATGGCATTCCTGCCGCCGCCTGTCGCCTCCGACCAGATCGCCGGACGGATAAGCGCCGAAGCGGCGGAGGTCACCGGGCTCGCCGCCGGGACGCCGGTCGCGGCTGGCTTCTTCGATATCATTGCGAGCGCGCTTGGCGCCGGCGCCGCCATGCCGGGCCAGGCGGCGATCGTGGCGGGAAGCTGGGGCATCAATCAGATCATCCTGGAGCAGCCGCTGATCGATGAGCGGATATTCCATGCCGCAACCTGGCGGCCGGACCGCTATGTGGCGGTCGAATCGAGCGCCACATCGGCGGTCAATCTCGAATGGTTTGCGCGCGAGATCATGGGAGGTCACGACGGGCCAATCTTCGCGCGCTGCAACGAACTGGTGGCGTCGGTCGCTCTTCAGCCGGACTTGCCGTTCTTCCATCCCTTCCTCTATGGCTCGGCCACGACCGCTGATGCGCGGGGTGCCTTTCTCGGCCTCGCCGGGTGGCACGGCAAGGCCCATATGCTGCATGCGCTCTATGAAGGAGTGGTCTTCGAGCATCGCCGTCACATCGACCGTCTGCGTGCAGCCGGGGGATCGTTTGACCAGGCAACGCTTTCGGGCGGCGGATCGTGTAGTGAAGTCTGGTGCCAGATGTTCGCCGATGGAATTGGAGTTCCGGTCACCGTTGCCGAATGTGAAGAGACGGGCGCACTTGGGGCGGCCATCGCGGCCGGGGTGGCGGGTGGAGAGTTCGAAAGCCTGGAAGCGGGTGTGGCGGCGATGGTGCGGGCAAAAAAGTCTTATGCACCGCGGAGTGTGGACCGGAGGCTTGGCTTGGCACGGTACAAGCTCTATCTCGATCTCGCCGAAATGCTGCCGCGGCACTGGGCGGCATATCGAGCCGAGGTGATGTGACGGAGCGCCGGTCCATCGGGACGTGGGATTATGTGATCGTCGGCGCGGGCTCGGCGGGCTGCGTGCTGGCCAATCGCTTGAGCGCCAGATCGGGCAACCGCGTGCTGCTGCTCGAGGCGGGCGGCTCCGACAATTATCACTGGATCCACATTCCCATCGGCTACCTCCATTGCATGGGCAATCCGCGCACCGATTGGGGCTATCACACGGTGGCGGAAGCGGGATTGAACGGGCGGCGCCTCGCTTACCCGCGCGGCAAGGTGATGGGCGGCTGCTCCTCGATCAACGGCATGATCTATATGCGCGGCCAGGCCGCCGACTACGATCACTGGCAGCAGCTCGGCAATCCGGGCTGGGACTGGGAGACTGTGCTGCCGCTGTTCCGTAAGTCGGAGCGTCATCACAGTCTCGCCAAACCTTTTCACGGCCAGGACGGCGAGTTGCGGGTGGAGCGGCAGCGATTGTCCTGGCCGATTCTCGATGCGGTGCGGGAAGCCGCGGAAGAGCTGGGTGTGCCGAAGGTCGACGACCTCAATGCCGGCGACAATTTTGGCTCGTCCTATTTCGAGGTCAACCAGAAGGCCGGCTTCCGCTTCAATTCGGTGCGCGCTTTCATTAAGCCGGTGCGGCATCGTTCCAACCTGACGGTGCTCTGCCATACGCAGGCGCTGAGGCTCCTGTTCGAAGGCAAGCGCGCTATGGGGCTCGAGCTCACGCTCAAGGGTGAGACTGTGTGTGTCGGCATCGGCAAGGAGTTGATCCTGTCGGCGGGCGCCATCGGCTCGCCGCAGCTTTTGCAGCTGTCGGGCATCGGGCCTGCCGCACTACTCGGCCGCCATGGCATCCCGGTGCTGCATGAGCTGCCGGGGGTGGGTGAAAATCTCCAGGACCACCTGCAGATCCGCACGGCCTTCAGGATAACGGGGGCGGCGACGCTGAATGAGCGGCAGGCGCGGCTCTCCGGCAAGCTCGGCATCGCGCTCGAATATGCGTTCCGCCGCACTGGGCCGATGGCAATGGCGCCGAGCCAGCTCGGCATCTTCATGCGCTCGAATGAGCGCTTTGCGACGCCCAACATCGAGTTCCATGTCCAGCCTCTGTCGCTCGAGCGCTTCGGCGAGCCGCTGCATGCATTTCCGGCGATCACGGTATCAGTGTGCAATTTGCGCCCCGAATCGCGCGGGTCGGTGCGCATCGTTTCTGCCGATCCCGCGGATCATCCCGAGATCGCCCCGAATTATCTCTCGACCGCCGGCGACCGCGAAGTCGCGGTGCAGTCGATTACCATCGCGCGCCGCCTGATGCAAACGAAGCGTCTCGCGCGATATCATCCGGAGGAATTCAAGCCCGGCGCCGACATCCAGGCGCCGGAAGAGCTGGCCCAGGCGGCAGGTGATATCGCTACGACGATCTTCCATCCGGTCGGCACGGCGAAGATGGGCAGCGACCGGCAAAGCGTCGTTGATCCGTCTTTGCGCGTTCATGGCATCGATGCCTTGCGCGTCGTCGATGCTTCGATCATGCCCACAATCGTCTCCGGCAACACGCATGCCCCCGTCGTAATGATTGCCGAGAGGGCATCGCAACTGATGTGCGAATGAAGGGTCAGCTCGCATCCCGGCTCGTCCGTGCCATCAATCTCAGGCGACAGCTCTCTTCGAGCCTGACTGTCGTTTCTCTTGCATCGCGATGCCACGTTGCGTTGCACAATGGCGATGCCGTCTTCGCTGCGCATTGCTTGACAACCCGCAGTTGGGTTCGGATAGTTGCGCCGGGTGGAGGTGACGACGATTTCCAGTGCAGCGCACGAGCATATCGATGAATTGATCCGGGTGGCCGAAGGCAGGCCCTCTGACAGAGATCCGTTGATCCTGAATTCCTGGAAGCGCTGCGTCTCCCATCACAAGCTCGACCCTGCGGTCATGCGACCCGCGGTGATCGTCGAGGACCGCTGCCTGCGCGAGCACCGCGAGGCCATGGACGATCTGTTGCGGACGGCGCGCTTCGGCGTGGAGGCGCTCTACCGGCAGGTCGCGGGCCTTGGCTATGTCCTTCTGCTGACCGACGATCAGGGCATCACCGTCGATTACATCGGCGACGAAGCAACTACTGATTATCTCCGGGCTGCCGGGCTCTATCTGGGAGCGGACTGGAACGAGGCCCGCGCCGGCACCAACGGAACCGGCACCTGCATCTTTACGGGTGAGGCCCTGACGGTCCACCAGACGGAGCATTTCGACGCCACGCACATTCCCTTGTCCTGCACGGTGGCGCCGATCTACGATTCGACCGGCAATCTCGCGGCTGTCCTCGACATCTCGGCGCTCAGCTCGCCAAAGCAAAAGTCGAGCCAGTATCTGGCGCTGCAGATCGTCAAGAACTTTGCCCACCGCATCGAGACGGCAAACCTGATCAGGTCCTGCTCGCGCAACTGGATCCTGAAGCTGACATCCAACCAGGGGCTTGCCGAAGTCGATACCGAATTCGTGTTCGTGCTCGACTCTTCCGGCCGGATCCTCGGCTTCAACCATTACGGACGGCAACTGCTCGCCCTGGAGCTGAAGATCGACTGGCGCGCGAAGCATCTGCTGCTGGGCCGACCGATCACCGACTTTTTCGACTGCGAGATCGACAGCCTGCCACGTTTCGCAGCGTCGCGGTCCATCGAGTGGAATGTGATCAGGCTTACGGCCAGCGGCCGGCGTCTTTTCATCCAGGTCGTGCCGCCCTCGACAGTCCGGATTCTGCAGCGCGCGCCGGCGGCACATGACGAATACAAGTTGCCCCAGCCTCTGAGGGCCGTCGCCGGCGAGGAGCCGTCGGTTCAGAAGAGTCTGGGCAAGCTCGCAAGGCTTCTGAATACCAGCATGAGCATTCTCATTCGGGGGGAGACGGGTACTGGCAAGGAATTCCTCGCCAAGGCCATTCATACTTCGAGTGCTCGCGCACAGGGCCCCTTCGTGCCGGTGAATTGCGCGGCACTTCCCGAGAATCTCATTGAGAGCGAATTGTTCGGCTATGAGGGCGGCTCATTCACCGGTGCGCTCTCGAAAGGGAAAAAGGGGCTCATCCGCGAAGCGCATGGCGGAACGCTGTTCCTCGACGAAATCGGCGATATGCCCCTCAGCTCACAGACGCGCCTGCTCAGGGTACTCGCCGAACGAGAGGTGACGCCCATCGGAGGGCTCAAGCCTACGGCCGTCGATATGCGGGTGGTTTCCGCAACGCACTGCGACCTCCTGGAGCTCGTCAGGCAGGGGAAGTTCCGCGAAGATCTGTTTTTCAGGCTCAATGGGGCAACCATCGCGCTACCGGCGCTGCGAGAGCGGTCGGATCTGGCATGGATGGTCAACGAGCTTCTTGCCAGGCGCTGCAAGCCCGACGAGCCACGCAGAACGATTTCGCAGTCCGCCCTGGACGCGCTTTCGGCCTATTCCTGGCCCGGCAACATCCGTGAACTTGTCAATGTCATCGACTTCGCTTGTGCCATGGCGAGCGATCCCGAGATCGGGATGGAGGATCTTCCCGATCAGGTCTTCGAGAAAAAGGCGGCGGCTGCGCAGGAGGCGAGGTTCGCCGGTGATAACCGCGACGAGGCCGCCATTCTTCTGGACGATCTCAAACGGTCCGGCTGGAATGTCTCGGCCGCCGCGCGCCGCCTCGGCATCGACCGCACCACGCTTCACCGCCGGATGCGCCGCTTCGGCGTGTCGCTTCCTCCGCGCGCCACCTAGCTGTTGAGGCTCTACATCTGGTCTGCGATCGACGCCACACCTGTGGCGTCGCGCCACAGGCCAGCGCAACGGCGGCGCGCGGCCAGGCAGGTTTATTCGCACCGCAACATGGAATTCGCATGGTTTTGCTCAAAACTCGTGAGATCAGTTTTGCGACTGCTAAGTGGCATGCCTATTGCTCCTTGCCGGCACAACAACAGAACAGCGCCTAGGGTTTAGATGGGAAGGGCCATTGGTATCATCGCCAATCCGGTATCGGCGCGCGACATCCGTCGCGTGATCGCCAATGCGACGAGCCTGCAGATCACCGACCGGGCGAATATCGTGCTCAGGCTGCTTGCCTGTCTCAGGGCGTGCGGTGTGAGCGAGGTGGTGGTGATGCCGGAGAATGGCGGCATCAGGCACCATGTGCATCGCAGCGTCGAGCGCTCGCGCAAAGCGGGTGGGCATGATTTTCCGGTTGTCCGCTATCTCGATATGCCAGTGACCGGCACGGTCGACGACACGATCCGGGCGGCCGATCTCATGCGCCAGAAAAAGATCGATGCCATTGTCGTGCTGGGCGGTGACGGCACGCATCGCGCCGTCGTGTCGCGCTCGGGCGATGTGCCGATCGCCGGCATCTCGACCGGCACCAATAATGCCTTCCCCGAACATCGTGAGCCGACGATCACCGGCCTTGCCGTAGGCCTTG